>SSGH01000020.1 GCA_008015835.1 Lysobacter sp.
GTCAAGGCCGTGCCGATGCCGACGATCAACCACGGCGCCGCGCCGCGCGCGCGTGCGGCGAGCAAGCCGAGAAAACGATCCACGCCCAGCGATGCCGGATCGGCGTAAGCGATGCGCACGCCCGCGCATGCGGTTTGCGTGCGCGCCAGCGAGATGCGGCGGGCGTGCGCGGTCAAAACGTCGAGCAGCGCGACGCGCAGCGCGGGCGCGGCGACGCTGGCGACGAACGCGGCTTCGAAGCGCGCCGGCAGCGCGCGATTCCAGCCTTCGGGCAAGGCCGCGCCGTCGTGCGCCACCGCGGCGATCTCGTCTTCGCGCACGCGGCCGTCCTCGCCCAATGGCGCGAATTTCAGCCGCGTATTGCCCAGATCGAAGAGATAACGCGCGTCGTTCATGGTCGCTAGGGTAGCGCGTGAACGCGCGGGCGCACGCGCACGTCGCCCGCGCGCAGCGCGAGGGTCGCGCCGTCGTCGGTGCGTACGCGCAGCGCGCCGTCGTCGTCGAGCCCTTCGGCGATGCCTGCGCGCGCGCCGTCGTCCCAGGTCACCGCGCGCTCGCGCAGCGCGTCGTAACGGGCGTAGCGCGCGATGGCGTCGGCCAGCCCGTCGCGATCGAACGCGTCCAGCGCGGGCAGCAGCGCATCGAGCACCGCGACGGCGATGATGTTCCGCGACGGCGTGCCCGCGCCGAGCTGCGCGCGCAAATCGGTCCACGGTTGATCGATGGCGGCGATGCGCGCATCCGCGCTCGTCGTCTCCGACATCCGCACGTTCAAACCCAATCCGATCACGGCGCGCACCGCGTCGCCGCGACCGCCGCCGCTTTCGATCAACAGGCCGCCGAGTTTGCGCAGCTCGCCGTCGTCGACGACGACCAAATCGTTCGGCCACTTCAGGCCGATCGCGTTCAGACCGAGGCTGTGCAGCGCGTCCGCCGTCGCGACGCCGGCCGCGATGCTCAAGCCGCCGAGCCGCGACAGCGGGCCGGCGAACGGCCGCGCGATCGATAGATACAGATTGCACGCGGGCGGCGAGACCCACGCCCGGCCCTGACGCCCACGCCCGCCGGTTTGGCGTTCGGCGAACAGCACGCTGGCGCCCACGCGCGCGGTGTCGCGACGGAGCAATTCGCTGTTCGTCGAGTCGATGGTGTCGACGACCTCCAGCGCGGCCAACGCATCGCGCGCCTTGGGCGACAGCGCCTGCGCGATCGCGTCTCGGTCCAGCGCATCGCGGTCGAGCGCATCGCTTCGCATGCGCGGTTCAAGCGCCATGACGCCGCGTCCATCGGCGCAGCAGCATCGCTTTCTCGAAACGCGATTCGGTGCCGGCGCGCATCCGCATCAGATTCGCGCGATGCGTGAACACGATGAGCGCGGCGATCGCGATCGCGAACAGCGTGCGCGGCGCGTCGCCGCCGACGACCAGCGCCGCCGCCGCGAAGCTCAGCGCGGCCAAGCACGTGCTGAAGCCGACGTAGCCGGTGAGGATGAGGGACGCGATCCACAGCGCGAGCAGCCCCGGCAGGGCGATCGGCCAGAGGGTCCCGATCGCGCCCATCGCGGTGGCCGCGCCTTTGCCGCCGCGGAACCCGTGCCAGACCGGCCAAATATGCCCGAGGGTGGCCGCGAACGCGCAGACGTAAGGCAGCGCCTCGCGCCCCGCGGGCGGCGCATACGCCAGCCCCAGCCACGTCGCCAACACGCCTTTGCTCACATCGATCGCCAACACGCCGAGCGCGAATTTCGCGCCCTGCGTGCGGAATGCGTTGGTGCCGCCCGCGTTGCCGCTGCCCTGCGTGCGGATGTCCACGCCGCGCAGTTTGCCCAACAGCAAACTGCCGGAGAGCGAGCCGATGAGATAGGCGGCGAGGGGGAGAAGGACGTGAGAGACGGTCATGGGCGCGATTTTGGATCATTCCGCGCCGATTCGGCGATGAGGCGTCGAGCGCGACAGGCGGTCGCTCGGATCAAGCGTCGCCCTGCGATGCGCGCGAAAGCGGGGCGGCGGGATTCGATCCTCGCGCGGCCGCTCGGCGTCGGAGCGCGCGCGCGACCGCGCCGAACAGCGACGCGGCCAGCGGCAGCATCAGCAGCGCCAGCGACGAGAACAGCCCCAGAAGAATCCAGGCGCGGGTTTCGTCGCTGCCGAACGCGTAGGCGTAGACGTTCATGCCCAGCCACGCACCGAACAGCAGCGCCAACGTGCGCAAGAAACCGAAGCGCAGGCTCGCCCCTAGCGCGGGCAGCGCCAGCACCGCTTGGCACACGTAAAAGCCGACGGTCGAATCGAACGGTTCGAAGCGGCCGGAGAAGAGCCCCGCGATCGGCCAACTCGCTGCGCCGAGGATGCCTCCGAAAACGAATAACCAGACGACTTTCATCGCGTCCCTCAGCGCGGCGTCGGCTGCAGCGACACGACCAGCGTGCCGCGACCCGCATGCGCGCCGATCGCGGGGCCGGTTTCGACCAGATGCAGCTCGTCCACCTGCGCGCCGCGCCGATCGAGCTGTTCGCGCAGCGCCGCGATCAAGCGCGTGGCGTCGTCGCGGGCGTCGCAATGGCCGACGATCGCGCGCAGGCGCACATCGTCCGCGCCGGTGGCGGCCCGCAGCGCGGCGACCGCCCGTTTGGCGACGTAGCGCGCGAACGCTTCCGGCGCTTTCGCCTTCGCGACCAAGCCGCCGATCAGGCCCAGGCGCCCGTCCGCGCGAATGCTGGCGATCGGCGTGAGCCCGGTGAAGCGCACCGCCGGGGCGGCCCAGCGCGGCACCCGCCCGCCGCGCACCGCGTGGCTGATATCGCGCAGGATCGCGTAGGTCAGCGTCTGCGGGCGCAGCCGCTCCAGTTCGCGCACGATGGCATCGGCATCGGCGCCGGTTTCGGCCAGCTCCGCCGCGCGCCACGCCAACAGCGCTTGCCCGCCGGCCGCGTTCACGCTGTCGAACACCCGCACGTCCGCGCCTTCGATGCGCGCCGCAGCGTGCTCGGCCGACTGCAGCGTGCCCGACACCGCGCGCGACAAACCGACGTACACCGTCGCAGGCCGATGCGAACGCAGAAACTCGAAGGTGCGGCGAAAATCGCCCGGCGGCGGCTGGCTGGTGCGCGGCAGTTGCCGCGAGACGGCCATGCGCCGATAGAACTCGCCGGTCGCCAAGCCGACCTTGTCCAGATAATCGCGCTCGTCCAGATTCACGCGCACCGGCACCAGATGCAGGCCGTAGCGTTCGGCGATCGCTTCGGGTACGTCGGCGGCGCTGTCGGTCACCACCGCGACCTGCCGTTTCTGTTCCAGGCTGCGCGATTGCAGCAGCATGTCGTCGGCCTTCATGCCTTCGACCACGGCGAAGCGCGCGCAGGCGTCGAACAACGCCTGCGGCTGCCCGACGTGCGCATGGACGCGCATGCGGCGTTCGCCGCCCGCGAGCACCGTGGAATCGGCGTCGATCGCCGCCAACGCCGCGCGCAGCGCTTCGCGTTCGATCGGCGGGGCGTCGCCGTCGGCCAGCAGGAGGCATTCGGTGCACCAACGCCGCTGCGGGTCGACATCGTCGTGCGCCGGGTGCGCATCGTCCTCGGCCAGCGCATCGTTCGCGGCCGGCGGCGGCGCGCGCATCCGGATCGAACGCGGCCCGGTCTCGACGAATTCGGCGATGCCTTCGAGCAGATCCACGAATCCCTGCGCCCCGGCATCGACCACGCCGGCCTTCTGCAGCAGCGCCATTTGCTGCGGCGTGCGCGCCAGCGCGCTGCGCGCCTGCGCCAAACCGCGGGCGAAACTGCCGCGCACGTCGCCGAGCTTCGCATCGCCGGCCTTCGCGTCGCCGGCCTTCGCATCGCGCAGTTGCGCGGCGGCGTCTTGCAGCGCGTCCGCGAAGCTATCGATCACGCTGAGGATGGTGCCGTCCACCGGCTTGGCGAGGGCGCTGCGCGCGCTGGCGGCGCCGTGACGCACTGCGGCCGCGAGCGCGGCGGCGTCCAGCACCGGCCGCGAGCGGGCGTGCTCGGCTACACCGTGGAGGAACTGCGCGAGAATCGCGCCCGAATTACCGCGCGCGCCGTCGATGGCGTCGTCGCCCACCCGACGCAGCAGTTCGCCGATATGCCGGCTGCGGCGGCTCAGCGCGCCGTTCAGCACGCTGCCCAAGGTGAAGGCCAGATTGTTGCCGGTGTCGCCGTCGGCGACCGGGAACACGTTGATTTTGTTGAGCCCGTCGCGGGCGGCGATGACGCGCCGCGCGCCCGCGATCAAGGCGCGCCGCAGCGCCGGGGCGGTCAAGGCCGTCGGCGGCGGGATCGGTGTCGGGGCGGGGTCGGAGAACAGGTCTTGAGCGCTCACGGCGCGAGTCTGCCGTATGCCGCGTGCGCGGAGTGCTGCGCTGCAGCAAGCGGCGTTATGCAGACAGTCATTCTCGTGCGGTATAGTCGCCGTTCATTCGGGCCGGCCTCGGCCCCTCGTGGATGCCTCATGACCCGCCGCCTCGCTCTCGCCCTGATGCTTCCGCTGGCGTTCGTCAGCCCGCACCTGTTGGCCAAGACCTCGACCCTGGCCGAGAACGACCAAGTCGAGGCCGAGTGCGCTGCAGGCGCGGCGGAAGAAGCGCCGCCGTCGCCGAAACCGGCGACCAAGCGCGGCGCGCAGATCGCGCCGGCTAAGGCCAAGCCGCAGACCACGCAGTTCCGCGAGCAATCCAGCGCCAAGCAGGCGCCGCGCTGGCATCGCTTCATTCCGGGCATGATCCGCTGAGGACGCCCGTCCCCTGACACCGTTCGGCGGTTCGAGCGTGCGCTGGTTACCAGGATGGTTTTTACAAGGATGGTTCGGCGGCGGACGCCGCGAAGTTCTCGACGAGACGCTGTGGCGCGACGTCTGTCAGGGCCTGCCGTGGCTGTCGTCGTTGGAGGCGGCGCGCATCGAGCGCCTGCGCGCGCTTAGCGCCAAATTCCTGTGCGATAAAACCATCTCGCCGATCGGCGACCTGCATCTCGACGATCGCGACCGCGTGCGCCTCGCGGCGCTGTGCTGCCTGCCTTTGATCGAATTCGGCGCCGAAGGCTTGCACGGCTGGTCGGAATTGATCGTCTATCCCGAAGCGTTCCGTGTGCGTCGCGAACACGTCGACGACGACGAGGTGCAGCACGAGTGGGAGGACGAACTGATCGGCGAAGCCTGGGGCGCCGGGCCGCTGATTCTGTCGTGGGCCGACGTGCAGGCCGATATCGCCTCGCCCTGGGACGGGCTGTGCCTGCCGGTGCACGAAATGGCGCACAAGCTCGATGCGCTGGACGGCGAGATGGACGGCACGCCGCCGCTGCCGCGCGAATGGCAGCGCGAATGGGCGCGCGATTTCGAGCGCGAATACGCGGCGTTCGTCGCGAAACTCGATCGCGACGAGGACACCGCGATCGACCCTTACGCCGCCGAGTCGCCGGAAGAATTCTTCGCCGTGTGCAGCGAATATCACTTCGGTGCGCCGGACCTCTTGAGCGAGACGTTGCCGGCGGTGGCGCGGCATCTGCGCAGGTTCTACGGCGCGTCGCCCGCGCCGCCGTCGACGGAGCGTCGGCGCGGCCTCAAAGCCCCGGCGGCAACGTCACGCTGAATTTCGCGCCGCCGAGTTCCTCGGAAACGCCGACGTCGAGTTCGCCGCGATAGGCGCGCACGATGTCCTGCACGATCGCCAAGCCGATGCCGTGGCCCTGCACGCGCTCGTCGCCGCGCACGCCGCGCTGCAGCACCAGCGCGATGCGGTCCTGCGGGATGCCCGGGCCGTCGTCTTCGACCATCAGCACCAAACCCGGGCGACGGTTCGGCGCGGTCTCGCCGACGCGCGCGGTCAGCAACACGCGACTGCCGGCCCACTTGAACGCGTTTTCGAGCAGGTTGCCCAGCAGTTCCTGCAGATCGCCGCGTTCGCCGTAGAAACGCGCGTCGGCGGCGATTTCGAATTCGCACAGCACGCCTTTGCGCGCGTACACCTTTTCCAACCCGCGCACGATGTCCTCGGCGTCGGGCTCGATCGGCAGCGGCGTGGCGAACAATTTGTGGCCGGCCGATGCGGCGCGGCTCAGTTGATAACCGACGATGTCGTTCATGCGCTTGAGCTGTTCGCTCAGCTCTCCGCGCAGTTCGGCGTCGTCGGCGGCGTTCTCCAAGCGCGTCCGCAGCACCGCCAGCGGCGTTTTGAGGCTGTGCGCGAGATCGGCGAGGATGTTGCGTTGGCGCTCGAGATTTTCGCGCTCGCTTTCGATGAAGGCGTTGATGCTGTCGGCCAGCGGCGCCAATTCGCGCGGATATTGCGCGCTCATGCGGCTCGCGCTGCCCTGCTGCACGCGCTTGAGTTCGCCGGTCATCGCGCGCACCGGGCCGAGCACCCAACGCAGAATCACCACCAGTAGCAGCATCAGCACGGTGGCCACGCCGCCGAGATACCCCCACAGCGCGCGCCGGAAGCGCGAGAGTTGGTTGTCGAGGCTTTGCGTGTCTTCGAGGATGTGGATGGTGTAGGGAATCTCTTCGGACAGATCGTCGCCCGGCCACACCAGGCCATAGCTGTAGCGATACACCTGACTCTCGCGTCCGTTCGCGCGGATCATCGCCAGCGGGCCTTCGAAGCGCGTTTCGTTCGCCGCCAACAGCGGGCCGGGTTGCGGCAGTTCCGGGCCGTGCGCGGAGTCGGATTCCCACTGCGCGTGCGGCAGGACGATCTGCACGTACAGACCGCTGCCCGGGCGTTTCAAGCGCGGGTCGGGAATGCGGTCCTCGAACGGCGGCACCAAACCGCCGCCGCGGCCGAATTCGGTCGCGTCGGCGTAGTACAGCGCGAAATCGTGCAGGTGTTCGCGCAGCTCGGCTTCGGCGGTGCGGATGAAAGCGCGATCGAGCGCGTAACCGGCGAGCGCGAGGAAGGCGCACAAGCCCATGCCCGCCGCCAACAATTGGCGCGTCTGCAGCGAACTGGGGCGTTTGCTATCGGGCATCCGCGCGGTCCCGCGGCTCGCGACTCACGCGATTCATCGACCACTCCGCGATCGCATCGATCGTTCGCTACCGACTCGCGCGCGCGTCGCTCAAGCGTCGCCGCTGCGGGCGATGGCGAAGCGATACCCGCGGCCGCGCACGGTTTCGATCGGCTTGAGCGCGCCGTCGGGGTCGAGCTTTTTGCGCAGGCGGCCGATGAACACTTCCAGCACGTTCGAATCGCGATCGAAATCCTGTTGGTAGATGTGTTCGGTAAGGTCGGCCTTCGAGACCAACTCGCCCGCGTGCATCATCAGGTATTCCAGCACTTTGTATTCGTAGCTGGTCAGGTCGACGTTTTGGCCGGCGACCGTCACCGTCTGCGCGGCCAGATCCAGCGTCACCGGGCCGCATTCCAGCGAGGGCTTGCTCCAGCCGGCGGCGCGACGCACCAGCGCGTTGATGCGCGCCAGCAGTTCTTCCACGTGGAAGGGTTTGACCAGATAGTCGTCGGCGCCTTGTTTCAGGCCTTCGACCTTGTCCTGCCAACTGGAGCGCGCGGTGAGGATCAGCACCGGGAACTGCTTGCCTTCGTCGCGCAGGGCCTTGATCAGCTCCATGCCCGACATCTTCGGCAGGCCGAGGTCGATGATGCCGATGTCGAACGGCACTTCGCGGCCCATGTACAGGCCTTCTTCGCCGTCCTGGGCCATGTCCACCGCGAAGCCTTCGCGTTTCAGACGCGCGGCCAGGGTTTCCCGCAAGGGGGCTTCATCTTCGACGAGCAGGATGCGCATCAGTCACTCCGTGGGGCAGGGCGGTGCAGGTGGGGCGTAGTGTCTCCGTCGGAAACACAGCCGAACCTGAATAGCATGGACGGCGGTCTCACAAAAGGACACGGCCGCTGGGGGCGGCCGTGTCGTGCGTTTCGGGCGGCGGCGGATCAGTCGCTGCGCGGGTCGTCGTCGTTCGTGCGGGGTTTATGCGGGTCGTCCACGATCACGCGGACCCGCCCGCGCTCGTCGACCACTTTGATGCGGTTGACCTGTCTGCCCTGGAATTCCATCGGTTCGGCGCTGAGCACCTGGCCGCCGTGCTGGCGTTCGATGCGGCGCACGGCATCGGAGAGGTCGCGCTGGTGGTCGTGCGGTTGACGGTCTTCGTTGCGACGATCCGGCGGGTTCTGGCGCTCTTTCGGCCCATCGGCGTAAGCGCTCATCGACAGGCCCGAGGCCGCCAGCAGGGCGATGGAGAGCGTGGAGCGGAGCGGAGCGGTACGTCGCATACGGGCGATATCGGTGTCGGGGAGGAATGCGGAGGTGCGGCGGAACCGGAAACGCCGGGCGTGTCGCGGCCCGGGTGTGAATTGTCGAAACGAGGCGGTGAATCTCTCCTTAACTTTTTTTTACGGAGCGGCCGACATTCAGTCGCTCGCGAGACCGCCGCCGGGGGTCGGAGTGCCGCCGCCGTCAAAAAATCTCGCCGACGCAGCAGCGCAGCGAGCCGCCGGCCGCTTCGATCGCGTCCAGGGCCACGCTGCGAATCTCGAATCCGGCCGCGGCGATCCCCGCGCGGGCCGCGGGCGATAGCGCATCGGCGGCGGTGGCGCTCATCCAGACGCTGTCGGGGCTTAGCGCGATGGCGTTGCCGGCATAGGCCGCGCGTTCGGCGGGCAAAAGCGCGATCGCATGCGGCGCGTACAGCGCGGCGATGGCGTCGGCGACGGCGCGATCGGCGAAACCATCCGGGCACAGCAAGACCGCGCGCCCGGCCAATGCCGCCAGCACCACGTTGGTGTGGTATTCGCCCGGGTCCAGATCGAACAGCAGCGTCGCCCGTAAGCCGAAGGCCGCGTGCATCCGCGCCGCGCCGGTGGCGTCGCAACGTTCGGAGAGGCCGCAAAAGCCGAGGCCGCGCGCGCGATCCACGACCAGCGCGCCGGTCAATTCGCAGGGATGCGGCTGCGGGGACAGGTCGATTTCCTCGCAGCCCAGCGCATCGCGAAAAAAGCCGCGGATGTCCCGACGCTCCGCTTCGCGTCGGCGCACGGCGTGACGCATGCGGCCGACGATCAGCCGCGGCCGCGAATTCGCGCCGGTGCGTGCGTCGCCGCGCGCGGTCGCGAAGACGTTGTTCGGGAACACCGCGTCGGGCGTCGCGGGGTCGCCGGCGAAGCAGATCGTCGGCAAGCAGGCCGAGAGCGCGCGCTGCAGGTCGCGATGCTGCATCGAGGCGCGCGCGGCGTCGAACGCGTCGGCCTCGGCCATGTAGCGATTGTCGCGCGCGGATTCCTCGGCGAGGACGAAGCCGTCGGGCGCGACCAGGAATGCCGCTTTCGCCGTCGCCGGGCCGAAATCGGGCGCGCAGTCGCGGGCGAAGGCGATAAATGCGTCGATGTCTCGGGTCAGCATCGTGGCCTCGGTCGGTTGCGGCGGATCATGCGGATGATGCGAATCGAGCAGCGTGCGAGCGGCGTTCGAGCAAGGATCGAATGGTGCTCAGGCCGCGATGTCGCCGTAACGCTCGGTCACGGCCAGCGCGCGTTCGATCAGCGTCCAATCGGCGCCGGGGCGATGCGCGTACTCGCTCAGAATCTGCCGGAACGCGCGGCCGCCGCGTTCGCCGTGGAACAGACCGAGGATATGCCGCGTCATCCGCTTCAACGGCACGCCGCGCGCGAGTTGCGCTTCGACGTAAGGGCGCCACGCGCGCAGCAGCGCGCCGCGCGCGAGCGGGGCGGGATCGCTCTGCGACTCGCCGAACCACGCGCAGTCCAGCCGATGCAGCAGATACGGGTCGTGATACGCCGCGCGGCCGAGCATCGCGCCGTCGACATGCGCCAGATGCGCGGTCGCGGCGTCGAGGTCGGCGATGCCGCCGTTGACGACGACCTGCAGCGTCGGGCGCTCGCGCTTGAGCCGGTACGCCCAGTCGTAGCGCAGCGGCGGCACTTCGCGGTTTTCCTTCGGCGATAGCCCCTGCAGCCAGGCGTTGCGCGCATGCACGACGAACGTGCGGCAACCGGCCGCGGCCACCGTGTCGACGAAGCCGACGAAACGGTCCCACTCGTCATCGTCGTCCACGCCCAGCCGGCATTTCACCGTGACCGGCACCGTCGCAGGCACCGCGTCGATCATCGCCGCCACGCCTTCCGCCACCAAATCCGCTTCGCGCATCAAACACGCGCCGAAACGCCCGGCCTGCACGCGATCCGACGGGCAGCCGCAGTTGAGGTCGATTTCGTCGAAACCGAAGTCCGCGCCGATGCGCGCGGCCTGCGCCAACGCCGCCGGCTCGCTGCCGCCGAGCTGCAGCGCGACCGGATGCTCGCTCGCATCCATCGCCAGCAACTGCGCGCGGTCGCCGTGGATCACCGCGTTGGCGTGCACCATTTCGGTGTACAGCCTCGCGTGCGGCGCCAGCGTGCGATGGAAACTGCGGCAATGGGTGTCCGTCCAGTCCATCATCGGCGCGACGGACAGGCGCAAGCGTTCGACGGGGATGGCGGGCGACGGCATGCCGCCATGGTACCAGCCGGCCGCGTCGCCCCCGCCTCGCGCGACCGAGGCGCGCGATCGACATGCCCGTCGCGGCGCTGGGCTATGCTGTGCGCCGCGTCGTCGGCCGTAAGCGCGGCGACGTCCGCCGATTCACTCGCCGCGCACGCGGTTTTTCTTGCGGGTTCTTCTTCGATGAGCGATTCCGATTTCGCGAATATCCGGCGCTGGTTGGTCGAACAGATTCGGGCCGGCTACAGCGCGAATTCCCTGCTGCAATCGATGCAGGACCGCGGCTGGGGGCGCGAACTGGCCCTGGGCTTGATCGCGCAGGCGATGGGCGACCGCGCGAAGGCCGATGCGACGGGCGACGACACGCTCGCGATCGCAGGCGCGACGGATTCGACCGCGACTGCGGCATCGGCCGCCGCAGAGCGCGCCGCGTCGCCCGCGTCGTCGTTGCCGCCCGCGGCCGCGGCGATGCCCGCGCCCATCGTCGGCGATGCGGTCGCCGTCGATCTCGGCGACCGCAAGGTCTCGGTGCTGATGGCGATGAAAGCGCCGCAGATCCTGCTGTTCGGCGATTTCCTCAGCAAGAACGAATGCGACCGTTTGATCGACACCGCGCGTCCGCGCATGCAGCGCTCGACCACCGCGGACCGGCAGACCGGCGTCGATCAAGTGGATGCGGTGCGGACCAGTCGCGGCATGTTCTTCGAGCGCGAAGAGACCCCGCTGGTGCGCGCGATCGAAGCGCGCATCGCGCGATTGCTGACGTGGCCGGTGCGGAACGGTGAGAACCTGCAGGTGCTGCATTACCGCCCCGGCGACCGCTACGAGCCGCATCACGATTATTTCGACCCGAACACGCTGGGCGCGCCGGCCTTGCTCTCGCGCGGCGGTCAGCGCATCGCGACCTTCCTGATGTATCTGCGCGAACCCGAACGCGGCGGCGACACCACGTTCCCCGAACTCGGCCTGCGCTTCGCCCCGAAACGCGGTTCCGCGCTGTATTTCGCCTACGAGCGCCCGCATCCGTCCACCAAAACTCTGCACGGCGGCGCGCCGGTGATCGCCGGCGAAAAATGGGTGGCGACGAAATGGCTGCGGGAGCGGGAATTCGTCTGAGGCCGACGCCTCGCCGATTCAGCGCTTCAGCGCGCGCAGCGCATCGGCCATCGCGGTGTTCGCCGGGGGCGCGCTTTGGCCGGGGCGCGGTTTCGGCGCACCGCTGCGCGGGGCGTGCGCGTCGTTGCGCGGTCGGCCGCGCGTGGCGTCATTCGCACCCGCGCCACCGCGTTCCTCGCGCTTTCCGCCGCGGCTCTCGCCCGGCGTGTCGTCGAGGCGGCGAGTCAGCGCGATGCGTTTGCGCGGCACGTCCACGTCCATCACTTTCACTTTCACCACATCGCCGACCTTCACCACATCGCGCGGGTCTTTGACGAATTTGTCGGCCAGCGCGGAGATATGCACCAGACCGTCCTGGTGCACGCCGATGTCCACGAACGCGCCGAACGCGGCCACATTCGTCACCACACCCTCCAGCACCATGCCGGGCCGCAAATCGGCGATGCTGTCGATGCCGTCGGCGAAGCGCGCGGCTTTGAATTCCGGGCGCGGGTCTCGGCCTGGTTTTTCCAACTCTTTGACGATGTCGCGCACGGTCGGCAGGCCGAAACGTTCGTCGGTGAATTGTTCGAGCTTCAGCTCGCGCAGCGTGCTGCCGTCGCCGATCAACTGCGCCACCGGACGCCCGCAGGCCTTCACGATGCGTTCGACGACCGGATAGGCTTCGGGATGCACCGCCGACGCGTCGAGCGGTTCATCGCCGCCTGCGATGCGCAGGAAGCCGGCGCACTGCTCGAAGGTTTTCTCGCCGAGCCGCGGCACCTTCAGCAATTCACGACGCGATGCGAACGCGCCGTTGGCGTCGCGATACGCGACGATGTTCTCTGCGACCGACGACGACAGCCCCGACACGCGCGACAACAGCGGCGCCGAGGCGGTGTTCACGAACACGCCGACCGCGTTCACGCAGTCCTCGACTTTCGCGTCGAGCGAGCGTGCCAACGCATACGGGTTCACGTCGTGTTGGTACTGACCGACGCCGATCGCCTTCGGTTCGATCTTCACCAATTCCGCCAGCGGGTCCTGCAGACGCCGCGCGATCGACACCGCGCCGCGCAGGCTCACGTCGAGATTCGGGAATTCGCGCGCCGCGAGTTCCGACGCCGAATACACCGATGCGCCGGCTTCGCTGACGACGACTTTGGCGAGTTTCAGCTCCGGATGCTTCGCGATCAGTTCGCCCGCGAGTTTGTCGGTCTCGCGCGAGGCGGTGCCGTTGCCGATCGCGATCAATTCGACCTTGTGTTCGGCGCAGAGTTTTTTCAGCGACGCGAGCGAGGCGTCCCACTGTCGTCTCGGTTCGTGCGGATAGATCGTGTCGGTCGCGACCACTTTGCCGGTGGCGTCGATCACCGCGACCTTCACGCCCGTGCGTAGGCCCGGATCGAGCCCGAGCGTCGCGCGCGGGCCGGCCGGCGCGGCCAGCAGCAGATCCTTCAAGTTGTCGCCGAACACCGCGATCGCTTCGGTCTCGGCTTTTTCGCGCGCCGCCGCGATCAAGTCGAGCGACAACGTCACCAGCAAACGGCCGCGCCACGCCAAGCGGCAGGTGTCGGTCAACCACTTGTCCGCGGCGCGACCGCGCGCGGCGATGCCAGCGGCCAACGCGACGCGGCCTTCGGCGTAGGCATGACCTTGTTCGATGTCGGTCGTGGGCTCCAGATCGAACGACAGCATCTCTTCGCGACGCCCGCGCAGCAGCGCGAGCATGCGGTGCGAGGGAATCTTCGCCAAGGCTTCGCTGTGGTCGAAATAATCGCGGAATTTTTCGCCCGCGGCCTCTTTGCCCGGCAGCACTTTCGCGCGCAGCACGCCATTGTGCTGCAGCCATTGGCGCAGCTCGCCGACGAGCGCGGCGTTCTCGCCGAAACGCTCGATCAGAATCGCGCGCGCGCCGTCCAGCGCGGCGGCGACATCGGCCACGCCCTTGTCGGTATCGACGAACGCGCTCGCGCGTTCTTCCGGCGCGACCGACGGATCGGCGAGGATCGCGTCGGCCAGCGGTTCCAATCCGGCTTCGCGCGCGATCTGCGCCTTCGTGCGCCGCCTGGGTTTATACGGCAGATACAGATCTTCCAGCCGCGATTTGCTATCCGCCGCGAGCAGATCGCCGAGCAGCGCTTTCGTCAGCTTGCCCTGCTCGGCGATCGACGCAAGGATCGCATCGCGACGGTCTTCCATCTCGCGCAGATACGTCAACCGCGCTTCGAGATCGCGCAACTGCGTATCGTCCAGACCGCCGGTGACCTCCTTGCGATAGCGCGCGATGAACGGCACCGTCGCGCCCTCGTCCAGCAATTCCACCGCCGCGCGGACTTGTGCGGGTTTCGCGGCGATTTCGGCGGCGATGGTCTCGGCGATCTGCGCGGCGATCGCGGTGGGGGAACGGGTGGGGGCTTGGAGAACGTCGGGCGCTGCGGCGGTGCTGGGCATCGGGACTTCATGCGGCGGGCAAAGAAGTCCGATTGTCGCCGGCTACGCGAAGACAGTACAGGCTGGCGCCGACGCGCGGGATGTGCTCCGCGTTGCGCGGAGGGGAGTGATCGAAACCTCGTGATCCTGCGTCGAAGTGCAGAACGACATTCATTCTCCGCGCATGCGCTCGCATTCATGTTCATGTTCGGAGGGCGTTTCGCACGGATGCGAGCCCCCCGCCTCGCATCGAGGTCGCGTCGGTTGACAGCACTTTGCCGTTGTGGGACACATGAGAACGATGCGCGTCATGCGCGATGTCGTGGATCGTGGTTACCCAAAAGCATCTTCAAGGATTCGAGGAGACAAACATGAATGTAATCTCTCGTTATGAGACGAATGCGCTATCGGGCGGATTCGTCCTTCCCGTCGTCGCGCTACGCTGGTTGTTGACTGCGCTGGTGCTGCTGGCCGCCACGTTACCGACGTGGAATGTTCACGCGCAGCCATGGTTGTTGACCCAGGCCGAACGCAAGGCATACCTGCAGTATTACGCGCCTGTGATCATGCAGCGCGCCGAAGAGAACAGCAGCAAGAAGGGACGCGACTGGATATCCAATTACGATTTCGACCGCGATGGCAATTTCGCCAACAACCGCTACACCTGGCCGAATCTGCTGCCGCAGTACATCGCCGCGTCCGCGGCCGGATCGGGCGCCTATCAGCATTGGCGCATCCGACCCACGCTGTACGCGTCCGCGATCGAATTCATGGACGGCAACAACAAGGCGCTTGCGCTGCTTTACCACGTCTACCATCCGGTGGACAAAAAGGCCAACGAGATCCACGACTGGGAGCGCATCGAGATCGTGGTGCGCGGTGCGACCGGCGTGCCGGGCGAGGTCGGTGAATACGTAGGTCATGTCACAATCACTAGTCACAAGGACCATGTGATGCGCAGCTACGGCAGCCCCGACCTCAATTTCATGCAGGTGGCGGGCGGCAAGCACGCGATGATCTGGCAGGCCGACGAGGACAACACCGAACTCGGGACCCATGGGCATGAACTGCATTTCGTGCAGGATGCGTACAGCACCATCAGCGCACGCGTGGCGGCCGGGAATTCGGCCGAGGTCGAAGTCACGAACGACGACGACAAGTCGGTGCATTACGTCTGGGTACCTGAAACTTCGGCCGCCGCAGTGTCCGCATGGAACGCGCAGTCGATCAGTTACGCCAACGCCAATAATCTGGCGGCAGGGCGCGACGATACGGTCTCGTGGCCGCTGGTCAAGCGCATCACCTACGAACTGCAGGATCTGGCCGATGTGTTCGGCGGCCAGTGGTCGGGTGCGAACTGGTCGCTGAACTGGACGTCAGGGCAGTACGCCGACATCCTGCTAGACACCCCGATCGTGAACGAGCTCGGTCAGGTGGAAGTGCCGACCGGCCTGCAGCGGTTCTATGTGCTCTCGCGGGACACCTCCAGCGCCAGCCAGACCGATGGTCGCGATGGCGTTCTCGGCAAGGACTGGTTCTGGGGCGGTTACTCGGCCGAAACCAACGCCGACACCATCTCCGGTTCCGACAAGCTGGACGGTTACGGCGGCGCCGGCCGCGACAGCTACAACCGCAATCGCGCCGATGCCAGCGGCGATTACGCTTCGCTCGGCGCGTACTGGCGTCAGCATGATTTCCTGGTCCATTCCGGCGGCATCGATACGCGCGAGCACTACGAAGCGGGGCAGTGGCTGCTCAACGGTTGGCACCTATCGCAGAACGGCGGCTACGACGGTCGTTGGGCGCAGCTCTACGACGATCGCGTCGCCTACGAACCAGTGCAGCCGTTCACGGTGATCCTGCCGGTGCTCACCCGCGGCTGCGGCGCGACGATTATCGTGACCGCACAGGTCAGCGGCGGTGTGCCGCCTTACAGCTTCGCCTGGAGCAATGTGCTGTGGTACTCCGCGGATGGCCGCTCGGCCGAAATAGCCAGTGGCGCGACGGCGACTCTGACGGTCTCTACCTCGAACGGGCAAAGCGCGACCCGCTCCGCCCGCAATGCAGTGGGTTGCGATCCCGGCGGTAGCCCGCGTTGACGCCTGAAGCGAAAAGCCCCGCAGTGAGCGGGGCTTTTCGGTATGACGATGTCGGGGCGCTGCTCAATCTCCCAACGTCAACAACGACGCATTCCCACCCGCCGCCGTCGTATTCACAGTGACCGTCTTCTCGGTCGCGAAGCGCGGCAGGTAGTGCGGGCCGCCGGCTTTGGGGCCGGTGCCGGAGAGGTTCTGGCCGCCGAAGGGTTGTACGCCGACGACGGCGCCGATCTGGTTGCGGTTGACGTAGACGTTGCCGACCTTCGCGCGTTGGGTGATGCGGTCGATGGTTTCGTCGATGCGCGAATGGATGCCGAGGGTCAGGCCGAAGCCGGTGGCGTTGATCGCGTCGATGACGGCGTCGAGTGCGTCGGCCTTCCAACGGATGACGTGCAGCGCGGGGCCGAAGTTTTCGCGGGTGAGCCGCGCGAGCGAGTCCAATTCCCACGCGCGCGGTGCGAAGAACGTGCCGTGGGCGACGCTGTCGTCGGTCTGCGCGACGGCGATGGGTGTCGCGATGGAGGTCATTTTCGCGGCGTGCTCTTCCAGCAGCTTCAGCGCGTCGGCGTCGATCACCGGGCCGACATCGGTGGACAGCAGGCCCGGATCGCCGACTTTCAGTTCGGCCATCGCGCCGGCGATCATCTGGATCACCTTGTCGGCGATGTCGTCCTGCACGAACAGCACGCGCGCGGCGGAGCAACGCTGGCCGGCGGAGGTGAACGCGGAGGACAGCGCGTCTTTCACCAACTGCTCCGGCAGCGCGGAAGAGTCGGCGATCAGCGCGTTCTGACCGCCGGTTTCGGCGATCAGCACGCCGATCGCGCCGTCGCGCGCCGCCATGGCGCGGTTGATCGCGCGGGCGGTGTCGTTGGAGCCGGTGAAGGCGACGCCGGCCACGCGCGGGTCGCGGGTGAGCGCGGCGCCGACGGTCGCGCCGTCGCCGGGCACGAACTGCAGCACGGTCTCGGGCACCCCGGCTTCGTGCAGCAGCTTCACCGCGGCGTAACCGATCAGATTCGTCTGCTCCGCGGGTTTCGCGATCACGCTGTTGCCGGCGGCGAGCGCCGCGGCCACCTGGCCCATGAAAATCGCGAGCGGGAAATTCCACGGCGAAATGCACACGAACGCGCCGCGGCCGGAGAGTTGCAGTGTGTTGGATTCGCCGGTCGGGCCGGGCAGCGCTTCGGCGGCGAAGTGTTTGCGCGCTTGGGCGGCGTAATAGCGCAGGAAATCCACGGCTTCGCGCACTTCGGCGATGCCGTCGGGAATGGTTTTGCCGGCTTCTTTCGTGCACATCGCCATGTACTGCGGCATGCGCGCTTCGAGCAGGTTCGCGGCGTGTTCGAGAATCGCGGCGCGGCTGGCGGCGGGCGTGGCGTCCCAAGCCGGCTGCGCGGCGACCGCGTTTTGCAGGGCTTTTTCGACGGTCGCGCTGTCGGCGGCCTGCCAATGGCCGACGATTTCCCGGCGATCGGCGGGGTTGGCGACGGCGATCTTCTCGCCGGAAGGCGTCGCGCCCGGCACCAGCGGCGCGGCGGTCCACGCGCCGGCGCCGGCGGCGTTGATCTGTTCGGCGAGCGCGCGCAGTTGCGCGTCGTTGGCGAGGTTGAGGCCCATGGAATTGTCTCGGTCGTTGCTCGAATCGAGCGCGATGAAGCTGCGGTACAGCGCCACCGGTTGCGGAATGCGCGGATGCGGGATGCTGTCGAACGCCGACACGGTTTCCACGGGGTCGCGGATCAAGTCGTCGATCGACACGGTTTCGTCGGTGATGCGGTTGACGAAGCTGGAATTGGCGCCGTTTTCGAGCAAGCGACGCACCAGGTACGGCAGTAGGTCTTCGTGCGAACCCACCGGCGCGTAGACGCGGCAGGGCACGTTCAGGCGGTCGGCGGGGATGACTTCGGCGTAGAGGTCGTCGCCCATGCCGTGGAGTTTTTGGAATTCGTATCTCGACGCCACGCCGGTCGCCGCATCTGCGCCCAGCACGGTCTTCGCCATGCGATGGATCGCGGCGATGGTCTGCGCGTTGTGGGTGGCGAACATCGGGTACACGGCGTCGGTCGCGTTCAACAACCGCCGTGCGCAGGCTTGGTACGACACGTCGGTGTTGGGCTTGCGCGTGAACACCGGATAGCCGGCTTGGCCGTCCACTTGCGCGCGTTTGACCTCGCTGTCCCAGTACGCGCCTTTGACCAACCGTACCGGAATGCGTCGGTCCAGCGCGCGTGCGCGATCGACGATGAAATCGATCACGAACGGCGCGCGCTTCTGATACGCCTGCACCACGATGCCGAAACCGTCCCAGCCGCGCAGGCTCTCGTCGGCCAGCACGCCGAAAATCAGATCGAGCGAGAGTTCGAGACGATCGGATTCTTCCGCGTCGATGGTCAGGCCGATGCCGTAGCCTTTCGCCAGATGCGAAAGCTCCAGCAAGCGCGGACCGAGTTCGGCGAACACGCGTTCGCGCTTGGCATGCTCGTAGCGCGGATGCAGCGCGGACAGCTTGACCGAGATGCTGGGCGCGGCGAACACATCGCCGCCCACGAACCCGTCCTGGCCGCCGCTCTTGCCGATGGCGTGGATCGCTTTGCGGTAAGCGTCGAGATAGCGCAGCGCGTCTTTCGTGGTCAGCGCGCCTTCGCCCAGCATGTCGAAGGAATAGCGGTAGGCGGCGTTCTCGCCCTTGCGGCTGCGGCCGAGGGCTTCCTCGATCGTGCGGCCCATCACGAATTGGTGACCCATGATCCGCATGGCCTGGCGCACCGCGAGACGAATCACCGGCTCGCCGACGCGCCCGACCAGACGCTTGAAGGCGTTGTGGACGTCGCGCTTGGTGTCGTCGGCCAGATCGACTAGCTTGCCGGTCAGCATCAGGCCCCAGGTCGAGGCGTTGACCAGCACCGACTCGGATTGCCCCATATGCCGTTTCCAGTCGGCGTCGCCCAGCTTGTCGCGGATCAGCTTGTCGGCGGTGTCCTGGTCGGGGATGCGCAGCAGGGCCTCGGCCACGCACATCAGCAGCACGCCTTCCTCGCTGCCCAGGTCGTATTGGCGCATGAAGGCTTCGATGGCGCCCTGATCCTGCGCCCGGGCGCGCACCCGGCGCACCAAATCCGCGGCCGTGGCCTGAATTTCGGCGCGGTCGGCGTCGGATTGGCGGGCGTCGGCGAGCAGTTCGCGGACGTGTTCGGTCTCGTCGCGGACCCAGCCGGCGGTGATCGCGGCGCGTCGGGCGTCCGGCGCGGCCGGCAGCTCGGGCTGCACCATGGCGGAAAGCGGCAGTTCGGTCATCGCGGTTCCATCGGTGGCGGCGCCGAAACAGGACGGCGCCGATGGCGAGGGCGCGATTCTATCAGCCGGCCGTTCGGCGGTCGTCGTGTCGCAAACGTCGCCGAGCGCCGCCCGCGAGACGCGTTCCGGGCGCCGCGTCCGCGGCCGGCGAGGTCGCGTCAGCTTGCCGCTCCTAGGGGCGAACGGCTACCATTCACGGGTTTCCTTTGGCCGAAACTCCGGTCAGAGGCGCCTATCCTGCAGAGGCGGTCGCTCGCGGCCGCGGCCGATCATTTTGGGGTTTCGAACCATGCTGCGAGTTCGTTCGGGTTGGAAGACGTGGAGCGGGGCGGTGGCCGCCGCCTTGCTGGTGCCGTCGATTGTCTTGGCGCAATCGGCCGACCCCGAACGTTGGCAATTGAACATGGGCCGCGGCGTCACCCAGTCGTCCCAAAATGCTTATGAAGCGCACATGCTGGCGCTGTGGATCTGCGTCGGCATCGGCGTGATCGTGTTCGCCGCGATGGCCTACGCGATGTTCAAGTTCCGCAAGTCCAAAGGCGCGAAGCCGGACGTGAACTTCACCCACAGCACCGTGCTCGAACTGATCTGGACCATCGTGCCGATCATCCTTCTGGTGCTGATGGCCTTCCCGGCCACCGACAAGCTGATGAAGATGTACGACACCCGCGATGCGGCGATGACGGTCAAGATCACCGCCTACCAGTGGTTGTGGAAGTACGAATATCCCGGCGAGAAACCCGGCGAGGCCGTGGTCTTCACGAGCCGCCTGGACCGCAAGAGCGACGACATCCGCCAGAGCAAGGTCGATGCGCGCACCGCGAACCACCCGACCTATCTGCTCGATGTGGATAACGAGTTGGTGGTGCCGGTGAACACCAAGATCCATTTCCTGATCACCGCCGACGACGTGATCCACTCCTGGTGGGTGCCGGCGCTGGGCTGGAAGCAGGACGCGATTCCGGGCTTGGTCAACGAAGCCTGGACCGAAATCAAAACGCCGGGCGTGTATCGCGGCCAATGCGCCGAGCTGTGCGGCAAAGATCACGGCTTCATGCCGATCGTCGTGAGGGCGCTGCCGAAGGCCGACTTCGACCGGTGGCTGGCCGCCGAGCGCGCCAAGAACGCGCCGCCCGCCGCGCCCGAGGCCGCCACGCCTACGGAGGCTGCGCCGGCCGAGGCCGCGCCCGCCGCCGAAGCCGCCGCGCCGGCCACGGCCGCCGCCGAATCGCAGACCGCCGCTCCTGTCGCCGCCGCCGTCGCTCAGACGGCCGGCTGATCGCATCACTTTCGAGGTAGACCGACCATGGCCACCACTCACGCCGACCACGCGGATCATCACGACGACCACGCGCAGAGCTTCGTCGAACGCTGGTTCTTCTCGACCAACCATAAAGACATCGGCACGCTGTACCTCGTGTTCAGCTTCGTGATGTTCATCATCGGCGCGGGCATGTCGGTCGTGATCCGCACCGAGCTGATGACCCCGGGTCTGCAGCACGTCGATCCCGAATTCTTCAATCAGATGACCACGGTGCACGCGCTGGTCATGATCTTCGGCGGCGTGATGCCGGCGTTCGTGGGCTTGGCGAACTGGATGGTGCCGCTGCAGATCGGCGCGCCGGACATGGCGCTGCCGCGCATGAACAACTGGTCGTTCTGGATCATGCCGTTCGCGTTCGCGCTGCTGCTGATGACCTTCTTCCTGCCGGGCGGCGCGCCGGCCGGCGGTTGGACGCTGTATCCGCCGCTGTCGCTGCAGGGCGGCTTCAACCTGTCGTTCGCGATCTTCGCCATCCACATGATGGGCATCAGCTCGATCATGGGCGCGATCAACATCATCGCCACCATCCTCAACATGCGCGCCCCGGGCGTGGACCTGTTGAAGATGCCGATCTTCTGCTGGACCTGGCTGATCACCGCCTTCCTGCTGATCGCGGTGATGCCGGTGTTGGCCGGCGCGGTGACGATGCTGCTCACCGACAAGTACTTCCTCACCAACTTCTTCAACGCGGCCGGCGGCGGCGACCCGGTGATGTTCCAGCACATCTTCTGGTTCTTCGGGCACCCCGAGGTCTACATCATGATCCTGCCGGCCTTCGGCGTGGTCTCGGAAATCATCCCGACCTTCAGCCGCAAGCCGCTGTTCGGCTATCAGGCGATGGTGTACGCCACCGCGTCGATCGCGTTCTTGTCGTTCATCGTGTGGGCGCACCACATGTTCACCGTCGGCATGCCGATGGGCGGCGAGATCTACTTCATGTTCGCGACGATGCTGATCGCGATCCCGACCGGGGTGAAGGTGTTCAACTGGGTCACCACGATGTGGCGCGGCTCGATCACGTTCGAATCGCCGATGCTGTGGGCGATCGCGTTCGTCATCCTGTTCACCATCGGCGGTTTCTCGGGCCTGATGCTCGCCATCGTGCCGGCCGACTTCCAGTATCACGACACCTATTTCGTGGTCGCGCACTTCCATTACGTGCTGGTCACCGGCGCGCTGTTCGCGATCATCGCCGCGGTGTACTACTGGTGGCCGAAGTGGACCGGCCGCATGTACAACGAGACCTTCGCGAAGTTCCACTTCTGGTGGTCGATGATCTTCGTGAACCTGCTGTTCTTCCCGCAGCACTTCCTGGGCTTGGCCGGAATGCCCCGCCGTATCCCCGACTACAACGTCGTGTTCGCGGATTGGAACTTCGTCAGCTCGATCGGCGCGTTCGGCATGTTCGCCACGCCGTTCATGATGGGCTTCGTGCTGTGGCACTCGCTCAAGTACGGCGCGAAGGCCGAAGCGCGTTCGTGGGAAGGCGCGAAGGGTCTGGAATGGACGGTGCCGTCGCCGGCCCCGCACCACACCTTCGGCGTGCCGCCGCTGATCCGCGAGGGCGATCTGGCGCACGGCGACATCGCGCACTGATCCCGGCCTCCGCATTCGCTCGCCTCCGACCATGACCGCACCCGCGCCCGCCGCCGAACAAGACGCCGTCGTCGCGGCGCGCCGCGCCTCCGCGCGTCGCACGGCTTGGATCGTGGGCGGTCTCGCGTTCGCGGTTTACGTCGGTTTCATTCTGCTGAACGTGTTCTCGAAATGAACGCCGACGACGACGCTCGCGAATCGCACGCCCACGCTCCGCAGGCGGACGCGCCGAGCACGGTCGCGCCGAGCACGACCGCGCCGCAAGCTGCGGGCGCGAAACGGCGCAGGCTGGGCATCGGCGGTCTCGTGGCGGTGTCGGTGCTGGCGTTCGGTTTCAGCTTCGCGCTAGTGCCGCTGTACCGCATCGCCTGCGAGAAAGTGCTGGGCATTCGGCTCGAACGCGGCGCCGCGGACGGCGAAGCGGTCGCATCGACCTCCGCGCCCAAGCAGGACCGGATGGTCACGGTGGTGTTCGATGCCGGCGTGAACTCCAAATTGCCGTGGGAATTCGGACCGCACGAAATGTCGATGCGGGTGCGTCCCGGCGAGATGTACGAAACCACGTACTTCGCGCGCAATAAGAGCGATCGCGACATCGTCGGCAGCGCCACGCCGTCGGTCGCGCCCGCGCGCGCGTCGCAGTACTTCAACAAGACCGAGTGCTTCTGCTTCACCGCGCAGACGCTCGCCGCTGGCGAGACGCGCGATTTGCCGGTGCGCTTCATCGTCGATCCGGATTTGCCGGACGACGTGCGTACCGTCACTTTGTCGTACACGTTCTTCAAGAACGACGTGTTGACCGCCGAGCTGGGCGCGGCCAAAGCGTCGTCCCGGACGCCGCAATCCGCGCCGTAGCGGTCGCGATCGCATCCCGTTCTAACGCGTTGCCTTCACGCTTCATCGCACCTCGCTCCATTCGCCTTCCCGACCACGCGACAACCGCCTTACCCGAGACCACCGATATGGCACAAGCGCACGCCGATCATCACGACGCCAACGTCTACTTCGTGCCGCACGGCAGCAAGTGGCCGGTCTTCGCGTCGGTGTTTCTGTTCACCACGATGGTGGGCGTCGCGTTCTGGCTGAACGGCGTGGCCGTCGGCAAGACCGTGTTCTTCCTCGGCTTGGCGGGCTTGCTCGGCATCCTGTTCAAGTGGTTCGCCGACGTGATCCTCGAATCGCTGGCCGGCCACTACAACAGCCAGGTCGACACTTCGTTCCGCATGGGCATGGTGTGGTTCATTTTCTCGGAAGTGATGTTCTTCGCCGCGTTCTTCGGCGCGCTGTTCTACACCCGTCAGTTCGCGCTGCCGTGGCTGGGCGGCGTGGGCGACGGCGCGATGACCAATGCCGTGTTGTGGCCGGAATTCAGCTCCGCGTGGCCGAGCAGCGGCCCGGGCCAGGTGGGCGGCCAGTTCCAGACCATTCCGGCCTGGGGCCTGCCGCTGGTGAATACGTTGATCCTGCTCACCTCGGGCGCCACCATCACCGTCGCGCATCACGCGCTGAAAGCCGGTCATCGCAAGGCGCTGCTGTTCTGGCTGGGCGCGACCGTCGCGCTGGGTTGTCTCTTCCTGTTCTACCAGGCCGAGGAGTACATCCACGCCTACAAAGAGCTGAATCTGACGCTGGGTTCGGGCATCTACGGGTCGACGTTCTTCATGCTCACGGGCTTCCACGGCGCGCACGTGACCCTGGGTACGCTGATGCTGGCGATCATGTGGCTGCGCTGCGCGAAGGGCCACTTCACCAAGGACAACCATTTCGCGTTCGAAGCGGTGGCCTGGTACTGGCACTTCGTCGACGTGGTCTGGCTGGGTCTGTTCCTGTTCGTCTACGTGCTCTGACCGCGGCGCGTTTCGGCCCGGCCGCCGCGCTGCGGCGTCGGCGCGCGGCGCTCACAGCGGATTCGAGGCCGGCGTAAGCCGGCCTCGTCGCATCGGTCGACGGAACCCGGCGCGACGGTTCAGTTCGGGTTACGACCCACGCCGTGGGGTTCGATCCAGCCCATGTAGATCGACAGGATGACGATCAGGATCAGGCTGATCGACAGCCCGATGCGCCACGTCAGCGAATTCACGGTGCGCTTGGTCTTGCCTTTGTCGACCAGCATGTAATACAGGCCGGCCCCCAAGTTCCACAAAATCACGATCAAAAACCCGATAATAAGCAGTGTTTTCAGCGAATCGCTCATGGCGGTGCCCGGTGTTTTCGGTCGTGGCCGCATTATCGCAGCAGACGGCGGGCCGCAGGTGAACGTGCGGCGCGCGCGTTGGTTGCCGTGGGTCGTGGCCGTGTGCGCCATGGCGCTGTTCGCGCGGCTGGGCGTGTGGCAATACGAGAAGGCCGGCGAAAAGCGCGCGATGCTCGCCGACGCCGCGCGCGCGCTGAACGACCGTCGCCCGCAGCCGCCGTCGGTGCTGAACGATCGCGATCGCGTCGGCGCCTACGATTGGGTGGTGCTGCGCGGCCGTTTCGCCGATGCGCCCGCGGTGCTGTTGGACAATCAGCAGCGTGGCGGGCGTGTGGGCGTACGCGCGTACCGTGTGTTTTTGCCGAGCGACGCTGCGCCGGTGCTGGTGGATTTGGGGTGGTCGCCGTTGCCGGCGGATCGCACCATGCCGCAAGTGCCTCGCGACGATGCTCGCACCACGCTCGCCGGTTTGCTGATGCCGCCGCCAGGACGCGGCTTGGACTTCGGGCCGCCGGTCGGGCAGCCGGGCGGGCAATGGTTGGCGACCGCGATCGATCCGGCTGTCCTGCGCGAGACGCTGAAGCAACCGCGGCTCGCCCCGCGCGTGCTGCGGCCGCCGGCGGAAGCGGGCTTCGGGTTCGAGCGCGATTTCGACATCCTGCCCAATACTCTGCCGCCGGAACGGCACATCGGTTACGCCGTGCAGTGGTTCGGATTGGCGGCGACGGTGTTGATCGTGGCGCTGATATTGGAGCGCCGCCGTCGTCGCGCGATCCGCGCCGCCGCGTCCGCGACGCCGCCGACGAACCCGTCGGCGCGAACCCTCACGCAATCCCAACGCGCCGCATCGCCCGCATCGGACGACGCTCGCGACACCGAGACGAAGGACGCATGAACGCCGACGCTCCCGCCAACGCCCAACGCAACCGCAATCGCGCCATGCTCATCGCGATCGCCGCGCTGTTCTTCGGCGGCTTCGTGCTCGCCGGGGCGCTGCGCTTCTCCGGCTGGCGTCCGGAGGGCATGAAGAACCACGGCGAGTTGCTCGACCCGCCGGGCGATCTGCGCGGCGTCGCGGCGCGCACCGCCGACGGCGGCGCGTATCCCTGGAACCCGACCGAGCGCATGTGGCGCATCGTCGTGCCCGTCGCGAAGACCTGCGATGCGCGCTGCGCCCAGCTACCGGCCGACCTGGAGCTGGTCCGCGAGCTGCTGGCGCAGAACGCCGACCGCGTGCATGTGCTGTGGATCGGACCGTTCCCCGAGGGCGGCCGCCGCAGCGCGGCGCTCCGTCTGATGCAGGATGCCCCCGAACTGCGCGCGGGTTTGCCCCGTCAGGACGACCCCAAGGGCACGCCCGTTTACGTCGTCGATCCCAACGGCTTCGCGATTCTGCGCTACGCTCCCGGCTCCGATCCGGGCCATTTGCGGGCCGACTTGGCCAAGCTGCTGAAACTCAAATGACCGATTCCTCCGTCGACACCCACGCCGCCGCCGCGGCGTCGCCCGAGCGTCGCCCGACGCCGCTGTACAAACATTTCCACCGCATCGCGTGGCTGGCGGTGGCGTTGACCTTCTGCGTGATCGTGTTCGGCGGTTTCGTGCGTTTGTCGAACGCCGGCTTGAGCTGCCCGGATTGGCCGACCTGCTACGGCCGCGCGACGTGGCCGACGACGACCGCGGAAGTGAATCATCCCACCGCGCTCGACGTGCGCCCGCTGGAAGTGCATAAGGCCTGGCGCGAACAAGTGCATCGCCATGCCGCCGCGACGTTGGGATTGCTGGTGCTCACGCTGGCGCTGCTCGCGGCGCGTCGTCGGCGGGGCGGCCTCGCGCAGGTGCTGGTCGCCGCGGGGTTCGTCGCCGCCAGCATTCCGTTCTACATGAAAGGCCAGTACGAGGTCTCGGCCGCGTTGGCGCTGACCGGCGAAGCGATTCTGCTGTTCGCCGCGCTGCGTTGGGATAATTCCGATTTGGCGCGCGCGGCGGCGTTCACGCTGATGGTCATCGTGTTCCAAGCGCTGCTCGGCAAATGGACCGTAACCTGGCTGCTCAAACCCATCGTCGTGATGGGGCATTTGCTCGGCGGTCTCACCACGTTCGGTTTGTTGACCTGGATGGCGTGGCGCGCGACCAACAGCCCGGTGCGGATCGCGGGCGCCGGCGCGATGCGCGCGTTTCTGATCGTCGCCGTGTGCCTGCTCGGCATTCAGATCGCGCTGGGCGGCTGGGTCAGCGCGAACTACGCGGCCTTAGCCTGCGGCAACGATTTTCCGAAGTGCGTGGGGCAATGGTGGCCGCCGCACGATTTCCGCGAAGGCTTCGTGCTGTGGCGCGGCATCGGCGTGGATTACGAAGGCGGCGTGCTCGACGGCGCCTCGCGGATCGCGATCCAACTCGCGCATCGCGGCATGGCGCTGGTCGTGTTCGCCTACCTGATGTGGCTGGCGGTGAAGTTGATCCGCACGCCGGGGTTGGTGCTGACCGGCAGCGTGTTGGCGGCGTTGACCGTCGCGCAGGTCGCGCTCGGCATCGGCAACGTGATGCTGGGCCTGCCGCTGTGGGTGGCGGTGCTGCACAACGCCGGCGCGGCGTTGCTGCTGTTCACCCTCGTCGGTTTGTTGGCGCGTCTGCGCCCGCCGCTGTGATGCGAGGCTGACCCCGTGACCGGCGCCGCCGTCCGACCCACCGGGTTCTTCGCGCTTTGGCGCGAATACTGGGCCTTGACCAAACCCCGCGTGGTCGCGTTGATCGTGTTCACCGCGTTCGTCGGCATGTTCTTGGCCGTGCCCGGCTTGCCGCCGCTGCGGCAGAGCGTGTTCGGCTTTCTCGGCATTTGGCTCGCCGCGTCCAGCGCCGCGGCGATCAATCATCTGATCGATCAGCGCATCGATCGGGTGATGGCGCGCACCGCGCACCGGCCGCTCGCCACCGGGACGCTCAAGCCCGCGCAAGTGCTGGCGTTCGCCGTGTTCCTCGGCGCGCTGTCGATGGCGATGTTGATCTCGATGGTCAATCGCATCACCGCGCTGCTGACGTTCGCGTCGTTGATCGGTTACGCCATCGTCTACACCGCGTGGCTCAAGCGCGCCACGCCGCAGAACATCGTGATCGGCGGCATCGCGGGCGCGGCGCCGCCGCTGCTCGGCTGGGCGTCGGTCACGGGCATGCAGAACCCGTGGGATTGGGCGCACGCCTCGCTGTTGGTGCTGATCATCTTCGTGTGGACCCCGCCGCATTTCTGGGCGCTGGCGATCTTCCGTCGCGAGGACTACGCGCGCGCGCTGGTGCCGATGCTGCCGGTCACCCACGGCGTGGCGTACACGCGCTGGCAGATCATGCTCTACACCGTGCTGCTGGTCGCCGCGAGCCTGTTGCCGCGCGCGATCGAGATGAGCGGCAATTTCTATTTCGGCGGCGCGCTGGTGCTCGGCGCGGTGTTCTTGTGGTACGCGTGGAAGATGCTCGACCCGCCCGATGAATTCTTCGCGATGCGGATGTTCAATTACTCGATCGTGTACTTGATGGCGTTGTTCGCCTTCCTGCTGGTGGATCATTGGCTGATGCCGTGGCTCGCGCCGGCGCAGACGACGCTCGAGTTCCGCCCCGTCGGCTGATCGGTGCGCGGCGCGGACCGGGGATCGACCTTCGGCCGGCTCGACCTCGCCGCGGACGCGGGGTACGCTTGCGATCTCCGAACCGCAGGGCCTCGTCATGTTCCGTTCTCGCTCGCTCTCGCTCCTCGGCGGCCTCGCGCTGCTCGCGTCGACGGCCCCGGCTCCCGCGCAGACCGCCGACGGCGCGACGCGATCGGGCGCGCGCTTAGTGTCCGCCGCGCGCATGCTCGATGTGCGCAGCGGGCGCATGCTGCGCAACGTGCAGGTGCTCATCGAGAACGGCCGCATCCAGCAGGTGACGCACGGCGACGGCGCGTTCGTCGTCACCACCGATATGCCGCGCTACGACCTGGGCGACGTCACCTTGTTGCCCGGTTTGATCGATATGCACGTGCACATCGATAGCGACCCGACCTACAGCGGCTACAGCTATCTGCAGTTCAACGACCGCTTCTGGTCCGCGGTGTCGGTGACCCACGCGCAGAAAACGCTGATGGCCGGGTTCACCACCATTCGCAATCTCGGCTCCGAAGATTGGAACGACGTCGGCCTGCAGCAGGCCATCGACGAGGGCAAAGTGCTCGGGCCGCGGATCGTGCCGGCCGGCATGGCCTTCGGCGCCACCGGCGGCCACTGCGACTCCACGTATTTCCCGCCGTCGATGAACGACCGCAACCCGTTCAACGCCGACAATCCCGACGAAGCGCGCAAATCCGTACGCGGTATCCGCAAGTACGGTGCGCAAGTCATCAAAATCTGCGCCACCGGCGGCGTGTTCTCGCGCAACACCGAGCCCGGCCAACAGCAGATGACCTACGCCGAAATGAAAGCGACGGTCGACGAGGCGCATATGTGGGGCGTGAAAGTCGCCGCGCACGCGCACGGCGCCGCCGGCATCCGCGAAGCGATCCGCGCAGGCGTCGACACCATCGAACACGCCAGCCTGCTCGACGACGAAGGCATCCGCCTCGCCAAGCAATACGGCGCGTATCTGTCGATGGACATCTACAACACCGACTACACGCAGGCCGAAGGCAAGAAAAACGGCGTGCTGGAAGACAATCTGCGCAAGGATCGCGAACTCGGCGACATCCAGCGCGAGAATTTCCGGCGCGCGCATCAGGCCGGCGTGAAGATGGTGTTCGGCACCGACGCCGGCATCTTTCCGCACGGCGATAACGCGAAGCAATTCGCGGTGATGGTGCGCTACGGGATGACGCCGACGGAAGCGATCCAGGCTGCGACGATCAACGCCGCCGACGCACTGGGCCGAAGCGATTTGGGCGTCGTCGAGACCGGGCGTCGCGCCGATCTGATCGCCGTCCAAGGCGATCCCACGCAGGATGTCCGCGCGCTGGAAAACGTCGCGTTCGTGATGAAAGGCGGCGAAGCGGTGAAGACCCCGCGCTGAGCGCGGCGTCGGCGTCGTTCGCGCGGTCCGAGGATCTGCGACGGTCGCGATGCAGAATATGTCGGAGCGAGACGGCCGTCGAAGCGCCGGATGCGCCAGCGATGCGGCCGCGCAGAGCGCAAGGATTCTCAGGAGATCGTCGCGATGAACGCAGAAGACCGAGACCCGTCGACATCGGCGACGACGCGCGTCGATGCGGAGGCCGGCTCTAAGACCGGCTCCAAAACGCGCTCCAATGTCGGCGCCGAAGTAGGTTCCGAGACCGGCGATGCGGCGATGCCGCCGTTGTTTTGGATCTGGCGGGCGCTGGATCGGTTGATGGTGCGTTTGCGTCGCATCGGCCGCCGGATCGATGCGCTGCCGGCGACGTTCGAAGTGCTGAAGCGCATGCGCTTCCCGCTGCTCTTCGCGATCGCGGCGATCTTCGCGCTGCGCACCGATCAGGGCAAGGAAGTGCTGATCAACAGTTTCGACGGGCCGCTGCAGGGCTTGGTGTTCGTCGTGTTCTGCGCGCTGGCGGCGGCCAGCGTGTGGTACACCTCGCGATTGCTGCTGTACACCTGGGACGAGCCCGCGCCGCATCGGCGAAGCGAAGGCGCGCAGCGTTGGGCGAAGTGGTTGCGGAAATGGTTGCCCGGCGGTCTGGGCGCATCGGTGATGCTGATTCCGGCGGTCGGCATTTGGAGCGTGCACGCGCGCATCGCGGAGCGCCAATCGATCGATGCGCGCTGGTATTCGCTGCTGCTGCTCGGCCTCAGCGTCGTATTGGGCGCGGCGCTGCTGCAGCGCCGGAAACGTCTGCAGCGCGTCGGATTCTCGACCGAACGCACCGGCTTGCGCTATCGCCAACTCGACCGCATGGCCGGCGTGTTCTTCGTCGGCATGTTGAGCCTGAACATCGTCGCGGTCGTGGCCTTCGCCGCATTTCCGCTGCTGCCGCTGCACTTGGGCATGGCCTCCGGCGCGGTGGTGATGCTGGCGACCGGATTGGCGATCGTCATGGGCAGTTTGGTCTCGCATATCGCCGACGAAAGCAAATTGCCGATTCTTTCCGGGCTGTTCGTCGCCGCGTTCGCGTTCTCGTTCTGGAACGATAACCACGCGGTGACGACGATCGTCGACCGCGACGACCCGCGCTTGACCGAGGCGGATCGCGAGGCCTTGGCGAAACCGCTGGCCGACACGTTCGACGGCTATCTCGACGCGAAACTCAAGGCCGCCATCGATGCCGGCGCCCAGCGCTGCGAAGGTCAGCCGCGCGAAACCTGCGACCCGCGCGTGCCGTTCGTGGTGGTCGCGGCCGAGGGCGGCGGCGTGCGCGCCGCGGCGTGGACCGCGCTGGTGCTGTCGAAGATCGACGAGAGCGTCGACGCCGCGTCCGGCAAAGGCGCGTTCGCCGATCGCCTCGTCGCCATCAGCGGCGTGTCCGGCGGCTCGCTCGGCGGCGCGCTGTACGTGGCGTCGCGCGCGCAGGGCGACGGCGTGTCGTGGACGACGACGCGCAAGTTCTTCGAATCCGATCTGCTGACGCCGATGTTGGCGAACATGCTGTTCGTCGACACGCCGATGCGCTTCCTCCCGTTCGCGCTGCCGAATCGCGTGGTGCCCGATCGCGGCGCGACCTTCGAGCGCACGCTCGAGCACGCGTGGGCGGAAGCGGTCGCGGGCGACGAGGCGCGCGACCCGGCGCTGTTCGCGCGCCCGTTCGACGCGATGTGGCGCGGCGGCGAACGTCGTCTGCCGCTGTTGGTGGCGAACACCACCATCGTCGCCAGCGGCGAGCGCATGCTGCAATCGCCGACGATTCTGCGCAAACCCGCGGCGCAAACCAAGGTCGCCGCCGACATCCGTCAGGCCGAACCGACCGACACGCCGCTCGAACAGGACATCGCGCGCGACGGCCGCAGTTTCGTCGGCGCGTTCGACGCCAACGATTGTCTGCTGCCGCGCAAAGGCGCCGAGACCGACTTCGCGCGCCTGGGCATGCCGCTGTCGGCGATGGTGCACAACAGCGCGCGCTTCACCTGGGTCAGTCCCGCGGGGCGCTTCGGCGGCGCCAGCGCCTGCCGCGGCGTGCGCATGGTCGACGGCGGCTATTTCGAGAATTCCGGCACCGCGACCGCCGACGACATCGTCTGGGCGATCCACGAGAAATATCCCGGTCGCGTGCGCACGATTCTCGTGCAGATCCGCAACGAGCCGGTGGCCGCGCGGTCGGTCGTGGTCGATTGCGACTATCTGCGCGCCGCGAAAGCCGAAACGCGCCGCGGCCCGACCGTGGCGATGAGCGAAGCGCTCGATCCGCTGCTCGCCTTGTTCGCGGGCCGCAACGCGCGCGCCGATCAGGCGAAACTCGCGATGAAGCGGCGCGTGTGCGGAAAACCGAAAGCCGCCGATGCGCTCGCCGACGGCGGCGTCGTGCGCGAAGAGCACGGCGCGTTCATCGAATTCGCGCTCACCAAGGACAAGCGCGCCGAATTCCCGCTGCACTGGGCGATCTCGGAAGACACGCTGCGCAGAATGCAGGCGCAGTTCGACGACGAGAACGCGCCGAATCGCAAAGCCCTGCGCGCGTTGATCGACGCGTTGGCGCTGCCGGCGGAAGCGCCTGCGGCAGAGTCCGCAGCAGAGCCAGCAGTAGACGTAACGCCGTAACGCCGTAACGCCGTAACGCGCACCTACTCCGCTGTCATCCCGAGCGCAGCGAGGGACCTGCTTGCGGTCGTTGCGAGAAAAGAGGAAGCAGGTCCCTCGCTGCGCTCGGGATGACAGGGAATATCGTAAGCGAGCGAATTTCGACGCGCGAAGATCGAACGCACGAAGCGAAAACCACGAAGCCTGGCCTCCGAGGCCGAGCACAGGAAAGCCTGTCGCCACGAGGCGAACGCATTGCGCGTCGCCCCGCATCGACAGGCCTTTCGCTCGACTTCGACCCGCCGAGGCGTGCGCCTCAGCCCGGCCGCGCTTTGCCGCTCAGTTCAACAAATACTGCTGCCAGAACAGCATCGTCGCGGCATTGAAGTAATCGTTGTTGCTCTTCTTGCGGAAGCCGTGACCTTCGTCGGTGTACAGCAGGTACCACACCGGCTGGCCGTTGGCGCGCACGGCTTTCACGATCTGCTCGGCCTCGGTCCACGGCACGCGCGGATCGTTCTTGCCCTGCGCGACGAACAGTTTCGCCTTGATCTTCGCGGCGTTGTTCAAGGGCGAGATGCGTTCGAAGGTCTCCGCCATTTTCGGATCGCGCTCGTCGCCGTATTCGACGCGACGCAGATCGCGGCGATAGCTCTCGGTGTTTTTCAGGAACGTGCCGAAGTGCGAAATGCCGACCACGTCCACACCGGCGCGGATACGGTCGCTGTAATGCACCAGCGAGGCCAGCGTCATGTAACCGCCGTAGCTGCCGCCGATCACGCCGACGCGCGAGGCGTCGAGGTCCGGCTGTTTCGCGATCCAATCCAGCAGCGCGCCGATGTCCTTCACCGAGTCCTCGCGCTTCTCGGCGTTGTCCAGCGACAGATACGTTTTGCCGTAGCCGGTGGAGCCGCGCACGTTCGGCAGCAGCATCGCCACGCCCAATTCGTTGGCCAGGAACTGCGCCGTCGGATTGAACGTCGGCTGCGATTGCCCTTCCGGGCCGCCGTGGATATTGATGACCACCGGCAGCTTGCGCCCGGCCGGCGCGTTCGCCGGGCGGTAGTAGAACGCCGGAATCGTGCGGGTTTTGCCGTTCGCTTTGTCGAACGTGGGGTAGCGGATCAGCGTGGGCGCGACGAACTTCGATGCGTCCAAGCCACCGACTTCGCTGCGCGTCCACGGCGTCAGAGTTTTCTTGTCGATGTCGATCACGTACACGTCGCTGGGCGAGGTGGCGCTGTTGAGCGTAAGCGCGATGCGCGTACCGTCGGGCGAGAACGCGCCCGCGCCGAACACGCCGATCGGCAGTTCCGGCAACGGCAGTTCGCGATGGTCCGGCAGGCTCAGCACGCGCAGCTTGCTGATGCCGTCCTCGTTGGTGACGTAGGCCAAGCGCTTGCCGTCTTCGGAGACGTTGAAGCCGACCACGTCCCACGGCACGCGATCGCTCAGCACCGTCACCGTATTCGTCGCCGGGTCGTGATGGCGCAGCGTGCGGAATTCCTGCGCCACGCCCTTGATCGGTTCGTCGGACACGAAATACGCCGATTTGCCGTCGCCCGCGTATTCGAAACCGCCGAACGAGGCTTTGCCGCCTTCCACCGGGAACATCGTCAGCGCGCCGGTGTCGAGGTCGACTTCGCCCGGATACGACTCGGCGATCGACACGCCCTTCATCACCAGCAGCTTCTTGCCGTCGGGCGAGAAATCCAGCGCGCTCCAACTGCCGCCGGCGGTCACCACCGCGCGCGTTTGCCCGGTGACGGTATCGCGCAGCCAGATGTCGGTATCGGTGCCGTTACGCGCGGTGCTGCGGTAGGCCATGCGCTTACCGTCGCCGGAAAACAGCGCGCCGCTGTTCTGCGTGCGCTTGCCGTCGGTCAGCAAGGCGATTTCGCGCGTGCGATTGTCGAACCAGTACAACTGCGAGAATTCGTCGCCGCCTTTGTCTTTGGAGAACACGAAGCCGTCCTGCGCGGCCTGGACCGGCGCGGGCACGATCGAACCGACCGGCTCGGAATAGAACGTCAACTGCTCGCGCATGCCCATCGGCGCGCAGACGCGATGCGCCTGCGAGGTTTCGGCGAAGCGCGTGGAGATCAGCAGGCAGCCTTCGCGCGTCCAACCCGCCACGCCCGCGCCGCGGGTGTTTTGGTAGCGGTTGAGGCGGTCGATCAATTCCTGCGGGATCGCAGGAATGTTCTCGCTGATGCGTGTGCCCACTTCTTCGCGGACGACGCCGTTCGGCGTGGTCGCGGGCGCGGCCGTTTGCGCGAAGGCGGGCAGCGAACAGGCGAGGCAGAGCAAAGCGGGGAGCGTGCGGCGTCGCAACATGGCGTGATCCCAGTGGCATGGACAGCCGTCGAGCATACCCCGCGCGTTCGGAGCGGACGGTGGCCGGAAGTCATGGTGGCGGGCGTTGAACCCGATGTGCCGGTGCGCGATTCGGCCCGAACGCCGAACCCGCACCGCCGTCGCGACGGTTACGGCGCGGGGCGTCCCGTAGCGCGCCTGGCCGACGTCCGCCCTCCGCTCCGCGGCGCCGCGACGGCCCCGGGGCCGCCCGCAGCGCGGCGAAAGCCGCAGGGGGAATCGTCATGGCGCACGTCTGTTCTTCGAATCATTACCACGGCATCGAATCGGAGGTGCAGTACCTCCGTCCGCCGGTCGGCCTCGCCGGCTGGGCCGGGTTCTTCGTCGCGTTAACGCGCATGCAACTGCGCGCACAGCGTTTGGCCGAAGACGCGATGCGGCAAACGGCCGCGGGCGATTGCCCGGGGAAATGCCGGCACAAGGCCGGATTCATGCTGACCCGCCCGCTGCCGCCGAAGATCGTGCCGGTGCCGGACGCCGCGAACGTGAACTATCTGGAAGTGCATGCGCTGGCGCAGTGGCGAGTGCGCATCTACTGCAACAAACACCCGGTGCCGGGCTGGCCGCCGGCGCTGATGACGATGACCTGGGAAGAAGCCGAACGGCTGGATCCTTTCGACGACGCCGTCCGCGCCGAGACCGAGGGCAAGAAAACGCGCAAACGCCGACGCCGCGAGTGAGCCGCGCCGCGCCGTTGCGTAGACTCCGGGTCTAGAGCCACTAGGAGGCGCCCCATGCTCACCCGTCGCGATGCGCTCAAACGCTGCGGCTCCGCCGCGTTGGCTCTGGCCGCGGGCCGCCTCGGTTTGGCGGAGGCCGCGACGACTGCGGTCGCACGCGGACGTATGGCGCCCCGCATCGACGCCGCGGGCGGCACCAGTCTGTTCTGGTTCGAGCCCGACGACCCGGCGATTCCCGCCGAACTCGCCGCGATCCGCGCCTCCGGGTTATCCGGCGTGGTGTTGACGCTGGCGCCGTCCGGCAAATTCTGGATGGACGACGCCGCGTTCGAGAAGACGAAGGCGAACATCGCGCGTTGGGACGCGATCGTCGCGCGCTATCCCGAATACCTCGCGCACGTCCGCAACGCCGACGATCTGCGCCGCGCGCAGCGCGAAGGCGCACTCGGCCTGATCTATGGTTTCCAGGGCACCGAATCGCTGGGCGAAGACATCGAGCGGATTCCGATGTTCCGCGACCGCGGCGTGCGCGTGATCCAACTCACCCACAACCGCCGCAATCTGGTCGGCGACGGCTGCATGGAGCCGGGCGACGCCGGCCTCAGCAATTTCGGGCGTGAGGTGGTCGCACGTTTGAACGCCGAAAAGATCGTGGTCGATCTGGCGCACGGCTCCGCGCGCACGATGGCCGAAGGCATCGCCGCCTCGCGCGCGCCGCTGTTGATCAGCCACACCGGCTGCCGCGCGCTCGCCGATCTGCCGCGCAACACCAGCGACGCCACGCTGCGCGCGCTCGCCGACAAGGGCGGCGTGGCCGGCATCATTTTTTGGCCGTATTTGCGCACCGACACGCAGCCGATGGCCGAGGACGTGATTCGCCACATCGAACACGCGGTGAACGTCTGCGGCGAAGACCACGTCGGCATCGGCACCGACACCGGCATCGCGCCGATCGAACGCACGCCCGCATTCGAACAGGACAACCGCGAATGGGTCGCCAGCGCGGTCGAAGACGGCATCTTCGACCGCGGCCGTCCGCCCGATCTCTACACCTTCATCCCCGACCTCAACATCGCCGATCGTTTCGACACGCTTGCGACGCGATTGTCCAAGCGCGGGCATTCCGACGCGCGCATCGAGAAGATTCTCGGCGGGAATTTCGCGCAGGTGTTCGGGGAGGTGTGGGGCTGAGGTGGATGGCGTCAAGCCGTGGCTGATCTGCGCACAGCGTGGCGCGATGCCGGATTCCGGATGCGACGAAGGACGGTCTGGTCGGCGGGCGCGGCGCGCGGAGCGGCGATTGGCGTGAGGACGCCGGCCCCGCCGCCGGACAGGGACGTCCGGCGACATTGCGCAACCGGGGAAGGGGCAGCGGGCGCCTTGTGGGGGCGGGTTCATCGTCCGCGGCGATCGGCATGTTGCCGGATCCGCCCGCGCGCTGCCGCGCCCGCCGTGAAGACAAGATCGCACCGGACCATCTCATCGGTTGCGATCTCACGGCGGGCGCGTTGACGATCGCGATCAGTAGATCTCCTCGAACCGGAACATCTGGTTCGGACCGAAATGCGGCCCCCAGAGGATGATCGGCGCCCCGGGCTCCGTCGATCCGCCGCTGACGTCCAGCGCGCCGGCTGCGGCCAGCGACAGGACCGGCGTGCGATCGCCGAAGACGTCGCGGATCAGGAAGGCCTGGCCCATCCATTCCAGCGCGCGGCCCGCTTCCATCGGGTCGGTCAGCGGTTCTCCGGTGGCCTTCGCGCGTCGGGGTTCCAGCGTCAGCCGGGTGCTGCCGTCCGCGGCATAGGACACGGTGAGCGCCTTGCGCGTCTCGCGATGGATGATCTCGTGGCCGGCGCTGCGTGCCATCAGCATCCATTCCTGCGTCGATGCGGACAGGTCGACGGGGCGCTGCACGACGTGCGTGCCGTCGTCGGAAAGATCCATCGCCATGGTGGCGTCCGAAGTGAGGATGCGATAGCGCCGCGCTCCGATCATCACGTTGACCGTGTAGTTGCGGCCACGCAGCTCAGCATAGCTGGTCTCGCCTGTGTTGCGGTCGGTCGTCGCTTCCAGACTCACCGGCAGGCCGTCGATCACCAGGTCGCGCCGCACCGACAATGCGTCCTGCATGCCTTTCCGATGCGCCTTGAAGAAGCCTGCGCCGACCGTGCCCGTTTCGATGGCCATGGTGTTGGCCGATCCTGGCGGCATCGAGAACAGGAACACGAACGGCGGCGCGTCGCTGTTCCTGCGCCTGATCGACAGACACAAGCGGGTGGTGTTGGGCGATACGTCCCAGTCGCTGTTCGCGATGCCGATCTCGACGCTACCGATGCTGTCGTAGCTGCCTTGCATGCCCGGCAGAGGCTCGCCGTCCCGATCGATGCCGGGCAGCAAGGTCCACTGACCATCTTGATGATCGTCCGGCTTGTTCAACCAGACGGAGCCCGGGTCGATTTCGCTGATCGTCCACTCGTAGTCGTCGTCCGTGACATTCATCACCTCGATCGAGACCGTCATCCGTGACAGCAGATCCTTGAACAGTGCCTGGGCGATCATGACGAGCCCTGCTATGACTCCGCCGACCTTGACTAGCCGAGACAGGATTCTTCCGGCCGACACCCAGCGGACCACGTTCGAACCGACGATGACGGGCTCATTTCGCACCGCTCGTGCGATCTGGTTGCTGGCGGTCGCCAGATCGGTCAGTTCGACCGCGCCGGTGACGGCGCTGCGCATGCGCTTGCCGTAGCTGGATATCTTCTGAGCGATGACCGCCAGAATGCCCAGACCGGAAACGATGCCAATGAAGTGCGAATCAATCGCATCGAAGATATCGTAGGTGTAGCTGACGTTGCCCTGTCTGTCCTGGATGATGCGGATGAGGCGCGTCCTCGGGTGGGCGGGCACCCCGCTCTTCCCGGTCGTCGCCCCTGTCTTCGGATCGTCCACGGCAATCAGCGCGTAGGTATGCTCCTCACCTGTCGCATCTAACCAGGTGAGCACCTTCGCGGGATGCCCATCGATCAACGCGTTGGCAAAGGGTGCGCCGCGGATCATCAGCGCGGTCAGCCCTTGCTGCCGCTGCCTCCGGGTCCGAACTTCCGTCAGCGTCTTCGGATTGCGACGGATGCGGCGCAGCTCGTCCACCGCCGTCGGCGTCAGCAGCCGCCACTCGCCATTCTCGATCTCGCCGCGGTGCGGCAGCGTCCGGATCTGGATCTCGTTGTTGCTCATCGTTCACTCCATGTATGTCGGACGTCGGTGTCCGGTGCGAGGGGGACGGGCGATGTGCGCGATTGCGCCATCTGTCGCGGTCGCGTCGCGCGGGCGACGCTACGATGCTCATCGATCGCGTGGGCTCTCGGCGGCGCCACCGCCCGCGTCCGTGCGTCCGGCGTGTGCGTCGTCATCCTGCCGGCTGCCCGCGATCGAGGCCGGTGCGGCGGCGAAGACATCTTCAGCAGAGGGTTCCCGACATGGAAGTCCAAAGATTGCATGCATCTGAAAACGAGACCGTGGGCGATCCGATGCCGGCCGGCGAGGACGCCTATGCGGCGGTTCTTCTGCGGCACACCGATCACGTACTGCGGCTGTTCGTCGGCGAGCGCCTGATCAACAAGATCTTCGCGCGCGTCTTCCAGTCGCATGCGATGGGGCGACTCGTCATCGCGCACTTCGAATGGAAGGCCGGCGCCGGGCCGCGTCCGACGCTGGCGTGGCTGCAGGCGAAGACGGGATGCACGCGTACGCTGGCCGCCTTTGTCGGTATTGCCTGCGTGGCGCGGCTGCTGCGTGCGGAGCGCGATGCCGAGGACGGGCGCCGCCGCTTCCTCGTGCCCGGCGACCGCGTCGTGGAGGGACTGCGCGACTGGCTGCGGCATCACTTCCTTCTGGCCGAAGCCCTGGGCGTGATGCCGGCCGGTTGCGCTCGACGGCTGCAGGAGGACGCCGACTACTTCGAACGCTATGTGCGCGCCTGCACGCTCGTGATCGACGGGCTTGGCGCCGATCGGCATCGTTTCGCGCGCTGGCACTGGCTGGACGAACACCACTGCGGCCAGCGCATCGCCTACGCGTATCTGCGCGTCCACTGCCTGCGCGCCATCGAGTCCGGCGCCTGCGTGCACGAGCCGCAATGGATCTCGCTGGGCGCCGAGGCCGTGGCGCGGATGCTCGGTATCTCGAAATCGCACGTTCGCAACGTGGTCAACGGCGCCGAGCGGCGCGGTGCGCTGGAACACGATCCGTCGCGGAGGCAGTTGCGGCTGACGCGCGATTTCCTGGCCGAGTCGCGCGATTTCCTGACGCACCTGCTGATTCTGATGGCAGCGGCGCACCGCCGCGCCTCGGAGACATGAGCGTCGCCAGCGATCAGCGCCCGGCCGGCAGCCGGCTCTGCAGCAGCGCGCGCAGTTCGGCCTTGTCGTGTTCGTCGAGGCCGCTCTCGCGCTGTTTCGCCTGCAGTTCGTCGATCCGCTGCTGCAGGGTCTGGCGTTCGAGCTGGGCCATGGCGTCGAGGAATTCCTCGTGCCATTTCGCTTCCTCGCCGGGCAGCGTCTGCGAGGCGAGTTTCTGCAGCGCGGCAGCTTCTTCGCGGCCTTCGAAGTGCTCCAGCAGCGCGCCGACGGTGATGTCGGGCCGCTCGCGCACGAGTGCGATCAATTCGGCGAGCAGCGGGATGCCGGGCTGGCGCAGGGCGCCGAAGGTGTAGGGCGGTTCGAGGTTCAGCGCCAGCGCGGGGCGCTGGAGGAGCAGCGCGATGACGCTGCGCACGAGACTGCGCTTTTGGGTCGAAACCGGCGGCGGGCGCGTGCGCGAGGGCTGCGTCTGCGCAGGCGCGTCTGCGCGCGCGCCGACGCCGGTGAGTTCGGTCAAGCGCTGTCGCATCAAATCGCCGAACGCGCCGTCGGGAATTTGCGCGAGCAGGGGTTTCGCGCGCTCGGCCATCCGCGCTTTGCCGTCCAGCGTGGACAGATTCACGTCCTTCGCCAGTTCGTCGTAGAAGAACTGCGATAACGGCACCGCGTGCTGCAGGCGCAGGTCGAAACCGGCCGCGCCTTCGTGCCGCACCAAACTGTCGGGATCTTCGCCGTCGGGCAGAAACAGAAAGAACGCCTGCCGCCCGTCTTTCATGCGCGGCAACACCGATTCCATGGCCTTGCTCGCGGCGCGGCGACCGGCGTTATCGCCGTCGAAACAGAAATACACATCCGGCGCGTTGCGGAACAGCAGTTCGGCGTGTTCGGGCGTGGTCGCGGTGCCGAGCGTCGCAACCGCTTGCTGGATGCCGTGCTGGAACAGCGCGATTACGTCCATGTAGCCTTCGACCACGATCAGACGTTCGATCTTCGAATTCGCCTGCCGCACTTGCCACAAGCCGTACAGTTCGCGGCCCTTGTGGAACAGCGGCGTCTCCGGCGAGTTCAGATATTTCGGCGAATCCTCGGGGTCGAGCACCCGCCCGCCGAAGGCGATGGGTCGTCCGCGCCGGTCGTGGATCGGGAACATCACTCGATCGCGGAATTTGTCGTAGACGTTGCCTTTGTCGTTGCGCGAAAACAGACCGACGCGTTCGAGCAATTTCATCCGGCGCTCGTCGGTGCCCAGCGCATCGCGCAGCGCCGAAAAGCCGTCGGGCGCGTAGCCCAAGCCGAAGCGCGTGCGGGTGTCCGCATCCACGCCGCGGCGTTCGAAGTATTCGATGGCCTTCTCGCTCGACGCGAGCTGCCGTTGGAAGAATTTCGTGGCCGCTTCCAACGCCGCGTATTGGTCGAGGCTGTCGGGGTTGACGTTGCGCTGCTGCGTATCGCGCGGCACTTCCATGCCGACGCGCTTGGCCAGCTCGTCCACCGCATCGAGGAATTCGAGGCGGTCGTAGTTCATCAGGAAGCTGATCGCGGTGCCGTGCGCGCCGCAGCCGAAGCAGTGGTAGAACTGCTTGGTCGGCGACACCGTGAACGACGGCGAGCGTTCGTCGTGGAACGGGCAGCGCGCCGAGAACTCGCGGCCCTGGCGCTTCAACGGCACGCGCGCTCCGATCACCTCGACGATGTCGGTGCGCGCGAGCAAGTCGTCGATGAAGGCGTCGGGGATGCGGGCCATGGCGCGTAGGATGCCATCGAATCCTCGCCCCCGCTGCGGGCGAGGGCGAGGATGCGGCGATGGACGTCGCTCAGCGGCCGGACTCAGTCCCTAAAAGTAGTGGTCGCGTTCGGCGCCTTCGTAGCGCCCGCTGCGTAGACAGCACTGTTTTGAACCTCCGGGCCGAACCGCAGGGGCAGGTATCGTTGCGGCCCAGCTTCTCGACCAATTCTTTCTCGCCGTGGACGAAGCGCCGGCCGCGTTTGACGCGGGTTTCGGAGGGATAGCCCTTGCGGCGTTTGCGCGTGGTTTCGCGAGGCGCGGCGTCGAGAATGTCGAAGCGCTCGGTGTCGAGGGCGTGTGTCTCGAATGCCTGCGTTTCGAATGCTTGCGCTTCGGCGGATCGGGTCTCGAACTCAGCGGCGCCGAAGGCGGCGGTCGAGGGCGAGGGCGAGGGTGTTGCGTCGGGTCTTGCGTGCCATGGGACACCTCCTGGAAACGGCTCGGGATGAGCCGGGAATCATGCGCGTTCGCCGTGGAAAGGTTCGGCGACGATTTGCCATGCGTCCTCATGGACCACATAGCCGGGGCGGTCGCTCCGGATCGTTTCGATCGTATGACCGTAACGGCCCGCGATATCGGCGAGCGCATAAAGATGCCGCACCAGTTCCTGCGCCTCGCATTTCACCCACGAAAGCCCGTGCGTCTCTTTGTGATTGACGTTGCGGCCGCGCGAGAAACGCGACGGCACGGGAACCGTGTTCTGGATCCAGCGCAGATGGTCGTGCAGTTGGATGTCGTCCGCGGCGTTGAGCTCGCCCGAATCCCGCAGTTCGTAGGCGATCGTCAGCAGACCGGTCGCTTGGCCGGTGCGCGGGTCGAGCGTGGCGCCGACGAAACGCAGAAACATCCCGGATCAGCCGGTCGATCCCGATGCCGCCAACGCCCGCAACGCTACGCCGCTCACGCGCTGCACGGTCCAATCGTCCATGCCGACGGCGCCCAGGCTGCGGTAGAAGTCGATCGCGGGCGTGTTCCAGTCCAGCACCGACCACTCGAAGCGACCGCAATCGCGCTCCACCGCGATCTGCGCGAGGCGCACCATCAGCCGCTTGCCGAGGCCGCGCCCGCGGAAGGCCGGGCGCACGAACAGGTCTTCGAGATACAGGCCCGGCTTGCCGACGAAGGTCGAGAAATTGTGGAAGAACAGCGCGAAGCCGGCGGGTTTGCCCTCGACCTCCACGATCAACACTTCCGCGCGCGGCGTGGGCCCGAACAACTGCGCCGCGAGGCCGGCTTCGTCCGCCACCGCTTCGTGCGCGAGTTTTTCGTACTCGGCCAGTTCGCGGATCAGCGCCAGAATCAGCGCCGTGTCCGCGGGCGTCGCGGGGCGAATGCGAATGTCGGTGGGCGCGGCGGTCATACGGTCGGTCTTCCGTGAGGATCAACCCGCCAAGCGGGTTTTGATCAGCTTCGAGACGAGGCCCATGTCGGCTTGGCCGGCCAAACGCGGCTTCAGCACCCCCATCAGCTTGCCCATGTCGGCCGGACCGCTCGCGCCGGTCTCGGCGATGGCGGCCTCGATCGCGGCCAGAATCTCGGCCTCGCCCAGCTTCTCCGGCAGGTACTGCTCGATCACCGCGATTTCGGCGCGCTCGATCGCGGCCAGTTCTTCGCGGCCGGCGGTTTCGTATTGCGTCACCGAGTCTTTGCGCTGCTTGACCATCTTTTCGAGCACCGCCAGCACCTGCGCGTCGTCGAGCTGAATGCGCTCGTCGACTTCGCGCTGTTTGATCGCGGCGTTGATCAGGCGAATGGTGCCCAGGCGCTCTTTCTCGCCGGCTTTCATCGCGGTTTTCATGTCGTCGGTAAGACGTTGTTTCAGGCTCATGGCGGTGCTTCCGTGGTGCGATGCGCGGCGATGCCGCGCGGGGTGGGTCGTGTTCGGGATTCGGCTGCGGGCCTGGCGCGTCCATCGGGTGCGGGTCGCGATCGAAAGCCGACCACGCAAAAAGCCGGCAGCGCAGGGCGCGGCCGGCTTCAGGTTCACGCGGATCGCGACCGGGGTCGCGACCGGTGCGATCAATACAGACGCTGGCGCTTGGTCGCGTCGCGCGAGGTGCGGCGGGCCTGGCGCTTCACCGCGGCGGCGGCCTTGCGCTTGCGCTCCTGGGTCGGCTTTTCGTAGAACTCGCGCTTGCGGACTTCGGCCAGCACGCCGGCCTTTTCGCAGGTGCGCTTGAAGCGACGCAGGGCAAACTCGAAGGGCTCGTTTTCGCGGACTTTGACGCTGGGCATAAGACTCTCGGATTTGGGGCAGCCCGGCGAACTGGCCGGTCTGTTGGCGGACGCGCCGGGCCCGGGGTTCGGGCGAGCCGCGTATGATAGCGGCCCCCGCGCGGCCCGCGCAAGCGCGGGGAGGGGCGGCTCGCCGTTCCCGAATTCGACCGCCTGCGCGCGGCCGAACGCGCCGCTTTAGCTTCTGTCGATCCCATCCGTGAACGTCCTCGGCATCGAAACCTCCTGCGACGAAACCGGCGTCGCGGTCTACGACATCGCCCGCTCGGGGGCGTCGGGGCTGCGCGCGCACGCGGTCTACAGCCAGATCGCGCTGCACGCCGAGTACGGCGGGGTGGTGCCGGAACTGGCCAGCCGCGATCACGTACGCAAGCTGCTGCCGATGACCCGGCAGACCCTCGCCGAGGCGGGGCTCGGCCTCGACGCGATCGAGGGGGTGGCCTACACCGCGGGCCCGGGGTTGGTCGGGGCGCTGCTGGTGGGCGCGGGCGTGGCCCGTGCGTTGGCGTGGGCGCTGGACGTGCCGGCGATCGGCGTGCATCACATGGAGGGCCATCTGCTGGCGCCGCTGATGGACGACGACCCCGCGCTGGGGCGTCCCGAACCGCCGTTCGTGGCGCTGCTGGTGTCGGGCGGCCATACCCAACTGGTGTTGGTGGAGGCGATCGGCCGCTATCGGCTGCTCGGCGAGACGCTGGACGACGCCGCCGGCGAGGCCTTCGATAAAACCGCGAAGCTGATGGGCCTGCCGTATCCGGGCGGCCCGCAGTTGGCCGCGTTGGCCGCCGAGGCGCCCGATGCCGGCCCATACAAATTCGCGCGGCCGATGACCGACCGCCCCGGCCTCGACTTCAGTTTCAGCGGGCTCAAGACTCAGGTCCTGCTGGCGTGGCGCGACAGCGACCGTCGCCCGCAGACCATGGCCCGTATCGCGCGCGCGTTCGAGGACGCGGTGGTCGAGACCTTGGCCATCAAATGCCGTCGCGCCTTGGAGGCGACCGGCTGCGCGACCTTGATCGTGTCCGGCGGCGTCGGCGCGAATCGCCGGTTGCGCGCACGATTGCAGACGATGGCCGCCGAACGCGGCGGGCGCGTGTGTTTCCCACCGCCGGAGTTGTGCACCGATAACGGCGCGATGATCGCCTTCGCGGGCGCGCTGCGATTGCGGGCGGGTCAACGCAGCGACGCTGCGATCCGGGTCTGGCCGCGTTGGGACATGGCCGCGCTGGCGCCGATCGCGCAGGGTCTCATCGCGTAACGCCCTATGTAACGCGACGAACGATTGACCCGATCGATCGTGCGAACGATTCCTCGTTCGAGCCCACTACGCGCCCGCGCTTCCGGGTAGGATGCGCACGCCGATTCCCCTGCCGGCTTTCCGACGCTCAACCCCATGGACAAGGTTTTCATCGAGGGCCTCGAAATCGAGGCGCTGATCGGCATCTACGACTGGGAACGCCGCGTTCGTCAGGCCTTGTGGTTCGATCTCGAAATGAGCTTCGACAACCGCAAGCCGGCCGCGAGCGACGACATCGCCGACACGCTGGACTACAAAGCGGTCAGCAAGCGGTTGATCGAGTACGTCTCGCAATCGTCGTTCGGCTTGGTCGAAACCTTGGCCGAGCGTTGCGCCGAGATCGTGCTGACCGAATTCGCCGTGAGCCATGTGCGCCTGAAACTGAGCAAGCCCGGCGCGGTGCGCGGCGCGCGCGCGGTGGGCGTGATCATCGAACGCAGCCGGGCGCCGTAACTCGCATGGGGCGGGCGTATTTGAGTCTCGGCAGCAACCAGGACCCGGAAGCGAATCTGCGTTCGGCCTTGCGCGCGCTGCGGGCGCGCTTCGCGATCGTCGCCGTCTCCGATGTCTATCGCTTTCCCGCGGTGGGGTTCGCGGGCGCGGATTTTCTCAACGCCGCGGCGACGATCGACAGCGATCTCGATCCTCTCGCGCTCAACGCGTGGCTGCACGCGCTGGAAGACGCGCATGGGCGAGACCGCAGCGGTCCGCGCTTCGGCGACCGGCCGCTCGATATCGATATCGTCTTCTACGACGATCTGACGCTCGAAGGCCCGGGGAATTTGCGGCTGCCGCGCGACGAGCTGGCGCACGCGTTCGTGCTGCGGCCGTTGGCGGAGATCGCGCCGGAATTCGTCGATCCGCGCAGCGGCGAAACGCTGGCCGCGCTGTGGGCGGCGTCGCCCGAGCGCGAAACGCCGTGCGAACGGGCGATCCGCGCCGTCGACTGGGGCTGATCGCCGCCGTGCCCATCGTGGTGTCCACCGCGAACAGGTGACTTCCTGCGCTTGCGCGCCGCGCGCGCCGTGCCCATGATCGCGCCACTTTCACCCGTCCCGGAGGACGCAGGCGATGTTCGAGAAGTTTTCGCGCAGTTGGGAACTCGTCAAGGCCAGCGCCTCGGTGCTGCGCGCCGACAAGGAATTGATGCTGTATCCCATCCTCTCCTCGCTGGCCACGCTGCTGGTGATGGCGACCTTCGCGGTGCCCGTATTCGCGCTGAAGCTGTTCGAGAACGGCTTCAACGTTTTCGGCGCCGTGGTCGGCTTCGCGTTCTACTTCTGCCAGTACAGCGTCATCGTGTTCTTCAACAGCGCGTTGGTGGCGGCGGCGACGATCCGTTTGGAAGGCGGCGATCCCACGTTCGCCGACGGCATTCGCGCCGCGAAAGCGCGCTTGCCCGCGATTCTCGGCTACGCCGCCATCGCAGCCACGGTCGGTTTGATCCTGCAGTCGCTGAAGGACCGCGACAACAACTTCGTGGTGCGTTTGATCGGCAGCGGCTTGGGCGTGGCGTGGACGCTGGCGACGTTCCTGGTGGTGCCGGTGCTGGTCAACCGCAACGTCGGCCCGGTCGACGCGCTGAAAGAAAGCCTCGCGCTGCTCAAGCGCACGTGGGGCGAAAACGCCATCGGCAACGTCGGCATCGGCGCCGCGTTCGGTCTGTTCACCTTCGCCGTGGTTCTGATCGGCGTCGCGCTGTGCTTCGTCGCCTTCCAAGCGTCGATGGCCGCGGCGATCGTCGTCGGTGCGGCGTTCGTGCTGATCCTGCTGGTGCTCGGCGTGGCGCAGTCCGCGCTCAGCGGCATCTACTCCGCGGCGCTGTATCGCTATGCGATGGCGCACGAGACGCCGGACGCCTTCCGCGGCATGGCGCTGGAGCGCGCGTTCGCGCCGAAACCCTGATCCGATCGGCGACGATGCTCGAGAAACGCCCGGCGCGAACGCGTCGGGCGTTTTCGTTTTGCGTTCGCGCGTCGTTTCGCGCCGACACGCGGTCGTCAACCTTCCAGCAGCCGCCCACCGTCGAGATTGAGCACGTGCCCGGTGGTGTAGCGGGCGTCGCGCAGCAGCCAGCGCACGGCTTCGGCGATGTCTTCCACGTCGCCGATCCGCGCCAGCGGCGTGCGTGCGAGCAGGGCCGCTTTCGCGTCTTCGCTCTTGCCGCCGTCGGGCCACAGGATCGCGCCCGGCGCGATCGCGTTCACGCGCACCTCCGGCGCCAAGTCCAGCGCCAGCGCGCGCGTCGCGGCGACTAAGGCCGCCTTGCTCATGCAGTACGCGGTATGCCGTCGCAGCGGGCGCTCGGCGTAAATATCCGCGATGTTCACGATCGCGCCGCTGCTGCGGCGCAGATGCGGCGCGGCTGCCTGCGCCAGCAGCAGCGGCGCGCGCGCGTTGACCGCGAAGTGGGCATCGACGGCTTCGGGCGTGAGCGTATCGAGCGGCGTCGGCGCGAACAGCGAGGCGTTGTTGATCAGCGCGTCCAGGCGTCCGTAGCGTTCGATCGCCGCTTCGACCAGGGGCGCGAGCGCGTGGGCGTCGGTCAGGTCGGCCGATCGCGCGATCGCGCCGCGGGGGCGCGCCGCATCCAATTCCGCGATCAAAGCGCGCATGTCCGCTTCGGAATGCTGATAGTGCAACAACAGGTCGTAACCGTCGGCGTGCAGGCGTCGCGCGATGGCCGCGCCGATGCGTCGCGCGGCCCCGGTGATCAACGCCACCGGCCGGGCGGCGGCGTTGCGATGAGAATGAGTTGCGTGCATGGCGACATCATCGGCGCTGTTCCGGGCGATCACAAGCGCGCGTCTCCGCACGCGCGCCGGAACCGCCTTTCGATTGATCGCCGTCAATTTTCGCGGGCGGCAGAAGCGCATGCTCTCCGCGGCCGATCGTCGGTCGTGATGGGGACTGCATATGCACCCGGTGTTCGAAGAACTGTTCGCCAAACCCGTGGGCTGGATGACGCTCGGCGGGCTGGGTTTCATCGTCTTTATCGGCATCTACCTGTGGTTCTTCGTGCGCAAACGCATGCGCGAAGAGGGCGAGGGCTAAGCGACGTTTCCGCAACGTCGTTCGTCGATGCCGAGGCGCGAGAATTGCGCGAGAGTCGCGCGAGGTTCGCCGAGTCGCGGAACAGAACGGGACGCCGAGGCCCGAACGCCGAGGCGCGATTCGTTTATTCTGTCCGCGATTCGCGAGGAGCCCCCGCATGCGCCCATTGGACGATCTGGACCCCGAAAGCCGAGCCCACAGCGAGCGGCTCGCCGCCTTGATCCGGGACCAGATCGCCAGCAACGGCGAGGCGCTGCCGTTTTGGCGGTTCATGGAGCTGGCGCTGTACGCGCCGGGCCTGGGGTACTACAGCGCCGGCGCGACCAAGCTGGGCGCCGACGGCGATTTCGTCACCGCGCCGGAACTCGGCCCGCTGTTCGCCGAATGCGTGGCCGATGCGCTGGCGCCGGTGCTCGCCTCGCTGCGCGAAGACACCACGTTTCTGGAAATCGGCGGCGGCAGCGGCGCCTTCGCGGAGGACGCGCTCGAACGCTTGCGCGATGTGCGGGCCTTGCCCGGCCGTTACGCGATTCTCGAACCCAGCGCCGATTTGCGCGAACGCCAGCGTCAGCGCCTGTATGAGCGTTTGCCGCCGGAAGTGTTCGCGCGCGTGGAGTGGCCGCTCGGCCCGATCCCCGGCCGTTGGAACGGCGTGGTCTTCGCCAACGAAGTGGTCGATGCGCTGCCCACCTCGCGGTTCGCGGTGCTCGGCGGCGAGATCTACGAAGAGCACATCGCGCACGACGGTCGCGGGTTCAAACGCATCGATCGCCCCGCCGACGCGTTGCTGTCGGCGGCGGTTCGGCATGTCGAGCGCCAGTGCGGCGCGTCGTTCGCCGACGGCTATCGTTCGGAAGTGTTGCCGCAGTTGCCGTACTGGATTCAAGCGGTCATCGGCGGTTTGGACGCGGGCGCGCTGCTGTTCGTCGATTACGGCTATCCGCGGCGCGAGTACTACGATCCGCGCCGGATCGACGGCACGCTGCGCGCGTTCCATCGCCATCGGTTGGTGGACGACGTGTTCGCGCGCGTGGGTTTGCAGGACGTGACGGTGTCGGTGGATTTCACGGCGATGGCCGAAGCCGGCACCGCCGCGGGCTTCGAATTCGCCGGTTACTGCAATCAAGCCAGTTTCTTGATCGGCAACGGGTTGGAGCAACGTTTGGCCGAACACGAATCCCACGCCGCCGACGAAGCGGCGCGGTACGCGCTGCGCCAACAAGCGAAAAAACTCACCTTGCCCGGCGAGATGGGCGAGCGCTTTCAGGTGATCGGTTTTTCGCGGAAGACGAGTCTGGCGCACGCCTTTCTCGCCGGCGATTTGAGTTACCGCCTGTGAACCGGCCTCTCTGAGGCGACCGCATGGATCCGCTCGCCTCGCCGCGTCGCCCGCTGCGTTTCGGCCGCTCGCTGAAGCCGTTCCGTCGCCCGTGGCTGTGGGCCATGCTGTGGTGCGGCGGCGTCGCGGCCGTCGTGGTGCTCTCGATGACGCCGCCGCCGGAGTTGGGCGCGCTGCCGCGCAATATCGACAAATTGGAGCACGCCTTGGCCTACGGCGCGCTCGCCGCCGGCGCGGTGCAGTTGTACCCGCGTTGGCGTTCGCTGCTGAGCGTCGGCGTCGCCCTGGTGCTGATGGGCATCGGCTTGGAATACGCGCAAGGCGCGCTCACCACCACGCGGATGATGGATCGCGCCGATGCGCTGGCCAATACGCTCGGCGTGACTCTGGGGCTGGCGACGCAGCTCACGCCGTGGCGCGATCTGTTGCTGCGATTCGACGGCGGCGCGGATCGCGATTCGCCGCGCTAGCGCGGCGCGCTCGCTCGAGCGATTCCGCGCGAACGCTTTCGTTCGAACGAGTTCCTGCAAGCGCTTCTGCGGAAGCGATCTCGAAGCGCACGCGCGCTTCGTCGACGCTCAACTTTCCGGTGCGTTTTTATTCGCTGCCTCGCGCGTGCGCGCGGCGGAAATCGCGGCGATGCGCGCTTTGCGCAACGCCTCGCCGAAGGCCGGGCCGCTCAAGCCTTCTTTCGCCACATCGGCGCCGCGCACGGCCATCGCGGCGGCGTGCGTGCGCAGCAACTCCGGACCTTGCGGGTAGTCGGTTTCGGCCGCGCCGCCGCGCCCGCGTTTGTCGGCTTCGCACACCAGCGCGAGCTTGCCGATACGCTCGGGTTGCCGGAATCCGTCGTTGCGCGCGATCACGTCATGGATCGTCGCGCTGCGCAATTCGAACAGGCGGTGGACGTTCAAATGCTCGCGGCAGGCGCCGAGCGCCAGGTCGCGATGCGCGGCGGGCACGCGCAACCGCGCGCATAGCGCTTCGATCGGCGCGAGGCCGTTCTCTTCGTGATGCAGATGTTTGGGCAGCACGTCGGCGGGCGTCAGCGCCTTGCCCAGGTCGTGCGTCAACGCCGCGAAACCGACGAGATCGTCGCCAGGCGCGAGGCGCGCGGCCATATCGCAGACCATCTCGGTGTGCAGGCCGGTGTCGACTTCGGGGTGGAACTCCGGCCGCTGCGGCACGCCGTACAGCGCATCGACTTCCGGCAGCACCACGGCCAACGCGCCGCAATCGCGCAGCGTGCGCAGGAACGCCGAGGGCCGCGCCGAGCGCAGCGCGCGCGCGAGCTCCTGCCACACGCGTTCGGCGGTGAGTTCCGCCAGTTCGCCGTCGGCGACCATCGCGCGCATCAGCGCCATCGTTTCGGGCGCGACGACGAAGCCGTGCTCGGCGAAGCGCGCCATGAAGCGCGCGGCGCGCAGCACGCGCAGCGGGTCTTCGACGAACGCGGGGCCGACATGGCGCAGCACGCGCGCCTGCAGATCGCGCGCGCCGCCGTACGGGTCGATCAACGCGCCGTCGTCGGCTCGGGCGATGGCGTTGATGGTGAAATCGCGGCGGATCAGATCGTCTTCCAGCGTCACCTCGGGCGAGGAGTGGACGACGAAGCCGCGATGTCCGGGCGCGGATTTGCGTTCGGTGCGCGCGAGCGCGTATTCCTCGCCGGTGTGCGGATGCAGAAACACCGGGAAATCCTTGCCGACGGTTTGGAAGCCCGCGGCCAGCATCGATTCCGACGTTTCGCCTACGACCACGTAATCGCGATCGCCGCACGGCAGGCCCAACAAGGCGTCGCGCACCGCGCCGCCGACCAGATACGTTTTCATCCGCGCATTGTAGAGCGGAGCGAAGCTCCGCTACGACCTGGACCGCGACCCGTAGAGCGGAGCGCAGCTCCGCACGATCTCGCCCCGTAGAGCGGAGCGAAGCTCCGCTGAGCCGTCTGCGGAGAGAATTCAGCGGAGCTGCGCTCCGCTCTACAGGGGGAACGACCGGCAATCGGTCATTTCGACGCGTGCTGCGCCAGCAGCGAGACGATCGATTGCGCGCCGGAGCCCCGGCCCAGATGCAATTCGATCGGCGCGGGTTGCCCGGACAGCCAAATCCGGAGTTCGGCTTCCAGATCGAAATGCCCCGCCGTTTCCAGCGAGAACATGGTGATCGCGCGGTAGGGAATGCTGCGGTATTCGGTCTTCTTCGCGGTCACGCCCTGTTTGTTGACCAGCACGACGCGGCGGTCGGTGAACACGATCAGGTCGCGAATGGTCGAGAACGCGCGCTGCAGCGATTCGCCCGGCGCGAGCAGCGGCGCGAATTCTTCTTCGATCTTCTCGACCGGTTTTTCGCCGGCATGGCCGAGCATGGCGTCGATCAGGCCCATCGGGCGTTCTCCTTCGTTACGGATGCCGGTCATGTTAGTGCCTGTTACTGCGATTCGAGCGCATTGCGCTCCGAATTCAGCGGTTCGCGCCCCGCACCGGGCCGCTGAAACGCAACCAGAAGGGCTGTCCATCCGCGGGCGCGCCGCAGCCGCATCGCTCGGCCGTGGAGGGACATCCACTCCTTACGCTCTTCCTTGCCGCACACCCGCGGATGAACAGCGCAACGCGCTCGAATCGCGGTCAGGCCCTAATCCACGCGCGGCGATGTCGCTTTAATCTGGCGCGCTGTCGGAGGCGGGCTCCGCCTTCGGATCGGGCGCGGGGCAGACGAACGGTTTGCGGGTATCCACGATCCGCCCGGCGAGGCGTTCGGTCACCGGCATCGCGCTGCGATTCAAGCGCCAGTCGTAGATCACGCTGAAGGCGAGAATCCGCGCGACATAGTCGCGGGTTTCTTTGTAGCTGATCGTTTCGATCCAAAAATCGGCGGGCATGTCCGGCCGCTGCGAACGCCAACGCGCCACCGGCGCGGGGCCGGCGTTGTAGGCGGCGATGGCGATGTAGGTTTGCCCGTATTTGTCTTCCATCTCGCGCAGATATGCGGTGCCGAGCGCGATGTTGAGGTCCGGGTCGTACAGATCGCCGCCGCCGTTCCACGGCAACCCGAGCCGCCGCGCCAGCCCGGCGCCGGTGCTCGGCAGGACCTGCATCAAACCGCGCGCGTCGGCGTGCGAACGCGCGTTCGGATTGAACACGCTTTCGGCGCGGATTTCGGCCGCGACCCAACTCGGGTCGATATTGTGTTTCGACGCTTCGCGGCGAATCGTGCCGTCGTGATGCAGCGGGAAGCGCAGCGTGTAGAGCCGCGATTCGTCCGGGTACCGCTGACCGCCCACGTTGACCAAGCCGAACACGCCGCGGTCGAACCAGCCGTTGTCCTGCGCGACTTCCACCGCGAGCCGGCGTCGGGTCGCGTCGAAGCGCGACAGCGCCTCGTCCCACTCGCGCACGGCCCAGCCTTCGCGACCCATCTTGTACAGCAGCATCGCGCGGACCATCGCGGGATCGCGCGCGATGTCGGTCTTCGCGGCGTAATCGGGTTTGGGTTCGATCGGGCACAGCGCGTACGGCGCGCCGATGCGGTCGGCGGCCAGAAAGCCGTGGAATTCGGGTTTTTTCGCGGCCTCGCGGAACAGCGCGGCGGCGGCGTCGCGCTGCCCGGCCATTTCCAACAAACGGCCCTCGAAATAGCGCCAACGCGAATCGGCGCGCTGGGTCGGGCCCATCTTGCGGATCGCCGCCAGCGCGGCGGACCAATCCGAGCGCGCCATCGCTTCGCGCGCGCGCCATTCGTGCAGCCGCTCGTCGTAGGCGACATCCGGCACGGCGTTGAGGCGCCGCGCCGATTCCGGTTCGTACGAGGCCACCGTCCACAGCGCCGCCTGATACAGCGCGCGGCCGCGCTCTTCGTCGTTCATGCCTAGCGCTTGCGCGAATTTCGGCATCACCGTTTCGGCGGACAGCGGTTGCGACTTCGCCAGGCGCGCGAGCGCGTGCGAGGCGATCAGGCGGCTGCGCGGCGTCCTCGGCCAGTTCAGCGCCCGGTCGTGGGGCGATTCGAAGAACGCGGCGTAGTCGTTCGCCAGCGCGAAGTCGTCGGCGGGCAGGCCGCGGGCCGCGGCGCGCATTACGGCGGGCTGCCATTCGGCCGCGGCTTTCTCGATCCGTTCCCAACGCAGGGCGGGCTGCAGCCCGCCCTCGGCCGCGAGCACCGCCATCGGCGCATCGCAGTCGCTCGGCAGCGCTTTGCCGGCGCCGCGCCAGATCGCTTGCGCATCGCTCACCCAGCGCGCATCGGTCTCGCCGAGCGCCTGCCGCGCGTTCAATTCGGCGCAGCGCAGGGCGGTGGATTTGATCGCGGGCGACCATGCCGCGCGGAAACTCGGCCAGTCCTCGCGTTTCGCCAGCACGCCCAGCCACGCTTCGCGGAAGGTCTGGGCGACCACTTGGTCGCGGTAGCGGTCGAGGAAGGCTTGCCCCTGTTCGCTGGACAGGGCTTCGAGGTCGCGCCGCAGCGCGGCGAACTCGAACCAGCCCGACAGCGGCTGCCCCAACGGCAGCGGGGCGGGGGGCTCGCGCCCCTGTTCGATGGCGGCGAGGGCATCGCGCAGCGCGGGCAGCGGCGGGATCGGCGGGCCGTCGGCCACGTAGGGCAGCGGCGACCGGCCGTCGGCGACCGCCTGGGCGGGCGTGGACTGCGCGCAGGCCTGGGTGCAGAGGCAGAGCGCGATGAGAGCGGAATGGGCGAGAGGGCGGGGGACGCGGGGACGTTCGTGCATCGCGACACTATAGAGGCTCGTCGCGATGGCCACTCGAATGGGAGCCGACTGCGGCGCGCTGCGCGCTGGCGGCGCACGGCTATCCGTTCGACCGGCGGTGCGGGGGCTCGTCCGGAGGCGCGATTACGGTCGGCGGTCGCAACGCTTCATGAGGTTCGACCGCGCTGCGCGGGCGTCGGCCATGGCCGTGACGGCGGTCATCGGGACCGACGGCACCTTGCGACTGTTTCACGTTTTGTTTACAAATGGCGCCGGGCCTGGCGCCCGTCGGGCCGCTTCGTCGGCCTCACGTTCGCCGACAAGCCTTTGATCCGCCGGAAGGTAGGGGGCCATCGGGCGGTTGTTGACGCAGTACCCATACCAATAACCGTATTTCAGGGAGAACACCATGAGCCATCCCCGCCGCAATCGTTTAGCGGCCGCCGTGCACGTGAGCCTGCTGCTCGCGCTGCCCCTCGTCGCGTCGGCGCAAGACGCCGCGGACGACCAGACGCTGGACACCATCAACGTCACCGGTACCCGCATCAAGCAGACCAATACGGTCACCGCCCAGCCGGTCTTCGTGCTCGATCGCGCCAAACTCGAAGAGACCGGCGCCAAGAGCGTCGGCGAAATTCTGCAGCAGATGACCGCCAGCGGTAAGGCGTTGAACGCGAAGTTCAATTCCTCCGGCAACTTCGGCTACCCGCCGGACGGCGGCGGCATCGGCGCCGGTTCGGCCCAGGTCGATCTGCGCAACCTCGGCTCGCAGCGCGTGCTCGTTCTCGTCGACGGCATCCGCTGGGTCAACGAATCCTCGGCCTCCGGCGTCAGCGGCAGCGCCGACCTCAACACCATTCCGCTGGCCATCGTCGAGCGCATCGAAGTGCTGGAAGACGGCGCCTCGGCGATTTACGGCTCCGACGCCATCGGCGGCGTGGTCAACATCATCACCCGCCGCGATTTCAAGGGCGCCGAAGTGCATGCCTCCTACGGCGAATACAGCCGCGGCGGCGACACCAAGGACCTCTCGCTGACCCTCGGCGGCGGCGGCGACGGCTGGACCGGCGTGTTCGGCGTCAGCTACTACGATCAGGAACAGATCAGCTCCGCCGATTGGGAGCAGTCCCGCAACTGTCAGCCGGGCGCGGGCCTCGGCGCGTGCAGCTCGGGCACGCCGCAGGGTCGTTTCTTGTTCGACATCTACAACATCACGCTCAACAACGGCACCACTACGCCGGTATTCGTGCCGGGCAACCCGAACGGCGGCACCTACCACCAGTTCACCGGCGCCGATCGCTTCAACTACGCGCCGTTCAATCTGCTGTTGACGCCGAGCGAGCGCAAGTCGGTGTTCGCGGCGTTGAATTTCGACATCAGCGAAAACGCGCGCCTGCACGTCAAGGCGCTCTACAACAATCGTCAGTCGTTCAATCAGGCCGCGCCGGAACCGATCTTCGTCGGCCCGGGCGCCGGCACCGGCGGTATCGCCGACACGATCACGATCCCGGCGAACCATCCGTTCAATCCGTTCGGCGTCGCGCTCGACGACAGCAACGGCTTCGTCTTCATCGGCCGTCGTCCGCTGGAAGTGGGTCCGCGTCAGTTCACCCAGAACGTCGACACTTGGTACTTCAACGTCGGCGCCGACGGCTTGTTCAACGTGGGCGACCGAAGCTTCGGCTGGGACGCGAACTACGTCCACACCGTCAACGATGCGGTGCAGAAATTCACCAACGGCTACAACGTCGCGCGCATCCGCACCGCGCTGGGCGATCCGGCCGTCTGCGCCGCCACCCCGGGCTGCACCCCGCTGGATATCTTCGGCGGCCAGGGCCGTCCGATGACCCGCGCGATGATCGACTACATCCGCACCAATCAGCGCGACGCGAGCAAGCAGACGCTGGATCTGTGGTCCGTCAACGTCAACGGCGACCTGTTCAACATCGGCGATCGCGCCGCCGGCTTCGCCGCGGGCGCGGAAGTGCGTCGCTACAAGGGCGAGTTCAACCCCGATCCGCTGCGTCAGACCGGCGAATCGCAGGACTCCTTCGCCTCGCCGGTGTCGGCCAGCTACAACGTTCGCGAAATCTACAGCGAGTTCAACTTCCCGGTGCTGGCGACGCTCGACCTGAGCGCCGCGCTGCGTTACTCGGATTACTCGACCTTCGGCGGCGAAACCACCGGTAAGGCCGGTTTCCGCTTCCAGCCGATCGAAGACTTGGTGCTCCGCGGCACGTATTCGCGCGGCTTCCGCGCGCCGAATCTCGGCGAGCTGTACGGCCTCACCCAGTTCGGCGCCACGCTGACCGACCCCTGCGGCCCGACCGGTTCGCCGGTGGTGGACCGCACCAACGGCGTCTCGCCGGGTCTGGAAGCGGCGTGCGTCGCGCAGGGCGTGCCGGACAACTTCGAGCAGGCCAACACCCAGATCACCACCTTCACCGGCGGCAACCCGAATCTGGAGCCGGAAACCTCAGACAGCTACAGCCTCGGCGTGGTGTACAGCCCGGGTTGGGGCGAAGACAAGGCGTGGTCGCAGAAACTCGATTTCGAAATCGGTTACTACAACCACAAGATCGACGGCGCCGTGCAGTCGCGCGACATCCAGACCCTGTTGAACGCCTGCTACAACGAAGGCAACGGCACCGACCCGGCGCTGTGCTCGCCGTTCTCGCGTCAGGGCAGCGGCAACCTCAACCCGCCGAGCAACTTCCTGCAGAACTTCGGCACGGTCGAGACCGACGGCATCGATCTGAAGGCCAACTGGGTGGGCCCGGAATGGGGCTTCGGCACCCTCACCGCGTCCGCGCAGGCCACCTACGTCAACGACTACAAAGCGGTCGACGAAGACGGCATCGAGTCCTCGCGTCAGGTCGGCATCGAAGTCAACGACAGCGCGATTCCGGAGTGGCAGGCCAACGTGCAGTTGGGTTGGAGCAAGAGCGACTTCTCGGCGACCTACGGCCTGCGCTACATCGACGCCGTCGAAGAGGATTGCAACAACGCCACCATCAGCGACGTGCCGAACTGCCGCAACGCGCGCACCGTGAACACGCTGGGGTCGACCACCTACCACGACGTGCAGTTCGCGTGGAAGAACGCGTTCACGTTGGACGGCCTGCGTCTCACCGTCGGCGCCAACAACGTGTTCGGCAAAGAACCGCCGGTGTGCGTGACCTGCTCGCTGAACGGCTACGACGCGGGCACCTACGACCTGCCGGGCGCCTACTGGTACGTCAACGCGGACTATCGCTTCTGATCCCGCGCTGATCGCGTCACAGCGTCAAACACGAACGGGCGGCGATGCGAATCGCCGCCCGTTTTCGTTCGACCAAGCTCACAGCCATAACCTGTAAGAAATGACAGGTCGAGATTTGATTTCTAATTGCCGGCGGATTGATAAGGTGAAAGAGCAAGTGGTATGCATCGCCCCGATTCGATGCGCATCGAATCTCGCGCTGCGAGAATCGGACCGCTCATGATCGGCGACCAGAATGCGGTCTGGAAGGAGTCGCGTGATGCGACAGACCGTCGCCAGTTCAAGGGGATCATTCTCGATGCACGCTTTTAGCGCAGTAGAGCCGCGTTCCGCCAGCATTCCTTCAGCTAAAACCGCCGAAGCGAGCGACCGGGTCGAAATGACCGGTCGTGCCGGTGGTGCCGCATTGGGTGCCGTGCCCGAGAGGCGAACCCCGCCGTATCTGGCGTCCGCGCTGTTGGTGGTCGTGATCGCCGTGCTTTTGTTGCCGATGGGCGTCGTGCTGCGCGCGACATTCGCCGGAACGCCGGCGGCGGGTGGTTTCGCGATCTCCGCGGACACCGTCTCCGATAGCGTCTCGGCGACCGCCGCCGAATTTCGCGTCGACGAGTCGGGGGCGGCTACGTATTCAATCCCGCTGTTGACGGTGCCCGGCGTGGCCGGGGTCGCGCCGAAGCTGTCGTTGATTTACTCCAGCCAAAGCGGATACGGGCCGCTGGGCAAAGGCTGGTCGATCGACGGGATGTCGGCGATCTCGCGCTGTCGCGCCACTCGCGAGGCTGGCGATTTCGTCGTCGGGGGCGTCGTCACCGACGGCAACCCCGCGCCTGTGAATTACACCGCGAGCGATCGTTATTGCCTGGACGGCCAGCGTCTGGTGCCGAGTGCGGATACGTTCGCATGTCCGGCGGTCGCCGGTATGGCGGTCGAGAATTTGCGCACCGAGATCCAATCCTTCCAGCGGATCTGCGCTTACACACCGAGCGGGGGTAGCAACGGCGTCGCGTTTTTCACGGTGGAGCGCAAGGACGGCTCGATCAGTTGGTACGGCGACCGTGACAACAATATCACCGCCAACCGTCCCGACGGCTACGTCAACGCGACGGCGCCGGGCAAGGAAGCGTTCGCTTTGAGTTGGGCGCAGACGCGGTTTCAAGACTCCACCGGCAACTACATCGATTACACCTATTACGAGAATCCCAACAGCATCGTCGGCGAGCACTTGCCGGCGATGGTCAAGTACACCGGGCGCACACAGTTGCCCGGTCAAGCGACGGCGGCGCAGGCGCCGTTCGCGCAGTTCACCTTCGTTTATGCGACGCGCGCCGCCGATCAACGCGCTGTGGGTTACGTGAGCGGCGGCATCGTGACCCAAGGGCACCGCCTCGTCGGCGTTCGTTCGGAGAACGAAGGTGTGCAGTTGCGCTATTACGCACTGAACTATTCCTCTAGCGCCGCCGGCAGCGGCCAGGACACTCTGACGCAGGTTCTGGAGTGCCGAGACGATACCCTTGCGGTGTGCGCGGCACCGACGACGTTCGCTTGGAGCGCGGGCAAATACGAGTTCGCGACCAAGGAATACCCGAGTAATCTCGTCTTCGGCGACATCACGCAATGGCGCGGTTTCAAACAAGGCGATATCGATGGCGATGGACGGCAAGACCTGGTGTTCATCAAGGAAGGCAGCGGCGGCGCGGTCTGCTCGTCGGAATTCATCCTGATTGCCTTTTCGATCATCGACAGTTCCGGACGCCCGGCTTACGAAATGGGCCCGAGCCAATGCACCACCCCCAACGGCAGCGTCGGCATCGATCAGCGCGGCGACGGCGGCTGGCAACTCGTCGATTACAACGGCGACGGACGCGACGATTTATTCATTTCCAGTCCGCTCGGCCAGGGCTGGCGTTTGTTCTTGTCCACAGGGCGCGGCACCGCCAAGGTTTTCGACGACACGCAGAATCAAATCTCCGCGCTATCGCCGGCGATCCCGTCCAGCGATGTCGCGAACCAGCAACCGCAATTGGCCGATCTCAACGGCGATGGTCTGACCGATGTGGTCTATGCGAATGCGGGCGATGGCCCCGTGGCGCGCATCATGGAGCGCAGTGGCGGCACCTATGTTTGGGGTGCGGAGCGTTCGATCGCGCTCGACGTACCGCTGTCCTCGTTATTGCCTGCGGCCGATCCGCGCTGCAGCGATCCTGCCTATACCTGCAGCCGTACGCTCCTACCGTCGCAGAAAGGCGGTTTCGTGCAATTGGCCGATTTCAACGGCGATGCCGCATCCGATTTGTTGATGAATGTGCGCGATATCGTGTCCTGGGAGGACACATGTAGCTGCACCGGACCTAACTGCCAACAACAAGGGATTCCATCGACGCAACCCTACGATGTGCTCGAAGAATTCGTGTCGGGTGGCGTCGCCTCGACTCAAACATGCAGCGGCGCAGGGCTCGATATCACCGTCACAACGCATGCGATGACGGTGAAGTCGGTTGCGCCGACATCCGTCACGCTTTCTCTTTATTCCACGCTTGGCACAGCGGGAACTGCGGGACTGAATTCTGTTAACTACGCCGATGCCAACGGCGATGGCCTCACCGACGTGTTTTATCGGGCGAGCAGCGGTAGCGATTGGTCCTATCGCGTCAACACCGGCGCGGGGTTATCCGCGCCGGCGGCTCTGGGCATCGTCGATTTCCGAGAGTTGACTCGCTTCCTCGACATCAACGGCGATGGCCGCGCGGATGTGCTGTACGTGATCAATCCGGGCAACTACAAAGCTTACAACGTACGCTACGCGTTGCCGTCCGGGGGCTTTGGGCCGGGAACCTGGATCCCGGGTGTCGCCGGCAGCAACGGGAATGCGCTGGTGTGCGAAGGTTTCGCCTGCGACAGCAATCTCAAGGCGCCGATGTTCGGCGACTTCGACGGCGACGGTAATCTCGATTTCATGTCGCTGAAGCTGGCGAACAGCCCGGATCTGTTCGTGTCGCGGGCGAATACGCGTTATGTCCCGCGCGACGTCATCACCAAGATCGCCAACGGCTTCGGCGCCGAGACCGAGATCATGTATTCGCCGCTGACGCTGAAGGACTTCTATCGTCCGGATACCGGAACGCGCAATGCCGCGAACTGGGGCCGTGGCGCGCCGGTACAGGATGTGCTTGGGCCGTTGTATGCCGTGCAGCAAGTGTCCAGTAGTTCGCCGCAGAACGGCGTCACCACGACGAAATCGACATTGCATTACCGCTATAACGGCGCCAAGCTGCAGGGCGGCGGACGAGGATTGCTCGGCTTCCGCGAGATCGCGACGGTCGATCCGAATCAAACCGGCGGTTATATCGTCACCAAAACCCAGTATGCGCAAAATTTCCCGTTCGTCGGAGTGCCGACGCAGACGTCGAAGTTCGCGAACATCAATCTTGTGTTCGTGCCGCCTGCATGCTTGACCGCAACCCCGATCGAGACATGCTTCGCGCCCCGTGCTCAGGCCGGCACAACGTTGGGCGGAACCGCTTTCTCGCAAAGCACGCAAGTGTGGACGGCGGTGCTCGATCAAGGCACTGCATTCGGAACGTTCGCGCCAGCCTCAGTGGGGCCCGCTTTGCCGCTCACGGCTGGAAGCGAGGAAGCGGCGGCGGATCCCTTCACGGCGACCCAGACCAGCCGCGTCGTCACCACGTTCAATTACGGCTCCTTCGGCAACGTCGCCAGCAGCTCGGTCGACACCTACGCCGGCACATCGACGACGCCGATGTCCACGGTGCTGACGAGCAACACGTACAACGACGATGCGGTACGCTGGCGCCTTGGGCGCCTGACCGCCAGCACCGTGACCCATAAGCGTCCAGGCATGCCCGATGTGGTCCGTTCGACATCGTTCGCCTACCAGATGACAGGGCCCGCCACCGGGCTGCTGACGGAAGAACGGATTCAACCCAGCGGCGATGTGTTCCAGGATTTGCGCAAGGTCTACACGCTCGACGATTACGGCAACCGTGTCTTCAGCGCGGTCTGCACGAAACAAGTCGCCGATTGCCGTTCGACCAATATCCAATACAGCATGTGGGACTGGGAGCGTATCCACCGCTACGGTCGGCAGCTCTACGACGCGCGTGGCCGCTATCCGACGCAAACGATCGAGTTGTTCCGCCCCGCGACGGCGACCGATATCAATACGCAGCCGGTGGAGGTCGCGACGAGCGAGGTCCTGAGCCGCGATGCGTTCGGCAACGTCACCGAGGCGGTGAACCTGAGCAATGTGCGCAGCGTGGCGCGTTACGGCACGCTCGGCCGCGCGTACTACGCCTGGCAACAAACCGACCCGACCAACACCATCCCCAACGCATCGGGGACGGTCGGCGCGAGCACGTTGACCACGTTCCGCTGGTGCAACACCGGCAGCGGTGCGGTCGCCTGCCCGTCCCGTGCGCGGTTCCGCAGCAAGATCACGGCTACGGCGTCGCCGACGGGCTGGGTCTATTACGACGTTCTCGGTCGCGAAGTGCTGAAGGTGGCGCAAACCTTCAACGCAGGCGTGAGCGGCAAAGACGCGACAGGCGTATGCACCGAGTACGATGCGGTGGGGCGCGCGCATCGGGTTTCGATGCCGTTTTTCGTGCCGGGTACGACCGCAGCGGGCGAACCGGATGTCGCGAACGTCTGCAGCGATGCCGCGCGCAAGTGGGTGCGCACCGAGTTCGACGTATTGGGCCGCCCGCTCAAAGTCACCGAAGCGAACAATGCCATCAGTACGGTCGCCTACAACGGCCTGACCGTCACCAAAACCAATGCGCGCAACAACGTCACGGTCGAAGTGAAGAATGCCTTGGGCGAGTTGGCGCAGGTGACCGATGCGGCCGGTTTGAGTACGTTCTACGCCTACGATGCCGCCGGCAATCTGGGCGCAGTCAGCCGCGATGCGGGCCGCGGCGCGATCGTTAGCTCGATGGGCTACGACGCGCTGGGCCGCAAAACCTACATGAACGACCCGGATGCGGGCGTGCGGTATCTGGGCTACAACGCGCTAGGCGAATTACTGTTCGAGCATGACGGCGTCTACGGCGGCCGTCAGCAACGTTACGACTTCCGTGGCCGTGTGCAGTGGCGCGGCGTCTGGTTCAATCCGACGCCGACGACGTCTGCGTGGGAGCACTCCTCAACCAGCAATTTCGACACGGCCGCGAACGGAATTGGACAGGAGAACTGCACGTTTGCGGATGGGTTCGCTTACGCGGGTTGGCAGGGTCAGAGCGACAAGGTGCAGAATTGGTCGCGTTGCAACACGTACGACACGATGGGCCGCGCGACGGCAAGCGCGACATCGATCGACGGCGTGAGCTACGTCAGCGCGGTGATCTACGACAACCTCAGCCGCGCGCAACGCAGCCAGGACCCGAGCGGCAAATGGCTGAAGACCGAGTACAACGCACGCGGTCATGCCGTGCGGCTGTGCGAATCGAGCGCGAGCGACGCGAGCGCGGCCTGCGCCAGCGGTGTGGCGACGACCTATCTGGAGACGCAGGAAACCGATGCGTTCGGCAACGTCGCGAAAGACACGCGCGGCGGTGTCAACGCCATGCAGACCTGGCGCGCGTACGACCCGCTGACCGGGCGCGCATCGGAAATCTGCGTCGGTTCGGACAACGTATCGTGCCAGTTGATGCGCGACCGCTACGTGTGGGACAACGTCGGCAATTTGAGCTGGCGCGACCGCAAGGACTACGGCGAAGACTTCTGGTACGACGCGGCGGATCGGTTCAACATCTCGCGGGTCAACCGCATTGGGGCGACGAGCTACGGTTACGGTACCGGGACGGTGACCGACTGGGTCACCTACGACAAACTGGGCAATATCTGCGCGCGGCTGATGCGAGGTAACGATGCGACGTGGATGAACTACAACGGTCGCGCGGGCTGCGGCTTGGACGGCGCAGACGGCACGATCGTCAACACCAGCCAGACGCTGAGTCCGCATCAAGTGCGGCAGTCCAACAGCTACAGCGATTACGTCTACGACAGTCACGGCAACCAGACCTTCGCCGACAGCAGCACCAGCGACAGCAACGACCGCACCATCCGCTACAGCGCGGACGACAAGGCTTACGAGATATTCAAAGGCCCCGGCGCGGCGCCGAACCGCATGGCGCGGTTCTGGTACGACCCGGCCGGCAACCGCTACAAGCGCGAAGACACGGGCATCGGCATCACCGGCACCCGCAGAACGATCTATGTCGGCAACCTGGAGATCGTCAGCGAGAACGGCACGACGACCTACAAGCGCTACATCGGCGGGGTGCTGGTGCAGAACGTGGTGAACGGTATCGCCGCCAACCGCTACACCTTCACCGACCACCTGGGCAGCCTCGTCGCCATCGCGAACGAAAGCGGCAGCATGATCGAAGGCGGCGGGTTCAACGCCTACGGCGAGCGAAGAGCGAACGCTAGCGCGACCAGCATCACCCAGACCGGCTACAGCAGCACCACGCGCGGCTACACCGGCCACGAGATGCTGGACGGCCTGGACGTGATCCACATGAACGGCCGCATCTACGACCCGACGCTGGGACGGTTCCTGCAAGCCGACCCGGTCATCCAAGCCCCCGCCAACCCGCAGAACTGGAACGCGTACAGCTACGTGTTCAACAACCCGTACAAGTACACCGACCCGACGGGAATGCTGGGGCAGACGGAGCGGCAGTGGTTGGCGGCGATCGTGGCGATCGTGGCGGCGATCTTCCAGCAGTACTACATTTCTGCGGGTGCCTATGGCGCTGCGTTCGCAGTGACAGTGGCTGGTGGGTTCGCTGCGGGTGCGATCGCGACGAAGAGCTTCCAAGGCGGTCTGTACGGCGCGTTCGGCGCAGCGCTGACTTTCGGCGTGGGATGGGCGACGCAGGGTATGGGAGGGTTCAGCGTCTTCGCGCAATCGGTAACGGGCGGTATCGTCGAATCGCTGCAGGGCGGCAACTTCGGCGCGGGATTTGTAACTGCGTGGATGGGCGCGGCAGTGATGCCGGGACTTGCGAAGATCGGTAACCCCGTTGGCCGCGTGATCGTCAGTGCGCTCGTCGGTGGTACGCTCTCGGAGGCGACGGGCGGGAAGTTCGCCAATGGCGCGGTGAGTTGGGCGGTGCAGGGGGCGATGGCGAATAGAGAGCAGATAAATACAGTTGGGTCTACGGGGGAGGGAGGTCTGGAGTCGGCAACCCCAGCGGACATAGCAAGTGCGGATGCGTTTCTGCAAAATGATTCCATAAATGCTGGGCAATTGTTTTGTAATTCCAACTGCCCGTGGAAAACACCGGAGGCCGCTCACGAAGCTGCTGGGAATAGATACTTAGGAGCATCTCGTGTCACGAGGCGAGAAGTGGCTTGGAGAGTGTACAAAGTTGACGCTAACTCATATTCGTTCACGTATGGAGCAATAAGTGCAGTTGGCGCGCCATCGGCGTCTTTCCCGGCCTATCTCAAGACACGTGGCTTGATTTATGACAGTAGTGGGCATACTCATTGGGACTCAAACTACCAATTTAGCGGTCAGGATTGGCTGTTTATTACTCAGGGCAGGGCCTCTGGTAATGGACATACTCTATATCTGGCTACTGGGGATGGAAGCTTGCAATATGCACCGCCTGATCTCGCGAGAAACCTTGCAAGGATGCAGGGTGCTAGGATGATTCCATATAGGGATAACTTCTCTGGAATCAGAGTCAACAACGTTATCCTAAAGGCTACATACCCATGAAAAGCCACTCGTCCAGACAGATGTCGCATATGATTTCACTTGTGTGTCTCATAACGGTTACTGCTTGCGCCAGTACTCGTGAAAAACATCAACGAGATAGATTGGATGAGGCTGATCTTGCGAGGGCTATAGCATGCGTGAGAGGTAATATGCCGTTAGAGGTTAATTTCGCAATAGAAAACAACCCGCATCAGATAGTTGGAGGCGAAGTGGATAAGGAGTATCTTGCAAAACTTTCTAGTCAAGTTGATGCGAGAATATCTAATGTCTTGCGCGAATCCGCTCTTAATAGTTGGTCAAATGTTACCGCGCGCCGCACCCCGGATTGGAGCTATGATTTTGTTTCTTCCTTGGAGGATGAAATGGCAGTATCAATCATAGATCGATCCCCCAGGCTACTGAATATCGAGTACTGCGGCGGTCATGATGATGTTGGTAACGCTTTTCTTGTTTTGATTTCTGACTACTTTCTTCGGGCATCAATGTCCGGTAAAAATGATGCCGATAGCCCTGCACAAAATGTAGTAATGCTCGGTGTTGCGCTCACTCTGGCAAAAATCGAATTTGAGCCGAAGTATTTGTTCAAGAAAAAATGAGTTTCCAAAGGGTGTGCGAGTTTGGTAATTCTCGAGATATATAGGCTGTGGCGTACGATTCTCCGACGCGGGAGATCGAGTTGTTCCGACCCAGCACGACGACCGACATCAACACGCAGCCGGTCGAGGTGGTCACGAGCGAGGTGTTGGCGCGCGACGTCTACGGTAACGTGACCGAATCGGTCAATCTCAATAACGTGCGCAGCGTAGCGCGTTACGTCACGCTGGGGCGCGCCTATTACGCATGGCAACAAACCGATCCGGTCAACACGATAGTGCGCTTCCGCAGGAAGATCGCGACCACGGCGTCGCCGACGGGATGGCTTTGCATCTCAAAACCCCACCGGCGTGAGCTTCAACAACCGTCCGCCCGCGCCGTCCTCCAGCAGCCACAGCGCGCCGTCGGGGCCTTGTTCCACTTCGCGGATGCGTTGGCCCATCGGGTAGCGTTCGGCTTCGCGGGCGGTGACGCCGTCGAATTGGATGCGCACCAGCGCTTGCGAGGCGAGGCCGCCGATGAAGCCGTGGTGTTTGAACTGCGGGAACAAGTCGCCGGAGTAGATGACGAAACCCGCGGGCGCGATCACCGGTGTCCACCATGCTTCCGGCGCGTTGTAGCCGTCGTTCGGGGAATGATCCGGAATCGCGCTGCCGTCGTAGTTGTCGCCGTTGGAAACGCGCGGCCAGCCGTAGTTGCTGCCGCGTTCGATCAGATTCAATTCGTCGCCGCCGGCCGGGCCCATTTCGTGCACCCACACGCGGCCGCCGGCGTCGCGCGCGATGCCGAGCGGATTACGGTGCCCGAGCGACCAGATTTGCGCGGTCACGCCGCCTTGCGCGAAGAACGGGTTGTCGCTGGGCGGCGAGCCGTCGTCGTTCAAACGCAGCACCTTGCCGAGATTGCCGGTCATGTCCTGCGCGGGATCGAACTTCTGACGCTCGCCGGAGGTGATCCACAACTTGCCGCCGCCGTCGAACATCAGGCGATGGCCGTAGTGGCCTTCGCCGCTGACTTTGGGCGACTGCCGCCAAATTACCTGCGCGCCACTCAGGCTGCCGCCGCCGTTGGCGTCGAGAGTGAGCTGCGCACGCGCCACCACCGCGCCGCGCGTGCTGTTCGCGCCGGCCTCGGCGTAGCTGTAGTAAACGTAGCGATTGTTCGCGAACTGCGGGTGCAGCACCACGTCGCCGAAACCGCCTTGGCCGCCGTAGGCCACCGTCGGCGCGCCGGTCACGGTGCCGATGGCGTTCGTCGCCGGGTTGTAGAGTTTCAGCGCGCCCGCTTTTTCGGTGACCAACAAACGGCCGTCGGGCAGAAAGGTCATCGCCCACGGCTCGTTGAATGTGGCCTTGGGCGTCGACACGAACGGCGGATTCGGCACGCGACGCGACGGATTCGGCCGGCTGCGGATCGGCGGCGGCTTCGCGGCTTCGGGGCTCGCGGCCTGCGTCGCGGGCGCGGCGCCCGAGTGGCGACGTTCGCCGTTTTTGCGGTCGGACAGCGTCGCGCCGTCGCTACTTAACGTGCCGCTGCAGGCGACCAGCGAGACCGAGACCAGCACGGCGGCGCACAGCGGGCGAAGAAAGGTCGTTTTGCGCATAGGATCCCTCGGGGGCGGGATGGGGTGGGGGCGCGATGCGCGGCCCGGAGCGCCTTTGCTGGGACGAATGAGCCGCAGCGGCATCTTGCCTGCGAACGGGGCGCGGTTGTCTGAACGGGAGCGGGCAAGCGTCATGATTTCGGGTGCGCCAAGCGGGTTTTTCCTCCGCGTCATCGATCGCGTGCGGCGGCCGGCCGACCTCGGATTCACCGGTGTCGTCGCAGCGAGGCGATGCTGTCGGCTAACCGCTCCTGGGAAGCGCCGCCGCCAAGTCGCGAAACGCAGCGAGCGCGGCTTCGAGATGATCGATGATTTCCTGCTGCAGCACATCCGGCGGCGGCAAGTCGTCGAGATTGTCCAGGCTGTCGTCCTTGAGCCAGAAAAGATCGAGGCTGGCTTTGTCGCGGGCGATCAACGTCTTGTAGTCGAAATAGCGAAAGCGCTCGGACGCTTTGCGTTTGTGCCGGTTGGCCGGGTTGTAAGCCTCGACGAACTCCTGCAGGTCTTCGCGGCGCAGCGGCTTTGTCTTCAGGGTGAAATGCTTGTTGGTGCGCAGATCGTAGATCCATACGCCTTTGGTGTGGACCTTGCCGTCCTTGGGCTTCGCGTCGAAGAACAGCACGTTCGCCTTCACGCCCTGCGCGTAGAAGATGCCGGTCGGCAAGCGCAGCAGGGTGTGGACGTCGCAGGTTTCCAGCAGTTTACGGCGGATCTTCTCGCCCGCGCCGCCCTCGAACAGCACGTTGTCGGGCAGCACCACCGCGGCTTGGCCGGTGCTCTTCAGCATCGAGACGATGTGCTGAAGGAAGTTGAGCTGTTTGTTCGAGGTGGTCTGCCAGAAGTCGATCCGTTCGTAGGTCAGCGCATCGCGGTCTTCCTCGCCGTCTTCGTTGGTGATGGTCATGCTGCTCTTCTTGCCGAAGGGCGGATTGGCCAGCACGTAATCGAAGGTCTGTTTCGGCTCGGAGATCAGCGCATCGGACCGCTGCACGAGAGGCTCGCCGTCGAGGTCGCCGATGTTGTGCAGAAACAGGTTCATCAGGCACAGGCGGCGGGTCGAGGCGACGATCTCGCTGCCGAAGAAGGTCTCGTGCTTCAGGAATTTCTGCTGGCGCTTGTCGAGCTTCATGTCTTTCCGGGTGAGCCATTCATAGGCACCGAGGAAAAAGCCGCCGGTGCCGCAGGCCGGGTCGGCGATGGTCTTGCCCGGCTCGGGCTGCACGCACTCGACCATCGCTTGGATCAGCGCGCGTGGGGTGAAGTACTGGCCGGCGCCGCTCTTGGTGTCTTCCGCGTTCTTCTGCAGCAGCCCTTCGTACATGTCGCCTTTGATGTCGGACTCCAGTCCTAGCCAGTTCTCCGCATCGATCATCTGCACCAGCCGCGATAGCTTGGCCGGGTCGTGAATCTTGTTCTGGGCCTTGAAGAAGATCGCGCTGAGCACACCGGGTTTTTCGCCGAGTTTCTGCAAGACATCCAGATAGTGCGTTTCGAGATCGGCGCCGGTCTTGCTCTTCAGGCTGGTCCAGTCGTACTTCTTCGGGATCGGCAACTCGCGCGAATGCGGCGGCTGCGAATACTCGTGCGCCAGCTTCAGGAACAACAACGACGTGAGCTGTTCCAGATAGTCGCCGTAGCCCACGCCGTCGTCGCGCAGGGTATGGCAGAAATTCCAGATCTTCTGGACGAGGGCGTTGCTGTTCATATGAATGCTGTCTGGGGTAGCGCCGCAACTTGGGCGAGGTCGGCGAGATAATAAGCTCGCGATAAATACCATTAAAATCAGTTAGTTACACTTCTGTCACTGGTTGTTATCCGTCGGGTTGGAAAAAGAGCCGGGAATTCGCGGTGAGCGGCCTTGATCCGGCTTGTGATAGACCATGTTGCGCTTAGCACGGCTGGGGTCGGCGATGAGGAGGCCTTGCTCTACCCAGCGTTTGAGCAGCTTCGATGACTTCAATGTGTCGAGCCCGGCGATCACGCAGAGGTCTCGGTTTCCTATCGGCCCATTCCGGTCGATCCAGTCGCTGACTTGCCCCCAGATGGGCGGCTGTTCTTCGTTCAGCAGAGTGACGATGATCGCATCCTGAGCCTCCTCCCGGATTTCGCGGAATTGCGGCGGATAGAGGTTGTTGCTGCGCATCACGCTGAACATCATGCGTACGCCTTCGCCGGCGTCCACGTTGGGCGGCTCTGGAAATTCTCGAAGATTGCTCGCGATCAACGGGTTGCGAGCGAACGATCCGGCGCTGTCGATCGTCGCCGCGGTGATTCGCCCCGGGAAAAGCCCCGGGCTGATGACCTCGATGCGATTGTCGAAGATTCGGATATGCACATCGCGATTCAGTCGGTAGTCTCGATGGATAAGCGCATTGGTGATGGCTTCTTTGATGACACGTTCTGGATAGCGGTGAGTGGTTCGGAAGCCGGAGGATGCAAGAACCAGTCCGCCCGCCAGTTCGTCCAACACATAGGCATGGGTCTGCTCGATCAGTCGATACAACGGGCCGGACAATGTCTTAGGCGTTTTCTTGAGATTCGGCACTTCCCCGGCTTCGATCGCGGCTCCCTTGTAATGGAAGACTCGGACATCCGCGCGCGATCCGATGGACGCAAGCAGGCCGCCCGGGTGATCCGCGAACAGCAAGACCGCTGCGCGCAACGGTTTCAATTCATTGCCTACCTTCTTCGCCAGACCGATGCGATGGAGCTGATCGGCGATGCCGGTAGCAGTCAAGCCGCGCCCGCGCAGATACAGGCGCCAAGTGTCTGTGTCCAATAGATCGAAATCGACATCTACCGGCTCGGTCTCCGCGCTTCTCACACCGCGACGATAAGAGAGGTCGGTGATTTCGCCAGCGGACAATTGGCGATTGCTGGCTTGGCCGCGCACCCAAGTGCCGTTGTCGAGGATGGAATGCACCTTATCGCTCGGTTGCACGTAGATGGCGAGAATGTGGCCGCTGCTGCCGTCCCGTAGAGCGCACGACAAACGGAAGACAGAAAGCTCGTCAATGGTGGGCACATGATGCGTTCTGAGCTTGCGCATCAATTCGTCGACCGCCTCAGGGTTTTCGCCGATACCGAAAAGGCGCGCCTTGCCCTTCGCTTTCTCCGCATCTTCGATGCCGAGCACGAGCCAACCTCCGTTGGTATTCGCGAAAGCGCATATGGCTTCCAAAGCCTTTCCGACCATCTTCCCCGATACGCGCTTGGTTTCGAGCCAATTCTCCTCCCGCGAGGCGATCACTCGCTCAACGAACTGGGTCGTCCACTGCTGGTCCTTCACATCAATCATTGGAATAGGCCCGGTGCTTTTTCGTGCGACGCCCTAGGAATACCACGCCGGCTGTGCACGGCACGGCTACGCGGAAGGAGCAGGGCGCCACGGGGCGAACGGACCCGGAAGCCCACGGCCAGTATCGGCTCCAGCCGGTAGAGTTTGACGGTACGACGCACCTCGCGGCCGCCCTCGGATCGAACTTGTAAGTCATCCTTACAAGTTGCCTCCTCTGTCAATTCCGCTTTCTTGTACACCGACCGGATGTGCTGGGTGATGTTCTGCGGGGTGGTGTCGAACAGCTCCGTCATCTCGGCCTGGGTCAGCCAGACGGTGTCGCCGGCTGCGCGCAAGTGCAGCTCGGCCCGGCCGTCCTCGGTGGGGTAGAGGATCAGCTCGCCTTGGTGGTCGCTCATGCGCGCTCCTTGGCTTTGCGAGGCTTGCGACTCGAAGCGTGTGCATTGGTAGCGGGGGCGGGATTTGAACCTGCGCGCCGACCTTTGCTTCGAGCCGTCGGTGCCTGCTCGCGCGCCGCCCGGATGCGGGCCAACAGTTCGCGGGCCGGTTCGTCGTTGGGGTCTTGCGGGACCAGTTGGCCGGAGAAGGCGGCTTTGAGGATGTTTTTGCGTTGGGCGGCGGCTTGTCTTAAAGCGTTAGCAATAGCTGCTTCCTGCAGGCTCACGCTTATCAGTGCGTCATCCAATCTCCCAATTACCTGTTTCTGCTCCTCGGCGGGCGGTAGCGGCACATGTAGCGGAGCGATGTCGGGATTATTGATCTGAGGAATATTGGAGCCATCGGACAACTTGGCAAGGTCAATTCCCTTGAACCAAGACCAGAGCCATTCGGCCGTGCTAGGGACCGCAACTAACCCCATCATGTTCAAGTCGTAGGCGGCAGCGATGCTGAGCCTCCTCTTTTTGTTGGTTGCAATTGCCCCGCCTCGTTTTGGAAACACAATCGTCCCCGGAGGAGCTATCTTCAGGCCGAGTTCGCTTGCATCTTCTTGAGCGAAACGCGCTGATGCTTCGACAAGCGCACTTTCGTTCCCGGGAGCATTCATGTCTCCAACCTTAAACCATTGAACAACACCATCATCTCGCACGAATTTGCTCGCGTCTTTTGGTGTGTGACCACTCACAAGTTCTGCTAGTTGCTCAATCGTCGCCCACGTCCACCTTTCCGGCAGCGGAGGCAGATCGGTGAGATCGGGCGCAACAGGTTCGCGATACTTGTCTTGCCAGTCTTTGGGCGGGGTATTGCCCTGCTCGGCGAACTTGGCGAGTTGCTTCTGTTCCCAGCGCACGCGGCGTTCGCGCAGGATGCGTTGCAGCAGTTCGGCGCCGGTTTCCTGCGCCTCGTCATCCCGGCGCAAGCCGGGATCCCGCTTTCGATCTCGATCGTCTTTGGAGCGGCTGGATCCCGGCTTGCGCCGGGATGACGCGCTTTGGGCCGCGCGCCAGTCGGCGGTCAACGCGCCTTCCACCGCGGCCTTCAGCAGCGACTGGCGGTACTGCGCCAGCTTGCGCTGCGCGGCCTTCAGCTCGGCGACGCCGGCGTCGAGGTCGGAGAGTAGTTCTTCTAGCTTTTCGACGATGCGGACCTGCTCTGCGTAAGGCGCGATGCGAACGTGTAGCCTCTTAAAACGGTCGTGAGTAATATTCAAACCGCTATCGCTGCCCCCGGTTTTCATATTGTCGATGGCTAATTGGGCCTCTTCTGTCTGAAGCCACGCCTCAAGGTATCGAGGGTCGGTCGCACCATGAATTGCCCGGAACCGATACATTTTCCCCGACATGAGGAGTCTGGGTTCAGTCGCTCTTATTAGGCAAGCGACGCCACATCTGACACGAGGCCCAGCGCACGTTATTAGAAGATCTCCTACGAATACTTCAATCTCTGGTCTCGGACTCAGGCTTACTGGGAGTCGCTTGTGGTGCTGCGGACAAAACTCTCCTGCTTGAACTGCGGTGGTTTTAAGAACCGCCCACTCGTCCAAGGATGCTCTAGGCTCTTTATGGCATTGTGGACTCCAGCCTTGATGAATTTTCCGGCCATCCGACTGGATATCTATTACCTCATCGATCTCTACGATCTCCCATGAAATTGGTACATCAGTCACGCCACCAACTCCTCATTCATCTCGGCCAGCAGCGCATCCAACTGTCCGTCAAACACGGTCCACGCCTTCTGCAGTCCGCCTTTGCTGGCCAGTTGCGCGTAGTCGAAATCGTCGCGCTCGATGCGGCAACTGCTGGCGATGTGGTCCTTGACCAGCCGCAGCCAGTCCATCTGCTCCGGCGTGAACGCCGTCGCGCGGCGGGCATTATGGCGGAACACCCAGTCGGCGAAGCGCTTGTCCACGGTGTCGGCGAACGGCCGCAGTTCCTCGTCCATGCCCAGCGCGAAGCGCACCAGCGACACTAGATCGGTGAGCTGACGGCGTACGCCGTGGCCGCGCACTTTCGTGTCCTGCACCCGCGCATAGGCCGACCACAGCGTCTCGGTCGTCAGCATCAACGGGGGCCGCGACAATGCGTCGTGCAGTTCCTCGATCATCTCCAGCGTCAATGCGCGGCGGCGGTACGGCTGCGCGTAGAAGAACCCGAGCGCCGCGATGTCGTCGCGGTGGCTGTCCAGAAATTCGCGGAACTTGCTCACTGCGGCCTCGGCGTTGGCCTGCGCCTGCGCGGCGAATTCGCTGCGCGTCACCGTGTCCAGATTGAGGTGGTCGATCAGTTGCTCGCGTTCGCGACGCGCGGATTCGATCCACTCGCGCAGGGCCGGGGCGTCGAATGGTCGACAGGCGGCATCGACGCGCCTTCGCCGCGCGGCATCCAGTTCCGCTTGCGTCAACGAAGCCTCGTCGCGCGTGATGCCGGCGGCCTTCGCGGCGTCCAGCGCATCGGCGACGACGCGGTCGGGGTCCAGCGCCTGCACCAGACCGCGGGCGAGATCGTGCAGACCGAGGCCGCCGCTGGCGTGCTTGATCTTGGCGAGCGCCTTGTCGTCCAGTTGTTTGGCGAGACGCACCAAGCGATTGCCGAGGCTCAGCACGGTGTCGGTGTCGCGTGCGCCCACCGCCACGCCCTTGAGCAAGCTGTCGAGGCTGAGCGCGGGCTTGCGCTCCAGCGGCCGGCTCTCGGTCTTCAGCGATTTTTCCACGCCCACGGCGTCGATCAGGACGAAGTGGGTCTTGGCGCCGTCGGCGGAGTTGCTGACCTTCTTCAAGGATTCGGCGTCGAGGCTGCGCACGCCGCGGCCTTTCATCTGCTCGTAGTAGCCCTTGCTGCGCACGTCGCGCATGAACAGCAGCACTTCCAGCGGTTTCACGTCGGTGCCGGTGGCGATCATGTCCACGGTGACGGCGATGCGCGGGTGGTAGTCGTTGCGGAAGCTGGCGAGCACGCTGTCGGCGTCGTCGCCGGGAATGGCCTTGCCGGTATCCGGGTCGGCGCCGGCGCGATAGGTGACTTTCTTGCAGAAGGCGTTGCCCTCGCCGTAAACCTCGCGCACGGTGCGGATGATGTCGTCGGCGTGGCTGTCGGTCTTGGCGAAGATCAGGGTCTTCGGCGTTTCCTTGCGGGCGGGGAAGATGCGCGTCTCCACCGCGGCCTTCATCGCCTGGACGACGTTGCGGATTTGGCTGGGATTGACCACCGATCTGTCGAGTTCGGTCGCGCCGTAGGCGGTGTCTTCCTCGATCTGCGCCCAGCGTTTGGCGCGGGTTTCCCGGTCGCGGTGATCGATCCATTCCTTCGCCTTCAGCTCGGCCCCTTTGGCCGTGATCTCGGTTTCGATCTCGTACACGTCGTAGCCGACATTGACGCCGTCGACCACCGATTGTTCGTAGCAGTACTCGGCGACCACGTTTTCGTTGAAGAAACCGTAGGTGCGCTTGTCCGGGGTGGCCGTCAAGCCGATCAGGAAGGCGTCGAAGTAGTCGAGCACCTGTTTCCACAGGTTGTAGATGCTGCGATGGCACTCGTCGATGACGATGAAATCGAATTCCTCGATCGGCACGTTCGGGTTGTATTGCACCAGCCGCGCCTGAGCGTCGGTCTGGCCGACTTCGTTGAGCGAGATGTCTTCGCTGGCGTCCGCGAGTTCGGTGCCGGACAGAATCGAGTACATGCGCTGAATCGTGCTGATGCAGACCTGCGCATGCGGGTCGATGCGACTGGAGGCGAGTCGCTGCACGTTGTACAGCTCGGTGAACTTGCGGCCGTCGTCCGGCGGCGTGTAGGCCATGAACTCCTGATGCGCCTGCTTGCCGAGGTTGCGGGTATCGACCAGGAACAGAATGCGTTTGGCGCCACCGAATTTCAGCAGGCGATAGACCGAGGTGATGGCGGTGAAGGTCTTGCCGGCGCCGGTGGCCATGTGGATCAGCGCGCGCGGTTTGTTCTTCGCCAGCGATGCTTCCAAGCCGGCGACGGCGGCGATCTGACACTCGCGCAAGTTGCGTTCGGGCAGCGGCGGCATCCGGGTGAGGCGGCGGCGCAGAGTGTCGGGTTGCGCGGCCCAGTCGGCCAGGGTCTGCGGGCGGAAAAAGTGGAACAGTTCGCGGGCGCGCGGCGCCGGATCGGCGCCGTCGGTGAACCACACGATCTGGCCGGTCGCTTCGTAGAGGAAACGAAGCGACTGCTCGCCATTGCGCCATTTCAGCGTGGCGTTGGCGTAGCGCTCGGTCTGGGTTTCGTGGACGCTGAGGGTGTGCCCGGCTTCGTCGCGTTTGGCTTCGATGACGCCGACCGGCACGCGATCGACGAAGAGGACATAGTCGGCCGGTCCGGTCTCGGTGGGGTATTCGCGCACCGCGATGCCCAGCCCTGCACCGAGGTTGATCTGTTTGGTGTCCTGCACGATCCAGCCCGCCTGCTCGAGTTTCTGGTCGATCGAGCGTCGGGCTTTGGCTTCAGGTGTCATCCGTGCTGTCCCCGTTCAGCGATGCAGATCGTGTTGGCCATCGAATCGACCGCATCATAGGCGCTGCGGCGCTGCGGCGCATCGACGCAGCGGGGTGGCGTCGTCGAAATTCGACGCCCCGCTCGCGTCGCGAATGCGCCGGGTAACGACACGCCGCGCAACAGTGCGATCGACCACATGCGAGCAACAAAAAAGCCGACCCTTGCGGATCGGCTTTCGTGTATTGGGTTGGTGGAGCCAGGGAGGATCGAACTCCCGACCTCGTCATTGCGAACGACGCGCTCTCCCAGCTGAGCTATGGCCCCACGCGGGGACGCGCATTATACGGTCCCGAATCGGTCGCCGCCAGTCGTCCGGGCGGCGTCGGTGGACGGGCCCGAAGCGCCGGTCAGCAGCGGGGCCAGCACCGGTTCGAGTTGGGCGCGGCGCCAGCCGGCGAGGGCGCCGGGCCAGTCTTGGCCGTCCTGCAGCGCTTCCAGCCAGCGGCGGGACGCCAGCACGCCGTCGGGCAAATCCAGCCGGGCGCTGAGGCCGGCCACGGCCTGCTGCAGGCGTTTGAAGGCCTCGCGGTCGCGGTCGTCGCCGCGCGCCGGCGGCATCCGCGCTTCGTCCGGCAGCGGGGTGTCCAGCGCCTGCCAAATCGCGGCGGCCAAGCGTCGCGGCGATTTCGGTTGCGCGTCGAGCCAGCTCTGCAGCGAGGCGAGGTCCGTGGGCGACTTGCGGGCCAGCGCATGCGCCAGTTCGTTGTCCAGAATCCAGTTGCGCGGGCGGTCGTGGTCGCGGGCGTAGCGTTCGCGCCAGCGCAGCAGCCGCAGCAGGCGCGTTTGCGCGGCGGCGTCGAGAAACTGCGCGCTGCGCAGGCTCAGATGCGGCCATGGGTCGAGCGCGTCGTCGGTGGCGTTGGCCAGCGCGCGCGCGCAGTCCTCGTCCAGCCATGCGCGACGCCCCTGCGCGTCCAGACGCGCGGCCAGCAGGGCGTGCAGGCGATGCAGATGGCGCACATCGTCGGCGGCGTAGCGCAATTGCGACGGCGACAGCGGCCGACGCAGCCAATCCGAGCGCGTTTCGCCCTTATCGACCTCTTCGCCCAGCAGCGCGAGCACCAGTTTCTGATAGCCCAGGCCCGCGCCGATGCCGCACAGGGCGGCGGCGGTTTGGGTGTCGAACAGCGGCTCGGGCACGGCGTCGCACACATGCCGCAGCGCGATCAAATCCTCGCCCGCGCTGTGCATCAGCTTTTCGATGCGGCGGTCGCGCAACACGCGCGCTAAGGCCGCGGGCATGCCGGGAACCAGCGGGTCGACGAGCAGAATGCGGCCGCGATCGATCGCGTCGCGTTCCGGGATCGCGATCTGCACCAGCGCCAACTGCGGCCAGTAGGTCTTCTCGCGGACGAATTCGGTGTCCAGGCCGATACGGGCGGGAACGCCGTCGGATCGCGCGGCGTCCGAAAATTCGGCGTCCAATGCGGTCGGGTCGGCGATCCATGCCGCGGGCCATGCGGTCGTCGGGTCGGTGCTCAACAGGGCGTCCAGTCGGGGCCGGTTCGGGCGGGGCGGCTATGCTATGGCCTGTGATGCGGAACTGCACACCTTTCTCGCGCTTTCGATGCGCCCGGCCCGCGCCGCCGAGGCTCGCCGCGCATGCGCATGCGCGCGCGAAGGCGCGGCTGCGCGAATTCGCGCGTCGGTTCGCGCCGCCGCCGGTGGCATCCGTGTCGAAGGCATCCGTGTCGACGGCGTGCGCGCTGGCGGCGATGCTGGCGCTGACCGCGTGCCGCGACCCGGCGCCTGCGACGCCGCTCCCAACGTCCGCGTCCCCGACGCCCGCGCCCGCGGCGAACCTCGCCAACGGCGCGCGCGTGATCGTCAGCGGCGACGACGCCATCGCCGAGACGCTGACCTGGCGAAGCCCGGCCGTGGCGCTGCCCGCCGTCGCCGCGACGGACGACGCGCGCGCCCGCGCCGCGATGGTGCGCGCGCTCGCCGCGCTGCGTCGCCGGGCGGCGACGGCGCTGTCGCAGGACCGCCTGTACGAAGACGGCGATGCGGCGATCCCTATCTATCTGGCGCTGATCGCGCGCGACGCCGACGACGCCGCGGCGCAAACCGGCCTGCAGCGCGCGTTCGGGCGCATGATCGCGCTCGGCGACGCCGCGCTGGCGGACGCCGACATCGACGCCGACGCCCTGCGAAAAGCCCGCGCGATCGCAGCGGTCGTGCGCACCGTGGGCACCGGCGAGCGCGAAGCCGCCGGCTTGGCGTATTTGGGGCGGGTCGACGTCGCGGATGCGATGTGGGACATCAACGAAGCGGCCGAGCGCGAGCTCGCCGCCGGCCGGCTGGGCGAGGGCGCGCCCGGCCGCAGCAGCGCGGACGGCGCGCTGCCGCGGTTCCGGCAAGCGCTCGCGCTGGTGCCGGGGCAGGCGCGGGCGATGCAGGGTTTGGCGGCGGTGGAGAGTGCGCTGCTGCGGCGCGCCGAGGACGCCGCCCAGCGCAGCGACTTCGTCGACGCCGAGCTGTGGCTGCAGTACGCCGGGAACGTGCGTCCGGGCTTCGACACGGTCCGCGTCGGCCGCGAGCGCGTCGAGGCGATCCGCCGCGCCAAGATCGCGGCGCTGCACGATGAGGGCATGCACCTGCTCGAACGGCCGAATATGCCCAATCACCTGAAACGGGCGCGGCAAACCTTGGCCGACCTGTTGCTGATTTCCACGCCCGGCGACGCTTCGGCCGCTGCGCTGCGCGCGAAGATCGATTTGGCGACGCACTACGGCCTGATGCGTCCGGGCCAGCGCTTCGAAGACGCGCTGAAGCAAGTCGGCAATGGGCCGGGCATGATCGTGGTGCCGCACGGCGGCTTCCGCATGGGCGCGCGCAAGAACGAAATCGATGGCGACGACGCCGAGCGCCCGCAGCGTTACGTCCGTTTCGACCGCGGCTTCGCGATGTCGCTCACCGAGATCACCGTCGCCCAGTTCCGCCGCTTCGTGGCCGATAGCGGTTATCGCCCGCGCGCGGTGCGTCGCGGCCATTCGCTGGTGTACGACCCGCGCGGCGGCAATTTCGTGCATCGCAGCGGCGTGGATTGGCGCCACGACTACGTCGGCCGCGCGGCTGCGGACGATTTGCCGGTGCTGCACGTGACCGCGAAAGACGCCGAAGCCTACGCGCGTTGGCTGTCCGAACGCAGCGGCGAGCGCTATCGCCTGCCCAGCGAAGCGGAGTTCGAATACGCGGTGCGCGCGGGCAGCACGACGCGCTTTCCCTGGGGCGAGGGCTCGCCGCTCGCGAATACGGGCAACTTCACCGGCGCGCGCGATGTCGCGCCGGAAGGCCGGCGCTGGGGCAATGCGTTCGCGGGTTACGGCGACGGCCATTGGGGCCCGGCGCCGGTCGCGTCGTTCAGGCCGAACGCCTTCGGTCTGTACGATATCGACGGCAACGTCAGCGAATGGGTCGCCGATTGCTGGCATGATGGCTACCGCCGCGCGCCGACGCAGGGCGAGGCATGGGTCAATCCGGGCTGTCGCGTGCGCGTGGTGCGCGGCGGCGCGTGGGCCAACTCGCCGGCGCAGACGCGTTCGGCGTGGCGCATCCATGCCGACGCCGATGTCGCCAACGCCAAGACCGGGTTCCGGGTGGTGCGCGATTTGTAAGCACGCGATCGCGCGCGAGTGCGATGCGGGCGAGGCGCTTCGGAACCCATGCACGAACGTACGGATGTTGTTGAAAACCCGCGTCGCGAACTTCGGTCGCGACGCCGCACGAGGGGCAAGCGATGAGACAGAATCCATTCGGCCGCAATGCGGGACAGTCGTACGGCCAACGTCGGCGCGGCATCAATCCGCGCTTCATCATCCTGATCCTGTTCGCGCTGTACGGCGGCTATTACTGGCTGTCGAATCGCACCGAAGACCCGTACACCGGCGAGAAAGTGCTGATCGACAGCAGCATCTCGGTGGACGAAGAAGTGGCGATGGGCCTGCAGGCCTACGAGCAGATCCTGTCGCAGGAGCGCCCGGTCGATCCGAATTCGCAGGTCGCGCGCCAAGTGCGCACGATCGCCGAAAGGCTGATCGCGAAAGTGCCCGAAGTGGAAGCCGCGCTGGCCGCCGAAAACGGCAAGCAGCCGAACAGCGTGTGGAAGGATTTCGAGTGGGACGTGAACGTCATCCAATCGGATCAAGCCAATGCGTTCTGTTTGCCCGGCGGCAAGATGGCGGTCTACACCGGCTTGCTGCCGGTCGCGCAGAATGCCGACGCGGTGGCGGTGGTGATGGGCCACGAAATCGCGCACGCCCTGCTGCGCCACGGCGCGCAGCGCATGTCGCAGCAGAAGCTCGGCCAAATCGGCCAGATGGCCGGCGCGATGAGCGGCATGGACCCGCAGCAGCAACAGATGATGCAGGCCGCGATGGGCTACGGCTATCTGCTGCCGTACGCGCGCAAACACGAAACCCAGGCCGACGCCGTCGGCTTGATGCTCGCCGCCGCCGCGTGCTTCGACCCGCAGGAAGCGGTGCCGCTGTGGGAACGCATGAGCGAAGCCAGCGGCGGCCGCGCGCCGCCGGAGTTTTCTTCGACGCACCCGAACCCCGGCACGCGCATCCAGAACCTGCAGGCGCTGATGCCGAAGGCGATGGAATATCGCCAGAAGTTCTGTCGCCAATAAGGCCGTCGCGGCGATCTCGATGCGGTTGCGACGCCGCGAAACGCCGATGCGCAGCCCCACGAACTGGGCCTTGGCGGTCGTGTTCGCGCTCGCGCTGTGCGGCGGCGGCTGCGCGACGGACACGGGCGCAGCCGAGTCGGTGTCGTACCTATACGCCGATCCGCGCCCGGTCGCGATGGACGGCTACGACGGCGATGTCATGGAGCCGTTTCTGACGCGCGACGGTCGCTATCTGATCTTCAATAATTCGAACCATCCGTCCGTCGATACGAATCTGCACTATGCGGAGCGCGTGGACGACGCGCGGTTCCGCTACAAGGGCGAAGTGCGCGGTGCGAATACCGCGAAGTTGGACGCCGTCGCGACGATGGATCGCGATGGCGTTTTCTATTTCGTTTCGCTGCGCGAGCACGAAAAAACCCGCGATTCGATTTTCCGCGGCGCGTTTCGCGATGGCACGCTGAGCGGGGTCGAAGCCGTGCCCGGCATCTCCCGAAAGAAAGCGCTGTCGATCAATTTCGATGTCGACATCAGCCCCGATGGTGCGCGGATGTACGTCGTGGACGGCCGCTTCGATCTGCTCTGGGTCTTGGGGCCGAAAGCCGCGGACATCGTGGCGATGGATCGGCGCGGCGACGGCTTCGTTCCCGCGCCGGACAGCGCCGCGGTGCTGCGCGCGGTGAACAGCGATGTGCTGGAGTACGCGCCGAGCGTCTCCGCCGATGGGCGCACATTGCTGTTCACGCGTCTACGGCGCGGGCTCGGCGCGGAGCCGGCGATTTACGTGTCGCAGCGCGACGACCCAGCGCGACCGTTCGGCCCCGCGCGGCGGCTCGCGGCGCTGGAGGGTTTCGTCGAGGCGACCACGTTCTCGGTCGACGAACGCACGATCTACTACCACAAAAAAGTCGGCGACCGATTCGCGCTGTTCATGGCGACGAAACGCTGAGGCGACATGCCTCGGCGCGCGCCGGCGATCGGGCGAGACGAACGGGCGAGACGAACCGGCGCTTAAAGCCCTTTGAACAGCGTCGACAGCAGCAACAGCACGAACGCGGTGGTCAACAGCCAAAACGCGTTCGGCGCGGCGATCGCGAAATAGCCGAGTTTTCCGGCGATGCCGGCGCCGCCGAGCAATAGGGCGATCAGGAAGGAAGGCGTGCTGGGCGGTGTGAGTCGGATCATGCGTATTTGTAAGGTGTGATTGCGTGAGGTTCGAAAAGAAGCGATGCGCGAATCGCATGTGGCGCCGGCCGGCATCGCGCGCATCGCGAAGACGTCAGAAGCTGATGAACAAGCCGCCGTTGACCGGGATATTCGCGCCGGTGATGAAGCCGGCCTCGTCGTCGGCCAGGAACACCACGGTGCGCGCGATTTCGCTGGGCTTGCCGATGCGGCCGACGGGCACGTGCGCGAGGATGTCGGCGCGCACCGCGTCGGGAATGGTGTTGACCATCGCGGTTTCGCAGTAGCCCGGCGAGATCGAATTCACGGTCACGCCTTTGCGCGCCACTTCGCGCGCCAGCGCCATGGTGAAGCCGTGCATGCCGGCTTTCGCGGCCGAGTAATTGGTTTGTCCGAACTGGCCGGTCTGGCCGTTGATCGAGCTGATGTTGACGATGCGTCCGAAGCCGCGCGCGGTCATGCCTTCGATCGCGTGCCGGCACAGGTTGAACACGCTGTCGAGATTGACGTTCAGCACCGCGTCCCATTGCGCTTTCTCCATCTTGCGCAAGGTCACATCGCGGGTGATGCCGGCGGCGTTGACCAGGATATCGAGCGAGCCATGCTTCGCCTCGACATCGCGCACGAACGCGCCGCAGGCCTCGAAATCGCAGACGTCCAGCGCCGCGAAGCGGATATCGAGGCCGTCGACTTCGCGTTCGAACTCGGCGATGCGCTCGGTGCGCGCGCCCAAGTCCGCGGCGATTACGGTAGCGCCGGTACGCGCCAGCGCCCTGCAGATTTCCGTGCCTAAGCCGCCGATGCCGCCGGTGACCACGGCCACCCGCGACGCGCGTTCCGAATTCGCTGCACTCGCCACGTTCGTTTCCCCTGTGCGTTCGTCTGTCGATCGTTGGAATCGCCCATGCCGCGCGCTGCTTCGGGCGCCGGGCGCGCCGCCGCGACGTGCGGAACGGAATGGATGCGTTGCTGTCGCCGCCGCGAAGCCGCGGCGATGCGCCCTCGCGGGCGTCAGTCGTCCCGGGTCTTACCGCCGCCGGCTTTGTCCTTGGGTTTCGGCGCCGAGCTACGGCCCATCGCGCCGATCAAATTGTGCTGGAACTCGCGCCACATCTCGAGATTGCGCTCGGTCAGTTGATTCATCATCGTCCACGGCGTTTGGCCGAGAAGACCGCCCATCTGTTGGCGGAATTGCTGCTGCTGTTCGATGAAGATCTGCATCGAACGTTCGAGGTAGTTGCCCATGAAACCCTGCAGCGAATCGCCGTAGAAGCGAATGATCTGGCTGAGCAACTGGGTGGAGAGCACCGGTTCGCCGTCCTGCTCGTGCTCGGCGATGATCTGCAGCAGCACTTGGCGGGTGAGGTCTTCCCCGGATTTCGCGTCCCGTACCTCGAACTCCTCGCCGTCCACGATCAGTTGGCGAACGTCCTCGATCGTGATGTAGCTCGAAATCTTGGTGTCGTACAACCGACGGTTCGGGTACTTCTTGATGATCCGAAGAGAGGGCATGGAGCCTTTGCTCTAGAAAGTTCAATTGCCGAGCATGGCGCAGCTCGTCGCGGCTTGCAACTGAACCCGGTCATGGTCGCCATGCCGAAACCGCATAAGGGCGATAAATCCAAGCCGATCAATCGCTTCCGACGCGACGACGGCCCCGTTCGGGGCCGCCGGAGGCGCATGGGAGCGAATGCGGTACCGCCCCGACCGGCGATTCGCTCCGGCTGCGCGAGGGGTTTCGCATCGGTCGGCTCACCACCCCATGTGGTGGCCGCCGTTGATGTCGAGGTTGGAGCCGGTGATCCAGCCGGCGCGCTCGTCGGCCAGGAAGGCCACGCCGTAGGCGATTTCGTCCGGCGTGCCGAGGCGGCCGGTCGGAATGTCGGCGACGATCTTGGCGCGCACCTCTTCGGGCACCGCCATCACCATGTCGGTGGCGATGTAGCCGGGCGAGATCGTGTTCACGGTGATGCCCTGCTTGGCGTTTTCGCGCGCCAGCGAGATGGTGAACCCGTGCATGCCGGCTTTCGCCGCGGCGTAGTTGGCTTGGCCGTATTGGCCTTTCAGGCCGTTGATCGAGCTGATCTGGATGATGCGGCCCCATTTGCGGTCGCGCATGCCCTCGATCACCGGGCGGGTGACGTTGAACACCGAATTCAAGTTGGTGTTGATCACGTCCTGCCACTGCTGCGGCGTCATCTTGTGGAAGGTGCCGTCGCGGGTGATACCAGCGTTGTTGACCAGGATGTCGATCGGCCCGAGCTGGCGCTCCACGTCATGCACCATCGCTTCGGCTTCCGCTGCGGAGGTCACGTCGCCCTTGGCCAGCGCGATGTCGTAGCCCTCGGCCTTCAACTGCGCTTGCCAGGCCTTGGCGCGCTCTTCGTTGCGGTAGTTGGTGGCGACTTTGTGGCCCATGTCGGCCAGTCGTTTGCAGATCGCGGTGCCGATGCCGCCGGTGCCGCCGGTCACGAGTGCGACGCGCGTGGTCATAAGGTGTACTCCCTCCGGTTGAAGAATGCTGCCGTCCCGCCCCTCGCGTGATCCGAGGCGGGATCGCGAAAGTATCGAGAAACGATGTTTCCGATCGGTTTGCAAGTCGTCCATTCGTCGAATGCCCGACGCGCGCCGATCCGCTCGACGCGCGCCGGCTCGATTCGGCCCCCTCGAATTCGCCCGCTCGACCGACTGCGTTCGATTCTATGTGTCTCCGGCGGCAAGATGATTGTGCAGTGCGGCGAAGTCGATCGGGCCGCGCGGAATACGCCTCGGGTCGAACGCGCGCATCGCGCCGGCCAGGCGGCGTTCGACCGAGCCGGCGGCCGGCATCGCATCGGCGCGCTGCCCCAGTGCGCGCCACGCCAGGGTCAGCGCCGGGATCGGATCGTCGCCGTCCACCGGCAGCGCCGCCTGCGATTTCGAGAGCTTGCGGCCTTCGCCGTCCAGGATCAGCGGCAGATGCGCGTACGCCGGGGTCGGCAGCGCCAGCGCGCGCTGCAGCGCGATCTGCCGCGGCGTGGAATCCAGCAGATCGGCGCCGCGGACCACATGGGTGATGCCCTGCGCGGCGTCGTCCACCACCACCGCCAATTGGTACGCCCAACAGCCGTCGGCGCGCCGCAGCACCACATCGCCGACCTCTGCGGCCACGTCTTGCTCGAAGCGGCCGTGGACGGCGTCGTCGAAGCCGATGCGCGTGCCGTCGGCGATGCGCAGGCGCACCGAGAACGCCTCGCGGGCGCGGTCGGCGCGGCAGGCGCGATGCACGCCGCCCTCGCTGTCCACGTCGCTGCGGCTGCAATGGCAGCGGAAGGCGACGCCAGCGTCGAGCAAGCCGTCCAGCGCGACGCGGTACAGGTCGCCGCGTTCGCTCTGCCGCACCACGGGGGCGTCGGACGCGAGGCCGAATGCGGCCAGTGCGCGCAATTGCGCGTCGGCCGCGCCGGGGACTTCGCGCGCGCGATCCACGTCTTCGATCCGGACCCACCATTCGCCGCCGGCCTGCCGCGCCATCGCCCAACTGCCGAGCGCGGCCACCAGCGAACCGAAATGCAGCGGCCCGGTCGGCGACGGCGCGAAGCGGCCGCGATAAAGCGCGGGCGACGCCGCGGTTTCGGAACTGTTCACGCCGTTATCCGTTCGCTGAATGAGGGGCCGCATCGCGCCCCGCGCGGGCGTCGCCGCGCTTGAATCGTCGGCGCGGCGCCACAGCTTAGCGACTCCGCACCCGTTGCGCCCCATCGGCTCCGAGGCCGTCATGATCAAACGTACGATTCTGTTCCTCGCCACCAACCTCGCCGTGCTGTTGCTGTTCGGCCTGGTGATGTCGATCTTCGGCATCGACCCGCAGACCGGCAGCGGCTTGCTGGTGATGGCCGCGATCTTCGGCTTCGGCGGCTCGATGATTTCGCTGCTCGCCTCGAAGTGGATCGCGAAAATGACCACGCGCGCGCAGGTCATCCAAGACCCGCGCAACGAAACCGAACGCTGGTTGGTCGCGACCGTTCGCCGCCAAGCCGAAGCCGCCGGCATCGGCATGCCCGAAGTGGCGATCTACGACGCGCCCGAAATCAACGCCTTCGCCACCGGCGCCAATCGCAACAACGCCTTGGTGGCGGTCTCCACCGGCCTGCTGCGCGCGATGAATCGCGACGAAGCCGAAGCGGTGTTGGCGCACGAAGTCAGCCACGTCGCCAACGGCGATATGGTGACGATGGCGTTGCTGCAGGGCGTGCTCAACACCTTCGTGATCGTGCTGGCCCGCGTGGTCGGCCGCGTGATCGACGGCGCGCTCGGCGGCCAGCGCGACGACGGCAGCGTCGGTATCGGCTATTACGTCACCGTCTTCGCGCTGGAGATCGTCTTCGGCGTGTTCGCGAGCATCATCGCGATGGCCTTCTCGCGTCGCCGCGAGTTCCGCGCCGATGCCGGCGGCGCCAAGCTCGCCGGTCGCGCCAAGATGATCGCGGCGCTGGAGCGGCTGTCGATGACCTACGGCGCCAGCACCTTGCCCAAGCAGGTCCAGGCGTTCGGCATCTCCGGCGGCGTGGCCAATGGCCTTCGTCACCTCTTCACCAGCCATCCGCCGCTGGAAGCGCGCATCGCAGCGCTGCGCAACGCCGCGCGCGATGCCGAGTACGGGCCGAAGGTCGGCGTGGTGTCGTGATCGCGACGGGCGCTCTTTCCCGATCCCATCGCATTCCCGTCCGCAGAAACGAAACGCCCGCCGGAAGGCGGGCGTTTCGCGTGCGTTACGCGCGGTGCGGCATGCGCAACGGCCGCCGAGTCGCTCACTCGAAGTCGTAGTTCATCTCCGGACCCGCCGTGGCCAGGAAGTGGCCCTCGACGTAATCCACGCCGGCGGAGAACAGGATCGACATGCTGGCCGCGTCCTGCACGAATTCGGCGATGGTCTGGATGCCGAAATCGCGGGCCTTCAGCGCGATCTCGCGCACGCGCTTCTGGCTGTCGGGGTTCTTGGGCAGATCCTCGATGAAGCTGCGGTCGATCTTGAGCACCTGCGGCTGAATGTGCGTGAGCAGTTGGAACGAGTCGAGACCGGCGCCGAATTGCTCCAGCCCCACTTTGCAGCCGTACTGATTCACGGTGGCGGCGAATTCCTGCACCGCTTTCAGATGGGTGAACACGCGGGCTTCCTGCAACTGCAGCACCAAGTATTCGCCGGACACGCCGTGCTCCGACAGGCGCTTGCCGATATGCGTGGCCAGCGCGTCGTTCTGCAGCGAATTCTGCGACACCTTCACCATCAGCGTGGTCGGGCGATGCGCTTTGAAGCGCTGCGCCATCAGTTCGATCGCGTGTTCGACGACGTAGAGGTCGATCTCCTCCAACATGCCGTGTTCTTCGGCGATGCTCAGGAAGCTGTTGGGCGAGATCAGTTCGCCCTCGTCCCCTTCCAAACGCAGCAGGGTGTCGTAGATCGGATGGTTGTCGCCCTGCAGGCTGATGACCGGCTGGAAGTGCAGGGCGAAGCGGTCGTTGTCGAGCGCGTCGCGCAGGCGCGCGACCCAGGCTTGAATGCGCTCGGCCTCGACGCGATCGACCGCGCTGGGGTCGAACAGCTCAACGCGATTGCCGCCCGTGCTGGCCGCCGATTGCGCGCCCTGCGCGGCTTTCGCCAGCACTTGGGTGACGCTGGCGATCTTCTCGCTGATCTGCACGCCGCCGATGCTGGCGGTGATGACGCTGGAGCGCGCGCCGATGGTGAACACTTCCGCGGCGAACGTGTTGCGGATGCGGGTGGCGAGCTGTTCGGTCGCAGCGTAGTCGGCGCCGCGCAGCAGCACCGCGAAACTGGTCTCGGAGAAGCGCGCGGCCATCGCGTCCGGCGGCAGTTCGCTGTTCAAGCGCTCGGCGATCGCGCCCAGCGTGCGGTCGGCGGCGTCGAGACCGATTTCCTGCATCAAGCGCTGGAAATGGTCGGGTTCGATCAACAGCAGGCCGTGGTGGCCTTCGTTCTGTGCGGCATCGGCGACCGCGTCTTCCAGCGCGCGCAGGAAGGTCGGGCGGTTGAACAGGCCGGTGACTTGGTCGCGCTGCTTGAGCTCTTCCACTTTCCGCGCCAGTTCCGGGTCCACGCCCTGTTCTTGGCGGCGGAAGATGACCTGCTGACAGGCTTCGCCCTCGTATTGGGCCTGGGTGAACTCCATCACCGCGGGGAAAGTATTGCCTTCGATATCGCGCGCCTGCAGTTCGTAGCGCGGCGGCGGGGTTTCGCCCTTGCTCAGCGACTTCAGCAACTGCTTGAACGCGTCCAGGTGCTGCTGCGAGACGAGGTCGAGCAGCGACATGCCCTCGATGTCCTCGAAGGACTCGAAGCCGAACATCTCCAAGTACGCCGCGTTGGCGCGGATGTGCATGCCTTCGTGAACGTAGGCGATGGGTTCGCGCGAGGATTCGATCAGAGCGTCGCAACGGCGTTCGGTTTCGCGGACTTGCCCTTCCAGCCGGCGCTGCGCGCGGCGCGCGTCCAAGTCGCTCCATTCGCTGCGGATCGCGGCCAGCAGTTGCGTGGGTTTGTGGCGCAGCGCGATGCCGCGGGCGCCGCCGCCGAGAATCTCGGCGAAGCTGTCGGTGTCTAGTTGTTCGACGACGGCGATGACCGGGATGTCCTTGCCGGTGCCGGATACGCGATGCAGCACCTCGGGCAGCGCCGCTAGCGCGCAGGGGTGCGAGGACAAGACGAGGTCGATCGACTGCGAGGCGAGCATCGAGGTCAGCTCGTCCAGCGTCGCGGGCCGCAAGGGGCGAACCGCGATACCGGCGTTGCGCAACCCGCTGACGATGCCTTCGGCTTCTTCGACGCTGTCGTCGACCAACATCAGACGCAAGGCGGCGTCGTGGCTTCTCGACATTCGGCGGATCTCCGGGGGTAAGGGGCCGGCCGCGGCGCTGAGCGCCCACAGGCGAGCCGATGACGCATTCGGGGCGAATCCATCGCGCAAGTGATTGATTCGTCGGGGCTATCCGGTGTTTTACCGGACGCGCCGCGACCGCACAAGTCGCGAAAGGTCCGATGCAGTGTAGCCGCAACCCGCCGACGCTGTCGTGACGTCGACACCCCTTCGCGCCGCCACGCGGTCACAGCGGACGTTTGCCGGGATCGCCCGCCACTTCGCGCACCAGCTTGGGCACCAGATAGCCCGACAGCCGCGCCGAGAGCGCGCGATGCAGCGCGCGGGCGCGGTCGTCGCTCACCTCGAAGTGCGCCGCGCCCCGCACGCGATCGAGCTGATGCAGGTAGTAGGGCAGCACGCCGGCATCGAAGCCGCGTTCGCTCAGTGCGGCCAGGGTGTCGACGTCGTCGTTGACGCCGCGCAGCAGCACCGCCTGATTGAGCAAGGTCGCGCCGGCCTCGCGCAAACGCGCCATCGCGGCATCGACCGAGGCGTCGAACTCTTGCGCGTGGTTGGCGTGGATGACGATGGCGACCGGCCACGGCAGCCCGCGCAGCCAGGCGACGAGTTCGGGATCCACGCGCTCGGGCAACACCACCGGCAAACGGGTATGGATACGCAGCCGGCGCAGGTGCGGCACCTCGGTGAGGCTCGCCGTCAGCTCGGCCAATTTCGGCGTCGCCAGCGATAGCGGATCGCCGCCTGACAGGATCGCCTCTTCGATGCTCGAGTCCGCCGCGATGGCGGACACGGCCTCGCGCCAACCCTCGGCGGCGGCGGTCTCCTCGGCGTAGGGAAAATGGCGGCGGAAGCAATAGCGGCAGTGCACCGCGCAACTGCCGGTGGCGATCAGCAGCGCGCGGCCGCGGTATTTGTGGATCAGCCCGCGGCCCGCTTTCGCCGCCGCGTCGCCCACGGCGTCGAGGCCGAAGCCGGGCAGGGGGCGCAGTTCGTCGTCGAGCGGCAGCACTTGGCGCAGCAGCGGGTCGTGCGGGTCGCTCGGACGCATGCGCGCCACGAATCCGCGCGGCACCCGCAGCGGGAACTCCGCCGCGGCCTGGATCGAGAGCTCGGGCACGCGGCCGCTCAGGTCCAGCAGAGCCAACAATTCGGCCGGGTCGCGCACGGCGTCGCGCCAGAGGCGTTTCCAATCCCCGCCGGGGGCGGGCTGCAGGGAGGGGGAGGCTGCGGGTATCATTAGCGGTTCTGTCGGCCGAGTCGTTCCGGGGCGCACGCATCCGGAGGCCCAGCCCGCCATTCTAGCCGCCCGGGCTCTCGCGTCCGCCGGGGCTGCGCCGCGAATTCCCACATTCCCGCATTTTCTTCAGGAGCACCCCATGGCCAGTTTGGGCATGAACGACGTCAAGACCGGGCAGAAGATCCTGGTCAACAACGACCCCTGCGTCATCACCGAGACCGAATACGTCAAGCCGGGCAAGGGTCAGGCCTTCACCCGCATCAAGTACCGCAACATCAAGTCCGGCCGCGTGGTCGAAATGACCATGAAGGCCACCGACAACGTCGAAGTGGCCGACGTGGTCGACACCGATATGCAGTTCCTCTACGGCGACGGCGAGTACTGGCACTTCATGAACCAGGAGTCGTTCGAGCAGGTGCAGGCCGACAAGGCCGGCATGGGCGGCGCCGAAAAGTGGCTGAAGGGCGAGGAAGCCTGCGTGGTGACCCTGTGGAACGGCAACCCGATCGCCGTGCAGCCGCCGAACTTCGTCGAGTTGAAGATCGTCCAGACCGACCCCGGCGTGAAGGGCGACACCGCCGGCACCGGCGGCAAACCGGCGACGTTGGAAACCGGCGCCGTGGTCCGCGTGCCGCTGTTCGTGGGCAACGAAGAAGTCATCAAGGTCGATACGCGTTCGGGCGAGTATGTTTCTCGCGTGAAGTGATTGATTCATAGAGGCCCGTATGCGGGCCTCGTGATGAATCAATCACCCCCGCCCGCCTGGCCGCCGAAGCGCGAAAATGTTCGCGCCGCGCGCGCGGCCCGCGGACAGGGAATCGCCGGGTTCGCTTTCGATCTCCCGCCTATCCGAACACCCGCCCTCCGGCGGGTGTTCGCATTTTCGCTCAAGCGCGATCCCGTTCGTCCGGGCGTGATCGTCGCGACTCGCGTCGCTCCTACAATGCGGCACGGTCGGGGAATCGATATGCCAATCCTCGCTTCGAGTCGCTTCCCGTGCTCGACACACGCCCGTCGCCTCGGGAATGCGACAATGCCGCCATGAGCGACGACTCCCTTCCCGGCTATACCCCGCCTCCTGAAGCCGCTGTCCCCGAGGTCTGCGATCTGTTGATCGAAGCGCGCTACGTGGTACCGATCGCGCCGCACGGTGCGGTGCTGGAACAGCATGCGGTGGCCGTGCGCGGCGGCGCGATCGTCGCCGTGTTGCCGATCGCCGAGGCGCGCGCAAGGTTCGAGGCGAAGGAAACGGTCTCGCGACCCGAAGGCGTGTTGATGCCGGGCTTGGTCAACGCGCACACGCATAATCCGATGACGTTGATGCGCGGCGTCGCCGACGATATGCCGCTGATGCGTTGGCTGCAGGAGCATGTGTGGCCGATCGAAGGCGCGATCATGGGGCCGGAGTACGTCGCCGACGGCATCGCGTTCGCGATCGCCGAAATGCTGCGCGGCGGAACGACCTGCTGCAACGAAAATTACTTCTTCCCCGACGTGCAGGCCGCGACCTACAAACGCTACGGTTTTCGCGCGCGGGTCGGTTTGCCGGTGATCGATTTCCCCACCGCCTGGGCGAAAAGCGACGACGAGTATTTCGACCGCGCCTGCGAGGTCTACGACCAATGGCGTCACGATGCGCTGATCGCCACCGCGTTCGCGCCGCATGCGCCCTACACCGTGTCCGACGCCAATTTCGAGCGTATCCGCATGCTGGCCGATCAGCTCGATGTGCCGGTGCATCTGCACACGCACGAAACCGCGCAGGAAGTGGTCGAATCCCAGAAGACATACGGCCAGCGCCCGATCGCGCGGCTCGAACGTTTGGGTTTGATCAACGACCGCCTGATCGCGGTGCATATGACCCAACTCACCGACGGCGAAATCGCGCTCTGCGCCGAGCGCGGCGTGAGCGTGGCGCATTGCCCGGAATCGAATCTGAAACTGGCGTCGGGCTTTTGCCCCGTCGGCAAACTGCAGAAGGCCGGCGTCAACGTCGCCATCGGCACCGACGGCGCCGCCAGCAACAACGATCTGGATATGTTCGGCGAAATGCGCACGGCCGCGTTGCTCGCGAAAGCCGTGGCCGAAGACGCCGCCGCGTTCGATGCGCACAGCGCGCTGCGCGCGGCCACGTTGGGCGGCGCGAAAGCGATGGGGTTCGATCATCTGGTCGGCAGTTTGGAGCCGGGCAAACAAGCGGACATCGTCTGCGTCGATCTCTCGGCGCTGGAAACGCAGCCGCTGCACCACGTCGCCTCGCAACTGGTCTACGCCACCGGCCGCCACCAGGTGAGCGACGTATGGATCGCCGGAAAACCGAAGCTGCGCGAACGCAGGCTTGTCGATATGGACATCGATGCGCTGATCGCGAACGCGCGGCAATGGCGGGAGCGGATCGGTGCGGTGGCGGTGGGCGATTGATTGCCGAGAAACGCGGATGTTGAAGCATATCTACGTAGATGAAAGACGAGTCACTTGTTTCGATCCGTATTTTTCTTATATCGAATCGGTCAAGAGCGAGTTGCCGGCGCATTTGTATGCGTTCGCCTCGGATTTTTCGAGGTACGAGCTGAATGGGTCGAAGACGTTGCACGACGCATGGTTGGAAGAAGTGAAGATTTCAACGCGCTATGAACATGATTCCAATGCGATCGCGGCATCGGGAGTGGTCTTGCGCTTGCGGCAAGCCCTCGGGGGTGCGATCACGATGGCCTATTCGGGCGTTCAAGCCTTCGAATATCGCAACGTCCCGAACCGTTGGCCGGATCGCGCGACGGACCTTCTGGTTCACGAGTTTTCGGTGGAATCGGACGGCTTCTATTCGCATACATTGGTGTTCGATAATGATGTCGTAATGAAAGTGCTGTTCCGCGATTTTTCGTTAGAGGAAAGCGTGCCGTGACGCAAGCGAACTTCAGTCAACCAGAACTCGACAAATTCAATGCGTTGGCGAGCCGATGGTGGGACCCCGAAGGTCCGCAAAAACCCCTGCACGCGCTGAATCCCGCGCGTCTGGGCTACGTGCGCGAGCGCATGCTTACCAGCGGCACGCCGCTGCGCGGCGCGCGGGTGCTCGATGTGGGCTGCGGCGGTGGCTTGTTGAGCGAGGCGCTGGCGCGCGAGGGCGCGGACGTGACCGCGATTGATCTCGCGCCGGACCTGATCAAGATCGCCAAATTGCACCGGCTTGAATCCGGCGTGCAGGTCGATTATCGATTGAGCGCGGTCGAAACGCTGGCGGCCGAGGCGCCCGGCACGTTCGATGCCGTGACGTGCATGGAAATGCTCGAACACGTGCCCGATCCCGCGTCGGTCGTCGCGGCCTGCGCCACGCTGCTTAAACCGGGCGGCCGGCTGTTCCTGTCCACGCTCAATCGCACCCCTGCGGCGTTCGCGTTGGCCATCGTCGGCGCCGAATACGTCGCGCGCCTGCTGCCCAAGGGCACGCACCAGTATCGCGACTTCATCAAGCCCTCGGAACTGGCCGGCGCGCTGCGCGCGGCGGGGCTGGCGCTGGAGGACGTGAGCGGACTGGTCTACGACCCGCTGCGCCACCGCGCTTACGTCGGCGGCCGTACCGACGTCAACTACTTGGCCTGCGCCGTCAAGCCGCTATCCTGATCCGATGTTGAAATCGTAATCGCCCTCACAGCTTGCCGGGGCGCGTGCGTTATCCTTTCGCCGACACGGATCGCCCCCCTTCACCATGCCGACACGCAAATACCCCCGCGCCGTTCTGTTCGATCTCGACGGCACTCTGGTCGACAGCGCGCCCGACATGGTCGCCGCGATGAATCTGATGCTGCGCGAATGCGGGCGCGAGCCGATGACGCTCGACGCGCTGCGTCCGCACGTCTCGAAAGGCTCGCGCGCGATGCTCGCCGCCGCGTTCCCGGAATTGGATCGCGCCGACCGCGAAGACATGGTCGACGACTTCCTCGACACCTACGAGCGCGTGCTCGGTCAGGAATGCGCGCCGTTCGACGGCATCGAAACTCTGTTGGCCGAGATCGAGGCCGAAGGCGGGCGTTGGGGCATCGTCACCAACAAGCCGATGTATTTGGCCGAGGAACTCATTCCGATGCTGGGCTGGGAAGAGCGCTGCGGCGTGCTGCTCGGCGGCGACAGTCTGGCCGAGCGCAAGCCGCATCCGCTGCCGCTGCTGCATGCGGCGAAACAACTCGGCTTGGACCCGCGCGACTGCGTCTACGTCGGCGACGACGAGCGCGACATCGTCGCGGCGCGCGCGGCCGGCATGCCGTCGATCGTGGCGCTGTGGGGGTATCGCTTGCCGAACGAATCGCCGGCCGCGTGGGGCGGCGACGTCATGGTCGAGCGCCCGCAGGACTTGCTCGACCCCGCGCTGTGGGCGCGGTTGATGCCGCTCGAAGCCTGAGCGCCGCGCGTTCGCGACGATGCCCGTGGCCGACGACGCGATCGACTTCCTCGATAAATGGCGCGCGCGCTGGCCGGAATGGCGCATCGCGTCGACCTTCGTCGATCCGGCGCGGCGCGCGCAGGCCGAAGCCTGGTTCGCGTTGTCGCAGGAATGCGTCGATGCGGCCTGGAATGCGGGCGATCCCGCACCGGGCATCGCCAAACTCGGTTGGTGGGAAGAGGAACTGCGCGGCTGGTCGCGCGGCGCGCGGCGGCATCCGCTCGGCCTCGCGCTGCAGAAATCGCCCGCGCCGTGGGCTTCGCTCGCGGATGCGCTCGCCGCGCTGCCGATGGCGCGCGAAGCGGTGCTCGCCGCGGCTCGCGCGCCCGGTCCGCAGCCGCTGCGGGTGTCGGCCGAAGTATTGAAACCGTATGCCGAGGCGACCGACGCCGTCGAGCGCGCGCTGTTCGGCGCATCGTCGTCCGTGTCCACGTCCGCAGGCGCCGAAAGCCGCGCTTCCGCGGGTCTCGCGTCGATCGGCATGCATGCGGCGCGCGCCACCGCCGCGGACGACGGCGCGACATCGCAAGACTTCGCGCGCGCGCTGATCGCCGCATGGCCCGCGCCTGCGGCCACGCGCCCGCGGCGCATTCAAGACGCCTTGGTGCTCTCGCGACTCCGTCTGCTGGCCGCGGGGCGTCGCCTTTCGCCGACATCGCCGCTCGCGCCGTGGTCGGCGCTGTGGACGAGCTGGCGCGCCGCTCGCGGCTGAAACGCTCGCGGGTTTTCCCGCTTCAGCGCGAAACAGCGTTCCACGGCGATGCGGCCGGCCTTCAGGGAGGCGTGGCGACGGCCCGTTACAATGCCGGCCCGTTTCGCGCTCATGCCGTCTGCCGCCTTGACCTCCTCCGACCGCTCGCAACCCCTACCCGATGTCGCCGACGATGCGGCCCGCGCCGCGCGCCCGCTGGACTGGGTCGGCATGCGCGAGATCGCGCTGCCGCTGCGTCTGGATCTCGATGGCGGCGGGGTGGTGCAGGTGCCGGCCTCGGTCGATGTCTTCGTCGATCTGCAGCGCGCGGATGCGCGCGGCATCCATATGTCGCGGTTGTACGGGCAGATTCAGAGCGATCTGGCGCAGGAAACGTTGACGCCCGGGCGGCTGCGCCTGCTGGTGCTGCGCTGCGCCGCATCGCAGGGCGATTTGTCTTCGTCCGCGCGCGTCGCGTTGCGCTACGAGCATCTGATCGAACGCGCCGCGCTCGCCAGCGGGCTGCGCGGTTGGAAACGCTATCCGATCGAAATCGAGGCCTCGCTCGAACGCGGCCATCACTGCATGCGCCTGGGATTCTCGGTCGAATATTCCAGCACCTGCCCGGCCTCCGCCGCGTTGTCGCGACAAGCGAACGCGGAACGTTTCGCCGAGGATTTCTCCGCCGCGCATCCGTTGTCCACGCAGGTGGTGCGCGATTGGCTGGCGTCGGAGCGAGGCCTCGCCGCCACCCCGCACGCGCAGCGCAGCCGCGCGAAGGTGAAGCTCGAACTGCAGTTCTCGTTCGAGTCCTGGGACACGACCGAATGGATCGATCGCGCCGAAGCCGCGCTCGGCACGCCGGTGCAGACCGCGGTCAAGCGCGAAGACGAACAAGCCTTCGCCCGCCTCAACGCCCAGCATCTGATGTTCTGCGAAGACGCCGCGCGCCGCATCGCCGCCGCGTTCGCCGACGATCCGCGCGTGCTGCGCTTCGACATCGAGGTCGCGCATTTCGAGAGCCTGCACCCGCACGATGCGGTGGCGATGGTGAGCGGGAAGGGCGGCGCTGCGGGTTGAGGCGTCCCGATCGTACTCGCGCGCTTTCGAAGGTCGACCGATGCGCGACCGCTCAAGAAGCCGAAGGGCGCCGCATCGGGCGCCCTTCGGAATGCGCATCACGCGATCATCGCACGCGAATCGTGGTCACGAGGTACATGGGTTGCGGGCAGGGAAAGCCGGGCCAGGGGACATACACGTTGGCCGGAATCCGACCGAAAAAACACTGCACCGTATTCGGCGCGCCGAGCCCCACGAAGCTCGCGTACAGGTTGTAGTATCCGGGCGTCAACGCGGCGGTGTTGAACCCGTTGGGTTCGTGCGCGATCACGCAGTTGCTTCCCGCTGCGGTGGTTTCTTTGATCGCCGCCAATTGCCCCGCTGGATTGTAGAACCCGTACACCACGCGCGTGCCTCGCGCGACCACGCCCGACAAATACAGCGTGGTGCCTTGCGCCACATCGTTGCTGTAGGTGTTGTTTCCCAACGAAAAAAACGGGTGCGGGATCTGATTGCACTCCTGATACGCGCTGGGGCCGAAAAACGGCGTGGGTAGCGACACCAGCGGCGGGAACATGAACGGCGGCGAGAACGGCGGGACGGGCGCACCCGAACCCGGATCTCCGCCGCCTCCACCACCGCCGCTGCCCGGATCTCCGCATTCGTCGAGCAATCTCGGCGCGAAGGCGCCGTTGGCGTAAATGGGCGGTTCGGGGCAGGGAACGTCGAGCGAGGTTCGGGAGACAGCGCCGGATCGCGAATCCCGGCTTTCGGCTTGGAACGCGACCAGCGCCAGGCTGGCCGCGACGGCTATCGCAGTGAAGTGACGCATCTCGATTACTCCTTCAACCGAATGGATGGGAACCACCGCTGTCGTGCCTGACAGCTCGCTGACGATGCGACGACAGCGACCGCAACGTATCACGCCACGGTCGCATGCGGCGCGTGGTGTGCGTTCATGATGATGAATGCGATCGAAGCCGAATCGACAATGCGCGATCGATGCGTCGCGTGCGCCGAATATCGGCGATCGACGATGCGCGTCGATCGACTTCGCGCTATCGCGAGGCGTTTACTTCGCGAGTTCCAACACCAACAGCGGGTCGACGCGCACGCCGTGGCAATGCATGCCCCAGTGCAAATGCGGGCCGGTGGCGCGTCCGGTGGCGCCGACCGCGGCGACGACCTGGCCTTGTTCGACGCGATCGCCGACCTTCACGTCGATCCGCGACAGATGCAGGAAATTCGAGCTCACGCCCGCGCCGTGATCGATCAGCAATGTGCCGCCGGTGAGGTACAGATCGTTCGCGGCGAAAATCACGATGCCGCCCGCGGGCGCCTTCACCGGCGTGCCGGTGGGCGCGGCGATATCCATCCCGCCGTGCGGCGATTTCGGCGTGCCGTCGTAGATGCGCTGATTGCCGAAACGCCCGCTGATGCGGCCGCGTACCGGCCATACGAACGGTTGCGCGAAATCCTCGCGCGCGTCGTCGCGCTTGCGCGAGGCGACGATCAGCGCTTGTTCGCGTGCGATGCGTTCGGCGATCTGCGGCGGCGGGTTCACGGTTTTCGGCGGCGCGCCGTTGACGCGTTCGATCGGCCAATCCCGCGCCGTCACCTCGATCCGATGCGGCAAGACGCTGCCGCCCGGCGGTTTGACGGCGACGACCAGCGGGCCCGTCGCGTCGCGATCCACGCCGAGCACGAACAGCCCGTTCGGCGACACCCGCAGCCTGCGCCCGTCGTATTCGACCACGGCGGCCGGATGGGTGCGGCCGATCACCAGCGCGCCTTGCTGCACCGAACTCGGCAAGACGGTGCCGCGCACCGGCGCGGCATCCGCAGCGACGAGGCGTTTGCTCGGGGTTGTCGACGCGGGCGACGCGGTTTGCGAATGCGCCGTCGGTAGCGAACACAGCGCGGCGACGGCGAGGATCGGCAGCCGCTTGCGCGAAGCGGAATGCGACGAACGACGGCTCATCGCGCGAACTCCAAGCGCTGGCCGCGCGCTGGGCCGAGCAGCCGTTCGCCGTCCCAGACGCGATGGCCGTTCACCCAGGTCGAGGCGATGCGCGAACGGAAGGTCGTGCCTTCGAACGGCGACCAGCCGCATTTGGAGAGCACGTCTTCGCGGCGCACCGTGTACGGGCGATCCTCGATCAAGACCAGGTCGGCGAAATAGCCTTCGCGCAGAAAGCCGCGGTCTTTCACGTCGAACAACTGCGCCGACGCATGCGCGAACTTCTGCACCACCTGCATCACGCCGAACGCCCCCTCATGCGCGCACTCCAGCGCCGCCATCAGCGCGAACTGCACCAGCGGCAAGCCGCTCGGCGCGCGCAGATAGGGCGCGCTTTTCTCTTCCAACGTATGCGGCGCGTGGTCTGTGGCGAGCACGTCGATCGTGTCGTCGGCGAGCGCGCGGGTCAGCGCCTCGCGGTCGCTCGGGTCTTTGATCGCGGGGTTGCACTTGATGAAGTTGCCGCGCTCGGCGTAATCGCGACGATCGAAGCGCAGGAAATGGATGCAGGTCTCGGCGGTGATGCGCTTGCGGCTGCCGTCGGCGCGGATCAGCGGCCCGCGCTCGAACAGCGCCAACTCGTCGGCGGTGCTGATGTGCAGCACATGCAAGCGCGCGTCGTGCCGGCGCGCCAGTTCGATCGCGAGTCGGGTCGATTGGATGCAGGCCGCGCGCGAGCGGATTTCGCCGTGGAATTCGACCGGAATGTCGTCGCCGTACTCGGCGCGGAATTTCGCCAATTCCGCGTCGATCATCGGCGTGTCTTCGCAGTGCGTGATGATCGGCGTCGGCGCGTCGCGGAACACCGCGTCCAGAATCGCCGGGTCGTCCACGAGCATATTGCCGGTGGAAGCGCCCATGAAAATTTTCACGCCGGGCGTGGTCAGCGGGTCGATCGCGCGGATGGCGTCGATGTTGCCGGTGCTGGTGCCCATGTAAAAAGCGTAATTGCCGTAGGCGCGACCGGCGGCGCGGCGGTACTTGTCGTCCAGTGCCGCGCGGTCCAGCGTCGGCGGGCTGGTGTTGGGCATATCCATGAAACTGGTGATGCCGCCGGCCACGGCCGCGGCCGATTCGCTGGCGAGATCGCCTTTGTGGGTGAGCCCGGGCTCGCGGAAATGCACTTGGTCGTCGATCATGCCCGGCAGCAGGCGTCGGCCGGCGGCGTCGAAGACGGCTTCGTTCGCGCGCGCCGTCAGCCCGGGCGCGATCTCCGCGATGCGGCCATCCGCGCCGATCCGCAGATCGGTGTCGAACTCGCGGCCTTCGTTGACCAGGCGGGCGTTGACGATGAGCGTGGCGGCGGCGGGGGCGAAGTCGGTCATGCGTGAAGATTCTCGATCGTTACGACGGCGGGATGAGGGCGGCGAGGGCGGTACCGAAGCGCAGCACCGAAGGGAACGGGATCGACGAGATCAGTGGCGATGCGAGTCGGAGCCGTCTTCGCAGTGCGGACCGTGCTCGGCGCCGACGCTCGCCTTCGGGCGCTCCGGCACCGGGTCGTATCCTCCGGGGTGCAGCGGATGGCAGCGGCCGATGCGTCGAGCCGCCATCCAACTGCCTTTGAGGGCGCCGTAACGCTCGATGGCGGTCATCGCATATTCCGAACAGGTCGGGGCGAACCGACAGCGCTGTCCTAACAACGGACTCAGCCAACGTTTATAAAAGCGCAGCGCGGCGATCAGCGGTCGTTGCATCAAGCGGTTAGCGTCGAAGTCGGTGCGGCCGCGGCGTGCGCCGGGAAAGCGGGAGCGAGAGGGCGACGGACCGGCCGTCGTCGGCGAGCGCGGCGCGATCATCGTACGGTTGCCGCTGCAGTGTTCGCAGGGTATAACAGCCCGCTTTCCCGCCTCAAGGGAACATTACGAAGGATTTTCGGACGTGGCAGCAAAGAAACCCGTAGCGAAGGCCGCCAAGGCCGCACAAAAAGCCCCCGCCAAACCCGCCGCTAAGCCCGCGAGCAAAGCGTCCAGCGCCTCCGCCAAACCCGTCGCGAAGAAGACGCCGGCCAAACCCGTCGCCAAGAAGCCCACGACGCCCGCCAAACCTGCGCCGAAATCGGTCGCGAAGCCGGCGGCCAAACCCGCGGCGAAACCGGTCGCGAAAGCCGCCGCCAAGCCCGCGCCGAAACCTGCAGCGAAGCCGGCCGCCAAGCCCGCCGCCGCGAAGCCCGCACCTGCGGTTCCGGCGAAGGCCGCCGCGAAACCCGCCCCGGCCGCGAAACCGGCCGTCGCCGCGAAGCCGGCTCCGGCGCCCGCTCCGGCCGCCAAGCCCGCGCCCGCAGCGAAAGCGGCGGCGCCCGCCGCCGCGCCGAAGCCGGCGGCCAAGACCGAAGCGACGAAGCCCGCGCCCGCCAAGCCGGAGCCCGCGAAACCGGCGTCGGCGTCCCCGGCCCCGTCGGCACCGAAAGCCGCCGCGAAGCCGGCCGCGCCCGCATCGACGACCGCGAAGTCGGCCGCGAAGCCCGCCGAGGTCAAGTCCGTGGCCGTGGTGCCTCGCCCGACGTCCGGCAAGGTCGCCGTCGCGGTCGCCGCGAAGCCGGTCGAACCCGCGCCGCGCGGTCAGATCAAGGTGGTTCCGTACCAGGTGGACGAAGCCACCGGCCGCCCGATCCTGCCCGCCGGCTACAAACCCAGCCGCGACGAGGAGTACATGGGGCCGCTGCAGCTCGAGTATTTCCGTCAGCGCCTGCTGCAGTGGCGCGCGGACCTGATCGAGGAATCGAAGCAGACCATCGAAAACCTGAAGGACGAAGTGCGCGACGTGGGCGACGACGCCGAACGCGCCACGCGCGAAACCGAGAACTCGCTCGAACTGCGCACCCGCGACCGCTACCGCAAACTGATCGGCAAGATCGACAGCACGCTCAAGCGCCTCGACGCCGGCGAGTACGGCTACAGCGTGGATTCCGGCGAAGAGATCGGCCTCGACCGCTTGGAAGCCCGCCTCACCGCCGAACGCACCATCGACGAGCAAGAGCGCTGGGAGCATCTGCAGAAGCAACAGGGCGATTGAGTCCGTCGTTTTCGAAGAATCAAGCGTCGAAAGAAAAACCCCGCGGAACGCGGGGTTTTTCGTGTCTGCTCCGTTCGGTTCGATGTCGTTCGGTGCCCTGGCGTTCAATGCGCCGTCGATAACGCGGATGGGCTTGGCGCCGAGGGCAACGCTAACGCTGCATCGCCGATGACCTCGAACTTCGCGTCCAACGTCGCCGTCGAATCCCCACCGATGAACACCGTGAACGTGCCGGGTTCGACCACGCGTTTCATCTTCGCGTCGTAGAAGGCCAGATCGTCGGGTTTCAATTCGAAGCTCAGCGTTTTGCGTTCGCCGGGTTTCAGGCGGACGCGACGGAAGCCGCGGAGTTCGCGCACGGGACGGGTGATGCTGGCGACATCGTCGCGCACGTAGAGTTGCACGACCTCGACGCCTTCGCGTACGCCGGTGTTCTGCACGACGACCTCCACGCGCTGCGTGTCGCCGATGGCGAGCGTCGGCTTTGCGATGCGCACATCGCTGTAGCCGAACGTGGTGTAGCTCAGGCCGTGGCCGAACGGGTACAGCGGCGTCCAGGGCGCATCGATGTACTTCGAGGTGTAGCGGTCGGTGTCGCTCGGCGGGCGGCCGGTGTTCTTGTGCGCGTACTGGATCGGGACCTGGCCGACGTTGCGCGGGAAGGTGATCGGCAGTTTGCCGCTCGGGTTGTGATCGCCGAACAGCACGTCCGCGATGGCGTTGCCCGCTTCGACGCCGGGAAACCAGGCTTCGAGAATCGCGTGCGCGTCGCGCTGCAGCGGTTCGATCGACAGCGGACGACCATTGAACAGCACCACGACGACGGGTTTGCTGGTAGCGCGCACGGCATCGAACAGTCGTTGCTGCGCGCCGGGCAAATCCAGCGACGTGCGGCTGTTGGCTTCAGCGCTCATGTCTTCGCTTTCGCCGAGGAACATCAACACGACCTCGGCCTGTTCGGCGATGCGTACCGCTTCGGCGAAACCGGAGGTGTCGTCGCCGCGAATCTCCGCGCCGCGCGCGTACAGCACGCGCGTGTTCGGCGAGACCGCGGCGCGAATGCCGGCCAGCGGCGAGATCGCGTCTTCGGCGCGTCCTTCCGCGGCCCAATTGCCCAGCATATTGCGGCGGTCGTCGGCCAACGGGCCGATCACCGCGACCGACTGCACGTTCTTCGGCATCGGCAGTACGCCGCGATCGTTCTTCAGCAGCACCAGCGTGTCGCGTGCGATCTCGCGCGCGGCGCGGCGATGCGCGGCCGTGAGCGTGCGTTCGCGTTCGCGGGTTTCGTCGCAATAGCGGTACGGGTCGTCGAACAGGCCGAGCCGGTATTTCGCGCGCAGAATGCGGCGCACCGACGCATCGACCGTCGCTTCGGACACGCGTCCGGCGCGCACTTCGGCAGGCAGATCCTGGCGATAGATATCGCTGACCATGTCCACATCCACGCCCGCGTTCAACCCCGCGCGCCCGGCGGCGGCGCGGTCGGCGGCGATGCCGTGCTTCATCAACTCCAACACGCCGGTGTAATCGCTGACCACGATGCCGTCGAAGCCCCATTCGCGACGCAGCACGCCGTCGATCAACGCGCCGTTGGCGTGCATCGGCGTGCCGGAGAGTTCGTTGAACGAGGCCATCACCGAGCCCGCGCCGGCGTCGATCGCCGCGCGGAACGGCGGCAAGTACACCTCGCGCAGCGTGCGTTCGGAGATGTCGACGGTGTTGTAATCGCGCCCGGCTTCCGCCGCGCCGTAGGCGACGAAATGCTTGGCGGTGGCGAGCACGGTGTCGTCGTCGGCGAGGCTCTCGCCCTGAAACCCGCGCACCCGCGCCGCGGCGAATGCGGCGCCGAGATACGGGTCTTCGCCCGCGCCTTCGACCACGCGGCCCCAACGCGCATCGCGGCCGATGTCCACCATCGGCGCGAAGGTCCAATGCACGCCGTGCGCGGCGGCTTCGATCGCGGCGATGCGCGCGCTGCGTTCGGCGGCGCTGGGGTCGAAGCTCGCGGCCTCGCCCAGCGGCACCGGGAAAATCGTGCGGAAACCGTGGATCACGTCGTAGGCGAACAGCATCGGAACGCCCAATCGCGATTGCTCCACGGCCACCTTCTGCAGCGCGCAGCCGCGCGCGACGCCCTGCATGCCGAGAATCGAACCGACCTCGCCGCGCCGGATCGCGTCCAATGCGGCGACCTGACCGGCCGGCCCGGTGTCGTAACCGGGGCCGGAAGGCTGATTGAGCTGGCCGAGCTTCTCCTCCAGCGTCATGCGTTTCAGTAACGCTTCGACGAAGGCGTCCTCGCTGTTCGCGGGCTTGTCCGCCGCAGCGGCGCCGGTCGCGGCGGCGAGCAGCAGGGCGGCGACGAGCGTGCGGTGCCGCACGCGCTGCGGTCGACGCGATGTCGTGGTCGAATCGTCGGTTCGCGGGTGCGGCATACGAGCCTCTTCGAAGCGCGGAAAGCGCCGAATGTAAACGGTTACATTCGATCTGTCATCCGCTGACGGGGCGTCGTACGCGGGGCGGGCGGCGGCTATTGTTCGTCGTCTGGCCGCAGCGGCGAATACGACCATGTCTGCGATGCCATCAACCGGCGAGCATCGTCGTCGAACTCCGAGCGATAGCGGTGTTCGTGTGGCGAGGGCGCCCGCGCATCGCCTTCGTCGAATCCTCGTTCTCGCAACGCCGCTTCGAAGCGCTCAAGCGGTCCGTACGCGAACAGAAGATTGTGCCGGTCCCACACCAGCGTCGCGTCCGCTTGCGGGTCGTGCGCCCAGAGGTCGAAGCGTCCGTCGGCGCGCAGAAAACTCGAGAATTCCCGAAGCCAATCCAAGACCTCCGTTTTCGGCAACGGCGGACTCTGGTAACGCCCGGGCCTGGCTTCTCCACGCGGCGTATGCAGCACGTAGAGCAAGTAGAGCGGACCGTCGAGCGTTGCAAGCGGTGTCGCGAAGACGTCGGCGTCGCCGTTGGGAACGCTCGCGACAATGCGCCGCCCCTGGTCGACCCGATAGACCGCGTCATGCCGATGCGGCCGCCATTCGCCGTCGATCAGCGCATGCAATTTCTGTGATTGCGTTGCGATGGCGTCATCGGTGTTCAATGCAGAGTTCTCATATCCAACCGCCGCAGCGTCGGCACCCGCCATGCGGTGAAGGCGACGATGCCCAACGTGACGCAGCCGCCCAGCACCACGGCGTTGACGAGCCCCAGCAGGCGCGCCATCGAGCCGGCGTAGAACGCGCCGAGTTCGTTCGACGAACTGATGAAGATGCTGTTGATCGACGAGACGCGGCCGCGCATGTGATCGGGCGTGGCCAGTTGCAGAATGGTGGAGCGGATCACCACCGAGACGCCGTCGAAGGCACCCGACAAAAAGATGAAGAACACCGACAGCCACAGCACTTCGGATAGGCCGAAGCCGATGATGCACAGGCCGAAGCCTGCGACCGCGCCGAACATCAAACGCCCGGCATGGCGCTGGATCGGATGCCGCGCGCACCACAGGCCGACCAAGGCCGCGCCGGCCGCGGGTGCGCTGCGCAGAATGCCCAGCGCATCGGGCCCGGCGTGCAGCACGTCCTTGACGAAGGCGGGCGCGAGCGAAATCGCGCCGCCGAACAGCACCGCGAACATATCCAGCGCCATCGCGCCCAACATCACCGGCGTTTTGAACACGAAACGCAGACCTTCGCCGATGCTGGCGAAGATCGGGCTGCGCTCGTGCGACAGCGCGGGCTCGGTCACGCGCAAGCGCGTCATGGCGTAAGCCGCCGCCAGCGCGCAGATCGCCCCGACGACGTACGCCGGACCGGCGGGGACGACCGAGTGCTCGGGGTACTCGCCGAATTTCGCGACCAAGGCGATGATCGCGCCTCCCACCGCCGGGCCCAGCGACAGCGCGCCTTGAAACACCACGCTGCCGATGCTGGAGCCGCGCGCGAATTGGTCGCGCCGCAGCGCGCAGGCGAATAGGGTGTTGTAGACCGGGCCGAGAAACGCGCGGACCATGCCGGTGAAGACGATCGCGCCGTAGATCAGCCACAGCCGCGCGGTCGCTTCCTCGGAAAAGACCAGCCCCCAGGCGACGGTCGCGAGAATCGCGGGCGTGGTCGCCAATCCGACGCAGGTGATCGCGCCGACGCGACGTTTCGGCAAATGGTCCACCAGATACCCGGCAAACGGCGCGACGCAGAAGAACGGCAGCACTTCGGTGAGCCCGATCAACCCGAGCTTCCACGGGTCGCGGGTGAGTTCGTAGACGTGCCAGCCCACCGTCACCGCTACGATCTGATACGAGAAGATCGTGAGCAGGCGATACGCCATCAACCAGCGGAACGCCGGAATACGCAGCGGCGGTGGAACTTCGGAGGCTTCCTCCGCGATGGCGCCGGACGACGACATGCGTTCGCGAGCGCCGCGCTTACGCCGAACCGGCCGCGCGCAGCGCATCCGTCGCGCGCGCCTTGACGAACGCCAACAGCGCGGCCAGACCGTTGCTGCGGGTCGGCGACAGATGCTTCGCCAACCCGACATCGGCGATGTAGGTGGCATCGGTGGCGAGAATCTCCTCGGCGCTGCGTCCGGAATACACCCGCAGCGCGAGATAGATCAGCCCGGAGACGATGGCCGAATCGCTGGCGGCGGCGAAATCGAGCCGCTGCGCGTCGCCCGAGGGCACGATCCACACCATCGACTGACAACCGAGCAGCCGATGTTCCTCGGTTTTCCACGCGTCCGGAAATGCCGGCAGCTTGCGCCCGAGATCGATCAGGTACTGATAACGCTCCGCCCAATCGCCGAAGAACGCGAATTCGTCGCGAATGGCGGCTTGCGCGTCGGCGGCGGTGGCTTCGAGCGGGAAATCGTTCATCGGTGTCTGTCGTAGGAGCGGCGCGAGCCGCGATCGCAGGCATTTTGAGCTGAAAACATTCTGATCGCAGCGCGCCGGATCGGAACAGTGCGGAACGGAGCGGTGCGGTGGCGCTGAAAACTGTGGAAGAGCTGGAAGGCTTTGTGGGAGGGCCGGAAGGCCCGATGCTCTTGTGCGAAAAGCGCCGGACCCTGCCGTTTTCCCGTCGTCCATTCGCCTCGACGCGGTCGCATCACATGCGATGCCCGCCTCGCGAACCGTTGTTTCCACCCCCATCGCATGGTAATGCGGCACCGCAGACCGCGACATGCGCCATTCGTCCTGTGGCCTTCGGTCGTCGGTCTCGCTAGGCGGGCTGCGGGACGTCGGGCTCACCGTCGGGCGGGCCGTCCCCAGCACGCGATAGCGCGCGGCGTTCGATCGCTTCGATGCGCATGCGGGTGTCGGCGAATCGGGCAGCGACATCGCGAAGATCGAGCGATGGATCGATGCCGATACCGAAGCGCTCGCGCAAGACCTTTTGTTCGCGTTCGGTCAAACCGGCGAGGAGGTCTTGGAGTTCTCGGTGGACGTCGTCGCTCATCGTTGGCGCTTCGGGAAAGTCGGCGCGAGGCTGGTGGACCTTTGTGGGAGGGTCGGAAGGCCCGAAGCTTTTGTGGAGAACAGCATCGGGCCTTCCGGCCCTCCCACACAGCCTTCCGGCCTTCGCGCAACCGATCAGGCCCGCTTCCAGCGCACGCCCTGCGGCGTGTCTTCCAACAAAATGCCTTCGTCGGCGAGCTGTTTGCGAATCGCATCGGCGCGGGCGAAATCGCGGGCTTTCTTGGCGTCGTTGCGTTCGTCCACCAACGCTTGGATGCGCGCGTCGTCGTCGCCGGACGCCCCGCGCGCGAACCACGCCTCGGGCGATTGCTGCAGCAGGCCGAGGGCGAGGCCGGCGCCGAGCAATTCGGACTTCAAACGACGACGTTCGTCGTGGTCGGTCGATTTGCGCGCGTCGCCTGCGATGCGTGCGACTTCAGCCAGCGCCTGCGGCGTGTTGAGGTCGTCGGCGAGTGCGGCTTCGACGCTGTCCGGAATTGCCGCCGTCGCCTCGACATCCGCCAAATCCCGCAACGTCCCGTACAACCGATCCAGCGTCCGAATCGATTGCTCGATCAACCCATCCGACCACTCCAGCGGCTGCCGGTAATGCGCGGACAACAGCGCGTAGCGCAGCGCTTCCGGCGGCTGCTCGCGCACTAGGTCGTGCACGCGCTGGATATTGCCGACCGACTTCGCCATTTTGGCGCCGCCGAAATTCAGCATGCCGTTGTGCATCCACCAGCGCGCGAAGGTTTTGTGCGAACCGTCGGCATGCTTATGCGTGCACTCGCTCTGCGCGACTTCGTTCTCGTGGTGCGGGAACTGCAGGTCGACGCCGCCGGCGTGGATGTCGATGGTCTCGCCCAAATGCGCTTCGGCCATCGCCGAGCATTCGATATGCCAACCGGGACGACCGCGGCCCCAGGGCGAATCCCAGCCGGGCAGGTCGTCGGTGGACGGTTTCCACAGCACGAAATCGCCCGGGTTGCGCTTGTACGGCGCTACTTCCACGCGCGCGCCGGCGAGCATTTCCTCGGTATCGCGGCGAGAGAGCTTGCCGTAGTCGGAAAAACTGTCGACCGCGAACAGGGCGTGGCCTTCGGCGGCATAAGCGTGACCGTTGTCGATCAAGCGCTGGATCATCGCGATCATCTGCGGAATATGCGCGGTGGCGGCCGGTTCGATATCCGGCGCGAAATCGCCGCTCACGCCCAGCATCGCCATGTCGTCGCGGTAGGCGGCGGCGAATTTATCGGTGATGACCGAGATCGGCACGCCCAACTCCTTGGCCGCGGCGTTGATCTTGTCGTCCACGTCGGTGATGTTGCGGGCGTAGCGCAGATGGCCGTAGCGGCGGCGCAGCAGCGCTGCGAGAACGCCGAACACCACCGGTCCGCGCGCGTTGCCGATATGCACGTAGTTGTAGACCGTGGGGCCGCAGACGTACATCGTCGGGCTGGCCGGGTCGAGCGGCGCGAAGGGTTCGACCCGGCGGGTCAGGCTGTTGTACAGATGCAGGCTCATCGGCGATCCGTGCGAGGGAAGACGTGGGGAAGGCCGATTCTAGGGCCTGCGCACGCGATCTGGGTACGTCGCGAGCCGCATCGGCGCTGCGCGGCTTGCGGAGAACACGCGAACATCGCCCCGAGAATGCGGTCGTCCGAATCGGGCGCCGAATCCGGTACGGGGCCGGGTGTCGGGGCGGGATCCGCGTCGGGGCATTAGAATCACGACAGGCGGGATTCATCCGTCTCGATCCGACTGACCTACACTCCCGATGATGAATTCGCCCACCGACACGGCCCGTTCGCAGGCCGCGCCCCGCCTCTTTTCGCCGTCGAACGCCTATCGCGGACGGTGGTTCGCGGCCGCGGCGTCGTTGGGCTGCTGTCTCGGCGGCTTGAGCGCGGGCGGCGCATCGGCGGAGACCGTGGTGCCGCCGGAGCCGCATGTCCGCACCGAATACGCCCAGGTGTTGACCGTCGAGCCGGTCTATCAAACCCTCCGCGCTTACGCCACCGAACAGCGCTGCGATCCGCCCTCGCGCGTCGGCGCGGCCACGCAGCGGCCGCCGAAATGCCGCAACGTGCGGGTGCCGAAGGAATTCCGGCGAGTCATCGCCTACGAAGTCGACTACATCCATCGCGGCGTCAAATATCGCTCGCGGCTGCCCTTCGACCCCGGTAAACGCCTGTTGGTGAAGGTGTCGGTGATGCCGGTGCTGGAGCCGGAACCGCTGCGCTGAGCCCGGGCGAGTCCTGGGCGTCGCACCGCGAGCGCTTGCGCCGTCGCGGTGCGCGTGCGAGCATTCGCCCCGATGACGAACGCGCAGCCCCTGTCGATCTCCAGCGCCCGGATGGCCTCCGGCATGACCTCGCGCGCGCGCCGACCGGAACCCCGCCGTTACGCTGGGTGATCCGGTTCGTCGTTTCGTCTCGACATAGAATCCAAGATCAGGCCCGGCTCACCGCCGGGCCTTTTCGTTTTCCGCCTTTCTCCACGTCTTCCGCCCTCACGATCGCACCTTCGCCCGAGCACGCCGATGAAGCATTTTCTCAATACCCAGGACTGGACCCGCGCCGAACTCGACGCGACGCTCGCGGAAGCGGCGCGCTTCAAACGCGAAAAACTCGGCGATCAACTCAAAGGCAAATCCATCGCGTTGGTGTTCTTCAACCCCTCGATGCGCACCCGCACCAGCTTCGAGCTGGGCGCGTTCCAGCTCGGCGGCCATGCCGTGGTGTTGGCGCCGGGCAAGGACGCGTGGCCGATCGAGTTCGACCTGGGCACGGTGATGGACAGCGACACCGAGGAGCACATCGCCGAGGTAGCGCAGGTGCTCAGCCGTTACGTCGATCTGATCGGCGTGCGCGCGTTCCCGAAATTCGTCGATTGGGCGAGCGATCGCGAAGACAAGGTGCTGAAGGGTTTCGCGAAATACGCGACGGTGCCGGTGATCAACATGGAAACGATCACGCATCCGTGCCAAGAATTGGCGCATGCCTTGGCGCTGCAGGAGCATTTCGGCACCGCCGATCTGCGCGGCAAGAAATACGTGCTGACCTGGACCTATCACCCGAAAGCGCTCAACACCGCGGTCGCGAACTCCGCGCTGACCATCGCCACGCGCATGGGCATGGACGTGACCCTGCTGTGCCCGACCGAGGATTACATTCTCGACGAGCGCTACATGGGATGGGCGGCGCAGAACGTCGCCGAGAACGGCGGCTCGCTTACCGTTAGCCACGACATCGACAGCGCCTACGCCGGCGCCGACGTGGTGTACGCGAAAAGCTGGGGCGCGCTGCCGTTCTTCGGCAACTGGGAGCCGGAAAAACCCATCCGCGACCGCTTCAAACACTTCATCGTCGACGAGCGAAAAATGGCGCTGACCCGCAACGGCGTGTTCTCGCATTGCTTGCCGCTGCGTCGGAACATCAAAGCCACCGACGCGGTGATGGACGCGCCGTATTGCATCGCCGTGAACGAAGCCGAGAACCGTCTGCACGTGCAGAAAGCGGTGATGGCCGCGCTCGCGAATCAGTAACTTTTCGCCTTCCCCCGCGCGCGGGGGAAGGTGTAAACCACGAGAGAATCCCATGACCAGCCAAGACATCGTCCTCGCCTTCTCCGGCGGCCTCGACACCAGTTTCTGCGTGCCGTATCTGAAAGAACGCGGCTGGAACGTGCATACCGTGTTCGCCGATACCGGCGGCGTGGACGCCGAAGAACGCGCTTACATCGAAGCGCGCGCGCAGGAACTCGGCGTCGCTTCGCACGTCACCATCGACGGCGGCCCGGCCCTGTGGGACGGTTTCGTCAAGCCGTTCGTGCGCGCGGGCGAAGGCTACCAAGGCCAGTACCCGCTGCTGGTCTCCGACCGCTATCTGATCGTCGACGCTTCGTTGGCGCGCGCGCAGGCGCTGGGCACCAACGTCATCGCGCACGGCTGCACCGGCATGGGCAACGACCAAGTGCGTTTCGACCTCGCGGTGAAAGCCAGCGGCGACTACCGCATCGTCGCGCCGATCCGCGAAATCCAGAAAGAACACACGCAAACGCGCGCCTACGAACAGGCGTATCTGGAAGAGCGCGGTTTCGGCGTGCGCGCGAAGCAGAAGGCGTACACCATCAACGAGAATCTGCTCGGGTTGACGATGTCCGGCGGCGAGATCGACGCGTGGGACGCGCCCGGCGAAGGCGCGCGCGGCTGGTGCGCGCCGCGCGGCGAATGGCCCGAGGCCGTGCTGCGCGTGGCGCTGCGCTTCGTCGAAGGCGAAGCGGTCGCGATCGACGGCGTCGAACTTCCGGGCGCGCACATCCTCGCCAAGCTCAACGCGCTGTTTGCGCCTTATGGCGTGGGCCGCGGGATGTACACCGGCGATACCACGATCGGTCTGAAGGGTCGCATCGTGTACGAGGCGCCGGGTTTGATCGCGCTGCTCGCCGCGCATCGCGCGCTGGAAGAAGCGGTGCTGACCAAGCAGCAGAACCGCTTCAAACCCGAGGTCGCGCGCAAATGGGTCGAATTGGTTTACGAAGGCTTCTGGCACGACCCGCTGAAGACCGATCTCGAAGCGTTTCTGGCGTCGTCGCAGCGCAAAGTCAACGGCGATGTGGTGCTGGAAACCCGCGGCGGCCGCGTCGATGCGGTGGCCGTGCGTTCGCCGCACATTCTCAACGCCAAGGGCGCGACCTACGCGCAATCGGCGGACTGGGGCGTGGAAGAAGCCGAAGGCTTCATCAAATTGTTCGGCATGAGCAGCACGCTGTGGGCCGAAGTGAACGCCGAAAACACCTGATCCGTAGAGCGGAGCGCAGCTCCGCTACCTCTTCTCCGCGAACATCTCGCTACCGACGCCTCTCCGGAACGGATCGATATCCCGTCATGCTCGACGACATTCTCCGACATCTCGAAGCGCTGGCGTCCTTCGACACCCGCAACCCGCCGCGCGCGATCCCGCCGACGGGCGGTCTCTTCGATTATTTGCGCGCGCAGTTGCCGGGCTTCGACTGCCGCGTGACCGATCACGGCGCGGGCGCGGTCTCGATGCTCGCCGTGCGCGGCGCACCGACGCGGGTGTTCAACGTCCACATGGATACGGTGCCGTCGTCGGATGCGTGGAGCGACGATCCGCTCAAGCTGCGCGTCGTCGACGGCAAAGCCATCGGATTGGGCGCATGCGATATCAAAGGCGCCGCGGCGGGGTTGCTGGCCGCCGCCGCGCGCACGAACGGCGACGCCGCGTTCCTGTTCAGCACCGACGAAGAGGCCAACGATGCGCGCTGCATCGCCGCGTTTCTCGCCTCGAAACACGGCTTTCGCGAAGCGATCGTCGCCGAGCCCACGCAGTGCGAAGCGGTGCTCGCGCATCGCGGTATCGCCTCGGTGTTGATGCGCTTTCGCGGGCAGGCGGGTCACGCCTCGGGCGCGAACGCCCTGCAGGCCAACGCGCTGCATCATGCGATGCGTTGGGGGGCGCGCGCGCTGGAACTGGTCGAAGGCGAAGCGCATCGCCGTTTCGGCGGGTTGACCGGCTTGCGTTTCAATATCGGCCGCGTCGAAGGCGGCATCAAGGCGAACGTGATCGCGCCGAGCGCCGAAACGCGTTTCGGGTTTCGCCCGCTGCCTTCCCACGACATCGATACCCTGCATGCGCAGTTCCGCGCCTGCGCCGCCGAAGACGCGATCGCGCATTACGAAGAAACGTTCCGCGGCCCGTCGTTGCCGGCCGGCGACGTGGCTCGCGCCGAAGAGCGCCGCCTCGCCGCCCGCGATCTCGCCGACGAACTCGGTCTGCCGATCGGCAACGCGGTCGATTTCTGGACCGAGGCCTCGTTGTTCTCCGCGGCCGGCCTCACCGCGTTCGTTTACGGCCCGGGCGATATCGCCCAGGCGCACACCGCCGACGAATGGGTCGCGCTCGATGAACTCGAACGCTACACCGCCTCCATCGTCCGCATCCTCGACGGAACATCTTCGCAATGACCCCCGTTTTCAACTCGCGCGGTTTCGACCACAAAGTCCACGACCCGCAGACGCGGCAGACCATCGTTCGCCTGTTGTCGGGCATGACCGGCGCGAAGGAAATTTCGCAATATCTCAAGCGTTTCTCGCAGCTCGACGCCGCGCGCTTCGCCGTGGTCAAGGTCGGCGGCGCGGTGCTGCGCGATGATCTGGATGCGTTGACCTCCTCGCTCGCGTTCCTGCAGGACGTGGGACTGACGCCCATCGTCATCCACGGCGCCGGGCCGCAGCTCGATGAGGAATTGTCCGCCGCGGGCATCGTCAAACAGACGGTCGATGGCCTGCGCGTGACCTCGCCGGAAGCGCTCGCCATCGTGCGCCGCGTGTTCCATGCGCAGAATCTGAAATTGGTCGAAGCGCTGCAGGCGCAGGATGCGCGCGCCACTTCGATCGTCAGCGGCGTGTTCGAGGCCGATTATCTGAATCGCGATGTCTACGGCCTGGTCGGCGAAGTGCGCGAAGTCGATCTCGCGCCGATCTACGCGAGCTTGCAGGCCGGTTCGATTCCGGTGATCGCTAGCCTCGGCGAAACTGCGGGCGGGCAGATTCTCAACGTCAACGCGGACTTCGCTGCGAACGAATTGGTGCAGAAACTGCAGCCGTACAAAATCGTGTTCCTCACCGGCACCGGCGGGTTGCTCGACGGCGAGGGCAAAGTGATCGATTCGATCAACCTGTCGACCGAATACGACGCGCTGATGGCGCAGCCGTGGATCAACGGCGGCATGCGCGTGAAGATCGAACAGATCAAGTCCCTGCTCGACGCGCTGCCGTTGTCGTCGTCGGTGTCGATCACGCGTCCGGACGAGCTGGCGAAAGAACTGTTTACGCATAAGGGCTCCGGCACGTTGGTGCGCCGCGGCGAACGCGTGCTGCAAGCGACGACGTGGGGCGAACTGGACCAGCCGCGGTTGCGCGAACTCATCGAATCGGCGTTCGGCCGCAAGCTGGTGCCGGATTACTTCGAACGCACGCGGCTGCATCACGCCTACGTTAGCGAAAACTACCGCGCCGCGGTGATTCTGACCGAAGAGGGTGGTGTGCCGTATCTCGATAAATTCGCGGTGCTGGACGATGCGCAAGGCGAGGGCCTCGGACGCGCGGTGTGGCAATTGATGCGCGACGCGCAGCCGCGGTTGTTTTGGCGTTCGCGCCGCGGCAATCCGATCAACAGCTTTTACGACGCCGAGGCCGACGGCAGCGTCAAGCAATCGTATTGGCGCGCGTATTGGTACGGCTTGGGCGATGTGGACGGCGACGGCGTCGCGACGATCCGCGCCTGTCTCGAACACTGCCGGCAGCGGCCGGCGACGTTGACGGATTGAGCGATGGGCGCGCTCGACGCATACACCAATATCGCCGTCGCCGCCGCATCGGCATGGTCCCCGCCCGCGCTCCGCGGTCGTCATGTGCGGTTGGAACCGCTGCGCGCCGATCACGCGGATGCGTTGCGTGCCGCCGCCGCCGATGGCGAGCTGTGGACGCTGCGCTACACCAGCGTGCCGGGTCCGCAGCCGGGCGAAGCCGAGGCCTACATCGATATGGCGCTCGCGCAGCGCGATGCGGGCGTCGCATGGCCGTTCGCGGTGCTGGATGCCGATGGCGTCGTCGTCGGCAGCACGCGCTATTACGATGTCGATCGGTCCGTGCCGCGGGTCAAGATCGGTTACACCTGGTACGCTGCGCGCGCGCAGCGGACGGCCTTGAACACCGAAGCGAAACTCTTGCTGCTCGCGCATGCCTTCGACGCGATAGGCTGCGAGTCGGCGACGTTCGAAACCAGTCACGAGAATCTGCGCTCGCAGGCCGCGATCGAGCGTCTGGGCGCGAAGCGCGACGGCACGTTGCGTGCGCATATGCGTCATCGCGACGGTTCCCTGCGCGATACCGTCGTGTATTCGATCGTTCGCGCCGAATGGCCGGCGTTGCGCGTACGATTGCAAGAAAAGCTGGGAGGATCCGTGGCATGAGCGCGTCGAAGTTCCGAGTCGGTATCGTCGGCGCGCGCGGTTACGTCGGCGCCGAACTGATCCGCTTGATCGCGGCGCATCCGCGTCTCGAATTGGCGTACGTGGGCTCGCGCGAGCTCGACGGCCAGCGTCTGGATGCGCACATCGAAACGTATCGCGGCGATCTGCGCTATACCTCGCCGTCGAACGAGGTTTTGCCGACGCTCGGCGCGGATGCGGTGGTGCTGGCCTTGCCGAACGGCAAGGCCGCGGCCTGCGTCGCCGCGTTCGATGCCGCCGCCGCCGATCCCGCGTTCGCGCAACCGGTCTTGATCGACCTGTCCGCCGACTATCGTTTCGACGACGATTGGTATTACGGGCTGCCCGAACTCACGCGCGCCGCGTATCGCGGCCAACGCCGGATCAGCAACCCCGGCTGCTACGCCACTGCGATGCAGTTGGCGGTGGCGCCGATGCGCGATCTGTTGTCCGGGCCCGTGCAATGTTTCGGCGTCTCGGGCTACTCCGGCGCCGGGACATCGCCGTCCGACAAGAACGATCCAGACAAACTCCGCGACAATCTGATGCCGTACGCGCTCACGGGTCACGTCCACGAGCGCGAAGTCACGCGTCATCTCTGCCACACCATCGAATTCATGCCGCACGTCGCGCCGCATTTCCGCGGGCTCACGATCACCGCGAATCTGCATCTCTCCGCGCCGACGACGCGCGAAGCCGTGCTCGCGCGTTACCGCGATGCGTACGCGGGCGAAGCCCTGGTGCGCGTGCTCGACGAGGCACCGTGGGTCAGTCGCATCGCCGGGCGACATCACGTCGAGATCGGCGGCTTCGCGCTGTCCGAGGACGGCAGGCGGTTGGTCGTCGTCGCGACCGAGGATAATCTGCTCAAGGGCGCGGCCACGCAGGCGCTGCAGAATCTGAATCTCGCCTTCGGATTAGACGAATTCACCGGTATTCCCTCGAACGATTGATCGCGGCTTGCGCCGCTCCTACATCACCCTGCAGGCAAGACGATGAGCGATCTGCTCTGGCAAAAACCCGGCGTGAAGGTCGACGACCGCATCCAGCGTTTTCTCGCGGGCGAGGATGTGGCGCTCGATCGCGAATTCTTCCTGTTCGATATCGAGGCCAGTCGCGCGCATGCGCAGGGGCTGCTGCGCATCGGCATTCTCGCCGCGGACGAATTCGCCGGCATCGATATCGAATTGACGAATCTCGCCGAAGATTTCCGTCACGGCGATTTCGTGCTGGACGAGCGTTTCGAGGACGGGCATTCGGCGATCGAGGCGAGGTTGATCGAACGTCTTGGCGACGCAGGCCGCAAAATCCACACCGGACGCAGCCGCAACGATCAGGTTCTGGTCGCGACGCGGCTGTGGTTAAAGAATCGCCTCGCGCGCCTGCATGCGCTGTGCGTGGAATGCGCGCAGGTCGCGTTGGCGCGGGCGGAGGCCGAAGCCGCCGTGCCGCTGCCCGGCTACACGCATCTGCAGCGCGCGGTCGTGTCGTCGCTCGGCATGTGGTGGGCGGCGTGGGCGGAAGGGTTCATCGACGACGCGCAGCGCGCGCGCGACACGCTGGCCTGGGTCGATGCGAATCCGCTCGGCAGCGCCGCAGGCTACGGCGTGAATTTGCCGCTGGATCGCGATTACGTCACGCAGGCGCTCGGTTTCGGGCGCTTGCAGGTGTCCGCGGCCTACGCGCAGTTGTCGCGCGGCAAGTTCGAAATGGCGGCGATCGACGCGCTGGCGTCCGCGCTGCTCGATCTGCGGCGCCTCGCGTGGGATTTGAGTCTGTTCACCAGCGCCGAATTCGCGTTCGTCGCGCTGCCGGCGCAGTACACCACCGGCAGTTCGATCATGCCGAACAAACGCAATCCTGACGTGATCGAGCTGATGCGCGCGAGTTACGCCAGCGTCGCCGCCGCGCGCGCCGAGATCGAACAATTGCTGTCGTTGCCGTCCGGTTATCACCGCGACCTGCAATTCAGCAAAGGCGCGATCGTGCACGCGTTCGGTCGCGGCCTCGGCGCGCTCGAATTGCTGCCGGATTTGCTGCGTAATCTCGAATGGAAGCCGGAGCCGATGCGCGCCGCGCTCGACCCATCGATGTATGCGACCGACCTCGCCGTCGATTTGGCGCGTCAGGGCGTGCCGTTTCGCGATGCGTACAAACAGGCGGCCGATCCCGAGCGCTGGGCCGAAGGCGATCCCGAGGCCAGTCTTGCCGCCCGCGTGTCGCCCGGCGCCGCGGCGGATCTGCGGCTGGATGCGCTGAAAGCGCGCTTGGCGTTAGTGTGAGGATGCGATGACTCTGACCGCCGCCTTCGCCGAACAACCGCTGCCCGCGTGGAAGCGCGCGGTGCTGAAGGTCGGCAGCAGTTTGCTCGCGGGTGACGGCGGCTTATCGCCGCGCAACGCCGTACATCTCGCGGCGTTCGTACATGCCTGTCATGCGCAAGGGCGCGAAGTCGCGATCGTCTCCTCCGGCGCGGTCGCGGCCGGTCGCGGCATTCTGCATGCGACACCCCGCGTCGATGCGGCGATGGCCGAGCGCCAAGCGTTGGCCGCGCTGGGGCAAGCGAAATTGATGGCGTTCTGGCAAGGCTTTTTCGCGCAACCGGTCGCGCAGGTGCTATTGACTCACGACGACGTGCGCAATCGTCGCCGTTATCTCAATGCGCGCGCCACGCTGCAGGAACTGTTGCGCTGCGGCGCGCTGCCGATCGTCAACGAGAACGACACGGTGTCGGTGGACGAGCTCAAACTCGGCGACAACGACACGCTCGGCGCGATCGTCGCCGCGTTGATCGACGCCGACGTACTGTTCGTCGCCACCGATATCGCGGGTTTGTACGATCGCGATCCGCGTACGCATACCGATGCGATGCCGATGCTGAGCGTGGTCGATCCCGGCGACGAGATTCTGGCGATGGCCGGCGGCGCCGGCAGTGCCGCGGGTACCGGCGGGATGCGCACGAAGATTCTCGCGGCGCAGCGCGCGGGTGCGGCCGGCATCGACACCGTGCTGTTCGACGGCACGCGCCCATCGGTGTCGCAGGCCTTGGCCGAAGATCGTTTGTTCGGCACCCGCTTGATTGCGGGCCGCAGTCGCATCGCCGCGCGCAAGCATTGGCTGCGGCATGCGCCCGTAGAACCCGGCGGTATCGTGATCGATGCCGGCGCCGCCGCCGCGCTTTGCGACAAAGGCGCGTCGCTGTTGCCGCGCGGCGTCGCCGATGCGCTCGGCGAATTTCGACGCGGCGATATCGTCGAAATTTTTCATCGCGATGGCGAGAGCGGCGCGCCGCGCGCGATCGCGCGCGGCGTCACGCAGTATTCCGCCGCCGATATTCGCCGCATCGCGGGCCGTAAATCGCACGAGATCGACGCCGTGCTCGGTTACAACTACGGCGACGTGATCGTGCATCGCGACGACCTGTCGTTGATCGATCGCGCGTCGCAGGAGTCCGTCGATGTCTGAAGCCGAAATCTCTACCGCCCCGCCAGTGTCCACCGTGCGCGCGCAGGCGCTGGCGTGCCGCGATGCCGCGCAGGCCGTCGCGGCGTTGTCGACCGATGCGAAGAACGCGCTGCTGCGCGCGATGGCCGATGCGCTCGACGCCGACGCGGCGGCCATCCTCATCGCGAATGCCGAGGATCTGCGCGCGGCCGAAGCGAAGGGCATCGCCGGGGCGATGCTGGATCGCTTGAAGCTCGACCCGCAGCGGCTCGCCGGCATCGCGAACGCGGTGCGCGAAGTCGCCGACTTGCCCGATCCGGTCGGTCAGATCACGCGTCGCGAAATGCGCCCGAACGGGCTGTCGATCGAACGCGTGCGCGTGCCGCTGGGGGTGGTCGCGATGATCTACGAAGCGCGTCCGAACGTGACCGCCGACGCCGCCGCGCTGTGTCTGAAGGCGGGCAATGGCGTGATCTTGCGCGGTGGCTCGGAGGCGGTGCGGTCGAACGTGGCCATCGCCGGTGCGCTCGGGCGCGCTCTGCGCGCGAACGAGGTGCCGTCGGCGGCCATTACGCTCATCGACGACTTGCGCCGCGAAACGATGATCGAACTGCTGCAACTCAACGACATCATCGACCTCGCCATCCCGCGCGGCGGCGAGGGTTTGATTCGTTTCGTCGCCGAACACGCGCGCGTGCCGGTGATCAAGCACTACAAAGGCGTTTGCCATCTGTACGTCGATGCCGCGGCCGATCTCGATCTCGCGCTGAATCTCCTGCTCGACGGCAAAGTCTCGCGACCCGGCGTGTGCAACGCGCTGGAAACGCTGCTGGTGCACGCCGCTATCGCCGACGAGTTTCTGCCGCGCGCCGCGGGGATGTTGGCCGAACGCGGCGTGCAACTTCGCGCGGACCCGCGCGCGTTCGCGCGCACGCCGGGCGCCGTACCCGCATGCGAGGACGATTGGGACGCCGAATTTCTCGATCTGATCCTCGCCGTGCGCGTGGTCGACTCGCTCGACGCCGCCATCGCCCATATCCGTCGCCACGGCTCGGATCACACCGAAGTGATCGCCACCCGCGACGAAGCCGCCGCCGCCCGCTTCGTCCACGCATTGCGCAGCGCCGTGGTCATGGTCAACGCCTCCTCGCGTTTTTCCGACGGCGGCGAACTCGGCCTCGGCGCCGAAATCGGCATCTCGACGACCCGTCTGCACGCCTACGGCCCGATGGGCGCGGAATCGCTCACCATCGAACGGTTCGTGGTGCGGGGCGAGGGGCAGACGCGGAATTTGCGGAATTGATCGGATTCGATCGCCCCGAAAATCGAGCATAGGGTGCGCCTGCGGCGCACCGCTGTCGCTCCGCGCATGAATCTCGAACGGTGCGCCATAGGCGCACCCTATGCGCTCGCGGATAACGTTGCATCGGACGCGAGGTATCCGATGAGCCGCTCGATCGCCGCTGCCGTCGCCACGGCATGTCCCATGGTCGTGATGTCGCCGTGTAGAGCGGAGCGAAGCTCCGCTATTGTTTTTTCCGGCAGCGGAGCAGCGGAGCTTCGCTCCGCTCTACGAATGCATCGCGCGAACCAAGATGCCGACCCGCCCGCAGGAACGAAGACGCGCCATGGCAATGAGGCCGCGCGGGCGGCCGTGAATCTCACCGCCCACTCGTTCCACCGCCCAACAAAAAAGCCGCCTCGCGGCAGCTTTTCGATCAAATGAATTGGTCGGGGAGACAGGATTCGAACCCGCCCGCAGGAACAAAGACGCGCCATGGCAATGAGGCCGCGCGGGCGGCCGTGAATCTTCACCGCCCACTCGTTCCACCGACCAACAAAAAAGCCGCCTCTCGGCAGCTTTTCGATCAAATGAATTGGTCGGGGAGACAGGATTCGAACCCGCCCGCAGGAACAAAGACGCGCCATGGCAATGAGGCCGCGCGGGCGGCCGTGAATCTTCACCGCCCACTCGTTCCACCGACCAA
>SSGH01000051.1 GCA_008015835.1 Lysobacter sp.
CATTGGCCTTGATCGGCGCATGGCCGCCCACGCGGTAGAAATAACCATCGCTGAGCACGCGCAATAAACGCGTCTGCAGCTCGGCCGGCATATCGCCGATTTCATCGAGGAACAGGGTGCCGCCCTCGGCCTGCTCGAAGCGGCCGCGGCGCATCGTCTGGGCGCCGGTAAAGGCGCCGCGTTCGTGGCCGAAGAGTTCCGACTCGAGCAGATCGCGCGGAATCGCCGCGGTGTTGATGGCGATGAAAGGCGCGTCGCGGCGCGGGCTGTGGCGATGCAGGGCACGGGCCACGAGCTCCTTGCCGGAGCCGGATTCACCGTTGATGAGCACCGTGGCGTGGGACTGGGACAGCCGTCCGATGGCGCGGAAGACTTCCTGCATGGCCGGCGCCTGACCGAGGATCTCGGGCACCGAGCTGAGCTCTTCCACGGCACCGACCTGGTGCGAACTCTCCTCGATGGCGCGCCGCACCAACTCGACGGCCTGATCCACGTCGAAGGGCTTGGGCAGATATTCGAAGGCACCGCCCTGGAAGGCGGACACCGCACTGTCCAGATCGGAGAAGGCGGTCATGATGATGACCGGAATCTGAGGGAAGCGCGCCTTGACCTTGGAAAGCAGGGACAACCCCGACTCGCCGGGCATGCGAATGTCCGACACGAGCACCCGCGGCGGCTGATTGGTGCCCTCCAGCGCCGCCAGCACCTCGGCTGCGGTGCCAAAGCTCTTGTAAGGAATATCTTCCCGCGCCAGAGCCTTTTCGAGCACCCAGCGGATCGAGCGATCATCGTCAACTATCCAGACTGAATTCATGTCATTCACACTTGCAAGAGTGAAACCGGGAAAAATTTGCCGCGGGACTTGTCCCGTAATCGGCGCACCGAAACGATGCAGTTCGTTGTAGTACATCAGGCGTCGCTATCCCTAGCAATCGGAAGGTACACCGTGAAACAGGTTCGGCCGGGTCGCGAATCGACGTCGATAGCACCGTGGTGCTGCTCGATGAAACTCTGCGCCAGCGACAGGCCGAGGCCACTACCGTTTTCACGGCCGGAAACCAGCGGGTAAAAGATCTTGTCACGGATGTTGTCCGGTATCCCCGGTCCGTTGTCGATCACCTGCAACTCCAGCGCCAGCTTGAAACGGCGCTTGGCCAGCGTGATTTGCCGCGCGGCCCGCGTGCGCAGCACGATTTCGCCGTGCCCGTGCAGCGCCTGGGCCGCATTGCGGACGATATTGAGAATCGCCTGGATGAGCTGTTCCCGATCTCCGGTGACGTAAGGCAGGCTGGTATCGTAATCGCGGCAAACCTCGACGGACGGAAACTCGGCGAGAATCAAGCGGCGCACCCGTTCGAGGACATCGTGCAGATTGAGCTGGGTGGGCTGCATCATCCGGTGGGACGTCAGCAGCCGGTTCATCAGCTCCTGCAAGCGGTCCGACTCGGCGATGATGACCTGGGTATATTCTCGCAACTGCGGATCGTCGAGCTCGCGCTCCAGCAACTGGGCCGAGCCACGGATGCCGCCGAGCGGATTCTTTATTTCGTGCGCCAGATTGCGGATCAGTTCGCGATTGGCCTGCTGCTGGTGCGCCAGCTGTTCTTCGCGCGCCACTTTCAGGTGCGCGTCCATCGGTCGGAATTCCAGCAGCAAGCGCGCCTCGCCGCACTCGACCGGCGTCACCGTGCAATCCAGATGCAGCGGCTCCAGTGCGGGGCGCACCACCGTGAGATTGTGGCCCGTATAGCTCCAGTTGTCGCGAAGCACGTTATTGAGGGCCGCCCCAAGCCCCGACGGCTCGCCGAGCAGACGGCGCAAGGCAAGGCCGACGATCTTCCGACTGCTTGCCGCAAACAGGTTTTCCGCGCTGGGATTGAGATAGCGGACGATCAACTGGTCGTCCACCAACACCACTGCGGACGACAGCAGTTCAAGGCCGGCAAAGGCGGAAGGCGTGGTTTCGGGCTGGTCGTTTTGCATACGGATCGCCAATGCAAGAAGCAGACCAAGTCCGCCCAAAAACCCGCTTCGGGCAAACTCTTACCCGAAAACTAACGCAGATTGCCGATTTCGCGCCGGAGCGCCTCGATGTTGCGCTCGTGAAGCTGGACCTTTTCCCGACTGGACTGAAGCCGATCCCCGCCACCCGATGCATTTCCGTAGCGTGCCAACTGCTGTTCCTCGAGCTCCCGGCGGGCGATATCCAGCCCCTTCTGCTCGGCGCTCAACTCGTCTTCGAGAATCCGCCGACGATCTCCGTCGCGCGCCTTTTGAGTGCCCGAATCGACGCGCGGGAAACCCGTGCCGCCAGAATACGCACCGTTTTGGTGCGAAGGCACCGCGACCGGGCGCCCACCCCCCGGAATCGACGACACAGCCTGATCCCGCGACAAGGTGGTACAGCCTCGCGCGGACGTCTTGCTGTTGGTGTAGGTAACGTGGCCGGCTTCGTCGACGCATTTGTAGACGTCCGCCTGCGCCAGCGGAGCGCTCGACAGGACGACCAGCAACAGGGGAATTCGTGGATTCATGGTCCGCACGGAACAGGCAATAGCCCGCTTAGTTTAGAGGCGGTGCCCAATGATTACAAACACCGACAATATCGTTTACAAAACAAAAGGACGGGCCGAAGCCCGTCCTTGAATAACGCACACGCCGGCCAGCAAGCTGACCGGCATCGATCGCAAGATCAGATGGCGTAGTACATCTCGAATTCAACCGGATGCACTTCAACGCGCAGACGGTTAACTTCTTCTTGCTTGAGGGCAATGAAGGAGTCGATGAAGTCGCTGCTGAACACACCGCCACGGGTCAGGAACTCGCGGTCCTTGTCGAGGGCTTCCAGAGCCTGCTCGAGGCTGGAGCAGACGGTCGGGATGAGCGCGTCTTCTTCCGGCGGCAGGTCGTAGAGGTTCTTGTCGGCGGGGTCGCCCGGGTGGATCTTGTTCTGGATGCCGTCGAGGCCAGCCATCATCAGCGCCGCGAAGCACAGATAGGGGTTTGCACCCGGATCCGGGAAGCGGGTTTCGATACGACGGGCCTTTTCGCTATTCACGAACGGGATGCGGATCGAAGCGGAACGGTTCTTCGCGGAGTAGGCCAGCTTCACGGGCGCTTCGTAGTGCGGCACGAGGCGCTTGTAGGAGTTGGTCAGCGGGTTGGTGATGGCGTTCAGCGCACGGGCGTGCTTGATGATGCCGCCGATGTAGTACAGGGCGGTTTCGGACAGACCAGCGTAGCCGTTGCCGGCGAACAGGTTCTTGCCGTCCTTCCAGATGGACTGGTGCACGTGCATGCCGGAACCGTTGTCGCCAACGATGGGCTTCGGCATGAAGGTGGCCGTCTTGCCGTACTGATGGGCGACGTTCTGGACGATGTACTTGGTGATCTGGGTCTGGTCGGCACGACGCACCAGGGTGTCGAACTTGGTGCCGATTTCGTTCTGACCGGCGGTCGCCACTTCGTGGTGGTGCACTTCGACGGGTACGCCGCAGGCTTCGAGAGCCAGACACATGGCGGCACGCATGTCATTGAAGGAGTCGACCGGGGGAACCGGGAAGTAGCCGCCCTTCACAGCGGGACGGTAACCGGTGTTGCCACCTTCGAACTTCTGGTCGGACGACCAGGCAGCTTCTTCGGAGAAGATCTTGTGGTAGGCGCCGGACATGCCGACCTTCCACTCGACGGAGTCGAAAATGAAGAATTCGGGTTCCGGGCCAAAGTAGGCGGTGTCGCCGATACCGGAGGACTTCAGGTAGGCCTCGGCACGGTTGGCGATGGAGCGGGGATCGCGGTCGTAACCCTTGCCGTCGGCGGGGTCGATCACGTCACAGCTCAGGACCAGGGTGGTTTCGTCGAAGAACGGGTCGATGTAGGCGGTGGCAGGGTCCGGCATCAGCAGCATGTCGGAAGCTTGGATGCCCTTCCAGCCGGCAATCGAAGAGCCGTCGAAGGCATGGCCGCTTTCAAACTTGTCTTCGTCGAAAGCGCTGACCGGGACGCCAACGTGCTGCTCCTTACCCTTGGTGTCGGTAAAACGGAAGTCGATGAACTTGACTTCGTTTTCCTGGACGATCTTCATGACGTCTTGCGGGGTCATATAACTCACTCCTAACGGGTTGACGCTGCTGCGCAGTGGAAAAAGATTCGAAATTAAGACAATTCATTCGTCAGTGCTAGCAAGCAGAAAGCATGCCACACAACAGAACAAAAACAGTTCATTGTGCCACAAGGCACTAAGGCGGCGGGCCTTCGAATCCAGCGCACCGTCATGGTGCAAACAACAACAAAAGGCACCATTACGGTGCAATTCGGCACAACAAGGCGATGCGCGCCCAATAAGGAGACGCGGCAACATGGGCTCGGACCCGCGCCTGCAGGCTTTCGAGCCGATCGGCATCCGCGCACCAGTCGAATGGCAGGCAAACCTCCGCCTCGACACGATCTCCGACGTAGTGCAAGACCGCCGGCGCAGCCTGCGGGATTTCGCCGAGAATGCCGTCGAGCTCGGTCACCAGCGCAGCCCGCCCCGGAAGGGTGCGCCCGGTCGCCACGACCTGATCCTCCTCCGTATCCACATGGACCAGCACATCGAGCACATCGGGGTGATGGGTGCGGACCCGGCTGCGGGCCAACTCGGCGATACGATGCCCTTCCGAGACGCTGATCCGGGCATCGACACGCACATGGGCGTCCACAAGCACCCGATGGGCCATCCGGCGGGTGCGCAACTCGTGCACATCGATGACGCCGCAAGTGCCGGTGACGGTTTCGCGGATTTTCGCCACTTCGTCGGGATCGACACCGGTGTCGATCAATTCGCGCAGCGCCTCGTAGGCCAGCATCGCGCCCATCCGCAGGATCATGAAGCCGACCAGCGCCGCCCCCAGCGGCTCGAGGAAGCGGTAACCGAGCAGGCTGCCGCCGATGCCCACCGCAACAACCAGCGAGGACGCGGCGTCGGCCCGCGCATGCCAGGCATTGGCGACCAGCATCGGCGAGCGCAGGCGCTGGGCAACGGCAAGCATGTAGCGGAACAGGCCTTCCTTTCCGGCAAGGGTCACCAGCGCCATCCACAATGCCGCCGGATGCAGCGCCGGCAGCGCATCGAGGCTTTGCAGGCGGGCCGCGGCGGTGAGCAAGAAACCGGCACCGACGCCGGCCAGGATCAGACCGAGCACCAGCGACGCGGCCGTTTCGTAACGGCCATGACCGTAAGGATGACGTTCGTCGGCAGGATTGGCGCCGCGACGGCTGGCAAACATCACCATGAAATCGCCAACGAGATCGGACAAGGTGTGCATGCCGTCGGCCACCAGGCTCTGGGCATGGGAGAACAGGCCGACCGCAATCTGCAACACGGTCAACACAATATTGACGACCACGCTGATCCAGGTGGCGCGCTGGGCTTCAAGAGCGCGGCCGGCATCCAGAGAGGCCTCGGCGCCGGCGGCGGAAGATGCTTCGAAAGACATGTCTTGCAGGCCTGAAGGGCGGCGGTATACTCGCAGTCCGCCATTCTAGCCGGATGTCCGCCATGGGAAAATTAAGCGAAACCCTTGCCCTCGCACAGGAACGCGCTCGGGGTTTGAATCTGCCCTATGCCGGCACCCTGACGCCCCGCGAAGCATGGGAACTCCTGCAACTCGCACCCGGCGCCAAACTCGTCGATGTGCGCACCCGTGCCGAATGGGACTGGGTCGGCCGCGTGCCGGGCGCCGTCGAAATCGAATGGATGCTCTACCCGGGCAATGAACCCAACGCCCACTTCCTGGCCCAGTTCATGCGTCAGGTCGATCCCGAAGCACTGGTGATGTTCCTGTGCCGCAGCGGTGCCCGCTCCAATTCGGCAGCCAGTCTGGCCGCCGCATCGGGTTACACCAACGCCTACAACATCCTGGAAGGCTTCGAAGGCGACAAGGACGCCAACGGACACCGCAACACGGTCGGCGGCTGGCGTCATGCCAACCTGCCCTGGACCCAAGGCTGAACCACCAAGGACACCTCCACCGATGCAAGCCGTTCCCATCAGTTTCGACCGCTTCAATGCCCTCGCCGACGCCGACGCCCATGAGCGCATCCGCGCCGCCCGCGCCCGCCTCGGCGACAAGGCCGTGCTGCTGTGCCACCACTACCAGCGCGCCGACGTCTATCAATATGCCGACCTCACCGGCGATTCGCTGAAGCTGTCCCGCCTCGCCGCCGAAACCGACGCCGAGTTCATCGTGTTCTGTGGCGTGCATTTCATGGCCGAAGTGGCGGACATCATGTCCAAGCCCCACCAGCAGGCCATCCTGCCCGACCTCGCCGCCGGCTGTTCGATGGCCGACATGGCCAACCTCGCCAAGGTCGAGCGCTGCTGGCGCGAGCTGACCGAAGTGCTCGAAACGCCCGACGCGCTGATCACCCCGGTCACCTACATCAACTCCGCAGCCGATCTCAAGGCTTTCTGCGGCGAGCACGGCGGCATCGTGTGCACCTCCACCAACGCCCCGACCATTCTCGACTGGGCCTTTGCCCAACGCGAAAAGGTGCTGTTCTTCCCCGACCAGCACCTGGGCCGCTGGACCGGCTTCAACAAGGGCATCCCGCTGGACGAAATGGTGGTGTGGGATCCGGACCTCGAATACGGCGGTCTCACTGTCGAGCAGATCAAAAAAGCCAAAATCCTGCTCTGGAAGGGCCACTGCTCGGTGCACCAGATGTTCCAGCCGGCGCACATCATCAAGTTCCGCAACCAATACCCGGAAGGCAAGGTCATCTCCCACCCGGAGAGCGCGCTGGAAGTGTGCCGCCAGTCCGACTTCGTCGGCTCCACCGAATACATCATCAAGGTCGTCAAGGAATCCGCCCCCGGCACCCGCTGGCTGGTCGGCACCGAACTCAATCTGGTCAATCGCCTCGCCGAGGAAGTGAAGGCCGAAGGCAAGATCGTCCAGTTCATGGCGCCCACCGTGTGCATGTGCTCGACGATGCAGCGCATCGACCCCCAACACCTGGCCTGGACCCTCGAAAACCTCGCCGACGGCAAGGTGGTCAACCGCATCACCGTTCCCGAGCACGAAGCCGCACTGGCCAAGATCGCCCTCGAGCGCATGCTCGCGGTGTCCTGAGATCAATCCGGCATCCGGCTCAAGACGGCGCCCGCGGGCGCCGTTTTCATTGGGCGATGCAGCGTGCGAAGCCCGCTCCAATCGCGCAGAATAAGCAAAAACAGGAGATACGATGAGCACCCTTCGCATCTGCACCTACAACATCCACAAGGGCTTTTCCCAGTTCAACCGGCGCATGGTCATCCACGATCTGCGGGATCGTCTGCGGCTGCTGGGTGCCGACGTCGTCTTTCTGCAGGAAGTCCAAGGCATGCACCTGCGCCACGCCCAGCGCCACCCCGACTGGCCCGGCCTGCCGCAGCATGAATTCCTCGCCCGCGACGTGTGGCAGCAGACGGCCTACGGCGGCAACGCGATCTACGACCACGGCCACCACGGCAACGCCATCCTCAGCCGCCACCCGATACTCTCCCAGGCCAATCAAGACGTTTCCGATCACCGCTTCGAAAGCCGCGGCCTGCTCCATTGCGAAATCAAAGTGACCGGCGTCGACCGTCCGGTGCATTGCATCTGCGTGCATCTCGGCCTCACCGCCGGCAGCCGGCGCCGCCAGATGGCCGCGCTGGTCGAACGTCTCGACGAACTGGCTCCCGACGGCGCGCCGCTGATCATCGCCGGCGACTTCAACGACTGGCGCAACCACGCCGACGACAGCCTCACCGAACAACTCGGCGTGCGTGAAGTGTTCGTGTCGCTCCGCGGCCGCCCGGCGCGCAGCTTTCCAAGCACCTTGCCGGTGCTGCGCCTCGATCGCATCTACGTGCGCGGCTTCCACATCGACAAAGCCGAAGTCCACTGCGGCCCGCCCTGGAGCCGCATCTCCGACCACGCCGCGCTCACGGCCCAGCTGCAACCGGCGTGAGTCCATGAGCGTCACCTGGCTGCGCGGCAATGCGCTGACCCTTCTGGAAAACGGCGCCGACTTCTTTCCTGCCCTGCAGGCCGCCATCGACGCCGCCGAAGCCGAGATCTTTCTCGAGACCTACATCTTCGCCAACGACGAAACTGGCCACTGCATCGCCGCCGCCCTGCGTCGCGCCGCCGCTCGGGGCGTCACGGTGCGCCTGATGGTGGACGGTTTCGGCGGACGCGAATTCGTCGCCACGCTGATGGACGATCTGGTCGAAGCCGGCGTCAACGTGCTGATCTACCGCCGCGAAGTGGCCCAGCTTTCGCTGCGCCGCCACCGCCTGCGCCGCCTGCACCGCAAACTGGCGGTGATCGACGGGCGCATCGCCTTCGTCGGCGGCATCAACATCATCAGCGACTTCGGCACCGCCAACCACAACGCCCCCCGTCAGGACTACTCCGTGCGCATCGAAGGCCCCTTGCTCGGCCCCATCCACGGCACCGTCACCCGTGTCTGGGAACTGGTCACCTGGGCCTCCTTCCGCCGGCGTCCGAGCCTGCCGGCCAGCCCCCCGCTACACCCCGAACCCTGCGGCGATGTCGAGGCCGGCTTTCTGATCCGCGACAACATCCGCCACCGGCGCGACATCGAGGACGCCTACTTGGTGGCGATCGCGGCCGCACGCCGCGAAGTCATCGTCGCCAACGCCTATTTCCTGCCCGGCCGGCGCTTCCGCCAAGCCCTGCTGAGCGCCGCCAAACGCGGCGTGCGCGTCACCCTGCTGACCCAGGGCTGGACCGACCACCCGCTGCAACAGCGCGCCACCCGCGCCCTCTACGGCCAGTTTCTCGCCGGCGGAGTACGTATCTTCGAATACCACCGCAGCCACCTGCACGCCAAGGTGGCCGTGGTGGACGAGCGCTGGGCCACGGTCGGATCGAGCAACATCGACCCCTTCAGCCTGCTCCTCGCCCGCGAAGCCAACGTCTTCGTGCGCGACGCCGGCTTCGCCGAAGACCTCCGCCTCCGCCTCCGCCGGGTCATGGCCAAAGGCGCCAGCGAGATTTCCGCCGACGCATCCCAACGAGGCTCCCGCCTGCAGCGCCTTCTCAACTGGGCCGCCTACGGGCTGGTTCGCTTGATGATCGGCATCGCCGGCTACGGAAATCGCCATTGAAGAGCAGGCAGCGGGAAAATCCGCGCGCCCCCGACACCCAACCTCAAGCCCCACGCCATGTATCCCACGCCCGACTTCGAAACCAAGATCTGCCCGCCCGACCAACTGCGCGCCCGCGTCGCCACCCTGCCCCGACCCCTCGTGTTCACCAACGGCTGTTTCGACATCCTACATCGCGGCCACGTCACCTATCTGGCCCAGGCCCGCGCCCTCGGCGCCGCGATGGTCGTAGCGCTCAACAGCGACGCCTCGGTGCGCCGTCAGGGCAAAGGCGACGACCGTCCGATCAACCCCCTCGCCGATCGCCTTGCCGTCATGGCCGCACTCAGCTGCGTGGACCTCGTCACTTGGTTCGACGAGGACACCCCCATCGCGACCATCCTCGAATGCCAGCCCGACGTGCTCGTCAAAGGCGGCGACTGGGCGCCGGAGCGCATCGTCGGCGCACCGGAAACCCTCGCCCGCGGCGGCAGCGTGCATTCGATCCCCTTCGAGCACCTGCGCTCCACCACCGCCCTGCTCGAAAAGATCCGCCGGCTCTAGAGCCCGGCCCCATTGCCGAGTGGCGCCCGCCAGCCCACCGGCAGGCTCTTCATCTGCAATGCTTCTTTTCTTATACAAAATTGAGCATTCGGCCGGCTTCGGTTCGCTCTAGAATCGATAAATACACCAAAGCCCAATTCGGGAAGGAAAAACCATGCGCATTGCCAACAACGTAGCCGAACTGGTCGGCAACACCCCACTGGTCAAACTGAACCGGCTGGCGCCAGCCAACGGCGCCACCGTCGCCCTCAAGCTGGAATTCTTCAACCCCGCCCACAGCGTCAAAGACCGCATCGCCGTGGCCATGCTCGACGCCGCCGAAGCTGCCGGCAAGATCAAGCCCGACACCATCATCCTCGAACCCACCTCCGGCAACACCGGCATCGGCCTCGCGATGGTGTGCGCCGCCCGCGGCTACAAATGTGCCTTCGTGATGCCCGAAACCATGAGCCGCGAGCGCAAGCTGCTGCTCAAAGCCTACGGCGCCGACCTGATCCTCACCCCCGGTCCCGAAGGCATGCCCGGCGCCCTGAAGAAAGCCGACGAACTGGCTGCCTCCGATTCCCGCTATTTCATTCCCCAGCAGTTCGAAAACCCCGCCAACCCGGCCATCCACCGGGCCACCACGGCGGAGGAAATCTGGGCCGACACCGACGGCAAGGTGGATATCTTCGTGGCCGGCGTGGGCACCGGCGGCACCATCACCGGCGTTGGCGAAACGCTCAAAGCCAAGAAACCGGATGTCAAGGTGATCGCCGTCGAACCCGCGGCCAGCCCCGTACTCGCCGGCGGCGCCCGCGGTCCGCACCCGATCCAGGGCATCGGCGCCGGCTTCGTGCCGGGCATCCTCAACACCAAGGTTTACGACGAAATCGTCCCGGTGCCCAACGACGCGGCCCTCGACACCGCCCGCCGTCTGGCCAAGGAAGAAGGCCTGCTGGTCGGCATCTCGTCCGGCGCGGCCGTGTGGGCGGCGCTGCAAGTGGCCGAGCGCGCCGAAAACGCCGGCAAGCTGATCGTCGTCATCGTGCCCTCGTTCGGCGAGCGCTACCTTTCCACGGTGCTGTTCCAGCATCTGGAAGTGTAAAACCGCGATTGAATCCGCTGCGCAGCCTGGGGCAACAGAGCGATACTCGCCGTACCAGGTATCCGGCAAGGTTTCCAATTGCCGCCCCGGCCTGCCCGCCACGATTTTTTCACGGTTATTGAATTGAACACCTTCGACTTCAGCACCAACCCCGACCGCTCCGGCTCCGACAGCATCAAGTGGCGCCGCTATGCCGGCCGCGACATCATCCCGATGTGGGTGGCGGATATGGATTTCGCCGCGCCGCCGGCCGTCCTCGACGCCCTCCGCGCACGCATCGACCACGGCGTCTTCGGCTACGCCGATCCGTGGCCGTCGGTTCTCGACGCCGTCGTCGAAGGCATCGCCCGCGATCACGCCTGGCGCATCCAGCCCGACTGGCTGGTCTGGCTGCCCGGCGTCGTGACCGGCTTCAACGTCGCGGTGCGGGCGGTCGGCCAGCCCGGCGACGGCGTATTCACCGCCACCCCGGTCTACCCGCCCTTCCTGCACGCACCGGCCAATTTCGGCCAGCGCCTCGTCACCGCGCCGCTGCTCCAAAAGGGTTCGCGCTGGGAATGGGACTGGCCCGCCACCGAGGCCGCACTGGCCGACGGGGTGCGCCTCTTCATGCTGTGCAACCCGCACAACCCGGTCGGCCGCGTATTCTCGCGCGACGAACTCAGCCGCATTGCCGAGTTGGCCGAGCGCCACGATCTGATCGTCTGCTCCGACGAGATCCACTGCGGCCTCG
>SSGH01000008.1 GCA_008015835.1 Lysobacter sp.
CACATCCTGGGGCTGTAGTCGGTCCCAAGGGTATGGCTGTTCGCCATTTAAAGTGGTACGCGAGCTGGGTTCAGAACGTCGTGAGACAGTTCGGTCCCTATCTGTCGTGGGCGTTGGAGATTTGAGAGGGGCTGCTCCTAGTACGAGAGGACCGGAGTGGACGAACCTCTGGTGTTCCGGTTGTCACGCCAGTGGCACTGCCGGGTAGCTATGTTCGGAAGCGATAACCGCTGAAAGCATCTAAGCGGGAAGCGCGCCTCAAGATGAGATCTCCCGGGACACAAGTCCCCTAAAGGAACCATCAAGACTAGGTGGTTGATAGGCAGGGTGTGTAAGTGGAGCAATCCATTGAGCTAACCTGTACTAATGATCCGTGTGGCTTGACCATATAACCTCAAGTTGCCTTAGTGCTTCTAAACGAAGCGACCTCGACGACGCGTCGACGTTCGGCACAACCTCGTTACGTCCCAAGACCCAATGAGAGCGTGAGCGCTGCTTCGCATGAAGCCGGCGACCCTCCACCCTCTCCCTGGTGACAATAGCTGCGTGGAACCACCCGATCCCATCCCGAACTCGGAAGTGAAACGCGCACGCGCCGATGGTAGTGTGCATTCAGCATGCGAGAGTAGGTCATCGCCAGGGTCTTTACCCAAAACCCCGCAGCTCCGGCTGCGGGGTTTTTCTTTGCGCTCGCGAAGGAGCGAGCGTCGAATAGTCGACGAACATGTCCATGCCCGAAAATTCGGAGCATCGATCGAGTCAGGCCGAGGACCGAGACTGTCGTGGTCGAAGCGAATCTTCGCGTCTCACCGTAGACGAAGCGGGTGCGGGATAGGTCGATCCGATCCCCGCGGACGATTTTTCGCACACAGCAACGCACGCGCCAACGACGACGAACATGTCGCGGCGGTATCACTAAAAGTTCGAGATCGATCGCGAATGGATCGATTCGTGCGCGACGCGCGTTTCGAGTCGCTCGTCGGCCGATACGCTCAGAGATTCTGGTAGTTCGGCCCGGATCCGCCCTCGGGCGTCACCCAGTCGATGAGTTGGTACGGGTCTTTGATGTCGCAGGTCTTGCAGTGCACGCAGTTCGCGGCGTTGATCTGCAGGCGCTTGCCGGCTTCGTCTTGAACGATTTCGTACACGCCCGCCGGGCAGAATCGCGTGCAGGGGTTGCCGTACTCTTCGGCGCATCGGCTCACGCAGACCGACGTGTCGCGCACGCGCAAATGCACGGGTTGATCTTCGTCGTGTTCGGTCGCGGCGAAATACACCGCGGCGAGGCGATCGCGCGGCGCTAAGGTGCGATCGATGTAGTCCCGCTTCGGCTGTTCGTGCGCGCCGATTTTCTCCAGCGAGCTCCAATCCGCCTTGTTTTTCAGGGTCCACGGCGATGCGCCGCCGACCGCGGTTTCCCACGCGGCGTTGAGCATGCCGAACCAAAGCCCGCGCTTGAATCCGGGTTTGACGTTGCGCACTTTCTTCAACTCCGCCATCGCGTCGGAGGCGCGGAGTTTCGCGTCGAAACCGGCCGGCGATAGCGACGACGCGACGAGGTGTTCCGCCGCCAACATGCCCGAACGGATAGCCTGATGCGTGCCTTTGATTTTCGGTACGTTGAGCAAGCCGGCGGTGTCGCCGATCAGCAGCGCGCCGGGCATCTCGACCTTCGGCAGCGATTGCCATCCGCCGGTCACGATGGCGCGGGCGCCGGCCGACACGATCGAGCCGCCTTCCAACAGCGGTTTGACCATCGGATGGTTCTTCCACTGCTGGAAGGCCTCCCACGGTTTGTAGTCGGGGTCGCGGTAATCGAGCCCGCTGACGTAACCCAGCGCGATGCGGCCCTTGTCGAGGTGATACAGAAAGCTGCCGCCGTAGGTGTTGTTGTCGGCCGGCCAGCCGAAACTGTGGACGATCTTGCCGGGCGTCAAGCGCTCATCCGGCACCTGCCACAGTTCCTTGATGCCGATCGAATACCCCTGCGGGTCGCTATCGGCGTCGAGCTTGAAACGTTCGATCAAGCGCTTCGTGAGATGGCCGCGCGCGCCTTCGGCGAGCACGGTGACTTTCGCGCGGATGTCGATGCCGGCGGTGAAGCCCGGCTTATGCGCACCGTCTTTGGCCACGCCCATGTCGCCGATGCGCACGCCGACGACCGCGCCGTCGGCATCGTGCAGCGTTTCGGCCGCGGCGAAGCCGGGATAGATCTCCACGCCCAAGGCTTCGGCCTGCGGCGCCAGCCAGGCGCACATCGCGCCCAGCGAGACGATCACGTTGCCGTGATTGTTCATGCCCGGCGGCACCGGCAGTTTGCGGCCGCCGGTTTTGGTCAGCAGCCAGAATTCGTCTTCGGTGGCCGGCACGCAAATCGGCGGCGGATTCTTGCGCCACTCCGGCAACAGCGCGTCGAGCGGCCCGGTTTCGATCACCGCGCCGGACAGAATATGCGCGCCGATGGGCGACGCCTTTTCGATCACGCACACGCTGATGTCGGGATTGAGCTGCTTCAGCCGAATCGCGAACGCCAAGCCCGCCGGACCGGCGCCGACGGCGACCACGTCGTATTCCATCGTGTCGCGTTCGATCTCGGCCTGCGTGCCTTCGGTTTGCGCGTGTTCGGTCATGTCGGACTCCAGCGTCGATCCGTTGATTTTCGCGGTTTGCGGCGGCGCGAGCAAATCGGCAGCATGCGCGGATGACGCGAGACGACGGATTCGAAGCGATCGCATTGCCCGGCGCCGACGTGCGCTTGGCCCGGGCGTGGTTGTCGCCGGCCGATGCCGACGCGTTGTTCGCCGAGTGTCGCGACCGCATTCCGTGGGAAACCCACCGCATCCGGATGTTCGGGCGCGAGATCGATTCGCCGCGATTGAGCTGTTGGATCGGCGACCCGGGCGCGGTCTACACCTATTCGCGCACACGCTTCGAGCCCAGGCCGTGGCCCTCGGCGCTGGCGGGCGTGCGGCGTCGCTTGTCGAATGCGCTCGGCGTCGAATTCGACAGTGTGCTGGCGAATCTCTACCGCGACGGCCGCGACCGCATGGGCTGGCACAGCGACGACGAGCCCGAACTCGGCCCGGAGCCGACCATCGCCTCACTGAGTCTCGGCGGTGCCCGCCGCTTCGTGCTGAAACCGAAGGCCGGCCCGCAGAACGATGCGACGAGCGACCGCGCCGACGATGCCGGAGTGCTTGGGCCGCGCGGGTCGCCGGGCGGCGAGCGCCTCGCTCTGACGCTGGGGCACGGCAGCCTGCTGGTGATGGCCGGCCTAACCCAGCGGCGCTACGTGCATGCGTTGCCGGCGACCGCGGCGACGGTCGCCCCGCGGATCAATCTGACCTTTCGACGAATCGTTTCGCGGCGGGGATGACGGGCTTCGGGGCGGTCGCTCGCTTCGGTTCCTTCGGGACGGTTCCGGCGGTTTCCGCGCCCTGCGCGAAGCGCCCGCAGCGCTGCCCGCCTCTTCAACCATTGCCGTTCAGCCGAAAACGCCGGCATTTCGCCACGATCGGCGGCTCCGCGGCGCGCTCGGCTTGTGCCGAGACCCCGAAAATCGCTAAAATCGCGAGTTCATTCATCAGCGTATCGGACGGCTCGTCGCCGCCGGGAGAGAGCATGGCCCGCATCACCGTGGAAGATTGTCTGGAAGTGATCGACAACCGTTTCGAGCTGGTCATGATGGCCGCCAAGCGCGCCCGTCAGCTCGCCAACGGCGTCGAGCCGCAACTGGACAACAGCGAAGCCAACGACAAGCCGACCGTGCTGGCCCTGCGCGAAATCGCCGCCCGTCGCATCGATCACAGCTTCGTCGACGCGGTCGAGAAAGCCGAGCGCGAGCGCAAAGAACGCGAAGCGATGGAATGGGCCGCCGCGGAAGTGGTCGCCGACGACGATCTGTCCAAGGGCGACGATCTGTAAGGCCGGGAATCGGGAATCGAGGTTCGGTAGAGCGGAGCGCCGCTCCGCTGAACATCTCGATCCCGCCCCAGAGCCCATCAATCATCAGGCGTTTCAGGAACCCCGCTTCGGCGGGGTTTCGCTTTTTTTGGTTCGCGTAGCGGTGAATCCGTCGTACCGAGTGCAGCGAGGGATGACAGGGGTGTTCAGCGGAGCTGCGCTCCGCTCTATCGATTCACCATTCCCGATTCTCGGCTCCAAGCCGATTCACCATTCCCGATTGCCGATTCACTGCGTTCCGCCTTAGTCTTCGGGGATGACCCAGCTCGAGCCGATTCTCGCCGGCCCCACGCCCGCTCCGGACGCGGAAATCCCCGCGTACGTCCGCGAGTTGGAGCGGGCCGCGCGTTATCTGCCCGAGTCGCAGCGCGACACGCTGCTCGACGCGTGGCGCGTCGGGGCGGCGGCCCATGCCGGGCAAACGCGCAAGTCCGGCGAGCCCTACATCACCCATCCCGTCGCCGCGGCGACGGTGTTGGCTGAGCAGGGCGTCGACGTGGAAACGCTGATCGCCGCGATCCTGCACGACACCATCGAGGACACCGCGCTCACCCGCGACGATATCGCCGCTCGTTTCGGCGATACCGTGGCCGAATTGGTCGAAGGCGTCACCAAACTCGACAAACTCGAATTCCAAAGCCGTCAGGAAGCCGCCGCGGAAAGTTTCCGCAAAATGATGCTGGCGATGGCGCGCGATCTGCGCGTGATTCTGATCAAACTCGCCGATCGCCTGCACAACATGCGAACGCTCGGCGCGCAGAGCGCCGAAGCGCGCACCCGTATCGCGCGGGAAACCCTGGAAATCTACGCGCCCATCGCCCAGCGATTGGGCATGAACTTGATCAAGGCCGAGCTGCAGGATCTCGGCTTCCGCGCGATGTACCCGCGGCGCCACGCCATTCTCGCCAAGCGCATCCGCTCGCAGCCGATGGTGCGCCGCGAAGCGCTGGCGAACATCGAAGCGCGCTTGGCGCAGCGGTTGACCAAGGAGAATCTGCAGTTCCGCCTGGTCAGTCGGGTGAAATCGCCGTGGAGCATCTACACCAAGATGCGCGCGGAAGGGAAAAGCTTCGACCAGGTGATGGACGTGTTCGGGTTTCGGCTGATCGTGCCCTCGGTGCCGGAGTGTTACCACGCGCTCGGCGTCGCGCATTCCGTGTTCAAACCCTTCGACGGCCGCTTCCGCGATTTCATCGCGATCCCGAAAGCCAACGGCTATCAATCGCTGCATACGGTGCTGTTCGGCCCGTACGGTTCGCCGATCGAAGTGCAGATCCGCACCGAGGAAATGGACCTGATCGCCGAACGTGGCATCGCCGCGCATTGGTCGTACAAGCACGGCGGCGGCGCGCCGAACAGCGCGCAGAACCGCGCGCAGTCGTGGGTGGCGAATCTGATCGAGTCGCAGCGTTCCACCGGTTCTTCGCTGGAGTTCCTCGAAAACGTCAAGATCGATCTGTTCCCGGACGAGGTCTATTTGTTCACGCCGAAGGGCGACATTCTGGCGTTGCCGAGGAACGCCACCGCGCTGGATTTCGCGTACGCGGTGCATACCGACGTGGGCAATCGCGCGGTCGCCGCGCGCGTGGACAAAAAATTGGTCGGGCTGCGCACGCGCCTGACCAGCGGCCAGAACGTCGAGATCATCACCGCGAAATCCGCCTCGCCGAAACCGCAGTGGTTGGAATTCGTGGTCACCAGCAAAGCGCGCACCGCGATCCGTCACCAACTCAAGCAGCTCGAACACGAGGACGCGGTGCAATTGGGCCATCGCATGCTCGACCGCGCGCTGGAGGATTTGGGCACGTCGCTCGATCGTCTGCCGCAAACGCGGCTAGAGAGCTATCTCGCCGACCATCGCTACCCGCGCCTAGAAGCGATGCTCGCCGACATCGCGCTCGGTAATCGCATGCCGACCCAGGTCGCGCAGGTGCTGGCGCATCGCGTGCCGGATAAGCCCGGCATCGGCGATACCGGCTTCGACGTGCGGCGCGGCGAGAAAATCCTCATCACCGGCGCCGAGCGCGGCGTGGTGACGTTCGCGCAATGCTGCATGCCGATTCCCGGCGACGACATCATGGGCTACCACACCGCCGGCCGCGGCATCGTCGTGCATCGGAACGGCTGCGCGAACATCGCCGAATACCGCAAATCGCCCGAGCGCTGGGTCGCGATCGGCTGGGATCGCGAAGTCAGCGGCGATTTCGGGGTCGCGCTGCGGGTCGATGTCGATAATCGTCCGGGCGTGCTCGCGCAGGTCGCCGCGGCGATCGCGCAGGCGGACTCGAACATCGACGCGGTCGAATACCTCGATCGCGACAAGAACATCGCGGTCATCCGCTTCGGCATCGAAGTGGGCGACCGCACCCATCTCGCGGACGTCATCCGCCGCGTGCGGCGCTTGAGCGTCGTCCACGGCGTGCAGCGGATGTGACCGCAACGCCCGCGAACGCACCCAACGCCCGCGCATCCGCATCGGAATCCGCACCATCATGCCGACACTCGAAGAGATCCAGAAACAAATCGCCGCGATCGAAGGCGGCAGCCGGTTCATGCCGCGCAAGGAAGTCAAGGAACTGCCCAACGTGCTGGCGCCCGACGAGCGCGTGGAGCAACTCGCCCCCGGGTTCTACAACGGCGGTATCGGCCTGTTGGTGGCGACGAATCGTCGCTTGATCTTCGTCGATAAAGGCATGATCTACGGGCTGCGGGTCGAGGATTTCCACTACGACCGAATCAGTTCGATCCAATACAAAACCGGATTGCTGCTCGGCGAAATCACGATCTACAGTTCGGGCAACCGCGCCGAGATCGGGCAAGTCGAGAAAAGCGTGGTGCGCCAATTCGGCGAATACGTGCGCGCGAAAATCGGTAGCCCGATGCCGCGCCCGGCCGCGCCCGCGGCGCCCCAGGCGGCGTCGCGTCCCGCGCCCGGCGCGCCGAGTGCCCCGAATGCGCCGGGCGCCGTCGCGCCGCCGCCGCCGTTGCCCGCCGCCTCGACGCCGGCGGTCGTGGCCTCCGACGCCGACGACGCGATCATCTCGAAACTCGAACGCCTGGCGGCGTTGAAAGCGCAGGGCATCCTGACCGAACAGGAATTCCTCGAACAGAAGGTGCGAATTCTGCGCGGATAAGCGCATCCCTCGGCGCGCCGCCGTCGTCTCCGCGCGGCGGCGTCGCGATTGCGGCGTCGTGCGGGCGCTCGCTTTACACTACGCGCCATCCACCGAACGGAGTTCGCCATGTCCCGCATCATCGTCAATTCCGCCGGCGCTCCCGCCGCGATCGGCCCGTATTCGCAGGCGGTGCGCGTCGGCGATACCGTGTATTTCTCCGGGCAAGTCCCGCTCGATCCGAATTCCGGCCTGTTGGTCGAGGGCGATATTTCGGCGCAGGCGCGGCGCGCGTTCCAGAATCTCAAAGCGGTCTGCGAGGAAGCCGGCGGTTCGTTCGACGACATCGTGCGCGTTGGTTTGTATCTCACCGACATGAACGATTTCGCCGCGGTCAACGCGGTGATGGCCGATTTTTTCCAAGCGCCGTATCCCGCGCGTTCGACGGTCGAAGTCGCCGGTTTGCCGCGCGGCGCGCGTTTCGAAGTCGACGCGATCATGGTGTTGCGCTGATCGTCTGAGCGATGACGTCGACGCGCCCTCCGCCTCGGGCCGCACGGGCGGCGTCCGCCGCGCCGCGCGCCGCCGCTAAACCGCTCGCGTCGGGCGCTCCGGCGCGCACGCCGCTGACCGTACTCGGCGGCGTCGGCGAAAAAGTCGCGGAAAAACTCGCGGCGCGCGGGTTGATGACGCTGCAGGACCTGTGGTTCTACTTGCCGCGTCAGTACGAAGATAGGACGCGCGTGATGCCGATTCGCGGCTTGACGCCGGGGTTGGCCGCGCAAATCGAAGGCCGCGTCGAAGCGGTGGAGCGCGGGTTTCGCTATCGCCCGATGCTGCGCGTCGCGCTCGGCGACGACTCCGGCGCCACCCTCGTGCTGCGGTTTTTCCACTTCCGTTCGCAGCAAGTCGCGCAGTTCTCGCCCGGCGCGCGCATACGCGCCTACGGCACGCCGCGTCCCGGGCAATATGGCTTGGAAATCGTGCATCCGAGCTATCGCGTGCTGGGCGAGCACGACGACGCCGGTTTGAGCGATCGACTCGATCCGATCTATCCCGCGATCGACGGCGTGGGGCCGGCGGTGCTGCGCAAGCTCATCGATCAAGCCTTGAAGCGCTTGCCCGACGATGCCGCGCTGGAACTGCTGCCGGCGGCGGCGATGGCGAACGAACCGTTGTGCCAGGGCTTGCCGTCGCTGCGCGATGCGCTGCTCACGTTGCATCGCCCGCCGCAGCACAGCGATTTGACGTCGCTGCAGGCCGGCAAGCACCCCGCGCAGCGTCGCTTGGCGATGGAGGAATTGCTCGCGCATCACTTGAGCCTGCGTCGGCAGCGCATCGCCGTGCAGTCGCAATCCGCGCCGGCGTTGACCGGCGCGCGCTTGGCGAAGCGTTTGGAAGCCGCATTGCCGTTCGCGTTGACCGCGGCGCAGCGGCGCGTGTTCGCGGAGATTCGCGGCGATCTGGCCAAACCCGTGCCGATGCTGCGGCTGGTGCAGGGCGATGTGGGCAGCGGCAAGACCGTGGTCGCGGCGTTGGCCGCGTTGGCGGCGATCGAGCAGGGCAAACAAGCGGCGCTGATGGCGCCGACCGAATTGTTGGCCGAGCAGCATCTGAATAACGTGCGCGCCTGGCTGGAGCCGCTGGGCGTGCGCGTCGCGTGGCTGGCGGGCAAAGTCACCGGCCGCGCGCGTCGCGACGCGCTGGCCGAAGTCGCCGACGGCGTCGCGCAGTTCGTCGTCGGTACGCACGCCTTGATGCAAGAAGGCGTGATCTTCAAGAATTTGGCGCTGGCGATCGTCGACGAACAGCATCGCTTCGGCGTGCATCAGCGCTTGGCGTTGCGCGACAAAGGCCAAGCCGGCGGCGGCGTGCCGCATCAGTTGGTGATGACCGCGACGCCGATCCCGCGCACGCTGGCGATGGCCGCCTACGCGGATTTGGACGTCTCCGCGATCGACGAACTGCCGCCCGGCCGCACGCCGGTGCAAACCGTCGTGCTGAGCGCGGAGCGTCGGCCGGAATTGATCGAACGCATCCGCGCCGCCTGCGCGGAGGGCCGGCAGGCGTATTGGGTGTGCACGCTGATCGACGAAAGCGACGAAGTGGTCGCGCAGGCCGCGCAGACCGCGTTCGATCAGTTATCCGCGGCGCTGCCGGAATTGCGCGTGGGATTCGTGCACGGGCGCATGAAGCCCGCGCAGAAGCAGGCGACGATGCGCGCGTTCAAAGACGCGGACATCGACCTGTTGGTGGCGACCACGGTGATCGAGGTCGGCGTGGACGTGCCGAACGCCTCGCTGATGGTAGTCGAAAACGCGGAGCGACTGGGGTTGGCGCAATTGCACCAATTGCGCGGACGCGTCGGCCGCGGCAGCGCGGCTTCGAATTGCGTGCTGTTGTATCAGCCGCCGCTGTCGCAGATGGCGCGGCAACGCTTGGCGACCATGCGCGAAACCAACGACGGTTTCGTGATCGCCGAAAAAGACTTGGAATTGCGCGGCCCGGGCGAATTGCTCGGCACGCGGCAAACGGGTCTGGCCGCGTTCCGCATCGCCGAACTCGGCCGCGACGCCGCGCTGCTGCCGACGGTGCAGCGCCTGGGCGAAGCGCTGCTGCGCGATGCGCCCGATGCGGCCGAACGCATCACCGAACGTTGGATCGGCGGCGCCGCGCGTTACGCGAGCGCGTGAGGGCGACGGCGCGCTGGCGCCTCAACACTCTCGGCGTTCGCCTTCGGGCGGCAATGGGCAATACGCATCGTGCAGCGCTTCGATCACGCGATGCACCGGGCCGTCGGCGACCGAGTAGTACACGTTCTGCGATTCGCGGCGCGTGCGCACCAGCCCGCCGTCGCGCAGCACCGCCAAGTGCTGCGACAGCGCCGATTGGCTGAGCTCGATCTGCGCATTCAATTCGCCGACGGTCTTCTCGCCGTCGATCAAGATGCACATCACCCGCAGCCGCTGCGGATTCGACAGCGCTTTCAGCAAATCCGCGGCTTCTTCCGCGCGCGCCTGCATCTGCGCGCCCAGCGAGACGTCGGCGATAGTCGTATCCGTCGTCGTCATGCGCCGCCCTCCCGTTCGCCGCCGTGCTCGATCCAGCGCAGCCAGCCGCCGGCCAAGGACAGCGGCCGCTCGAATCCCATGCGCATGAGCGCTTCCGCCGCAAGCGCCGAACGCCCGCCAGTGCGGCAGTAGAGGATCACCGCTTCGCGACGATGCGAGAGCGTCGGGTCGGTCTTGGCGTTCACCGCGGGGTGTCCGTCCACCTGGAACTCCAGCACCCCGCGCGGAATGTTCACCGCGCCGGGCAGATGGCCTTCGGCGAATTCCTGCGGTTCGCGCACGTCGATAACCGGCGTTCCCGAGGCCTGCAGGGCCCGCAGACGGGCGGGATCGATTTCCTCGACGACGGCGCGGGCCTGGGCGACGAGATCCTGGGCGGTGTAGGACATGGCGGGCTCCTGTGGGGACGGTTGACAGTGTACCAAACTCTAATTAAGATAAATCTAATTTAGATAATTCGCAATTACAGTCGCAAGTCCACTTGGGAGGGTGCCATGAGCGATATCGTCGTGATCGGGGCGGGTTTGAGCGGGATGAGCGCGGCTTACGAGCTGCGGGAGTTTTTGGGTAAAGGCCACCGGATCGTGGTGGTCGGCGACAGCGAGCGGTTCAGCTTCACGCCGTCGAACCCGTGGGTGGCGGTCGGTTGGCGCAAGCCGCACGACATCACGTTGAAAGCCGGGGATCACCTGACCAAGAAGGGCATCGAATTCCGCGCGGACGGCGTGGCCAAGATCGACGCCGACGGGCATCGGGTGGTGACCGGCGACGGCACCGAGCTCGGTTACGACTATCTGCTGATCTGCACCGGCCCGAAGCTCGCCTTCGACGAGGTGCCCGGCAGCGGCCCGGACGGCGGCCACACCCAGTCGGTCTGCACCACGCCGCACGCCCAACATGCCTGGGACGCGTATCAAGAATTCTTGAAGGCCCCCGGCCCGATCGTGGTCGGCGCGATGGCCGGCGCCAGTTGTTTCGGCCCGGCCTACGAATTCGCGATGATCCTCGACGCCGACCTGCGCAAGCGCAAATTGCGCGACAAAGTGCCGATGACCTTCGTCACCAGCGAGCCGTACATCGGCCATATGGGCTTGGGCGGCGTCGGCGATTCGAAAGGCATGATGGAGTCGGAACTGCGGCAGCGTCACATCAAGTGGATCACCAACGCGAAAGTCAAAGACGTGCAGCCCGGCGAGATGCACGTCGTCGAACACGACGACAAGGCGCAACCGACGAAAGAACATGCGCTGCCGTTTCTGTATTCGATGATGCTGCCGGCGTTCCGCGGCGTGGATGTGGTCGCGGCCGTCGAAGGCCTGTGCAACCCGCGCGGCTTCGTGATCGTCGATAAGCATCAGCGCAGCCCGAAATATCCGCGCATTTTCGCCGCGGGCGTCTGCGTGGCGATTCCGCCGGTGGAGGCGACCCCGATTCCGACCGGTGCGCCGAAGACCGGTTTCATGATCGAATCGATGGTGACCACCATCGTGCGCAATATCCGCGCCGAAATGAAAGGCGAAGCGCCCACGTTCGAAGGCACCTGGAATGCTGTGTGTCTCGCCGATATGGGCGACACCGGCGCCGCGTTCGTCGCCTTGCCGCAGATTCCGCCGCGCAACGTCACCTGGACGAAGATCGGCAAGTGGGTGCACTTGGCGAAGATCGCGTTCGAAAAATACTTTCTGTACAAGATGCGCAACGGCACCAGCGAGCCGATCTACGAGAAATACGTGCTCAGCGCGCTCGGGATCGAACGCTTGAAGTGACGCGCGACGCGATGCCCGCTCTCTCCCCCCGATGCGATGGCGCATGCGCGCCGAGGAGTTTTTCATGAATCTCGACCGTGCCGTGATGGCGTTCGCCGGAACGATGATCTTCGTCAGCCTGGCCTTGACCCACTTCGTCTCGCCGATGTGGTGGTGGTTCACGGCGTTCATCGGCCTTAATCTGCTGCAGGCCAGCGTCACCGGCTTCTGCCCGGCGGCGATCGTCTTCAAGAAACTCGGAGTGTCCAGCGGATGCGCGTTCAAGTGAGAAATGTCGGTCGGGCGAACGCCGTGTTGCGATGGGTCGCGATCTCGGCGGTCGGACTGAGTGTGGCCGCCTGCGGCGGCGACGAGAAAACCGCCGCGCCCACGCCGCTGCCTGCGCTCGAGACGTTCGTGGTGTCGGCGAACGCCGCGGGTGCCGCGCGCCGTTGGGACGGCACGGTGGAAGCCGTGCGCGAAGCGGCGCTGTCGGCGCAGACCAGCGGTCGCGTCGCCTCGGTGGCGGTGGACGTGAACGATCGCGTCGCCGCCGGCCAAGTGCTGCTGCGCTTGACCGTGGTGGAACAACAGGCGGGCGTCGACGCCGCGCGCGCGCAGTTGCGCGCGACCGAAGCGTCCGCGGCCGAAGCCGAGCGGCAGTACCAACGCTTCGCCGCGCTGGCGAAAGATAAATTCGTATCGAACGCGCAGGTCGATCAAGCCCGCGCCGCGCGCGACGCCGCCTTCGCCGCGCGCGATGCCGCGCGCGCGCAGCTCGCCGCCGCGGGGCAGGGCGCCGACTACACGGTCGTGCGCGCGCCGTACGCGGGTGTCGTGGCCGCGCGCCACGTGGAGCCGGGCGAAACCGTCGGCCCCGGTCAGCCGCTGATGACCGTGTATTCGCCCGACGAATTGCGGATCGAATTGAATCTGCCGCAGTCCGACGCCGATGCGGTACGGGTCGCGCCGAGCGCGCGCGTACGCTTCGACGACGGCCGTACCGTGGATGCGCGTCAGGTCGTGGTGTATCCCAGCGCCGATCCGATCAGCCACAGCGTCGTCGTGCGCGTGCTGTTGCCGGCGATGGCGACGCCGGTCGCGCCGGGCACCACCGCGAGCGTGACTTTCGCCGTCGCCGCGACCGAGCGCGTGTTGCGCGTGCCGCAGAGCGCCATCGCGCGCCGCGGCGAATTGACCGGCGTGTACGTGTTGAAAGACGGTCGCTTGTTCTTGCGGCAAGTGCGATTGGGCGAGCGCGATGGCGACTCGGTCGAAGCGCTGTCGGGCGTGAACCCCGGCGATGCCGTGGTGCGCGATCCGCTGGCGGCCACCACCGCGTTGGCCGCGCAGCGTCGCGCGGGCGAGGGACAGAACGCTCCGCAGGACGGCAAGCATGAGTGAGCGCAACGCGCCCGCGCTCGGCCTGTCCGGGCGTCTCGCCAAAACCTTCCAGGCCAATCCGCTGACGCCGATTCTGGCGCTGCTGGGATTGTTGCTGGGTTTCGTCGCGGTCGCGATCACGCCGCGCGAGGAAGAGCCGCAGATCGACGTGACCATGGCGAACGTGTTCGTGCCGTTCCCCGGCGCGTCCGCGCGCGACGTCGAACAGGTGGTGAGTTATCCGCTGGAACAGAAACTCTCCGAGATCGAAGGCGTCAAACACGTCTACTCGATCAGCCGTCCCGGCATGGCGGTGCTGACGGTCGAATACACCGTCGGCGTGGAGCGCCAACCGGCGATCGTGCGTCTGTACAACCAGGTGTTTTCCAACGCCGATTGGATTCCGCCGAACGCGGGCATCGGCCAGCCGTTGATCAAGCCCAAAGGCATCGACGACGTGCCGGTGATGGCGTTGACGCTGTGGTCCGAGAGCGCCGACGCCGAACAGTTGGCTGCGGTCGCGCGTTCGCTGGAAACCGAACTCAAGCGCGTGCCCGGCACCCGCGATGTGTACACCATCGGCGCGCCTGATCGCGTCGTCGCAGTGACGCTGGATCCCGCGCGTCTTGCCGCGTTCGGGTTGTCGGTGGGCGAGGTGGCGCAATCGCTGCAGGCCGCGAACGTGGTGCGCCATGTCGGCGAGCGCGTCGGCGGCGACGATGCGGCGCGACCGCGCGCCACGCCGGTCAGCGCCGGTCGCTTTCTCGCCGACCGCGACGACGTGGCGAATTTGATTCTCGGCGTACACGCCGGCAAACCGGTGAAATTGATCGATGTGGCCGATGTGCGCGCGGGCGGCGATGTGCCGTCGAGTTATGTCTGGCACGCCGCGCCGGCCTCGCGCGGCGGTCCCGCGACGGGCGTCGCCCCCGCGGTGACGATCGCGATCGCGAAGAAACCCGGCAGCAATGCCGCCGACATCACCACCGCGATCGCCGAGCGCGTCGATGCGTTGCGCGGGCAGGCGATCCCGGACGGCATCCACGTCGAAACCACGCGCGATTACGGCCAGACCGCCAGCGATAAGGCGCAGAAGCTGATCCAGAAGCTGATGTTCGCGACGATGTCGGTGGTGCTGCTGGTGTTGTTCACGCTGGGCCGGCGCGAAGCCTTGGTGGTCGGTTCGGCGGTGGTGTTGACGCTGGCGGCCACGTTGTTCGCGTCGTGGGCGATGGGGTTCACGCTCAACCGCGTGTCGCTGTTCGCGCTGATTTTCTCGATCGGTATTTTGGTCGACGACGCCATCGTGGTGGTCGAGAACATCCATCGCCACATGGCGCGCGGCGGCAAGACTTTGCTCGAAGCGATTCCGCCGGCCGTGGACGAAGTGGGCGGCCCGACGATTCTCGCCACCTTCACCGTGATCGCGGCGCTGCTGCCGATGGCGTTCGTCAGCGGCCTGATGGGGCCGTACATGCGGCCGATTCCGATCAACGCCTCCGCCGGCATGGTGCTGTCGCTCGCGATTGCCCTGGTGGTGACGCCATGGCTGTCGTACAAACTGCTGAAGCCGCATGCGCACGCGAATCACGACGCGCATGGCGAAACGAAGTCCGGTGCCGAAGGCCACGACGCGCCGGCCGAAACCCGTTTGCATCGTTTCTTTTCGCGAGTGATGCGCCCGTTCCTGTCCGGCCCGCAAGCGCCGAAACGTCGCGTCTGGCTGTTCGCGGGCATGATCGCTGCGGTCGGCTTGTCCGCCAGCCTCGCGGTGTTCCAGCTCGTCGTGCTGAAGATGCTGCCGTTCGACAACAAGTCGGAGATTCAGGTCGTCGTCGATATGCCCGAAGGCGCGACGCTCGAAACCACCGACGCGCTGCTCGGCGAATTGGCGGCGAAAGTGGCCGAATTCCCGGAAGTGCTCCACGTTCAAGGCTACGCCGGCACCTCCGCGCCGATCAACTTCAACGGATTGGTGCGGCAATATTTTTTGCGCAGCGGCGCGAACGTCGGCGACCTGCAGGTGAACTTGGTCGACAAGCACGACCGTCATCGCAAGAGTCACGACATCGCGCGCGCGATGCGTCCGTCGCTGGATGCGCTGGGGCGTCGCTACGGCGCATCGGTGAAAGTGGTGGAAGTGCCGCCCGGGCCGCCGGTGTTGGCGCCGCTGGTCGCCGAGATCTACGGTCCGGATTACCCGCGCAGCCGCGAGATCGCGCGAGCGCTCGAAGCGCGCATGCGCAAGACCGAAGGGCTGGTCGATATCGACACCACGGTCGAAGCCGATAGCCCGCGCGAAGTGCTGGTGGTCGATCGCGACCGCGCGACGCGCCTGGGCGTGGATCAATCCACGATCGCCAACACGCTGGCCGCGGCCGTCGGCGGTTACGACGCCACGTATGTGCAGGACGGCGTGTCGCGTCGCCCGAAACCCGTGCGCCTGCGCACGCCGGTCGCTGCGCAGGCGAGTCTGGATCGCATGCTCGCGTTGACGGTGAAAACCGCGCAGGGCCGCAACGTGGCGCTCTCGGAAGTGGTGAAGGTCGAACGCGCGTCGTGGGACGGCGCGATCCATCACAAGGATCTGTTGCCGGTGGTGTACGTGATGGCCGACGAAGCCGGCGAACTCGACAGCCCGCTCTACGGCATGTTCGACGTGGTCGGGCAAGTCGGCGACGGCGCGATGGATCCCAAGCTCACCAACGGCGGGCCGCTCGAACAGTTCTTCATCCGCCAACCCACGCAGACCGACGGGTTCGCGATCAAATGGGACGGCGAGTGGCAGATCACCTACGAAACCTTCCGCGACATGGGCATCGCCTACGCGGCCGGTCTGGTGCTGATTTATTTGTTGATCGTGGCGCAGTTCCGCAGTTATCTGGTGCCGCTGATCATCATGGCGCCGATTCCGATGACCGTGATCGGCGTGATGCCCGGGCATGCGCTGCTGGGCGCGCAGTTCACGGCGACGTCGATGATCGGCATGATCGCGCTGGCCGGCATCATCGTGCGCAATTCCATTCTGCTGGTCGATTTCATCAACCAAGCGGTGGCGGAAGGGCGCTCGCACGAGGATGCGGTGATCGAAGCCTGCGCCGTGCGCGCGCAACCGATCGCGTTGACCGCGGCGGCGGCGATGCTGGGCGCGTTCTTCATTCTGGACGACCCGATTTTCAACGGGCTGGCCGTCTCGTTGATCTTCGGCATTCTGGTCAGTACCGTGTTGACGCTGGTCGTGATTCCGCTGCTGTACGAGATCTATCTGCGCCGCATGGCGGCGCGCAAGGAGACCGCCGCATGACCGCCGACCGCGAGACCGAAGAATCCACTCTGCAGATCGCCTGCCCGCACTGCGCCACGCTCAATCGCGTGCCGCGCGACCGCCTGGGCGATACGCCCGTCTGCGGGCGCTGCCAGCGCTGGCTGTTCGTCGGTGCGCCGATCGCGCTGACCGCCGAAACCTTCGCCGCGCACGCCGAGCGCAGCGATCTGCCGCTGTTGATCGATTTCTGGGCCGGTTGGTGCCAGCCCTGCCTGATGATGGCGCCGCATTTCGAGGCCGCGACCGCGGCGTTGGAGCCCGCGGTGCGCTTGGCGAAGATCGACACCGAAGCCGAGCGCGCGCTGGCCTCGCGTTTCGCGATCCGCAGCATCCCGACCATGATCTTGCTGCATCGCGGGCGCGAGATCGCGCGTCATTCTGGCGCGATCCAAACGCCGCAGATCGTGGCCTGGACGCGCCAGCACCTGCGCTGAGATCGGCGCTTTTCTTCCCCCGTTTCGTCATCGAGAGTTCCGAATGAACGCCCCCGCCGCCGCGCACGAACAGATCAAGATTCGTCTCACGCAGATCGCCGATTTCAGTTTCAACATCCATTTCGACGACACCGAAGCGCCGGACTTGATCACCGACGAGCCCGCGCCGCTGGGCAAAGGCGAAGGCCCGAATCCTAGCCGCATGCTGCTGGCCGCGGTCGCGAATTGCCTCTCCGCCAGCCTGTTGTTCGCGCTGCGTAAATTCAAGAACCAGCCCACCCGCATCGACGCCGAAGTGCGCGGCACGCTCGGCCGCAACGAAGAAGGCCGGCTGCGCGTACATCACGTCGAGGTCGATCTGAATCTCGGCGACGACGCCGGCGCCTACGAGCACCTCGACCGCATCCTGCAGCAGTTCGAGCGCTTTTGCGTGGTGACCGAGAGCGTGCGCGAGGGCATCGACGTGTCGGTCGCGGTGCGCGATGCGAGCGGAACCGTCGTGCATCGCAGCGGCGGCGTTGCGTAAGCGACTTCCGGGCGAATCCCGCATCGAATACCGAATTCTTGCCGTAGTTTTTTTTGCGCACACTGCCATCGTGCCCCTGGGAGCATCCGACGATGAAAGCGACTCTTCGTAACGCCGTGGCGACCGCGTTCGCTCTGATGCTCGCGCTGTGCGCGGTCGGCTGCGCCTCGATGCGCGACGACGCGGCGAAAGCCGAACCGCTCGCCGCCACACCGTCGGGTGTCGCGCTCAATCGCCCCAAGCCCGGGCTGTACACCGCCGGGCAACCCGCCGCGGGCGATTGGCGCGCGATCGCCGATGCCGGCGTGCGCACCGTGATCAATCTGCGCACCGCATCGGAAATGGCCGGCCGCGACGAGCGCGCCGAAGTCGCGGCCGCGGGCATGCGCTACATCGAAATTCCGATCGATGGCCCGGGCGGCATCACGCCCGAGAACGCGAAGCGGCTTCGCGAAGCGCTCGCTGCCGCACGCGGCGATGCGCTGGTGCATTGCGCCAGCGCCAATCGCGCCGGCGGCTTGCTCGCGGTCGCGTTGGCGCAGCAGGGCGTCGCCGCCGAAGAAGCGTTGGCGATCGGCCGCGCCGGCGGCATGAAATCCACCGAAGCGCGCGCGACGCAGATCATCGGCGAATCCTCGCAAGCGGTGTGCGCGGTCGAACCGGCGTCGGGCGGCGGCAACGCTACGGCGCGCTGCCCGGCCGCGCCTTAAACAGAAATTCCGGGCGCGGAACTCGCCCGCTCGCGGGCGGTCCCGTCTCCCGGTCGCCCGCATCGCGCGCGACGATTCGAGGCGCACCACTTATTTCGGGAGAACGGCGATGACACGATGGCGGATGGGGGTGGGGGTCGGCATGCTCGGCGCGGTTTGCGCGCTCTCGCTCACGATGGCCGCCAGTCGAGCGGCGGAGATGGAGTCCGACGCCGTTGTCGGCGCGCCGTCGCCTCTCGCCATCGGCGACCGCATCGACGCCTCGCTGTTTTGCGAAGCGGCCGACGACGACTGGCGCGATTCGATCAAACTGATCGTGCTCGCGCCCGCGCGCAGCGAGTACGACGGCATGCTCAAGCTCGCGTTCCGCGAATACTTCCGCAACGGCGCCGCGTTTCCGCACGACGCCTTGAAGACGCCGATTAAAGTGGTGTACGCGACCGGCGTGCGCGCCGAGACCGGCGGCGGCTTCATGGGCGATTTCGCCCACAGCGATTGCACGCCCGCGACCGACCCGCAGGCCTTGACGGCCATCGCGCATGCGACCGGCGTCACGCTGCCTTTGGCCGACGACAGCGACGCCACCGTGTTGTTGCTCGACCGTGACGGCACGCTGCGCTGGCGCGATACGGCGTACCGCGCGCAGGGCGAGCATCTGAAACCGCTGGAAAAAACCGTGAAGGCCTTGCTCGGCGTATCCGACGCCGTCGCCCGGGCGAGCGATGCGACGCTCGTCGGCGCGAGCCCGCGCGTCGGCGATCTCGCGCCGGATTTCGAGATTCCGCTGCCGCCGCCCGCGGGTTCGCTGCAGGCGCTCCTCGCCGCGGACGCGCAGCGCCCGGCGAAGACCGTTCCTTTGTCGTCTTTGCGCGGAAAAGTAGTGTTGCTGACGTTCTACCCCGCGGCGTTCAGCGGCACGCTGCCGACGGTGCAAGGCTCCGTCGCCGACAAAGTCGACGCCGAGCGCAAGGAATTCATGCGCAAGCTGATGAGTTGTTCGATCCAGATCGGTCAGCTCGACAAACTGTCGCAAGGCGACTTCGCCGAAGACGATATCGTCAAACTCGCGGTCAGCGCGTCCACCCCGCAATTGCTGGATTCCTGGCGGCGCTTACTGGGCACGACGGATATGCGTTACGTCAACGATCCCGATTACGCCATCGCGCAACGCTACGGCAGTTACGACGCGGCCGCCGGCTACGACCTGCGCAAAGTGTTCGTGATCGGCCGCGACGGACGCGTCGCTTACGTCGACGAGGATTACGCCGCTGGCGACGGCGATGCGGTGCAAGCGGCATTGGCGCGCGCGGCGCGGGAGACCTCCGCGGCGCGTTGAGGCGCCGCCGTTGGCTTGAATCTGTTCGGATCGCGCAACGGCGCGCCGTGCGCTGTCAGAACCGGTCGATCGGCAGTTTCAGATACCGCACGCCATTGTCGTCCGGCTCGGGCAGATGGCCCGCGCGGATATTGACCTGCACCGAGGGCAGCAACAACGCGGGCATCTCCAGCGTCGCGTCGCGCGCGGTGCGCATCGCGACGAACGCGTCTTCGCTCACGCCGTCGCGGACGTGGATATTGCCGGCCTTCTGCGCCGCGATCGTGGTTTCGCAGGCGTAAGAGCGGCCGCCCGGCGCGTAGTCGTGGCAGACGAAGACCCGGGTGTCGCTCGGCAGCGCGAACAGCCGCTGGATCGAGCGATACAGCCGATGCGCGTCGCCGCCCGGAAAGTCGCAGCGCGCGGTGCCGCCGTCGGGCATGAAGATCGAATCGCCGACGAACAGCGCATCGCCGATGCGGTACGCCACGCTGTCGTTGGTGTGGCCGGGCACCGCGATCACCTCCGCCTCGATCGCGCCGATCGCGAAGCGATCGCCGTCCGCGAACAGATGGTCGAACTGCGAGCCGTCGACGGGAAAATGCTCGCCGAGATTGAAGATCGGCCGAAAAGTCTCCTGCACGATGCGAATGCCTTCGCCGATGGCGAGCGTCGCGTTCGGGCATTCGCGCTTCAGCCATTGCCCCGCGCTCAAATGATCGGCGTGCGCGTGGGTTTCCAGAATCCAACGCACGTCCAAGTCCTCGGCGCGCGCGCGATCGACGACCTGTTGCGCCGACCGCGTACCGGTGCGCCCCGCTTTCGTATCGAAATCCAGCACGGGATCGACGATCGCCGCGTGTCGCGTGGCCGGATCGGACACCAGATAGGTCCAGGTGCAGCTTTCGCGGTGGAAAAACGGAACGACGGTGGGGCGCATGGCGAATCTCCGCGACGATGCCGGAATTGTAGGGCAGCGCGCCGCGCATCGGCCGCATCGCCCCGATGCGGCATAATCCTGCGATCGACCTCGGACGAAGCGGCCATGAAAATCCGTCAGGAAGTCCCCTCCGACGCCGCCGCCATCGAGGCGGTGACCGTCGCCGCATTCGAAAACGCCGCGCATACACGGCATACCGAGCAGTTCATCGTTCGAGCGCTGCGTGAATCCGGCGCTCTATCGGTCTCTCTCGTCGCGGAGGACGATAGCGAAGTCATCGGGCATGTCGCCGTATCGCCCGTGACGATTTCCGATGGTTCGACGGGCTGGTTCGGGCTTGGACCGATCTCCGTTTCGCCGGAACGCCAAGGCGGCGGCGTGGGCACTCGACTCATGGAGTGCGCGTTGAGCGAACTGCGGGCGCTGGGCGCCGTCGGGTGCGTTGTGCTCGGACGGCCCGCCTACTACTCGCGGTTCGGCTTCGTGGCGGAGCCGTCGCTGGTGCTGCCGGGCGTGCGTGCGGAGAATTTCCAAGCCGTTTCGTTCGACGGTTCGCTGCCCTCTGGCACGGTCGCGTACCATCGCGCATTCGCGGCCGAGGTCTGAGCGCCGGTTCAAAATCCACTGCGGGCGGCGCGGATCTCCATCGCTCGCGATGATTCTGAGCGCGTTGTAGCGAAGCGTTCGAGGCCATCTCGCATCGTGACGTCGGCAACGCACCGACTTTAGCGCGCCCGCCACCGCGCCGCGGAGCGGCTACACTCCCGCGATGACAAACAAACGCCCTCTTCTGATCGACACCGACCCCGGCGTGGACGACGCCCTGGCCTTGCTGATGGCTTTCGATGCGCCGCATCACGAGGTGGTCGCGCTCACCATCGCCGCCGGCAATGTCGGCTTGACCCACACCGTCGCCAACGCGCTGAAATTGTGCGAAATCGCCGAGGTCGACGTGCCGGTGTTCGCCGGCTGCGACGCGCCGCTGCTGCATCCCGCGCCGGACGCGTCTTACGTGCACGGCCGCGACGGCTTCGGCGATATCGGCTATGCGCCCGCCGCGAAGCGCGCAGAAGCCGAGCACGCCGCGCTGGCGATGATCCGGCTCTCGCACGCGCACGCCGGCCGGCTGGTGGTGTGCATGCTGGGGCCGCTGACCAATCTGGCCGTCGCGCTCAAGCTGGACCCGACCCTGCCGCAGCGGGTGGGTCGCATGGTGGTGATGGGCGGCGCGGTGACCGGGCAGGGCAACACCACGCCGACCGCCGAGTTCAATATCGGCTTCGACCCCGAAGCCGCGCATCTGGTGTTCGACGCCTTCGCCGCGGCCGGCAAGGTCGTCGAGGTCGCGGATTGGGAGGCGGTGATCCGGCACGGGTTTCTGCACACCGATGTCGAACGCTGGCTGCAGGCCGACCATCCCCGCGCCCGGTTCTACGAGGCGATCTCGCGCAAGACTCGGGAATGGTCGGCCGGTCTGCGCGGCGAGCGCTGGCATGCCGCGGACGCGCTCGCGATGGCGATGCTGGTCGCGCCCGAAGGCGTGCGCGAACGGGCGGTTCGCCCGCTGCGGGTGGAGCTGACCGGGGCCGAGACCCGCGGGATGACGGTGGTGGACTGGAACCGCCGCAGCGGCCGGCCGGACAACGCGGACATTCTGATGGCCTACGACCAGGCCGCCTTCGAGTCCCTGATCCGCCGAGCCCTGCGGGCCGGTTGAGCCGGCGTTTCGGCCTCGTGTCCGGCTCGGCATCGAGCCCGGTCGGACCGTCCCGGCGGTGCGGCCGGCGTCGCGGGCTTCGCCCGGTTTCGGCATCCGGTGGTTCCCGATACGGCATGGCTTGAGCCGAACCGGTGAGCGCCGCTATAATGCCCGGCTTTCCGCTCAACTTTGGTGCCGCCATGAAGGCCGACATCCATCCCGAATATCGCCAGGTCGTCTTCCAAGACGTGACCTCGGACTTCAAGATCCTCACCCGCTCGACCCTTGGCAGCAAGGAAACGACGAAGTGGGAAGACGGCAACGAATACCCGCTGATCAAGGTGGAAATCTCGTCGTCGTCGCACCCGTTCTACACGGGTAAGCACAAGATCGTCGACACCAGCGGTCGCGTCGACAAGTTCCGCAAGCGCTACGGCAAGTAATCGCCGCGTGCGGCGCTGCGGCGTCGCCCACGACGACGAAATTCGCGACGACGCTCGATATTTCGGGCGTGTCGCGTCCGCCCAGGCGCCGCGAACCCTTCGACCGCGCAGCGTTTTCCGAAACGGCCGCCTCCCGGCGGCCGTTGTCGTGTCCGCGCATTTCGTCCGTGAGTTCATCCGCGAGTTCGTCCGCGACGCGGCCCGCGCGGCCGACTCCGTCGCGGCAGACGCTTAGACGAAAGTCCAGCGCCGGTCGGCGCGCGGGCTTGTGCGATAATCCCGACGCTGTCGCGGGCGACCCGCGGCTGCCGTTTCGGACCATGCCGGGCTCGCGCTCGGGTCATGATCGAGAACATCCTCGTTCGGCGTCCCGCCCGCTCTCATGCGGCGTTCGGCGCCCTTCGAAGCCCCCTCGTTCTTCAATGTTCCCCAAAGTTCCCTGGAGTGCATCGTGTCCCAACAGGATTCTTCCGCCCCCACGCAGGTTTCGTTGACCGCCGGCGACACGTCGGTCGTCTTGCCGGTGCACTCCGGCACGCTCGGCAACCCGTGCATCGACATCGCCAAACTGCCCAAAGAAACCGGTCTGTTCACGTACGACTCGGGCTTCATGGCCACCGCGTCCTGCCGTTCGGCCATCACCTACATCGACGGCGACGCGGGCGTGCTGATGTACCGCGGCTACCCGATCGAGCAACTCGCCGAGCGTTCCAGCTTCTTGGAAGTCGCGTATCTGCTGATGAACGGCGAACTGCCGAGCAAGCCCGACTTCGCCAAGTTCGAGCACGAAGTCACGCATCACACGATGATGCACGAGGCCTTCCGCACCTTCCTGTTCGGGTTCCGCCACGATGCGCATCCGATGGCGATGCTGGTGGGCATGCTGGGCTCGATGGCCAGCTTCTATCACAACACCTTGGATCTCGACGACGCCGAGCAGCGTCGCATGGCCGCGATCCGTTTGATCGCGAAGGTCCCGACGATCGCCGCCGCCTGCCATCGCTATTCGATCGGCTGGCCCAGCCGTTACCCGAAGAACAATCTCGAATACGTCACCCGCTTCCTGCACATGATGAAGGAAGTGCCGAGCGAGCCGTTGGAGCTCAGCCCGATGGCCGCGAAGGCCATGGATTTGCTGTTCATCCTGCACGCCGATCACGAGCAGAACGCCTCGACCTCGACCGTGCGTTTGGTCGGTTCCACCGGCGCCAACCCGTACGCCTGCGTGGCGGCCGGCGTGGCCGCGCTGTGGGGCCCGGCGCACGGCGGCGCCAACGAAGCCGTGCTGAAGATGCTGGAAGAGATCGGCCGCCCGGATAACGTGCAGTCGGCGGTGGACAAGGCGAAAGACAAGAACTCGGGCTTCCGCTTGATGGGCTTCGGCCATCGCGTCTACAAGAATTTCGACCCGCGCGCGAAGATCATCCGCGAAATGTGCCACAAGGTGCTCAACGAGCTGGGCGTGAACGACCCGCTGTTGGAAGTGGCGATGAAGCTGGAAGAGGCCGCGCTGAAGGACGATTACTTCGTGCAGCGCAAGCTCTATCCGAACGTCGATTTCTACTCCGGCATCATCTACAAGGCGCTGGGCATTCCGACCGAGATGTTCACGGTGATGTTCGCCATCGCGCGTACCGCCGGTTGGGTCGCGCATTGGCTGGAACAGCAGAACGACCCGGAAGCCAAGATCGGCCGTCCGCGCCAGATCTACACGGGCTACGCCCCGCGCGATTACGTGCCGTTCGATCAGCGCTGAGGATCGTTCGATCCCACGGCTGCGCGAAAACCTCGCTTCGGCGAGGTTTTCGCGTTTTCGGGGCCTGAGCGAGTGCGGATCGGCGCGCGCGGATCGCGCCGTCGCCGTCGCCGTCGCCGGCGATCCAGTGTCGATGCGAGCGTCGACTCGACTGTCGATCGAGCCGCGAAGTCGCCGCGCGATCGAACGCGCGCGTCGCGGCGTCAACCCGAAGCGTGCGGATGCGTTAGCGGAAGCGGTCGCGATATCGCGACCCTTTCTCCGCTTCGATAGGACGCCATGCGCATGCGATATTCGCCGATCTCGTCAAATTCCGTTCGTTCCTGCGCATCCGCGCGCCGTTCGCGCGCGCGCGCCGTCTTCGCGCCCTTCGCCGCGCTGCTCGTCTCGGCGTGCGCCTCGATCTACGCGACCGACGCGCTGGCGTGTACGCCCGCGCCGCTGCCGCCCGGCGCGCAGGGCGAAGACCTCTGCTACGGCCCCGCGGAGTGGGACGAACCGACCTTGAACGGCCGTCGTTTGCAGCAGGCGTTCGATTTCTATCGCGCGCCGACCAGCGCGCCCGCGCCGTTGGTGATCTGGGCGCATCCCAACGGTTCCAGCAAGCGCCTCGTGCCCGACGGCGAGCTCTACAAAGCGTTGGTCTTGCCGGCGCTGGCCGCGGGCTTCTCGTTCGCGTCGATCGAATTCCGGCATCCGGTGACCAACGAAGCGGAGGCCGATAGCCCGACGAATCCCGGCGTCCCGCATCGCGACATCGCGCGCGCCATTCAGTTCATTCGCGCGAACGCCAACGCGCTGGGCATCGATAAGCGCAACGTCTTTTTCGTCGGCGGTTCGCGCGGCACGCTGACGCTGTGGACCGCGCTGCAGGACGATATGGCGATTCCCGACAGCGCCGATCCGGTCGCGCGGCAGTCCACGCGGGTGAATGCGGTGTTCGGCGTGAACGCGCAGACCACCTACGACGGCGTGGAATTCGCCGATTCGTTCTTGGTGCCCGCGGATCGACCGGTCGCGAAGGCGGCTTGGCGCCTGGAGCATCCGAAGTACGCGCAGTTCGGCAGCGCGATCCTCAGCGTGAGCGCCGGGCCGCAGCCGGACCCGCCGGTGATGCTGCGCTACGACCAGCCGTTCGTGGGGCGCTTGATCACGTTGGCGGAACTGGACGGGATGAGCGAGGTGCATTACCCGGATTTCGGGCTCGCGCTGTGCGCGGCCTATCTGCAGGCGTTCGGCGCCTCCTCGCGCTGCAGCGCCGATTCCGATCCCCGCTACACCCACGCCGCGGGCGCTTACGCCGGATATATCGCGTTCTTCAAGGCCCATCTTTACCGGCCGCAGACGCTTCCGCTCGCGGCGCAGCGGGTGGCGCAGCCGCAGACGGTCAAACTCTCGGAGGGCATGCGCTCGCAGAGAGCGTTCTCGCAAGGCGGAAGCCCGCAAGAGCGGGCCATGAACGTTGCTGAGGCCGGGAATTCCGCATCCGGCCGCGTGCGCTGACTCGCGAAACGCGCGACCGATACGAATCGCCGCGGATCGCATGCGACCGCGGCGATCTCGCGCTGCGAATCAGGCGAGCAAGGATCGCAGCATCCACGCGTTCTTTTCGTGGATGTTCAGGCGCTGCGTCAACAGATCGGTGGTCGGGTCGTCGCCGGCGTCGTCGGCGATCTTCAGCACTTTGCGCGCGGTGCGGCACACCGCTTCGTTGCCCGCGACCAATTGGCGCACCATTTCGCGCCAATCGGCCGTATCGGTCAGTCCCGGTTCTTCGACGATGGACGTGAGCTTGATGAATTCGGCGTAAGACCCCGGGGCGTTGAAGCCCAGGGCGCGGATGCGCTCGGCGGTTTCGTCCAGCGCCGTCCACTGTTCGGTGTACTGGCCTTCGAACATCACGTGCAGGGTGTTGAACATCGGCCCGGTCACGTTCCAGTGGAAATTGTGGGTTTTCAGGTACAGCGTGAAGCTGTCGGCGAGAAAGCGCGACAGACCCTCGGCGATTTTCTTGCGGTCGTTCGCCGAGATGCCGATGTCGATTTTGGGCGCTCCGGCCTCCGGCGCGTCCTTCTTGCTGGCTTTTTCGGTTTTCGCGGATTTGGCCATGGCTCGTCTCCGGTCGGGGGATGCGTCAGACTATCGTCCGACATCCCGCATTAGAAATCCGTTGTTCCTATCGCCGCAATAGACCGCAATCGTCTGCGGCCGCCTCCCGATGAACCGAAATACGCCACCGCAGGGCCGCGCATCGTCCGAGCATGCGCCGCCAGAGCATGCGTCGTCCGAGCATGCGTCGTCTGAGCATGCGCCGCTCGAACGCGACCCGCATCGTCGCGAGGCGCAGCGCGCGCGTCGCGGCGTCGACGGCGCGTTGGCGCGCGATCGCGGGCGATTGCTGGGGCTGTGGTCGCGCTGGAACGCCAAGCCGACGGACGCCGCCGCGCGCGCCGCGTTCGAGACGGCCTTGGCGGCCTCGGTGGCCGCGCGCGGCGCGCGCGAGGCCGCGCTGCCCGCGCCGGGCGAGATCGATCCCGCGCTGCCCATCGCCGCCGAGGCCGAGCGCATCGTCGCCTTGATTCGCGACCATCCGGTGGTGGTGATCGCGGGCGAAACCGGCTCGGGCAAGACCACGCAGTTGCCGAAGCTGTGCCTCGCCGCCGGTCGCGGCGCGGCCGGCATGATCGGCTGCACCCAGCCGCGCCGGATCGCCGCGCGCGCGGTGGCGCGACGCGTCGCCGACGAACTGAAAACGCCGCTCGGCGGCGCGGTCGGCTATCAGGTGCGCTTCAACGAATCCGTCGGCGAGCGCACCGCGATCAAGTTCATGACCGACGGCATTCTGCTGGCGGAAATCCAGTCGGACCGCTGGCTCTCGGCCTACGACACGATCATCGTCGACGAAGCGCACGAGCGCAGCCTCAACATCGATTTCCTGCTCGGCTACCTGAAGCGATTGTTGGTCAAACGCCGAGATCTGAAGGTGATCGTGACCTCCGCGACCATCGACACCGAGCGCTTCTCGCGGCATTTCGACAACGCGCCGGTGGTGAGCGTGGAAGGCCGCGGCTATCCGGTCGAGGTGCGCTATCGCCCGCTGGACGGCGAGGAAAGCGAAGAGGGCGAAGTCGTCGCGGCCCGCGACGGCGGCGGCCGCGAGGCGGGGCGTTCGGTGCTCGACGGCATCGTCGCGGCTTGCGACGAGATCGCGCGCGATGGGCATGGCGGCGACACCCTGATCTTTCTGCCGGGCGAGCGCGAAATTCGCGACGCGCACCAAGCGTTGGAACGGCGCAAGTATCGGCATACCGAAGTGCTGCCGCTGTACGCGCGTTTGTCGGCGCGCGATCAGGATCGCGTGTTCAACCCGGGCACGCAGCGACGCATCGTGTTGGCGACCAATGTCGCCGAAACCTCGTTGACGGTGCCGCGCATCCATTACGTGGTCGACCCCGGTTTCGCGCGGGTGAAGCGCTACAGCCCGCGCCAGAAACTCGACCGCTTGCATATCGAACCGATTTCGCAGGCCAGCGCCGATCAGCGCAAAGGCCGCTGCGGGCGCATCGCGCCGGGCGTATGCTTTCGTCTGTACTCGGAACCGGATTTCCTCGCCCGAGACGCCTACACCGACCCGGAGATTCGTCGCGCGGCGTTGGCGGGCGTGATTTTGCGCATGCTGTCGCTGGGCTTGGGCGCGATCGAAGAATTCCCTTTTCTGGAACCGCCCGATCCGCGCGCCATCGCCGACGGTTGGCAGCACTTGAGCGAACTGGGCGCGATCGACGGCGAGCGTAAGCTGACGGCCATCGGCCGCGACATGGCGCGCTTGCCGGTCGACGTGAAACTGGCGCGCATGCTGATCGCCGCGCAGAAGCACGGCTGCCTGCGCGAGATGCTGACGATCGCGAGTTTTCTCGGCATCCAAGACCCGCGCGAGCGACCGGCCGATCAGCGCGCCGCCGCCGACGCCGCGCACGCGCAGTTCGCCGACGCGAAGTCCGAATTCGTCGGCATTCTGAAACTCTGGCGCGCGTATCGCACCGCGCACGAGGACCTGACCCAGTCGCAGTTGCGCAAATGGGCCGATAAACACTTTCTCGGCTTCCTGCGCCTGCGCGAATGGCGCGAACTGCATCGGCAGTTGAAAGTGCTGTGCGAGGAATTGCAGTGGCATCCGGAAATCGGGGTTGATCTGGACGGCGCGACTGACGGTGCGACTGACGGCGCGCCGCACGCGGCGGGCCGAGACCCGTCGTACGCGAAGCTGCATCGCGCCTTGATCGCGGGCTTGCCGACGCAGATCGGCCATCGCGGCGACCGCGGCGTCTACGACGGCCCGCGCGGCCGCAAATTCCAGTTGTTTCCGGGTTCGACCCTGGCCTCGAAACCGCCGCCATGGGTGTTGTCGGCCACGCTGCTGGATACCGAAAAAGTGTGGTCGATCGTCAATGCCGCGATCGAACCGGACTGGGCGATCGAAGAACTGCCGCATCTGCTGGCGCGGCGGCATCACGATCCGCATTGGTCGCGCGCGCAGGGCCGCGTGATCGGCAGCGAACAGATCGGATTGTTCGGTTTGATTCTGGCGCCGAAAAAGCCGGTGCACTACGGCGCGCTGTTTCCGCAGGAAGCGCGCGCGATCTTCGCCCGCGACGCGCTGACGACCGGCGAGATCGACACCCGCGCGACTTTTCTCGCGCGCAATTCGGCGACGCTGGCGAAGGCGAAGCAGGAAGAAGCCAAGCAACGACGCGTGGGTTTGGTGGTGGACGAGGAGTGGCAGGCGCAGTGGTATCTCGACCGCTTGCCGCCGCAGGTCCACAACCGTCAGGCGCTGGACGCGTGGTACGCGAAGCTGTCGCCGGTCGAGAAAGCGAAGCTGGAATGGTCGATCGACGACCTGATGATCGGCGACGCCAGCGAAGCGGCGCGTTTTCCGCCGTATCTGCCGCTGGGCGACGTGCGACTGGCGGTGCGCTACCGCTTCGATCCCGGCGCGCCCGACGACGGCATGACCGTGGTGGTGCCGCTGCATCTGTTGAACGCGCTCGATTCGGCGCGGTTGTCGTGGTTGGCGCCAGGCTTCGTGCAGGACAAAGCCGCCGCGCTGATCAAATCCTTGCCGAAAATCCTGCGCCGCAATTTCGTGCCGGCGCCGGATTTCGCGCGCGCCTTCGCCGAGGCCTACGCGCCGACGACCGACGCCGCGCCCGCGCCGTCGACGTACGAAGCCGACAGCATCGACGGCGCGTTGGCGCGCTTCCTGAAAAAACTCAGCGGCGTCGAGCTGAGCGCGCTCGATTTCGACGCGCGCGGCATCGATGCGCATTTGCGCGCGAACCTGCGTCTGCTCGACACCGACGGTAAGACGGTGTTGGCCGAATCGCGCGATTTGGACGCGCTGCGCGAGCGTTTCGGCAAACGTGCGGCCGAAGCGTTTTCGGCGCGCGCGGCGCAGGGCTTGGCCCAGACCGGCCTGCGCGCGTTCCCCGTCACGCCGATCCCCGCCAGCGTGACCGGCGCGGGCGGCGTGCCCGCGTATCCGGCGCTGCACGACGACGGCGACAGCGTCTCGCTGGCGGTGCACGCCGATCGCGCCGAAGCGCTGCGGCATCATCCGCTCGGCGTGCGGCGTTTGCTGCGCATCGACTTGGCCGACAAACTCAAACAGGCGCGCAAGCAATTGCCGGTGCAGGCGAAGACCGCGCTGCTCTACGCGGCGATCGAAGCGCAACGGCCGCGTCGCGACGCTTTGAAAGACGGCGACCGCCTGCGCGAGGACATTCTCGAGGGCGCGTTCGCCGCGTCCAGCGCGGAAGGCTTGGATGCGATCCGCGACGCCGAGGCGTTCGCGCAACGTCGCGACCGCATCGCCAAAGCCGTGTTCGGCGAAGCGATGGAGCGCTTGAAGCAGGCCGAAGAGATTCTCGCCCGCGTCGCCGAGGTGCGGGCGGCGCTGGAATCGACGCTGATGGGCTGGGCGCGCGCGAATTTGGACGATATGCGCGAGCAGCTCGCGGCGTTGGCCGCGCCCGGCTTTCTGCGCGATACCCCGGCCGAGGCGCTACGCGAGTATCCGCGTTATCTCAAAGCGCTGTCGCTGCGCGCCGAGCGCGCGTTGCGCGACCCCACGCGCGACCAAGCGCGCATGCTCGAACTCAAGCCGTTCGCCGATGCGCTGCAGGATGCGCGCGATCGCGGCGCGGATGCGACGCCCGGCTGGCAAGCGCTGCGGTGGGAGTTGGAGGAATTCCGCGTTTCGCTGTTCGCGCAGGAGTTGGGCGCGAAGGGCGGGGTGTCGGCGAAGAAACTCGCCGCGCGGCTCGACGCGCTGCGCTGACGTTCGTAGCCCCGAAGGCGGCGTTCGTCGGACGAATGGCGGGTCGCGCTTGATTTTCGCGGCCGTTTGATCGGATGCTGTGGCGGCGTCGGCAGGGGCGGCGCGGACGCCATGCGATCCACGCACGGCGCGATTCACTCAGGGAACGAGGCTATGCGTACGCCCCAACACGCCCCGCCGCCGATCGTTTCGACCGACATCGCCGAAACGCAGGCCGCCGAGATGCAGGCCGTCGAGATGCAGGCTGTCGAGATGCAGGCTGTCGAGATGCAGGCCATCGAGATGCAGGCCGCCGATGCGGAAGCCACGAATGCGCCCATCACCGTCTGGCTGCACGCATGGCGGCGCGGCGAGCCGGACGCGGCCGACGCGCTGATGACGTCGGTCTATCGGCGCCTGCATACGTTGGCCGAGCGCGCGTTGCGCGGCGAACGCGCCGATCACACCTTGCGCGCCACCGCGCTGATGCACGAAGCCTTCCTGCGGTTGGCCGCGGGAGGCGCGCCGGATTGGCGCGATCGCGGCCATTTCTTCGCGCTGGTCGCGCGCACCATGCGCCGCATCTTGGTCGATCATGCCCGCGCGGAGAACGCGCAGCGCCGCGGCGAAGGCCGCGCGCATCGCGTCGATTTCGAGGAGTGGGTCGAACGCGCGCCCGGTTTCGACGGCGATGCGTCCGAGATGCTCGCGCTCGATCGCGCGCTGAATGCGCTGGCGCGGCGCGATGCGCGCAAAGCCCGCGTGGTGGAGTTCCGCTGCTTTTTGGGGCTGTCCGTCGCCGAAACCGCGGCGCTCCTGGACGTATCCGAACCGACGGTGATTCTGGACCTGCGCCTGGCGCGCGCGTGGTTGGCGGATCGTTTGGACCTGGACGCGGCCGAGCGTTCGCATTGAGGCGGGTCGAACGCCGCCTCGTCGACCTCGATGAGGTCGGGCGGCGAGGCGCATCCGCCGCAGAATGGAGAGCGATATGCGATCGGACGATGACGTCGACGGCATGAGCGAGATCGCGCGCGACGACACCCGTGTCGACACCCGCGACGACACCCACGTCGATCGGGAATCCGCGCGCTTTCGCCGAGTGGAAGCGCTGTTCGTCGAGGCCTTGGGCAAACCCGATCGCGAGCGCGCGGCGTGGCTGCAAGCGGTCGAATCGGATGCGTCCGTGCGCGCGGACGCCGCGCGTTTGCTCGCGATCGACGCGGCGTCGGCCGATGCCGTGCAGGGCGATGCCGCACCGGTCGATGGCGCATCGATCAATGCCGCATCCATCGATGCGCGCATCGATCGCGCGGTTGCGGCGACCGCCGCGCGGGCGCTCGCGGCGCGCGCCGACGATGCGCACGCGGCGCTGCGGGACGATGTTTTCGACGGCTGGCGCCTGGGCGAAAAATTGGGCGAGGGCGGCATGGGCGCGGTGTACGCGGCGCGCCCGGCGTCCGGCGACGGCCCGCGGGTCGCGATCAAAGTGCTGCGCGACGATGTGGAAGCCGCGTCGTTGGTCGCGCGCTTCGAGTCGGAGCGGCGGATTCTCGCCACGTTGTCGCATCCGGGCATCGCGCGCTTGCTCGACGCCGGCCGGACGCGCTCCGGCCGCCCGTTCCTGGTGTTGGAGTACGTCGAAGGCGAAACGATCGACGCCTTTTGCGACCGTCATCGCCTCGACGCGCGCGCGCGGGTGGCGTTGATGCGGCAGGTCTGCGACGCGGTGCAGAACGCGCACCGCAATCTGGTGGTGCATCGCGATCTCAAACCGAGCAACGTGCTGGTCGCGCAAGACGGCGCGGTGAAGCTGCTCGATTTCGGCATCGCCAAACTGCTGCACGAGGACGCGGGCCGGCCCCGCGACGACGACACGCTCGGCACGGTCACGCGCCTGGGCTGGATGACGCCGACGTACGCGAGCCCGGAGCAGATTCTGGGCGAGCCCGTGCGTCCGGCGAGCGATGTCTACAGCCTCGGCGTGCTGCTGTACCGCTTGCTCACCGGAGTGTCGCCGTATCGCGACACCGCTTCGCATCCGACCGCGTTGGCGCGCGCGATCGTCGAACTCGATCCGCCGACCGCCAGCGCGCGGGTTCGCGCGAACGCGGACGCGCGAGAGGCGCGGCGTCTCGCCGAATCGCGCCGCGCCACGCCGGCTTCGCTCGCCCGCGCACTGAGCGGCGACGTCGACGTGATGCTCGCCAAAGCGTTGGCGAAAGAACCCGACCGCCGCTACGGCACCGCAGGCGAATGGGCCGCCGATCTCGGCCGTTGGCTCGACGGGCTGCCGATTTCGGCGCGCCCAGCGACGCTGCGCTATCGCGTCGGAAAATTCCTGCGCCGGCATCGCGTGACGTCCGCGCTGGCCGCGGCGTTCGCGCTGTCGGTGGTCGCGTTCGCGGTCGTTTCCTTGACGCTGCTGGCGCAAACCCGCGCCGAACGCGATCGCGCGACCCAAACCACCGCGCTGCTGACGGATTTGTTCGAGATCGCCGAGCCCGGGCCCGCGCAGGGCAACGCCATCACCGCGCGGGCTTTGCTCGATCGCGGCGCCGAACGCGCGGCGCTGCGCTTGAAGGATCAACCGCAATCGCAGGCCGAATTCCTCGCCACGCTCGGTCGCTTGTATCAACAGCTCGGCATCTACGACCGCGCGGCGGACAATTTGCGCGAGTCGTTGCGGCTGCAGCGCGCGCGCGCGGGCGCGCGTTCGGTCGAAGCGGCGGATCTCACCGATCAACTCGCGCGCGTCTACGCCGCCGACGGCGATTTCCGTCGCGCCGAGCCGCTGTTCCGCGAAGCCTTGGCGCTGCGGCGCGCGCTGTTGCCCGCCGACGACGAGCGCGTGTGGAACGGCGTCAATAATTTAGCGCTGGTCAATCACGACCTGGGCCGTTACGCCGAAGCCGAGGCCTTGTATCGCGAAGTGGTGGGCGAGGTGCCTGGCGACGACGAGGACCGGCGTCGGCGCGCGCTGCGCGATCCCGACGGCTCGACCTTGAGCAATCTCGCGCTGCTGTACGCCGATCGCGGTCGCTTCGAAGACAGCGAGCGCGCGTATCGAGAGGCGCTCGCGCTCGGCATCGCGCGCTACGGCGCCGCGCACCCCGAGACCGCGTATCTCGAAGACGAATTGGCGATGACGCTGTCGGCGCGCGGCGTGCATGCGGAGGCGCGCGTTCGCGCCGAGCGTGCGCACGCGAACCGGCGTCGCGCGTTCGGCGACCGCCATCGCGACACCGCGCGCAGCCTGGCGCATCTGGGCGCATTAGCGCGTGCGCGCGGCGATGCGAGCGAAGCCGAGCGTTTGCAGCGTCGCGCGTTGGAGCAACGTATCGCGCTGCTGGGCGAAACGCATGCGGAAACGTCGGAGAGTCGGCTCGAATTGGGTCTGGCGCTGCTGGATTTGAAGCGTTTCGACGACGCCGGCGAGCAATTGCGGCGCGCGGCCGAGACGCACGCCGCGGCGGTCGGTGCGGATCATCCCCTGCAGGGGCGGCCGTTGTACGGTTTGGCGCGTTGGTCGGCGCTGACCGGCGATTGCGCGGCCGCCGCCCGGTACGCGAACGAGGCGCTGAAATTGTTGCCGGACCTCGATCCGCGTCGCGCCGAATTGAGCGCATGGGCCGACGCCGCGGGCGGTGCGGCGGTTTCCGCATCGCTATGCGCGTCGCGCCCGCGTTGACGGCGGGCGCGACGCGTGTCGCTGCGGGCTGCGGCGCGAATGCCGCAATGCTTTAGCGAGGCCTACGATCGGCGCGAACGACGCGCTTCGCGCATGCCCCAAGCGCTTACCGCTTCGCGCGCAGGAGGAGCGGTTGCTGCTACGGGTTGCCGCCGAAGCCGGGAATCTCCCATTCGCGCAGCGGGTCGCCGATCGCGGTGACGCCGATCACCGTGCCCGTGGTCACGTCCACGCGGCCGCTGACGTTCAGACTACCGAACAGGCTGACTTGCGGGTTCAAACCGTCTTGATAGGTGAACGAGGTATTGCCGTAACGCACGCCCGCGAACGGCTGACCGGTGTAGTTGGTCACGTCGAGGGTGGTGGGCGTGGCGCGGAAGAAGCGATACCAGTAATTGCCGACGTTGGCGACGCTGTTGTTCGCGAAGTTGGTGTACGACGGCCACCACCAATCCGAAACCCGCGCGATCGGCGCGACTTTGCGATTCACCGCGATGCCTTGTTCGACCACCGGTATCGCCGCGCCGGGCTCGCGCCCGTTCGCGCCGGCCAATTCTTCGCCGTAGGCCTTCTCGAAGTGGTTGTTGCCGTTCTTGGTGATCTCGCGCATGGTCCAGCCGATCAGGCCCGGTTTGCAGGCGCGGATATCCGCCCACCCGTCGAAGAACGGTGAGGCCGGAAAACCGGGCGTGCCCGGCGTCAGACGCAGCGTTTGTCCGGGCAACAATGACGCCACCGTATTCGTGCCGACGACGACGCCGTTCCGGTTGCGGTACGTGACCGTGACCGGCCCGATATTGGCCGTGGATGCGTTCAGCACGCCGATCATCGTATCGGTGCGCGGCAGCGGCACCACGGTTTGTTGCGTCACTTCGGCGCTGGTCACGCCGTACGACGGCGCGTTGGCCATCATCGCGCTGCCGACGCGGAATTTCTTGCCCAGGCTCATGCCCGGCGACGCGGGCGAACCGTAGGCGAAGAAGTCGGCCAGATAGACCTCGCCGACCAGCGGGCCGCGATCGGAGGCCACGAACGCCCAGGCGTTGTCGTCGTAGGCGGGCAGCGCACCGTTGAGATAGATCGGCTCCATCCCGTTCCACAGGCTCATGTCGATGAACTGGCCGTAGCCCGGCAGCGTGGCGGTGATGGTCGCGAACGACAGGCCGCCGCTGGTGCCTTTGAACGCCGTGATGTTCGTCGGCGTCGGCGTGGTGTTCATCACGCAATAGAACGGCAGATTGCCGTTGAGGAAATCGAAATTGCTGCTGTTGGACAGCGGCATCGGACCGGCGTACAGGCTGGTGCCGACGGCTTGCCCCGCCTGCAGTTGCTGCATCGTGCCTTCGCCCGGGCTGAGCACGTCGGGATCGGTGATCGCGGTGCCGCCGATCAGCACGGAATCCACGTAGTGCAGCGACGCGCCCACGATCGGATTGGTGGCGGTGACGCGCGCGCTGCCGACGCCGTTCGCGGCGCCCTGCAGTTGCGAGGTCGCGAACGTCCAACTGCCGTTCGGCCCCAAGGTCTGATTCAGCAGCGGCGGCACCAGCGTGCCGTTGCGGTCGCGCAATTCCACGGTGACGGTGGTGCTGACGGTCGGGCTGGGGTTATTGATCACCAGCGCGCTTTGGAAGCTGCCCAGTTGCGCTTTGATGTCCTTCTCGGTCGGGTTGTAGAACAAGCAGGGCGCGAATTTTTCCTTGGTGGCGTAGCCCTGCAGATTGGTCGACGAGTGCATCCACATCGAGTCCAATCGCGTCGAATGGTTGCTGTAGTCGACGTTGGGCCGCGCGGTGACGCCGCTCGGGATGGGTTGCACCGGCACCGGGCACGCGGCGGTTTGCGCGAACGCGCTTCCCGCCACGAGGCACAGCACCGCAGTTTGGAGGATGGTACGCATCGTGAACTCCTGTCTTTCGCTCGATGGTGGCTTCGCGGTGCGGGCGCGCTTCGGCGAAAACCGAGCGTCCCGCACCGCGGCGTCGACGGCGCCCCCTGCGCCGATCAGGCGAACCCCGCGTCGAAACCGTTCGACGCAGGGACTCGTCGATACGGGAAGCGGGAAACGAGGGCGTGAGCGATAAGCCTATTGCGCGCGTAGGCGACCGTTCGTCGGAAACCGCCCTCGGCCGTGCCGTTACGTCGGCGACCGTGCGCGATAGGCCGCGGTTCGCGATTCGCGCGGGGCGATCGCGGAGTTGCCACTCGCTTCACGGTTTGCGACGCGCGTCCGTCGTTTGATACCCGGGCGGGCGAGGAACGCCCGTCGCGTTCCGTCCGATGCCGCCGTCGGTCGGTACGTCGCGACGACGGCGGCCCCCATCGGAAACCACCCCATGACACGGAACATCGCATTCGGCCTCGCCGCCGTTCTCGCCGCCGGCCTCATGTCCAGCGGCAACGCCAACGCCATCGGCTGGCCCACGCCCAACATCGCCTGCAATTCGGCCAACGAAGGCCAGACCTACGACGTGCAGTACTACTCGCGCTGGGAGCAACTGCAGATCACGTATTACTGCGACGGCACCGCGTGGCAGTTGTGGATGGTGTGCGACCTGCATCCGGGCGGCATTTGCTGGGTGTATTGATCGCGGATCGCCATCGACTCGCGCATCGACGCCGCCGCGACGGCGTCGATGCGGCTATCGCCCGCATCACCACGCGTTTGCCGTTGCGACGAACGTCAGGCCACTCGCGTAGGGTGGGGTAAGCGAAGCGCAACTCCACCATCGGGCGATCGCGCAACGTGGATGCTTGGCGAAGATCGACTCAATTCTCCGGAATGCCGCAGATCGATGAGCGCAATGTCTTCGGTGATGGTGGAGTTGCGCTGCGCTTACTCCACCCTACGCGCAATGCCCTAAAGTGCGCTGAGGTTTTTGTTTTGAGTTCCGAGATAAAGCCAGGAACTTACATGCTTTTGCATCGCAATTCTACGTGCGCCCCTGAATTCAATTGCAGTCTTAATTAGTGGTATGACGCCAACTAATCCAATTTGAGTGCCGAGACTTGTGAGCCCCGCTATCGGGGAGATCAAAGAGCCTGCTGTCAAAGCGGCTGAGACAGCTACTTCTTTTGAAAATAGTGATTTATAACTTGCAAGCTTTAGCTCTGCTTTAAGGTCGGTTAGGTCTGTTGATAATTCTAATTTGAACTGTCTTTCTAATTCTTTTACATCCGATTTATTGCGTGCATCGGCGCATATTCTTTTGACGTGATTTTGAAGCGCTTTGGCGTATCTACGTCTCATCGCGCTGTAGTCGGTGCCGCTATTTTTTGCTTCTCGTTTGCGTAGTTCGACAAGTCGTTTTATGGGTATATTTCTGGCGTCTAAAACTTCTAAGGACAAGGTGACGAGGCGTTCAAAATTTGGGGCGACTTGACTTATGTCCAATCCTTTAATGTGACTGCTGTTTATTGACTGAGCTCGTGATTCAGAAAGCCAAGAATATGCGTCTGTGCGGTCTGTTATTTTCTGTATTTGTGTGCCGGCGCATGCGTCAGCCAGCAAGGACATCATCAGAAAGCCTAAGTTTGGCGGTACCCCATAGTCACTTAGCTCGTTTATCCATCTAGCCATGCCGCCTTGTCTGAGAATGCGCCACGTTTCGCCCATAAATTTTTCAGGGTAGATTGGATAATGCCCTCTGTTTTGAGTGTTGTTGGCAGCAACTAATTTAAATAGCTCCCCAGAATTGTATAATCCAAGAAGGGCATCATGAGCTAGCTGCTGCTCATCGTGCGTTGGTTTTCTGTTGCGTACAATGAGGTCAACTGCCTCGTTGCAGTATTTATCGGTAAAACGGTGCGGAGACCAATTTTCCCTAGGTGTTATCGTTTCAACTTTATCCCATAAAAGTAGTGAGTTCTTCAAAATAATTTCATTCTTGATGTCCGTGTGTGGGTAGTAAAGTGCGGCTGGCATTTTCTCTCCTTCCCATTTGGATTTATGGCTGATTGTCTGACGATCAACTAGCTGGTTTTAGAAATCCTTGCTTGCGCCAATATTTGGCAGCGCTCTACTTCACCCGTTCGACCTTCGCCCGCGTGTTATACCCCTTCACCGCCAAATACCAGGCATTGCCCGCGATGCTGGGGTTGATGCGCACTTCGGGGTTGTCGAGTTTCACGCCGACCAGGCTGGCGCCGTCGGTTTGGCGCCAGAGTTGGCCGTTCTCCAGCGTGTATTCGCGGCCTTTGGCGAAGCCTTTGAACGGGCCGACGATTTTCGAGACCACCGGTTCGGACGAGCCGAAGTTGAAGAAGCCGCGGTTCTCGTCTTCGACTTTCTTCTTCGCTTCCTTCGCGGCGGTGCTCGTCGCGGTTTCGATCTTGCGGCCCAGCCAGGTGTTGAGCCGCGCCAGTTCCTCGGCGCTGAGTTTGTCCAGGCCCGCGGCTTTGAACTCGTCCGGCGTCATCTCCTGTTCGATGGGTTTTTCGGCGAACGCGGCGAGCGGCGCGAGGGCGAGCGCGGCGAGGAGGGCGAGGGGCAGCAGGGCGCGCGATGCGGACATGATCGGATTCCTGTGACGGCGTGAGGCGGCGCGATGCGACGCGGGACGAGCGATGCGGGAGAAGCGATGCGGCCGACGCCGGCCGGGCGAACCGTCGATCGCGCGACGGTCGGCGCGCAGGCCTAACGTCATGACGTTCGAGGTCTACCCCTGGGCGCGGTAGGCGGCTAGTGTAGGACCACCCGCCCGTCGTTGAACAAGCCGCCCGCGTGCCCGGCCCTCACGCCAACGCCAACACCGCTCTCGATACCGCCGCGCGCGGTGTCGCGCAGACCGCCGAGACCGTCGAGCCCGCTGCGGCCTCCGCCGCGCTGCGCGCACTGCCGGCGGTGGCCGGGTTGTCGCCGCCCTGGCGACGCGTGCTGGAGGCGGCCCTGCCGCCCGACGCCGCGCCGCCGGACCTGAGCGCTGCGCCCTGGCCGGTGTTGGCCGATACCCTGGCCTCGCTGCAGCGGCTGAACGCCGAGGGCGACGTAATCCTCGCCGCGATCCTGCACGAGCGGCCGGAGTGGCGGGCGCGCATCGAGACGCGCCTGGCGAAGGAGTGGCCCAGCCTCGCCGCGCTGTTGGACGGCCAGCGCGCGGCGGCGCAGGTGTGGACCCTGCACGCGGCCGAGGCCGGCGGACGCAATGCGGAGGGGCTGCGCCGGCTGCTGCTGGCGATCGTGCGCGACCTGCGCGTGGTGCCGATTCTGCTGTCGCGCCAGCTCGCGCAACTGCGTGCGGCTTCCTCACTGCCCGAACCCGAGCGCCAAGCGCTGGCGCGGCTCACCCGCGACATCCATGCGCCGCTCGCCAACCGCTTGGGCATCTGGCAGTTGAAGTGGGAGTTGGAAGACCTCGCGTTGCGCTACCTGGAGCCGCAAACCTACAAACGCATCGCCGGTTGGTTGGACGAAAAACGCGGCGGCCGCGAACGCTACATCGAACAGGTGAAGCGCGACTTGGGCGAAGCGCTGCGCGCGCAGGGCATCGACGCCGACGTCGCCGGCCGACCCAAGCACATCACCAGCATCTGGAAGAAGATGCAGAAAAAAGGCGTGCCGATCGGCGAGTTGTACGATCTGCGCGCGGTGCGGGTGCTGGTGAAGGACGTGCCCGCGTGCTACGCCGCGCTCGGCGTGGTGCATGCGCTGTGGGTGCCGATTCCCAGCGAATTCGACGATTACATCGCAAGGCCCAAGCGCAACGATTACCGCTCGCTGCACACCGCGGTGGTCGGGCCGGAAGGCAAGACGCTGGAAGTGCAGATCCGCACCCACGACATGCACGCGCAGGCGGAGTTGGGCGTCGCCGCGCACTGGCGCTACAAGGAAGGCCGCAGCGCGCCGGCCGACGCCGGCATGGACCGCAAGATCGAATGGATGCGCAAACTGCTGGACGGCGGGCGCGAAGAAGGCGAGGGCGGCGAAGACGGCCTGCGCGGCGCGCTCGACAGCGAGCTGGTGGAGGACCGCATCTACACGCTGACCCCGCAGGGCGATGTGGTCGACCTGCCCAACGGCGCGACCCCGCTGGATTTCGCGTACCACGTCCACACGATGGTGGGCCATCGCTGCCGCGGCGCGAAGGTGGACGGCCGCATCGTGCCGTTGGATTACAAACTGCGCAGCGGCCAACGCATCGAAATTCTCACCGGCAAAACCGCCGAACCGCGCCGCGACTGGCTGCTGACGGCGAACGGGTTTCTCGCCAGCGGGCGCTCGCGCGAGAAGGTGCGCAACTGGTTCCACAAACTCGACCGCGCCCGCAATCTGCAGGCCGGGCGCGAAATGCTGGAAAAAGACCTGCGGCGGATGTCGCTGCTGCAGGCCGATCTCGCTCCGGTGCTGACGAAGTTCAACGCCGCGAACGTCGACGAGTTGTATGTGTCGGTCGCGCTGGGCGACGTCAGCCCGCATCAGGTCGGCCGCGCCCTGCTCGATCACGAACGCGCGCAGCAGGACGCCGCGCAAGCGGCGGCGGGCGATGCGCTGAAAGCGCGCGCGCAGACGCCGAAACCCGAGGCCGTGCGCGCGGCGCAGCAAAAACGCGACGACGCCCGCGCGCAAAAAGGCTCCGCGTTCACCGTGGTCGGCGTGGGCAATCTGTTGGTGCAGATCGCGCGCTGCTGCCAGCCGCTGCCGGGCGAACCCATCGCCGGCTATCTCACCCGCACCCGCGGGGTCAGCGTGCATCGCGCCGATTGCGCGGCGTTCTTGCGGCTGTCGGCCGAACAGCCGCAGCGCGTGCTGCCGGTGGAATGGGGCCGCAGCGGCGGCGGGCACGTCGCCGGCGTGGTGGTGGAAGCGGTCGATCGCCGCTGGCTGCTGAAGGACGTGAGCAACACCATCGCCCAGGACGACGCCCACGTGGTGTCGATCAATACCGATGCGCTCGGCGGCAGCCGCGTGCGCCTGCGCATGCAACTGCGCGTGCGCGATCACGACCAACTGGCGCGTTTGCTCGCCCGCATCGACGGCCTGCCGGGCGTAGAAACGGTGCGCCGCGCCTGAACGCGGCGACGAATGCGGCAGCGGCGCCTCCGCGCGCCGCATTGGCCGCTATGCTGCGCGCGTGACCTCCGTCCGCGATTTCCCGCTCATGCTCCGGCGTCTGCGCCTACGGCCCTACGCCCCGTGGCTGGCCGCCTTGCTCGCGGTCGCGGCGCTGACTTCCGTGCTGTTTCGCGACCGCATCGCCGATGCGCTGTGGCCCGAGGCCCGCGCCGAAGCCCTGCGACAACAGGCCTCCGCCGCGTTGGCGGCCGGGCGCTTGACCGCCGCCGACGGCAGCGGCGCGCGCGAGTTGTACGAAGCGGGCATGGCGATCGACCCGGACCGAGCCGAATTGCGCGCGGGTCTGGCGGCGGTGGCGCTGGCGGCGGCGACCCGCGCCGGGCGCGCGGTGGACCAAGGCCGCTTCGTCGAAGCGCATCGCGATCTCGCGCTCGCGCGCGAATTGTCCGCACCGCGCGCGCTCACCGATGCCGTGGCCGAACGGCTGCGCGAACGCGAAGCGGCGGTGGCCGGCATCGATACTTGGCTCGCGCAGGCCGATCGCGCGCGGCAAGCCGGGCGTCTGCACGGCGAGGCCGATGCGGCGCTGCCGTTGTACCGTCGGATTCTCGACCTGCAGCCGCAGCATCTGCGCGCGCTCGAAGGCCGCGAAGACGCCCTGAGCGATTGGCTGCGCCGCGCGCACGACGACCTGCGGCGCGGCGACGTCATCGCCGCCGCCGCGAAAATCGCGATCGCCGCCGACTACGACCACGGCCACGTCGAACTGCCCGAAGCGCAGTCCGCGCTCGCGCTCGCCGCCGAACGCGCGCGCCGTCGCGCCGACGCCGACTTGCGCGCGGGGCGATTGGAACGCGCCGCGGAAGGATTCCGGCAGTGGCGCGCGGGCGGCTCGGAGATCGCCGCCGCGGACGACGCGCTCGCGCGCGTCGCGCAGGCGCACGTCCAACGCGCTCGCGCCGCCGCCGCGGATTTTCGTTTCGATGCGGCCGCGCGCGAACTCGATGCCTCGCAAGCGCTGGTGGGCGAGACCGCGGAGTTGCGCGATCTGCGCCGCGATATCGAGCGCAAAGCGCGCACCCATCCGATCAAAACGCCGACCGCGGCGGACTTGCGTCGCGCGCGTCGCTTGTTGAACGAGGCCGAAGCCGCCGAAGCGCGCGGCGATTGGCTGACGCCGCCCGGCGACAGCGCTTACGACAAACTGCGCGCCGCGCGCGCGCTGGCCCCCGACGACCCCGCCGTGGCGCGCGCGATGCGTCGACTGCTGCCGAAAGCCCGCGCATGTTTCGAACAACACCTGCGCGACAACAGCCTGCAGCGCGCCCGCGTGTGCATGGACGCCCACGTCGCGTTGGGCGGCGACGCACGCACCGCGACGCAAGCGCGCCGCGCGCTGGCGATGCGCTGGCTCGCGGTCGGCGACGAGCGTTTGAGCCGCGGCGAACTCGACGGCGCGCAAGCCGCACTGGACGCCGCGCGCGGATTGGATGCGAAAACGCCGGGGATTGGGGAATTTGCGGAGCGGGTGCGGGCGGCGGGGGCGACCACGCAGACGCCGTGAGGGTGTTGTTGTCGGAACTAGCCCTGTTAGATGTTGCAGTGTGGGGTGTTGGGTAATCGGCATAGAATCCGGTCGAGGTGACCGCTTCCGACCCATTGCGGACATTGGTGTCTAAGAGGCTAGCCGGTCCAGATAGGATTGCCGCCCGGGGTGGACGGAAAACCTGTCGCCACCTGTGTGACGGTCGCGTCGAACACTGGCCGGCCATACAACAACCGCAACAGGGGGATTTATGGAAGGCGAAAAGAACGACGCGGGCCTGCAGCCGGCGGCGCAAGGCCCGGTCAAGCCGGAGGCCATCGTGGCGCCGCATGTGGCGCACGGCGTCGAGCTGACCCAGATCAACAAGTTCCACACGAAGGGTGGCACCGGCTTCGCGGCTGAAGAAGCCAACGCGTTGGCCGACAAATTCGCTGGCCGCAAGGTCGAGCAGGTAGGCACCAACAACACCTTGGACGGTGCTGACCGCATCGTTGACGGTGTGCCGATCCAGACCAAGTATTACCCGACAACCAAGGCCACTATGGAGTCGGCTTTCGGTGCCGATGGCAGCTACCGCTACACCAACCAGCGGCTGGAAGTCCCGGCCGACCAGTACGAAGTCTGCGTGCAGCAGATGCGGGAGAGGATCGTCAACGGAAAGGTGCCGGGGGTGACCGACCCGGACAAGGCCACGGAGATCGTCCAGAAAGGCAAAGTAACCTACCAGCAGGCGCGGAACATCGCCCGTGCCGGCACCATCGACGGTCTGATCTACGACGCCAAGACGCGCGCGGTAAGTGCAGCGTTCGTAGGTGGCCTTTCGTTTGCCATCCAGTTCGCACAGTTGAAGTGGAACGGTGCCAGCACCAAGGAGGCCTTGCGCGAGGCCTCCCTGACAGGCTTGGGAACCGGCGCCCTCACCCTGACGGCCGGCGTCATCACATCTCAGGTCCTGCGCACGAAGGCCGTGGCGATCGGTGTGGTCTTCGCCCGCGACACGGTGCGCACCATCAGTTCGACCCAGTTTGGCCGAGCGGTGGTCACCAAGATCGCCCAGGCCAGCCTCGGTAAGGCCGTCTACGGTGGCGCAGCCATCAACCATGTGGCCAAGCTGGCCCGCAGCAATGTGGTGTCCGGCGTGGTCGTCACGGCTGTCATGGCGACGCCTGACTTCTACAGGGCCGCCTTCGCCGGCTCGATCTCTTGGAAGCAGTTCGGCAAGAACCTCGCCAGCAACGGCGCGGGCGTCGCCGGTGGCATCGGAGGCTGGATGGGGGGTGCTGCTGCTGGAGCTACGATTGGAACGGCCGTTTTCCCAGGTGTGGGCACGACGATCGGTGGAATCGCGGGCGGCATCATTGGTTCGCTTGGGATCGGCACTCTCGCCGGCTATGGCACCAAGAAAGCGATGGACCAGTTTGTGGACGATGATGCGATCGAGATGATAGCGGTGCTCAACGAGCGCCTGCCGGAGATCGCCTCCGAATACCTCGTGACTGAGAACGAATTCGAGCAGATCGTCGAGTTTCTGAAAGCCGAGATCCGCAGCGGCTTACTGCGCGAGATGTACGCTTCCAAGAAACCGGCGGAGTTCTTCGACGCCCGCTTTGCTCCGTTCTGCGGAGAGCTGGCAAAGAGGCGCGAGCGGATCGCCCTGCCCGCCCTGTCCGAGTTGGACGAAGCGGTAGCCGAGATAATCGACGAGGCTGTGCAGGCAGCCAGCCAAGAGGACCATCAGGTGAGTCCCGGGAAGCAGCAAGTAGCCCGGGTAAGCGAAGCGCACCCGGGATGAACGATGAGAGATCCCCGGGTGCGGCCTGCGGCCTTACCCGGGCTACGCAAATCGAAATTCAATGCCTGCTCTTGGGCGGAAGCTGACGTTCACAGCACAAACTTCGCGCAAACTGCTTGCGCATCGGCCAACCAGATTTCTTAGCGTTGGGTCACTCAAGAGCGATTTTTCTCGAAACGCCGAGATCGGATGAAGCAGGTCCCTCGCTGCGCTCGGGATGACAGGATGCGTGTTGCACCTCGACGATCCGCATCCGTTGAAAAAACGGAACGGAGGTGCGAAATCAGGATGCGAAAAACACCCGCCGCACCGTGTCGCGGGCGGCGTCGAGGGAGAAATGCCGCGCCACGCTGTCGATGCCGTTGCGTGCGATCTCGGTCCACAGCGCTTCGTCTTCGTACAGGCGCACGAGGGCGTCCGCGAACGCTTGCGGGTCGTCGGCGACGAGGGCATCGATGCCGTCGCGTAGGTGCATGCCTTCCACGGCGCAGGCGGTCGCCACCACGGGTTGGCCGTGGGCCATGCTGAGGTTGACTTTGCCTTTCACGCCCGCGCCGTAGCGCAGCGGCGCGACCGCGATGCGCGCGCCGCGCATGTACGGGTCGATGTCGGCGACGTGGCCGTGTACCAGAACGCCCGGCCGCGCGGCGAGGGCTTCGATCTCCGGCGGCGTGTCGCTGCCGATGCAGTGGAAGCGCACATCGGGGAGTCGCGCGTGGGCGTTCGGCCACACCTCGTCGACGAACCAACGCACCGCGTCGACGTTCGGCGGATGGCGAAAGCCGCCGACGAACACCACGTCGCGCCGGTGCGCGAACGGTTCGCCCGGGCCGGCGATGCGGTGCAGGTTCGAGAGCACATCGACGCGCGCGTTCGGCGCATCGGTGCGCAGCAGTTCGCGTTCGATCTCGCTCACCACCAGGGTGATGTCGGCCTGCGCGATCGTCGCCAATTCCAGCGCGCGCGTGCGTTCGGCGCTGCGCGCGAGCGCGGCGTCGCCCGCGACCTCGGCGCCGCGGCGTTCGCGCAGATAGTGCAGATCGACGGTGTCGAAAATGCGTTTCGCCCGCGGTGCGTGCCGGCGCAGCAGGGGCATCAGATCGTGCGCGATGTAATGCCGGCTGACCATCGCCGCGTCGAAGCGCGGGCCGTGTTCGCGCAGCCACGCCGGTAGCTTGCCGAGGAACGGGTCGTGCCACACCTCCACGCCCGCGTGCTGCAACCGCTGCGCGTACGGTTCGGAACGATGGCCGTAGGCCGGCACGAACACGACATGCGCGCCTTCTTCGCGCAGCAGACGCATCAAATTCGCCAGACGCAGCGAACCCGAGTCGTGATCCGGCCGCGGCGTCTGCGCATCGACGATCAGAATCTGTTTCTGCGCGCGATGCAGCAGCGCGGGCGTCGGCACGGTGTTCGGCGGCAACTGCGCGGCGAGCGCCTCGCGGCGATGCGCGGCGAACACGTCGCGATTGCGCACTTGATACGCCTTCATGCCGACGTTCGTGTCGGTGCCGGCGCTGACGCCTTCGACGTGCACCACCCGCGAGGCGGGGCAGTAGACCGTGCGCTTGCCGGCCGCGCGCACCGCGAACGCCAGATCGGTGTCTTCGTAATAGGCCGGCGCGTAACGCGTATCGAACCCGCCGAGTTCGGCGAACAGCGCGCGCGGAATCGCGATCGCGGCCCCGCTGGCGTAGTCGCAGTCGCGCGCGTAGGCGTAGCGCGGGTCGTCGGGCGAGGCGAATTTGCCGTAATTCCAGGCGCTGCCGTCGGCGAACACCACGCCGCCGGCTTCCTGCAGGCGGCCGTCCGGATACAGCAACTGCGCGCCGACCAAACCGATGCGCGCGTCTTCGGCGAACGCGGCGATCAAAGCGTCCAACCAGCCCGGCTGCGGCACGGTGTCGTTGTTGAGGAAGACCAGATACTCGCCGCGGGCCATCGCCGCGCCGTCGTTGCAGGCGGCGATGAAGCCGCCGTTCTGCGCGCGGCGTCGATAGCGCACGCCGCCGATGCGCGGCAATGCGGCGGCGGTGTCGTCGCCGCTGCCGTCGTCGACGACGATCACCTCGAAAGTGATTGCGGGCGGATGCGCGGCCAGCGCGCGCAGGCAGGCGAGGGTGTGCGCGAACGCGTTGTAGACCGGAATCACGAGGCTGGCGACGGGCGCGGCCTCGGTCTCCGCGACCGCGCCGGCAACGACGAACGGTGCGAACGGCGCGTCTTCGGGCAGATACAGCGCGGGCGGCGGCACCCGAGGCGTCGGCTGCAGTTGCAGACGCGTGCGTTCCCAAGTGGCGCGCCAGCCGCGGCTGCGCAGGCTGGCCCAACCGCGGCGGATCAGCCCCAGGCCGCGCCGCAGCAGAAAGCCGGCGTCGGTCAGCGACGTGGGGAAACGCGAAAACGCCATGGACAGGACGAACTCCGTGCTGCGGGGGACGATTGCGACGACGCTCTCGGCGATGGCGCTGTCGACGCGTCGGTGCGGGACAGGGCGGGAAGCCCAACCCGAACCGAGCGACAACCGCAACGGTTCGGACCGGCGGCGCATCCGCAACGCCCCGCGGGCACCCTGCTAGACTCGCCGGGCGCCATTTTCGCACGCCCCCGACACCGACAGGTCCCGCCCTCCGCATGGCCCGAGCAGACGATAGCGACGACGACATCGACGACGAGCTCGAGGACGGGGGCATCGAGGACGACACGGACAGCGACGCGGCGCGCCCCGGTTGGCGTCGCCGGCTGTTGAGCTGGGCGCTGGTCGGCACCGCGATCGGTCTGGGCTTCCTGATTCCCTACACGCTGTACCTGAACCATCAGGTCAGCGTCCGCTTCGGTCAATTGCGCTGGCAGGTGCCCACTCGCGTGTACGCGCGGCCGTTGGTGCTGGCGCCCGGCGCGGCGATGGACGCGCGTACGCTGAAGACCGAATTGGATGCGGCGTCCTATCGCGACGACGGCCAAGGCGAGCGCCCGGGCACGTACGCGCAGAGCAACGGACGCTGGCGGATATCCAGCCGCGGCTTCCAAGACATCGACGGCCGCATCGGGCCGAGCCGCATTCAGGTCGATCTTGCCGGCGGCCGCGTGGCGGCGGTGCGCGATCTGGCGTCCAAGCGCGCTGTGCGCTCGGTGCGCTTGGACCCCGCGCGCATCGCCACGCTGTACGGGCAGAAGCAGGAAGAGCGGCGGCTGGTGAAGATCGACGAAGTGCCGTCGTTGGTCACCGATACGCTGCAGGCGGTGGAGGATCGCGATTTCGCGCGCCATCACGGCATCGATGTGGGCGGTTTGCTGCGCGCGGTGTTCATGGCGCTGAAAACCGGCGAACTGAAGCAGGGCGGCAGCACGCTGACCCAACAGCTCGCGCGCTCGGGCTTGCTCGGCATCGGCAAAGAGCAGACGCTCAGCCGTAAATTCAACGAGATTCTCTACGCGCTGATCATCGACGCCCGCTACGAAAAGGGCGTGATTCTCGAGGCGTATCTCAATCAGGTCGATATCGGCCAACGCGGCTCGCAGGCGATCCACGGCTTCGCCTCGGGCGCGGAGTTCTATTTCGGCCGCCAACTCGACGACTTGTCCACCGAACAAGTCGCGCTGCTGGTCGCGCTGGTGAAAGGCCCGTCCTGGTACAACCCGCGCAAATGGCCCGACCGCGCGCGCGCGCGCCGCGATTGGGTGTTGGCGAAAATGCTGGAAACCGGCGTCATCGATCAGAAAGAGCACGATCGCGCCAAGAAAGCGCCGCTGGGCGTGACCGAAGTGCCCAGCAGCCTCGTCGCGAATCGCTTCCCGGCGTACGTGGATTTGGTCCGTCGCCAATTGGCGCGCGATTACGAAGAAACCGAAATCAGCGGCGCCGGCTTGAGCGTGATGACCGCGATGTCCCCGTCCGCGCAGGCCTACGCCGAGGGCGCGGTGACGCGCACGCTCAAGTCCATCGGCAATAAAAACCGCCCGCCGCTGCAGGCCGGCGTGGTGGTGACCGACGTCCACGACGGCGAAGTGGTGGCGGTGATCGGCAGCCGCAGTTTCGACGAGCACGGTTTCAATCGCGCGGTGGAAGCGCAGCGGCCGGTCGGCTCGTTGCTCAAACCGTTCGTGTACCTGCTGGCGCTGGCGCAGCCGGACAAATTCTCGCTGGCGACTTGGGTGGACGATGCGCCCGTCACGGTCACGCTAGACAACGGCAAGCGCTGGAGCCCGACCAATTCCGACGGCCGCAGTCACGGCACCGTGCGCATGATCGATGCGCTCGCGCATTCGTATAACCAATCGACGGTGCGGGTCGGGATGAGCGTCGGCCCGCCGCGCGTGGCGGAATTGGTGCGCACGCTGGCGGGATTCGACACCGGCAAGAACCCGTCGATGATTCTGGGCGCGGTGGATCAAAGCCCGTACGCGATGGCGCAGTTGTATCAATTCCTCGCCTCGGGCGGGCAGATCCAGCCGCTGCATGCGGTGCGCGGCGTGCTCGACGCCAATGGCAAAGCGCTCACGCGTTACGACACCGCGCCCAAGCCCGCGCAAGACGGCGACGCCATCGCCGCGCGCTTGGTGACGCTGGCGCTGCAGCAGGCGGTGGAAAGCGGCACCGGCCGGCAATTGATGGCCGATGGCCTGGGGCGCTTGCAGCCCGCGGGCAAGACCGGCACCAGCAACGACGGCCGCGATAGTTGGTTCGCGGGCTGGACCGGCGATCACCTCGCGGTGATCTGGGTCGGCAACGATCAGAACAAAACCACCGGCCTGTACGGCGCCACCGGCGCGATGCGGGTGTGGTCCGGCTTGTTCTCGCGCATGCCCAGCGCGCCGCTGCGCGTGGGCGGCAAAGGCATCGAAGCGCAATGGGTGAACGAGCGCAACGCCAGCACCGACGCCGGTTGCCCCGGTTCGCGGCGATTCGCCTTCGTCGCCGGTTTCGCGCCGCCGTACGAGCCGTGCCCGCTCGCCGAAGCCGAGGCCTTGGACGGCGAAGCGACGGACGAGCAGGGCGGCATCGCCGGCTTCTTCGGCCGCTTGTTCGGCGGCGACGAAACCCCGGCCGAGCGCGAGGAGCGCGAACGCCGACAGCGCGAACAGCAACAGCGCGAAGAACTGCGCCGCGAACTCGAGCAAAACCGCCTGCGCGACGAGCAGGATCGCCAGCGCCAGCAGGACGACGAGCAAGCCTACCGTCGCTCCGCACAGGAGAACGAGCGCTTGGCCCGCGCCGAAGACGAGCGCTACCGCGAACTGCGCGCGCGCGACGAGGATTATCGTCAGCGTCGCGAACAGGAACTGGAAGCGCGTCGTCGCCGCGAGGAAGAAGAACGGCGCGCGCGCGAAGAGGAGGAGCGTCGGCGACGCGAAGAAGAGGATCGCCGTCGCAACGGAGGTATGGCATGAACATGCCCTCGCGTCGCGTTGGCGCTGGTTTGTTCGCTACGATTCCCGCTGCGATCCCCGCTGCGATGTTGGTCGTCACGTCGCTGATGCTGAGCGGCTGCGTCAGCGCGCCACCGCCCGCGGTGTGGAGCGGCGCGGCGCCCGAAGCGCTGGTCGCCGAAGTGCGCGCCGCGCAGGCGTTCGAAGGGAATAAAGCCACGCCGGGCGAACTGGAAGTGCAGCCGCTTCGCGACCCGTTGGTGGAAGACCTGCGCCAGCGCGCGATCGATGCGGAGCGCGCTCAGCGTTACGACGAAGCCGCCGCCGCGCTCGACAAAGCGCTGACGCTGTCGCCCGACGACCCCGCGCTGCTGCAGGAACGCGCCGAAGCCGCGTTGCTGCAGCGCGACGCCGATCGCGCGGAGTCGTTGGCGCGCCGCGCGCTAGACAGCGGCGCGAAAGTCGGCCCGCTGTGCCGCCGTCACGCCGCCACGTTGGTGGTCGCGCTGCGCGAACGCGCGCTGCAGCGACGCGGTCAAGCGGCGGCGTCCAAGCGCGACGAGGACCGTGCGCGATTCGAGAGCGAAGCGCGCGGCGCGGACGCGCGGATGCGCGACGCGGAGCGGCAAATCGACGCCTGCACGCTCACCGGCCCGCCGCGCTACTGACGCCGATGCACGGATTCGACGAGGACAGCGGCCGCGGCGACGATGCGGAGCCGACGGCCGTCGCCGCGCGCGGCGAATTGGCGCAGCGCAGCGTCGAAGCGCTGGCCGCCGACGGGCCGCTGGCCGCGGCGATGCCGGGTTTCGCCGCGCGGCCGTCGCAGCAGCAGTTGTCGGCCGCGATCGCCGACTGCATCGAATCCCGCGACGCGCTGTTGGCCGAAGCCGGTACCGGCACCGGCAAAACGTTCGCGTATCTGGCGCCGGCGCTGCTGTCGGGCGCGAAAACCATCGTCTCCACCGGCACGCGCGCGCTGCAGGATCAGCTCTATCACCGCGATCTGCCGCGCGTGCGCGACGCCTTGGGCATCGGTCGCAAAACCGCGCTGCTGAAAGGCCGCGCCAACTATCTGTGCAAGTACCGCCTGGAGCAGCACAAGGGCGAGCCGTCGCTGTCGAAAGGCCTGTTCGCGACCAAGGAACAGATCAACCACTTCCAGCGCATCGTCGCCTGGAGCGGGCGCACGCGTTTGGGCGATTTGGCCGAATTGGACGCGCTGCCGGAAGATTCGCCGCTGCTGCCGCTGGTCACGTCGACCGTCGACAACTGTCTCGGCAGCGACTGTCCGTTCTGGGAGGAATGCTTCGTCGTGCAGGCGCGGCAACGCGCGCAGGCGGCCGATGTGGTGGTGGTGAATCATCATCTGCTGCTCGCGGATTTGGCGCTGAAGCAGGAAGGTTTCGGCGAAATCCTGCCGGGCGCGCAGGTGTTCGTGATCGACGAAGCGCATCAATTGCCGGAATTGGCCGCGCAGTTCTTCGGCGAAGGTTTGAGCGCGCGGCCCTTGGTCGAAGCGGCGCGCGATGCGCTGAGCGAATGCAAAACCGTGACCGGCGCGCTGGCGACGATTCAACTGCCGGCGCGCGCGCTGGAAGACGCGACGCGCGGCATCCGCACGGCGATGGACGGCCTGCCGGCGCGCGGCACGCGCTGGCGCGCGCTGCAGGAGCCCGGCGTTTACGAGGCGCTGATCGCGCTCGACGACGCGCTGTGCGGTTTCATCGATGCGCTGACGCCGCTGTGCGAAGCCTCGCCGGGCTTCGACAGTTGCCATCATCGCGCGCTGGATCAACGCGCGCGACTGTTGCGCTGGGCCCCGCCGGAGTTCGCGAAACGCTTCGCGACGACGCGTGCGGAAGATACCGAAGACGCAGGCTCAGCCTCGGTGACGGATGCCGTCGACGGGCAAAGCGACGGATACAGCGACGAATACGGCCACGGCCGCCCGGCTCTCGCCCCCGACCCGTCTCCCGGCGGGAGAGGGGAGAACGTCCTGCCGTACGACGTGCGCTGGTATGAATTGTCGCCGCGCGGTTTCCGGTTCCAACGCACGCCGCTGGATGTCTCCGGGCCGCTGCGCGCGCATCGCGAGCAATCGCGCGCGGCGTGGATCTTCACGTCCGCGACGCTCGCGGTGGACGGTCGTTTCGACCATCTGTCCACGCGTTTGGGGCTAGACGCGCCGCGCACGCTGATCGCGCCCAGTCCGTTCGATTGGCCGCATCAGGCGCTTTGCTATCTGCCGCCGCGATTGCCCGAGCCGCAGTCGCGCGACTACACCCGCGCGGTCATCGATGCGGTGCGTCCGGTGTTGGACGCCTCGGGCGGGCGTGCGTTTCTGCTGTTCGCCTCGCATCGCGCGCTGCGCGAAGCTGCCGATGCGCTGCGCGCGGACGACGCGCCGTGGCCGCTGTTCGTGCAGGGCGACGCGCCGCGCTCGGTGCTGCTGCAGCGCTTCCGCGATTCCGGCAACGGCGTGCTGCTGGGCGCCGCGAGTTTCCGCGAAGGCGTGGACGTGGCCGGCGACGCGCTGAGCGTGGTGGTGATCGACAAACTGCCGTTCGCCGCGCCCGACGACCCGGTGTTCGAGGCGCGACTCGACGCGATCCGGCGCGACGGCGGAAACCCCTTTCGCGACGAGCAACTGCCGCAGGCGGTGATCGCGCTCAAACAGGGCGTCGGGCGCTTGATCCGCACCGAAACAGATCGCGGCGTGCTGGTGCTGTGCGATCCGCGCCTGATCGGCAAGTCCTACGGTCGCGTGTTCTTCGATTCGCTGCCGCCGTTCGCGCGCACGCGCGACGTGGCCGAGGTGCGCGCGTTTTTCGAGAGCGTCGCCGACGCTACACTGCGCGCATGAATCTGCTCGCTTTCGAATTGTCCACCGAAGCCTGCTCCGTCGCGTTGCGGGTCGACGACGAGACGCGCGCGCGTCACGAGATCGCGCCGCGTCGTCACGCCGAACTCGCGTTGCCGTGGGCCGAGGCGTTGTTGGCCGAAGCCGGGCTCGCGAAATCGCAACTGGATGCGATCGCGGTCGGTCGCGGCCCCGGCGCGTTCACCGGCGTGCGCTTGGGCATTTCGATCGCGCAGGGCATCGCGCTGGCGCTGGATCGGCCGATCGTGCCGGTCTCGACGCTGGCGGCGTTGGCGATGCGCGCGGTCGCGCTGGCGCCCGCACTCGACCGGCGCATTCCGGTGCTGGCCGCGATCGATGCGCGGATGAACGAACTGTACGTCGGTTGCTTCGAGATCGAACGTTTCGATGCGGACGGTCATGGCGATCTCGCCGATGCGCATCTGCTCGGCGAGGAAACGCTGGCGGTGCCGGGCACCGTTGCGCTGCCGGAATCGCCTGCGCATTGGTACGGCGTCGGCACGGGCTTCGCGGCGCTGGGCGGCGAATTGCGCGCGCGCTTCGCGTCGCAGTGGGCGGCGGTGGATGCCGAGGCCTTGCCGCAGGCCGCCGATGTCGCGCGGCTCGCGGTGCGCGCCTTCGCGCGCGGCGAAGCGGTCGCGCCCGAACGCGTGGAACCGGCGTATCTGCGCAACAACGTCGCACTGACCTTGGCGGAGCAGATCGCAGCGAGAGAGGCGGCGGCGAAGCGAGAATGATCGACCCGCGCGTTCGGCGCTCGCCGAACGCGCACGCACGACGGAGCATCGCGATGCGAAACGAACGAGCGACACGGCGTTGGAGAGCGATCGCTGGACGCGGGTGGGCGATGGCGATGGTATGCCTCGCATCGCTATGCGCGAACGCTGCCGAAGGCTCGCAAACCTGGGAAGGCACCATCGGTACCCTGCCGGTGGTGGTGCGGCTCGATCCGAGCGGCGGCGCGTTCGACGACCAGTATTTCTACCGGAAACATCGTCGCGGCATCGACTTGAACGCTTCGCGCGGCGAGGACGGTTCGTTGACCCTGGAAGAACGGCGGCCGAGTTGGGGCGCGCCCGAATCGGTGTGGACGCTGGCGCCGCCGGGCGAAGACGGGCGACTGCGCGGCGAATGGCGGCAGGGCGAACGCGCCTTGCCGATCGTGCTGCGTCGCGTCGATCCCGCGCGGTTGCCGCCCAGCGACGACCCGGGCTTGAACGCGATGCGACAAGACGACGCCTACGACTATCTGCGTTTCGTCGACGTGAAACTGGAAGCGGGCAAAGAAGAGACCGTCGGCGCATTCCGGTTGCAGTGGTGGCGCGAGCCGGAAAGCGATGTCGCGTTGTTTCGCGTGCTCTCCGGTTACCCGGATGCGCAGCTCGCGGACGTGAATCGCGCGCTCGCGCGCCGGCATTGGCGCGAAGTCGCCGCGTCGCTCGATTGCCGCGGTGCGGAGATGTCCGATTACACCAGCACCACGACCTTGCGTTACATCGGGCGCGACGCGTTGAGCGTGAGCTTGCATGCCGAGTATTTTTGCGGCGGTGCGCACCCGGATTTCGGCGACACGCCGTTCAATTTCGACCCGCGCACCGGGCGCGAATTGTCGCTCGAAGACGTGTTGTGGCTGGGCGAAGGCGTCCCGCCGGACCGCGAGCGCGACAACGATGCGAGGATGACCTATCGCAGCGAGGTGTTCGCGCCCTGGGTGGTCGAGCGCATGCGCGCGCTGTATCCGAATGAGGTCGTGCCCGATGCGGCCCCCGACGATGCGAACGCCAAGCCGGAGGATGAAGACGACTACGGCTGCGCCTACGACGCGCCCGATGTGTGGAATTACGCCAGTTGGCACCTGCGCCCCGAGGGCGTGTATCTCGGCGCGAGTTTTGCGCGCGTCGGTCGCGTCTGCGACGACCCGCCGTGGTCGGTGCTGCCGTGGGACGAGGTGAGGAAGCATGCGGGCGCGGTGAAGATCGAACTTTGAGCGCGAGGGCGCCGCCGACCCTGCCATTAGTCATCGGAACCCGGCCGCGCCGTCCGGGTCAGGACGAAGACCGACCGCAACGAGAGCGCCGCCATGACCGAGACCGAACCGCAGCCGCGCCGCACACGCGGCTGGATCGCCGAATATCTGTCTCTGATGGCGATGTTGCTGCTGTTGATGGCCGCGCGCGATTCGCTCGCCAATCACTATCACGTGCCCAGCGGCTCGATGGAGCCCACGCTGATGCCCGGCGACCGTATCGCGGTCGATATGCGCGCCTACGGTTTGCGCATGCCGTTCACCGACATCGAACTGCATGAGGGCCCATCGCCGCAGCCGGGCGATGTGGTGGTGTTCGATTCCCCGACCGACGGCACGCGGTTGATCAAGCGCTTGGTGGCGGTGGGCGGGCAGACCGTCGCCCTGACCGACGGCCGTTTGACCGTCGACGGTGTGCCGCTGCGTATCGACGACGAGCGCGCCCTCGACATTGCCGCCGCCCGAGCGCGCGCCGCCGAAACGCCCCGCATCCAACAGGATGTGCCGGAAGCGCGCGAACGCTTCGGCGATCGCATCGTGCGCTTGAATCTCGACGACGGCGGCGGCCCGGACATTCCCCCGACCCGCATCCCCGACGGCATGGGCTTGGTCCTGGGCGATCACCGCGGCAACAGCGCCGACGGACGTTACTTCGGTCTCGTGCCGCTCGATGCGTTCTACGGCAAAGCGGTCGCCATCTACCACCGGAGCGGCGAAGGCTTCGGCTGGACGCGGTTGTAACGCCGCGACGGCGGTCGTGAGCGCTCGCGACGACGCCGATCTTCGCTCGAGCCGCTGCCCCTCATCCGGCGCTGCGCGCCACCTTCTCCCCGCGCCGCGGGGAGAAGGGACTCGAATTGGCGAGGCGGGCTTGGGGGTATGCGACGCGCGGATTCTCTTCTCCCTTTCCCCGCGCGAAGCAGGGGGAGAAGGGATTGGATGCGGAAAGGTGGGAAATACCTTGGTGGCTTACTCGTCGTCCATCGCGCCTTCCGGCAGGAAACGCCAAGTGCGGATGACGTTGAGGATGTCCGGGTTGTCGGCCGTCTTCGGCAGCGGCGGGTAGGGTTCGGCGAGGCGGGCGATGCGCACCGCGGCGTCGTCCAGCAATTTGATGCCGCTGCTCTGCACGATGTCGATGCGTTCGATCGAGCCGTTGCGCAGCACGCCGACGTTGATGACCACGGTGCCGGCCAAGCGGCGGCGGCGGGCTTCGTCGGGGTAGTTGAGGTTGCCGACGCGCTCGGCGCGGTCGACCCAGGCGCGCAGATACGTCGCCCAAGCGTATTCCTGGGTGCTGGCGGAGACGAACTTACGGCTCGGGCGCTTGGCGTAGCGGTTGGAGCGTAGGTGGATTTCGGCCGCCAGTCGGGCCATCTCCATGTCGTGTTCGACTTTCTGCCGGCCCTGAGGCAAGGGCAGCGGTTCGACTTTTTGGTCGCGGCTGGGCGGCGGCACCGTCGCCTCGCCGTTGAGACTGCTGACGATCCTCGCCTGGGTCGGCGGCGCGGGAGCAGGCGCCTGGGCGCGAACCGGTCGCGGCGCCACGCCGGGTTCGGCCTGCGGCATCGTGCCGGGCTGCACGTCGCGCGGACGTTGGGCTTTCTCGTGGTCGCCGCCGCCTTGATTATTGGCTTGGGCCAGGAAGTCCGCCTGCTTGGGCGTCAGCGGGGTCTGGGTCTGGGTGAGGATCACGTCCAGCATCGGCACCACCGGCGCGGCGCGCTCCAGCGCGAACCCGACGCCCAAGATCAGCAGCCCATGCAGCAGCAGCGAGAACACCAGGGTGGCGCTCAGGCGCTGGTCGTCGCCGATCCGCGGTTTCGGCAGCAGCGGCGGGGGCGGGGCGGGAATCGCGCTCATCGGGCCGGCGTATCAGCGAGCGGGGGCGCCGCCGGTCACGGCGAACGTTCCAGGGCGTCGAACAGCAGGCCGGCGATGTTCAGCCCGAACTGCGCATCCAATTCGCGGATGCAGGTCGGGCTGGTCACGTTGACTTCGGTGAGGTAGTCGCCGATCACGTCCAAGCCGACGAAGCGCAGGCCGCGGCGGCGCATTTCCGGGCCGACCTGGCCGGCGATCCAGCGGTCGCGCTCGCTCAACGGGCGGCCCTCGCCGCGGCCGCCGGCGGCGAGGTTGCCCCGGAATTCGTCGCCCTGCGGGATGCGGGCGAGGCAGTAATCCACCGGGGCGCCGTCGATCAGCAGAATGCGCTTGTCGCCGTGCACGATCTCCGGCAGGTAGCGCTGGGCCAGGGCCAAATGCCGGCCTCCGTCGGTCAGGGTTTCCAGAATCACGTTCAGATTGGCGTCGCCGGCGCGGGCGCGGAAGATCGACCGCCCGCCCATCCCGTCCAGCGGCTTGAGCACGGCGTCGCCGTGCTCCGCGACGAAGGCCTTCAGCGAGCCGGCGTCGCGGCTCACCAGCGTGGGCGGGCAGCACTGCGGGAACTCCAGCGCGGTCAGTTTCTCGTTTTGGTCGCGCAGGCCCCGCGGGTCGTTGACCACCTGGGCCCCGGCGCGCTGGGCGACGCTCAGGATGTGCGTGTCGTGCAGGTAGTCGGCGTCGACCGGCGGGTCCTTGCGCATCAACACCAAGTCGCCCGGGCCGAACGCGCGCTCGCTCGCCGCGCCCAACTCGAACCAGCCCGCGTAGTCGTCGCGGACGGTCAAGGCCGCGGTGCGTACGACCGGCTGGCCGTCGCGCAGGCCCAACCCGCCGGGGAGCGCGTAGTGCAGCCGATGCCCCCGACGCTGCGCTTCCAGCAGCATCGCGAAGGTCGAGTCTTTCGCGATCTTGATCGAGGCGATCGGGTCCATGACCACGATCACATCCCGCACCGTCCGACGATCCATCCCGTTACCCGCAGAAAAAACCAGCGGCGATGTTATCAGGCCGTCGTTCGCTTCCGATGCGCGCCGCCGATACGCCGTGTTGCGTCGATTCTGGTCGCGCTGCGTCAGCGATTCCGCGGCGAAAGAATTCGTTAACCCGTCCTAACGAAGCGTGTCGGCAAAGGCGGTTACACTCGCCAACGTGAGCCAGTCCATAGAATCGCTAACGAAAACTTGACAGTGCGTCGGTGGGCTGGGATATAGATACCTTTTCGCGGCGAACGCGCGGTTCGCCGTTGGCCGCGAGCGTGCCGCATACGGGGAGACACGATGACCCAAGACGAGAATCCAGCCGGCAGTCTGCAAGGCCTGCGGGTGATGGTGATCGACGATTCGAAGACCATCCGCCGGACCGCGGAAACCCTGCTCAAGCGAGAAGGGGCCGAGGTGGTGACGGCGACCGACGGTTTCGAGGCGCTCGCCAAGATCGCCGATCAGCGGCCTCAGATCATCTTCGTCGACATCATGATGCCGCGGCTGGACGGGTACCAAACGTGCGCCCTGATCAAGAACAATCAGGTGTTCAAGCACACGCCGGTCATCATGCTCTCGTCCAAGGATGGGTTGTTCGATAAGGCGCGGGGCCGGATCGTCGGTTCCGAGCAGTACCTCACCAAGCCGTTCACGCGCGAAGAATTGATCGACGCGATCCGCAAGCACGTCAATGCCTGACCGGGGGGCAGGGGAGCCATGGCCCGCATTTTGTTGATCGAAGATTCTCCGACCGATACGGCGGTGCTGACGCGCCTGCTCGAGCGTCACGGGCATACCGTGATGGCCTCCGGCAGCGCCGAGGACGGGATCGAGGTCTGCAAGCGCGAAAAGCCCGACGTGGTCCTGATGGATGTGGTCTTGCCGGGGATGAACGGCTTCCAGGCCACCCGCGCGATCACCCGCGAGGCCAGCACCAAGCACATTCCCGTGTTGATCGTCAGCACCAAGGGTATGGACACCGACCGCTCCTGGGGCATGCGCCAGGGCGCCCGCGACTACATCGTCAAGCCGCCGAACGAGGCCGCCCTGATCGCTCGCATCGACCAACTGCTGGGGGACGCCGCATGACCGAGGCCAACGCCGTCGCGTTCGACGCCTTCGAGGCGCTCGCCGACTACGAGCGCCGCAGTCTGGCCCACGTGGCCGGCCTGCCCGAGCAACTCCAGGCCGCGGGCTTGTGGCGCGGGGTGGGCTATCGCATCGGCCAGCGCAAGCTGGTGTCGGACTACGAATCGGTCGCGGAAATCCTGACCGTCCCGCAGATCACCCCGGTCCCCGGCGCGCAGCCCTGGATGCTGGGCGTGGCCAACGTCCGCGGCAACCTGCTGCCGGTGGCCGATCTCAAGCAATTCCTCGAAGGCACCCGCTCGGTGCTGCAAGAGGGGCATCAAAAAGTGATGGTGCTGCGCCAGCCCGGCGGCGACGTGGCCGTGACCATCGACGAGCTGTACGGCCAGCGCTCGTTCCAAGACGAGCAGCAGGCCGATCCCGAATCCATCGGCGAGGGCCGGTACGGCGGTTTCATCGACCGCGCTTACCGCGTCGCCGACGAGTTATGGGGCGTGTTCCGCTTCGACCTGTTGGTCCGCACGCCCGAATTCCGACACGCGGCCACGTAAGGTTCGCCTACGCGCCCGACGCATCCTTCCTTTCACCGAACATCAGAACAACGTAGATCGAGGCGAGACATGAGCACTGTGATGGACACCGTTGCCGGCAAGGGGCGCAGCCAGAGCACCAACCTATGGCTGTGGGTTCTGGCGCTGTCGCTGCTCGTATTCGCGACCAATACGGGCTACGCGCTGTGGAAGACCGCCCGTTTCGGCGGCGCGAACACCGCGGCGTCGAATCTGCAGGTGAATTCGCAGAAGCTGTCGAACCTGGGCCGCGAAGCGGTCAACGGCGACGCCGCCGCGTTCAAGGCCTTCCGCGAGACCAAGACGCAGATCGAAAGCGACGTGAAGCTGCTGAACGATCGCTTCGGCAGCGCGCCCGACGTGTCCGGCCCGATCAACACCGTCAACACCACGTGGGTGCCGATGGGCAAGAACGCCGACCAGATCATCTCGTCCGAAGCGGCGGTGGTGGCCCTGGCCGGCAACGCGAAGACCTTCACCGACCGCGTGCCGCAGTTGCAGGCGCAGCTCGACGAAGTGGTGCGCGCGATGTCCGCCAGCGGCGCGCCCTCCTCGCAGATCTACATCGCCCTGCGCCAAGTGGTGCTCGCGGCGACGATGGCCCGCAGCGTCGCGGAAATCCGCGCCGGAGGCCAAAACGCCTCGGTGGCCGGCGAGCGCCTCGCCCGCGACGCCGGCGTGTTCGCCCAGGTGCTCAACGGCCTGCGCAACGGCGATCAGGCGATGAACATCCAGCGCCTGAGCAACCCGGCCGCGCTGGGCGCGCTGAATCAAGCCAACGCCCAGTGGGCGGAAATGAAGAAGGACCTGGACGCGATTTTGAACTCGTCGCAGAGCCTGTTCCGCGCGCAGTCGGCCGCGACCGAACTGACCAGCGGTTCGACTAAACTGCTCAGCGACAGCGAGAGCCTGTTCCGCGCGTTCACCGCGTTCGGTTCGGCCCGCGACACCAATCTCTTCGGCAACATCTGGGTCAGCGTGCTGTCGGGCTTGATCGCCTTGGCCTCGATCGTGTTCTTGGTGCTCAGCTTGAACAGCGCGCAGCGCCAGCGTTACCAGACCTCGATGGAACTCAACAATCGTAACCAGGAGGCGATCATGCGCCTGCTGGACGAAATGGGTTCGCTCGCGGAAGGCGATCTCACCGTGAAAGCGACCGTGACCGAGGACATGACCGGCGCGATCGCGGACTCGATCAACTTCGCGGTCGAACAGCTCCGCAGCCTGGTGCAAACCATCAACGACACCTCGGTGCAGGTGGCGTCCAGCGCCCAGGAAACCCAGGCCACCGCCATGCATCTGGCCGAAGCCGCGGAACATCAGGCGCAGCAGATCAACACGGCCACCACCCGCATCAGCGAAATCGCGACCAGCATTAATCAGGTGTCGCGCAACTCCGCCGAATCCGCGGACGTGGCGCAACGTTCGGTGGAAATCGCGACCAAGGGCGCGGGCGTGGTGCGCCAGACGATTCAAGGCATGGACACCATTCGCGGCCAGATTCAGGAAACCTCGAAGCGCATCAAGCGCCTCGGCGAAAGCTCGCAGGAAATCGGCTCGATCGTGGAACTGATCAACGACATTTCCGAGCAGACCAACATCCTCGCGCTGAACGCGGCCATCCAGGCGGCCTCGGCGGGCGAAGCGGGCCGCGGCTTCGCGGTGGTGGCGGACGAAGTGCAACGACTCGCCGAACGCACCTCGAACGCGACCAAGCGAATCGAAGCGCTCGTGGAAACCATTCAGGCCGACACCAACGAAGCGGTCAGTTCGATGGAACAGACCACCTCCGAAGTGGTGAGCGGCGCCCGCCTCGCCGAAGACGCGGGTACCGCGCTGGGCGAGATCGAAACGGTGTCGAACACGCTCGCCGGACTCATTCAGGGCATCTCCAAGGCCGCGCAGCAGCAGTCCACGGCGGCGTCGGACATCACCCAAACCATGAGCACCATTCAGTCGATCACCGCGCAGACCTCGCAAGGCGCCAACCAGACCGCCGAGTCGATCGGAAACCTCGCGCAACTGGCGGCGGACCTTCGCCGTTCGGTCGCCGACTTCAAGCTGCCGGCTTGATTTCGGCGGAATCTCCGACGGAGCACGGGCGAAATGATGCGCATGCCACCCCAGTCTGATTCATCTCGGCGCCGGTTCGGGCGCGGATGCGGGCGCGTTCGCGTCTACGAGGAGGCGCGATGAGCGCGCTGCACCAAGCGATCGAATACAGCGCACTGGGCTGGGTGAAACCCGAGCTCGACGAAACCTTGCGTTTGGCGCAGGTGGAAATCGAGGGGTTCATCGGCGACCCGAACGACACCGGCCGCATGGGCGTGTGCGCCGAATTGCTGCATCAGGTGCAGGGCACCTTGCGCATGGTCGAGCTGTACGCCCCGGCGATGGTCGCCGAGGAAATGGAGCAATTGGCGCTCTCGCTGCAGCGCGGCGAGGTCGCGGACAGCGAAACCGCGTGCTCGGCGTTGATCCGCGGCGTGGTGCAGTTGCCGGATTATCTCGAGCGCCTGCAGAGCGGTCACAAAGAAATTTCGATCGTGCTGCTCCCGGTGCTGAACGAACTGCGCGATGCGCGCGGCGAGACCGGTTTGAGCGAAAGCGTGCTGTTCGTTCCCGACCTCGATCGCGCGCTGCCGGCGTCGTTGCCGCGTCCCGGCGGCGTCGCTCGCGCCAGCGAAGTCACGCCGTATCTGGTGCGCTTGCGCGACGCGCTGCAATCCTGGCCCGAACACGGCGCGCCGGCCGATGCGGACGGCCTGCATTTCGCGATCGAAGCGCTGCTCGCGCGCGCCGTGGAAGACGCGCAGCGGCGCATGCTGTGGGTCGGCTCGATGGTCGCGTCCGCGCTGCAGGATCGCGCGTTGACCCCGAGCGCCAGCTTGCGTCAGGCCTTCTCCAGCGTGGAACGCGAGGCCCGTCGTCCGTACGAAAACGACGCGTTCGGCGCGCCGCGCGCCGAAGCCACGCTCGAACCCACGCGCCAACTGCTGTGGCATGTGGCGCACAGCGATTCGAACCACGTCGCCCTGGTCAAACTGCGCGAAGTGTTCGATCTCGACGCGCTCAAACCGAGCGAATCCGAACTCGACCACGCCCGCGGCAGCATCGCCGGGCGCAACCGCGCGCTGCTCGATACCGTCTCGGCGGCGGTGAAAGAAGAACTGCTGCGCGTTAAAGACGAACTCGACCTGTACCTGCGCACCGGTCGCAACGATCCCAACAGCCTGCAGCCGCAGGTCGAAGCGCTCACTCGCGTCTCCGATACGCTGGGCATGCTCGGCCTGGGCATGGCCCGCGGCATGGTGCAGCAGCAGCGCGACGAGATGCAGCAAATCGTGCGCGGCCAGCGCGCCGCCGACGAAACCGCGTTGCTCGATATCGCCGGTGCGCTGCTGTACGTGGACGCTTCGCTGGACGACCAAGTCGAGCGTCTGGCCAGCGGCGACGCCGTCGACGCCAGCGACGATCTGTCGCAGTCGGAAGCGCGCAAAGTGCTGGATGTACTGCTGCGCGAGGCGATCGCGAATTTCGCCTCGGCGCGACAGGCGTTCGACGCCTTCATCGAAACCGACTGGCGCCACGCCGAACTCGAAAACGTGCCGAAGCTGCTCGCCGACGTGGCCGGCGCGCTGCGGATTCTCGAATTGCCGCAGGCCGCGGGGTATCTCGACGGCGTGCGCCTGTACACCGAAGTGGAACTGCTGCAGCGCCGCCGGGTGCCGAACAGTCGTCAACTCGATACCTTCGCCGACGCGCTGGCGAGCGTGGAGTATTACCTCGAAGCGTTGCGCGACCAGCGCGGCAATCGCGACGACATTCTCGACATCACGCGCAACAGCCTCGAATCGCTCGGTTATTGGCCGCTGCCCGCGATCAAGCCGGCGCCCGTCGCCGAAACCGCCGCGCCGGCGGTCGAATCGGCCGCGATGCCGGTCGACCCGAAGACCGATGACGCGAAGGCGGACGACGCCGTCGACGCCATCGCCGAAGACGCACAGCTCGAAGCGCCGGTCGTCGCCGACGAAGCGCCCGCGAGCGAGGACGTTTCGGACGCCATCGCGGAGCACGTCGAGATCGATTCGCCGGCCTCGGCGATCGAGTCCGTCGAGACGATCGCGCTCGTCGCGTCGGACGCGCCGCAGTTCGACGACGCGCAGCCGTCCGATGTCGCGTCGCTCGAAGCGTCGCTCGCCGAAACCGCGCACGCAGAAGTCGCATCGCGCGCACCGGTCCACGAAACGCCGGTCGACGACGCGCCCGCGCACCTCGCGCCCGAGCCGATCGCCGCGGGTTTCGACGCCGCGAACGACGATATCGACGACGAAATCCGCGAAATCTTCCTCGAAGAATTCGAGGAGGAAATCGGCAATCTGCGCACGCTGTTGCCGGCATGGCGCGCAGCGCCGAACAATTTGGAATTGATGTACCCGGTGCGCCGGGTCTTCCATACGCTCAAGGGCAGCGGCCGACTCGTCGGCGCCAAGACGCTCGGCGAGTTCAGTTGGAAGATCGAAAGTATGCTCAACAAGGTGCGCGACGGCCATCGCCCCGCGTCGCCTGCGGTGGTCGCGATGACCGAACTGGCCGCCGACACCTTGCCGCAATTGCATGCTGCGCTGTGCGGACAAGGCGTGGTGATCGCCGATCTGCGCGCGATGGAGCTGTTGGCCGATCGTATCGCGGCCGGCGAAGACATCATGCCGGACTTGGCGCTGATGACGCCCGCGAAAGCGCCGGTCGAAGCGCGCGTCGAAGCCGCTCCGGCGGCGCCCATCGACGCGCCGGTGGCCGCGAAGACGCCCGAACCCGCGCCGGTCTCGCCCGCTCTGGAAGAACTCGCCGACGACGGCGTGTCCTTCAGCGTCGATCCGGTACTGTTGGAAATTCTGCAGGCCGAAGTCGATGGCCATCTCCACACCATCGACGGTTGGTTGGCGCGCGCGAAACATGCGCCGACGCCGGCCGACGACGGATTGGTGCGTGCGATCCATACGATGAACGGCGCGTTCGCGATGACCGAAGTGCCGGGCATCACCGATGCGTTGAGCCCCGCGGAGGGCTACGTGCGTCGTTTGATGGCCGCCGGGCATCCCACCGAAACGGAGGGCGTCGACGCCATCGACGCCTTGGCGCAGCGCATTCGCGAGACCGTGTCCGCGCTGGCCGTACCCGGTCGGCGCGTCCCGAATTGCGACGCGATCGCGGCTCGACTGGCCGCGTTGCGCGATGCGTTGCCGGAAGTGCGGCCTTCGATCGCGGTCGAGGACATCTCCGAAGACGCGATCCTCGAAGATGCGGCTCTCGAAGACGCGGTCGCGCTGGACGCGATGCCCCTCGACGACGGTTTGGAGTCGGTCGAACTTACCGAACTCGATCTCAGCGAATTCGGCGGCTTCGCGTCGGAAATTCCGGCCGACGGTCTCGCGGATCGGCTCGATGTCGATCGCGTGCCCTCGGCGCGTCTCGAAGCGGAGCGGTTGGAAGCCGAGCGTCTCGAAGCCGAACGTTTGGAGGCTGAGCGTCGCGAACAAGAACTGCTCGATCTGATCCGAATCGAAGACGAGCGCTTGGAAGCCGAACGTCTCGAAGCCGAACGTCTCGAAGCCGAACGCCTCGAAGCCGAACGCCTCGAAGCGGAGCGGTTGGAAGCCGAACGTCTCGAAGCCGAACGCCTCGAAGCGGAGCGGTTGGAAGCCGAACGTCTCGAAGCCGAACGCCTCGAAGCGGAGCGGTTGGAAGCCGAACGTCTCGAAGCCGAGCGCCTCGAAGCCGAGCGTCTCGAAGCCGAACGTCTCGAAGCCGAGCGCCTCGAAGCCGAGCGCCTCGAAGCCGAGCGTCTCGAAGCCGAGCGTCTCGAAGCCGAACGCCTCGAAGCGGAGCGGTCGGAAGCCGAACGTCTCGAAGCCGAACGTCGGGAGACCGAACGTCTTGGCGCGGAGTTGCTCGAACAGCATGCGTTCGAAGCCGATTTGCTCGAAGCGGAGCGTCTGTTGGCCGAAGACGAGGCTTCGAATTCGGCGACCGAAGCGGCGTTCCACGACGACGATCTCGGCGCGTTCCTCGATTTGCCGAGCGATGCCGCCGAGAGCGCATTCGTCGAAGACACGGCGTTCGCCGACGAGATTCCGGCCGCCGAGCCGGCGGCCGAATCGCTCGCGCCGACGGCCGCCGATGCGCCGGCGTTCGCCGCCGAGGAATTGCCCGCGTTCTTCGACATGAGCGAGATTCCCTCGCGCACCGAGCCTGCGGCCGACGTGCCCGAACCGCTGCCGGCCGCCGCGGAAGATCCGGATCGCGCGCTCGACATGGAGGAGTTGGACGCCGAACTGGTCGACATCTTCGTCGAAGAAGCGCGCGATCTGCTCGACCATTCCGATCAGTTGCTGGTCAAACTGCGCGATGCGCCCGAAGAGCGCGAGATCATCGTCGGCCTGCAGCGCGACCTACACACGCTCAAGGGCGGTGCGCGCATGGCCGGCATCATGCCGGTGGGCGAGCTCGGCCACACCATGGAGTCGATGCTCGAGGCGGTCGCGGAGCAGCGCACCCAAATCGGCGGGCACGACATTCCGCTGCTCGAACGCGGTTTCGACCGACTGCACGCGATGGTCACGCGCGTCGGCGCGCGGCGCGCGATCGGCATGCCGGCGCGGTTGATCGGCGAGTTCGAAGAACGCGTGTACGGCCGCGCCGCGGTCGAGGCCGAGACCCCGGCCCCAGTCGAACCGGCGCCCGTCGCCGTCGAGTCGGCGACCGAGAGCGCGCTTATCGAAGCGACCGCGCCGCTGGGCGCGCTGTCCGCGCCGATCGAGTTCGGCGCGACCCTCGGCGACGAGGAAGTCGGTCTGCGCGGGTCTCAGGAGCAAGTGCGCGTTCGCGCCGAATTGCTCGATCGCCTCGTCAACTACGCCGGCGAAGTCGCTATTTATCGCTCGCGTCTGGAGCAGCAGCTCGGCGCGTTCCGCGGCGCCACCGCGGAAATGGGCCAGACGAACTTGCGTCTGCGCGACCAGTTGCGGCGTCTGGAAATCGAAACCGAAGCGCAGATCATCGCGCGCTACCAGCGCGAGGGCGAAAACCGCGACGCGACGTTCGATCCGCTGGAGCTCGATCGCTTCTCGACCCTGCAGCAGCTTTCGCGCGCGCTGGCCGAAACCTCGACCGACTTGACCAGCTTGCAGGCGACGCTCGACGACCTGACCCAGCAGTACGAAACCTTGCTCTTGCAGCAGTCGCGCGTGAGCTCGGAACTGCAGGAAGGTCTGATGCGCACGCGCATGCTGCCGTTCGACACGGTGGTACCGCGCTTGCGTCGCGTGTTGCGTCAAGCCGCCGCCGACACCGGCAAGTCGGTGCAGCTCAAAGTCGAAGGCGCGCAGGGCGAACTCGATCGCAACGTGCTCGAACGCATGACCGCGCCGCTGGAGCACATGCTCCGCAACGCGGTCGCGCACGGCTTGGAAAACCCGGGCAAGCGCAAGTCCGCCGGCAAGCCGGAGGACGGCGTGGTGCGGGTCGCAGTGCGTAAGGAAGGCTCCGAAGTCGTGCTGCAGATCAGCGACGACGGCGCCGGTCTCGATCGCAAAGCGATTCGCGAGCGCGCCGAAGCGCGCGGCTTGGTCCGCAAAGACGCGGTGCTGTCCGACGCGCAGCTCGACTCGATGATCCTCGAACCGGGCTTCTCCACCGCGAACGAAGTCAGCCGTCTCGCCGGTCGCGGCGTCGGCATGGACGTGGTCGCGAGCGAAGTGCGCCAGCTCGGCGGCACGCTCGATATCCAGTCCGAGCGCGGCAAGGGCAGCTCCTTCACCTTGCGCCTGCCGCAGACGCTCGCGGTCACCCAGGCGGCGTTCGTGCGCATCGGCGAAACCCTGTTCGCGGTGCCGATCGCCTCGGTGCGCGGCGTCGGCCGCATCCAGCGCGAAACCCTGGCGAGCGGCGGCACGACGTACCGTTACGGCAACGAAGAATACGTGCTGCACGATCTGGGCAAACTGATCGGCGCCGCGCCTGCGAAGGCCGAAGGCCAACTGCAGATGCCGCTGCTGCTCACCCGCTCGGGCGATCTGCACGTCGCGGTCAGCGTCGATCAGATCGTCGGCAACCGCGAAATCGTGGTGAAGCCGATCGGCCCGCAGGTCGCCTCGATTCCGGGCATCTTCGGCGCCACGATCATGGGCGACGGCAGCGTGGTGGTGATTCTCGACGTCGCGCCGCTGGTGCGTCGCCTCGCCGCGCAGCCGGTGGTCGTCGAAGAGCAAGCGCCGCTCGCCGCGAGCGAAGAGCGTCAGGTGCCGCTGGTCATGGTGGTCGACGACTCGATCACGATGCGCAAAGTCACCGGTCGCGTGTTGGAGCGCAACAACTTCGAAGTGGTCACCGCGAAGGACGGCTTGGACGCGTTGGAGCGTTTGGCCGACCGCGTGCCGGACCTGATGTTGCTCGATATCGAAATGCCGCGCATGGACGGCTACGAGTTGGCGACCGCGATGAAGGCCGACCCGCGCTTGCGCAACGTGCCGATCATCATGATCACCTCGCGTACCGGCGAGAAACATCGCCAGCGCGCGATGGATATCGGCGTGAACCGCTATCTCGGCAAGCCGTATCAGGAAAACGAATTGATGCGCAACGTGTTCGCCTTGCTGGAAGGCAAAGCGCCCAACTCGGTGGGCCGCGATGGCTGAGTCGTCGTCCGCCGCGGCTCCGCAACGCGTCGCGCTGTTGGCGCGTCCCGGCAAAGCCGCGGACAATCTGGTCGAGGCGCTGCGTCAGTCCGGCGCGGAACTGGTGTTGGTCGCGGATCCCAATGCGCTGGACGAGGCGACGTTGCTCGCCGCGCACGCGCAGGCGGTGCTGGTGGCGTTGGAACCGGGCATCGAATCGGCGGTGGATCGTCTCGATTCGGTGCTGTCGTTGCCGTCGTTGACCGTGATCTTCGACGAAGCGGATCTGGCCGCGCATCGCGCGGGTTGGGACGCCGCGCGTTGGGTGCGCCATCTGTCCGCGAAATTGAATCACCATCAGCGCGTATTGCCCCCCGGCGGCGAAGCCGAGACCGAGGAGTGGTATCCCTCGCCGGGGCACTTGCCCGCGCCGTCGTCCGCCTTCGCCGAAGCGGATATCGATGCGTTCGCGCAAGAAGCGGCCGCGCGCGCCGTCAGCGTGCCGGCCGACGGCATGAGCGCTGAGGCCGCGGCCGCTGCGTTGTCGATCGATCCGTCGCTCTTCGCCTCTTCGCAGACAGTGCCGAGCGGTAGCGGCGGTGGCGGCGATCCTTGGGGCGACGATGCCGGTCTGGATGCCGCGGCGATCCCCACCGCCTTCCCTGCGCCGAGCGCCTCGCCGTCGGCCTCCGACACGGTCGCCGCAGCGTCTGTCGACGATGCGACGGCGCTCGATCTGGATGCGATCGACTTCGATGCGCTCACGCTCGACGCCATCGAAGTCGAAACGATCGAGCGCGATGCCGTCCGAGGCGACGCTGCGCGAACCGATGCCGGCGATGCGTTCGAACCCGAAGCGCTCGAAGCCGAGTCGTTCGAAGCCGACGTCATCGATCTGGAGGCGATCGGGTTCGACACCGCCAAACTCGATACGCTCGACACGCTTCGCATCGAAGGCTTCGATGCCGAAGCCCCGAAGATCGCGGCGCCCGCGCCAGCGGCCGAAGCGTCCGGCGTGCAACCGCTCCAATTCGACGACGACGCGTTCTTCCTCGAATCCCTGTCGGCGGATACGACCCGACCGGTCGCGTTCGACGACGCGCCGTTGGCCTCGTTCGAACCCGAGTTCGCGCTCGACACGAGCTTCGACGCTCCCGTTATGCCGCCGCCGCTGCCGGATGCGTCGCCGACGCGCGCGCCGGCCGTCGACGATGTTGTCCCGGACGCCTTGGCCGCGAACGAGCTCGCCGCCGGCGAATCCCTCGGTTTCGCGCTCGACACGTTCGACGCCGGCGCACCCCAGACGAACGACGCGGCCGCGCCCGTCGCCGACTCGCGATCGACCGCACGCAACGTCGATCTGACGTCGCTGGAAGCGCGCATCTCGAGCCTCTCGCTGGTCGATATCGACCGCCCGGCGGAACCCGCGCCCAAGGACATGCCGGCCTACGTCGATTTCACCGATGCCGACGCCGGCTCGATCGATTCCGCGCCCGCGTCGAGCGCACAAACCGTCGCCGTGCCCGAACCGCAGCCCGAAATGCCGCCGACGCTGCCGCCGCCGGTGTGGGACGCGCCGTCGCCGTCGGCCGCTGCCGCTCAGGCGCCGACGCGCTTCTCGCCGCCCAGCGATATCGGCCGCGGCTTGGTCGTGATCGAAGCGGGCTTGGGCGGCCCGGATCCGGTGCGGCAAGTCCTGGCCGGTTTGCCGGCCAGCTTCCCGATGCCGGTGTTGGTGCGTCTGCATCTGCAGGGCGGGCGTTACGACCGCTTGGTCGCGCAGATGGAGCGCGCCGCCTCGTTGCCGGTGATGCTGGCCGAAGTGGGCGATTTCGTGCGCACCGGCTGCATCTACTTCCTGCCCGAAGGCGTCGGCCTGAATGCGCTGCGCGACGGCTTCGAATTCATCGCGCATCCGTCGCCTGCGCTGACGATCTTCGCGGCGCTGCCGGCGCAAGACAGCGCGGTGTTGTTCCTCAGCGGCAGCGACGCCGGCTTGATCGAAGACGCGATGCAGGCCGTCGACGACGGCGCGCTGGTCGTCGCGCAGTCGCCGGAGGATTGCTACGACGGCGCCGCGTGCGCCTATCTGCGTTCGCGCGGCGCGGCCTCGGGCCTGCCGCCGGAACTCGCCGCGCGCCTCGTCGCGCGTTGGCCGTCCTGATCGTCGGCCGCGCACGCCGCACCGCAACGTCACCGCTCACGCACGTCACGCCACCGACTCCGAAGCCATGAACGCCAACGCCTCCAGCACGTCTTCCGCCCACGCGTCCGTCGACGAAGTCCGCGGCGTGCTCATCCAAATCGTCGGCGGACAAGTGCTGTTGCCCAACGCGTCCACCGTGGAAGTGCTGTCCTACGCCGAACCCGATCCGGTCGAGAACGCGCCGAATTGGATGCTCGGCCGCATCCGCTGGCGCGGTTGGCGCGTGCCGATGATCGCCTACAGCCGCATGGTCGGCGTCGGCTCCGAATCGTCCACCATCGGTACCAAGGTGGTGATGCTCAAGGCGCTCGGCGGCGACCCCAAGCTGCCGTATTTCGCGCTATTGGCGCAGGGCTTCCCGCGCTTGGTCACCATCGGCCGCGATTCGCTGATCGTCGATACCGCCGAGGACGAAACGCTGCCCGAGAGCGTGCGCACTCGCGTGATGTTCAACGACGCGCCCGCGCTGGTGCCCGATCTGGACGCGATCGAACGCATGATTTCCGATGCGCTGCGCCCGGTCGAAACGCCGGCCGAGGTCGTTTCGGACGAGTGATCCGACGCGTGCGTTGCGTTGCGTTCGGGGCGACTTCTCGCCTGATGCTCGCGCGATTTTCGATCGCGATGGCGTTCCCGAAAATCGCTCCGCGTCTCCGATCTTGATGCCGGCCGATGAGATTCGACGTTTTTTGCGTTAGTACGCATTTGCGCTGGTGCGGCAGTCCGAGAGGAAGCTTACTGCGAGCTTCTGTTCTGCTCGAAGGCCGTCGCGCTTTTTCCTCTCACCCGGGCGTAATTGCGCTTGGCGACCCAAAAAGAAATCGCACCGAGAAAAAGAAGAAGCGCATCGACTGATTCGGGCGCTTGCCGCGTATAGATCTTATAGAAGAAATAGAGCGAGACCCTCAGAAAGACGCTTGCCCAAAAGAGCAAGAGCACGAAGCTCACGACTTTTCTGATGTTCATGAAGCGGTCTCCGGTATGCCGAGAAGGAAGGCGATCGAGAGCGAAGAGACGTTCGAGCGATCGGCGCCCCTCACAAATCCCCGAATTTCGCCTGCAGCGCCGCGATGGCGGAGAGGCCAGCGGTTTCCGTGCGCAGGATGCGCGGGCCGAGACGTAAGCCGGCGAAGCCGCTCTCGCGCAGCACGGCGCGATCCTTCTCCGACCAACCGCCTTCGGGGCCGATGGCGACGACGACTTCGGCCTGCGGCGGCGATAACGTTTCGAAGCGATGCTCGCCCTGCGGGTCGAGCGTGAGTTTCAGCGCGTCCGCGGCGAACGCGGCGGCGGCTTCGGCCAAGCCGCGTGCGGGCGCGAGTTCGGGAATCCGCGCGCGGCCGGACTGTTCGCAGGCCGACACCACGACGCTGCGCCAATGCGCCATGCGTTTGTCCAGGCGGTCGCCGTCGAGTCGCACTTCCGTGCGATCGGCGAACACCGGGACGATGCCGGCCACGCCGAGTTCGGTGGCTTTCTGCAAAATCAAATCCATCTTCTCGCCGCGGGCGATGCCCTGCAGCAGCACGATCCGCAGCGGCGATTCGTTGTCGATCGCACGCGCATCCAGTACTTCGGCTTCCACGACCCGTTTGTTCGCCGCCAGCATGCGCGCGTCGTAATCGCGGCCGTCGCCGTTGAACAACACGCAGGCCTCGCCTTCGCGCAGGCGCAGTACGCGCACCAGATGCGCGCCCGCGCTTTCGGGCAGCGCGACGCGCGCGCCGGGCGCGAGCGGGGCATCGACGAACACGCGGGTCAAACGCATGCGAGGGGCTCCTGTTCTGCGGCCTCGCCGCCAGCGGCGGCGATCGCGGCGCGCGTGGCCTCGGCGAGCGTCGCGAGCTGCGCGTCGTCGACGCAATACGGCGGCATCCAGTACAGCACGTCGCCCAGCGGGCGCAGCAGCGCGCCGTGCGCCTGCGCCGCGCGGTACATCCGCAGCACGCGCTTGTCCGCGATATCGCGCGGCGGCGGCGCGTCGCTCGGTTCGGGGTGCAGCTCGATGGCGAGGATCATCCCGGTTTGGCGCACTTCCGCCACGGCCGGATGCGACGCGAACGGAGCGGCCAATGCGGCCATCTTCGCCGCGGTGTCGCGATTGCGCGCGATCACGTCCTCGTTCTGCACAATCTCCAGCGACGCCAGCGCCGCCGCGCAGGCCAGCGGGTTGCCGCTGTAGCTGTGCGAATGCAGGAACGCGCGTTCGCGCGAATCGTCGAGGAATCCGTCGTAAATACCTTGCGTCGCGAGCACCGCGCACAGCGGCAAAAAGCCGCCGGTGAGGCCTTTCGACAAACAGAGAAGATCCGGTTGGATGCCGGCCTGCTCGCAAGCGAACAAGGTGCCGGTGCGGCCGAAGCCGGTGGCGATTTCGTCGGCGATCAAAAAAACGCCATGCGCATCGCACAGCGCGCGCGCGCGCCGCAGATACGAGGGCCGATACATGCGCATGCCGCCCGCGCATTGCACCAGCGGTTCCAGGATCAGCGCGCAGACCTCACCGCGATGCGCGTCCAACAGGGCGGCGAGCGCATCCGCGGCGGCCTCCGCGCAGCGCTCCGCCTCGGCGTCGTCGCGCGCGCCGAAGGCATCGGGCGAGGGCGCGAACAGCGCCTCCATCAGCAGCGGCGCGTAGGTGCGGCGATACAGCGGCACGTCGCCCACCGCCAGCGCGCCGATGGTTTCGCCGTGGTAGCCGTTGCCGAGCGCGATGAATTGGGTGCGTCGGCCGTCGCCGCGGTTGCGATGCCAGTGGAACGCCATCTTCAGCGCGACTTCCACCCCGGCCGAACCGTTGTCGGCGTAGAAGACTTTGGCCAGCGGCGTGCGCCCGGATTCGCGCGGGGCGATGGCCAGCAATCGCTCGGCCAATTCCACGCCCGGCGCGTGCGAAAAGCCGGCCAGGATCACCTGCTCCAGCGTGCGCGCCTGCCGGGCGATGGCCTCGGCGATCCGCGGTTCGGCGTGCCCGTGCAGATTCGTCCACCAACTGCTGACGCCGTCGACCAGCCGGCGGCCGTCGTGACCGATCAACCATGCGCCTTCGCCGCGCGCCACCGGCCACAGGGGCAAGGCGTCGGGGTGTTCCCGCATCTGCGTGCAGGGGTGCCACAGCACGGCCAGATCGCGCGACCGCCAGCGGTCGGCGTCGTTTATCATCGCGGGATGCGTGTTCATCCCCACATTATCGCCTGCGGCGCGGGTGCGCCGTGAGCCGCCCCCTGCCGACCGTCCACGCCGTACGCCGCCATCGCGGCGATCCCGAGCGCGTGATCGAAGAGGTCGATCTGGAATTCGCCAACGGCGAACGTCGCTTGTATCACCGCGCGCCGGCGACCGGTCATGGCGCGGTGATCGTGGTGCCGATGCTCGACGACGACACCGCGCTGTTGATCCGCGAATACGCCGCCGGCACGCATCGCTACGAATTGGGCTTGGTGAAGGGCAAGATCGACCCCGGCGAAACCCCCGAGGACGCCGCGAACCGCGAGTTGAAGGAAGAAGCCGGCTACGGCGCGCGTTCGCTGCGGGTGATGCGGCGGATCACGCTCGCGCCCACCTACATGGGCCACGAAACCATCTTGGTGCTCGCGCGCGACCTGTACGAAGAGCGCTTGGCCGGCGACGAGCCCGAACCGCTCGATGTGGTGCCGTGGCGACTGGACGCGCTGCACGAATTGATCCTGCGCGACGATTTTTCCGAGGGCCGCTCGATCGCCGCCTTGTTCCTGGTCCGGGAGTGGTTCCGTCATGCCGATGCTGCTTGAGCCCGAACTGCGCGAACGCGTGATCGCGCTCGCCGTGGAAGCCGCGCAGCGGATTCTCGAGGTCTACGAACGCGGCGATGCCCGCGACGCCAGCGGCATGGATTTGCGCCATAAGGCCGACGACAGCCCGCTGACCGCGGCCGATCTGGCCTCGCATCGCTGCATCGTCGACGGTCTGGCCGCGTTGACCCCGGAAATTCCGGTGCTGTCGGAAGAATCGGCGGACGAAGTGCCGACCGAAGAACGCTTGCGCTGGACCCGGCTGTGGTTGGTCGATCCGCTCGACGGCACCCGCGAATTCGTGAAGCGCAACGGCGAGTTCACCGTGAATATCGCGCTGATCGAAGACGGCGTCGCCACCTTCGGCGTGATCCAGGCGCCGACCACCGGCGTCGTGTGGTGGGGCGATCGCGCGCATGGCGCGTATCGCCGCGACGAGAGCGGCCACGAGATCGCCTTGTCCACGCGCACGCCCGCGCTCGCGCCGCTGCGCGTCGCCGCCAGCCGCTCGCATCGCGACGCGCGCACCGAAGCGTTCATGGCGAAGATGACCGCCGACACCGGCCCGACAAACGACGTGGGCGTCGGCTCGTCGCTGAAGTTCTGCCGCATCGCCGAGGGAGCGATCGATATTTACCCGCGCTTCGGCCCCACCAGCGAATGGGACACCGCTGCCGGCCAGATCATCCTCGAAGCGGCGGGCGGCGCGGTGCTCGACCCGCGCGGCCGACCGTTCCGCTACAACCAGCGGGCCACCGTGCTCAACGGCGACTTCGTGGCGATGGGCGATGCGACGCTGCCTTGGGCGAGTTGGTGCGCGTGAGCTTGCGCCTCTACTTGCACTGCATTCGTTGTCATCCCGAGCGCAGCGAGGGACCTGTTTTTTCTTTTGGCGAGCTCGCTTCCGAACAGCAGGTTCCTCGCTGCGCTCGGGATGACAGCGTTATTCGTTCGGGCATAGCCGCATGACCGCTGATCCCCTGCAACGTCTTCTCGCCATCATGGCCCGTCTGCGCGACCCGCAGGGCGGTTGTCCGTGGGATACGAAGCAAACCTTCGCCACCATCGCGCCGTACACCATCGAAGAAGCCTACGAAGTGGCCGATGCGATCGATCGCGGCGATCTGGGCGATCTGAAGGACGAACTCGGCGATTTGTTGTTCCAAGTCGTGTTCCATGCGCGCATGGCCGAAGAGCAGGGGGCGTTCGCGTTCGCCGACGTGGCGCAGGCCATCGCCGACAAGATGGAGCGCCGGCATCCGCACGTGTTCGCCGGCATGAGCATCGAGGATAGCGATGCGCTGAACGCGATGTGGGACGCCGAGAAAAAGAAGGAGCGCCTCGCGAAATACGGCGCGGATCACGACGCTTCGGCCTTGGCGGGCATCGCATCGGGGTTGCCGGAATGGCAGCGCGCGATCAAATTGCAGAAGAAAGCTGCGACCGTCGGTTTCGATTGGCCCGGCTACGCGCCGGTGATCGAGAAATTGCGCGAAGAACTGAACGAAACCCAGGCGGAGTTCGAAGCGTTGGCCGCGACGCCGGGCGATCCTGCGGTGCGCGAGCGATTGGAAGACGAAATCGGCGACTTGTTGTTCGTCGCGGCCAACCTGGCCCGGCATGCGAAGGTCGATCCGGGCGCCGCGCTGCGTCGCGCGAACCATAAGTTCGAGCGCCGCTTTCGCGCGATGGAAGCGATGGCCGCCGCCGACGGCGTGCGGCTTGCCGATTTGCCGCTGGACGCGCAGGATGCCTACTGGCATCGCGCCAAATGTCAAGAACGTTCGGAGTCTTCGTCATGAGCGACGGTTTCGCCAGTTTCCGCGAGTTCTATCCGTTCTATCTCGGCGAGCACCAGAACACGGTGTGCCGCCGTCTGCATTTCGTCGGCACCACCTGCGCCATCGCGTGCATCGCGACCGCCGTGTTCCAGCGCAATTCGTGGTGGCTGCTGGCGGCCTTGGTCAGCGGCTACGCATTCGCGTGGGTCGGCCATTTCTTCTTCGAAAAAAACCGGCCGGCGACGTTCAAATATCCGTTCTATTCCTTCGCCGGCGACTGGGTGATGTACAAGGATATTTGGATCGGCAAGATCAAATTCTGAGCGGCGTCGCGTCGCTCGTTCGACGGCGTTCGGTTGTAAGGGATCGATTTTCGGGTCATCGGGTGTAGGAGCGGCATCGACGTTCGCGCTCACTCCAGGAAAATCAGCCAGGCGGCGGCGACGATGAGAGCAAAGCCAGCCCAATGATTCCACTTCAGCGGCTGCTCCAAATACCACGCCGAAAACCCGGCGAAGACGATCAGAGTGATCACTTCCTGCATGCCCTTGAGCTGCGGCGCCGAGTACACCGCGCTGCCCCAGCGATTCGCGGGCACCATCAGGCTGTACTCGAACAGGGCGATGCCCCAACTGGCCACGATCGCCAGCGGCAGCGGCGCGGATTTGTACTTCAAATGTCCGTACCAGGCGAAGGTCATGAACACGTTGGAACAGACCAAGAGGAAGACGGGCAGGAGGCGTTCTAGGACGAATGGCATGGCAGCGTCGGAGGCGGGTGTCGTGCGATGATGCGGTGGCCCTAGGCTTTCGCCAAGACCGCCGCCGCGGAACTCCCATCGGGAACCTTCGCGCGCGCGACGGGTCGACGCCGCCGTGTCCTCGTGCGCTCTCCCTCCATCCCCACGCGTTTCGTTCATTGCCCATGCCCTCATCCCGCAAAACCGGTTCGCGCTTTCCCCGTATCGCCATCGCGGCCGTCGTGGTCGCCTCGATCGCCGTCGGCGGCTGGTACTGGACGCGGCGAAACGCCGACGACGCGCCCGCCTACCGCACCGCCGAGGTGGAGCAGGGCGATATTCGCGTCTCGATCTCGGCCACCGGCACGCTCAGCGCGCTGTCCACGGTGGACGTGGGCAGCGAAGTGTCGGGTCGGCTGACCGAAGTGCTGGTCGATTTCAACGACCGCGTGAGCAAGGGCCAGATCCTGGCGCGCATCGATCCCAGCACGTTCGAGTCGCAGATCGAACAGACCGACGCCAGCATCGCCAACGCGCGCGCCGCCTTGCTCAGCGCGCAGGCCGCGTTGCGCAATGCGGACTTGGATTTCGCGCGCAAGCAGCAACTGGTGCGGCAGGATTTGGTGTCCCGCAGCGATCTGGATCAGTCGCGCGCGGCGCTGGATCAGGCGCGCGGCCAAGTCGCGCAGGCGCAGGCGCAAATTCGTCAGCAGCAGGCGTCCACGCAGAATGCGCGGTTGAACCTGGCGCGCACGGTGATTCGGTCCCCGGTCGACGGCGTGGTGCTCAATCGCGCGGTGGAACCCGGCCAGACCGTGGCCGCCAGCCTGCAAGCGCCGGTGCTGTTCAAGATCGCCGAGGACTTGGCGAAGATGGAAATCGTGCTGGCGGTGGACGAATCCGACATCGGCCAAGTCAAACCCGGTCAGCCGGTGAGCTTCACGGTCGATGCCTACCCCGATCGCCAATTCAAGGGCGAAGTGCGGCAGGTGCGCGTCGCCGCGACCAACACCAACAACGTGATCACCTATCCGGTGGTGATCGCGGTGGACAACAGCGATCAAGCGCTGTTGCCGGGCATGACCACCAATGCCGAAATCGAAGTCAGCCGCCGCGACAACATCCTGAAAGTGCCCAATGCGGCCCTGCGCTTCAAACCGCCGGAAAGCGCGCTCGGCGCGCCGGGCGGCACGACACCGCAGCGCATCGGCGCCCGCGCCGGCATCAGCGACGACCTGCCGAAGGTCGCGGCCATGTTGAAGCTCGACACCGCGCAGCAGGCCCAATTCGACAGCGCCTTGGCGCAGATGCGCGAACGTGCCGCCGCGCGCGTCGCGGCCCCGCCGCAAGGCGGCAATGCAGGGCCGACGCTGTTCGGACGCCCGCCTGGCGGCGGGCCGTCGGGCGGCGGCAACGGCGGCGCGCCGAACGGACAGATGCGTCAGCGCATGCTCGAACGTTTCAATCAGCAATTCGGCGCGTTCCGCGGCAGCTTGAGCGACGCCCAGCGCCAGCGCTGGGACGCCGAGATCAACACGTTGGTCGGGTCGCGCCGCGCGCCGATCTATCGCTTGGTCGATGGCGTGCCCACGCCGGTGACGGTGCGCATCGGCGCCTCCGACGGCAGCAGTACGGAAGTCGCGGGCGAGATCGCGGCCGGCGATGCGATCGTCGTCGGCACGCAGGCGGTCGAGGTCGCGAAGTGAACGCAACGGCCGCGCGATCCGCGCAGCAGACCGATAAGCCGTCCATGAAGCCGCCGGTGATCGAAACCCGCGGGCTGGGCAAAGTCTATTCGCCGCACAGCGAAGCCGAAGTGATCGCGCTGCAGGACGTGAATCTGCGCATCGAACACGGCGAATTCGTCGCCATCGTCGGGCCGTCTGGCTCCGGCAAATCGACGTTGATGAACCTGATCGGCTGTCTGGACACGCCCAGCAGCGGGACGTATTTGTGCGACGGCGTCGATGTCGCCGAACTCGACGCCGAGGCGCGCGCGGCGCTGCGTCGCGACAAGATCGGCTTCGTGTTCCAAGGCTTCAATCTGCTTTCGCGCATGGACGCCATGGACAACGTCGCGATGCCGCTGAGCTACGCGCGCGTGCCGGTGGCCGAACGCCGCCGTCGCGCCGCCGAAGCGCTCGCGGCCGTCGGGTTGGGCGAGCGCATGCACCATCGCCCCAACGAACTGTCCGGCGGTCAGCAGCAGCGCGTGGCGATCGCGCGTGCGTTGATCCACAAGCCCGCGATCCTGATGGCCGACGAACCCACCGGCGCGCTCGATTCGCGCACCGGGCAAGACATTCTCGCTCTGTTCGAGCGCCTGCGCGACGAGGGCCACACCATCATCCTGATCACCCACGACGCCGATGTCGCTGCCCACGCCGACCGCGTGTGCGTGATGCGCGACGGGCGCTTGCATGCCGATACCCCGAGCGCGCGCCGCGCGTCCGCCGACGGCGCGGAGGCGCAGGCATGAGCGGCGGCGCGACGCACGGCGCTTCGGACGCCGCCGCGGGCGGCATGAGCCTCGGCGAAGTGCTGCGCACGGCGGCGTTCGCGCTGCGCGGGAATTGGCTGCGCAGCGCCTTGACCTCGCTCGGCGTGATCATCGGCATCGCGGCGGTGATCGTGATGGTGTCGGTGGGCCAGGGCACGCAGCGCGAGATCGACAAACTCGTCTCCGGCCTCGGTTCGCAGCGGCTCGACATCAATCCGGGCGGCGCGCGCGGTTTCGGCGGCGTGCGCGTCTCCAGCGGCAATTTCTTCACGCTCACGCAACAGGACGCCGAAGCCATTCGTCGCGAAGTGCCCGGCGTGCAGTACATCGCCGGCGTGCTGCGCGGCAGTTCGCAGGTGATTTACGCCGAGAACAATTGGCAAACCTCGTGGCAGGGCGTCGAACCGGAGTGGTTCGAGATCAACGGCTGGGAATTGGGCGAGGGCGACACCTTCGACGCGCGCGATTACAGCAGCGGCGCGAAATCGGTGCTGATCGGCGAAACCGTGCGTCGCGAACTGTTCGGCGACGAGCGCGGCATCGGCGAAAGCATTCGCATCGGCCGCGTGCCGTTCGTGGTGATCGGCATTCTCAAATCGAAAGGCCAGGGCGGTTTCGGCCAGGATCAGGACGATATCGCGGTGATGCCGCTGCAAACCGCGCGTCGGCGCATGGCCAGCAGCGCGGCGCTGCCGCCGGGCGCGGTGCAGCAGATTTCGGTCGGCGTGGCCGATCCGGATGCATTGTCGGCGACGCAGGCGGAAATCGAAGCCCTGCTGCGCCAGCGCCACAAAATCCAACCGGGCGAAGACGACGACTTCAGCGTGCGCAATTTGGCCGAGATTGTCAGCGCGCGTACGCAGACCACCAAGCTCATGTCGCTACTGCTCGGCGCGGTGGCCGGCATTTCGCTGATCGTCGGCGGCATCGGCATCATGAACATCATGCTGGTGTCGGTGACCGAGCGCATCCGCGAAATCGGCCTGCGCATGGCGGTCGGGGCCGGGCCGCGCGACATTCGCCGTCAATTTCTCGCCGAGGCGATGCTGATTTCGTTGATCGGCGGCGTGGTCGGCATCGCGCTCGGCATCGTCGGCGCGTTATTGGTGAGCAAGTTCGGCTCGCTGCCGGTCGCGCTCAACGAAAAAGTGATCGGCTTGGCCGCCGGGTTCTCGATCGCCACCGGCCTGTTCTTCGGCTATTACCCGGCGAGCAAAGCGGCGAAACTCGATCCGATCGAAGCGCTGCGGCAGCAATAGGCTCGCTGTGGGAGCGCCGGAAGGCGCGATCGCTTCGCCGAACCTCTGTGCGTTGCGTTTTCCGTCGCTATTCGCTTGTGATTATTTCGATCGCGCCTTGCGGCGCTCCCACAAATCGGCGAAGCGGTCGCGCCTTGCGGCGCTCGTGCAAATTCAGCGGAGCGGTCGCGCCTTGCGGCGCTCCTACATCGGCGCGATGCCGATCAGCCGGAGGAGACGGTCGCCGTTGCTTCGAACGCCTGCCGCACGCTGTCGCGCGCCAGCACCAACAGCGTGAACACGCCGAGCATCGTGCCGAACGGCACCTGCAGCACGTTCAGGCCGGCGACGACCATGCAGAACGTGCGATGGCGCCGCGCTTTCAGAAAGCGCGCCGACATGACATTCAGGGTCATGCCGATCAAGCACATCACGGCCATGATCACGTAGATCCAGATGAAGATGTCCATGAACGCCTCTGGCGGTGGGTTGTTGCCGCCTTTGGCGTGCTCCATCGACATCATCGTGTTCAAAAACGTGTAGTGCAGCGCGACGAAGCTCAGACCGCAGACGCCCAAGCCCGCGAAAACGTAATGGAAAATCGTCAGCAGTCGCAGATGGTCGCGATCCTGCGTGGTCAACGAATCGTTCATCGTGCGCTCTCCTGTATGCGTCGCGGGCATCATCGCGCCCACGGCGCAGGCGGTCAACGGCGCAAGCGGTCATTAACAAAAGCGCCCAAAAGCGCTGGTTTGCCGGATTTGGCGCGAACGAGGCGAACCAGCGACCGGCGAGCGCCGATCGCGTTCGTTTGCCGTCCGCATCGACAACGATCGCGCGGTCTGCGCTACCCGTTGGGCAGGGTGCGATCCGCGTGACGTTTCGCGATATTTCCGCGCCGCTCGCGGGCGACGACGATGCGATCGACGACGACGAACGCCAACAAGGCGGCGCCCGCCAGCGGAAACAGCGCAGCCAGCGCGATCATCGCCACGATCATCGAGCGCGGCAGCGCGTGATCGCGCGCGTCGGGAACGCCCATCCGCCCGCTCGGCCGGCGTCGCCACCACATCACGATGCCCGCGAACACGGCGACGAGCAGCCCGACGCAGATCGCGAGCGCGAGCAAGCGATTCGGTTCGCCGAATTGCCGGCCCATGTGCGCCATCACGCCCCATTCCACCGCGCGTCCCAGCGGGCTGTAATCGCGCCAGCCGATGTCCTGCAGCACGCGGCCGGAATACGGATCGACATACAGCGTGCGTTGATCCTGCGCGCGGTCCGGTATCAGACTGAGCGTGTACACATCGCGTTCGCCTTCGGGATAGAACACGCGCAGACGCGGCCCGATGCGGGTGAGGCCGCGCCGTTCCGCGATCCGCATGACGTCCTGCAGCGCGATGCGAGCGGCGCCCGTTCGCGTCGCTTGCGGCGGCGCGCGGCCCGATTCGCGCACCGCCCAGGGCAATGCGGCGGTGTCGTCGCGGTCGCGATGTTGTGCATGCGGGTCGACGCCCGCGGCTGTCTCGACGGTGCCGAGCGAATCGAGCGTCGGCGCTGCGCTGAAGTTCGGCGTCGGTCGCGTCGCTTCGCTCAGGGTGCCGAGTTTCGCGAGTTGTTCGCCCCAGAATCCCGACCACGGCAGCCCCGACAGCACCAGAAACACGATCCCGACGGCCAGCAGCGCCGAGGGGATCGCGTGCAGATCGCGCCAGAACGCGCGGCCCGTCGCGCCCAGACGCGGCACCAGCACGCCGCGCACCCGCCAACGCGCGGGCCACCACAGCCACAGCCCGGTCAGCGTCATGATCAGCGCGCCGCTGGCGGTGAGCTCCACGAACCAGTCGCCGGGCCGGCCGAGCAGCAGCTCGCCGTGCAGATCGGAGATCACGTGCATCAATCGGCGATGTTCGGGAATCGAACCGGTCACGCGCGCTGTCCACGGATCGACCAAGACCGCGCGCCGCGCGCCGCGTGGATCGACCACGGCCCAGGCGGCGACATGCGTACGATCGTGCGGCAATACCACCGACGCCAGTCGCGCGCCCGGAAACGCGCGCCGCACCGCCGATTCTTGATCGGCGATGGGCGCGCGTCGTTCGCCGGGTTCCACGTTCATCAATTCGCCGTACCAAGCGCGCTCGATCTCGCTGTCGTAGAGATAGAGCGCGCCGGTGATCGCCAGCACCGACAGCACCGGCGCGATCAACAGGCCCATGTAGAAATGCCAACGCCAGATCGCGCGATACGATTTCTTGCGCGGGCCGGTGTCGATCGCGTCGGCGGTGTCGGCGGCGTCGTTCATGGCCTCAGAACGCCCAGTTCAGACGCAGACTGACATGGCGCGGATCGCCCGGCAGCACGTTGAACACATTGCCCGACGCGGCGTAGTAGCGTTTGTCGAGCGCGTTGTTCACGGTGAGATCGGCGGACCACGCGTCGCGGGCGTAATGCACGCCGAGATCGACCAGACCGTAACCGGGCAGGCGCACATCGCTGCCGTTCACCAAGCGCCGCTCCGATACGCCGTAGACGCCGCCTTGCAACGACCAGGGCGTGCCGGCGAAGGCGTAACGCGCGCGGACGAGGCCGGTGAGTTTGGGGGTGTCGCCGAGCTCGGCGTCCTGGTCGCCGTCGTAACTGCGCGTGACCTTGCCGTCGAGTCTCGCCAGACCCCAGTTCAAGGCGAGGTTCTCGCCCAGCCGCGAATCGCCTTCCAGCTCGATGCCGCGCACGCGCTGTTCGCCGTCCTGCACGCTGAAATCCGGATTGGTCGGGTCGGTGGTCAGCGCATCGATGCGGCGCAGATCGAAGACCGCGGCGCTGAGGCGATGCCGCTCGGTGTTCCAACGCAGGCCGGCTTCGACTTGTCGCGAACGTTCCGGGTCGAACGGTTGGCCGTTCGCGCCGCGGGCGCCGAGCGTACTTTCGGTATCGAAGCCTGTGTTCACGCCGCCGAACAGCGACCAGCGGTCGGAGAGGCGAACGTTCGTCGCCAACTGCCACGTGGTCGCCGAGACTTCGGAGCTGTCGCGCACGCCGTCGTTAGTTTGCGTGTAGTCGAAGCGGCTATGACGCACGCCCACGATCGCGTCCCACGTCGGCGTCAGCGCGATCAAGTCCTGCGCGTAGAGCGCGGTGCCGTCCCCGAGGCCGGCGAAGTCGAAACCGAATACGGTGGTCGGCGCGACCGCAGGATAAGTGTAGGTCGGACGATAGATATCGACCGCGCCGACGTTGGTCAGGTTGTACTGCAGGAAGGTGCTGTCTTCGCGGCTGGCTTCCACGCCCAGCAACACTTGATGCCCGACCGAACCGGTGTCGAAGCGGCCCGACAGGTCCAATTGCGCGATCTGGTAATCGTCGTCTTCCGTGCCGAAGCGGCCGTTGCGGTTCACGGTGGTGCCGTTGGCCTGCATCGCGCGCAGACGGATCTGGCTGAAGTCGGTGCGGAAACCCTGATATTGATAACGCGGCGTCAGCGTCCACGCATCGGACAGCCGAATATCCGCCCACAGTTGGATGAGCGGCGAATCGGCGGTGAGCGGACGGATCGACGGCTCGCCGAGGAAGACATCGCGCGAGACGCGGCCCTGGCCGTTGTTCGCCACCGTGCCGATCACCGGCAGGCCGGAATAGCCCAGGGTTTCGCGTTCGATGTACTCCGACAACCAATGCACCGTGACCGCATCCGACACAGTCCAACGCGCGGCCAGCGCGATGTTGTTGCGGTCGATGTCCTGACGATCGACGAAGGTGCCCGAACGTTCGATTTCGCCGGTCAGACGCGCGGCGAAACGGCCGTCGCCACCGAGGCCGCCGGTCAGGTCGAAGCCGGCGACGCGTTCGTCGTCCTCGCCGACGCGCACCCAGGCGCTGCCGCCGAAAGCGTCTTCGGGGCGTTTGGTGATGATGCTGACGATGCCGCCGATCGCCGACTGCCCGTACAGCACCGACGACGGGCCTTTCAGCACTTCCACGCGATCGACGTTCGACATCGCCGAGGCATCGATGTCTTCGTAATAGCGCTGACGAATGCCGTTGCGCATTTGATCGGCGAGAAAACCGCGCACTTTCAAGCTGAAACTCTGATAGCGCGACACGCGCGATTGCCCGGCGTTCGCGCTGGGCACGTTGCGCAGCAGGTCGCCGACGCTGCGTGCGCCTTGCGCTTGAATCTGTTCGCCGGAGATCACCTGCACGCTTTGCGGCATGCGCGACAGCGGGATGCCGGATTTCTCGCCGAAGGCATCGTCGGTCTTGGTGCCGGTCACGACGATGGTGTCGAGGGTGTCGGCGGACGCGTCGTTCGTGTCGTCGGCGGTGGGCGTCGCCGACATCGCCGGAAAAGATAAGCCGCAGGCGATGGCCAAGGCGAGACCGGCGCGGCGTGGGAGGAGGTTGCGTCGAGTGAGGTTCATAAGTGGCTGCGTTCCTGTGGATGAATGAAGGTGTCCGACGCGCGCGCTGGACGCGCGTCGCGCGGAAAGTCGCGATGCGTGAGCGTGGGGCGAGACGAAGGACCGCAATGTCCCGGCGCCGGCCGAATTCGACCGACGGAACGATGCGTTGAGTTGGGTGGGCGGGCGGTTCGCGACCGATGGGGGGCGCAAATGCCCCCATCGATCGCGAAGCGTGGACGCTGCCGATGTTCGACACCCGCGGTGCGATGTCGAAGCGACGGCGGCGAGACGCGTTATCGGCTGCCCATCTCGCGGACTTCGAGTTTCACCTCGCGCGTGCCGGCGCGTTCGAAGCGCAACGTCGCGGTAACGGTTTCGCCGCGCACGAAGGGATGCTTCGGGCCGATGAACATCAGGTGATAGCCGCCGGGTTTGAGCTGCGTGCTTGTCTTTGCCGGAATTTCCAGTCCGTCGTCGAGTTTGCGCATGCGCATCACGCCGTCGGTCATGCTCATCTCGTGGATTTCCACGCGCTCGGCATCCGGGCTGGTCGCCGACAGCAGACGATCGGCGCGCGCGTCGTCGTTGCGCACGGTGAGGAACCCGCCGGCCACCGGCGCTTTCGGCGGCGTGGCGCGCGTCCATGCGTTTTCGATGGCGAGCATGGCCTTGGCTTTCGCCTTGGGGCCGGCGGCGAACGTCGCGGTGGACAACGCCAGCGAAGCGGCGGTCACAGCGACGATCACAGCGGCGATGCCGAAGCGGGCACGGAGGGCGACGCGTGGGGAAGGGGAATGCATGGCGTTCATAGTTCGATCTCGATGTCGTCTAACAGGGTGTGGGAATGGACGCGGCGGCCGTCGCGTTCGGCCAGCGCCGACAGCAGAAACACGGCCCAGCCGATCAGCCAGAACAGCGCGAAGAAAAAGAAGGCTTCCATCGCTCACTCTCCCTTCGTCGGCTGCGTATCGCGCGCGATCCGTCGTGCGCGTGCGATGAACCCGGGGAACATGCCGCCGATCATGTCGACGACGGCCTGCGGCGCGGTGGCGGGCGTTCCCGCATCGAACGGCGGCTTCGGCGCGTACTCGGCGAGCAATTGCACGCCTTCGGCGTAACTGCGGTCGCGCAGTTCGGCGACCATCGTCAAACCGAGATCGAGCCCTGCGGAGACGCCCGCGCCGGTCACGCGATTGCGATCCCGCACGACGCGTTCGTCGACCGGGATCGCGCCGAAGTCGCGAAGCACGTCGCGCGCGACCCAATGCCCGGTGGCGCGATAGCCGGTGAGCAGACCCGCGCGCGCCAGCAGCAACGAACCGGTGCACACCGAAGTCACCCATTTGGCGCGCGCGCCGCGATCGGCGACGAACGCGACCAGCGCCGGGTCTTCCATCGCGTCGAGCACGCCGCCGCCGCTGCCGGGCACGAACAGCACGTCGAGCTGCGAGGGGCATTCGTCCAGCGTCGCCGTCGGTACGATCGACAGCCCGGTGTCGCTGGTGACCGGTGCGTGCGTCTTCGCCACCAGATGCACGGTCGCGCCCATCAGATTCGCGAAGAAATACTGAGGCCCGACCAGATCCAGCGCGGTGAACCCAGGGTAGAGCAGCATCGCGATCTTGTCGGTGCCCATCCACGAGGCCGGCATCGCGCTCATATCGTGGTCGGGCGGCGCTTCGCGCGTCGCCGGAGTTTCGGCGGCGCTCGTCGCCGCCGCGCCGGCCAAGAGCGAAGCGGCCGAAGAGGTCGCGGCGATCAAAAAACGTCTGCGGTTGGACATGACGACTCCTCAGTAATCCACGCGAAACGTCAGCAGCGCGTTGCGCGACGCGCCGGGCTGATTCCAGTCCGTCACGTGCTGATGGCTGCCGGTGAAGTACGCGCGATCGAACACGTTGTTGATGTTGAACTGCACCTGCGCTTTCGCATCGCCCAGCGGGAATCGATACGCCGCCATCGCATCGTTCTGCGGCGTACGACGGACGCAGGCCGATCACTTCGACCGTGTCGAGAGACTCCGGCGAGGTTTCGGGGGAAGCCTGCGAAGGCGAGGGGGCCTCCGCTGCGGATGCTGAGGGGGAGGTTTGAGCGAGGGCGGACAGCGCGGGAATCAGCGCGGGAATCAGCGCGGCCGTCACGGCCACGGACAACAGCGATGCGCGCGGCATCGCCTTCGGTGCGAATGGCATGAAGGAGGGCTCCGGAAAGACGCGGAACCGCGCCGGAAATCCGGGCGCGGTCGTGGAGTGAGTCGTGCGTCAGACCGTGAGCGGCGGGCCGCGAGAACCGAGGCCGAGCGGGTAATGCCAAATGGGCGCAGGAACGCCGCGAGCGGGCGATGCGACCGCGACGACGGGCGCGAGAGCGATCGCCGACGTCGGAACGGGAACGAGGGAAGCGGCGGCGATCGCGCAGTAATCGCAGTCGTCGCCGGTGTGCGGCGGCAGCGGCGTTTCGCTGTCGGTCCGCAGCGAGAAGCCGGCCGCTTCGACCGCTGCCGCCGTCGCGTCGTACGCCAGTCCTTTCGCGGTGCACATCGCGCCCAGCGCGGCCGCGATCTCGCGATTACCGTCTTTGGGCGCCGTCTCCTGCGCGAGGCGCCCGATGCTCGGAAGCAGCGTGAGCGCCAGCATCGCCGCGAGGGCGAGCCGGCTCATGCAGCGCTGGAAGGCGTGATACCGAGACATCGCGGCCAGTATACCGGCTTAGGTCGGCCGCGCCGCGAGCCGGTCGCGCGGGCGCTCGCGTCGAACGTTCGCCGACTGGGGGACGAAAAGGCCGCGACGACGACGAAGCGCATGCCTTCGTCGCCGCCGCGACACCACCCATTCACTTCTTGCAGGGAATCGTGTTGCCGTTCGGGTCGTAGCAGGTCGCGGTGCGGGTCAAGCCATCGTCCTTGTTGCCGCTGACCGAGGCTTCGTAGCTGTTGCCGCTGCGGCCGGTGGCGTCGACGCTGCGATCGAGTTGGCCGTTCGCGTACTGCGTGTCGGCGTTGTAGCTCCCGCCTTGCGCGCCGGCGACGTTGGTCGTGCGTCCGCCGCTGACGGTGCCGTCGGCGCTGCGGACGAATTCGCCGTTGGTGCTGCCGCTGCTGTTGGCACCGTTCCATTGCGCGCCGCTGTGATGCTGCAGGCTGCCGTCGGCGTTGCGCGCGGTGCTGCCGGCGCGCGCGCCGGTACCGCCGTTCGGGCCGCGATAGGCGCCGCCGCTGACGACTTTGCCGTTGCCTTGGCCGTCGGTGGTCGCAGCGCGGCCGCGGATCGCGCCGCCGCCGTTGGGGCCGCGCACCGCCGACGCGCGACCGGCGCCGACGCCGCCCTCGGGGTTGGCGTGTGCGCCGCGGGCTTTGACGCGGCCGGCGGCGTCGGCCGGCGGCGCGGCGAGCGAAAGCGCGAGGCCGAGGGCCAGCGCGGGCAGGGCGAGAAGCGTGGTGTTCATGTCGAAATCTCCGAATCCGAATCGAAAAAGAGAGGGGAGGGAGCGGGGGCGAGCGTGGGCGTGCCGACGCGAGCGCGCGGGCAGGTCGACCCGCGCGCTCGATGCGTCAACCGCGGGCTTCCCACATGCCGATCAGGCGTTCGCGCAGTTGCGCGAAACGATCCAGCCGTTCGGCCATCGCCGCGCGGACTTTCGCCTGCTCGGCGGGCGTCAGCGATTCGTAGAGGTCGAGCTGGCGGTCGCGCAGCGCGCGCGCTTCGGCCATGTGCGCATCGACGCGGCGCTGGGATTCGTTCGAGAACGCGCGCAGATCGGGCGAGGATTGATCCAGCAGCGTGCGGAATTCCTGCATGCCGTCGCGCAAGTCTTCGCGGCCGACGCGGCGCAGCGCAATGGCTTCCTGGCGCAGCGCATCCCACTGCTTGGCGTGCGCGCCGGCGATGCCGATCTGCGCGGCGGTGGGCGGCGCGAAGCGTTCGGCGTCGGCGAAGCGCGGCGCGGCGACGGCGGTGGCGACGGTGAGCGCCGCGGCGACGGCGGCGACCAGATACAGCGATTTCGGCGAGAAGGCGCGGCGGGATTGCGCGCCGCTCCGAACGGTGCGGGCTTGAACGGTGCGGGTCTGGACGGTGTGGGGCGAGCGGGAGCCGGTCATGGCGAGGTCCTTTGCGTTGGGGGCGGGCGTCGGGCGACGCCGTGGACGCAGAATGCGGAAAGCCCGAGCGCGAAGGGTGTCGGAGCCGCGTCGGCGTGCAAGCGAAGATGTCGCGATGGCGCGGCGGACACATTCGTTTACAACTCGGCCCGCGCCGCGGGCGCGCGCGCGGCGATCGCCGCTTGTCGCGGACGCCGCGGCGGCGACAATGGCGGCATGAACGTTTCTACCGCCATCCCCGCCGCCGCGTCCGCCCCCTGCGTCCTGGTCGTCGACGACGACGAGCGCCTGCGCGCGCTGTTGCTGCGCTACTTGGAACAACAGGGCATGCAGCCGCTGGGCGCGGCCGATGCGCGCGAACTCGATCGACAACTCGCGCGGCATCACGTCGATCTGATCGTGCTGGACCTGATGCTGCCCGGCGAAGACGGCCTCTCGATTTGCCGTCGCCTGCGCGGCCAAGGCGTGGAGACGCCGATCGTGATGTTGACCGCGAAAGGCGACGAGGTGGATCGCATCGTCGGCTTGGAGATCGGCGCCGACGATTACTTGCCAAAACCCGGCAATCCGCGCGAATTGGTCGCGCGGATTCGCGCGGTGCTGCGCCGCGGGCGACCCGCGCCCGGCGCGCCGAAGGAAGACGGTGGGCGCATCGCGTTCGGCGCCTGCGTGCTGGATCTCGGCGCGCGCACGCTGCATCGCGACGGTCGCGAATTGCGCATGACCACCGGCGAATTCGCGGTGCTGGCGGCGCTGGTGCAGCGGCCGCGGCAAGCGTTGACGCGCGATCAGTTGATGAGCGCTGCGCGCGGGCGCGAACACGATGCGTTCGAGCGCAGCATGGACGTGATGGTCAGCCGGCTGCGCAAATTGGTCGAACAGGACCCGAAACATCCGCGCTGGCTGCAAACCGTGTGGGGCACCGGCTACGTGTTCGTGCCCGACGACGCGGCGGAGCCCCGCGCATGAGCGGCGCGTCGCGCGCGGCGTCGAAGCGCGCGCGCATCTTCGCGGCGCTGTCCGATGCGTTCGGACGGCTGCACACGCGATTGCTGCTGCTGTTGGCGGCGGTGGTGATCGCATCGGTCGCCGCCACGGCGTTCGCGTTCGGTTTGACCACGCGCGAAAGCAGCGCGGAACGCGCGGCGCGCATGCTGCATGCGCAGGTGATCGCCGCCGACGCGCTGTTGGCCGAGTCGGACCGCGTCGCGGCCGAGGCGCAGTTGCGTCGGCTCGGCCTGCGGTGGCGCGACCGTTTGCCGGAGGAGACGCGCGCCGAGATGCCCTGGCTGCGCAAAATCGAAACCCGCGCCGCTGCGCGTCTGCCCGGCCGCGCGATGCGGCTGAGCGGTTCGCCGCCGCGGCTGTGGGTGCGCGACCGCAGCGGCGACGGCTGGATCGGCGTTCCGCTGCTGGCCGGCGCCGAACCGTTCAAACGCGGCTTGGCGCTGTCGTTGCTCGCCATCGTGACGCTGGTGCTGGCGGCGGCGGCGATCTTCGCGCGTACCCTGACCCGTCCGCTGCGACGGCTGGCCGACGTCGCCCCCGCCATCGTCGCCGGCGAGGCGCCGCCGCCGCTGCGGTTCGCCAGCGCGGAAATGCGCGAACTGCAGGATTCCTTGGCCCAGGCCGCGGACGCGACCCGCGCCGTCGCCCGCGACCGCGAATTGATGCTGGCCGGGCTGTCGCACGACATGCGCACGCCGCTGGCGCGGCTGCGCTACGGCTTGGCGCTGATGGAAGGCGACGGCGATGCCGAGGGCCGCGAAGCGATGGAGCGCGATATCGACGAGATCGACGCGATCGTCGGCCAGTTCATCGATTACGTCCGCGACGGTCGCGACGAGGCCGAGACCGAGGTCGATTTGGCCGAACTTCTGCGCGAACAGGAGGATGCGGAGGCCCGCGCGGGCCGCGACTGGGCGCTCGTCGCGCCCGAATGCGCCGCGCTGCACGGGCGGCCGCTGGCGCTGCGCCGCGCCATCGGCAATCTGGTCGCGAATGCGGTCAAACACGGCGCCGCGCCGTTCGAACTGCAGCTCGAGGCCTGTCCGCCCGACCCCGAATCCGGTCTGGCCGAAGGCTGGCGACTGCGCGTGAGCGACCGCGGCCCCGGTGTGCCGCAGGAGCGGCTGAACGACCTCGGCCGCCCGTTTCACCGCGTGGACACCGCGCGCGGCACCCCCGGCAGCGGTCTGGGACTGGCTAGCGTCGCCCGCGTGGCCGCCGTCCACCGCGGCGCGCTGCGCCTGCGTAACCGCGAGGGCGGCGGATTGGAAGCCGAGCTGCGGCTGGCGTTCCGGCCGGACTGAAAACGTCTCCGGATAGCGCATTGGTCGCTTGCATCGCGTCGCATCCTTCGCGTCGGCGCCCACGGCTTGCCCCTCATCCGGCCTTCGGCCACCTTCTCCCCGCATGGCGGGGAGAAGGGAGTTCGATGCGAGAACGCGCGATCCGAACTGCGCCAACCGAACGACATAACCCGAACCGCACGACCCGAAGTGCCTCCCGGAATCCTGCGACCCCAATCCCGAATCCCGAATCCCGAATCCCGAATCCCGAATCCCGAATCCCGAATCCCGAATCCCGAATCCCGAATCCTGCGCTAAGAACCCCACTATTCGGACCGCACGCATCGCCCCCCCCTACGATCCCGATTGGGTATTCCAGGCTAGGCGATCTCGCGCTAAAGGCATCACCCCTCCCTTCTCCCCGCCGCGCGGGGAGAAGGTGGCCGAAGGCCGGATGAGGGGCCGGCGCTACCCGATACCCTCCCGCGCCCGGGGATCGCCGGGCTTGTGGCAAAATCGTCGGCCGCTTCGCACGAGACCCCGCCCATGCCGCCAGTCGTCGCCCGACCGCGCGCCGCTCGTCCGCTCGCCCCTGGGCGGAGCGCCTGAGATGGCGGACCAAACCGGACATCTGCCGCGCACGCCGGGCCGCATCTTCAAGGCCGCGGTCTGGTCGATGCAGGGCCTGCGCGCCGCCTGGTTGCACGAGTCCTCGTTCCGGCTGGAGGTCTACCTGCTGATCGTGCTCGCCCCGCTGGCGCTATGGCTGGGCGACAACGTGATCGAACGCGCGCTGATGATCGGCAGTTGTCTGCTGGTGCTCAGCGCGGAGCTGTTGAACTCCGCGGTGGAAGCGGTGATCGAACGCTACGGCCCCGAATTCCACGAACTGGCCGGGCGGGCCAAGGACATGGGCTCCGCCGCGGTGTTCGTGCTGATGATGAACGTCTTGCTGGTTTGGGGTTTGATCCTCGGCGAACGCTTCTTTTGATCGCGACGCCTCGCCGCGCGCCCCGACGAATTTCTAGGAAACGAACTCGATGTTGGAATTGCTGACCGATCCGCAGACGTGGATCACCCTGATCACCTTGAGCGCGATCGAAATCGTGCTCGGCATCGACAATCTGGTGTTCATCTCGATCGCGGTCTCCAAGCTGCCGTACGAGAAGCGCGAGAAGGCGCGCAAATTCGGCATCGCCGTGGCCTGCATCACCCGCGTCGCGCTGCTGCTGACGCTGGCGTGGTTGGCCGGACTGACCCGCGACCTGTTCAGCGTATTCGGCCAGGGCATTTCGGTGCGCGATCTGGTGCTGATCCTCGGCGGCGTTTTCCTGCTGGTCAAAGGCACTGGCGAAATCCGCGACATCCTGCAGGGCGAGGGCGAAAGCGAGGACATCGACACCAAACCCAAGACCGCGTTCTGGGCGGTGATCGCGCAGATCGCCGTGATCGACATCGTGTTCTCGCTCGACTCGGTGATCGCGGCGGTGGGCATGGCCAACCAAACCCCGGTGATGGTCGCGGCGATCCTGCTGGCGGTCGCGGTGATGCTGCTGGCGGCCACGCCGATCGGCAAATTCATCGACCACAACCCGACCATCAAAATGCTGGCGCTCGCGTTCATCGTGCTGGTCGGCGCCTTCCTGATCGCCGAGGGTTTCGAGGCCCACGTGCCGAAGGGCTACATCTACTTCGCGATGGCGTTCTCCGCAGCGGTGGAAATGCTGAATCTGTGGGCGAAAAAGCGCGCTCAGCAGCGCTTGGTGTCGGAGTAGCGCCCGCCGCTTCCTTGAGGCTCGTCGTTGTGCGGCGGCGTCGACGCGCCGAATCGATCGCGTGGAACGCTGCGTTGCCGTCGCGCTCGTGACCAAGGGCACTTATTGCCCGTGCGGCGCATGCGCATAGTCCGCCCGCGCCGCGCATGCGGCCCTTGGGAGATGGACCGATGAGAGCGCTTGGAAGTGCGCGTTCGCTGGCTTGGTGGTTGGGGGCGATGCTCTGGGCCGTGGGATGCGCGGCGGCGCAATCGCCGGTGGCGATTCCCCCTCTGGATTCTCCGGTCGTCGATCTCACCGACACGCTTTCGATGCAGGATCGACAACGGTTAGAGGCGCGTGCGCGGGAATTGCGCTCGCGCAGCGGCGCGCAGTTGCAGATTCTGATCGTGCCGACCACCGCGCCGGAGGACGTCGCGGACTACGCCCAACGCGTGTTCGATACGCAGGGACTCGGGCGCCGCGGTTTCGACGACGGTCTCTTGATCGTGGTCGTCAAGAACGATCGCCGTACCCGCATCCACACCGGCACGGGGCTCGAAGCCAAGATTCCCGACGCCACCGCAAAACGGTTGATCGACGAATATCTCGTGCCGAAATTCCGTCGCGGCGATTTCGGCGGCGGACTCGACGACGCGACCTTGGTCTTGGCGTCGTTGATGAACGGAGAGCCGCTGCCTGCGCCGAAGCGAGCGCTTCGCTTGCCGGCTGCCCTCACCTTCATACTTGCCATATTCGCGGCGCTGGCCGCGCGTCTACTGCCTCGGGCGCTGGGAAGGCTCACGCGGGTAGGGACTGCGATCACTGCGGCGGTGTTGGTCTCGTCGCTGTCGCACAACACGATCGTCGTTTGGTCGGCGGCGATCATAGGCGCGTTGCTGGTCCTGGATTTTTCCCGCAAGGACGTCTCTCGCCTCAAGGCGTTCGCGACCGATCTGGCATCCGCTCCTGAGCTTGAGCGCGGCCCCAACGCTCCAGGCCGCCAATGGAATCCCGATGAACTTACCTTCGACCCCGACGATCCCGAGGTGGTGCGTCGCAGGGAGGCGCGCGAGCGTCAAGAACGCGAAGCCGCTCGGAACCAGAGCGACAACGATATGGATTGGGGCGGAGGCGGCTCTTCGAGCGGATCGAGCGGCGGCGGCGGAAGCAGCGGCGGTGGGGCCTCGGGCGGATGGTGATCCCGTCGCGGCCTGCGCATTCGGGCATCCTCCGGCACAATAGGCGCCCCCGCCCACGATTCCGGCTCCGATGACCTACCTGCACCAAATCGATCCGATCGCGTTCACGCTCGGCCCGCTGAAGGTGCATTGGTACGGGATCATGTACATGCTCGGCTTCGCCGCGGCCTGGGCGTTGGGCCGGCGTCGCGTGCGCGCCGGCCGCTTGCCCGGCGTGGACGAGCAGGCGTATAGCGATCTGCTGTTCTACAGCATGCTCGGCGTGATCTTCGGCGCGCGCATCGGCTACGTGCTGTTCTACGACCTCGATAACTATCTGCGCGAGCCGCTGCTGATCTTCAAGATTTGGCAGGGCGGCATGAGTTTCCACGGCGGTTTGCTCGGCGTACTCGCCGCCGGCCTGTGGTGGTCGCGCAAATACAAGACGCATTTCTTCGACGTGATCGATTTCCTGGCCCCGCTCGTGCCGCCGGGGCTCGGCCTCGGCCGGTTGGGCAATTTCATCAACGGCGAGCTGTGGGGCAAATACACCGAAGCCGGTTGGGGCGTGATCTTTCCGTATGCCGAAGCCGGCATGGCGCAGATGGATACCGCCGCGCTGCGCGCGCAGCACGCCACCGGCGCGTTCGATGCGCTGGCGCGGCATCCCAGCCAGTTGTATCAATTCGCGCTGGAAGGCGTCGCGCTGTTCTGCATTCTTTGGTGGTTCTCGCGCAAACCGCGCCACCGTTACGCGGTCTCCGGCGTGTTCGCACTGTGCTACGGCTGTTTCCGCTTCCTGATCGAATTCGTGCGGTTGCCGGACGAGCAAATCGGCTATCTCGCTTTCGGTTGGTTGACCATGGGCCAACTGCTGAGCCTGCCGTTGGTCGTGTTGGGGCTCGCGCTGTTGTGGTTTTCGCGCAAAGCGCCGGTGCTAGAGCCCGCCGCGAGCGGCCGCGGCTGAAGCCGTCCCTACGAGACTTCATCGATGCGCGCCTATCTCGATCTTCTGCGGCACGTTCTGGAACACGGCCACGAAAAAGCCGATCGCACCGGCACCGGCACGCGCAGCGTCTTCGGCTGGCAGATGCGCTTCGATCTGAGCGAAGGCTTTCCGCTGGTCACCACCAAGAAGCTGCATCTGCGCTCGATCGTGCACGAACTGCTGTGGTTCCTGAAAGGCGAGACCAACATCGCCTATCTGAAAGACCACAAGGTCAGCATTTGGGACGAATGGGCCGACGCCGACGGCGAACTCGGCCCGGTCTACGGCAAGCAGTGGCGGCGTTGGGCCGACGCCGACGGCGTCGAGATCGATCAGATTCGCTGGGTGGTCGACGAAATCAAACGCAATCCCGATTCCCGTCGGTTGATCGTCAGCGCATGGAACGTCGCGGATCTGCCGCGGATGGCGCTGATGCCTTGCCACACGATGTTCCAGTTCTACGTCGCGAACGGCAAACTCAGTTGCCAGCTCTACCAGCGCAGCGGCGATATTTTTCTGGGCGTGCCGTTCAATATCGCCAGCTACGCGCTGCTCACGCACATGGTCGCGCAAGTCTGCGGCTTGGGCGTCGGCGATTTCGTGCACACCCTGGGCGATGCGCATCTGTATTCGAATCACGTCGATCAAGCGCGCGAGCAACTCGCGCGCGCGCCGCGGCCGCTGCCGCGGCTGCGCTTGAATCCCGAGGTGCGCGATATTTTCGGCTTCGCGTACGAGGACATCGCGATCGAAGACTACGACCCGCATCCGGCGATCAAAGCGCCGGTCGCGGTGTGATCGCCGCGCTCGCGCGATGACCGCGCTGGTTTTGATCGCCGCGCTCGACCGTAACCGCGCCATCGGTCGCGACAACGCCATGCCCTGGCATTTGCCGAACGACCTGAAGCGGTTCAAGGCGAAGACGTTGGGCAAACCCGTGCTGATGGGACGCAAAACCGCCGAGTCGCTGGGCCGTGCGTTGCCCGGGCGGCGCAATCTGGTGCTGACGCGCGGCGATCGCGCCCCGTTCGCGGCCATGGATGCGGTTCCGAGCCTCGACCGGGCGCGCGCGATCGCCGCGCAGGACGGCGCCGCCGAGCTGTGCGTGATCGGCGGCGGCGAGCTGTATGCGCTGACCTTGCCGCTCGCGGCGCGCATGCATCTGACTCATGTCGATACCGCGATCGACGGCGGCGATGCGTTTTTCCCCGCGTTCGATCCCGGAGAATGGCGCATCGTCTTCCGCGAACCGCATCCGACGGACGCGAAACATACGTATTCCTTCGCGTTCGTGGATTACGAGCGCGTCGGGCTCCTGCCATAAACGGCAGGTCTCGCGCACGCTGCGCGCTTCTGCCCCTCCTATCGTGGAATCCGCATGAAAACACCGTTGTCGATCTTGCTCGCGTTGTCGTTGGCCTTCGTGTCCGCCGCGCGTTCCGAACCGCCGAAGCGCTCCGCGCTGATCGGCCGTTGGGCGGTGGATGTCTCGAGATTGCCGATGCCGCCGGAGGCGCGGCCTCAGCGCGTGACGATCGCGTTCGATCAGCCCGAACCCGGGCGCTGGTCCACGACGGTGGAGGTGATCGATGCGGCCGGCGCGACCCACCGCGCCGAGGGCGTGCAGCCGCTGGACGGCACGCCCGCGCCGGTGACCGGCGGCTTCGAGTCCGACATCGCCTCCGCGACGATGCCCACGCCGGACGTACTGATCCTAACGCTCGGCCATGACGGCGTGCCCGGCTCGACGCGCATCTACACCGTCGTTCGAGGCGGCGAATCGATGATCGAAACCTCCAGCTATTTCGGCGACGACGGCCGGCCGATCGTGCGCACGCATTATTTTCGTCGTTTGCCGTGAATGGGCCCGTTCCGCGGCACTTGACCCGTCCGATCGCGCGCGCCAGGCTGCGGCCTGAGATCGCTCGATACGTCACCATGGAGGCGCTATGTGGTTGAAGCTTTACGCCATCACGCTGCCGGTGTTTTTCGCCATCGACATGCTGTGGTTGGGCGTCGTGGCGCGCAGTTTCTATCGCGCTCAGATCGGCAGCCTGCTGAAAACCGACGTGAATTGGACCGCGGCGGTGCTGTTCTATCTCGTGTTCATCGCCGGCATCGTGTTCTTCGTGCTCGCGCCCGCGCTGGAGAAATCTTCGTGGCGCTACGCGTTATTCGTAGGCGCGGCGTTCGGTTTCGTCACCTACGCGACGTACGATCTGACCAATCTCGCGACGATGAAGGATTGGCCGCTGCTGGTGACGGTGGTCGATCTGGCCTGGGGCAGCGTGCTGACCGGATCGGTGTCGGTGGTCAGCTACGCCATCGCTCGAAAATTGGGGATGTGATCCGATGAATTTCGCCGGGCTGGCCGAATTGTGGTTCCCGTTTTCGATCATGCTGGCGATGGCGTTCGTCGCCTGGTCGGTCAGCTTGAAACTGCGCGACGTCAGCATCGTCGATAGCCTGTGGTCGATCTTTTTCCTCGCGTTCGCGCTGTCGTTCGCGTGGCGCGTCCGCAGCGATGCGACGGCGGCGTACGCGGCGCTCGGGCTGCTGTCGTTTTGGGGGCTGCGTTTATCGGGCTACATCACGGTCCGTAATCACGGCAAAGGCGAGGACCGGCGCTATCAGGCGATTCGCGCACGCAATCAGCCGAATTTCGAATTCAAAAGTCTCTATCTGGTTTTCGTGCTGCAGGCGGTGCTGGCCGCGATCGTGGCGATGCCGTTGCTGCCGATCTTGAACGGCGCCGAAAGCGCGAACGCGTTGACGTACGTCGGTTTCGCCGTCGCCGCGTTCGGCGCGATTTTCGAAACCGTCGCCGATGCGCAAATGGCGCGATTCAAAGCCACGCGAAGCTCGCAAGATGAAGTGATGAATCGCGGCCTTTGGCGCTACAGCCGGCATCCGAATTATTTCGGCGAAGCCGTGTTCTGGTGGGGCATGTGGACCGCCTCCGTCAGTATGGGCGGCGCATGGACCGTCTTCTCGCCGCTGTTGATGACATGGCTGCTGACTCGCGTCTCGGGCGTGCCGCTGGTGGAAGCCGATCTTCAGAAGCGCAGCGCCGCGTATCGCGAGTACCTGACGACGACGCCGCGGTTCGTCCCGGGGCGACCGAAACGTTGATCGACGCGGTCGCATCGCCCATCCCGGCATCCGAACGGAACAGCATTCGTCGATAGACGCCGGGCGATGGATGTCTCGGCGAAGTCGCCCGCGGCAGACGAAATGGCGTATGGTGCGCGCCAAGCGAGACGAATCGGAGGGGCGATGACCTTCATGGGGAAAACGTTGGGCGCGATCCTGTTGGCGATGTCGCTGCACGCGCAAGCCTCCGAGCGCCCGGAGCGCTTCGAGGTCGGCGTCGGCGGCTTTTTCGGGCCGTCCTTTGCGGTGGAATTGAACGAAACGGGCGAACTGGTCTATTCGCGCAACGCGAAGACCTTCGTGACCGCGGACGGCACCGTGCGCGAAACGGTCGAAGCGTCGCCGCAGGCCTGGCGGGCGTTCTGCGACGAGTTGGACGCGATCGGCGTGTGGGCGTGGAAGCCGCGCTACGAAAATCCCGACGTCATGGACGGCACGCAGTGGCGAGTCGACATCGCGGCGTGCGGGAAATCGGTGACGTCCTCCGGTTACAACGCGTATCCCGGCGGCGCCTCGCCGCCCGACGGCGACGCGTTCGCGCGATTCTTGCGCGCCGTCGGCGAATTGTTGGGCGGACGCGAGTTCAGATAATCGCCGATCGAGCGGTCGGTGTTCGAAGGCACGATGCGCCGCGTATCGTCGGATGCGAGGACAACGGGGGAACGCATGTTTTGGATATTGCCGTGGGGACAGGAGAACCGCGTCAAGCACGTACCCTGGGCGACGTACGCGCTGATCGCGATCAACGTCGCGGTGCATGCGCTCGTCGCGCTGAACGTTTCGCCCGACGACGACGGGTTTTTGATGCGCTACGCCTTGCCGGCGGACGGCTGGCGGCCGTATCAACTGTTGACTTCCAGTTTTCTGCATGCCGACGTGTTCCATTTGTTCGGCAACATGTTGTTCTTGTGGCTGTTCGGGGAAAGCATCGAAGACGCGCTCGGGCCGTTGGCCTTCCTGACTGTTTATTTCGTCGGCGGCGTGCTCGGCGACTTGGTCTATGTCCATAACAATGTCGGTTCGATCCCGTCGCTCGGCGCGTCCGGCTGCGTCGCCGCCATCGCTGGCGCCTACGGCGCGATGTTCTACGACCGCACCATCGATATTCGCGCGTTTTTCTTGATCTTCCCGATCGGCACGTTCGCGGTTCGCGCCTTCGTGGTGGTGTTGCTCTGGTTCGGTCTCGATCTCTGGTTGACCTGGACGTCCGCGGGAAGAATGGACGAGACGGATACCGTGAACTACGTCGTTCACGGCGTCGGTTTCGCCGTCGGCGCGTTGGTCGGCGTCGTCGCGCGTCTGCAGGGGGTGATGCGACGCTACGAGCGCTTGAGTCGCGGCCACGCCTGGTGGGGATATTGGCCGGATTCGCTCGAACGGCGCTACGGACGCGCGCCCTCGCGCCGCCGCTGAGCGCGATACGTTCGGCGACGATGCGCCTCGGGCGACGGCACGCGCGCCTGGTCGGGGCGATGCGACGGCTCGAACGCTGAGCCCGACGATGCGTGGCGGCGGCCCAGGATCGCGATCGTTCGACGCTCTAACGATCTTTTAACCGGTGCGGCGCTACGGTTTCCATCGCAGGGGATGCCACCACGACAAGGACGACGTCATGACCGGTCTTCGCCGGACTGTCTCGACTGCCGCGTCCCGTGTGTTCTGCGCGATCGCCGCGCACGCTGTCTCTGCGGACGTCATCGAATGAGGACGGCCTTTTCCGCCGGCCCGTCTCGCACCGGACGACCCGCCTCGTCCGCGCTCGACCTTCGCGCTCGAGTGGACGGCCGAAACGGCGGCTCCGCTCGAACGCTCGCATCGCACGCGCACGAATGCCGCCGTTTCCGAAAAATCCGCGGCACCGGAAGCCGCTTTCGACCCGCATCGTCCGGTCGGCGCATTCGCGCCTCGGTTCGGGGCGCAACGCAATCTTTAGGAGTTCCGAACCGTGCAATCGCTTCGATCGCTGGCGCGCTTTCGCCGCGCACTCGGCCGCATCGCCGTCGCCTTACTGTTGGTCGGCGTGTCCATGCAGCAGTCCGTCTTCGCGCAGACGTTGAATTACACCATCTCGTACAACGCCGTCAGCCGTAGCGCGACGGTCGCTTCCTCGCACTACGGCACTTGGCAAGCGTTTCCGTCCGGTCCATGGGGTGTGCTGCATCTGGTGTCGACCGGCCCCGGTACGACCCAGCCGCCGAACACCAGCCGACACGTGATCGAATTCGAGTTCATGTCGCCCAACTATTTCGGCAACAGCGGCGGGCATTTCGGTCTGTTCGCGCGCGGCGATATGTACACGCCGAATCCGATCAATCCGGATTATCCGTATCGCGGCCACGGCGTGATTTTGGGCGACGTGTCGGGGTATCCGACCCACCTGCACCCCAACGGTTTTTACTGTACGCCGACGGCGGGCCAGAATCGCGTCGCCATCGAAGTGGCCGGCGCGGTGCAGTACGCGGCATTGCCGAACTGCGTGTTCGGGCAGCAGACCGACAACGGATATTCGCTGGTCAACAACGCGTGGTATCGCCTGCGTCTGGTGTCCGAATTCGTCGGTTACGGTTATCGCACGAGCTATTCCCTCTATCACCCGAGCATGGTCGGGTGGCTGGAGTACGCCCGTCGCGAGGTGACGTATCAGTACCCGCAGTTGCCGACGCCGCTGGGCGGCTGGTTCCTCGCCGAGACCTTCAATCGCTCGAACAATTGGACGCTCTACGTCCGCAATCTGAACGCGCGTTGGGAGTGATTCGATCGCCGTTGCCGATCCGCGCCGAATGAGGTCGTACCGAACAAAACGGTACCGAACGAAACGGCGCGTATCGCTATCGCCGCCTCGAGCGCGCGCGTGTCGCGGCCACGGCCAGGATCGGGCCGCACAACGCCTCCATCGCCGCGTAGCCCGCGGCGTTGGGGTGCACGCCGTCGTCGGAAAACGCCGCGCGCAGCCCGCCTTCGCCGTCGTCCAGCGCGCGGTGATAGTCGAGCCACTCGCAGCGGCGGGTCCGCGCCAAATCGGCGAGTCGCCGATTGAGCGCGACGATCCGCGCGGCCGGGCGCAATTCCGGTCGCCAGCCGAAGATCGCGGCGGGTGGGATCGCACCGAGCAATACCTCGATGCCCGCGTCCTGCGCGATCGCGATCATCATCGCCAGATTGCCGACGATCGCGTCGTCGTCGCTGGGCCCGGTGTTGCCCGCCACATCGTTCGTGCCGGCCAGTAAATGCAGCCGTTGGGGCTTGAGCCGCAGCACGTTCGCGGGCATGCGCAGCACCATCTGCGGCGTGGTTTGACCGCTGATGCCGCGGCAGATCCGCCGCGCCGGAAAGAAATCGGGACGCGCGCGCGGCCAGCCTTCGGTGATCGAATCGCCGAGAAACACGGTGTCGACCGCGAAACCCGAGGCGATCAAGCGGCGGTCGTCCGCGTCGTAGCGCGACAGCCACGGCCAGTCGTCGAGCATCTGTCGCTCGTCGCGGCCGGGTTCGGCCCGGGCGGGCGCGACCGGCAACGCGGGCAGGACGAGCGCCGCGGCGGATGCGGCGGCCCCCGCGAGGAAACGACGACGATTCGGGCGCGTCGGTGGGCGCCGATCGTCGGCAGGACGATCCGCGGCATGATCGGCGGGTGGGTCGGAGAGAGGATCGGCGAAAGCGTCGGCGAGACGATTCGCCGAGGGGGCGATGGGGCGCATACGGGGTCCGAGCGTGAGCCGGAGATCGGCGTTCGCCGTCGAGCATAATCCGAAGCGCGAGGCCGCCGCCGTCCGGCGTGCTACAACAGCGCCGCGCTCTTCGCGTAGCGCGCCCGCCATCTTCGGAGATCGCCGATGCTTCGCTCACGATTCGCTTCGATCCGTCGTTGCGCCTGGCTCGCGCTCGCATGCGCGCTGGTCGCATGCGGCGCGGCGCACGCGGAGCGTCTGCGCGTCATGTCGTTCAACGTGCGCTTGCCGGTGGCCGCCGACGGCGACAACCGCTGGGAAGCGCGGCGTCCGCTGATGATCGACACGATCCGCCGGGAACGCCCCGATCTCATCGGCACGCAGGAGTTATTCGGCTCGCAGGGCGACGCTTTGGTCGAAGGGTTGCCCGCGTATCGCTGGTTCGGGCGCGGACGACGCGGCGGCGGTCGCGACGACGAGCATATGGGCGTGCTGTATCGCGCCGATGCCTATGCCGTGATCGAATCCGGCGATTTCTGGCTGTCGGACACGCCGGAGGTCGTCGGCAGCATCAGTTGGGGCAATCTCTATCCGCGCATGGTCACGTGGGCGCTGTTCGAATCGCGGCGCAGCGGCGCGCGCTTCTATCTGTTCAACACCCATTTTCCGTACCGCGACGAGGACGCCGAGGCGCGAACCCGCTGCGCGCGGTTGCTGCTCGCGCGCATTCGCGCCTTGCCCGACGGCGTGCCGGTGGTGCTGACCGGCGATTTCAACACCGGCGACGAGAGCGAGGCCTATCGCGTGTTGACCGCCGAGCTGACGGACGCGTGGCGCGCCGCCCCGCGTCGGCGCGGACCGGAGGGCACGTTCCATGCGTTCAGCGGAACGCCGCAGCGGCGTATCGATTGGATTCTGGTGCGCGGCCTGGAGGCGCATTCGGCCGAGACCGTGACGACGCATCGCGGCGCGCGCTATCCGTCGGATCATTTTCCGGTAGTGGCGGACTTGCGCTGGCCGAAGCCGCGGCGGCGAACGCCATAAGCCGAACGCCATAAGCAGAGCGTGCGGGTCGACCCTGCGAACCGAGCGGCGCCAGGCCTAGTGCGCTGCGCGAATGCGATACGAGGCGAATGTGATACGTTGCCGCCAACGCCTTCTGCGTTGCAGGCAAAGACGACCATGCGCACTTCCGCGTTCATCGCACCGATGCTGGCCTTGTTCGGGTTCGCCGCGCTGCGCCCGTTCTGCGCGTTCGCGGAGGAGCCGCGGTTCGACAGCGCGTACACGGATCTCGCGAAAGACTGCCGCGCGGCGTTCGCCGCCGCGGAGATCGAGGAAGGGCAGGACATGCCGCTGCGCTGCGCGGGACCGGCCGGCTACGCGCTGTACCTGTATTTTTCGGCCGAGGATGCGTATCTGCAGGTCGAGTCGACCGACGATGGCGCACCGCAACTGGCGCAGCCGTTGAAGCTGAGCGATGTCGATCGCGGTAAGGCGGAGTGGCGTCTCGCCGACGGCGTGCCGTTCGCGATCATCGTGCGCGTTCGCGGCGGCGAAGGGCATACGCTCGAACTGCGCGGCATCGGCGCTTATCGCGCGATGTCCGACAGCATCGACACCGCCCGCCGTTCGTCGGCGAACGCCGATGCGCGTTCGGTCGCCGACGACGAATTCCTGCGCGCGCAGCGCTGATCCAATCGCGCCCAGAGCGCCGGCCGCGGCATCGCGCTGCCGCAGCAGACCGCGATAACGACCCGAATTTCAGCGACGCAAACCCGCGCGCGCCGTTGCCGCGGCGCATCATCGTGCGCATTCCGGACCGGATAAGATGCCGGTCGCCGGCATGCGAGCGGTCGCGCAAGCGACGCGGGGAGGGGGCTCCGACGGACACACGATGGACATCTCGCGCCGGGACAATCGTCCGTTCCTCACGCTGTCTTCGGTCCTCCCGGGAGCCCTTATGAACCGTGCCGCACAACGTTTCGCCGCGCGCCTCGCCCGTCGCGCCCTCGTCGCGATCCTCGGACTCGGCCTCGCCTTCGGCGCCGCCGACGCGAGCGCGCAGTCGTACCTGCGCGTGGTGTCTTGGAACATGTTGCACGCCGGTTGGAGCGGCCAGCAGGATTGGAACGGCTACGCCACCCAAATCTGGACCAATTTCGGCAGCGCGGCCGGCGCCGCGAACGGCGTGGATTTGGTCTTCGGCCAGGAAGTGATGTACGCGGAATCGGCCGCCAGCGTCGCCGCCGCGTTGACCGCCGTCAGCGGCTACACCTGGGACTATCGCGTCACCGCCGCCGTCGGCCGCACCAGCTACAAAGAACGCTACGCGGTGTTCTTCCGGACCGACCGCGTGCAGTTGTTGTCGGAAAGCCTGTGGGTGGATACTGGCGACAAATTCGAGCGCGAGCCGCAAATCGTGAAAGTGCGGCATCTTCAGACCGGCGCGGATTACACCTTCATCAACTGGCACACGGTGTTCGGCACCACCGCCGAACGTCAGCTCGAAATCCAACAGATCGCGAGCGTGTTCCAGTCGATCCAAAACGGCAGCGGCAGCGATCAGGACGTGGTGCTGCTCGGCGATCACAATCGCGAAGCCACTTCGCCGTGGTGGGCGAACCTCACCGGCACCTCGCCCACGGTGGGCTGGCGCGTGAACGACAAGACGTCGATCAACACCAGTTGCGCCTTCGCCAGTGCGTACGACCATTTCTGGATGCAGACTAGCTACGTCACCGAGTATTCGACCTCGGGTCGCGACTACATCTCGAACATGTGCGCGTTCCGCAACGGACTGTCGGACCACGCGCCGATCTACATCTCGTTCTACTCGACCGCCGACACCGACTGATCGCGACGTTCGATGGCGATGCCGTTCCGTTCCGAGCGCACGCTTGCCGTCGGCGGGGTCGCGTTGGCGGTCGTGTTGATTGGTGCGGCGGTGTGGTGGCGCGCGTCGCGGATGCCCGCCGATGCGCTGTCGGTCGCCGCCAGCGATGCCGATTCGCGCGACGTGCGGAACGACGGCGCATTCGTCCTGCGCATGCGCCTGTTGCCCGATGCCGGCGTCTCCGCATCGTCGACGTCCGTGCGCGTCGGCGCGGCTGCGGTCTCGCCGGACGATGAGGCGGCCTATCGCGCATGGCAGCGCGGCGGCCGCGAAGGCGCGGGGCCCGCGGAGTACGGCGATCTCGCGACCGTGACGCGCTGGACGAACGCACCGGCGCGCGCGCTCGCCGACGGTCGCGTCGAGGTCGGGCCGATCGCTCTGCCCGCCGCGCCGCGCTACGCGCTGCAGGCGCGCGCCGACGACGGCCTGCGCTTCTACGAAGCGCACTTCGCGCGCGGCGACGCGCCGGCCGAAGTGCGCCCGCGCGTCGCCGCCGGTTTGCGCGTGCGCGCGCCGAACGGGGCCGATCCCGCCGGCATCGCGTTCGGGGTGTTGTTCCGTCGCGTGGCCGGTTCGGAAGACGCCGCGTGGCAATCGCTGCTGCGGCGCGAAACGCCGGCCTTGCTCGATGCGTTCGACGAGCGCGCCTGGCCCGTCTCGGGCGAGACCCGCATCGCGCCGCTGCCGCCGGGGCCGATCGATGTGGTCGCGGTGGCGAACGGCGTCGAAACCGAACGGCGACGGGTCGTGCTGATCGCCGGTCGGTATGTCGCGTTCGATCTCGACCCCGCCGCCGCCGAACTGGGCGCGGCGCTCTCGTCGACGGTGGCGTTGCGTTTGGTCGAAGCGGGCAGCGGCGCGCCGGTGCGCGAAGCGCTGGCGGTGTGGCTTTCCCCGCGCGGCGAAGTGCGCGTGCGCGCCGATGCGAAGGGCGTGGTGCGCTTGCCGGGCGTGGATCTCTCCGGGCCTCTGCGCTTGGAATTGCGCTTCGAGTCGAAAGAATCGTCTTCGCTCGTGGTCGACGCCCTGCCGCGTTGGCCCGAGCGCATCGCGTTGGCGCTCGATCTCGACGATGCGCGCGCGGTCGGCGATACGCTGGAGAAGACCGTCGCGCTGCAGCCGCTGCGCTGGTTGATCGTGGAAACCCCGGGCATCGACGTGCCGCGTCGCCCGCGCGTCGACGACCCGTTTCCGGTGTTCGTGCTGCAGCGCGCCGAGGGTGCGACATGGCGCGACGCCAGCGCCGAGGCGTTTCGTCCGGTGGACGAGGGCATCGCGGTGTCGTTGGACGCGCCGGGCCGCGTGCGCGTCGCGGCCGCGATCGCGCCGTGGCGCATCGCGTACAGCGACGCCGTCGAATCGCGCACCGGCGATGCGCGTCGGCGCACGCGACTCCGCGCGACCGGCGGACGCGACCTGTCGCTGCGCTTCGTCGCCGATGCCCGCCCGCTGGCGTTCGCGCCGGTGCGGTTGGTTTCGCCTTTGCGGGGCGTGCCGCCGAAAACGATGACGACCGACGCCGCCGGCCGGGTCGTACTGCCCGGCGCCAATGCGCCGGCCCTGCGCGCGGAAGCCCCGGGGTTCGAGCAGGTCGAGGTGCGGCTGGATCGGGTCGAATCGAATCGGGCCGAATCGGGCCGGAACGAGACGGACCGGAACGAGACGGACCGGAGCGAAACGGTCGTGTCGCTGCGGCGCGGCGGTTGAGGTCGCGCGCATCGCGTCACCCCGTTTGCGCCGCTCGCGCGTTCGGTCGCTGCGGTACGCGCGTCGCGTATCGCGCGGCGCCACTTGCGCCGACTCGACCGGGGAACCGCACATGATTCGATTTTTCTTCTTGCCCGAGCCTTCTTCCGCCCGGCGGCGCCCGTGGATGCCCATCGCCGCCGCGATGCGGGTCGCCGTCGTCGTCTGCGCCGCGCTGCCGATGCCCCTGGCCGCGGCGACATCGCCAGCGCCCGATGCGAACGATGAGGCGGCGGTCGAAGGCCAACGCCGAGCGATCCGACAGGAAATCGCCGGTCTCGGCGCGCACCGCTGGGCCGGCGATTACTACGAGGGCGATGGCCTCGGCGCGAATATCGCGTTCACGCTCGCGCCGAATCGCGGCGTCGCCGCGACATGGCGCGGCTGTCTGGGCCTGTACGGCGCCAACCGCGGACGCGTGGTCGAAGAGAACGGCGTGCTCCGCATGCGTTACGACCGCCCCAACGCGTCCGGCTTCGGTGGGTTCCCCGATGCGCTGCGGCCGGTCGCATGGGGCGAACGTCGGTACCTGATTCCGGAGGCGAAGATGATGGCTTTCGTCAATGCGCTCCATCATGGGTACGAGCCGCGCAAGCAGATGCACGGCATGTTCCTGCTCGCGCAAGGCGACGAGAAACGCGCGGTCGTGGGGTTGCCGGATCTGCCGCTGCGTTATCGCGCGTTGCTGCGCGCGCAGCCGCTGAACGTACGGGTCGTCGCCTCGGCGCTCGAAGACAAGAAAAAAGAGAGCAACCCGAGCCTGGGCTGCAACTACCGCTACCGGTTGACGCTCGATCGCGGCGCGCGCGATGGCTTAGCGCTCGACCTGGAACTCAAGACCGCCGTGCCCGCCACGGTTCACGAGACCGCGAAAATCCTGACCGTCGGCGAACGCACCTCGACGGCCACGTTGACCGTGCTGTTTCACGACTGCGCACGGCCGAAGATCGTGCCGAGCGCGCAGTGGCGATTGACGACCGGCGCGTATGCGCCCGCGAAGCGTTGAAGCGCGTCGCGACACTGCGTTGCCGGGCCGCGCGCGCTATCCTGCGCGCATGCGCGACGACGCTTCCGCCATCGGCTCCGATCTCGATAATCCGTTTTGGTCTTCGTTGCGGACGCGCCATGCGGCGATCGCGTTGGGCGACGACGAAGTGCGGCGCTATCCCGCCGACTACGCGCCGTTTCTGGGCATCGCGCATGCGGGCGTCGCGCCGGAGGCCATCGCCGCGTGGCTCGCGCCCGACGAAACCGCGTATCTGATCGGCGTCGCGCCCGAGCGCACCGAAGGCCTGACGCTGCGTGCGTTTCGGCCGCTGGCGCAGATGGTGCGCGAGACGCCGTTCGAATCGTCCTCAGAATCGCATTCCGATCAAAGCGATGTCGGCGGAGGCGATGCCCGTGGAAGCGATGCTCGTGGAAGCGATGTCGATGCCGACGACATCGCGCCGCTCGATGCGCGCCATCGCGACGACGTGCTCGCGCTGACCGCGTTGGTGTCTCCGCATTATTTTCGCGCGCGGACGATGGACATGGGCGCGTACTACGGCATTTATCGCGGCGGTCGGCTCGCGGCGATGATCGGCGAGCGCCTCGGTACGCACGACGCGACGGAAATGAGCGCGATCTGCACGCACCCCGATTTCAATGGCCGCGGCTATGCGCGCCGATTGACGGCGATGCTCGCCAATCGAACGCTGGCGGCCGGCCGCCTGCCGTTCCTCCACGTCAGCTACGAAAATGCGCGCGCGAAATCGCTGTACGAACGCATGGGCTTTCGACTTCGCGCCGATGTCGGGTTTTGGTCGCTGCGGTTGAAGAACGACTGAAATCCCAGGACGCGTCGAATGCGATTCCCCTGATCGCGAGAGGCCCGCATTCGCGGGCCTCTCGCATGTCGAGCGTTCGCGCATTCGCTCAGAAGGTGATGCTCCAACTGTCGATGTAGCCGGTGTCCTGCGTCGCGTTGTCGTTCACCCGCAATTTCCAGGTGCCGTTCAGCGCTTCGGTGGAGACGTTCACGGTGTACGTGCTGTTGATGTTGTCCGCGCTGCCGCCGGTGCGGTTATGCAGGACGTACACGCTGCCGTCCGGCGCGACCAGATCGACTTTCAAATCGCCGATGTAGGTATGGACGATGTTGACGGCGACCGGCGTGGCGCTCGGCGCGTTGCCGCTGCGGCCGGACACGACGATCGAACTTTCGACCGTGGCGTTGTCGGCGATCGCGACATCGACGGCGTTGGTGTAGGTCTGCGCGCTTCCGCCGCCTCCGCTCACCGTCACCGCTTGCGCCTTGCTTGCGGTGAGCCCGCCGTTGTCGGTCACGGTCAACACCACGTTGTACGTGCCGGCGCTGGAGTACGTTTTGCTCGGATTCGCGGCCGTCGAGAGCGTGCCGTCGCCGAAACTCCAACTGCGCGAGGCGATGGTGCCGTCGCTGTCGGTGGAGGTATCGGTGAAATTCGCGGTCAAGCCGGTCGTGGCGACGGTGAAGTTCGCCGTCGGCGCGACGTTGCCGCCGCCGCCACCGCCGGTGATCGTGAGGATCGCGGCATTCGGCGTGCCCGGTTTGCCGGCGGCGTCGGTGCCTTGCACGTAGATCAAATGCCGGCCCGCGGCCAACCCGGTGGTGTTCAGCGTCGCGGTCGCGGTCTCGCGCGTGGCGTTGAAGCTGCCGTCGCTGGCGGTCATCGTCAGCCCGTTGGCGCCCACTTCCCATGGCGCCACGTCCACATAGACTTTCGCCGAAGCGATCGCCTGCGTCGTCTCGGTGCCGTTGGTTTGATTGAACTGGCTGTCGTCGAGAATGGCGCTGATCGTGACCGGCGTGCCGGCGGCGACCGAGGCGCTGGACGTCGAAACGCTCACCGTATTCGGGCCGGAGGGATAGCGATACGGCGCGGTCAGATTACGGGCGGCGTATTTCAGCGCGGCGAGGTTCTTCGGCAGCGTGCTGGAGGTGAAGGTCGAGCACGATTCGAAGAACGAGACGCCCAGCTCGATGGTATAGCTGGGCACGCCGAGCAGCCCGTACATCGTGTCGTCGGTGGTGCCGTCGGTGGCGTACAGCTCATCCGATTGTTGCGGACGGTAGCCGTTGAAGTACGCCATGCGCCGACCCAGCGTGCGCAGCGCGGGGCCGTTGGGCGCCTGCGCGGTGGTGTCGCCCCAGGACCACAGCACGAGTTGCGAATAGCTGTGGATATCGAGGAACAGGCCTTGATAGTCGTCCGGCGCAGCGCTGGTGGCGGCATCGGCGCGGCGGTCGGGGAAGATGCCGCCGCTGTACGCGCCGCCCGCGCCGGGCGTGCCGGCGACCAAGCGCACCAGATTCTGGCTTTCGGGTTCCGACTGCGCGCTCGGGCCGCGATAGGTTTCGGCGCAGGCATTGCCGCTGGAACCCACGCCGCCGGTGATATTCCAGTGGAACGGGAAATTGCGATTCAGATCGATGCCGACGCTGTTCGCGCTGCAACTGCCGTTGGTGTTGTTGACGTTCTTGCGCCAGGACAGCCCGGTTTCGGCCTTTTTGCGGCCATCGGGATTGGCTTGCAGCACCAGATGGAAGGTGTAATGGTCCATCAGCCACGTCGCTTCCGGATCGGTGCCGTAGCCGTTCACCAGCCACTCGGCGAAACGGGTGACCAATTCGGCCGGGGTGTATTCGCGCGCGTGGATCGAGCCGAACACCACCATCGGCGGTTTGTTCGGGCGCGATGCGTTGGTGGCGGAATTCGTCAGTCGCAGCACCCTCATGTCGTAACCGCCGGTGCCGCGCGATTTCAACCACGTCGGACCGATGTTGGTGACGCTGGCGAGCGTCGGTTTGCTGGCGACCAGTTGATCGATGGTGGCATAGGTCTCTTCGACCGTGCGATAGCAGGCATAGCCGGAAATGCTGCGGGTGCCGAAGCGTCCGCTGGCGATCGCCGCTTCGGCGTTGCGGATGGTATCGGTCGCGGCCTGATCGACGGTCACGCGAAATCCCGCGCGCTGCAGTTCCGCGATCTCCGCGGCGCTGGCCTCGGTGCGCGCCGTGCGCGCGTCGCGGTCGACGATCAAATGCTGGAAGCGCGACGCGATGCGCTGCAATTCCGCACGATTGCGATAGGCGATCTCGACGAAGGACAACCGATCGTCCGTCGCCTCCTCACCCTGCGGCGTCGAGTCGGCGGCGATGGTCGGGCCGACGCAGCCGAGCGCGAGCGAGAATGCGAACATCGGTGCGAGAATCGAGCGCGCGCCGAGAGGCGCGGCCAGGCGGGCGGCGAGGCGCGACCAACGAGAGGCGACGGCGTCGCGATCGGCGCGGCTGCCCTCTATGCGAGCCTTGAGGCGACCGTCGCGACGGCCGCCGTGCGGTGGAGAAACGAGCATACGAACTCCTTGCTTGGATGCGGTCGACTCGACGTCGGCCGGGAACGCCGCTTGCGTGCGGCGCGGGTGCAGCCCCCTGCGCGTTCGAATCTATCCCAGAATTCGGGCCGAAAATGTGGACGGGCGAGCGGTTCGGTTTCGCGCGCGCAAAAAAAGACGCCGCGTCGGCGACGCGGCGTCCGGTGTCTCCCGTCGGCCGACCGAGCGGTCGACCGACGGAGCGGATCGGCTAGGACAATCAGAAGCGGTAATCGACGCCGATGCGGAAGGTGTCGAAATCCAGATCCTGATTGAAGGTTTCGGTGTACGCCGGCGTGACAAAGGCGCTGCCCGGGCGATAGACCGAGGCGTAATCCACGTCGCCCACGTCGGTGCGCAGGTATTCGGCGCGCAGCGACCACTGGTTGCCGAAATCGAAGGCGTAACCGACGCCCCACTGGATGCCGTCCTGGGTGTCGTTCTTCGAACCGATCTTCGAGTAGTTGCCGTTGCTCAGCACTTCCGCGGTGAACTCGGCGTCGACCTGGGTCCAGCCGGCGGTGGCGTAGATCTGATGACGGTCGATCGCATAGCCGAGCTTGGCGCGCACGGTCGCCTGATCGTTGACTTCCACCGAGTTGCCGAAGTTGTAGCTCAGCGACGGGAACGGAACGGTCGGCACCGGGCCGGTGCTGCGCGAATCGTCGGCATTGAGTTTGCTGTATTCGACTTCCGCGCCGAGGATCAGATTGCTTTCGAACTGGTGGTCGTAGCCGAACTGGATGCCGTAGGCGCTGCCGCTCGGGCTAGCGTCGTCGGACCAATTGCCGACGACGTGATCGCGCAGGGCCTGGGACTCGCTCGTCCATGCGCCGCCGAGGGCGACATCGGTCTGGGAATCGCCGCTGGCGTGACCGGCGTTGACGCCGATATGCCAACCCGACCAATCGCCGTCGGCGGCGAATGCGGCAGTGCTGAAGAGCGAGCCGGCGATGAGAAGGCTGAGACGCTTGAACATGGAGAGATCCTTACGGTGAGTTGCGAGAGTGCGCCGGATGCGATGGACTCCGGCTTGATCGACAGTTACGCGAACGGGACGAAAGGGCGGCCAAGCCCCCCGCGAGCGTCGTTCACGCTCGACGCCCCGCTCGAGCCGGACGATGCGACGCCGAACGTAAGGCGAGGCCCGAACAGGACATCGAGATCGGACGATGCCGGTCGTCGTCGTCCCGGCGTTCGGCGAAAATCGGAAGCGGGGTCACGTTCCGACCCCGTCCGGCTCGCGGAAGTCCCGCGCGCCGAAGTAAGGTAGGCGCCGCGCCGTTCGCCCCGAGGCGGGCGGTGCGCATGCCGCAGGGGGTCGTGACGTGTCCACTATCGAGTCGGAGTCCTCGCGCGAGTTGATCGCATGCGAATGCCGTCAATTGGTGTTGAGTCAAGGCATCGCGGGCGCGCTGGCCACGTTCGCGGTCTCTACGCTGTTCCTGCTGGCGATGCGCACGGTGCATTCCCGCGAGCGTCTCGCGATCTGGGCGGTCGCGGTGCTTTCGATTTCGCTGCTGCGGGTCGCGCTGGCGCTGTGGACCAAGCGCCGCGCGCCGGTCGTCGGCCGTCTGCCGAATACGCGCGCGGTGTGCTTGATCGTCGGCGCGCTGGCCGGCGGCGTTTGGGGCGCGGCCGCCACATGGCTGTTCCCGGTCGGCCACAGCGAGTTGTACTTCGTCGCCGCGTTCCTGTTGATCGGCATGCCGGCCGGCGCCATCAGCAGCTTCGGCGCGTGGTGGCCCGCGTACGCCGCGTATGTGGTCGCCAGCGTCGGCCCGTTCGCGGCGTATTTTCTGATCGCCGGCGGCGCGGAGTTCGCGGTCGCGGGCTGGGCGGCCTGTCTGTTCGGTATGTTCTTGGTGCGCGAAGGCTATGTGATGGGTCGGACCATCCAGCGCAATCTCGCGCAGCGCATCGCCTTGCTCGACATGACCCGCAGCTTGGGCGAGGCGCTGGATCGCGCGGACGACGCCAATCGCGCGAAATCCACGTTCCTGGCGAACATGAGCCACGAATTGCGCACGCCGCTGAACGCCATCATCGGCATGAGCCAACTGCTGGCCGAGGCGCCGGACGCGCCCGAACACAAGCGCCTTCCCGACACCATCCGCCGCGCCGGCAACGCGCTGCTCGCGCTGATCAGCGACGTGCTCGATTTGTCGCAGATCGAAGCGGGCAAATTCGCGCTGCGCCCGGTGCCGTTCGCGCCGATGCGGTTGATCGACGAGGTGATGGATATGTTCGAGCCGGAGGCGGCCGGAAAATCGCTGACCTTGACCGCGTACCGCGCGCCCGACGCGCCGGAACGCGTTCTCGCCGATCGCGCGCGTTTGCGGCAGGTGTTGGTGAATTTGGTCGGCAACGCCCTGAAATTCACCGATGCGGGCGAGGTGCGCATCGAATGGCGCGGCGGGGCCGACGCGAACGACGCGCCGATGCTGGCGATCGATGTCGTCGATACCGGGCCCGGTGTGCCCGAGGCGGATCGCGAGCGTATCTTCAGCGCGTTCCTGCAGATCGACGCGTCCAGCGCGCGCGCGCATCCCGGGACCGGCCTGGGTCTGAAGATCTCGCGCGACCTGGTGCGGTTGATGGGCGGCTCCATCGACGTGGTCGGCGAACCGCAGGGCGGCAGTCGTTTCCGCGTTCGCATCCCGTACGCTGTCGTGAACGAGACGATCGAGGCGGGCATCGCGACGACTGCGAATTCGAACCCGAAATTGAACTCGAACGTCGAATCGCACGCGTCCTCCGATGCGGAATCGAATTCGCGGGCGGCAGCGGCCTCGCGCAGGGATCGCATCGATGCTCGCGTGCTGGTGGTGGAGGACAATCGGCTCAACGCCTCCCTGGTGAAGCTGATGCTGGAGCGGCAGGGCTGCGAGGTGTCCTGTATCGCCGACGGCGCCGCCGCGCTACTCTCGATGCGCAATACCGAATGGGATATCGTCTTGATGGATTGTCAGATGCCGCAATTGGATGGTTACGACACCACGCGACGCTGGCGCGACATCGAGCGCGCCGACGGCCGCGCCCGCGTGCCGATCGTGGCGCTCACCGCCAACGCGATGGCCGAAGATCGCCAGAAATGCTTGGATGCGGGCATGGACGACTACCTGACCAAGCCGGTCGTGCTGGACGATCTGCGCGCGATGCTGATCCGTCGCGCGCGCCGCCGCGCCGAGACGGACTCCGACGCCGAGGCGCTTCGTCGAACGCGCGAAGAGGCGCATCCGTGATGCGCGCAGGCCGACGCGCTGTCGTTCGCACGGCGATGGCGATGTTCGCGCTGACGGGGCTCTGCGCGGCGTTCGGCGCGTCCGTCGCCGCATCGTCGCCGCGCGGAAGCGACGAGCGTCTCGCGCTGTATCCCACCACCGCGCGGACGCTGCCCGATGGCCGTCTCGCGCTGCGGATCGACGCTTGGGTGTACGAGCGCGAGAGGCGTCCCGGCGCGCGCACGCTGTTGGCGCGCTATCTCAAACTCGATCGCGAGGCCTTGACCGAATCCCAGCGCGCGCGGTTCGACGCGACGACGCAATGGTTCCGCGCCGATTCCGAACGCGGCAAGACGGTGCGCATCGTCGATGCGCACGGCAGCGGTTATACGCTGCCGAAAACCGACGCGCACGGCCGCAGCGGCGCCGAACTGACCTTGCCGCTCGCGGCCGCCGACGATGCGATGTGGGTGACGGTGCGCGGCGCGCTGCTCGCGAAGGATCGGAGCGAGCGCGGAACGCCGATCGTCGGCCGCGCGCTGCGGGTGCCGCCGACCGGAATCTCGTTGGTCACCGACATCGACGACACGATCAAGGATTCGCGCGTGTTGGATCGGCGCGAGCTGCTGCTCAACACGTTCGTCCGCCCGTTCGCCGCGGTGAGCGGCATGGCCGCGCGCTATCGCGAATTCGCGGCGGCGAACCCCGATCTGCGCGTGCATTACGTCTCCGGCAGCCCGCATCAACTGCATGCGCCGCTCTCGGAGTTCCTGCAAGTCGAGCGCTTTCCGGGCGGCAGCCTGCATCTGCGCGACATCGACATCGCCCGCGAGATTTTCGGCGAGAAAAACGCGGAAGCCGGCGGCACCCGCGGCCACAAGCTCAAGACCATTCGGCGATTGATGGCGGATTTTCCAGCGCGTCGCTTCGTGCTGATCGGCGATTCGGGCGAACAGGATCCGGAAATCTACGCCGCCTTGGCGCGCGAATACCCGGACCGCGTGCTCGCGATTTGGATTCGCGACGTCACCGGACAGCCGCGCGCCCACGCGCGCTACGGCAAAGCCTTCGCGGGCGTCGATCCCGCGCGTTGGCGTCTGTTCGTCGATAGCGCTGAACTCGCGCTGCCGGACGCGTTCGCGAGCCGGTGACTCGCGGAGGCGTCGCGGCGCGACGCCTCCGCGCATGACCGCATATCCGATCGGACAGCGCGCATCGACAGGCCGGCATCGACAGGCACGCATCGTTCTCGAGACGTGCTTACTTCGCCGCGTACGATGCACTACCGTCGAAATCGGCGAGATCGATCTCGCCGGCCAGCACCAGTTTGATGTCGTCCGACGATAGCAGCGTCTTCAACTGCGCCGCATGCGGCTTCAATTGTTCGTGCGCGACGCACAGCGACCAGATTTGCGCGATCAGCGTATCGAAGCCGACTTTCGGGTCGTATCGAACGGCGCCGCTCTGCGCGATGATCTGCAGCAGGCTGCGCGCGGTTTCGCGCGCCTGCCGCAGCTTCGACGCGGCGGGCTCCAGCGCGGACTGCACCGCGCTTTGCGCGTCGTAGACGAGGCCGATCGCGGCCGCTTCTTGTCGCTTGCGCGCGCCGCTGCGGACGCCGTCGTCGTAAGTCGGCGACAGAATGCGCGCTTTATAGCCCGCGAGCCGCGCCGCTTCGGCCATTCTGTTCGCGGACATCAGCGCTTCCGCCGAATCGATCCAGCGCAGGAACTCGCTCAGCGCCTGCGGCGATTTCCGCTCGAAGCCGCGCACGATCTCGGGAAGCTTCAGCAGCAAGTCCGTGGTCTGCTGCACCCAGGGCAATATCGAGGATCGCATGGCGGCTCACTCCGGCAGCAGGCGACGTTCGACGCTGCCGTCGCTGCGTTCGATCGTCTGCCATTCCATGCCGTCTTCGCCGACTTTCAGGCGGATTCGGATCATGTCTTCGGGGCGCACATCGCGCAGTCGAGCGGTTTCGGCGATCACCGCCAGTTCGTCGACCACCTGCTTCTCGACCACGCCCTGCACGGTGGACAGCGCGTATTTCTGCAGCGCCCCGGCGATTTCGTCCGGGCGATTCCCGATCGCGATGCTGCCGTCGAATAGCCCGTACGTCTCGCCGATGCGAACGAAATCCTCGGCGATGGCTTTGCTGAAGATCCAGATCGCCTCGTCCAAGGCGTAAGCGCGAATGTGCTCGCACAGCGTGGGCACGCGCTGCGTCAATGCGCCCTGCAGTTCGCGCGCGGCGCCGAGCGGCAGCGCGGCCGCGCCGGACACGCGCAGAACGAGTTGATACGCGTCGGTTTTGAAGCGGTCGTTGCCGTTCGGCGCGAGCTGCAGTTCGGTGCGCGAGCCGACGCCTTCCAAACCGACCGGAATCGTCAGTTCGATGTCGCCGATGCGCATCCGCGGCACTGAAAAATGGCGCAGCAGATCGTGCTGCGCGTATTGCTCGGCGACTCGCACCGACTGCAGATCGGCCATGACTCGCGCCTGCGTGATGCTGTTGAAGATGCCGCCGATGTATTCGATGAGAGTGGGCATGTCGTGATCCTGTCGTGGTGGCAACGGAACGCGTTGCGGTCGATGAAAACGCCGGACGCGCCCGTCCTGGACGCGTCCGGCGGCCGCGAGCCCGGCATCGCCGAACTCGCGTACGCAACGCCGAACGCGCGTTCCTTAACGCGCTCGGCGGTCGCGGCCGTCCGTGGCCGCGTCGCGCATCAGCCGCTGACGATGCTGTCTTCCAGCATGGTCAGGATGCGATCCAGACCGGCCGGAATGTCGTCGTTGACGGCATGGACCCGAACGCCGAGGTTGTACGTCTTCTCGGTGCTGGTGCCGCTGCTCGCGGTCCGCTTGTACGAGGCCGAGGCCTTGAAGTTGACGATCTTGTAATTGATCCCCAACTCGGCGCTGGCCGCGAACTCGCTGGAGACGTTCGAGGTTTCGGTCGAGGTGAGCTTCGCGTTGAAGTCGATGGTCATGTCTTCGATGCGCAGCGCCGGCAGCGTCAGCATCGTCAAGAACGGGACTTTGATGGTCACGGTCTGTTCGATGAACTGCAGGTTGCCCGGACCCGGCGGCGAGGCGTTGTCGAAATCCGGATTGGGCACCGATTTCTTGTATTCGAAATCGACGTAACGCAGCTTCTCTTCGCCGCCGACGGTTTCGAAGCCCACTTCCTTGATGAAGCTCACTTGCGCCATCGACGCGGCGTTCTGCGCCTGCACGGCGGCCTGCAGCGGCCCGCCGATGTACACGCTGAAGTCGAGGCTGTTCAGTTCTTGAACGAGGTTCGGCATCTGTATCGCTCCTTGTCGTTTCGCCTACTCTGTTGCGGCTTTTCGGCATCCGCCGGCCGCGCGCTGCGCCGCGTGCGATGCCGTCGTCGTCGCGCCCGAAGGCGCGGCGAACGACGAACGTCGGCACGAGTCCCCCTGCGAGCGGCGATGGGAATCGCCCCTCCGGCGTCGACGATGGGATCCGCTCGGCACGCGTTCGAGCGGTCGTGGAAGTCGCGTCTTGCTTGCGTAGGAACGATTATCCGCAGCGCGATCTCAGCCGACGCGATCTTCGGCGCGGCGTTTTTTTATTCAGCGGATGTTGTTTTCTATCGAGAAAAACGAGACTTTTTAAGTCGCTTCTCGCGAGACGGCCGCTTGCGCGGAAGATCGATCGGCGTTCAGTCCAGTTCGCGCAAATCGTCCAGCGTCTGCCGACGCAGGCGTTCGATCGCGTCTTCGATGTCCTCTTGCGCGAGCGGGTTTCGCTCGTCGATTTCGTGCGCGCGCTTCGCCCACACGTCGAACACCTGCTGCGCTTCTTGCCCGGTTCTCGGCGGCGCCAAATTGCCTAAATCGCGGATCAGCGCGGCCTTGCCCCAAGCCGATACCCAGGTCGACGTGCTGCGATCGCTGCCGTAATAGCGGATCTGCACGAGTTGCTGCAGCGCCGCGGATTCTTCGAGGATGATGAAGCACGATTGCCGGATATTGCGGTGCGCTTCCGTCGATTCGTTGCGCCAGGTGTTGTAGGCCAAACCGGTCATCGCGACGACGAGACTGATGATGGCCAACGCCCGCCCGCTCCAGTCGCGTGCGGGGCGTATCGTCGCCGATCGCGTCGGCATCGCATCTTGCGCGGCGTTCGTCGATGCGCGCGATGCAGGATTCGTCGACGCGGCGGGTGCGTCGTGCGCGGACACGGGCGGATCGCGATCGTCGCGCTGCATGGCACGGACTCCCTCGGCGCACACCGAAGCGCCGACCTTGCGACCGCTCGGCACGCCTTGTCAAGCCGCGCCCATCGACGATGCGACGGCGCGACCTCGCGCGAAGCGGCGTCAGGCGTGCAGCCAGAACGCGCTATCGGCGAATTGCTCCTGCGTCCACCAGCGCGCGCTGCCGTGGCCGTAGCGGAAATTCCGCACGCCGGCTTGGCTGATCAGAGGCGAGGTCACTTCGCCGCTCGCGTCGCGGCGGGCGCGTTCGTCCCCGGTCTCCGGCACCACCACCGCGATGTGCCCGGAACGATGCTCGACCTTGCGCAGCGCGACGATCAAGCCGATCGCGCCTTGATTCGCTTCCTGCTGCAGCTTCGTCGCGGTGCCGGTGCGGCGCCAGCCGAACTCGGGACCGAAATCGCGCAACCAACGGAACAGGTCGTTGGCGCGCATCTCGAAAATCGTATCGCCGATCAACGGTTCGACGCGCTTGCCGGCCTGCAGATCGATCAGCGCGCGCGGCGACCACCACACGCGCGGCAAATACGCGCCGGCCAAGTGGCAGAAATCGTGCGCATAGATATTGCAGAACGTGGCGCCGCTGCGCGGGCGATAGCGCGCGTGGCTGAGTTTATCCACCGCCAACCAATCGACGATCTTCGCGATCTCGGCGCGCAGGGTGTCGGTGTCTTGGCCGCGCCGCGTCGGTTGTCCGTCTTCGTTCAAGGAATGCGCGTTCGCGGGATCCTTTCGACGCGTCAACGTGCCGGGTTTGCGCGGCATGCTGACCGCGACGATACCTTGCCGCGGCGGTTGCGGCGCGGGTTGCACGACCGGAATCTCCTCGCGCGTCGGGTCGGCTTTGAGGAACTGCGTCGAGGCGAAGCCGCGGAGCAACGCGCCTTTCAGGCTGGTCTCCACTTCCATGAAACCGTTCACCGCTTTGCCGGTGACAGCGCGCACCGGATGCCCATCGGGCAATTCGCCGATGACGTTCGCGGTCGGCGGCGCGCTGATCTTCGGTTCGCGGCGCAGGCGCAATGTGGAGACGCGCGTCTCGACTTTGAAGAAGCGGCCTTGCGCGGCGACCGGCGTGGGCGGCGCCACGATGGCTTCGCCCGGCGACGGCGTCGGTAAGGCCGGCGATTGCGGTGCGATCGCGACGGTCTTCGAGAGTCGGATGAAATCGAAAATCGCCTCGCCGTAGAACTTGGTGCCGTTGAAATGGCCTTGTTTCAGGCCTTTTTCGGGTTTGAAGCGCCCGGTGTTGTAGGCGATGGCCACGCTGGCCGATTCCATGTCGCTCAGCGCGTCGCGATGCTGCAACCCGAGTTGGTTCAGGCCGCGTTTGAGCTCGCCCAAGCATTGCCCGAGCGTGTCTTCGAAGCGTTCGTATTTGCGCTGCAGGAAGTATTGCGGATCGACCTTGAAGAACTGCAGATCGCGCTGGAACAGGCCGAAGCCGTGGCAGAACTTGTTCGGTCTTGCGGCGGCGGGGGCATACGCGGGGATTTGCGCGGCCATATCGACCAGAGCTTTGCGCGCGATGGCGAACATTTCCTCGCCGCGAGGCGCGGCGATCAGGTCTGCCTTGGTTTGCGGGAAGGCGCGGCGGCCGCGGTCGGCATCGAGCGTATCGCCGACGCACAGCGCGAGGATGGTGTCATCGCTCAGATTTTTCTTGCGCAGCACCGGCCAGACCTCGCCGGTTTCCTGGCAGGCGAGGGCGACGATCAAATCGACGCCGATCGGAGTCCCCGCCAGCGTCGGTCGAATCCTGGCTTCGAAGCGTTCCTTGAACCAACGAATGTCGTCCGCGTTCGGCATGGCGATCTTCCTCTCGGTCTAGGGCCCGCGGGGGCGAGCCCGGTGATGTGCCTCGCCGCTATCGGAACACACGCCGTGCGCAGGTCTCGCGACGGCGTTGCAGGTCTCGCGACGGCATTCTTGTCGGCTTCTGTGGCGAAAACGCTGCGGCCCGAGCCGGCCGGCCAGTTTTCCCGGCATCGATGCAGTATCCGATCGGTCTTCCGAACGGCGCTCGCTGTTCGCCGCTGCGCATAGGCCATTGGTTTACTCGCCGACGGCTTGCATAACGCCGCCTGCGGACGCATGTTCGAGGCCTCGCCACTTCTCGGACCGTAGGCATGAAGACGCAAGGCTTTCTCGACCAATTGTTGAAGACCGCGCAGCAGAGCTTGGGCGGCGGCGGCTCCAGCGGTGGCTTGGGGGGCGGCTTGGGCGGATTGCTCGGGGGCCAATCGAGCGGCGGCAAGGGCCCGCTCAACGCCGACTTCGGCAAAGGCGCCCTCGCCGGTGGGGCCTTAGCGATGCTGCTGGGCAGCCGCAAGGCGCGCAAAGTCGGCGGCAAGCTCGCCCTGTACGGCGGCGTGGCCGCGGTGGGCATGCTGGCCTACAAGGCCTACGGCGAGTGGAAGAAGCAGCAAGGCGGGACGGCGGCCTCCGCGAGCCCGCAGACCGTGGACGCGCTGCCGCCGCCGGAAGCCGAATCGCACAGCCAGGCGATCCTGCAGGCCTTGATCGCCGCGGCCAAGGCGGACGGGCACATCGAGGCCCGCGAGCGCGAAGTGATCGAAGGCGAGTTCGTGCGCGTCGGCGCCGATACCGAATTGCGCGGCTGGCTCTCCGCCGAGCTGGAAAAACCGCTGGACCCGGCGGAAGTGGCCCGGGCGGCCACCAGCCCGGAGGTCGCCGCGGAAATGTATCTGGCCAGCCTGCTCGCCGCGGACGAGCAGAGTTTCATGGAGCGCGCCTACCTCGACGAACTGGCGCGCCAATTGAAGCTGGACGACAGTCTGAAGGCGAAGCTCGAAGAACAAGTGGCGTCCGCGCAGGCCGAGGCCAACGCCTCTGGGCCGGCGCAGGCGTAATCGCGTCGCTTGGTCGTCCCATGTCGCGCCGTTCCGCGTCCGGTTTCCGGCGCGAACCGCGTGATCATCATCGACGCCGCAACGCGAACGAAAACCGCGTAGGGAAACGCAGGTGGTGGGAGGCCGGGTCGCATGCCATGCATGCCCCGGCCTTCGTTTTTCCGAACCGCGGACGGCCCCGGTCGCGGAGGTCGCGCCACGGGATGCGCGCTCGCGAGGGATCGCGTAGGCTCTGAACATGACCGAACTTTTGATCGTCGGCAGTACCGGACTGGTCGGCCGCAGCGCTTTGCGGCGCGCGTTGGCCGACCCGCGCGTGACCCGCGTCGTCGCGCCCACCCGCCGGCCGCTGCCGCAGCCCATGCCGCCCAAACTCGAAAACCCCATCGTCGATTTCGAGGAATTGCCGACCGACGCCGCCTGGTGGGAAGTGGATGCGGTGGTCTGCACCTTGGGCACCACGCTCAAGCAAGCCGGCTCACGCGGCGCGTTCCGTCGCGTGGATTTCGACTACGTGCTCGCCGCCGCGGAATCCGCGCAGCGCCACGGCGCGCTCGCGTTCGCATTGACCTCCGCAGGCAGCGCCGATGCGCGCTCGCGCAATTTCTACTTGCGCACCAAGGGCGAGGTCGAGGATGCGCTGCGTCGGTTGGGCTATCTCTCGTTGACGATCGTCCGGCCCTCTCTGATCGCCGGCGATCGCGGCGGCCACGGCGGTCCTCGTCCGATGGAGCGCCTCAGCCTGCGCTTGGCGCATACGATGCGCGCGATCATTCCCGCGCGCTATCGCCCGGTGTCCGCCGACGCCATCGCCGCCGCATTGATCGAAGCGGCGGTGACCGCGCCTTCGGGCGTGCGGACGATCGAATCCGACGCGTTGGGCGCGAAACCGACGCCCGGGGCTTAAGACGACCGCCCGCGGGCTCGAAGCGGCCCGTGCGCGGGCGAATTGGAGCGACAACCCTAGGGCGAGGGCGCACAATGTCGGTTTGATCGTTCAGAGCATCGCCATGTCCACCGAACAAGACCCGTTGCGTTTCGCCGATCTCGGCCTGGCCGAGCCGGTGATGGCCGCGGTGGCCGAGGTGGGCTACGAAACCCCGTCGCCGATCCAAGCCGCCACCATTCCGGCGCTGCTGGCCGGGCGCGATGTGCTCGGTCAGGCGCAGACCGGCACCGGCAAGACCGCCGCGTTCGCGCTGCCGCTGCTGTCGCGACTGGACCTGCGCGCGGGCAAGCCGCAGGTGTTGGTGCTCGCGCCGACCCGCGAACTGGCCATCCAAGTGGCCGAAGCCTTCCAGCGTTACGCCCACAAGCTGCCGGGTTTCCACGTGCTGCCGGTGTACGGCGGCCAGAGCTACTATCCGCAGTTGCAGGCGCTCAAGCGCGGCGTGCATGTGGTGGTGGGGACGCCCGGTCGCGTGATCGATCACCTCGAACGCGGCACGTTGGACCTGTCCGAACTCAAAGCGCTGGTGCTGGACGAAGCCGACGAAATGTTGCGCATGGGCTTCATCGAGGACGTGGAAACGGTGCTGAAAAAAGTGCCGGAAACGCGCCAAGTCGCCTTGTTCTCGGCGACGATGCCACCGCAGATCCGGCGCATCGCGCAAACCTATCTGCGCGAGCCGGTCGAAGTCACCATCGCGGCGAAAACCACCACCGCGACCAATATCCGCCAGCGCTATTGGTTCGTCAGCGGTCTGCACAAACTGGACGCGCTGACCCGCATTCTCGAAGCCGAACCCTACGACGCGATGATCGTCTTCGCGCGCACCAAGTCGGCGACCGACGAATTGGCCGAGAAGCTGCAGGCCCGCGGCCTCGCCGCCGCCGCGATCAACGGCGATGTGCAGCAGGCGCAGCGCGAAAAGACCATCCAGCAGTTGAAGGACGGCAAGCTCGATATCCTCGTCGCCACCGACGTGGCCGCGCGCGGCCTGGACGTCGAGCGGATCAGCCACGTGCTGAACTACGACATTCCCTACGACACCGAAAGCTACGTCCATCGCATCGGTCGCACCGGCCGCGCCGGACGCAGCGGCGAGGCGATTCTGTTCGTCAGCCCGCGCGAGAAGAGCATGCTGCGCGCGATCGAACGCGCCACGCGCCAGCCGATCCAGGAAATGCAGTTGCCGAGCGTCGAAGCGGTGAACGACGTGCGCGTGACGAAATTTCTCGGACGCATCTCCGACACGATGGCCCAGGACGGCAGCAGCGGCGGCGAATTGGGTTTCTATCGCGAACTGATCGAACGCTACGAACGCGAGCACAACGTCCCCGCGATCGAAATCGCCGCCGCGCTGGCGAAGCTGGTGCAGGGCGATACGCCGCTGTTGTTGGCGCCGGAGCGCGTCCGCGAACCGCAGGCGTTCGCCGGGAACCGCGACTACGCCCAGCGCGCGGAGCGCGGGGGCGCGCACGAAGAACGATCGGGTCGTCCGGATCGCCATCACGAACGCGCCGATCGCGTCGACCGCGCGGAGGACGAGACCCGCGCGCCGCGGCCGAAGAAAGACATGCCGCCGCGTTCGGCGCCCGAACCGGGCATGGAGACCTACCGCATCGAAGTGGGGCATCGTCATGGCGTGAAGCCCGGCAACATCGTCGGCGCGATCGCCAACGAAGCCGATCTGGACAGCAAGTACATCGGTCGCATCGACATCCACGACGACCATTCGATTCTCGATCTGCCCGAAGGTATGCCGCGCCCGCTGCTGATGCACCTCAAAAAGGTGCGTGTGGCCGGCCAGCCGCTGCGATTGCAGAAAGTCGGCGAGGACGAAGGCCGTTCGGCGGGCGGCAACGCCTCGTTCAAGCCGAAAAATTTCAAACCGCGCGCTTCCGAGTCGCACGCTCCTAAAGCGCACGCCCCGAAAGCGCACGACAAAAAGCCTCGCGGCGCGAAGCCGCACAGCCCGAAATCCGGTGCCGGCAAGCCGCACCGCAAAGGCGCATGATCGCGTGCGTTAGACGCGCCGCCCGCGCTCGGCGAACGCGTCGTGCGTTCGTCGTCTCGGCGTCGTTCGGGCGAGTCGTGACGCCAATCGCACCATACGCCTGCGCACGCATTGCGATGTCATATCGAAACCCCCACAATCGCGCCATCTCCGAGGAGAACTAGAGCGTGATCGATACTGCGACGGTCGTTTCCTCCGCCAAACAGCACGCCGCGCAATTGCGGCAACGTTGCGCGGAATTCGCCCAACCCATCGCCGGCCGCGCGGTGTGGCAACTCATCAACACCTTGGTTCCGTTCGCCGCGCTGTGGGGCCTGATGGCCTGGAGCGTGCTGGCCGACTGGAATTACCTTTGGACGCTGCTGCTGGCCCTGCCCACCGCGGGCCTGTACGTGCGGACGTTCATCATTCAGCACGATTGCGGCCACGGCTCGTTTTTCGCCAGCCAACGCGTGAACGACATGGTCGGCCGCTGCTTGGGCGTGATCACGTTGTTCCCCTACGGCTACTGGAAAAAAACCCACGCGATCCACCACGGCACGTCCGGCAATTTGGATCGCCGCGAAATCGGCGACATCGCCACCTGGACCGTCGCCGAGTACCGCCAGCGCTCGTGGTTCGTGCGCCTGTGCTACCGCTTCTACCGCAGCACGCCGGTGCTGCTGGGCATCGGCCCGATCTACCAGTTCGTGATCAAACATCGCTTCCCCTTCGACATGCCGTTCGCGTGGAAGAAGGAATGGTTGAGCGTGCTGCTCAACAACGCGGTGTTGGCGATCGTTTTCGTCGCCATGTGGTGGACGATCGGTTGGCATATCGCCCTGCTGGTGCATCTGCCGGTGGTGATGATCGCGGGCGCCGCGGGCGTGTGGCTTTTCTACGTCCAGCACAATTTCGAAGGCGCGTACTGGGTGCGCGGCGAAGAATGGAATTCGGTCGAGGCCGCCGTGGCCGGCAGTTCGTTCTACGACTTGCCGCGCGTGGTGCATTGGTTCACCGGCAACATCGCGTACCACCATATTCACCACCTCGCCAGCCGCATCCCCAACTACCGACTGCGCGAAGCCTTCGAATCCAGCCCGCTGCTGCAAATGGCGCCGCGGCTGACCTTCTGGTCCAGCCTGCGCTGCGTGAAATTGAAGCTCTGGGACGAGGACATGAAGCGGTTGGTGGGCTTCCCGAAGCGCGCCCAGGCCTGATTCCCGCGCAATCCCGCGACGCCCTGGCCTTAAGGCCGACGCTTCCGGGCCGCCGCGCAGCCGCGTATCGCTCTCGACCGCCGCCGCGTCGACTCCGGCGGCGGTTTCGCGGCCGCTGCGCGCGCCATCTTGCGGCCGACCTCGCTTTTATCGATGATCGCGCGGAACGGATCGTTCTCGCGAGGGGGCGCTATGCATCGTATTTCGTATTGGCTGTCGCCGCTGCTCGCGGCGGCTTCGTTTTCCGTCGCCGCGGCGCCGCCGTCGCTCGACGAACTGCTCAAGCCGGCGCAGCACGACTTGGTGAGCATCTCGCCGGGCGGTACCTACATCGCCGCGACCTTCCGCAAGACCGAAAACAAAGAAGACAAGATGATGATGGTCATCATCGACCGCGCCACCAGCAAGCCGGTGCGGCTGCTGGACCCGGAGGAGCGCGGCGGCGTCGATCGCATCTGGTGGGCCAACGACGAGCGCCTGTTCCTGATGAATTCGCGCTACGGCCGAAAATTCGCGGAGCAGTACGTCGAAGGCTATGTCCTGGCGATCAACGTCGATGGGACGCGCAAGCGGGTGGTGCATGGCAGTCTCATCGATTCGTTGATCGACGACGACGACAGCATCCTGGTCGAGTTTTGCTCGAAGCGCACTCTCAAGGGGTGCATGAGCTACATCGAAAAGACCGACAACGACGGCAGCCGGAACGGCAAACGCATCGTCGATTCGCCGGACGATCGCTCCAATTTCTATGCCGACAACGCCGGCCAAGTGCGGTTCGCCTATTCCTGGGACGATGAGGATTCGCAAAAAGTCTGGCTGATGAAGGCAGGCCAGTGGACGATCTTCAACGACGAGCGCGAGAGCGGCGTCGAGATCGAGCCTTTCGGCAGTACGCGCGACGGTTCGGCGGCCTTCTTGTACAGCGAGCGCAAATCCGGCCCGAACGTCATCGAGAAATACGTGTTCGCCACCGGCGAGCGTACTGTGGTAATGAGCGATCCGCTGCTCAATCCGGCTTTCTTCGTGTGGTCCGCCGACAGCCGCGAGCCGATCGGCGCCGCGTACGGCACCGGCGTGCCGCGCGCGCGGTTCTGGAACCCGAACGACCCGGACGCCAAGCTGCTGCGGCAGTTGGAGGCCGCGTTCCCCGAGGACGCCGTGTGGTTTTCCAGCGGCTCGCGCGATGGCCAGCATCTGGTGATCGGCGTGTCCAGCGATCGCGACCCGGGCAGTTACTACCTGATGGACCGCGCTAAGAAAACCACTTCGTTGTTGGCGCGCGCGAAGCCGTGGTTGAATCCCGAAGCCCTGGCGCGCGCGCAGCCGTTCGCGTTCAAGGCGCGCGATGGCCTGGAGCTCAACGGCTATCTGACCTTACCGCTGGAGACGAAAAGCCCGCCGCCGCTGGTGGTGATGCCGCACGGCGGCCCCTACGACATCCAGGACGAGTGGTCGTACGACGAAGAAGTGCAGATTCTCGCCGCGCACGGGTACGCGGTGCTGCGCGTGAATTTCCGCGGCTCCGGAGGTTACGGACGCAGTTTCGTCGAAGCCGGCCGACTGCAGCGCGGCAAAAAGATGCAAGACGACGTGACCGACGCCACGCAGTGGGCGATCGCCAGCGGCAAGATCGATCCGAAGCGCATCTGCATTTTCGGGACCAGCCACGGCGGCTATGCGGCGTTGATGGGCGTTTCTCGCGAGCCGACGCTGTACCGATGCGCCGTTTCCACGGCGGGCCCGACGGATCTGAATATCACCCGCAAATGGGGCGATACGCATCGCAGCGAGTCCGGTCGGCATTTCCTCGACACCTTCATCGGCGACGACCCGGCGGACCTCTACGAACAATCGCCGATCGCGCACGTCGCGAAGATCCAAGCGCCGATTCTGTTGGTGCACGGCGAACACGACCAGCGGGTGTCTTTCGAGCACGCCAAAGCGATGCAGGCCGCGATGCAGAAAGCGGGCAAGCCGCTCGAAACGTACTTCTTCGCCAACGAAACCCACGGCATCTACAGCGACAAGAACCGCAAGGAATACTACGACCGCGTGCTGAGCTTCCTCTCCGCCCACCTCAAACCATAGCGACGATGCGCAGGCGCGCATCGGAACGGAGCCGAGCATGATCATCCCGCAGCATTGGGCCGAAGCCAGATTGCAGCACCGCGAACGCGGGCGGCAGATCACGATTCGCCGGTTCGGTTGGTCCGACGACAGCCTCGACGCCGCGCAGGCGCACGCCGAAACCCGCGCGCGCGAGGCGATGGCGCGCGCATTGGCGGGCGAAACGCTTCCGCGTCGCGAACGCCGGGCGGCCTACAACGGCAGCGAGGGCGTGCCGATTCGCGAGGAGATCGTCGAGCGCGACGGCGAAACGGTGATCACGCGCAACGGTTATGGCGCGCTGTGTCTGAATACCCCGAACGTGTTCTTCGCCGACATCGATTTCGACGAGAAACCCGGGTGCCGCGCCGTGCTGATCGCGACGCTGCTGGTGGGCGTCGCGGTCGCCGTCGCGATGCGGGTCGCGCTCGATCTGAGCCTCGTGCGCGCGATCGTGATCGGCGTCGCCGCCGCGGTCCTGCTCGGCTACGGCGCCGTCGGCGCTTGGCGGCGCGCGATCTCCGCGCTGCAGGGCGGACAAGAGGGCCGCGTGCGCAAGCGCGTCGCGCGGTTCGTTGCGCAGAACCCGAGTTGGCGTTTGCGCCTGTATCGCACGCCGGCGGGCATGCGCCTGCTGGCGTTGCATCGCACTTTCGATCCGCGCGAAGCCGAGGTGACGCGCGCGTTCGACGACTTGGGCGTCGATCCCACCTATGCGCGTATGTGCCGCAACCAAAATTGCTTTCGCGCGCGCGTCACGCCGAAACCGTGGCGCCTGGGCATGCCGCGTCTGCATTCGCCGTATTCCGCGGTGTGGCAGAGCGCCCATCGCGACTTGCCCGGGCGGCGGGAGTGGATAGAGACCTACGGACGCGAGTCCGAGGGCTATGCCGCGTGTCGATACTTGGAAACCTTCGGTGCCGGTGCGGTGGATGCGGCCGCCGATCATGTGCGCGAGCTGCACGATCTGATGTGCTCGGCCGAGCGCGAATTGCCTCTGGCCTGACCCCGCCGAAACGTCGGCGGCCCACTCCTCACCGGGTTCCGAGCCTCGATTCCCATCCGCCGTTCGTCGGCAAAGGTCTAAAGTCGCTTGCCATCAATTCCGTATTTCTGGAAATATAGAATCATGGATCACATCGCGACCATCGCCGCGCTCAAGGCGCTCAGTCAGGAGCATCGTCTCGCCGCGTTCCGCGCCCTCGTCGCCGCGGGCGAGGGTGGGTTGGCGGTCGGCGAACTGCGCGAGAGGGTCGGCGTGCCGGCCGCCACGCTCACCGCGCATCTGAACGTGCTGCGCAATGCGGGCTTGGTGCTGGATCGCCGCGAAGGCCGTTCGATTCGGGTCCGCGCCGACTACGCGCGCATGACCGCGTTGCTGGCCTATCTCACCGAAAACTGCTGCGCCGGCGCCGCAGGCGCCTGCGCGACGCCCACCGACTGCTGCTGAGCGGTCGCCGACCGAGGAATCCCCGATGAAGCGTTTCCATGTGCACGTCTCCGTCCGCGATTTGGACGAAAGCGTTCGTTTCTATTCCGCGCTATTCGCCGAGCGGCCCACGGTGCACGAAGCGGAGTACGCGAAGTGGATGCTGGACGACCCGCGCGTGAATTTCGCGATCTCCACGCGCAGCGGTGCGCCGGGCGTCGATCATCTCGGAATTCAGGCGGAAAACGCCGACGAATTGGCGGAGCTCGGCGCGCGCTTGGATGCGGCGGGTCAAGCGGTGGTGCCCGAAGCGGGCGCGGAATGCTGCCACGCGCGTTCCGACAAGTTCTGGACGCAAGACCCGCAAGGGACGCGTTGGGAAACCTTCCACACCGTCGGCCGCATCGCGACGTACCACGGCGCGAGCGGCGCCTGCGAGATGAGCTCCGCGCGCGCGGCGGATTTGAATGCGCTCGCCGCCGATGCGGGCGGATCGAAGACCGACGTGTGCTGCGACGAGACGACGCCGCAGGGTGTGTGCTGCGCGCCGAAAACCGACCGTGCCGCCGATGCGTCGTGCTGCGGCCCTGTCGTCGCGGTGGCGAAAAACGTCGGGTGCGCGCTGTCCGGCTGCGGCGACGGTCGATAACGCAACGCTTCGCCGCCTACCGACTCGTCAGAAACGAACATCGACAATATCGAGGACATCCTCCATGAGCGAAAACTCCGGCATCGCGCGCCCCTACCACGTGTTGGTGCTGTGCACCGGCAATTCCGCCCGCAGCGTGATGGGCGAAGCGCTGTTCAACGTGCTGGGCAAAGGTCGCTTCGTCGCCTACAGCGCCGGCAGCCGGCCGAGCGGCGCGATCCAGCCGATGGCGGCGGAATTAGCCGCCGAGTTGGGTTACGACGTCTCGAAGCTGCGCAGCAAATCGTGGGACGAATTCGAGCGGCCCGATGCGCCGACGATGGATATCGTGATCACCGTCTGCGACAACGCCGCGGGCGAAGCGTGCCCGGTGTGGTTGGGCTCGCCGATGACCGCGCATTGGGGCGTGGACGATCCGGCGGCGGTCGTCGGCGACGAATCCACCCGTCGCCACGCCTACATGAAGGCCTTCTCCGAATTGCGCCGCCGCGTGGAACTCTTGCTCGCGCTGCCGGTGGAAAAACTGGATCGTTTGGTCGTGCAGCGGCATCTGCGCGATATCGGCGAGCGCGCAGCCGCCGACGCATCGGCGCACGACGCATGACGCGCACGGATTCGATGTTCGGACGCGCGGCGTCGCGCGCGCTGGTCGCGGAATTCGTGGGCACCGCCGCGTTGCTCGCCATCGTGGTCGGCAGCGGCATCATGGGCGAGCGTTTGGCGCAGGGAAATACGGCGGTTGCGCTGTTGGCGAACGCCGCGGCCACCGCCGGAGGGCTGTATGTCTTGATCGTCGCGTTCGGCCCGCTGTCGGGCGCGCATTTCAATCCGGCGGTGACCGCGGCGATGCGGCTGCGCGGCGAACGTTTGCCCGCGCCGCTGTTCGCGTACGTCGGCGTGCAGGCGATCGCCGCGATCGCCGGCGTCGCCATCGCGCATGCGATGTTCGGCGAAGCCTTGTGGCAACCGGGCGACCAGGCGCGCACCGGCGCGGCGCAATGGTTCAGCGAGGCGGTCGCCACGTTCGGGCTGTTGACGATGATTCTGTTCGGCGCGCGGCATCGGCCGCAGGCGGTGCCGGCCTTGGTCGCGGCCTATATTTTCGCGGCCTATTGGTTCACCGCCAGCACCTCATTCGCCAATCCTGCGGTGACTTTGGCGCGCGCGTTCACCCAAACGTTCGCCGGGATTCGTTTTGCCGACGTTGGCGGTTTCGTGCTGGCCCAGTGCGCAGGCGCGGGCGCGGCGTTGGCGCTGGCGCGGCTGACGCTCGACGCGAACCCGCGCGAGACGGGCGCCTGATCGAACGCCGGTAGTGCCTAAGTTTGAAATCCGACCTTGGGGTGGCTTGGCCAGGTTCGGCACTGGGTAACGTCTCACTAGTAAGACTGTGACTTACTGCACGCATCGCAGGATTTGATACGTATTATGATTATTATCAATGACTTATGCGCTTCTAGTGCAGATGAACAGTGTTAAGCCTTGACACCAGCGGTAGTTGTGATAAGCGCAGTTATTGGCTAATCTATTGTCCGTAACCGGTAACGCGGCCAGCCGCAAAACCAAAGTGGCCGCCCTTGGGGCGGCTTTGTCGTCAACAGGGGTTATGGATGAGCAGCAAAAAAACGGAGCAAGATCTGATCCCTCATATTTGGGATTTGGTAATTGGAGTTGTAAACAAGTTGATTGAAACCCATGATCTTTATGGGTTCGGAAAATTCCAGGAGGGGATGAACCCGCGCCTTGATGTTGTTGTCAAAACTTTCAATGTGGTCGATGCGATGCTGAAGACCTTGGCCGAGAGTGGACAACTAGACCCGGACGAGTACAGGCAAGTTATCAATAGCCGACAATGCATTTATCACACGAAACGTTTGGCATTGGCGCTGGATTCCGACGACCAAGACGAATATGACAACTTGATTTCCCTGCTTTCAAAGCAGGCACCAGTGTAATGAGACAGAGATAAAGGGGCCGATATGAACACCACCGCCATTAATTTTGACTTGTACGCCATGACGAATCCGAAAAACCGTCAGGACGCGATGCTATTGGCTCGGGAAATCATCGACCAGCTTGAGTTCATCCACGAATGCATCGATGCCGCAATTGCATATTGCGAGGAAAAAACTCGCTCGGGCTTGTGCTCTGCGTAACGGAATACTTCATTCTGCGTGAAAAAACCCCGCAATAGCGGGGTTTTTTTTGTGCGGCGCGCGAGGCTGAGCGCTCAACAAAGGCCAATTTCAAACTAAGGCACTACCCGGACGCCGACCACATCGATCATCGTGCGTTCGCCGGGACCGTCCAGCGTGACGCGCTGTCCCGCGCGGATTTTGCAGGTTTTGCGCGACTCCACCGCGCCGTCGACGCGCACCGCGCCGCTGGCGACCAAATGTTTGCCGGCGCCGCCGCTATCGCACAGGCCGCTGAGCTTCAGCAGTTGATGCAGTTCGACGTAGTCGCGGTCGAGTTCGAAACGCAGATGCGGCATGAGCGTACGTGCGAGCGCCCGGTGGGCTTCGGGCGTAGCATAGCCGCCCGAGCCTCTGCTGACACTTGCTGTCAGCATCCTCGGCGCAGACTGTCGCTTCCCAACCGGAGACCTCCCATGCTCGCTTACGCCACGCTCGGTACCGCAGACCTCGCTCGCGCCGCCGCCTTCTACGATGTCGTTCTCGCCGAACTCGGCGCCAAACGCTTCATGGAAGAGCCCGATTACTTCATCGCTTGGGGCAACAGCCAAGACGGCGCGGGCCTCGCCATCACCTATCCGTTCAATAAAGAGAAAGCGACCGTCGGCAACGGCACGATGGTGGCGTTGAACGCGACCAGTCGCGAGCAGGTCGATCGCGTCTACGCGAAAGCGCTGGAACTCGGCGGTACCGACGAAGGCGCGCCGGGACAACGCTCGCCCGGTTTCTACGCGGCGTACTTCCGCGATCTCGACGGCAACAAGCTCAACTGCTGCTACATGGGCGAATAAGGCGACGCGCGTATCGCTGCTGACGCGTTCCGTCAGCAGCGGTAGCGCAAGCTGCGGCTTCCTTCACCGCTCAACCGAACGAGGTCGCCATGCGTCATGCTCATCGAAACGCTTTGAATTGGTTCGAAATCCCCGTCGCCGACATGGATCGCGCGCAACGTTTCTACGAAACCGTTGTCGATGCGCCGCTGCGACGCGAAGCGATGGGGCCGGCGGCGACGCTCGCCGTGTTCCCTTACGACCCGGCGGGCGTCGGCGGTTGTTTGTTCGCCGCCGAAGGCAGCCGCCCCAGCGCCGATGGCGCCGTCCTGTATCTCAACGCGGGCGAATCGCTCGATGCCGCATTGGAACGCGTGCGTGCGGCCGGCGGACGTATCGTGCTGCCGCGTACCGAATTGCCCGAAGGCATGGGCTGCTTCGCGCATTTCGCCGATAGCGAAGGCAATCGCGTCGGGTTGCACGCGCTTGCATGATGCGTGGGGCGGCGATGCGATTCTCTGTTGGAGCCTGACAACATGCGTCGCGCCGACCGTCTGTTCCGCATCGTGCAAATCGTTCGCGGCCGTCGTTTGACGACGGCCGCGTTTCTCGCCGAACGCATGGACGTGTCGCTGCGTTCGATCTACCGCGATATCGCCGCGCTGCAGGCGCAGGGCGTGCCGATCGACGGCGAGGCCGGCGTCGGGTACCGCATGCGCAGCGGCTACGAATTGCCGCCGCTGATGTTCTCCACGCGCGAGGCGCAGGCGCTGGTGGCGAGCGTGCGCCTGGCGCAGTCGCGCATCGACACCGAGCTGGCGGCGCGCGCCGAAGACGCGCTTTCGAAAATTCTCGCCGTGCTGCCGGCGGACGAACGCGCCGCCGCGGAACGACTGTCGATCTACGCGCCGGCCGTGCGTCCCGATACGCCGACGCGTTTGCGGCTCGCGCAATTGCGGCACGCCACCGATCTGCGCTTCAAAATCCGTCTGGAGTACGTCGATTTGAGCGAGGCCGAAAGCCGACGCGTGGTGCGGCCCTTGGCCTGCTTTTTTTGGGGCGAAGCGTGGACGCTGGCGGCCTGGTGCGAAGTCCGCGAGGATTTCCGCAATTTTCGCGTCGATCGCATCCGCGCGCTCGATGTGCTGGACGAGCGTTTTCGCGACGAACCCGGGCGCACGCTGGCCGATCTGTTTCGACGCTACGATTGCGAGAACGGTTGCTGAGCGCGCGGCTTTTCGCGAAGTGCCCAACTTCGCGCGATTACGCGCAAGCGTCTACGCATGAACTCCAGACGTTCAGCGCCATTCCACTTTCAACGCGGTGCCGCGCCACGACAGCGTGGCGCCGTCGCGCGTGATCCGCTGCACCACTACGTCGCCGATCAAGTCGCCTTCGCGCAGCCGTCGCCCGTCGAGAATCACGAATCGCTGCATCGGCACGTCGTGCCACATGTGCATGCTGAGTTTCAGCGGCGGAAGCTGCTTGCGGGTTTCCGTGTCCAGATCGCTCAACGCCATCGGCGCTTCGTTGCCGGGGCTACGGAACGCGGGCGGCGGCGTTTCGACGACGGGCGCGACTGCGGCGACATCGCGCGGCGCCGTTGTCGCGGGCGTCGACGCGGGTGGCGCAGTACGCGGCGGAGTGGGAAGGGGGGCTGCGACCGATGGTGCGACCGAGGGCGCGGCGGAAGCTGGCGGCGTCGTCGCGACGGCAGGCGCATCGGCAACGGCGGACGGCGGCACCACGGGCGGCGCGCGGCCCGCTTGCGTCGCCGGCATCGGCATCTGCGGCGCGCTCGACCCGTTCGGCGCCTCGAACGGCGACGCGAGCGCTTCGACGGGAGGCGCGGACGCGCTGTCGTCGCCGGTTGGATCGGCGTTCGCGACGCTGTCGACGCTCGGCGCCGCATCGACGCCTGCGGCATCGCGCGTATCGATGTCCGGCGTCGTCGTTCGCGATGCGAACCAGAACGCGAAGGCGAGCGCGCCGACGCCGAACGCGGCGACGCCGATCATCGCCCAACGCGGCCAGCCCGCACGCACGCGCGGCGCGGGCGCGCGATCGTGCATCTCGGCGAACAGTTCCGGCGCTTGATGGCGGCGACGGGCGGCTTCGGATTTGCGCAAGGCGTCGAGAATGATCGACATCGCTCACTCCGCGACGGAAGAAGGAAGAATGGACAACCGCGCGCCCGTGCGCTGCGCGGCGAGCGCGAACAGGGTTTCGGCGCGCAGCGCGCCGTCGCCGGGCCAACCGTGTCGGGTTTGGAACGCGCGCAACCCCGCGTCGAGATCGCCGCTACGCGCATCGTCGGGCAGACGCGCGCGCACCCAATCGACGGCCGCGGGTTCGCGCGCGGCGTAGCGCGTTTCGATCCGTTCGGGCGACGGCCAGATCGCTAGGAATTCGCCGTTCCACACGCTGGACAACGCGACGCGATCCACATCGAGCGTACGGCCGTCGAGCGAGAGCCGAACGCGATCCGCGTTCGCGCCGAGCAGTCGCGCCCAGGCGGCATGCGGTTCGGCGCGCAGACGCAGCAGCACCGAACGATCGATCCGCAGCAGTTGATCGAGGCTGGCGCGGCTGCGCAGACAGCGCCAGCCGGGCGCGGGCGCGGGCGGACAGGCGTCGGGCGAGGTCGCGCGCAGCGTCGCGGGCGCGCTCCACGCGGCCAACAGCGGCGACCATTCGCGCGTCGGCTTCGATGCGGCCGCGCGCAACGCGGACTGCAGCGCTTCGGCGCCGCCGTCGTCGCGCGCGGCGGTCGCCGCCGCCGTCGTCGACGGCAGCGATCGCGACGCCGGATGCGGCGACTGCGAATTCGCGGGCGCTGCATTTCCCTCGTGGCCAGAAGACGCATTCGCCGCCGCGTCGATGGCGGTGTCCGTCGACGCATCCGAGGCCGGCCAACGCATCAACACCAGTACGAACGCGACGATCGCGAGCGCGAGTCCGGCGAAGCGCAGCCAAACGCCTCGGCTGGGCATGACATCCGCGGCAGTGGGCGCCAAAGCTTCGTCGGCGGCGCGATCGACGGTGCGGCCGTCGAGGGTCAACAGATCGTGCGCGAAGCCGGCGAGGAGCGCGCGTTCGGCGATCACGTTGATCAAGCGCGGCACGCCGCCGCTGCGGCGATGCACGCGGCGCACCGCGTCGGCGGAAAACGGAAAGCGACGCGCGCCGGCCGTGGTCAGCCGATGCCGCAGATAGGCGTCGGTGCCGGCCTCGTCCAGCGGCGGCAAGTGGTAGCGCGCGGTGATGCGCTGCGCCAGTTGCCGCAGTTCCGGCCGCATCAGCATCTCGCGCAGTTCGGGTTGGCCGATCAGGATGATCTGCAGCAGTTTTTGCGTCTCGGTTTCCAGATTCGTCAACAGCCGAATCTGCTCCAGCGCTTCGGTCGACAGGTTTTGCGCTTCGTCGACGATCAGCACCACGCGTTCGCCGCGCGCATAGGCCTGCAGCAGATGCGCGCTGAGCAGGTCGTACAGCGCTTTCGCCGTGGGTTTGGCGCGACGCGGAGACGCGCGGCTCGGCGCGCGCGCTTTGGCCGGCGCGGGCTTTTTGCGTTTGCCGGCGGCCTTGCTCGCCGCTTTGCCGACGGTGTCGTTCTGCTTGGAGGCGGTTTCCTCGGGCGCGGCGGCGGCCGTCTCCGAGGCGGCGACCGCGACGGACGACGCCCCGCCCGGACGCAGCCCCAATTCCTCGCAAATGGTCTCCATCAACTCGATCGGGTCGAGCCGCGGATTCAGCACCAACGCCGCCTGCGTGCCCTCGGGCAGTTGGTTCAACAGCAGACGGCTCAGGGTGGTTTTGCCGGTGCCCACTTCGCCGGTGAGCTGCACGAAACCGCCGCCGCCGCCTTGGCGAATGCCGTACAGCAGATGCGCCAGCGCGTCCCGATGGTGCTCGCTGAGGAACACGTAATGCGGGTCGGGCGTGATCGAGAACGGCGCCTGTTCGAGGCCGTAGTACTCCAGATACATGCGGGCTCGGCGGTGGGGAAAGGGGCGGGAGGCGAGGCGAGTCGGGCGGAGCGGGGGCTTAGACTGCCATAACCGGCCGAAAAATCCGGGGAAGGGCCGCCCAATGCCGCTGAAGATCGAGCGAGGTCGCGAAACGCGGCCGAGTTTCGCCGTGGCGGCGGCTCAGGAGGGATCGGTCGAGACGGGGCGGCTGGGGGCGTCCGCGGCGGGTTCGGTCTGCGCCTTGCGCGGGCCGCGGCTGAGCAGCGGGAAGATCAGCACCGCGGCCAGGATGATCGCGACGCCGAGGTAGAACTGAGGCGTCAGTTCGCGCTGTTCGCCCAGCAACAGCGCGGCCAACACGATGGTGTAGACCGGCTCCAGGTTCACCGACAACTGCGTAGCGAAGGCGCTGAGATGCCGCAGCGCGAACAGCACCAGCACGAACGGCACCAGGGTGCAGGCCATCGCGAGCAGGACAAGGTAGAACGCGTCGTGCGCGTTCGGCAGCGCGAACGGATCGCCGCCGAAGGCCGGCGATAGCAACGCCGACAGCGGAGCGACCAAGGTGAGCGTGGCGACGCCCGCGGCCATTTCCACCGCGGTCACGCTGAGCGGGTCGGCGTGCGCGACCAGGCGCTTGTTCAACGAACTGAACAGCGCCACGAACAGCGCCGATACCGTGCCAACCGCGATGCCGATCAGCATGCCGTCGGGCACGCCGCCCGCGACCAGCGCGACGCCGGGCATGACCGCGATGCCCAGCGCCACTTCGCGTTTGGACAACCGCTTGCCGGTGAGCCAGGGTTCGACGAAGGCGGTGAACACGGTGCCCAGCGCGATGCAGGTGGCGGCGACCGAGGCGTTGGAGAGCTTGATCGCGGCATAGAACGTGAGCCAATGCAGCGCCACCAACGCGCCGATGCCGGCGTAACTCCAGCGCAAGCGGGCCGGCATCGCGCGCACGCCGCGCAGCGCGCGCGGCAACACCAGTAGCACCGCCGCCACCAGCAGCATGCGCCACCACACCAAGGGCAGCGCGGGCAGGCTGATCAGCTTGCCGAGAATCGCGGTGAATCCCCACAGCAGCACGCAAAAGTGCAGTTGCAGCCAGGCGGTGCGGCGCGCGGTGTCGGGCATGTCGGAGGCGAGGGCGAGGGTCGGCCATTATCGGGCACGCCGCGCGGGGGACGAACCAGTTCCCGGTCGGAGTATCCGGCGAACCCCGCCGACACCGCCGCCGTTCGAGAAAACGGCTCAGGCGCCGAACGGGTTCATCGTCGGGCGAACCAGGGACGCGCCGGTCGAGGCATTCGCGCGGCGGGGCACGCCTTCGGCGTCCACCAAGCGTTCGATGCGCGCGAAGACTTCGGCGCGCGAGAAGGGTTTCTTCATGAAATCGTCGGCGCCGATGCGTTGGACGTAGAACTGCTCGGTCGCCTGGGTGTTGCCGCTGATCATGATGATCGGCACGTCCTTGGTGGTCGGGTCGCGGCGCAGCGCGCGCAGCGCCGAGAAGCCGTCCATGCCCGGCAGCACGATGTCGAGGAAGATCAGGTCCGGCCGGTCGCGTTTCACCGCTTCCAGCGCCTCTTCGGCGCTATAGGCCTCGAACGTGCGGAAGTCGTTCTGCTGCATCAATTTGCGCAGCACGGTCACGATGGTGGGGGAGTCGTCGACGATCAACACCTTGGTGCCGCTGCGGGCGCTGACCCGGGGTTTCGCGCGGCGTTCCGGGCCGACATAGCCGTCGGCGGAGATCTCTTCGGTCGGTTCGAGGTCCAGCGGCGCGCGGGCGAGCGCAGGATCCGCAGCCGTTTGGGGCGACGCGTCGGCCGTGCCCAAATGGGCGCGCCAGCGTTTTACGGAATCGAAAATCCCCATCGTTACTGCCCTCAAGTCGGTCGTCGCGTTCGAACCCCCTCCATGGGCCCAAGTCGATCGGGCCGCGGAAATAGTAGCGCGATGCGCGGGACTCGGCAGCCCCGGCGTCGGCCGCGAGGCTCCGCCGGGGCGCGTCCGGGGCCTCCCGGCCCGAGGGAAGGCTTACCGAATGGGCTCATCCAGCATCATCGCCCTCACGAAACGGACTGGCGGGGCGCCATAGGACAAGACTTTGTCGTGATAGGCCTTCAGCGCGAAGGCCGGCCCCTGCTTGGCCTCCGCCGCCTTGCGCAGGTCGAAGTGCTCCTGCACGCCCACGAAGTAGGTCGGCAACTGGGCGCTGGTCAGCCGGGCCCGCTTCCACTTGCCGGCGGCCTCGCGCTCCTGCTGGAAGGTGCGCTTCATCATGAAGTCCTTCGCCTGCTGCTCGGTCCAGCCGTCGACGTGCACGCCCTGATCGAGAATGGCGTTGCCGATGGTGCGCAGGTAGAACTTATGGCGCACAAGATGGAACAGCGGGTCGTTGTCCAAATAGCCTTGATCCATCATCAGCGATTCGGTGTAGACCGCCCAGCCTTCGGCGAACATCCCTGAGCGCAGCACGCCGCGCAGCACCGACGGATGCCGCGCCGAATGCGCGCCTTCCAGGTAATGGCCCGGCATGGCCTCGTGGATCGACAGCAGATGGATCATGCGCGTGTTGTATTCGCGCAGGAACGAATCGGTCTGCTCGGGCGTCCAGTCGTCGGGAATCGGCGAGATCGCGTAGTAGGTTTTCAGGCCTTTATCGAGCGGGCCGGGCGAATCGCAGTACGCCACCGCCACGCCGCGCTGGAATTCCGGCATCAAAATGATTTCCACCGGGTCCTTCGGCACCGTCACCAGATCTTTCTCGCGGGTGAAGGCGGTCGCTTGTTCGAGCGCTTTCTTCGCGCTGTCGACCACGGCGTCGCGCGCGGGCTTTTCGGCGTAGGCCAATTCCAGCGCGGCCTCGATCGCGGCTTGCTGTTCGGCGTCGTTCGGCGACGCGGGCAGGGCCGGCGCGTTCGGTTTGTCCTTCAGCACGCGCTGCGCGATCGCGTACATCTCGCCGCGCACGCGGGCGAGTTCGGCCTCGGCGCGCTGCTTGATCTCGGCGCGCGACAGCGAAGACATCAGCGCGAATTTCAGCTTTTCGTCGTACAACTGCTGACCGATGCGGAAATCGCCCTTGGCGTTCGGCACCAAGGTGTCGTCGAGCCACACCTGATGCTCGTCGGCGGCTTTTTTCAGCGCGGCGACTGCGGCGGTCAGGCGTTTGCGATCTTCGGGCGACAGCTTGCCCGCGTTCGGCAGCACGCTGCGTTCGACTTCGTCCATCACGCCGCGATGCTGCGCGGCCGCGGTTTCGGCGTGCACCTTCGGCACGCGCGCCGGGTCCAGGTTCGCGCGCATCTGCGCGAACAGCGTCGGCAATTTTTCGATCCGCGCGATGGCCGAGCGCGTGCGCTGTTCGACCGGCGCGAATTCGCGCGCCATCAGGGTGTAGACCGCGCCGCCGGCGAGCCCGGTGTACACCTGCGGATCCCAAGCCCAGGCTTGCAGGGTTTCGACCGACCACAGATCCGCTTCCAATTGATTGCGCAGGATCGCCGCGTCGATTTGGTTCTCGCGCGACAGTTTGCTCGCGTCGATCGCGTCGAGTTCGGCCAGCATCTTGCGGCTGAATTCCACGCCGCGTTTGCGGCCGGCTTCGCTGAGGTCGTCGATCTCGCTATCGAAGCGATGATCGCCCTGCTGCGTCGCGTTGACCGGATTGTTCTGCAGCCAGCCGTCCAGCCAGCGCTTGCCCAAATCGGCGAATTTGGCTTCGAGGGCGGCATCGACCATGGCGGTAGGGGTCTTCTCGGGTTGGGCGGCGGCGGCCGGCGTGCGAGAGCCCTCGCAGGCGGCGAGGCCGAGGGCGAGCGCGGCGGCGAGAGCGAGCGGAGCGATGCGCATGTGCGGACTGTGTCGGTTGAACGAGATCGCCAAGGATAGGCGCTCGTCGGGCGATGCGCATGTGCCGCACGCCGGGTTAGAGTGCGGCCTCTCTCCGAATTCGAGGTGCTCGTTATGCCGCATCGCGGACGCTGCCACTGCGGGCGCATCGCTTTCGAATCGGACGATGAGGCGACCGAAGGTTTGGACCGCGATCGTTCGTTGTTCCGCCGTCGTGGCGGCTCGCGCACGTTCTTCCCACACGAGGCCATGCGTCCGAGTACGGAAGCGAGCGACGACGCCACGTATCGCGTCCACCGCGGCCGCATCGACCGACATGTTCGCCCGACCTACGGGACTAGCGCCAAGGGCGCTGCGTTCGACGGGGCGAAGCGTTGAGCGCCGCTTCGAGGGCGAGACGCGTGCGCTGGTTCGGCGCAGCGATGTCGCTCGTGCTCGTCGGCGAGGTATTTGCCGCCTCGACGAACGCGAATGCCGCGTGCCCGCCGCAAGGCTACGACGAGGCTTCGCTCGCTGCGCTGCAAGGTCGCGAATTCGCCGTCGATTCGGCCGCCCAGCGCGACGCCTTGGCGGTGTCGTTGCTCGATTGTCTCGGCTCGCCCGATCCGCGGCTTCGCGATGCGATCGCGTTTTCCGCGCTGCAGCGCTGGATGCGCGAAGGCGCGTTCTCGCCCGAGACGCTGCGCGCGCTGCGGACGCGGCTCGAAGCGATCTTGGACGACGAAACCGGCGACGCGCACGGCGTCGCGCGGCCGTTCGCGGCTTTGGCGCTGTCGGAGGTGGCGCGCACCGATCGCATCGCGCCGTGGATGCGCGCCGACGAACGCGCGGCGACGGCGCGGCGCGCGGCCGCGTATTTGGCGTCGGTGCGCGACTATCGCGGCTTCGAGGCCGGCGTCGGTTGGCGGCACGGCGTGGCGCACGGCGCGGACTGGGCGCTGCAGTCGGCGATGAATCCCGCCCTCGACGCCGACAGCCTGCGTGCGCTCGCGCGAGCCATCGCATCGCAAGTCGCGCCGACCTCGGGGCATGCCTACACCTTCGGCGAACCGGAGCGATTGACGCGGGCGACGATGGCGATCGCTCGCCGCGATGCGCTCGACGAAGCGCAATGGCGCGCCTGGTTCGCCGAGGCCGTTCCGCGTTTGGGCGACGACGCGAACGCTTGGAACGACGCCGTGTGGCTCGCGCGGCGTCACGACGCCTCCGCATTCCTGCATGCGCTGTATTGGCAGGCGGATCGCGATGATGCGCCCGGCGTCGCGAAGATGAAAAGCGCGCTGATCGAGGCGCTGCGCGATTTGCCTTAGGCGGCCGCGCGCGATGCCGCGCGTACGTAAGGCGCGGTCGACCGCTCGCGTTCGGGCGATACGCTCACACGACGCGCTCGGGCGCGCTGTAGACGTTCATGCGCCCGTCGCGAGCGAATGCGATCAAAGTGACGCCGGCGTTTCGCGCCTGTTCGATCGCCAGCGCGGTCGGCGCCGAGATCGCGGCGACCACCGCGATACCGGCGTTCGCGGCTTTCTGCACGATTTCGTACGAGGCGCGCGAAGTGACCGCGAGAAAGCCCGCGTCGGGCGAGGCGTGCGACGACGTGCGATGCAGCGCGCCGACGACTTTATCGACCGCGTTATGGCGCCCCACATCCTCGCGCACCAGCACCGTATCCCCGACGACGAAGCCGGCCGCGTGCGCGCCGCCGCACACCGCGTTCAACGGCTGCGACCGCGACAAACGCGCGAAACCGTTCTGAATTTCGTCCACCGTCAATCGCGGACCCGCGCCGACGCGACGCGGTGCGCGCAGCGCGTCGCTCAAGCTCGATACGCCGCATAAACCGCAGCCGCTGCGACCCTCCAGCGAACGGCTCCGGTGCGCCAAGACATCGAAACGCGCCTGCGGAATCGCCGCATGCAGGGCGATTCCGTTCGCATGCTCGGTGCGATCGACCAGCCGAAACTCCTCGGCGTTCTCGACGATGCCCTCGCATAGCGCGAAGCCGAGCGCGAAATCCTCCAGATCGGTCGGCGTCGCCATCATCACCGCGAACGACAGCCCGTTATAAAGCAAGGCGACGGGCGTTTCCGCGACCACGCGGTCTTCGCGCGCAAGGCGCGTTTCGCCGTCGAAGCGCAGCGTCTCGACCGTGCGTGCGCCGTCGTCGTTCGCGCCGCTCATGGGTATTCTTCGACGCGATCCGGGCCGCGATCAGGCCCGCGATCTTGGTTGCGATCGATCGCGTCGCCGCGGCAGAGCGCACGGCCGCGCTCAGTCAGCCACAACCGCTCGTGGCCGCGTTCGGCGCGTCGGCATTCGACCACTCCCAACCCGCCGAATTGCGGGTCGTCGCCCAATGCGGTCAACACGCGGCGCAATTCGCTGGCGGCTAGCCCTAAGCGTTTGGCCGCGCGCGGGAGCGATACGCCGTCGTGCTCGGCCAACAGCGCGAGCAGCGCCAATGGCCGCTCATCCTGCGCTTCGCTTCGTGGGCCGTCGGTTCGAGAGGCGTCGTTTCGAGAGGCGTCGTTTCGAGAGGCGTCGTGCGCAGTGTCGCTCGCTGCGCCGACGCTTGCGGGCTTCGTCGTCATGCCGTGCCGCTCGCGCGTTCGGCGTCGATTTTCATGCTTCGCCGCAGGCGCACCGGAATCGCCTTCGACGCGGGCGTACGCGCGCGGTCGGCGTGATGCGCCAACGGCACCAGCGGATTGGTTTCCGGGAAATAACTCGCCAGACAACCCGGCGGAATATCGTATTCGACCAAGCGAAACCCGCAGGCGACGCGCTCGCCGTCGTCCCACACCGACACCAGATCCACCTCGTCGCCGTCGGCGAAGCCCTGCGTATCCAAATCGTGCCGCGAAATGAAGCAGACGCGGCGCAGACCGTGCACGCCGCGATAGCGGTCGTTGCGCCCGTAAATCGTGGTGTTGTATTGATCGTGCGAGCGCACCGTCATCAACCGCAGCAGGGGCGACGAATCGGACGCATCGTCGTTCGTCGAAGCGCTCTCGCTCTGCGCATCGATCAGCGGATGCGCGATGAACATCGCTTGCCCGCTCGCGGTGGGAAACGCGCGTTCGCGGCAGGGATGATGCAGATGGAAGCCGCGCGGTTTATGCACGCGGGCGTTGAAGTCCTCGAAGCCCGGCACGACGCGCGCGATGCGGTCGCGAATGCGGTCGTAATTCTCGATCATCGACAGCCATGGGATCGCGCGGCTTTCAACAGTGCCGCCCCCAACGGTACCGCTCGGCAATGTCGCCGCGGCCAAACGCGCGACGATCGCCGGCTCGGACAGCAAGTGCGGCGACGCCGGCGGATTCATGCCCGCCGACAGATGCACCATGCTCATCGAATCCTCCACCGTCACCGCTTGTGGACCAGCGGCCTGTAGATCGATTTCGGTACGACCCAAGCAGGGCAGGATCAAAGCGTCGCGGCCATGCACGACATGCGAGCGATTGAGCTTGGTGCTGACCTGCACGGTCAACGCGCAGCGGCGCAGCGCGGCGTAGACGACCTCGCTGTCGGGCGTGGCCGCCGCGAAATTGCCGCCGAGCGCGAAGAACACATGCGCGCGACCGTCGCGCATCGCCTCGATCGCGCCGATGGTGTCGTAACCGGGTTCGCGCGGCGGCGCGAAGCCGAATTCCGCTTCCAATCGATCCAGAAACGCCGTCGACGGTTTTTCGTAGATGCCCATCGTGCGGTCGCCCTGCACGTTGGAATGCCCGCGCACCGGGCAGGGACCCGCGCCGGGTTTGCCGATATTGCCGCGCATCAGCAGCAGATTCAGCAGCATCTGCAGCGTGGCCACGCTGCGGCGATGCTGGGTGAGCCCCATGCCCCAGCAGACGATCGTCGCGCGGCTGTCCAGATACACCCGCGCGGCTTGTTCGATGTGCGCGCGGCTCAGCCCGGACTCGCGTTCGATCGCGTCCCACGGCGTGGCGCGCAACGCATCGGCGTAGCGCTCGAACCCGTGCGTGTAGGCCGCGATGAACGCCGAATCCAGCGCGGCCTCGCCATCGTCGGCGCGTTCGACGACGACTTTCGCTAAGCCGGTCGCGACCGCTAAATCGCCGCCGATCTTCGGCTGAAAATAGTGCGAGGCGATCGCGGTGGAACCGCCGCCCAGCATCTCGGTGGGCGATTGCGGGTCGGTGAAACGCTCCAGCCCGCGTTCGCGCAGCGGATTGAACACCACGATCTTGCAGCCGCGCTTGGCGGCGTCGCGCAATTCGCCGAGCATGCGCGGATGGTTGGTGCCGGGGTTCTGGCCGAACACGAAGATCGCGTCCGCGCGCTCGAAATCCTCCAGCGTCACCGAGCCCTTGCCGCTGCCGATCTGTTCGGTCATCGCCACGCCGGACGGCTCGTGGCACATGTTCGAGCAATCGGGGAAATTGTTGGTGCCGTAGGCGCGCACGAACGCTTGATAGAGAAACGCCGCTTCGTTCGAGGTGCGGCCGGAGGTGTAGAAAATCGCTTCGTTCGGCGAGGCGAGTTCGTTCAATGCCGCCGCGATCTTCGCGAACGCTTCGTCCCAGCCGATCGGCACGTAGCGGTCGCTCGCCGCATCGTAGGCCATCGGTTCGGTGAGCCGGCCCTGGGCTTCCAGAAACTGGTCGTCCTGTTCGGCCAACCAACGCACGCTGTGCGCGGCGAAGAAGGCGCGATCCGCGCGTTTGCCGGTGGCCTCGTTCGCCACCGCCTTCACCCCGTTTTCGCAGAACTCGAAGGTCGAATGCGGGTTGCGGTCGGGCCAGGCGCAGCCCGGGCAATCGAAGCCGCTGGGTTGATTGGCGCGCAGCAGCGTGCCCGGGCCGCGCAGCACGGCGTCCTGTTCGCGCAGGGCCTGCCAGGAAGCCTTGAGCGCGTCCCAGCCGCCGGCCGGCTTGGCGTAGGGTCGAATCGTGCCGTCGTCGTCGGTGTCGTGCGCCATGGCCGCATCTTAACCGGGCCGCGCCGAGGGGCGTTTTCGCGCGCGGCGGGTCGAGACGGCGTCTGGCTTCGGTCGGATTGGCCGCTACGGGCTGGACGCCGCGAATCCGCACCGCTTAGATTGTCGGGTCGCGGTCCGTTCGGCCGCCCGTTTCCTACGCAGAGCGTCGTTTGTCCGACCCCACCGCCAGTCTCGAAGTCGCTCTGAATCACGCCTCGCGCCTGCTCGGCAGCGATCCCGAACTGGCCGGCGAACAGGCCCAGGAAATTCTTCGCGTCGTTCGCGGCCATCCTGCCGCGCTGCTGATCCTCGGCGCCTCGCATCGGCTGCGCGGCCATGCCCCGGCCGCTCTAGCGGTGCTGGAACCGCTGGCGCGCGCCATGCCCGAGGCGGTGTCGGTGCATTACGAGCTGGGCCTGACCCTCGCCGATGCGGGCCGCGGCGACGACGCCATCGCCGCGCTGCGCAAGGCCCTGGCGCTCAATCCCGAATTGCCGCATGCCTGGCTGCGCGTGGCCGATCTGCTGCGCGCGCAGGGCGATGCCGCCGCCGCGGCCGAAGCCTACCAAGCGCATGTGCGCCATTCGGTGCGCGACCCGCAACTGCTCCGCGCGGCGCAGGCGCTGGCCGAGAACCGCTTGCCGGAGGCCGAAACGCAACTGCGCGCGCGCCTGCAGCGCACGCCGACCGATGTCGCGGCGCTGCGCATGCTGGCCGAATTGGCGGTACGCGTCGGCCGCAACGAAGAAGCCTTGGCGTTGTTCGAGCGCTGCCTGGAACTGGCGCCGGGCTTCCGCGAAGCGCGCCATCATTACGCGCTGGTGCTGCATCGCGACCAGCAATCCGAAGCGGCGCTGGCGCAGTTGGCGATTCTGCTGGCCGACGACCCGCAGCAGCCCGGTTACCGCACGCTGCAGGCCGCGATCCTCTGCCGTCTGGGCGAATACGCGCGCGGCATCGCGATCTACGAAGACGTGCTGCGCGCGTTCCCCGACAACGCGCGGGTGCGCATGAGCCTCGGCCATGCGCTGAAGACCGCGGGCCGCCAAACCGACGCCATCGACGCATACCGCGGCAGCATCGCGCTCGAACCGCAATTCGGCGAAGCGTATTGGAGCTTGGCGAATCTCAAGACCGTGCGCTTCGGCGACGACGACCTCGACGCGATCGAACGGCAACTGCGCCGCAGCGACCTGGACGACGAGCATCGCTTGCACTTCGAATTCTCGCTCGGCAAAGCGCTCGAGGATCGCGGCGACTACGCCGCATCGTTCGCGCATTACGCCGAGGGCAATCGCCTACGCTTGGCGCGCATGCCGTACCGCGCCGAGGACGTGCACGCGCGCATGCGCCGCGCCAAGCGCCTGTACACGCCCGAATTCTTCGCCGAGCGCGCGGGCTGGGGCGATCCGTCGCCGGATCCGATCTTCGTCGTCGGGCTGCCGCGCTCGGGATCGACGCTGATCGAGCAGATACTGTCGAGCCACTCGCAGGTCGAGGGCACGATGGAACTGCCCGAGATCATTGCGATGACCCGCGACCTGCGCCGCGACGCCGAAGCCGCGGGCGCGCGCAGCTATCACGATGCGCTGGCGACGATGGATCGCGATGCGTTACGCGCGTTGGGCCGGCAGTATTTGGACAGCACGCGCGTGCAGCGCAAGACCGGCGCGCCGCTGTTCATCGACAAGATGCCGAACAACTTCCAGCACATCGGCTTGATTCATTTGATGTTGCCGAACGCGAAAATCGTCGATGCCCGACGCCATCCGATGGCCTGTTGCTTCTCCGGGTTCAAACAGCATTTCGCGCGAGGTCAGAATTTCAGCTACAGCCTCGACGACATCGGCCGCTACTACCACGACTACGTCGAATTGATGGCGCATTTCGATGAGGTGTTCGAGCGCGTCGGTTTGCCGGGTCGTGTCCATCGCGTGATCCACGAGCGCATGGTCGACGGCACCGAAACCGAAGTTCGGCGCTTGCTCGAATACTGCGGCCTGCCGTTCGAGGACGGCTGTCTGCGCTTCTACGAGAACGATCGACCCGTGCGCACCGCCAGTTCCGAGCAAGTGCGCCGGCCGATCAATCGCGACGGATTGGCGCAATGGAAGCATTACGAGCCTTGGCTCGATCCGCTGAAGATCGCGCTGGGCCCGGTGCTGGACGCCTATCCCGACGCGCCGCGCTTCGAAGAGGCCGCGGACGGTTGATCGCGGGTCGCGCGCAAACGTTTCGATGCCGTTTCCTTCAGTTTTGTCCCATATTTTTCGTTCCGCTTCGTTTCACGCAACACCCTCGTTCAAGCATCACATACCGACACCACCACTGGGAGAGAGTCATGCGATACCCGCCCAACCGACGAACCGCCGCCGCGCGGCCGCGTCGCGTTTTCAACCGCTTGCCGCTGACCGCGGCGATCTGTCTCGCCTTCGGCGGCATGCACGCCGGCGCCGTCTTCGCCCAAGACGCTGCCCCGGCGGCCGACGAGCAGAGCGGCAACCCGACGCTCGAAACCATCACCGTCACCGCGCAGAAGCGCAGCGAGAACGCGCAGGACGTGCCGATCAGCCTGAACGTGATCGGCGCGCAGCAGCTCGACGAGCTGCAGGTGAACGATTTCGAGGACTACGCGAAGCTGTTGCCCAGCGTCTCGATTTCGCCGAACGGCCCGGGCTTCGGTCAGGTCTACATGCGCGGCGTCGCCAGCGGCGGCGACGGCAACCACTCCGGCCCGCTGCCCAGCGTCGGCATTTATCTGGACGAGCAGCCGATCACGACCATTCAAGGCGCGCTCGACCTGCACGTCTACGACATCGAGCGCGTCGAAGCGCTGTCCGGCCCGCAGGGCACGCTGTACGGTGCCAGCTCCGAAGCGGGCACGCTGCGCCTGATCACGCGTAAACCGGACACCACCGGGTTCTCCGCCGGTTACGGCCTCGAAGCCAACGCCATCGACGGCGGCGGTTGGGGCCATGTGGTCGAGGGCTTCGTCAACGTGCCGATGTCCGATCGCGCCGCGATCCGCCTGGTCGGTTGGGAGAAGAAAGACGCCGGCTGGATCGATAACGTCTACAGCGAGCGCACGTATCCCACGTCCGGCATCGTGCAGAACAACGCCGATCGCGTCGAAGACAACTACAACGACGCCACCACCGTCGGCGCGCGCGCCGCGTTCAAGTTCGACATCAACGACAACTGGACCATCACCCCGACCATCATGGGGCAGCGCCAGAAGGTCAACGGCAGCTTCGCCTACGACAACACCTTCGGCGAGCGCAAGATCAGCCACGCCTACAAGGAATTCTCCGAAGACCGCTGGGCGCAGGCCGCGTTGACGCTGCAGGGCAAGATCGGCAACTTCGATCTGACCTACGCCTTCGCGCACCTCAAGCGCGATGTCGATACCGACACCGATTACAGCGACTACGGCTATTGGTACGACACGCTGGCCGGTTACGGCGCGTATTTCTACGACGACAACGGCGACTTGGTGAATCCGGCGCAGTACATCCAAGGCGTCGACGGTTACAAGAAAACCAGCCACGAACTGCGCATCGCCTCGCCGCAGGACCGTCGTCTTCGCTTCGTCGCTGGCTTGTTCTGGATGGATCAGTCGCACGATATCGAACAGCGCTATCGCATCGATAATCTCGCCAGTTCGCTGTCCGTGCGCGGTTGGGAAGACACCATCTGGTTGACCCAACAGGAACGCCGCGATCACGACGAAGCGATCTTCGGCGAATTGGCCTTCGACTTCACCGACAAACTCACCGGCACCGTCGGCTTCCGTCACTTCCGCGCCGACAACGCGTTGCAGGGCTTCTTCGGTTTCGCCAACGGCTACGCCTCGCAGAGCAGCCAGCCGCCGCAAAACCGCTACGGCGAGGCCGCCTGCATCGTGCAATACGGCCCGAATCCGGCGAACTGGCCGTCGTTCAACGGCGCGCCCTGCAAAGTCTTCGATAAGGACGTGCAGGAAAAAGACACCCTCGGCAAGTTCAACCTAGCCTACAAGTTCGCGCCGAACAAGATGATGTATTTCACGTGGTCGGAAGGCTATCGCCCGGGCGGCATCAACCGCCGCGGCACCTTGCCGCCGTACATCACCGAGTTCTTGACCAACTACGAAATCGGTTGGAAAACCTCGTGGCTGGACAATCGCCTGATGTTCAACGGCGCCGCGTTCCATCAAGTGTGGGACGACTTCCAGTTCCCGATTCTCGGCCAGAACGGGTTGACCGAAATCCGCAACGCCAACCAAGCGCGCATTCAAGGTTTGGAGATGGACGTGAATTTCGCGGCCACCTACAACCTGCGTTTGTCGGCCGGCGTCGGTTTTTACGACGCGGAACTCACCGAGAACTACTGCGGTGCGGTGGACGCCAACGGCAATCCGGAAACCGTCTGCGCCTCGGCGCAAGCGCCCGACGGTACGCGCCTGCCGGTGACGGCCGACTACAAAGGCAACCTGACCGCGCGCTACACCTTCGACATCGGTTCGATGGAAGCGTACTGGCAGGGCTCGGTGGTGCACGAAGGCCGCCGTACCTCAGATCTGCGTATCCTCGAACGCAACATCCTCGGCGACTTGCCCGCGTACACGCTGACCGACTTCTCCCTCGGCGTGCGCCGCGACAACTGGTCGGTGGATTTCTTCATCAAGAACCTGTTCGACGAAAATGCCCAGTACAGCCGCAACGTGCAGTGCCCGGAAACGGTCTGCGCCGCGCAGGTGTACTCCGTCGCCGCGCAACCGCGCACGTTCGGGATCAAGTTCTCGCAAGAGTTCTGATCGAACGCTGTATTCGTACGTACAAACGTCATGCAAGACGAAACAGGCCGCCCTTGGGCGGCCTGTTTTTTAGTAGCCCGGGTGCGCGCGAAGCGCGTACCCGGGAATGCCGCAAGATCGACCGCCAATTTCGCCTGGCCTTTCTCTGGCTTTGCAAGCGCAAAGCAGGCGTGAAGTGACATCGCGCCCGGAACTTCGCGACACGCATCGAACGCAGGTTGAGTCTGACCGAAGCACCGCATCGCTTGCATCGCAGGCGATCTGCGTTTAGCGTGAACCGCATCTCACAGGGGATGCCGTCATGCACCGAAAAAACGTCTTCGTGGCGCTGTCGTTGTTGTCGATCGTCTCGCTGTTGTCCTCCTGTCAAGAAAACGACGCCCGACACGGCGGGTCTCGCTTCGCGGAAGCCGATGCCGCTGCTGCGGGCAACGGCGGCAATGCCGCGGCTCTGGCCCAAATGGGTGTCGATCATCTGGCGGCCGAAATGGTGTCGTCACCTTTCTCCGCGCCTAGCGCGCCCCAGCCTCCGTCCATGCCGCCTCCGACCAGCGCCGAGCGCGCCATGTTGGCGTATGAACACGACGTGGAGATTCGGGTCGATGCCGACAAAATCGCCGAAAAGGTGCAGACGGTGCGCAAGGCCTGCGAGTCTTCGAAATTCGGCGCATGCCTCGTGCTGCGGGTCGATCAGAGCGGCGGACGCTACGCCCACGGTTCGCTGCGCATGCGCGCAGAACCGAAAGCCATCGAACCCCTGATCGCCGCCGCGGGCGAGGGCGGCGATATCGGCGACCGCGAGACCCGCGCCGAGGACCTCGCCGTTGCCGTGCGCGACAACGACCTGCTGCGCGACCGCCTGCGCAAGCAGCATGCGCGCCTGATGGAATTCCAGGATCGTCGCGACCTCAAAGTCGAGGAAATGATCGCCTTGTCCGAACAGATATCACGCGTCGAAGCGGAACTCGAAGCCGCCGACCGCGAAGGTGCCACACACAAACGCCGCATCGAAACACAATTGCTCACCCTCGAATTCTCGCCCTACGCGCGCGACGAACAAAGCAGCGAAATCGTCTCCGCCTTCCGCGACTCCGGCGACGTCATGGCCGCCAGCGCCAGCGGCGTAATCCGTGTCATCGCCGGATTGATCCCGATCGTACTGGCGTTCGTCATTTGCTTCTGGCTGCTGCGTAGGGTGTGGCGTTGGGTGCGGGGTAGGAGGAAGAAGGTGGAGGGGTGAGGGTTGTGTGGCCTGCTAGGAATGACAGGGTGATGCGGTTCTTAGTACGTTTTTTTGCAAAAAAAGTCGCAAGAAGTTTGAATTGTAAATCCGGATGGTATGCGCGGCTGCTTTATATAAGGTGTTTTACCGTCATTATTCTAGCTCGCGCCGCACGGGGGGCGTAGACTGCACTATTGCATTACGCTAGCATGCGCAAACATTTGTTTTTATAGCTTAATCCAAAAATAAATTCGCACAGAATGTTTTTGCCTGCTTAGCCCGCTACCATGAACTATCAACGCATCCAGCAGTTCCCCGCCCCTAGCTCTTACGAGTTCCCTGAACTTCGTGCGCTTTCGTCTGTTTGGCAGGAACGCAAAAAAGCGCTTGAGGAGAATGGTGCTTACAAAGAGTTTATCAGGAAGCTCCAACGCGAATGGGCAATTGAGACGGGAATCATTGAGCGTTTATACACTTGGGACCGTGGTGTCACTGAGGTATTGATTGAGCAGGGTATTGATTCCTCAATCATCGCTCACTACGGGGGTGTATCCCAGCGCGACGCCGAGCAGATTCAAGTGCTCATAAACGATCATCTGGGCATCGTCGAGGGTTTGTTTGGATACATCAAGGGCGAAGAGCCACTGACCGAACACTTCATCCGTGGGCTTCAAGCTCAGTTCACCGCTCATCAGGACTACACGGAAGCAGTAACTGAGAAAGGCGACCTGATTCGGGTTACTCTCCAGAAAGGTGAGTACAAGGCTCTGCCAAACAATCCGCGGCGCTCCGATGGCGTAGTTCACCCGTACTGCCCGCCGGAGTGGACGAAGGAGGAGATGGAAATGCTTGTTCGCATGTATCGCGAAGCTGAAGATATCCACACTCCGGAGGTCAAATCGGCTTGGTTGCACCACCGATTTACGCAGATACACCCGTTTCAAGATGGCAATGGGCGTGTCGCTAGGGCGCTCGCCTCACTAGTGTTCCTGCGTGAAGGACTTTTCCCACTTGTTGTTCGTGAATCAGATCGAAGAGAGTATATCGGCGCGCTCGAAACTGCTGACGGAGGTGATCTCGGACCCCTCGTTGCCTTTTTTGCGCGTCGACAACGTGACGCAATTTTGAAGGCGCTTGGGCTTGAGCAACAGGTCCAACAGGGCAAGTATACGGAACAGATCGTCGCTTCCGCCTTGGATATCTTGCGTGGTCGATTCAGTCGAGAGCAACAAGTTGTCTCTGAAGTGTACAAGCACGCAGAGAAGCTGTTCGCGCATGTGGATACGAAATTTCGAGATCTTGTGATAAGTCTAGACCCTCAGCTTAAGTCGCTAACTCCGCCAGCTAGACCAAGGTATAGCGCGAGATCGAACTCTGCTGATAACACTTCTGATCAACGACACTATTTCCAGAGGCAGATTGTCGATATCGCAAGGTACTTCGACTATTTTGCGAACTTTGAAAGCTTCCGTAGCTGGGTGCGTCTTACTCTAACTGCTGAGCAGGACTTTGACTATGTGGTAAGTTTTCACGGATACGGCCCTGGCGATACAGGTATCCTCGCGGCATCGGCTTTTACCTATGTAAAGGCTCCGCGCGAAGAAGGTGGCACTGAGCCAGTTGCTCTGCGCCCAGCTACTACTGAACTGTTCCAGTTCAATTACGCTGAATCTTTTGACACAACGGAGAAGCGATTTTTCGAATGGTTTGATGCGTCAATGGCAATCGCATTAGCGGAGTGGAGGCGTTCGCTACAGACTGGGGCGTGAGACCTATTTGTCCAATTCCTAAGACGCGCTTGAGTTTGCTCTAAGATTTGCTTTGGATAAGCATTATCGCTGGGCGAATTCCGGCTCTTCGATAGATGGTGAAAGGGTTTGGCGGCTTTCGATCAAAGTGAGTAGACCGGCTAAACTTGTAAGACCCGCCCTACGGCCACTTCGGAGTGTTGTGGCGCGCAATCAAATCGAGAGCTGCGAGAGATAATCCAGCGTCATAGGGTCCGCCTGCGGCGCACCGATTCAATCACCCGCGATGCGTGAATGGTGCGCCATAGGCGCACCCTATGCGGGTATTCGACCGTGCGGTTTTCGGTATTCGTGGGTGCCGCTTCGGCTCACTTGGGCGGAAGACCGGGAATCGTTTACTCGCTTTCGTCGTCCTGATGCGCCGGCGCCCGCACGACGGTGACGGTACACGGCGCTTCCGCGACCACTTGCGCGGAGACGCTGCCGAGGATGCGGCGCATGCCGGTGACGCCGCGGGCGCCCATGATGAGGTGGTCGACGCCGTTTTCGGCGGCGTATTCGACCAGCGCGTGCGCGGGGTCGCTGTGTTCGAGGACGTGTACGGTGACGCGGTGTTCGTCCAAACCCAGCGGGCGAATCCAATCGCGCAACGCGAGCAAACGTTTCACGTGGCGGTTTCGGCCTTCCGCATCGAGATTGCTGTCCAGGCCGATCCGCGCGGTTTTCATCACTGTGACGCAAGCCAGGCGAGAATGCGGGAACGTGGAGACGATGCGCTGTAGCGTGCCGCGCAACGCGGCGCAGAGCGCTTGGTCTTCGTGTTTGAGGTCGATCGCCACCATCAGCAGCGGCGCTTTATCCAAATGTTCGCCGACGTGTTTGCCGAGTGCGCGGTCGCGGCCGAAATTGCGCCACCAACGGCCCAGCACCGTCATGCGTCCGTCGCGATGTTCGCGTTCGCCGCGTTCGGTGATCGCGACTTGATCGGGATGCTGCAGATCGTGCGCGAGTTGCGCGGCGGTCGCGTAGCGTTTGTCGGGGTCCACTTCGAGGCAGCGCAGAATCGCTTCTTGCAGCCAACGCGGAATCTCCGCGTTGTGCGCGCGCGGCGGCGTGGGGTCGCGGTACAAACGCCGTTTCAAACCAGCGGCGCTGCCGGGGTTGCCGAACGGGCGCTCGCCGGTCGCCAAGTGATACAGCGTCACGCCCAGTGCGAACAGATCGCTGCGCGGCTCGTCGCGTTGTCCGAGTACTTGTTCCGGCGCGATGTAGGGCGCAGTGCCGATCGGCACGCGAAATTGTTCGGCGAGCAGATCGGGCAGTCGTGCGTGATGCGAGAGCCCGAAATCGATGAGCGCGATGCTGCCATCCGGCCTGCGCAGCAAATTGCTCGGCTTGATGTCGAGATGCACCACATGCTGCTGATGCAGCGCGTGGATCGCGGTCGCCGCGAGCGCGCCGAGTTCGGCCACTTGCGCGGGCGGCAGCGGCGCGCGATCGAGCAAGGGCCGTAGCGTTTCGCCGGGCAGATGCTCCATCACCAGCCACGGCTGATCTTCGTAATCGCCGTCGGCGACGAAGCGCGGCACGTGCGGGCCGCTGAGCTGCGGCAGAATCATCCGCTCCACTTCGAAACCGACGATTTGCGTCGCCGCTTCGCCGTAGCCCACGCGCGCGAGTTTCATCAACAGCGGCATGCTGTGCTGCGGATGCGTCACGCGCCACAGCGTGGCCATGCCGCCTTCGTGCAGCGGCGCGACCAACTCGAAGCCGTCGATAATCAATCCGGGGCGCAGGGCGACGGGCATCTCAGGCTCCTTGGATTAAGCGCTTCGCCAGCGCGTCCGGCAGACCGGCGGCGACGATTTTTTCGGCCGCGCGATGATGGTCGTACGGCACGCGCAGCGTGGTCAGCGTGCGGCGCTCGGTGTCGTAAAGCGCACAGCAGGCGGCCGGATTGCCGTCGCGTGGTTGTCCGCACGAACCGGGCAAGGCCAACCAGCGACGACTGCTCAACAACGGGGTCGCGACGCCCGGCTGCGGCGCGAAATGACGCGCGCTGCGGTCGATCTGCGAGTGGTACAGCGCGGGTTCGTGCACATGCCCGCAAAAGGTGATGCGACGCTGCGTCGCGGCCATGCTCTGCGCGGCGGCGAGTTCGTTGGCGATGTAGCCCCACTGCAGCGGCGCCCAGGCGTTGGCGTGGACGTACAGACGGTCGTCCTCGTCGATGGAGACGGGCAGGCCGGCGAGAAACGCGCGCTGCGCCGCGGATAAACGGTCGCGCGTCCAATCGATCGCGAGCTGCGCGTGCGGGTGTTTCTGGCTTGCGCCTTTCGTCGCGGCGGCGTCGGGTACCGGGTCGCGCACCACCGCTTCGTCGTGATTGCCGTAGATCGCGACGCCGCCTTCGGCGATCAGCGTCTGCGTCGCGTCGATCGCCCATTCGGGGTCGGCGCCGTAGCCGACGATATCGCCCAGCACCACCGCGCGGTCGAAGCCGAGTTTGCGCAGTTTCGACAAACACGCTTCGCCCGCCTCGCGATTGGCATGGAGGTCGGCGAGCAACGCGATACGCATGCGAACAATCCCGTCGGCGGGCGATGCGCGCATGCTAGGCGCGCGGCGCGTCGCGGGCGATTAGCGAATGGTCGAATGGCCTGCCGTCGAAGGGGACGCCGTCGCCGCGACTGCGCGACGGCGTCCCTGTCAGCGCTTCTTCGCGGGCGTTGGCGGCGGTGTGGCCGCCGTGCGCACCGGCAGCGGCACATTGCACAGATCGATATGACCGGCCGGACGTTTGTAGAAATCGTCGCGACGATTGCGGCGGGCTTCGACGACTTGCGCGAACAGCGGGGTGTCGGTGCGCAGCACTTCCAGCGGCAGGCGCTCGTTGGGCTTGAGGTCGCTGGCGAGGCGAATCGACTGGATGACGATGCGCTGTTCGGGTTTCTCGTAGAAACCCAGCGGGCCGGTGCCGCGCGGCAGCACGCTCAGCAATTCCATGCCCTGCACGACGCGGCCGACGGTGGTGATGTTGCGGTCGAGCTGGCGCGGCGATTGGCCGATGACGACATACAACTCGGCGCCGGTGCTGGAATCGGCGGCGATGTCGCGGCCCGCGCCCACGACGCCGTAGCAATGCGCCAGCCACGCGCGACCTTCGGTGGCGTCGCGGCCGGCCGGGAAGCCTTCGCTGAAGCCCACTTCCGGCGACCACCCGTCCACGTCCTGCAGCGGCGTGAACGGCATTTTTTTCGTATCGCGGGTGAATTCGGCCGGCAGCTTGGCCTTCGCTTTCTTCGGCAGCGGTTTCCGCTTGGCCTCGTCTTCCGCCGGGTCGCCCCACTGCACGACGAAATTGTCCTGCGAGCGATTGATGCTCAGCCCGTTCCAATAGCCGCCGCGCGCCATCGCCTGGATGTTGGCGACATGCGCGGGCGCGAAGCCCGGGGCCAATTCGATCACCACGCGGCCGCTCGGCAGATCCATGTACAGCGTTCGGGCCGGATCGAGCGCGCGCCAGTCGCTGGGCTGCGAGGCGTCCAACAGTTCCTGCATGGTCTTGGGTTTGGCGGCGGGGTCCGCGGCCGGCGTTTGCGCGTGCAGGGCCGAAGCGGCGCAGGCGAGGGCGGCGATGCCGCCGACCGCGAAGGCGGTCAGGCGTAGGGGGCGAGTGGGGTGCATGAGGGTCTCCCGAAGTCCCTGGATTCTGGCCGAGGAACCGGCGAGGGGGAAGACCGCGCCGGCGTGTCGCGCCGTTCGTCGGAATCGAGACGCGATCCGCGATGCGATGACTATTGGCATATTCGCTATATTTAAGTTCGCAATAGTATTCCCTCCACGCTATCCAGGAGGTCGCATGAACGACGCCACTGCCCCCAGCCTGCATCCCGACCCCGGCGAGGTGGTCGACCTGCAGAGACGCAAGTTCCAGAAAGAACTCTCCGCCGGCACCGTGTCCCTCGCCCTGCTGTCGGTGCTCGGCGCCGCCGCCGAGCCGATGTATGGCTACCAGATCGCCAAGACCCTCGAACGCCACGGCGAGGGCGCGCTCAGCGGCAAACAGAGCGCGCTGTACCCCGTACTGCGCAATCTGGAGGCTGCGGGCATGTTGGAGAGCTTCGTCGAGCCTTCGATCAGCGGCCCGCCGCGCCGCTACTACGCCATTACCGCGTCGGGACGCGAGGTGCTCGCCGCCTGGACCGCCGCCTGGACCGCCACCCGCGACTCTCTCGATTCCGTCCTGAAAGGGGACTTGTCATGAACACCGCCACGAATCCCGCCATGGACGCCGGCACGGGCCGCGCGCTGCCGTCCAACATCCCCGATTACCTCGAACATCTGCGGCGCGCGCTGGCCGGCGCCGATCCCGCCTTGATCCAGGACGCGCTCTACGACGCCGAGGAATACCTGCGCTCCGAATTGGCCGAAAACCCGGGCAAGAGCGAAGCCGAGGTGATCGCCCAAGTCGCATCGAGCTACGGCGCGCCCGACGAAGTCGCCGACATCTATCGCGACACCGAGGTCAAAGTGCAGACCGCGCTGCGCGCGCCGCCGCCGCGCAAAGCCCGCTCGCTGCTGGGCCGATTCTTCGGCGTCATCGCCGACCCGCGCGCCTACGCCGCGCTGTTCTACATGGTGCTCTCGCTGGCGACCGGTATTTTCTACTTCACGTGGGTCACGACCGGGCTGTCGCTGTCGATCGGCTTGGCGGTGTTGATCGTCGGTATCCCGTTCACGATTCTGTTCTTCGGCTCGATCCGCGTGCTGGCGCTGGTGGAGGGCCGTATCGTCGAAGTGATGCTGGGCGAGCGCATGCCGCGGCGTCCGCTGTACGGCGATCGCGGGAAACCGTTGATGCAGAAGATCGCCGGCTTGTTCACCGACCCGCGTTCGTGGACCACGCTGCTGTACATGGCGCTGATGATGCCGCTGGGCACCGCGTATTTCACGATCGCGGTGACCGCCATCGCGGTCTCGCTGTCCTTCATCGCGGCGCCGGTGGCGGTGTGGTTGGGCTACGCCACGGTGAACCCCGATTTCGAAGGCTGGATGCTGTTGGGCGTGCAAGACGGCGTGTTCGGGACGTCGCTCGGCTACGTCGCGCTGCCGCTGCTGTTCGCGACCGGCGTCGCGCTATTCTTCCTGACGCTGCACTTGGCCCGCGGTATCGGCTATCTGCACGGGCATTTGGCGAAGCATCTGCTGGTGAAGACCGCGCAGTACGCGTGAGTCGCGAGGGCGGTCGCGCGAGGCAGACTCGGCTCGCGCGGCGGCGATGCGATGCTCGCTCTCGCGCCATCGCGCAAAAAGAAACGGCCGGCGTCGAACGCCGGCCGTTTTCGTTTGGTTTTCTTGCTGGTGATCATCCTGCTGGGGGTTGGAACCCCGAGCGAGTTTCGCTGCGAGACGTGCCGTCGCGAAGAGCGCCATCGTCCTCTCGATGCTCCCTCGCGAGGACGCCCTCGCGGTCAGGAGCGGGCCGCGGCCCGCTGGGGTTCTTGCTGTTGCTGCGGCTGCTGCGCGAGTTCGACTTGCGCTTGGCGCTGCGCCGACACTTCGGACGTTTGCGCCAACGGCGGCAGCGCGGCCGGATTGGTATTCACGTTCGCCACGCGCGAGGCCGGATCGTCGACCGAGCGCCCCTGCACGGCGAACAACGTGCCGTTGTTGCCGGCGGCCAGGTGATCGATGCCGGTGAGCCCTTGCTGCTGCGCGCCTGCCACGACGCCGGCCACCACGCGTTGGTCGGGCGCTTGGCCCATGCGGTCGAATTCGCGGTAGGCCTGACCGAGCATCGGGTTGTCGCTCATCAACGGCGCGTTGCGCGGCCCTTGGCTGCTGTCGGAGAACAGGCGATTCCAGCCCTCGCGCACGCGCTCAACGCCCTCTTGCACGCCGAGCGAGGTGTTGGTGATGCCGTTGCGGATGCCGCCGACGTCGTCGCGGAACTTATCGATCATCGGGTCGAACTGCCGTGCGCGTTGCACGTTGTCCTGCGTCATCAGCGGGCCGCCGCCTTCGGCGCGCACGAAGGCGCCGATCGCGTGCGCGGGGCCGCCGCGATCCCAGGCCACTTCCAGCGGATTGCGGATGTCCCAGCGCGAGCGGTCGTTGCGGTAACCGCCGTCGCGCAGCGCCGTGATGTCTTCCTGCGTCGCGTACACGCGGGTCTGCCCGTAGTGCGGGCTGGCGGCGCTGACCACGTCGGTGGCGCGCACGTGGTTGATCACGTCGTTGCCGCCGACCGGCACGCCCTGGCGTAGACCCGCCGCGCCGTACGCGTTGAAGGTCTCGCCCTTCAGGCCGAACTCGTGCGCGGTGATCTGCGCCAGCGTGCCGCCCAACGAATGGCCGGTGACAGTCACGGGCGGCGCGCCGCGGCCGGTGCGCTCGCCTTCCTGCTTCGCCAGATCCAATGCGCGTTGGGTGAAGGCGATGGCGTCCTGCGTCTGGTTGTTGACGCCGTTGAAGACCATGCCGCCGTCGGTGCGCACGGCGTCGCGGATCAACTCGCCGGTGCCGCGGCTCGGTTCGGTGCCGCGATGCGCGACGATAATTTCGCGCGTGTCCATGCGCTGATAGATCGTGCCCTGATAACCGCTGGGCTGGTCGCTGTTGGCCAGCACGCGGTAGTCCACGCCTTCGATGCGGACCGTGCTGTTGGGGTTGGATTGCGGATGCCGATACGAGTCTTCGCTCAGCGCGGCGTAGTCGCGGCTGGAAATGGTCATGGCGCCTCCTTGCGAGCGGAGAGGGTCAGGGTGAATTGCGGACCGGCCGAGGCCGGATAGAAGTCGGCGGCTTCTTCGCCGAACACCACTTCCATCGGCGTGGGTTTCTGAGCGAAATCGCGCACGAGGTAGTGATCCACCACCTCGGCTTCGGCGACGAGGCGATCGGCCGGCATGCCGCCGACGAATCGCGTGGCCGCGGAGCGGAAATGCACGGTGGCCGTGTTCAGCGCCCAATTGCAGACGCCGAGGCCATAGTAGTCCTCGTCCTGCAGCGCGTCTTCGTGCAGGCGCGCGACGAAGGTGGTGGCGTCCACTCGCTTCAACTCCAGCGGCACGCTGTGCCGCGGGGGAAGCCGCACGCCGCCGACGGCGCGCGAAAAGTCGTAGGGCACGCAGTCGCGGTTGTCGACTTCGAAATCCGCGGTGGCGGCCACGTCCTGCAGCGCGTCGGGCAAACCGGCGAAACGCAGGGTCAGCACGTAGGTGCGCTTGGGCGCGGGATTCGGCGTGGGGCGAATATCGGGAACGGCGACGGGAGCGCCGGCGCCCGGGCCGGCATTCGGCGTTTGGGCGCTTTGGCAACTGGTTAAGGCGGCGAGCATCATCAGGGCGGCCATCGAAGTGTGTCTGCGGTCCATGGGGCACACGATCTCTGCGATTTGCGATGTCGAAGCGCTGCGAGCGTTCGCCCCCTCGTCGGGCGCGCGGTCGTCCACCGCAGCCCGTCGCTCTGTATAGCCGGATTCCGTCCGAGAATTCGCGTCGCGATTCGGAATTGCGATAACGGTCACGTTATAGCGAATCCTGAGCCACCAAGGCCGCCGCGGCCGAACGCGGGCGCCGCACTCGGCGCAGCGCCGGGCGCGATCGACAGGGGGCGAACGACAGGGGGCGTACGCGCCTCGGAACGCGCCGTCAGACGTGCGCGGCGATGAAATCCCGCACCTGCGGGTAGACCTGATCGCGCCAGCGGCGGCCGCTGAAGATGCCGTAGTGGCCGGCGCCCTGCGCGGTGAGATGGACTTTGTCCTGCTCGCGGATTCCCGTGCACAGCGTGTGCGCCGCGCGGGTCTGGCCGAGGCCGGCAATATCGTCCAGTTCGCCTTCGATGGTCATCAGCGCGGTCTTGCGGATCGCGCCGGGGTTCACGCGTTCCCCGGCCACATCCCACAGCCCGCGCGGCAGCAGATGTTCTTGGAACACGGTGCGCACGGTGTCGAGGTAATACTCCGCCGGCATATCGAGCACGGCGTTGTATTCGTCGTAAAAACGGCGATGGTCTTCGGCGTCGTCGAGATCGCCCTTGACCAAGTCTTGGTAGAAGTCCCAGTGCGACATCACATGCCGCTCCGGGTTCATCGCGATGAACCCCATGTGCTGCAAGAAGCCCGGATACACGCGGCGACCGCGGCCCGGCAGATTCGCCGGTACGGTGTGGATGAGGTTCTGCTCGAACCACCACAGCGGCTTTTGCGAGGCCAAATTATTCACCGCCGTGGGCGATTCGCGGCTGTCGATCGGCCCGCCCATCATCACTAGCGAACGCGGCGTGGTTTCCCCGCGCGCGGCCATCAGCGACACCGCGGCCAGTACCGGCACCGTCGGTTGGCACACGCTCATCACGTGCAGTTTTTCCGCGCCGATATGGCGGATGAAGTTCTCGATGGTGGCGACGTAATCGTCCAACGTGAACGCGCCGGCTTCCTTCGGCACCATGCGCGCGTCGGTCCAGTCGGTGATGTAGACCTTGTGGTCGCGCAGCAGGGTTTTGACCGTATCGCGCAGCAGGGTGGAGTGATGGCCCGACAGCGGCGCGACCACCAGCACAGGCGGGTCGTTCTTCAGGTCGACGATGCCGTCGGCTTGGTCGGAGAAGCGTTTGAAGCGCAGCAGGCGGCAGAACGGCGTGCGCAGCACTTCGCGCTCGACCACCGGATAAACGTTGCCCGAACCACCGCGGCCGTCGTCGGTCACCGAGTGGATGCCGAATTTCGGTTTTTCGTAATCCTTGCCGATGCGGTACAGCAGTTCGTAGCCGGCGGCGACGCGCTGCGCGTTCGGCAGCATCGACAGCCAACTGCCCGGCGCGGAGAACATGCGCGCATTGGCTTCGGCCCAGTAGGTCACCGGCGCCATCCAGGCCCGGCCCATTTCGTGCATTTGATACAGCAACATGCGTTCGATCCCCTTGCCGACGGTGCCGGCGACGGTGGCCTCGGCCCCGTGGGCCGGCTTCGTGTTGCGCTGCAGCATACCCGATCCCGGCCGACGGAGGCCGGGTCTACAGCCGAAACCCGACGTTCGGTTAGGCTGGTCGCATGACATCCCGAGACGAAGACATCGCCTGGTGCGTCGAACTGCTCGGCTCGCTGGGCCGCGTGACCGCCCGCCGGATGTTCGGCGGGTCCGGGCTGTACGCGGACGGCGGGATCGTGGCCCTGGAGATCGAAGGCACGCTGTACCTCAAGACCGACGCCGAGACCCGCGCGCGATTCGCCGAGGCCGGCGGTCGGCCGTTCGCGTACGACGGCAAAGGCCGCGAGGTCGAGACCAGCTACTGGACGCCGCCCGACGAGGCGATGGATTCGCCCGAGGCGATGCGGCCGTGGGCGCGGTTGGCGCGGGAAGCGAGTATGCGCAGCGGGGCAGCCAAACCGCGGGCGAAGAAGGCGGCTGCGAAGAAATCGTCGGCGAAGAAAGCCGCGACGCTAAAAACCTCTTTGAAAGCGACCGCGAGCAAGACCGGCGAACGAACGCGCCCGAAGACGCGTTAGGAGAGCCATGAGACACGTGCTCGAACATGAACGCCCATTGCTCGCGTACGTATTCGAACTCGCGGGCATTCGCGTCGATTTGGACGCGTTGATCGTGCGCTCGCTGTCGGACGGCGGTATGGGCAGTCTCGCCATCGCTCCTTTCGAGGCATCGCGCCGCTTCGGTTCGACGCTTTCGGAATGCCATTTCTACAATGCGAATAACGTTCCCACGTTGGTCGCACTGAACGCGGATCAAGACGGTATGCCGTTCGAGATCGATGTCTGGCGAGCGGATTTCAGCTCGACAGTCGTTTGGCCTCTGCGAAGCGATCTAGTGGCCGGTCCGCCTCACCCTTCGATCGAACCGACTCGCGAAACGGGTTCGGCTTGATTCTGGCGATCGAACTCAATTCCCGATTTCCATCGTCGCGGCGTTCTCGGCCAGCGCGGGCGACAGCCAGCAGTACGAACCCACCTGGCGCAGACCCGATGCGCTCAGATGCTTTCGATAGAACGCCGCCGTACGCGGCTGAAACCCGACGTTATCCCCTTCGGTTTCGTCTTCCTTCGCGAAAATTTCGATGAATGCCACGCCGCCGCAGAGTTCGGCGAGGCCGGGCAGGCCGCGCAGCAGTTCGCGGGTCGGCACGTAATGCAGCACGTCGCTGCAGATCAGCAGATCGACCGGCGGACAGGGCCGCAGCGCCTCGAAATCGGCGAAGCGCGCGAAATGCAGGTTGCGACGCGCGCCGTAGCGGCGGATCGCGTATTCGCTGTTGTCGAACCCCAGATACCGCAGTTTCGGCCGAAGTTCCAGCAGCGGTGCGCGCCACGCGCCTTCGCCGCAGCCGATGTCGAGCACGGTGCGGATCGGGCGCTCCAGATGGTATTCGGCGGTCGCCACCGCCAGTGCGACCTTGCGTTTCAGACGCGCGCGATCGCCGATGCCCGCTTTGCGGTACCACGTGTCGAAATAAGCGCGGTCGTAGAGTTTTTCGCGAGTCATGCGCGGCCGATGAGCAGCGAGGTCATCGACAGCGAGCCGATCACCTCGTCGTTGAAGAGTTCCAGCGCGTCGTCGTCGCGAACCAGCGCCAGGGCGTACAGCAGCGGAATGTAGTGCTCGGGCGTGGGGATCGACAAGCGCGCGTCCTCGCCGAGCGCCGGCCAGTCGGCGAGGACATCGAACTCGCGCGCGCGAGTCGCGGCGTTGACGCGGTCGCGAAAGCGTAGCGCCCACGGCAGCGGCGTGGCGTCGCGCCAATCGAAAAGCCGCAGGTTGTGGACGATGTCGCCGCTGGCGACGAGCATCACGCCTTCGTCGCGCAAGGGCGAGAGCCGACGTGCCAGATCGAGGTGCCAAGCGCCCGGTCGACGCGAATCGATGCCGAGTTGGACGATGGGAATGTCGGCGTCGGGATACATCGGCCGCAGCACGCCCCACGCGCCATGATCGAGCCCGCGCTGCGGATCGATGCGCGCCGGAAACGCATCGCCGAGCAGCTCGACCACGCGTTGCGCCAAGGCCGGATCGCCCGGTGCGGGATAACGCACATCGAACAGCGCCTGCGGAAACCCGCCGAAATCGTGGATGGTCGGCGGCGCGGCGCTGCCGGTGAGCCACGGCCCGGGCGTTTCCCAGTGCGCGGAGACGCAGAGAATCGCGCGCGGCTTGGGCAAACGCGCCCCGAGCGCGCGCCACGCGCGCGACCACGCGTTGTCTTCGATGGCGTTCATCGGCGAACCGTGGCCGAGGAACAAGACGGGCTGGAGCATCGGCGGAAGGTTTCGGATGCGCCGGAGCGGCGGGGCGTGTCATCCTAACGCGCTCGGCGCGTGCGCCCTCGGGACGGATCATTCCATGCAGGCCTATTTCTGGACCAAATCGCTCCATCTGCTGTTCGTCGTGGCCTGGATGGCGACGGTGTTCTATCTGCCGCGCATCCTGGTGAACATCGCCGAAGTCGGCGATGCGCCCGCGGTGCGGGATCGCTTGGTTCTGATGGGACGGCGCTTGTATCGCTTCGGCCACATCATGTTCGGCATCGCGCTGGTGTTCGGGCTGGTGCTGTGGTTCCACTTCGATATCGCCGGCGGATGGCTGCACATCAAGCTCACGCTGATCGCGCTGATGCTGGCGCATTTCGTCGTCGCCGGGCGTTGGTTGAAAGGCGTGGACAAGGGCCGTGCCTTGCCTTCGGCGAAGGCGCTGCGGTGGTTCAACGAGCTGCCGATCTTCCTGCTGCTGGCCGTGATCTATCTTGTGTTGGCGAAGCCGCTGTAAGCCGCACAAGAATGCCCCGACGCCGCAGCATCGCTCGCGACGTATCTCCCACGTAGGAGCGACGCAAGTCGCGACCACTCTGTTGCGCTACTCGCGAACATCGGGACAGCCGCGCGATCGTCGCGACTCGCGTCGCTCCTACAAAAGCGACGGATTGCGACTGCGAAGCCGCGCGACAATACCCGAACGCCGCAGCATCGCTCGCGACGCATCTCCCGCGTAGGAGCGACGCAAGTCGCGACCGCCATGTCGTGCTATTCGCGAAAATCGAAATACCCGCGCGATGGTCGCGACTCGCGTCGCTCCTACAAAAGCGACGGATTGCGACGAGCGCTAGCGCTTCCGGGAGGCTTCCGGCGTCGGCAACGTCACCGGCACGCCGTCGGCGTTGCACAGTTTCTCGGCGCATAGGGCCTCGCGCAGCTTCGGCGTGGCCTGCAGCAGGATGTGGTAGATCGCGTTCTGCTCCAGCGAACCGCGCACCGCCGATGCGCCCGGGCCGCGCGCCCAGATGCCGACATCGTCGCCGCCGTGGGTTTCGTTGCCCAGGGGCACCATCGCTTCCTGCATGAAGTTCGGGTGTTCGGTGTCCACCTCGCTCAGATTCGGACGTCCGTGCGCGCTTTGGAAGCCGCTGACTTCCTGCGGGAAGGTTTTCGGGCCTTCGGGCGATTGATCGGTGGCGCCGACGTAGCCGGGGCCGTTGGCGTAGCTCAAGGTGGTGTAGGGCAGGCCGGTGGCATCCGTCGCGTAGCCGCTGGGGTCGTTGCCTTCGCCGCTGCTGCCCCTGACCTTGCCGAGGATCGCGTTGCCGCGCGTGGGGTAGCCGACGAAGTTCAGAGTATGCGAATGATCGGCGGTGACCAGGATCAGGGTGTCGTCGGAAGACGTCATCGTCGCCGCCGCGGCGACCGCTTCGCTCAGCGCGATGGTATCGGTCAACGCGCGATACGCGTTGCCCAGATGGTGCGCATGATCGATCCGGCCGCCTTCCACCAGCAGCACGTAACCGCTGCCGCCGTTCTCCGCCGAACGCCGCTGCAGCCGGTCGATCGCGGCGCGGGTCATCTCGGCCAGCGAGGGTTCGCCGGCCTTGTCCGTCGCGCGATCGTGTTCGAAGTGCATGTGGCTGGGCTCGAACAGGCCCAACAGCGGCGCATTGATCGGCGCGGCATCGAACTGCGCTTTGTTCCAGACGTAGACGCCGTCGGTGCGACGCGCTTTCCATTCGGCCGTCAAATCGCGCCCGTCCAAACGCAGGCCGGTTTGATCGTCGTACTCCGGGTCGTTTTGCGTCGCGGGAATGAAATTGCCCCGGCCACCGCCCAGAATCACGTCCGGCCCGTTGCCGTACGGCGTTTCGATCAACTGGCGGGCGATGTCGCGGCACCCGGCTTCGTGGGCGCGCGTCGGCATTTCGGCGTCGTTTTCCCAGTTGCGATCGGGCGAATGCGCGTAGGTCGCGCCCGGCGTGGCGTGCGTGATGCGCGTGGTGGTGACCACGCCGGTCGCCAGGCCTGTGCGCGCGGCCAATTCCCACAGCGTCGTCAACGGCGCGGCCAACGCCTCGGCGCATTCGCCGCGTTTGGCCGATTGCGCGATCGACAGCACGCCGGCGCGCGTCTTCGCGCCCGTCGCCATCGCGCTCATGGTGCCGGCGGAGTCGGGCGTCTGGCTGTCGGTGTTGTAGGTCTTGCTGAAGCCGGTGTGCGGGAAGGCTTCCCAACTCAGCGCGTGTTCTTCGCCGGGTTGGCCCATGCGCTGGCCTTCCAGAATGCGCGCCGCAGCCACCGTGGTCAGGCTCATGCCGTCGCCGACGAACAAAATCACGTTCTTCGCCCGGCCCGACATCGCGCCGCGTTCGGCCGCCTGCGCGGCGCCGGCGCGGTACCACCACGCCGCGGTTTCGCCGCCGGGGCGTTCGATCTGCGGCACGTCCACCGGACGCGGCGCGGGCGCGGATTTGGCTTTCCATGCGGCCGCATCGGTGAACGGCATCGCGCCGACGACGAGGGCGCTAGCGAGGGCGAGGGCGGTGCGGTGGCGCATGCGGACGCTCGGTTCGGGTCGAGGGCGCCGATTATGCCGGGTCGCCGCGACCGATTCGAAATGTCCGCATGACGCCTAGTCGTTTCCTCTCGCCTGCGGCCTGGGCTATCGTGCCGCTTTCGTCGACGAGGCGGCCGCGTCGCGGCCCCGCAGGAGAGCACCGAGCATGTCCGATACGCGCGCAGGCCCGCTGGCGTGGTGGTTCCGCATACCGTTCTGGCAGCGCGTGCTGGGCGGGTTCGCGCTGGGCGCATTGGCCGGCTGGGCGTTCGGGCCGAACGCGGAAACCTGGTTCCAGCCGCTGGGCGAGCTTTACATCACGCTGATCAAGATGATCGCGGTGCCCTTGGTGTTCTTCGCGGTGATCCACGCCATCGGTTCGTTGCACGGGCAAAAATCCGTGGCCGAGCTGGGCGGTCGCACGTTTCTGTGGTTCGCGATCACCGCCTTGCTCGCGGTGTGCGTCGGCTTGGCGGTGGGGACGATCTTCCAACCAGGCGCCGGCATGAGCGGCCTCACGGTCGATCCGAAATTCGTGCCGAAGGACGTGCCCAGCCCGGTGCAGGTGTTGCTGAACATCGTGCCCTCGAACCCGTTCCATGCGTTGACCGGCATCGGCACGACGAAAAACGCCGCGGGCGAGACCGTGCTGGCGACCGGCAAAGGTTCGATTCTGCCGGTCATCTTTTTCGCCGCGCTCATCGGTTTCGCGATGGTGAAACTGGGCGAAAAAGTACCGAACGCGCGCAAGCTGGCCGGCGAAGCCAGCGAGATCATGATTCAGATCACGCGGTTCGTGCTGGAACTCACGCCGATCGGCACCTTCGGTTTGATCGCGGCGTTGGTGGGCGCGTACGGCTTCGAGAAATTGCTGCCGTTCGGCAGTTTCGTGCTCGCGCTGTACCTGGCCTGCGCGCTGCATATCGTCGTGGTCTACGGCGGTTTGCTGCTCGCGCACGGCTTGAACCCGTGGAAATTCTTCCGCGGCGCCGCGCCGGGCATGCAGGTCGCGTTCGTCAGTTCCTCCAGTTTCGCTTCGCTGCCGGTGTCGATCCGCAGCGTCACCCACAACCTCGGCGTGGACAAGGATTACGCCTCGTTCGCGGTGCCGTTGGGCGCCAGCATCAAAATGGACGGCTGCGGCGCGATTTATCCGGCGTTGTGCGCGGTGTTCATTGCGCAATACACCGGCGCGCCGCTGTCGATGGAGCAGTATTTCATCGTGATGCTGGCCTCGGTGCTCGGCAGTTTCGGCACCGCCGGCGTGCCCGGCACCGCGACGGTGATGGCGACCGTGGTGCTGAGCGCGGCGGGGTTGCCGCTGGAAGTCATCGGTTACCTGTACGCCATCGATCGCGTGCTGGACATGATGCGCACGATGACCAACGTGACCGGGCAAATGCTGGTGCCGGTGCTGGTGGCGAAGCAGACCGGGTTGCTCGATAAAACGGTGTACGACGCGGCGCCGACCAATGTGGGGATGGAAGACGAACCTGCGGCTTGAAAAACGTTCGCCTTCGCGCGGACGAACGAAACGCGGCTCGCGCGCGAACATGCCGATTCGCATATCGATGCGCTCGGACGCAGAGACGACTATTCCCGATCCCCGCAACGCCGACCGACCCGCATGACCGAAGAACTTGTCCTGATCGAACGTTTTCCCGATGCGCCGACGTATCGCGCGCTGCGCGTGGCCGGCGGCATGTCGCCGAAAACCGTAGAGGCCGCTGCGCGCGGCTTGCCGAACACGCTGTACGGCGTGAGCCTGGTGCACGACGGCCAAGTCGTCGGCATGGGCCGCATCGTCGGCGACGGCGGCTGTTTCTTCGTCGTAGTCGATATCGTGGTAACGCCGCGGTGGCAAGGGCGCGGGCTCGGCAAGCGCATCATGGCCGCGCTGAATGCGTGGCTGCGCGCGAATGCGCCTGAATCGGCGTACGTGCAGCTCGCGGCGGACGGCGACGCGAAGTATCTCTACGAGAAATTCGGGTTCGTCGAAACCGCGCCGGCCACCGTCAACATGGCCTACACCGTGAAGCGCCGCGCGGCGGATTGACCGATACGGCGTGCGCGTTTAGACGCGACAACGATTTCTCGCTTACGAAACATTACGTATGCCGGGGATCATTCCTCGTCATCCCGGCGCAAGCCGGGATCCAGCTTTCGAAAGGCCCAGTTTTCACGAACATTCAAACGGGATCCCGGCTTGCGCCGGGATGACGATTCCAGGTTGTGCGGCTTTATCGGGCGATCCTCGATGGCGTCTCATGCGCCGTCATCCCGAGCGCAGCGAGGGACCTGTTTTTACGGCCCGCCATCGATTCGACAAGCAGGTCCCTCGCTGCGCTCGGGATGACAGACGTTTCGATGGCCGCTCGCGTTCGAAGGTTTCATGATCGCTAGCCCTCGAACTTTTCATGATCGCTAACGGTCGAGCGTCTCGCGAAACCGCTCGAACGCCGCGATGCCATCGTCCACCGTCACCAGATCCATCACGTCGTCGTGTTCGATCTTGGTGCCCCATTTGAGTTCAGCGGCGGGTTTTCCGAGATATTTCCGCGCGGCGTCGTCGTAGCGATTCGCGCAGAAGCGGATGTCGGAATACGGGCCGCTGCGCGCGGGGTTGCTGGCGGCGTGCAGCCCCAATACTTTCGTGCCCATCGCGTTGGCGATATGCATCGGGCCGGAGTCCGGCGTCATCAACAGATCGGCGCGCGCGAGCAACGCGGGCAGTTGTTTGAGCGTGTCCTTGCCGACCAAATCGAGCGTCGCGGCGTCTCTGTTCGGTGCCGCCATCGCCGCGAGAATCGCGTCGCTGGTACTGCGCTCGAGTTCGCTGCGCCCGCCGCACAACACCACGCGCCAGCCCTGCGCGATGGCGTGGTCGGCGACTGCGGCGTATCGGTCGGCGCGCCAATTGCGGCGGAAGTGGCTGGAGCAGGGTGAGATCGCCAGCGTCGGGCGCCCATCGTCCGGCCACTGCGCGCGCGCCCAGGCCCAGGCGTCGTCGGGGACGGGCAGATCCCAGATCACCTCGGTCTGCTTCAGGCCCAACGGCTCGCAAAAGCTGCCGATGGCATCCAGCACATGGATGCCGGGGCGGTCGGGGATGCGCTCGTTGACGAACGCGCCGTGCAAATCCTTCGAGCGCGATTTGTCGTAGCCGATGCGCCGCTTCGCCGGCAAAAAGGCCGAAAGCAGATTCGCGCGGGCCGCGACTTGCATCTGCAGCAGCGCGTCGAAGCGGCGCCCGGCCAGGCTTCGACGCAGCGCGCGCATGCCCGACAGGCCGGTTTTCTTGTCGTAGATCACAAATTCGACGCCATCGAGGCCGTCGAGCAGCTTCTGTTCGCCTTTGCCGATCACCCAGGTCAGCGCGACCTCGGGCCATGCCTTGCGCAGCGTGCGCACCAGCGGCACCACGTGGGTCACGTCGCCCAGCGCGGAGAGCCGCAGCAGGCAGATCGAGCGCGGGGATGGCGAAACCGAATCGTTATTAATCAATTGATACACTCGGGCGATGGCCGGTCTCGACACCAGCGAAAACCTCACGCCGTTCCGCATCGCGGACGACGCGGGCCGGGTGCTCGAAGGCGCGATTCTGTTCGACGCGACGCGGGTGCGGCAAGCCGACCCCGGCTGGTTCGATCCCGCGTGGTGGGGCGAACGCGCGCAGGCCGTGGGCAGCGGCGGTCGCGGCGGGGCCTGGTTCGTCGAGCCCGCGACCGAGAGCCAAGTCGCGGAACGCGGGTCGAATTCCATTCCCTTCGGCGCCGCCGTGCTCCGTCACTATCTGCGCGGCGGCATGGTCGCGCGATTCAGCCGCGATCGTTTCTGGTGGCGCGGCCCGTCGCATGTCCGCAGCTTCGACGAATTCCGGCTGCTGCGCGAACTGCGCGGCAAAGGCCTGCCGGTGCCGATGCCGATCGCCGCGATTTACTGGCGCGTCGGCGGCTTTTACCGCGCAGCGATCCTGCTCGATCGTCTGCAGAACGTGCGCGCGCTGGCCGACTGGGCCTCGGACGACGCCGAGGCGGCGATCTGGGCCCGCGCGGGCGAGTTGATCGCGCGCATGCATCGCGTCGGGCTCGATCACGCCGACCTCAACGCCCATAACCTGCTGTTCGAGCCGAACGGTCGCGGTTGGATCATCGATCTGGATCGCGGCCGGATCCGCATTCCGGCCACCGCATGGCGCGAGGCGAATCTCAAGCGTTTGGAGCGTTCCTTGCTGAAATTGCGCGGCGCGCGCAGCGAGGACCGCGTGCGCGAGGATGTGCGGCGGCTGCGCGAGGCTTACGATACGCGCTGGCGGCGCGGGATATGAACGCGTCGGTTCCTTCCGACAGGGGCGGTGCGGCATGAGTTGGATCTTGCGTTTTCACGGCGTCGGCAACGCCTTCGCGGTCGAATTGGGTTCGGCGATGGCGACCATCGAGCGCGACGGCCGCCCGTGGCTCACCATCGATTGCGGCGGCGACGGCCTCACCGCCTGCCTCGCGCACTACGGCGTCGCGCCGGACGCGTGGTTCATCACCCATACGCATTTGGACCACATCGCGGGTTTCGAACGCTTGTTCTTCGGTTCGTTCTTCGACCCGGCGCGACGCGGACGCATTCGCCTGTACGTGCCGGTCAACGTGGTGCCGCTGTTGCACAAACGCGTCGCCGAATATCCCAATGTGCTGGCCGAGGGCGGCGCGAATTTCTGGGACGGCTTCCAACTGATTCCCGTCGGCGATCATTTCTGGCACGACGGCGTGCGTTTGGAGACCTTCGCCACGCGCCATCATTGGCCCGAAACCAGCTACGGCCTGCGTCTGCGCGGCAGCGCGGTGTGGACGGGCGATACGCGGCCGATCCCGGAAGCGCTGGCGGCGATGGCGAACGAGGGCGAACTGGTCGCCCACGATTGCGCGCTGCACGGGAACCCCTCGCACAGCGGCATCGACGACCTGGAGCGCGAATACCCGCGCGAATTGCTCGAACGCTGTTGGCTGTATCACTACGCCAGCGCGGCCGACGGCGATGCGCTGGCCGCGCGCGGCTATCGTGTGGCGCGCCCGGGCGATGCGCTGACCTTGTCGGAGCCCACGGCGTTGCGCGCGGATCTGTCGTTTCTGTCGGCCGGCGCAACCGAAGCGGCGGTCGCGTCCTCTTGACCGAGGTCGCATCGAACGCCACCCTGCCGCCCTTGAACGCCGTTCCATCGCCACCGCCCGCATCCTCGTTCGCGCCGCCCGCGTCGGCGTCGTCGCTTTCGCCGCGCGATCGTCTCGATCGTCCGCTGCGCGATTTGCGGCTGTCGGTGATCGACGCCTGCAACTTCCGCTGCCCGTACTGCATGCCGGCCGATCGCGTGCCGGACGATCACGGTCTCGACAGCGCTTCGCGCTTGTCGTTCGATCAGATCGAACGCGTGGTGCGCGGCTTCGCGCGCGTCGGCGTACGCAAGCTCAGGCTCACCGGCGGCGAACCGCTGCTGCGCAAAGGCTTGCCGGAACTGATCGCGCGACTGGCGGCGATCGACGGCATCGAAGATCTCGCGCTCACCACCAATGGCAGTCTGCTCGCCCCGCAGGCATGCGCACTGCGCGAAGCCGGTCTGCATCGTTTGACCGTGAGCATGGACGCGTTGACGCCGAGCGTGTTTTCGGCACTGTCCGGCGGACGCGGGCGCGTCGAGGACGTGCTGCGCGGCCTCGACGCCGCGCGCGACGCCGGCTTCGACAACATCAAACTCAATTGCGTGATCCAGCGCGGGGCGAACGAGGACGAATGCCTGCCGCTCTCGGAGTTCGCGCGCACGCGCGGCCACACGTTGCGGTTCATCGAATACATGGACGTCGGCACCTGCAACGGATGGCGCGCCGATCGCGTGGTGCCCTCGGCCGAACTGCGCGACCGCATTCATGCGCGCTGGCCGCTGCGGCCGCTCGATCCGAACTATCGGGGCGAAGTCGCGCGTCGCTATCGCTACGAGGACGGCGGCGGCGAAGTCGGCTTCGTCGGTTCGATCACCGAGCCGTTCTGCGGCGATTGCCATCGCGCCCGCGTGTCCGCGGACGGCCGGCTCTACACCTGCTTATTCGCGGCGGAAGGCGCCGATCTGCGGCCGTGGCTAGCGCAGGGCGACGAGGCCTTCGCGCAGCGCCTCGATGACGCCTGGCGCGCGCGCGCCGACCGCTACAGCGAACTGCGCGCCGCACGCGAGGCCTCGCCCGGCACGCGCAAGCGCGTCGAAATGTTCCTGGTCGGCGGCTGAGCGATGCGCGCGCGCGCGCTGGACGAGGCGGGTTGGCTGCGCGTGCCGTCGGTCGTGCCGCGCGCGATGCTGACGACCTTGCCGGTGGATGCCGCGCTCGACGGCGATACGCGCGAAGCGGGCGATTCGGCGACGGCCGTCGCAGGTACGCGCAATCTGCTCGATCGGCCGTGGTGCGTCGCTCTGGTCGCGCCGATCCGCGCGCGATTGCATGCGCTTGGCGTGTTGCCGGCCGATTCGGTCGCCGTGCAATGCACCTTGTTCCGCAAAACGTCCGAGTGCAATTGGAAAGTGCCGTATCACCAGGATCTGTCGATTCCGGTCGCCACCCGCGTGGACGATGCCGGTTTGTCCGGTTGGACCGTCAAGGAAGACGGCGATTACGTACAGCCTCCGACGCCGCTGCTCGAGGCCTCGCTCGCGGTGCGCCTGCATCTGGACTCGTGTTCGGCCGACGACGGCGCGCTGCGCGTCGTGCCCGGTTCGCATCGTCTGGGGCGCATCGAGGCCGAGCGCGTCGCGGCGATCGACAAGCGCAGTCGCGAAGTGGTGTGCGAAGCCGACATCGGCGATGCGATCCTGATGCGCCCGTTGTTGTTGCACGCATCGTCCAAAGCGCGCGCGCCGAACGGCCGTCGCGTCCTGCATTTTCTGTTCGCGCCGCCGGAACCCGGCTGCGGCTTTTCCTGGCGAGCGGCGATATGAAAAAACCGAAGACGAACAAGAAGCCCGCGCCGACACGGCCCGAACTCACTCATCTCGACGCATCCGGCTTGCCGACGATGGTCGATGTGTCCGCGAAAGCGACCACCGCGCGCGCGGCCACTGCGGAATGTCGGGTGAAGTTTCCGCAGACCGTCGCCGCGCAGTTGCGCGAGAACGGCTTGAAAAGCGCGAAGGGCGGCGTGGTCGAAACCGCCATCGTCGCCGGCACCCTGGCGGTCAAGCGCACGCACGAACTGATTCCGTTCTGTCATCCGCTGCCGATCGACGGCATCCGCTTCGGCATCGATTGGCGCAGCGAACGCGAGTTGGAGATCGTCTGCACGGTGAAGACCACGCACCGCACCGGCGTGGAAATGGAAGCGCTGACCGGCGTCACCGTCGCCGCGCTCACCGTCTACGACATGTGCAAAGCGCTATCGCACGCCATCGTGCTGGGGCCGGCGAAATTGCGCGGCAAACGCGGTGGGAAGCGGGACTTCGGCGATCTGTCCGGGGAAGTTTCCGGCGATGCTTCGGGTGGTACCGCTGCGCAGCCGAAAAAACGAGGTCGCCGATGACCCGCGTCGTCGTGCTGTATTTCGCCAGCCTGCGCGACGCCGCGGGCATCGCGCAGGACACCGTCGAACACGACGGCGATCTCGCCGCGCTCTACGCCACGTTGCGCGCGAAGCACGGCTTCGCGTGGCCGCAAGAATCCCTGCGCGTCTCGCTCGATGGCGCGTTCGCGCGTTGGACCGACGTCCCAGGCGAGGGCGCGGAAATCGCGTTCATTCCGCCGGTGTCTGGGGGCTGAGGCGATGCCGCGCTTCGCCATCGCCGACGCGCCGTTCGATATCGCACCGCTGCGCGCGCGTTTGCTGCGCGCCGACGCCGGCGCCTACGCCAGCTTCGAAGGCTGGGTGCGCGACCACAACGAAGGCCGCGCCGCGCTCGGCTTGCGTTACGAAGCCTATGTCGCGCTCGCCGAACGCGAAGGCGCGAAGATTCTCGACGAAGCGATGGCGCGCTTCGCCATCGCCGACGCCGCCTGCGTGCATCGCATCGGCGAATTGGCGGTCGGCGATCTCGCCGTGTGGGTCGGCGTCAGCGCCGCGCACCGCGACGCCGCCTTCGCCGCCTGCCGCTGGGTCATCGACGAAGTGAAAGCGCGCGTACCGATCTGGAAGCATGAGCGCTACGCGGAAGGGGATGCGCAGTGGTTGCATCCAGTCGGCGCGTCATCGAACTCGAACGAACCGCTCGGCGAATGACGTCCACTCGACGAAAGTCAGGCCGGTCGATTCAGGCCGAATACGGCGCTTGCACGAGCCGCTGCGAAATCCACCAAATGTTCCCACGAAGGTCGCGGACGCCACCTTGACGATCGCCGTACGGCATATCGGCGACAGCCATTTCCAACGACGCGCCCGCGTCGAGCGCTCGCTCCAATGCGGCATGCGCGTCCTCCACGTAGAGATAGAACGCGCTCGCCATCGCTGGATAGCGAGGCGAGGCTTCGCTGACCATCACCGTCGAATCGCCGAGACGAACTTGCGAGTTCGCGATCTTGCCGTCGGGGCGCGACGTGCGACAGACCTCCTCTCCACCGAGACCCGCGATCAGAAAAGCGACGAAATCTTCCGCGTCTTCGACGAAGAAGTAGGGCGCGACGGTATGGAATCCTGGCGGGATATACATCGTTCCACCGCTTTGAGGGGCTGATGCGATTGCCGTTTCGACGCGGCCTAAAGGAGGCGACCCCGCCGGCTGACCTCGGCACCCGCATCGATCGATACCGTTGCTGCCTTCCGGCCCTGGCGGGGTTTTCGACCTAGCGTCGCGAGGGGCCGACGGGGCCACCATAGACGTGCGTCTGTCGCGACGCTTGATCACGCGAAAATTTGGCGGAGAGAGGGGGATTCGAACCCCCGAAGCGCGGTTTAGACGCTTACACACTTTCCAGGCGTGCTCCTTCAACCACTCGGACACCTCTCCGTGTCTCCCCGATTCGCAGCATCCGGCCGCCATCGGGGCCGGCAATTCTAGCCCTCCGGCCCGCCAGGGACAAGGAAAGCGGGCGAGCGGCGAGGGGAACCGGCCGCCCGTGGCACAATGACCGCCCATCGGCCCGACCCCTCCGCGCCCGCGACGCACCGCATGTCCTATCTCGTCCTCGCCCGCAAATGGCGCCCGAAGCGTTTCGCCGAACTCGTCGGGCAAGAGCATGTGGTGCGTGCGCTCAGCAATGCGCTGGACACCGGCCGGGTCCATCACGCGTTCTTGTTCACCGGCACCCGCGGCGTGGGTAAGACCACCATCGCCCGCATCTTCGCCAAATCGCTGAACTGCGAGCGCGGCACCTCGGCCGAGCCCTGCGGCGAATGCAACTCGTGCCGCGACATCGACGCCGGCCGCTTCATCGATCTGCTCGAAATCGACGCCGCCAGCAACACCGGCGTGGACGATGTGCGCGAGGTGATCGACAACGCCCAGTACATGCCCTCGCGCGGTCGGGTGAAGGTCTACCTGATCGACGAAGTCCACATGCTGTCGAAGTCGGCGTTCAACGCGCTGCTGAAGACGCTGGAAGAGCCGCCGGGGCACGTGAAATTCCTGCTCGCCACCACCGACCCGCAGAAATTGCCGGTGACGGTGCTGTCGCGCTGCCTGCAGTTCAATCTGAAGCGGTTGGACGAGGCGCAGATCCAGGGCCAGATGACCAAAATCCTGGCGGCGGAAGGCATTCCGGTCGAACCGGGCGCGATCCGGCAACTGGCGAAGTCCGCCGACGGCAGCCTGCGCGACGGCCTGTCGCTGCTGGATCAGGCTATCGCCTACACCGGCGCCGCGACCACGCTGGAAGGCGGCAGCGGCGCGCCGCTGACCGATGCCGGTGTGGCCGCGATGCTCGGCACGGTGGACCGTCTGCGCATCGGCGCGCTGCTGCAAACGCTCGCCGACGGCGACGGCGCCGCGCTGCTGGCCGAAATCGCGGCGCTGGCCGAGTTCTCGCCCGATTGGGCCGGCGTGTTGGACGCCATCGCCGAAGCGCTGCATCGCATTCAGGTGCGGCAATTGGTGCCGACGGCCGAGATCGATGCCGACGGCGTCGAGGTCGACGCGATCGCCGCGCGCCTGCCTGCCGAAGTGGTGCAGTTGTGGTACCAGATGGCGCTGCACGGTCGTCGCGATCTGGGCTATGCGCCCAGCCCACGCGCCGGGTTCGAGATGGCGATGCTGCGGATGCTGGCGTTCCGTCCGCTCGACGGCGGCGCGACGACGGTCGACGCGCCCGCCGCGAATACCGCGCGCGGCCCGGCGGCGGCCCGCGCCGCGCTGGACGCCGGCAGCTCGGCCTCGACGCCGCCCGCGCGCACCTTGCCGGCGTCGGCGATGCAGAACCCTGCGCGCGAGACATCGGCGCCGCCGCCTGCGCGCGCGATGCCCGAACCGCCCTCGATGCCGCGCGCGTCGGAGCCGTTCGCGCCGCCGCGCGTCGACGCCGCCTCCGCGCAGGCTTCGTCCGCCCAGGCCTCGACCGCGCAAGCCTCGCCCACGATCGAGATCGATCACGAACGGTGGCTCGATCTCATCGCGCGCAGCGGCCTGCGTGGCCCCGCGCGCGAACTCGCGGCGCATGCGGCGTTTCTCGGTTATGCCGACGGCGTCCTGCGCCTCTCGCTCTCGCCGGACGACGACCATCTGCGTACGCCGACCTTGACCAAAGCCCTCACCGACGCGATGTCCGCGCAGCTCGGCGGCCCGGTGCAGATCAAGCTGGACACCGGCAAGGCCGCGCAGGTGGAAACGCTGCATCAACGCAACGAACGCCAGCGCGACGCCAAACAAACGGCGGCGGAGGACGCGTTTCTCGCGCATCCCGACGTGCAGCGTTTGATGACCCAACAAGGCGCCAAGTTGGTGCCCGATTCGATTCGCCCATACGACGATTGAGAGAACCGCCATGCGTGGAAACATCGCCCAATTGATGCAGCAGGCGCAGAAAATGCAGGAAAACCTGCAGCGCGCCCAGGAAGAACTCGCCAAGCTCGAAGTGACCGGCAGCGCCGGCGCCGGCATGGTCAGCGTGACCTTGACCGGCCGCATGGAATGCCGCGGCGTGAAGATCGACCCGAGCGTGCTGTCCGATGCGGAAATGACCGAAGACTTGATCGTCGCCGCCATCAACGACGCCGTGAACAAGGTCAACGCCGAATCGCAGGCGCGGATGTCCGGCGCCACCGCCGGCCTGCCGATTCCGCCGGGAATGAAGATTCCCGGGATGTTCTGACCCCGGCGCGTTCGCCCTTCGCAGCCCCGTAGAGCGGAGCGAAGCTCCGCTGAACATCCAAACTCGTTCACAACAGCGGAGCTGCGCTCCGCTCTACGTTGGGATATCGATGCGGCGGCGCGTCCGATCGTGCGTATCGCGCGCTTCGTGCGCATCGCGCTTCATCTAGGGAGCATTCTGTGTCCGCTACACCGATCATGGCCTACGCCAAATTGAACGCTCGCCTGCGGCCGATGGACCGCGGCGGTCTCTACGAAGACCCGCTGCAGGAAGCGCTGGAAGCGGACGGCTTCGCCGAGGTCGTCGGCGGCGGCACGATGCTGCAGGAGAGCGGCGAAGTGGACTATTGCGGGATCGACATCGATTTGCGCGACGTCGAGCGCGGCGTGCCGATGATCTGCGCGACGCTCGAAGCGCTGGGCGCGCCGAAAGGCTCGGTGCTGACCTACACCCGAGACGACACGCCGCATGAAGTGCCGTTCGGCCGCAACGAAGGCTTGGCGATCTACTTCAACGGCACCGATCTTCCGCCGCATGTTTACGCCGAATCGGACATCAACCATGTCTGGCAGGAGATCGAGCGACGGATCGACGGCATCGGCAAGATCCACAGTTATTGGGAGGGCGCGCGCGAAACCGCGCTGTACCTGTACGGCGATTCCGCCGCCCTCATGCGCGAGCGCATCGCCGATTTCATGGCGGCGTATCCGCTTTGCGAACGCGCGCGCTACGACATCGTGGCATGACCGCCTCGCTGCTCGAACGTTTGATCGATGCGTTCCGCGTGCTGCCCGGCGTCGGGCAGAAAACCGCGCAGCGCATGGCGTATCACGTGTTGGAGCGCGATCGCGAGGGCGGCACGCGCCTGTCGAACGCCTTGGCCGAAGCGATCGAACGCGTCGGTCACTGCAAGCGTTGCCGCGATTTCAGCGAAACCGAGGTCTGCGCGATTTGCGCCAGCGCCACGCGCGATGCGCATCTGCTGTGCGCGGTGGAATCGCCCGCCGATCGTTTGGTGATCGAGCAGGCCACCGGTTATCGCGGTCTGTATTTCGTGCTGCAAGGCCGGCTCAGCCCGCTCGACGGCATCGGCCCGCGCGAATTGGGCCTGGAAGTCTTGGCCGCGCGATTGGCCGAGGGCGAAGTGCGCGAATTGGTGATCGCCACCAACCCGACGGTCGAAGGCGAAGCCACCGCGCATTATCTTGCGCAACTGGCGCGCCAGAATGGCGTGACGCCGACGCGGCTGGCCCACGGCGTGCCCTTGGGCGGCGAATTGGAATACGTCGATCGCGGCACCCTGTCGCACGCGTTCGGCAGTCGCAGCGAGATGACCTGAAAGCCTGTTTGGAATCGCCGCGTGCGACGGCGCTCACGCACAGGACACAATCGATTCCTAACAGATTCTTAGCCGCCGCCGTGCAGGGAGCCTCGCCGTGGACAATCCTTATCGGCCGCCAGAACAGCCGCCCGTCCAGGTCGTCGGCGAGTCCTTCGCGATGCGGCGCTTGGCATCGGCCGCGATTTTCTTCCTGAGCGCCTTGCCGTTGGCGTCGATGCTCGCGCTCGAGATCATGGAGCGGGTCGCGTTCGGCGACGGTCCCGTGTTCTACCGCGTGATCCGCACGGGCGAGGGATGGACCTGGATCGGTTGGGCGATGTCGATTCTGCTGTTCGCGGCCGGACTGACGTCGATCCTGCGGCGACGCTGGTCCATCCCGTTGTTCGGTCTGTATCTCGTCGGGTTGATCCTGGCGAGCATCGAGATCGGCTGGAACGCCGCACGCGTCGTCGGCATCGTCATGGTCGCCGCGTGCCTCGCGTACATGATCGCGCTGAATAAACGCGACGGATTACGTTAACGCCTTGCCGCCTTGCCGCCTTGCCGACGCACCGGGAAAAACGCCCCTGTGCGTCGGTCGGCATCGATCGCTTCGATGCACGGCGTTTATTTGAAGCGCGCTAACTGCCGAAGCGGTACGCCGTAGCTGCCCGTCGGATTGCCGTTGGCGTCCCACTCGAAATAGCGGCCGTAGGCGGTGACGGTTTCCAGCAGCGCGCCGTTGGGCAGGCGGCGCAGTTCGCGCGAACCGAAGGTGCAGACGCCGCCGGCCGGCCGGTAGGCGCACGGGCCGCTGGCGTAACGCGGCACGTTGAGCAGGGTGTCGCTGCCGATCTCATTGCCCGCGCCGTCGAAAATCCAATAACGGCCGTAAGCGGTGATCGATTCGAACAAACCGTCCAAACCCCATTCCGGCGCGTAGATCAGATTGCGCGTGTCGAAGTTGCAGGTGCCGCCGCCCGCGTACGAACACGGGCCGTTGGCGAAGCGCGCGACGCTGGAGAGCGTCGAGCCGTTACCGGCCAAGCCGTTGCCCGCCGCATCGAAATTCCAATAGCGGCCGTACGCGGTGACGGATTCGAGGTAGCCGAAACCGGGATAGTCGAGAATGGTGGAGGTGTCGATCTTGCACTCCTGACCGGCGGCGGCGTACGCGCAGGGACCATTGGCGTAACGCGGGAACGCGCGCAGGCTCTTGGTCGCGGCGACGCGATTGCCGTTGGCGTCGAACTGCCACAAGTGACCGCTGGCGTACACCGACTCCACCAGCGCGCCGCTGGCATTCACGTAATGGCCGATGGCGTCGACGCCGCACAACTTGCTTTGCGTCGTCGTACCGGTGCTGCACGGGCCGGTGCTGGCGGTGAGCGAAGCGTTCACGGCGGCATAGGCATTGAGCAGACCCGGGCCGCAGTTGTTGCCGCACGTCGGTAGCGCGCTAGCGGTGCCGCGAATCAGATTGCGCACGTGTTCGGGTAACAAGCCGCCGTTCGCGGAGAGCATCAAGCCGATGGTGCCGGCGACGTGCGGCGCGGCCATCGACGTGCCGCCGAGATGGCGGTAACAATGCGCGTTGCCGCTGCCGGGCGAGGTGGTCCAGGCCGAGACCGCGCCGCTGAAGTCGGTCGGGGTGAAACCGCTGGCCGGATCCGCCGGACAGCCGATCGCGGCGCCGTAGAACTGCGCGCCGCCGGGCGCGGTGACGCCGATGTTCGGGCCGCGGCTGCTGTAGCCGGCGAGGTTGTTGTTGCGATCGCTGGCCGCCACCGAGATCACGCCCGGGCACGAGGCCGGGGTCACGTTATCGACGATCGCCGTGTTGTTGCCCGCCGCGGCGACCAGGCTCACGCCGTGATCGATGGCGCGCGCGATCGCGTCGCGCAGCGCCGGGAAACTCGCCTGCGTGCACGCGCTCGGGTATTCGAAACTCATGTTCATCACGCGCGCGCCGTTGTCCGTGGCCCACTGGATGCTGTTGACGATCGAGTTGATGGAAATCCCGGTCGTGGTGTCGCCGATCTTCGCGTTGAGCAACTGGCAGTTGTGACAGACGCCGGCGCCGCCGACGCCGTTGTTGGACGCGCCGCCCGCGATGCCGGCGACGTGCGTACCGTGCCGCCAACTGCCGTTGTCGGTGGCCGGCTGGCCGGGCGCGGGCGCATTGAATTCCACCGGGCCCCATTTGCCGTTGATCTCGGGGTGGCCGCTGCGGCCGCTGTCGAGGATCGCGATGCGCACCGCGCTGCTGCCGCGGGTGATGTCCCACGCGGCCGGCAGCGAGATCAGCGGGTAATGCCACTGCTGCGGATACAGCGGATCGTTCGGCGTATGCGAGAACTCGAGCAGATAGTTGAGCTGCGCGTACTTCACGTCGCCGCGCGCGCGCAGGCGCTGCAGCAGGCCCAGGGTCTCGTCCTTCATCTGCGCGGCGGTGTAGAGCCGCGGCGTGGGCGTCTCCAAACGCACGAGAGTCAGGCCGCTGCGCTGCGACGCCATCTTCGCGTCGCGCATTTGCGTCTTGGCCGCGACCGCGGCGGGCTCGGAATCGAATTTGACCAACACTTCGAAGGGAACGAAGCGTCCGTTGGGGGAGGCGACCGCGCCCGGGGGCGGCGCGGCGTGGGCCTGCGCGGCGAGGCCGAGCAGACCGATGGCGGCGAGAGAGCGGAACGGTGTCATGGGATGTCCTTTCGTGTGGGGAACGAGAGCGGGGGAACGCTCGATGTCCTGCGGCGAATCGATGGGAACGGGGCGAATGCAGCGGGCGAGCGATGTGAGTCGCTCATTCTCGGAAGCGCATTTCGGCGACGGATCGGATCACTTCGGAGGGGCTCGTTCGCTTCGGCTCGCCCTACCGGTCGCGCGCTCCAGGGCCGAAACCGATCGAACGCCCCGCGTCGAGGATTGTCGGTCGCGATCGCGGCTGGCGTAGCGATGAGGAGCCGCGATGCATTAGGCTCTCGATCCAGGAAGCTGCGGCAGGGTGCGCGTCGACGTATCGAAATCGTCGATGCATCGCGAGCATTCGGTTTTCGCGCGGCGGCATCGGATCGTGCGCGCGGCGTAATCGAGGACAAGACGCCATGCGAATCGAAAAGGAAGAACGGACGTCCGTCGACGACCCTTACCGCGCGCCGGGGAGCGGAACGTCGAAAAGCATCCGGCGTGCGCCTCTGTATCAAACGGTATTGAACGTCGGGATTTTCTCGGTGTGCGCGTTCCCGCTCTCGATGATGCTGCTGGCGACCGCGTTCAAGATTTTGTCGACGACGGGCGTACACCCGGTGCTGTTTTTTGAACTCCTCGATCCGAGCCTGATCTTGCGGGGGTTGTTGGGCTCCGCGCTCTTATTCTTGGCCGGATTGGTGCTGCTGCTTCGCAGCCGTTACGCCGTGGAGCTGTTCGCGCTGAATCTGCTGGCGACGCTCATCGCCGAGGATATTCAGGACCGCTGGCCCTTTATCAGACTGATCGCTGTCGCCTCGTTCGCGGCATACGCCCTTTTCCTGCGTCGAAGAGGCGATTTGCGCTGAGGCGGTATTCCTGTCGAAGCGAGCGAGCGGCCCCGACGCGTAGAATGGAGGCATCGCCCAGGAGCCCGCCATGACCGACACCATCTTCCACAAGATCGTCCGCCGCGAAATTCCCGCGACCATCGTTTACGAGGACGAGCAGACGATCGCGTTCCGCGACATCGCGCCGCAGGCGCCGGTGCATGTGTTGTTCGTGCCGAAGGAGACCATTCCCACGCTCAACGACGTGCGCGAAGACCAGGCGCATATCGTCGGCCGATTGGCCCACGCCGCCGCCGAATACGCCAAGCGCGAAGGCTTCGCCGAGGACGGCTACCGCATCGTCATGAACTGCAACGCGAACGGCGGGCAGACCGTGTTCCAAATCCACCTGCACCTGCTGGCCGGCGCGCCGTTGGGCGGGTTCGGTCGATGAGCTCGGCCGATAAGCCCGGCCGCGCCACTGTGCGCGGCGGCGAAATCGCGCTAGCCTGCGTGGGCTGGACGCAGGGACGGTCTTCGCAGGGCTTCAACAGGCGTCGGCACGGCCTCGCTCGGTGCCGTTACGAAGGGGAAGCGTCATGTCGCATCGTTTCGCGCGTCTTCGCATCGCGTTGGTCGCTCTGACCCTCGCCGCATCCGTCGCGGTCGGTTTCGCGGAAAACCGCGCCCGCACCGCCTCGCCCGAACGCGAGGCCAAACCGATCGCCGCACGAACGGGCGCCGTCGAAACCGCGGCGCCCGCAGAGACGACGCCAAAACCGCGGTATCCGGTCGTTAACGACCCACGCCTCGTCGCCAGCCCCACCGAGACGTTTCTCGGCCCGCCCGGCGCCGCCAATCCGTTCGCCGGCACGGCGATGACCGAAAACCAATGCCGCGACATGGAGCGTTGCCAAGTCGTGCAAGGGCAGGGGCCGTCGTATGCGACGTGGTGCCGCTGCGGCAAGGGCAAGCTGACGACGTTCACGTATATCCACGATTGAGCGCACGCAAGCCGAACCTCGGCGCAGATCGCGCGCATGCCATTGCCATCGTTCTGACATCGGTCGCTGTTAAAAAGCGAGGCTGTTCTTGAGCCGACCCCGATGGAGCGATAACGATGCGCGGTTTTTCGATTCTCGACGCGACGCGTGTCGCGACGGCATGCGTCCTCCTCGCTATCGCGGGGCAAGCCTCGGCGGCGGAGCCGCGTTCGGCTTGGCTGGTGTCCGAAATCTACGCATACAACCATCCGTTCTCCGCGACGGCCGCAGGTGAACTCGCCACCAAGATGGAGACGATGTCCGAAGGTCCGTACGCGTTCTATCGCGGCACAGCGCACGTCTACTATCGCGATATGCAAACGTGGCCGGCGTCGGCGTACACGACCGCGCAGACGGGTGATACGTGGATCGGCGGCGATGTTCACCTGGGCAATTTCGACGCATCGCGCGACAGCGGCGGCAAAGCCGTGTTCAAAGTCTCCGATTTCGACGAAGGCTATCTCGGTCAGTACGTATGGGATCTGCGACGATTGGCGGCGAGCATGGTTCTCGCCGGTCGCGAGAACGGAATCGCCGACGCGGATATTCGCGCCGCGATCGGGACGTTCGTCGGCGCGTACGCCGACAAAATGGCCGAATTCAAGGGCAGCTCCGCCGAGGCGAGTTTCCAGCTCGTGCCGGGCAACACGACCGGCGTCGTGGACGACACCATCGTCGCGGCGAATGCGAAGACCCGGTCCGCCCTTCTGTCGAAATACACCCAAGTCGTCGGCGGCGCGCGCGTCTTTCAGAACCAGCCGAATCTGGTCTCGGTCGGCGCCACGACCTACAGCGCGATCTCGGGCGCGATGGGCGCTTACGTGAACTCGATCGCGCCGTCGAAGCGTTATGCCGCCAGCTACTATGCCGTGAAGGACATCCGACAAAAGCTCGGTTCCGGCGTCGGCAGCCTCGGTCGCCTGCGTTACTACATTCTGATCCAAGGGCCCTCGTCTTCGACGAGCGACGATGTGATTCTCGAAGCGAAGCAGGAAACCGTGAGCGCGGTGTCGATCGTGGCGCCGGGTCGACTGCCCGCGTGGGCTTACGACTATCATGAGGGTGTACGCGCGGCGAAAACCGCCAAAGCGCAATCGCTCAACGCCGATGTCTTGATCGGATACGCCACCATCGCCGGCAAGCCCTATTTCGTTCGCGAAAAATCGCCTTACCAGGAAGATTTCGATTACGCCGCGCTGAGCACCGCGGGGAAATTGAATACGGCGGCGACGTATCTGGGCCAAGCGCTCGCGTCCGCGCATGCGATTTCCGATCAAGACTACGATGCCGCGATCGTGAGCTACAGCATCGATAAGCAAGTGACCGATGCGATCTGGAGCAAGAGCGGATTGAAAACCGAGATCGCGAATTTCGCGTTCGACTACGCCGCGCAGGTCGAGTTGGATTGGGAGGCGTTCGCGATCGCGTACGCGAGCGGAGCGACGCTGTACTGACCGTGCCGAAGGGCTCGCTTTGGATCGGCGCGAAAATATTCGCGCAACCGCCTATTTCTTTTCGACCAGCGGCTTGCCGTCGATTTGACGGAACACGAATCGATAATCCTGGTGGAACGGAAGATCGCGCACGATCGAGGTCGCTTCGTCTTTGATCCGGAACGGCGAAAATTCCCAGCGCATCAGTGCGTCTTTGGTCGCGTCGTAGAACGCGCGGTTGCCGTCGTTCGTTTCGCCCAGTGGGTCGACGCGCTCCACCAGTCCTTCGCTGCCCACCACCACGCGAACCACGATTTCGATGGGCGGCAGTCGGTCCGCGAGCCGGTCCGCGGGGTATTCCGGAAGCGAATACTCGCCGAGCACCACGGGCGACTCGTAGGTTTGGCCGGGCTCAATGACATAGCGCGAAGCCGCGTCCGATTCGACGATCGACTCCGACACTTCGCCGGTCCGTCGTTCGACCGGAGGCGCGGGAGGCTTGGGCGACGATTTCGTCGCGCAGCCGGCGAACGCGATGACGACTGCCGCGATCGTCACATGCTGCGCGACGCGCTGGGCGAAACGGATCAAGCGGAGGCCTGCGCGAGTTCGCCGCCGCTCGCCAACCGCCCGCGCAACGAATTGCTCATCGCCTCGGTAACGACCACATCGACGAAGCGTCCGATCAGCTTCGCGCCCGCGGGCGCGGGGAAGTTCACGAAGCGCATGTTTTCGGTGCGGCCGGTGAATTCGTTCGGGTTCTTCTTCGACGGGCCTTCGACCAGCACGGTTTGCGTGCTGCCGATCATGGCCTGCGAAATGCGCTTCGCGTTGTCGTTGATCGTCGCCTGCAGGCGCGAGAGCCGCGCGTGTTTTTCGGCGTCGCTCACGGTGTCTTCGAGATCGGCGGCCGGGGTGCCGGGCCGGCGCGAGTAGATGAAGGAGAAACTCTGATCGAAGCCCACGTCTTCGATCAGCTTCATCGTCTTCTCGAAATCGGCGTCGGTTTCGCCGGGGAAGCCGACGATGAAATCCGAACTGATCGAAATGTCGGGGCGCACCGCGCGCAATTTGCGGAGCTTCTGTTTGAACTCGAGCGCGGTGTAGCCGCGTTTCATCGCCGAGAGAATGCGGTCGCTGCCCGATTGCACAGGCAAATGCAGAAAATTCGCGAGCTTCGGCACATCGCGATAGGCCTCGACCAGCGAGTCGCTGAATTCCAGCGGATGCGAGGTGGTGAAACGGATGCGTTCGATGCCGTCGATCTCGGCCACGGCGCGGATCAACAGGCCGAGGTCGGCCACATCGCCGTCCTCGCCTTCGACTGGCGCGATCGGCCCGCGGTAGGCGTTGACGTTCTGGCCGAGCAGGGTGACTTCGCGCACGCCCTGGGCGGCGAGCTGGGCGACTTCGACTAGCACGTCTTCGAACGGTCGGCTGACTTCCTCGCCGCGGGTGTAGGGCACCACGCAGAACGAGCAGTACTTCGAGCAGCCTTCCATGATCGACACGAACGCGGTCGGCCCCTCGGCGCGGGGTTCGGGCAGGCGGTCGAACTTTTCGATCTCGGGGAAGCTGATGTCCACCTGGGATTTGCCGGTCTCGCGCTTGGCGCGGATCAGCTCGGGCAGGCGGTGCAGGGTCTGCGGGCCGAACACCAGGTCGACGAACGGCGCGCGCTTGAGCAGGGCCTCGCCCTCTTGGCTGGCGACGCAGCCGCCGACGCCGATCACCACCGGGCGATCTTGCTTGAACTGACGCCAGCGGCCGAGCTGGCTGAACACCTTCTCTTGCGCTTTTTCGCGGATCGAGCAGGTATTGAGCAAGATCACGTCGGCTTCTTCGGCGTTCTCCGTCAGGACCATGCCTTCTTCGGCGCCTAGCAGCTCGGCCATTTTGGTCGAGTCGTACTCGTTCATCTGGCACCCGTGGGTCTCGATGAACAGCTTTTTCGGGGCGTGCTGCGGCGCGCGCGCGGCGTCGGCCGTGGGGCGGGGGTCGGTCATGGCGAACTCCGGGGCGCGGCGGTGATTCCGGGCCGGATAGGCGAAAAGGGCGGTCATTCTACGAGAAACCGGCGATGTCGGTCCCGGGGCGACGACGGTCGCCGTTTAACAATCAAAGGCTTGGCAAACGTTCTGAATCCGGAGACACTCCTCCGATGCAAGCGCACCGGGCCATCGTCGTCGTCGCGGTTCTGTGGGCCGGTCTCGCGGCTGCGCCCGCCATGGCCGGTACGGTCTACCGCTGCGACAGCCCCGACGGCAGCCGCACCTACGGCAGCAAGCGCGTCAAGGGCGCTCGTTGCACGGCGATCAGCACGTATACGCCGAAATCCTACGCGCCGCCGGTCGCGAGCCCGCCGCCCGCGCCGGCTCCGGTTCCCGCCGCCGTCGGCAGCGCCACGCCGCCCGCGACCGTCGCCGGCTCGCCGGCCAGCCTGCCGGCGACGCCCGCTGCGGCTCCGCCGCCCGCCGCCGTCCCGGCCGCTCCGACCCCGGTCGCCGCGCCGACCCGGCGGCTGGTCCAGGGGCAGGTCTATTCCTACGTCAAAGACGGCGTCCGGCATTACACCAGTCGCCCGCCGAAAGGCGTGGCCGGTGCGACCGCGATGCGGACCATCCGCTACAGCTTCATGGAAACCTGTTTCGCCTGCGCCGCGCAGCCGGGCGTGAACTTCAAGACGCTGCGGCTGAACCCGAACGCCTACGACGCCGAAATCCGCGCGGCAGCCCGTCTGCACGGCGTGGAAGAGGCGATCGTGCGCGCGATCATTCACGCCGAGTCCTCGTTCAACCCGAACGCGCTTTCGCGCGTGGGCGCGCAGGGCCTGATGCAGCTCATGCCCGCGACCGCCCGCCGCTTCGGCGTCAGCAACGCCTTCGACCCCACCCAGAACATCAGCGGCGGAGTGCAGTACTTGTCCTGGCTGCTCAAGCGCTACAACGGCGACCTGACCCTCGCCGCGGCGGGTTACAACGCGGGCGAGGGTGCGGTGGATCGCTACAAGGGCGTGCCGCCCTACAACGAGACCCGGCGCTACGTCGAACGCGTCCGCCTGTTGGCCGAACGCTATCGCAGCCTGACGACGGCGACCCCCGGCCGCGGCTGAGCGCCCCGCGCCGACGGTTTCGGCGCGCCCGCTCGCGCGAAGGACCGGATTTCGAAGCCTTGTCCGCCGAATCGTCCCGGGTCTTGTCCCGCCGCGACGAGCGATCGCGGCACCGATTCCGTGCCCGACGGCCGGGCTTTCGGGCGTTCGAGCCCGCGTCTGCGCATCGACCCGTCGGGGCCGCGACTCGCCAAACATTGTCGGCCGATTCAGCGTTCCGTTACACTTGATCGTCTTTGCCGGCCGCCCTTCGGGGCGAACCCGGCGAACGACGGCTCCCAGGCCGCGCCGCGCAGGCGCGCCGGGCGCTCGCGGTCCAGCGAGATGCGGCGAACCCGCGTCGTCTTCCCAGTTTCGTCGTCTTCAAGTTTTGCGGAGTGCCGGATGGCAACAAAAGTCGTGAGCGAGTCGGATCACCGCACGGGTGACGGCGCGCAACCCGTCGACGCCGGGCGTCGCCGTTTCCTGACCATCACCACGGGCGTGGTCGGCGCCGTCGGCGTCGCAGGGGCCTCGGTCCCGTTCATCACGTCCTGGATGCCCAGCGCCCGCGCCAAATTGGCCGGCGCTCCGGTCACGGTGGACATCAGCGCGCTCGCCGAAGGCCAGCGCATCATCGCCGAATGGCGCGGTCAGCCGATCTGGATCGTCAAACGCTCGAAAGCGCTGCTCGACGCGCTGCCGACGCTCGACGGCCAACTGCGCGACCCGAAGTCCGACAACCTGGATCAGCAGCCGAATTACATCAAGGGCGAAAATCGCTCGTTGAAGCCGGAAATTTCGGTGCTCGTCGGCCTGTGCACCCACTTGGGCTGCTCGCCGGAAATGAAGGCGGAAATTCGCCCCGAGCCGTTCGACCCGAACTGGAAGGGCGGTTATTTCTGCCCGTGCCACAAGTCGAAGTTCGACATGGCCGGTCGCGTGTTCCAGGGCGTGCCGGCGCCGACCAATTTGGTCGTGCCGCCGCACTATTACGAGAACGACACGACGATCGTGATCGGCGTCAACCCGAAAGAGGGCGCGTAAGCCATGGCTAACCTCATCATGCGCACCGCCAACAGCGCGATGGACTGGTTCAACGAACGCGCTCCGGGCTTCATGCCGTTCTATCGCAAGCACATGTCGGAGTACTACGCGCCGAAGAATTTCAATCTTTGGTACATCTTCGGCATCCTGGCCACCGTCGTTCTGGTCAACCAGATCGTCACCGGCATTTTCCTCACGATGCACTACAAACCGAGCGCGGCGGAAGCCTTCGCCTCGGTCGAGTACATCATGCGCGACGTGGACGGTGGCTGGCTGATCCGCTACATGCACAGCACCGGCGCGTCGCTGTTCTTCATCGTCGTGTATCTGCACATGTTCCGCGGTCTGATGTACGGCTCGTACAAGAAACCGCGCGAGTTGGTGTGGATTCTCGGCATGCTGATTTATCTGGTGCTGATGGCCGAAGCCTTCATGGGCTACGTGCTGCCGTGGGGCCAGATGTCGTACTGGGGCGCGAAGGTGATCATTTCGCTGTTCGGCGCGATCCCGAAGATCGGCCCGGCGCTGACCGAATGGATCATGGGCGATTACCTGCCCGCCGACGCCACCCTCAACCGTTTCTTCGCGCTGCACGTGATCGCGATGCCGCTGGTGCTGCTGCTGCTCGTGGTGCTGCATCTGGGCGCGCTGCACGAAGTGGGGTCGAACAACCCCGACGGCGTCGAAATCAAGAAAGGGCCGAAGGGCAACCGTTGGTCGCCGACCGCGCCGGCCGACGGCGTGCCGTTCCATCCGTACTACACGGTGAAGGACACGTTCTTCGTGGCGATGTTCATGATCATCGCGGCGTTCATCATCTTCTACACCCCTGGATTGGGCGGTTTGTTCCTGGAACACGACAATTTCAGCGAAGCCAACAAGCTGGTGACCCCGGCGCACATCAAACCGGTGTGGTACTTCACCCCGTATTACGCGATGTTGCGCGTCGTGCCGGATAAGCTCGGCGGCGTGATCGTGATGTTTGCGGCGATCGCGGTGCTGTTCGCGGTGCCCTGGTTGGACAAGTCGAAGGTCAAATCGATCCGCTACCGCGGCCTGATCTCCAAGATCGCGTTGTTGATTTTCGCCGTCAGCTTCGTGTGGCTGGGCAAGATCGGCGGTGGCCCGGGCACCGACCCGGTCGAAACCATCGTCGGCCGCGTGCTCACGGTGCTGTATTTCCTCTTCTTCTTCACCATGCCGATCTGGACCAAGATCGACAAGACCAAGGCCGTGCCGGAACGGGTGACGATGCATGACTAAGCCATTCGCCATGAAGATCTCGTTCGCCAAGCGCGCGACGCTCGCCATCGCCGGCCTTCTGGTGTCGGTCTCGGCGTTCGCCGCCGGCGATACTCCGGTCGAACATTCCGGCGTCGATCTCGACGACCGCGCCTCGCTGCAGCGCGGCGCGCAGTTGTACATGAACTACTGCGTGGGCTGCCATTCGCTGAAGTACATGCGCTACTCGCGCATCGCCGAAGACTTGGGGCTGACCGAAGATCAGGTGATGAACAACCTGAACTTCACCGGCGCCAAGTTCGGCGAGCAGGTGATCAGCGCGATGCCGGTCCATTCCACCACGCCGGCCACCGGCGGCGAAAAGTGGTTCGGCAAGGCGCCGCCGGATCTGAGCGTGATCTCGCGCGTTCGCGGCAGCGACTGGATCTACACCTACCTCAAGTCGTTCTACCTCGACGAATCGCGCCCGCTCGGCTGGAACAACAAGGTGTTCCCGAACGCCTCGATGCCGAATCCGCTGTGGGAACTGCAGGGCAACCAGCGCCCGGTGTTCGTCAAGAAGATCGAAACCGGCAAGGACGATAAAGGCAAGCCGCTGATGGGCTGCCCCCACGGGTTGGTGGAAACCGACGACGCCTGCTTGAAGGCTCTCGTCGTCGCCACTTCGGGCACGCAGAAGGCCGAGGAATTCGACCAGACCGCGCGCGACATCGCCGCGTTCTTGGAATACGTCGGCGAGCCGGCGATCCTCAAGCGCCAGAAGCTCGGCGTGTGGGTGATTCTGTTCCTCAGCCTGTTCGCGTTCCTGGCTTGGCTGTTGAAGCGCGAATACTGGCGCGACGTGCATTGAGTTCGCTGGGCGTCGCCCTTTTTCGAATGCGTCTTCTCGAACGCATTCGCGCGGCGGCCAGCGTTCCCGGCCGCCGTCGCGATTCGTCAGATCCCAGTCGGATGCGAGTACGTGTATGCGCAATACGCTGACGTTGTTTTCTTCCGTCGATGACGTGCTCTGCCATCGGGTGCGTCTGGTGCTGGCCGCGAAGGGCGTGTCCTACGACCTCGTACCGGTCGATCCGCAGTCCCCGCCGGAGGATTTGCGCGTTCTCAACCCGTACAGCTCGGTGCCGACGCTGGTCGAGCGCGATTTGGTGCTCTACGCCGCGTCGGTGGTCAGCGAATACCTCGACGAGCGCTATCCGCATCCGCCGCTGATGCCGATCGACCCGCTGTCGCGCGCGCGCTTGCGTCTTGCGATGCTGCGCATCGAGCACGATTGGGTGCCGCAAGTGCAGCAGGTGCAGTTCGGCAGCAAGCAGCAGGCCGAAGCCGCGCGTAAGCGGCTGAAAGAACTGCTGATCGCCTCGGTGCCGCTGTTCAAGGCCAGCAAGTTCTTCCTGAACAACGAAATGAGCTTGGCCGATTGCGCGATGGCGCCGATCGTCTGGCGCCTGCCCGCGCTCGACGTGCCCCTGCCGAAAGACGGCAAGGTGATCGAAGAGTACGGCAATCGCATCTTCCGCAACCCCGGCTTCGTGCGCAGTTTGACCCCGCAGGAAAAAAGCCTGCGCGAGCTGCCGGCCTGACCCCATCGGGATTCGCGTTATCCCGTTCGCGCCGATCCGATCGCACAAGTCTGATCTCACAGGCCAGATCGCCGCCACGCGCCCCCTCAAGGTCCGAGCGACCCGGAGTAGACTGCCGTCATGACCGAACGCCCGTCGCCGCGCATGACCAGTCGCCGCCCCTATCTGCTGCGGGCGCTGTACGCCTGGATTCTCGATAACGGCATGACGCCGTATCTGATCGTCGATGCCCGCCATCGGGACGTGCATGTGCCACCCTCGGCCATCAAGGACGGGCAAGTGGTCCTGAATATCGGACCGACCGCGGTGGGCGCTTTCGAGATGGACAACGACCGCATCAGTTTCAGCGCCCGCTTCGGCGGCGTCGCCTATCCGGTGTGGATCCCGGTCCCTGCGGTCATGGCGATCTATTCGCGCGAAACGTCCGAGGGCATGATGCTCCCCGAAGACCCGTACGATGCGTCGGCGCCGCCCGAGGCGGCATCGGTCGATGCGGATGGGGCGCAGGGGGGCGCGCTCGTCGCGACCGACGACGAACGCGAGTCCGCTGCGGGCGAGGGCGCGGACAGCGGCGACGGCGGCGGTTCGTCGTCGACGCCGAAGCGCGGCGGGCATCTGAGAGTGGTGAAATAAGCGCGCGGGCCGAGCGGGAAACGACGAAAGTCGTCGGAAACGCATGCACGGCCGCGGCCATGGGGGAAGGACGTCGGGGGGACGGATGTTGGGAACGCTGATCTCGTCAATTCAAGTCGATGCGAGTCGCGGCTGCGGTCGGGCCGCTGAACGCCACCAGCCGATCGCCGCGCAGCACCAGCCGGGCGATGTGGCGGTCGGTGCCGTCCTGCGAGTACTCGAACCGATACGTCCGCTCGAAACCGAGACGGCCGTCCTCGCCGCGACGCACGCGCAGGCCGGTCGCGTGCACGGTTTGATCGATCCACTGCACCCCCGCGGCGGCGCAGGCGTCGCGTCCCAAGGCCGTCGCGCGTTCGGCGGCGGCGCGCGAGGCGCTCCAGAATGCGAAGCAGATCGCAACCGCGATCATCAGAATCAGTAAAGTCGGCATCCCCCTAATTTGCGGACATCGATCCGCCGTTGCAATGGTCCCCGGAGCGCTCTCATGAAACTCGTCTTCGCCGCCGGCGAAACCCCGCAAACCCTGCCGCGCCACGGCGTGAAGCGCATCGGCTCGGCGCCGGACGCCGACATCGTGCTGAAGGCGCCCGGCATGTTGCCCCAGCACTGCGAACTGCAGATCGGGCCGCAGGGCGTGATGATGAGCGTGGCCCGCGGCGCCGCGGTGACGGTCAACGGCCGCGCGGTGGAAGGCTTGATTGCCCTGCGCGCCGGGGACCGCATCGGCATCGATCAAGTGCAGGCGATGCTGGTGTCCGCCGAAACCTCGTCCGCGTTCGACCGCGTGGCCGCGCCCGGGCCGGCCAACGACGATATGGGCGCCACCGTGGTCCGCGCGGCGTTGTCGAAATACGCGCTGCGCGCGCAGACCGGGCGCATGCTCGGCCGCAGTTTCGGCTTGGCCGGCACCACCGTGGTCGGCCGCGCGCCCGAATGCCAACTGCGCTTGGAAGAGGCCAGCCTGTCGCGCAAGCACGCGCGGCTCACGCCCACCGACGAGGGCGTCATCATCGAAGACCTCGGTTCGACCAACGGCAGCTTTCTCAACGGCGAACGCGTGCAGCGCGCGCTGGCCAAATCCGGCGACGAGATCGGTTTCGACACCCTGCGTTTCCGATTGTTCGAACTGGGCAAGGAAGAGGCGAAGGGCGGCGATGCCACCGCACAGGTGGGCGGCGGCGTGCCGATGTGGTTGCGGTGGGGGGCTGGTCTGATCGCGGGCGCTGCGGCCTTGCTGTCGATCTTCCGCTGACGATTGTGATGCCGGACGCCGGCTCGAATCTGCACGACGCGCATCGCCGTTCGGCGAACCATCGCGACGACGTGCTCGCCAGCGAAATTTGCGGGTGCTTCTATTGCTGCGGCAGCTTCCGTCCGAGCGAAATCGACGAATGGGTCGATCGGGACGACAGCGGCGTGCCGCAAACCGCGCTTTGCCCGCACTGCGGCATCGATTCGGTGCTCGGCTCGGCTTCGGGGTTTCCGATCGATCGCGATTTCCTGTCGCTGATGCGGGCGCGGTATTTCGGCGCGCTTTGATTCGCGTGCGATGTTGTCGTTCCGAGCGCAGCCAGGCGCCTGTTTAGGCTTGCGCTTCGATGCGACCGCGCCAATGCGATCGCTTCAGTGCGACCGCGCGCTTAACCCGGCGGCGGTCCTAACTTCAACGACAAATCGATCGCGCGCACGTGCTTGGTCAAGCCGCCGATCGAAATGCAGTCCACGCCGTCCTCGGCGATCGCGCGCAGCGTGCTCATGTCCACGCCGCCGGAGACTTCCAGTGGAATGCGCCCGTCGTAGGGCGCGGATTTGGCGATCCGCACCGCCTCGCGCCGCGTCGCGGCGTCGAAGTCGTCGATGAGAATGCGGTCGCAACCGACGTCCAGCGCTTCGCGCAGTTGCGCGAGGCTTTCCACTTCGACGATCAGCGGCAGCGTCGGTCGCGCCGCGCGCGCGGCCTTCGCCGCCCCGGCGAGCGAGCCGTAAGCGCGGATGTGGTTTTCCTTGAGCATCGTCGCGTCGTACAGGCCGATGCGATGATTCGTGCCGCCACCCACGCGCACCGCGTATTTCTGCGCGAGCCGCAGGCCGGGAATGGTCTTGCGGGTGTCGAGAATCCTCGCGCCGGTGCCGCGCACCGCATCGACGTACTGCGCGACGACGGTCGCGGTAGCGCTCAGCGTCTGCATGAAATTCAGCGACGCGCGTTCGGCGCTCACCAGCGCGCGGCTGCGCCCGCGCAGCGTCGCCAGCACCGTGCCCTTCGCGACGCGGTCGCCTTCGCCCGCGCGCCAGTCGATGGCGACGTTCGGATCGAGCGCGCGATGGCAGGCGTCGAACCACGGCCGGCCGCAGACCACCGCGTCTTCCTTGCACAGCAGATAGGCGATGTCGGGGCCATCGGGCAGCAACGCGGCGGTGACGTCGCCGTCGCCGAGATCCTCCGCCAGCGCGGCGGCGACATTCGCGAGAACCGTCGCGATGGGCGGCGGCGCGAAGCGCGCGGGCGCATCGGCGGCTTGGCCCATCGCCCGATCCATCACGCGGCTTCGGCCTGATGGAAGGCCATGCCTTCTTCGATCAACAACACCGGAATGCCGTCGTCGATGCGATAGACCAGTTTGCGGTCGCGGGTGATCAGCGCTTCGCGCAGCGGTTCGGTTTGCGCGTTGCCGTCGGCGCGCTTCACCGCGCCGGCGTCGATCGCCCGATTCATCGCCGCCAACCCGGCCGGTTCCAACAGCGCGAGCGGCTGGCGCGTCGCGGGGCAGGCGAGGATATCGAGCAGTTTGCGGTCCATAAGGCTTGGCGTGCGGTGCGAGAGGGCTAGAATACGTTTTTAGCCGAGTGACGACTATGTCGACGACGCTGTCAGGCCAGACCGAGGCCCCTTCGCCCGCGCCGCTAGTCGGCGTCGTCATGGGCTCGCGTTCCGACTGGGAGACGATGCAGCACGCCGTCGCCAAGCTCGATGCCCTGGGCGTGCCGCACGAAGTGCGCGTCGTCTCCGCGCATCGCACGCCCGATGTCCTGTTCGAATACGCGGCGTCCGCGCAGGCGCGCGGCTTACGCGCCATCGTCGCCGGCGCCGGCGGCGCCGCGCATTTACCGGGCATGCTGGCCGCCAAAACCGCGGTGCCGGTGCTGGGCGTGCCGGTGCAAAGCAAAACCCTGAACGGCCTGGATTCGCTGCTGTCGATCGTGCAGATGCCCGCGGGCGTGCCGGTCGCGACGTTCGCGATCGGCGCGGCCGGCGCGGCCAACGCCGGGTTGTTCGCCGCGGCGATGTTGGCCGCCGACCATCCCGAGATCGCCGCCAAACTCGAGGCCTTCCGCGCGCAGCAAACGCGCGAGGTGATCGAGCGCGACGACCCGCGTCTGTGAGCGCGCGCGCATGACCACAGTCGGTATCGACAAGCGCGCGCCTCGCGCGCACTTGCTTCCCTCACCCCACCCGCACCCCGGCTCGGCGCAGCGCGCCGAGCGTTCGGCCGGCCTGCGCGTCGATGCCGCGCAAACAGTCCGACCTCACCCCGCGAGCGGGAGAGGGGGCGTCGGTGCCGTGCGGGTTCGCTTGCTCCAGCACTCCGGAGTTCCGGAAGAGTTTCGCTCATGACCACAGTCGGTATCTTGGGCGGCGGCCAATTGGCGCGCATGCTCGCGCTCTCCGGTGCGCCGCTTGGTTTGCGTTTCCTCGTGCTCGATACCGTCGCCGACGCCTGCGCCGGGCAATTCGCGCCGTTGATCGTCGGCGATTACCGCGACGAAGCGGCGTTGGCGGAATTCGCTTCGCGCATCGATATCGCCACCTTCGATTTCGAGAATGTGCCGGCCGAATCCGCGCAGTGGCTCAGCGCGCGCGCGCCGGTGTTCCCGAGTCCGCGCGCGCTGGCCGTCGCGCAGGACCGACTGGCCGAAAAGACGCTGTTTCGCGAACTCGGCATCCCGGTGCCCGAGTTCGCCGACGTGCCCGATCGCGCCGCGTTGGATGCGGCCATCGCGCGCATCGGCGCGCCGTGCATCCTGAAGACGCGCCGCCTCGGTTACGACGGCAAAGGCCAATTCCGCATCAAAACGCCGGCCGACGCGGACGCCGCATGGGAAGCGCTCGGCGCGCAGGCCGCGACCGTGGGGCTGATTCTCGAAGCCTTCGTGTCGTTCGAGCGCGAATTGAGCGTGGTCGCGGTGCGCGGCCGCGACGGCGAATTCCGCACCTGGCCGTTGACCGAGAACTGGCACGTCGACGGCGTGCTGTCGGTGAGCGTGGCGCCCGCGCGCGCGGACGATGCGCTCGCGAACGCCGCGTTCGCGCATGCGCGCTCGCTCGCCGACGCGCTCGAC
>SSGH01000059.1 GCA_008015835.1 Lysobacter sp.
AGGATCGTGCCCCCCTCGCCCCTCACCCGACCTTCGGCCACCCTCTCCCCATCGCGATGGGGAGAGGGCAGAGCGAGCGCAGCGAGCGAGGGTGAGGGGCCATAGCCGCAGTCGGCGTCGTTCAGGCGCATCAGCGCGAACGGCATCTTCGCGGGCGCGGGGAATTCGATGCGGAATTCGCGCTCGGCGCGCACCGCCTCGGTGCCGGCGAGTTTCTCCAAGCGCTTCATGCGCGACTGCGCCTGACGCGCCTTGCTCGCCTTGGCCTTGAAGCGATCGATGAACTTCTGCAGATGCGCGCGCTCGGCCTGTTCCTTGTCGAACGCGATCTGCTGCTGGCGCAGATGCTCCGCACGCTGGCGTTCGAATTGGGTGTAGTTGCCGGAATACAGTTTCGCTTTGCCTTCGTGCAGATGCAGGGTGTGCGTGGTGACGTTGTCGAGGAATTCGCGGTCGTGCGAAATCACCAGCAGCGTGCCCGGGTAGCGGCGCAGCCATTCTTCCAGCCACACCACCGCATCGAGATCGAGGTGGTTCGTGGGTTCGTCCAGCAACAACAGATCGCTGGGCATCATCAGCGCGCGCGCGACGTTCAAACGCACGCGCCAACCGCCGGAGAAATCCGACACCGGCCGCGGATGGGTGTCCGCGGGAAAGCCCAGGCCGTGCAGCAGCCGGCCAGCGCGCGCGCTGGCGTCGTAGCCGTTGAGTTCTTCCAGCCGGTGATGCGCCTCGGCCACCGCTTCCCAGTCCTCGGCGGCGAACGCATTGGCCTCGGCCTGCACCGCCGCATGCACCTCGATATCGCCGGAGAGTACGAAATCCAGGGCCGGGTCGGGCAGCGACGGGGTCTCTTGCGCGACCGAGGCCACGCGGGTTTTCCCGGGCAGGTCCAAATCGCCCTTGTCGGGCTCCAGCTCGCGCATCATCGCGGCGAACAACGAGGATTTACCGGTGCCGTTACGGCCGACGACGCCCACGCGCCAGCCGGCGTGGAGGGCGAGGTCGACATCGGACAGCAACAAGCGCTCGCCCCGGCGCAGGGCGAAATTTCGGAAAGCGATCATCCGGGGATTTTAGCAGGCGACCGCCGCCCGCCCGGGCCTCGCGGAATCCGCGAGTTCGGCGAGCGCTGCGGCGGCATGCGTTCATGCCGGACGCTCGTTTGACCCGCGATGACACGCGTGTTACACCGCAAAACACGCGATTTCCCCACACTCGCTCAGGAGCCCCCCGCATGACGCGCCACCCGTTGACCCTCGCTTTGTCCCTCGTTCTGGCCGCCGGGCCGGCGCTCGCGCAAGACGCGCCCGCCGATCAAGACGAAGCCGGCACCCTCGAAACCGTGGTCGTGACCGGCACCCGCGCCGCGAACCGCACCGTCGCCGAATCGGCCTCGCCGATCGACGTGATCACGCCGCAGGCGCTGGAAGCCACCGGCACCACCGAACTGGCCACCGCGCTGTCGCGCGCGCTGCCCTCGCTGAATTTCCCGCGCCCGGCCATCACCGACGGCACCGACGCGGTGCGCCCCGCGCAGTTGCGCGGCCTCGCGCCCGACCAAGTGCTGGTGCTGGTGAACGGCAAGCGCCGCCACACCACCGCGCTGATCAACCTCAACGGCAGTCAGGGCCGCGGCGCATCGCCGGTGGATCTGAACGCTATCCCCATCGCCGCGATCCAACGCGTGGAAGTGCTGCGCGACGGCGCCTCGGCGCAATACGGCTCGGACGCGATCGCCGGCGTGGTCAACATCGTGCTCAAGGGCAGCGATTCTGGCGGCAGCATCGCGTTCAACGCCGGCCAATACAGCGCGGGCGACGGCCGCAGCTATCAGGCCTCCGCCGACGCGGGCTTCAAGCTCGGCGCAGCCGGCCGCCTGCACCTCGCGGCCGAGGTCAACGACGAAGACCAGACCGACCGCGCCCGGCCCTACGTGCTGGCCCCGGGCGTGACCGTGCGTCCGGCCACCGCGCCGCCGCCGGGCGTGGTGGTGCAGCGTTACGGCGATCCGGAAATCGAACAATACGCGCTGTCGGGCAACGCCGAATTCGACGCGACGGACACGCTGACGTTCTATGCGTTCGCGAACGCCAGCCGTCGCGACGCGCTGTCGAACGGGTTCTATCGCACCGCGCTCGACACCCGCAACGTGCCGGCGATCTATCCCGACGGCTTTCTGCCGCAGATCCGCAACATCGCCGAAGACCGCGCGCTGGTCGCCGGCCTGCGCGGCGTGACGTCGAACGATTGGAACATCGATCTGAGCTACAACTACGGCAACAACGACCTGAGCTTCGACGTCGAGAACAGCCTCAACCGCAGCCAAGGCGCGGCCTCGCAGCGCAACTTCTACGCGGGCGCGCTGGAGATCAGCCAGCATGTGCTGAATCTCGATGTCGACAAGGGTTACGACGTGAGCTGGTTGTCCTCGCCGTTGACCGTGGCTTGGGGCTTGGAATGGCGCGGCGAAGGCTTCGAGCAACGCCCGGGCGAGCCGAACTCCTACATCAACGGCGGCGTGCTGCTGCCGGGCGGCACGCCGGCCCCCTCGGGCTCGCAGGTGTTTCCGGGCTTCCAGCCGGGCGACGCCGGCGATTTCAATCGCGAAAGCTATGCGGCGTATCTCGATCTGGAAGCCGACATCACCGAGAAATTCAATCTCGGCCTCGCGGTGCGCGCGGAAGACTACAGCGATTTCGGCGACACCACGTCGGGCAAACTCTCGGCGCGCTACGCTTTCAGCGATGCCGTGGCGTTGCGCGGTACGATCTCGACCGGCTTCCGCGCGCCGTCGCTGCAGCAGCAATTCTTCCGCTCCACCGCCACCAACTTCATCGGCGGCGTGCCGTTCGATATCCGCACGTTCCGCGTGAACGACCCCGCCGCGGTCGCGCTGGGCGCCGAACCGCTGAAGGCCGAAGAGTCGAAGAACCTCAGTCTGGGTTTGGTGCTGCAGCCGGTGGAGAACCTCTACATCACCATCGATGCGTATCAGATCGAGATCGACGACCGCATCATGCTGTCGGAGAACCTCACCTCCACCGCGGTGCGCACGTTCCTCAACACCACGGTCGATCCCTCGCTCGGCGGCGGCCGCTATTTCACCAACGCCATCGACACCAAGACCAAGGGCATCGATCTGATCGGCACCTATCGCTGGGACATCGGCGACGGGCGCTTGGATCTCACCGCCGGCTACAACTACAACAAGACCACGGTCGAGCGCATCGCGCCGAATCCCGCGCGCTTGGCCGCGATCGATCCGGCCGCGGTACGCATCGGTCGCGTCGAAGTAGGCCGGCTCACCGTCGGCGCGCCGCGCGATAAGTTCCAGCTCGGCGGCAACTACAACTTGGGTAACTGGTCGTTCGGCGCGAACGCCACGCGCTACGGCGAATTCAGCGTGTTGTTCGGCAACAACCCGGCCGACACCTCGCGCGATCAAACCTTCGATCCGCAGTGGACGCTGGACCTGTCCGGCAGCTATTCGCTGGGCGATGTGACGTTCACGATCGGCGCGGACAACGTGCTCGATTCGTATCCCGACGAAGTGCTGTTCGCGAACTCCACCAACGGCCAGTTGCCCTACAGCGCCAGTTCGCCGAACGGTTTCAACGGCGCTTATGTGTACGGCCGCGTCGGCTACAAATGGTGATGCGCGCATTCGCTCACGCTGCGGTCGCGATCTCGACATAGCGTGGCGACGCGCGAAGGCGACTCGCCCGAAAACCCCCGGCCATGCCGGGGGTTTTTTGTGTCGCCGCCCTGCGCCGGAGCCACGGCGTCGCGCCTCCGCAAACTGAACGCGAAGGACAGGAACGGCGCGGCGCATCGCGTATAGTCGGGTCATGCCGCATCACACCTCTCTCATCGCGATGCTGTGCGTCGGCTTCGTTTTAGCCTTCGTGTTCGGACTGCTCGCGCAGCGTTTACGCTTCTCGCCGATCGTCGGCTATCTGATCGCGGGCGTCTTGGTCGGTCCGAACACGCCGGGCTTCGTCGGCGATCAAACCTTAGCGCCGCAGCTCGCCGAAATCGGCGTGATTTTGCTGATGTTCGGCGTCGGCCTGCATTTTTCGCTACGCGATCTGATGGCCGTGCGTCGGATCGCAGTGCCGGGCGCGATCGTGCAAATGGCCGTCGCCACCGCCATGGGTTGGTTCCTGGGCACGCGTCTGGGGTGGTCGCACGCCGAAAGCCTGATCTTCGGTTTGTCGCTCTCGGTCGCCAGCACCGTCGTGCTGCTGCGCGCGCTCGAATCGGCGCGTCTGCTCGACAGCGAGCGCGGTCGCATCGCGATCGGTTGGTTGATCGTCGAGGATTTGGCGATGGTGTTGGCGCTGGTGTTGGTGCCCGCGCTCGCGCCCGACGCCGACGGCGCGCGCGACGGCGGCTTCGCCGCCGCGCTGGGGATCACCGTGCTGAAAGTCGGCGGATTCGTCGCGTTGATGCTGATCGTCGGGCGACGCGTGCTGCCTTGGTTGCTCGAACGCGTCGCCGGCACCGGTTCGCGCGAATTGTTCACGCTGTTCGTGCTCGCGTGCGCGATGGGCGTCGCGTTCGGCGCGGCGGAACTGTTCGGCGTGTCGTTCGCGCTCGGCGCGTTCTTCGCGGGGATGCTGCTCAACGAATCGCCGTTCGGACACAAAGCCGCCGAGGATTCGCTGCCGCTGCGCGACGCGTTCGCGGTGCTGTTCTTCGTCTCGGTCGGCATGCTGTTCGACCCGTGGATTCTGGTCGAACAGCCGCTGGAAGTGCTGGAGACGCTCGCGATCATCGTCGTCGGCAAATCCGTCGCGGCGTGGGCGGTGGTGCGGATTTTGGGCAAAGATAATCGCATCGCGCTCACCATCGCCGCGAGTCTGGCGCAGATCGGCGAGTTCTCCTTCATCCTGGTCGGGCTCGGCGCGTCGCTGGGACTCGTGTCCGATCACACCCGCGATTTGGTGCTGGCGGGCGCGATTCTGTCGATCCTGCTCAACCCCGCGCTGTTCGCGCTGATGGCGCGGCGAACCCGCACGACCGAAACGTCGGTCGCGCGTCCGCCGAAAGGGCATGTGCTGCTCGTCGGCTACGGCCGCGCGGGCGCGAAATTGGCCGATGTTCTGCATCGCGCCGACATTCCCTTCATCGTGATCGACACCGACGACGCGCGCATCGAACGCGCGCGCGAGGCGGGTTACGAGGCGATTCTGGGCAACGCGGCCGACGAAGCGGTCTTGGCCGACGCCAGCCCGGCCAACGCTTCGTTGGCGGTGCTCACGATCCCCGACGCGCTGGAGGCCGGACACGTGGCGCAGCGTTTAAAGCATGCGGACGCGCCGATCCCGGTGCTGGCGCGCGCGCACAGCGACGAAGCGGTGAAGCATCTGCTGGAACGCGGCGCGGACGCCGCGCTGCTCGCCGAACACGCCCTCGCGCACTCGCTGAGCGAGATGATCGCGGCGATGCCGCAGTATCGCTCCGGCCCGCTGCCGTCGGTCGCGCGCGCGTCGAGTTGAGCCGGCGTCGAATCGAACGCGAGCGGCGCGATGGACTCAGCGCGCTTCGATCGTGAATCGGCTGAAGGCGACGCCGAGATTCCAACCCTCGCCTTTGCCGCTGAGCGCCAACGAAACCTTGCCGTTGGTCATCGCCTGCGCCGAGGCCGACTTCACGGTGCCGGCATGCGCTTCGGCGGTGGCGTAACTGCCCAGCACGTCGCGGATGTCGCCGACGTTGGCGAATTCGCCGAAGCCATTGCGGATGCGATTCTTGCCGAAGGTGACGCCGCCGCCTTTCGCGGCCACTTTCACCGACATCGATTGGCCGTTGCTGCAGCGGACGGTGCCGGTGCCGGACGCGGTTTTGTAGAACGCCGACCAGCCGGCCATATCGAAACTCATTTTGCAGGTGAGATCGCCGGCCTGCGCCGACGGCGCGAACGCGAACGAGGCGGCCGACGCCAGCGCGACGAGCCGCAGCGAACGAGCGATGGAGGACATGGGAGGCTCCGCGAAAGAGCGCCTCGACCGAGGCGGTGCCGCGAGCCTACCCCAGCCCGCATGAAGAATTCGTCAACGCCGGGCGTCGGCCCGTACAATCGCGGCTCTCGCGACTTCCCGCCCACGAGCTCCGTATGGACCCCGCCCCCGCGCCCGCCGCCCCCGTATTGAACGAGATCGAAGCGCGCATTCTCGGCAGTTTGGTCGAAAAGGCCGCGACCACGCCGGACGTCTACCCGCTCACGCTGAACAACATCGCGCTGGCCTGCAATCAAAAAACCTCGCGCGAACCGATCATGAACCTCAGCGTCGGCGACATCGGCCATGCGCTGCGTCAACTCGAACCGCGCGGCTTGGTGAAGTCCGAATACGGCGCGCGCGCCGAACGTTACTACCACCGTCTCGATCGCGTCTTCGATACGACCCCGGCGCAAACCGCGCTGCTGGCGCTGCTGATGCTGCGCGGCCCGCAAACGCTCAACGAGCTGCTGACCCGCAGCGAGCGGTTGCATCGTTTCGGCAACGCCGACGATGCGCGTCACGCGCTCGAACGCCTGGCCGAACGCGAGACGCCGCTGGTGCGCCGCATCCCGCGCGGCGCGGGCCAGCGCGAAGACCGCTACGCGCAGTTGCTGTGCGGCGAACCGGTCATGCCCGAACGCGGCGCGGAGCGCGACGACCACGACGACGCCCGCGCGCCGCGCGTCGATGCGGTGCAGGCGTTGATCGAACGCATCGATGCGCTGGAAGCGCGGATCGCAGCGCTGGAGTCGCGCGGAGACGGTCCGCGCGACTGACGGCATCCCTCACGCCGCGTTAGGCCGCGGCGCCCTCGGCTTAGGCCGAGTCCTTCCCGAACGCGAGTCGCCCGCCCTCGGCATCGACGCGCACGGTATCGCCGTTGCCGTACTCGCCGCCGAGAATCTTCTGCGCCAGCGGATTTTCGAGCTGCTGTTGGATCGCGCGTTTGAGCGGACGCGCGCCGTACACCGGGTCGAAGCCGATATTGCCCAGGAAATCGAAGGCTTTGTCGCTCATCGTCAGCTTGATGCCGCGTTCGCCCAGGCGCTTCTCCAAGCCACGCAGTTGGATCTTGGCGATTTCGCGAATCTGCGCCTTGTCCAGCGGATGGAACACGACGATGTCGTCGAGGCGGTTGATGAATTCGGGCCGGAAATGCGCCTGCACCACGCCCATCACCGTCGCTTTCATCTTGGTGTAGCTCTCGGGCGTATCGTCCGACGAAAGCTCTTGGATCATCTGCGAACCGAGGTTCGAGGTCATCACGATCACGGTGTTGCGGAAATCGACGGTGCGGCCCTGGCCGTCGGTCAAACGGCCGTCGTCGAGCACCTGCAGCAGGATGTTGAACACGTCCTGATGCGCCTTCTCGACCTCGTCGAGCAGGATCACGCTGTACGGGCGACGGCGCACGGCCTCGGTGAGGTAACCGCCTTCCTCGTAACCGACGTAGCCCGGAGGCGCGCCGACCAGCCGCGAGACCGCGTGCTTCTCCATGAACTCGCTCATGTCGATGCGGACCATCGCGTCGGCGGAATCGAACAGGAATTCCGCCAAGGCCTTGCACAACTCGGTCTTGCCCACGCCGGTCGGACCCAGGAACAGGAACGAACCGCTGGGACGATTCGGGTCGCTCAGGCCCGCGCGCGAACGGCGCACGGCGTCGGAGACGACTTTGATCGCCTCTTCCTGGCCGACCACGCGGCCGTGGAGCGCGCTTTCCATCTTCAATAATTTCTCGCGCTCGCCTTCCAGCATCTTGCTGACCGGAATACCGGTCCAGCGCGAGACCACTTCGGCGATCTCTTCGTCGGTGACTTTATCCTGCAGCAGTTGGAAACCCTGCGTTTCCGCGGCCTGCGCCGCCTGCAGTTGCTTCTCCAATTCGGGAATACGGCCGTACTGGATTTCGCTCATCGTCGCGTAATCCTGACGTCGCTGCGCGGCTTCGAGTTCGAGCTTCGCCGCCTCGATCTGCTCCTTGACCTTGGTGGTGCCCTGCACCGCCGCTTTCTCGGCCTTCCAGATTTCTTCGAGATCGTTGTAGGCGCGCTCCAGCGTCGCGATCTCGGCTTCGAGATCGGCCAGCCGCTGCTTCGAGGCCTCGTCCTTCTCTTTCTTCAGTGCCTCGCGCTGGATTTTGAGCTGGATCAGCCGGCGCTCTTTGCGATCGAGTTCCTCGGGCTTGCTGTCGATCTCCATGCGGATGCGCGACGCGGCTTCGTCCATCAGGTCGATGGCCTTGTCGGGCAATTGCCGGTCCGCGATATAGCGATGCGACAGCGTGGCCGCGGCGACGATCGCCGGATCGGTGATCTCGACGCCATGATGCACCGCGTATTTCTCTTTCAGTCCCCGCAGAATGGCGATGGTGTCTTCCACGCTGGGCTCGCCGACGAACACTTTCTGGAACCGGCGTTCGAGGGCCGCGTCTTTCTCGACGTATTTGCGGTATTCGTCCAGCGTGGTCGCGCCGATGCAGTGCAGCTCGCCGCGCGCGAGCGCGGGCTTGAGCATATTGCCGGCGTCCATCGAGCCTTCGGCCTTGCCCGCGCCGACCATCGTGTGCAATTCGTCGATGAACAGAATGATCTGGCCCTCGTTCTTGGCTAAATCGTTCAACACGGCTTTCAAACGTTCCTCGAATTCGCCGCGATACTTCGCGCCCGCGATCAACGCGCCCATATCGAGCGAGAGCAAGCGCTTGCCGCGCAGGCCTTCGGGCACTTCGCCGTTGACGATGCGCTGCGCGAGGCCTTCGACGATGGCGGTCTTGCCGACGCCGGGCTCGCCGATCAGCACCGGATTGTTCTTCGTGCGCCGCTGCAGCACCTGCACCGTACGCCGGATTTCCTCGTCGCGGCCGATCACCGGATCGAGCTTGCCCGACTCCGCGCGGGCGGTCATATCGATGCAGTATTTCTCCAGCGCCTGACGCTGATCTTCGGCGTTCTCGCTTTGCACTTTCTCGCCGCCGCGCATCGCGTCGATCGCCGCTTCGAGTTTCTGCTTAGTCGCGCCGGCGGCTTTGAACGCGCGCCCCGCGTCGCCGCTGTCGTCCAGCAGGGCGAGCAAGAACAACTCGCTGGCGATGAACGCATCGCCGCGCTGTTGCGCGAGCTTGTCGGTGAGATTGAGCATCCGCGCCAAATCGTTGCCGACGTTGACGCTGCCGGCTTGACCCGACACTTTCGGCAATTTCTCCAGCACTTCGCCGATGCGTTCGCGCAGCGCCGGCACGTTCACGCCGGCCTGGGCGAGCAGCGGCCGCGTGCCGCCGCCCTGCTGATCGAGCAATGCCGCGAGCAGGTGCGCGGGTTCGATGACGTTGTGGTCGCGACCGACCGCCAGCGACTGCGCGTCGGCGATGGCCTGCTGGAACCGCGAGGTGAGTTTGTCCATGCGCATGGGCGGGACTCCACGAAGGGGATAGGCGGCCGTGCCGCGATGCCCCTGACATAAGGGCCGCCCCCGCGATTCCAAGGCCCTCCGTCACCGCGCCGGCAACGCGCGGCTACAGCGCCGCCAGCGCCTCTTTCGCTTCCTTCATCTTCGGGTCGAGTTTGAGCGCGGCTTGGAATTCGGCGCGCGCCGCGTCTTTGCGGCCGGCCTTCGCCAGCACTTGGCCGAGGCGGTAGCGGGCGTTCTGCGGTTTCGGGTCGTCGCTGCCGCGCGGCATGGTGAGATACACGCGCAGCGCGGCCTCGCCTTCGTCGAGATAGCGGCCGGATTCGGCGGCCAAGCGGCCGAGTTGGTACTGCGCTTTATTCGATTTCGGCGCTTGGTCGATCCATTTCTTGATCGCGGCGTACGCTTCGGGCCAACGCTTGGCCTCTTGGTACAGCACGATCAATTGCAAGCGCAGCGTATCGTCGGCGGGTTTGAGCGCGACGGCCGATTCCAGAAACCCGATCGCCTGCGGCGTCTTCTTCTCGTGCATCGCGATGCGCGCTTGGGCGGTGAGCCCGCGGACGCGGTCGTACTTGCCGATCGCGGTCGCCTGCGCGCGCGCTTTGTCGATGCCGCCGCCGATGGCGCTCGGGGCTTGCAGATAGAACTCGATCAGCGAATAGCGCGCGTCGACGAGCGCGGGATCGAGCTTCACCGCGCGCTCGAACGCATCGCGCAAACTCGGCGCTAACGACATCTTGCCGATCATGCCGACTTCGCCGATGCGATTGCCGAGCGCGTTCCCCAGCCACAGGTGCGCTTGCGCATCGTTCGGCGCCAGTTCGGTCGCGCGCTCGCCGGCTTCGACCGCTTTTTCGTAGCGTTTCGCGTACACCCGGGCCTGCGTCAACGCCACCCAAGCGCTACCGTTTTTGGGCTCGGCTTTGACCAGCGCCTCGGCCGCCGCGAGCGCGGAGGGCGAACGCGCTTTCAACAGGGCCTGCACCTCCGGAACGCCGGCGAACGCGCCGGGGGCGACGAACAGCGTCAGGCCGATCAGCGCGTGCGCGACGCGAAGAGCGAACGCGCGCACGGGATCGGGCGAGAGGGAGCGAACGGGTCGACGCATACGACTCTCCGGTTGGGTCCGCCGCACGTTAACAGCTCGGGTTCGATCGGGCGCCGCTCGGCCTCGACCGAACGCGGTCGCTCCGAAGCAGAGTCAGCCTGCGGTTATCATCGCCGCATGTCTTCGCCGCCTGCGGATGCGTCCGCCTCCCTCCCCGCTTCGTCCGGATTCCGCGTGTTGATCCTCGGCGGCTACGGCCTGTTCGGCGGGCGCATCGTGCGCGCGCTGGCGCGGGACGCCGGCCTGCATCTGCTCGTCGCCGGCCGCGATCGCGCGCGCGCGGACGCGTTCGTCGCGTCGATCGATGCGCCCGAGGCCCGCATCGAAACCCTCGCACTGGACACCGAGGCCACGGACTTCGCCGCGCGCGTAGCGGCGCTCGCCCCGGAAGTCGTGATCGACACCGCCGGCCCGTTTCAAGCACGGCGAGCGCGAACGGATGCCGCGGGGCATGGCGATGCGACGGGCTGCGACTACCGCGTGGTGCGCGCCGCGCTGGCGGCCGGGGCGCATGCGATCGATCTGGCCGACGGTCGCGATTACGTGCGCGGCATCGTCGCCTTGGACGAGGAGGCGAAAGCGGCCGGGCGTTGGGTCGTGTCCGGCGCCAGCAGCGTGCCGGGACTGAACGCCGCGGTGATCGAAGCGCATCGCGAACGCTTCGCCGAACTCGAGACCGTGGAATCGACGATCTCGCCGGGCAATCGCACGCCGCGCGGCTGGGCGACGACGCTGGCAATTCTCAGCTACAGCGGCAAGCCGTATCGCATGTTGCGCGACGGCGTGTGGCGCACCGCGTACGGTTGGCAATCGCTGCGGCGGCTGCGCATCGTGGGCGTCGGCACGCGCTGGGCGGTGCGCTGCGAGGTGCCCGATCTGGATCTGCTGCCCGCGCGCTATCCGAGCTTGCGCACGGTGGAGTTCCGCGCAGGGTTGGAACTGTGGCGCATGCACTTCGGGCTATGGCTCGCGACGTGGCTAGTGCGCGCGGGACTCGTCCGCGATCTGCGCCGTTTCGGAAAGCCGCTGTTCTGGCTGAGCGAACGCTGGCAACGCATCGGCAGCGATGCCGGCTTCATGCATGTGCGCATGCGCGGCCGGGGACACGACGGCGCACGACAGCGACTCGACTGGACCCTCATCGCCCGCAACGGCGACGGCCCGCAAATCCCCGCGACCGCAGCGGTGCTGTTGACCCGCAAACTCGCGCACGGCGCGCTACTCGGCGCGAGCGCGACGCCGTGTTTGGATTTATTTACGCTCGACGAATTCCTGCAGACGCTGGACGGCTACGCGATGGAAGCGCGGGAGGAGACGATACGAGAAGCGGAGTGATCGCAGCGATCGTCCGCTTTCGGGCTTATGGCACGTCCAACGCGCCGCGGTAATGCACCAGCATGCCGGCGAACGGCAGCGCGGCGCGAACATCGAAACGATAGCGCCCATCTTTCTCGAATTCGCGGGCTTCGACACCGGAAAACGCGCGGACCGGCAGCGGGAACGCACCGAGCGCGCGCACGCGCACGACGCGCCAGACGATGACGCCGTCTTCCACACCGACGCGAAAGCCGAACGTCACCAGACCCAGACGTTCGCAGAGCAATCCGTCGGCGTCCCAGAGCGTGGAACGCATCGCATGTTTGCCGACGCGGCGCGTCCAGCGTTCGCGGCGCTCATCGGCGACGATCTCGACTTCGATCGGCCCCTCGCCCGCGCGCGGCAGCGCGGTGGCCCAACCGCAGAAACGCGCGAGCAGCGTCGTGCCGCGTTCGACCGTCACATCGCCGCGGTACACCGCTGTGCCCGGGCGATGGTGCAGACGTTGCACGCTGTCGGGCGTGCGGTCGATGGCATCGCCGAGCAAGCGGCGGAACAGCGGTGTCGCTGCGTTCATCGCATGTCCTCGTCCGATCGATTCACGCCCACCATACCAAGCTCGCCATCCGCCCGGTGCGGCCATCGCGGCGATGCGAGAAGAAGCGGGCGGAGTCGGAGATCGTGCAGAGATCGCCACCGTATACGCGATGCACACCGACGCGCGCCAAGCGCATCCGCGCGATCGCCGGCAAATCGACGAGCCAGTGACCGGGTCGCGTGGCGACGAATGCCACCTCCGCCGCATCGCCCCAGGCGAGAAAGCGTTCGCGCACCTCCACGCCTATTTCGTAGCGTGCGGGGCCGGCGCAGGGGCCGATCCACGCCAGCACACGCTCCGGCGGCGCGCGCATCGCCGCGACCGTCGCTTCGAGCATGCCCGCGGACAACCCCGGCCAACCGGCGTGCGCGGCGGCGATCTCGCGGCCGTCGTCCGCAGCGAACACGACGGGCAGGCAATCGGCGGTGAGGATGGCGAGCACGACACCGGGCCGCGACGTCGCGGCGGCATCGGCGACGAGCTCTTTGACGGCATGCTCTTCGGCGGCGGCATCTTCGACGACCGGGCCGTCGAAACGCAGCACGTCGGTCCCGTGCACTTGCTTCAGCCAACGCGGCGCGGACGGCAACGCGGCGCGCTCGATCAATTCCGCGCGATTGCGCTCGACGACCGCCGGGTCGTCGCCGTCGGCGGCGGTGCGGTTGCCGAGATTGAAGGTATCGAACGGCGACAGCGAGCGGCCCGCCCCGTATCGCAGCGTGGTGAACGCGCGCACGCCCGGCGGCGCCGGCCAAGCGGCCTCGATCCAAGGCGTCGCGGCGGCCTCGGACGACGCGGCGGTCACAGCTCGTGCATCCGCAGGTCGTCGCGCAGATCGCGCACCAGGGCCTGCATGTCCTCGGGCATCGGCGCGGAACAGCGAATCGGATGGCCGCCGGTCGGGTGCGCGAATTCGAGCGTCTCGGCGTGCAGCGCCTGGCGTTTGAAGCCGCGCAGCCGCGCGATCAACGCATCGCTCGCGCCTTTGGGCAGTTTCAGCGGGCCGCCGTACAGCGGGTCGCCGACGATGGGGTGCTTCAAGTGCGCCATGTGCACGCGGATCTGATGCGTGCGCCCGGTTTCCAGCCGGCATTCCAGCAGCGTATGCGCGCGGAAACGCTCGCGCAGGCGGTAATGCGTGGTGGCGTCGCGTCCGTCCTCGCGCACGGCCATGCGCAGGCGGTCGCGCGGATGGCGATCGATCGGCGCATTCGCGGTGCCGCCGGACACCAGTGCGCCGGTCACCACCGCCAGATACTGGCGATGCACCTCGCGTGCGGCCAACTGCGCGACCAGGGCGGTGTGGGCCTGCAGCGTGCGCGCGACCACCATCACCCCGGACGTGTCCTTGTCCAAGCGATGCACGATCCCCGCGCGCGGCAGCGTCGCGAGCGACGGGTCGCGATGCAACAGGGCGTTGACCAAGGTGCCGGTCGGGTTGCCGGCGCCGGGATGCACCACCAACCCGGCCGGCTTGTTCAGCACGAAGACGTCGGCGTCCTCGTGGACGATCTCGAGCGCGATGTCCTCGGGCTCGGAATGGGTCTGAGTCTCCAGCACCGCCCGCAGATGCACGGTTTCGCCGCCGCGCACGGGGTCGCGCGGGCGCAGGGTCTTGCCGTTCAGGGTGGCGTCGCCGGATTTGATCCACTCGGCCAGCCGCGACCGCGAGAACTCCGGAAACAGTTCGGCCAGCACGGCGTCGAATCGGCGGCCCGCGGCGCGGTCCGGGACCTGCGCTTCGCGCGGCGCGCCCGCCATGGCGGCGGTGGCGGCCGCATCGTCCGGGGAGGCGAGATCGATCTCGAAATCGTCGTCGAGCGCGGCGCGGGACGGGGGCGTGGGCATGAGGCTTCCTGAAAACGGGCGGATGGGCGCGGCGCGAAGACGGTTTCGGCCGAAGCGCGCGGCCCGCAGGGGTGAACCGCAGCCCACCGGAGAGGCGGATCGGCCCCGTCGCCGCCGGTCGCGGCCGGGCGTCGGCCGGGTTCGGGGTCGCGGGCTGGTATTATCGCCCGCTCGCCTCCGCACCGCAGCCCGCATGACCCTGCCCCGCTCCGTCTCGCTCCGCCTCCTCGCCCTGATGCTCGCCGCGGTCGTCGCCGGCTCCGGCTGCGCCCGCATGAAGAACGTGTTCAAGGACGAAGACGCCAACGAAGGGCAGCCGGTCGCCCAGCTTTACGAAAAAGGCCAGAAGTCGATCCGCAACGGCAACTACGACGCCGCGGTGATCACCTTCAAGCGTTTGGTCGCGCAGTATCCGTACGGCCCGTACACCGAGCAGGCGCTGATCGAAACCGCCTACTCGCAGTTCAAGATGGGCAACAACGACGACGCGATCTCCACGATCGACCGCTTCTTGCGCACCTACCCGACGCATCGCCACACCGCGTACATGTACTACTTGCGCGGCCTGGTGAACTCCAGCCGCGATACGGTGTTCCTGCAGCGCGTATGGCGTTTGGACGCCAGCCGCCGCGATCTGGCGACGCCGCAGCAGGCGTATAGCGATTTCCAGATCGTGGTGGATCGTTATCCGAAGACGCGCTACGCCGAAGACGCGCGGAACCGGATGGTCGAACTGCGCGATCTGTTCGCCCGCCACGAAATCGAAACCGCGCTGTATTACCTGCGCCGCAGCGCCTGGGTCGCCGCCACCGAACGCGCGCGCTACCTGCTCGACACCTACCCGCAGAGCAAATTCCAGAGCGATGCGATCGCCGTGCTCGCGGAGGCCTACACGCGACTGGGCAATACCGCTCTGGCCGACAACGCGCGCCAGGAACTGCAACGGGCCGACCCCAAACACCCGTGGCTGGCCGGCGAATGGCCGGATTACCCGTCGAACTTCCGCAAGCTCAATCCGTTCGCCAGCGAGAAGTCGGCGATCGATAACGACGACGATTGAGTTCGCATCATCGCGCAGAACCGAAAAAGCCGACGATGTCATCGTCGGCTTTTTTGTTGGGTATCCGCATCCACGGCTTCAAAGACGATCCACGGGGTCGAGGACTTGTGCGTTCTGCTCGATGACTTCGCCGACCATCCACTGACTAAATCCGGTGGCTTCGAATTCCATGAAGCCTTCCGGCCAATTGAGGTCGATGCGCCATCGCCAAGGGCCGTCGGCCGCACAAACGGAGTCATCGCCCCGATCATTTGGCATGCGGAGCGATTCGCGACGGATACGATCGATGGAAAACGGACTCATGCCCGCGCTGCAGGCGACGTAGTCCAGCGAGAAACGCAAGCCGAAAACTTCGTGAAATTGCAGCGTGGCTTGCGCGATGCGGAAACACAACGCGCCTTCCTTCTCCGCATTCAACCATTCGAGGATGTAATCCAGGTCAAGCTGTAATTCCGCAGTGCCATTGCCGTTCTCAACGATGCGGAAGCCATGCACGCCTACGTCGTGCCACGACATCGCATCGAAATCGGCGGTATACCAGCGCATGCGCGTACGCAAGACCGACCAACGGCGGGCCAGGGCCCGCCCTACGCGGAGTAACCGTTGGTGATCGGGTAGCGGCGTTCGCGCCCGAACGCGCGGCGCGAGACTTTCGGTCCCGGCGCGGCTTGATGGCGTTTCCATTCGCTGATGCGGACCAATCGCAAGACCTTATCGACCGTCGCCGCGTCGAAGCCAGCGCGCACGATCTCGTCGCGCGACTGCTCCTGATCGACATGGCGCAGCAGAATCGCGTCGAGCACGTCGTACGGCGGCAGCGAATCTTCGTCTTTCTGGTTCTCGCGCAGTTCCGCCGTGGGCGGTCGCGAAATCACCGCGGGCGGAATCACCGGCGCGCCGCCGACGGTATTGCGCCAGCGCGAGAGCGCGAAGACTTCGGTTTTGTAGAGGTCCTTGATCGGCGCGTAGCCGCCGCACATGTCGCCGTAGATCGTGGCGTAGCCGACGGCGTATTCGCTTTTGTTGCCGGTGGTGAGCAGCAGGCCGCCGAGTTTGTTCGCCAGCGCCATCAACATGGCGCCGCGGGCGCGGGATTGCAGATTCTCTTCGGTCACGTCCACCGCTTTGTCCGCGAAGACTTCGCTCAACGCGTCCAAATACCCTTGGAACGGTTTTTCGATCGGCACTGTCAGCATCTTCACGCCGAGCGCACGGCATTGCTCCTCTGCCAAATCGTTCGACAGCTCGGCGGTGTAGCGCGAGGGCATCCGCACGGCAGTCACGTTCTCCGCGCCCAGCGCGTCCACCGCGAGCGCCAGCACCATCGACGAATCGATGCCGCCGGACAAGCCGAGCCAGGTCTTCGAGAAGCCGTTCTTGCGGCAATAATCCTGAATGCCGCGCACGATCGCGCGCCACGCCAGCGCATCGCGACTTTCGTCGCCGTCGTCCTGCCACTGCACCGGCGCGAACCGGCGCAGCTCGGCGTCGTAATCGACCACCAACCACTGATCTGTGAATGCGGCCGCGGCAGGATGCACGCTGCCGTCGCCATCGGCGACCACCGACGCGCCGTCGAAGACCAAGGCATCCTGCCCGCCGACGACATTGAGGTAGGCGATGGCCGCGCCGGTTTCGGTCGCGCGCTGCGCGATCAGCGCGTCGCGCTGCGCGTGCTTGTCGCGCTCGAACGGCGAAGCGTTCGGCACCAGCACCAATTGCGCGCCGTTGCGCACGGTGCTGGCGATAGGCTCGGCGAACCACAGGTCTTCGCAGACGATCAGCCCGACCGGCACGCCCTTGACATCGAACACGCAGTCTTCGCGATCGGGGTCGACGTCAAAATAGCGGCGTTCGTCGAACACCGCGTAATTCGGTAATTCGCGTTTGCGATAGGTGCATTCGATCTTGCCGTCGCGCAGCACGCTGGCGGCGTTGTAGACCACGCTGCCGGCGGCTTCGGGCCAGCCGACCACGGCGACGATGCCGCTCACGCCCGCCGCGACGCGCGCGATCGCCTCGGCGCAGTCGCGCAGGAAGCTCGGACGCAACAGCAGATCTTCGGGCGGGTACCCCGACAGCGCGAGTTCCGGAAACAGCACGACATCGGCGCCGTATTCGTCGCGCGCCTCCACGATCATCGCCGCGATGCGCTCGGCGTTACGCGCGACGGCACCGACGGGGAAATCGAATTGCGCGAGGGCGATGCGAAGGGTCATTGTGATGGCGTCTCGTCAATAGCCCCTCTCTCGCTTGCGGGAGAGGGGTTGGGGTGAGGGGCATCCTCGCGCTGAATCGTTTCGCAAACCGTCGATAATACTGCGTCGATTCGCGTCAAAACGTCGTCGTTCCAGAAGCGCAGGACGCGAAAACCCTCGGACTCCAGGAAAACAGTACGCGATTCATCGCGTTCGCAGCCGACATGCTGCCCGCCATCGACTTCGATGACAAGCCGTCGCTCGATGCAGACGAAATCGGCGATGAAAGGCCCGATCGGGCATTGCCGCCTGAACTTCAGACCGATCAGGGCACGATTGCGCAAATAATGCCAAAGCACGCGTTCGGCATCGGTCGAATGCCGTCGCAAGCGTTTCGCGAGCCGTACGTTTTCTTGTTCCCGCATCGCAGCAATCCCGATCCGAATCGGGGCGATGCTGCGCTCGCATGCGGAGAATGTCTGTAGGAAAACTCCGCGCTTTACCCTCACCCCAGCCCCTCTCCCGCAAGCGGGAGAGGGGTTACGTCGGGGCTCAGCCCGCCAACCGCTTCGCGATCGCCGCGCCGAGGTCGCCCGGCGATTTCACCGTGGTCACGCCCGCTTTCTCCAGCGCGGCGAACTTGCCTTCGGCGGTGCCGGTGCCGCCGGAAGCGATCGCGCCGGCGTGGCCCATGCGCTTGCCTTTCGGGGCGGAGGCGCCGGCGATGAAGCTCACCACCGGCTTGGTGACGTGCTGAGCGATGAACTCGGCCGCTTCTTCTTCGGCGCTACCGCCGATCTCGCCGACCATGATGATGCCTTCGGTCTGCGGGTCGTTCTGAAACAGTTTCAGCGCATCGATGAAGTTGGTGCCGTTGATCGGGTCGCCGCCGATGCCGATGCAGGTCGACTGGCCGAGGCCGGCGTCGGTGGTCTGCTTCACGGCTTCGTAGGTCAGCGTGCCGGAGCGGGAAACGATGCCGATCTTGCCCGGCATGTGGATATGGCCCGGCATGATGCCGATCTTGCATTCGCCCGGCGTGATCACGCCCGGGCAGTTCGGGCCGATCAGCACGACGTCGGGGTAGCCCTTCAGGGTGTTCTTCACGCGCAGCATGTCGAGCACCGGAATGCCCTCGGTGATCGCGACGATCACTCGGATGCCGGCGTCGGCGGCTTCGAGAATGGCGTCGGCCGCGAACGGCGGCGGCACGTAGATGACCGAAGCGTCGGCGCCGGTGGCTTTCACGGCATCGCGCACGGTGTTGAAGACCGGCAGACCGATGTGTTCGGTACCGCCCTTACCCGGCGTGACGCCGCCGACGACTTGGGTGCCGTAGTCGAGCATCTGCTGCGCGTGGAAGGTGCCCTGCTGGCCGGTGAAGCCTTGGACGATGACTTTGGTGTTCTTGTTGACCAAAACGCTCATGGAAATTCCCGTTTTTTGTGGGAGCGGCGGAAGCCGCGACCCGATAATTTCGTGCCTGCCTGCAGTCGCGGCTTCCGCCGCTCCTGCAAGAGCGCAGCTCAAGCGACCTTGACCGACGCCACCGCCTTCTTCGCGCCGTCGTTGATGTCGTCGGCGGGGATGATGGCCAGACCGGAGTCTTTCAGCAGCGCCTTGCCGGCTTCGACGTTCGTGCCTTCCAAGCGCACGATCACCGGCACCTTGACGTCGACTTCCTTCACCGCCGCGATGATGCCCTCGGCGATCATGTCGCAGCGGACGATGCCGCCGAAGATGTTGACGAAGATCGCCTTCACGTCGGGGTCGCGCAGGATCAGCTTGAACGCTTCGGTGACGCGTTCCTTGTTCGCGCCGCCACCGACGTCGAGGAAGTTCGCCGGCTCCCCGCCGTTGAGCTTGATCACGTCCATCGTCGCCATCGCGAGACCGGCGCCGTTGACCATGCAGCCGATGTTGCCGTCCATCGTGACGTAGTTCAGATCGTGCTGGCTGGCCAGCACTTCGGTCTCGTCTTCCTGGCGGATATCGCGCATCGCGGCCAGTTCCGGGTGGCGGAAAGTCGCGTTGTCGTCGGAATTGATCTTGCCGTCGAGCACGGCCAGATCGCCGCTCTTGAGAATCGCCAGTGGGTTGAGCTCGACCAACGAGAAATCTTTTTCGTTGAACAGTTTGTACAGGCCCAACATGATTTTGCTGAGTTGGCCGACCTGCTTGGCGTTCAGACCGAGCGCGAAGCCCATGTCGCGGCACTGGTACGGCTGCAGGCCTTGCACGTAGTTCACATGCAGCGTTTTGATCGCGTCGGGGTTCTCCACCGCGGTCTTTTCGATCTCCACGCCACCGTCGGCGGAGGCGATGAAGGTGATCGACTTGCTGGAACGGTCGACCAGCACCGACAGATACAACTCTTGCGCGATGTCGGTGGCTTGGGTCACCAGCACGCTGTCGACCGGTAACGCGACGCCGGCGGACTGGTAGGTCGCCATCTTCGTGCCGAGCATGCCCTTGGCGTACTCGCGCACCTCGTCGTAGGTCTTGGCGAGCTTGACGCCGCCGGCTTTGCCGCGACCGCCCGCATGGATCTGGGCCTTGACCACCCAGAAGTCGCCGCCGATGGCCTTGGCCGCGTCGACGGCCTCCTCCGGGGTGCGCGCGACGCGCCCGGCCGGGACTGCGATGCCGTACTCGGCAAACAACTGCTTCGCCTGATATTCGTGGAAATTCATGTGGATTCCGTGCGGGAGGAACGAGCCGGAGCTCGAAACGAGGGGCGGAGTCGGTGCCGTCGTGGGCCTTCGGCGCCGTCGCGGGCCGCTATTCTCGCCGATGCCGCCAGCCGGAGCCAGCCGGCGCGGCCCCGAGCGCCGGGATTTCGCCCTCCACATTGGTCGTAGAGGGCGGCCGAGGGCGGCCTCGACCCGCGGCTGGCTTCGCCCGCCGCCGCGCCTATACTGAGCGCGCCTCCGCCATGAGCATCGGTTTGCCCGTCGCCGCCCCCCCTCCGCGCACCGACCCGAGCGCCCAATTCCGCGAACTCTATTTGTTCGCGCTGTATCGCTTGTTCGAGGCCGGGATGCTGGCCTTGGCGGTGTTCAACCCCCTCCCGAGCTGGCGCTTGGATGCGCAAACGCCGGTCCTCGGCCAAGGCTTGGCGGCGATTTACCTCGTACTGGCGGTCGCGCTGCTGCTGCATGCGCGCCGCACCAAGCGCATCGTCGCGCACACCTTGACCGCCGTCGGCGTGGACATCGCCGTGGCGACCATGGCGAGCAGTTTGCTGCCCGCGGTCGCGCCGGGCATCGCACTAATGCTGTTGTTCAACATCGGCGCGACGGCGCTGCTGTTGCCGCTGCGCCAGGGTCTGGCGATCGCCGTGATCGCCTCGCTGTCGTTGGCGGGCAGCTATCTGTGGAACCTCTTCATGGTCGGCGTCTCGCCCCGACCGTTGGCCGAACTGATGATGTTCGCGGTGAGCTTCATGGCGATCGCCGCGCTCAGCTACCCGCTGCGCCAACGCGTCGACCTCACCCAGGCGCTGGCCGACCGACGCGGCGCCGAAGCCACGCGGCTCGCGGAAATCAACGAGCTCATCATCCGCCGCATGCGCACCGGCGTGCTGCTGGTCGATCGCGATGGACAAATCGCCCTCGCGAACGAGGCGGCGATGCTGTTGCTCGGCGAAGGCGCGGTCGGCACTCGCGAACTGGCGCAGGCCGCGCCGGAATTGGCGCTGCGCCTCGCCGAATGGTTGCGCACGGGCGTCCACAACGAAGCGCCGATGCGCATGGGCCACGAGCAATTCGAACTGGTGCCGCGGTTCGCGCGCCTGCTGGCCAAGAGCGACAGCACGCTGATTTTCCTCGACGATACCTCGCTGGTCTCGCGTCGCGCGGAATCGCTCACGCTCGCCGCGATGGGTCGGTTTTCGGCCAGCCTGGCGCACGAAATCCGCAATCCGCTCGCCGCGATCAGCTACGCCGCGCAGTTGCTGGAGGAATCGCCCGAATTGTCGGACGGCGATCGCCAAATGGTCCAGATCATCCTTAAGCAATGCATGCGCACCAACAGCATCGTCGAAAGCGTGCTGGGTCTCGCGCGGCGCGAGCGCGCCACCGCAGAGCACGTCGAACTGGTGGCGCAATTGCGCGGATTCATCGAGGAATTCAAGCAGACCGTGCCCGACGAGACCGACAACATCAGTCTCGTCGCGCCTTTGCCCGCGGTGTCCGCGCTGATCGACTCCAAGCACTTGCATCAAGTCTTGACCGCATTGGTGCAGAACGCGCGCCGCCACGGCAATCAACCCGGCAAACCGGCGTTGATCGCGCTGCACGTCTACAAAATCGAAGAGGCCCCGGTGATCGACGTGATCGACCGCGGCCCGGGCATTCCCGATTCGGTGGTGCCGCAGTTGTTCCGGCCGTTCTTCACCACGTCGCAGCACGGCACCGGGCTGGGGCTCTACATCGCGCGCGAATTGTGCCGCGCGAACGGCGCGTCGCTGGATTACGTCCCGACCACGCAGGGCGGCTGCTGTTTCCGCATCACCCTGCCCGGCCTGCATACCCTGTTGCCGGCCTGATCCGGCGGCGCGCGAGGGCTCGCGTGCGGGTCTTAGGGCCGAGCGCGAAGCCTTCCTCGCCGCGAATCGAACCGCGGCATCGCAGAAGCCGGCCCTGCGGCATTCACCCGATGAACCGCGAATCGTGGAGTCGATAGGCAACGCCTCCACCGATACGGCTGTCGCAACTGTCGCGCTTGGGCTAAAATTGACGCAGGAGGGCACTATGGCCGAGCAACGCAGCGCGCTCATCGTCGACGACGAACACGATATTCGGGAGCTTTTGGTCGTCACGCTGGGGCGGATGGGGCTGCGCACGGACACCGCGCCGAATCTCACGGTCGCCCGAGAAATGCTCAGCACGGTCGCTTACGACCTCTGCTTGACCGACATGCGCCTGCCCGACGGCTCGGGCCTGGAGCTGGTGTCCGAGATCGCCACCCGTTTCCCCACCACCCCGGTCGCGGTGATCACCGCCTACGGCAATGTCGAGGCAGCGGTGGAAGCGCTGAAGAGCGGCGCCTTCGATTTCGTCACCAAACCGGTGGATCTCGCGGTTTTGCGCGGCTTGGTCAAACAAGCCCTCGAGCTGAATACCCGCCGCCAAGCCAATCCGGAGGGCTCGACGCTGCTGTTGGGCGATTCCTCGGCGATGGTCGGGCTCCGCGACACCATCGCCAAGGTCGCGCGCAGCCAAGCGCCGGTGCATATCAAAGGCGAATCCGGTACCGGCAAGGAGTTGGTCGCGCGCACCATCCATGCGCAAGGCTCGCGCGCGGCCGGGCCGTTCATTCCGGTCAACTGCGGCGCGATCCCGGCCGAATTGATGGAAAGCGAGTTTTTCGGCCATAAAAAAGGCAGCTTCACCGGCGCGCACACCGACAAACAGGGCCTGTTCCAAGCCGCGGACGGCGGCACGCTGTTCCTGGACGAAGTCGCCGAGCTGCCGCTGCCGATGCAGGTCAAGCTGCTGCGCGCGATCCAGGAGAAAACCGTGCGCCCGGTCGGCGCCAACGCCGAAGCTCCGGTGGATGTGCGCATTCTGTCCGCCACCCACAAAGACCTCGACGCTCTGGTCGGCGAAGGCCTGTTCCGGCACGACCTCTTCTACCGGATCAACGTCATCGAATTGGACGTCCCGCCGCTGCGCGAACGCACAGGCGATCTGCCGCTGCTGTGCGACGCGATCCTGAAACGGCTCGCGCATGCGATGAAGCGCCGCGCGCCGACCCTATCGGCGGAGGCGCAAGCGGCGCTGGAACGCTATGGCTTCCCGGGCAACGTACGCGAACTGGAGAACATTCTCGAGCGCGCCCTGGCCATGGCCGACGAGGATTCGATCGCGGTCGGCGATCTGCGCCTGCCGGCGAGCGCGACCTCCGTCAACGCAACGACGGCCGCGCCGGCGACGCTGGCGCAGCCCGTCTCCTCGACGCCCACGGCCACGGCCGCGCCTGCGGTCGACCCCCGCACGCTGAACCCGCGGGACACCAGCACCAGCGCGCTGCCGTCCTACATCGAAGAGATCGAGCGCAACGCGATCCAGCAGGCGCTGCAGGAAAACCGCTACAACAAAACCAAGACCGCCGCCGCCCTCGGCATCACCTTCCGGGCCTTGCGCTACAAGCTCAAGAAGCTGGGCATCGAATGATCTGCGCGGAGCGTCGCCTCCGCACCGGCTAAGGCATCGTCCGCTTACGCACCGGCCTCGCACGGCGCCCTGCGCATCGGTCGTTTCGGGCCGCCGGGGCATTCCCCGCGCAGCGCGAGCGGCGCTATGCTTTCGCGCCGTCGCCATACCCCCGATTTCGATGCCATGACTCGCCAGAAAGCCGCCGCGATCCACCTCGGGATCAGCTTCCTCGTCGTCGGTACGATCGCTTGCCTGATTTATTTCTTGTGGTTTCCCTACGATCTGATCCGCATCGCCGGCATGGATCGCCTGATTCTCACGATGCTGATGGTCGACATCGTCGCCGGCCCTCTGCTGACGCTGATCGTGTTCAAAGCGCACGACATGCGCTTGACTCGTCGCGATCTCACCGTGATCGGTTTCTGCCAAGCCGCGTTCATGGGCTACGCCCTGCACACGGCCTGGATCAGCCGACCGGTCTTCCTGGTGTGGTCGGTCGATCAGATGCATCTGCTGTATGCGAACGACCTCGAAGCCGACGCTCTGGCGAAAGGCCAGCGCGACGAGACGCGCACGTTGTCGTGGACGGGGCCGCGCCTGTTCGCGGTGAATTTGCCGAAAGAACACGCGGCGCGCGCCAAAATTTTCGTCGATCTCCTTAAACAGCAGACCAGCCTCGAACGGCTGCCGCAGTACTACGACGCGTACGCGCTGCAAAAGGACAAACTGCTGCGCGCCTCCGCGCCCGCGACCGAAGACTCGCTTCCGGTGTGGATGCCCAAAGACGGATTGCGCGACGCGCTTACCGACATCGATCGCCCCGCGAAAGATCTCCGCTTGGTGGCGATCAACTCCTCGCGAGCCGCATCGATGCTACTGATCGACGCGAAAACGGCGATGCCCATCGCAACCCTATCCCCGCCGCCGGCCGAATCGGATGTCGAAGGTGGACAACCGCATTAGGATCGCTTGAGATCGCTTTCGCAGCGCGACACGTGAACGCTGTTCGGGCGCGGAAATCGGCACGGACACACGCCGAAGCCGTTGCGCCATCCGATGCGCCGCCATTCTCGATGCCGGCATCCCGATAGCATGACGACCATTCTGCGCAATCGGCGCGTTCCTCACTGAGAGGACCGTTCGAACAGCGAATGTTTGGGTTCTCACGAAGCACCGAATCTGACGCGCAACGTCACTTTCTGCCGCAACATACTACGTTCGAACAGGCGTGTTTGACTATAAATCAAGAACTGCATCACAATTCGACACGGCCGACTGAGCGCGACACCATCGCGCGAATCATCGACCGTACGGCGCCCGGGATGGCGACGCATTCCGCCACAGGAGATGTGAAGAACTCCGCTCCGCTTCATCCACCGCACCGTTTTCCGGGGACACCATCACCATGAAGAAGACCCAAGGTTTCACTCTGATCGAATTGTTGATCGTGGTCGCGATCATCGCCATCCTGGCCGCCATCGCCATTCCGCAGTACCAGGACTACATCTCCCGCACCCGCGCCGCGGGCGCCGCCGCCGAACTGTCGGGCATCCGCACCGCCGTCAGCGTCTGCATGTCCGAGCAGCAAACCGCCGTCGGCTGCGACGCCGGCGTGCTCGGAATCCCGGCTGTCGCCGACTTCGCCGTCACCAAGAACGTGACCGCGCTGACCAGCATCACCAACGGCGTGATCCAGGCCACCACGGGCGCCACGCTCTCCAACGGCGGCGCGAACCTGACCTGGAAGACCACCCCGACGGCCGCTGCGAACGCCGCCACGATCACCT
>SSGH01000013.1 GCA_008015835.1 Lysobacter sp.
GCGCGATCGCGCCGCCCAGCGGATTCACCTTCGACGGATCGAGGCCGAGATCGCGGATCACCGCCAGCGCTTGCGCGGCGAAGGCTTCGTTGAGTTCGATCCAGTCGAGTTGATCCTTCGTCAGGCCGGCCTGTTTCAGCGCTTTCGGAATCGCGGCGATCGGGCCGATGCCCATCACTTCCGGGCGCACGCCGGCGACCGAGAAGCTGACGAAGCGGGCGAGCGGGGTGAGGCCGTAGTCCTTGATCGCCTGCTCGGACGCCAACAGCACCGCCGCGGCGCCGTCGCTCATTTGCGAGGCATTGCCGGCGGTGACCGTGCCGCCGAACATCCCGTTGCGGAAGACCGGCTTGAGCTTGGCGAGCCCTTCGAGCGACGAATCCGGGCGCGGGCCTTCGTCGAGTTCGACCAGCGTCTTCTTCACCTTCACCGCGTTGCCGGCGAGATCGGGAATGCGCGCGATCACTTCGTACGGCGAAATTTCGGCCTTGAATTCGCCGGCCTGAATCGCGGCGACGGCTTTCTGGTGCGAGGCGAGGGCGAACGCGTCCTGGTCTTCGCGCGACACCTTCCACTCTTCGGCCACTTTCTCGGCGGTGATGCCCATGCCGTAAGCGATGGCGACGTTTTCGTTCTTCGCGAACACTTCCGGGCTCAGCGCCACCTTATTGCCCATCATCGGCACCATCGACATCGATTCGGTGCCGCCGGCCAGCATCAGATCCGCGTTGCCGAGACGGATCTGATCCGCCGCCAGCGCCACGGCCTGCAGTCCCGACGAACAGAAGCGATTGACGGTTTGCGCGGCGACGGTGTTCGGCAGGCCGGCGAGCAGCGCGCCGATGCGCGCAACGTTCATGCCTTGCTCGCCCTCCGGCATCGCGCAGCCGATGATGGCGTCGTCGATGCGCGAGGCGTCGATGCCCGGCGCTTGCGCGACGACGTTGCGCAGCGCGTGCGCCAACAGCTCGTCGGGACGGGTGTTGCGGAACACGCCCTTCGGGGCCTTGCCGACCGGCGTACGGGTGGCGGCGACGATGTAGGCGTCTTGGATGATCTTGGTCATGTGCATATGTCCTCGGTTGTCTCCTTCCCCCCGCCTGCGGGGGGAAGGCCGGGATGGGGGCTCGATTCCACGCATCGCCCCCACCTCGATCCTCCCCCGCTTGCGGGGGAGGAGGATGTGGATGTCAGTTGCGGAGGGGCTTGCCGGTCTCGAGCATATGCTTGATCCGCGCCTGCGTCTTCGGCATCAGCGCCAGCGCGACGAAGTGCTCGCGCTCCAGGCGGATCAGCCACTCTTCGTCGACGATCGCGCCGCGATCCACGTCGCCGCCGCACAGCACGGTGGCGATGCGGCTGGCGATTTCGTAGCCGTGCTCGGAGATGAAGCGGCCTTCCAGCATGTTCACCAGCATCATCTTGAAGGTGGCGATGCCGACGTTGCCGGCGACCTGCACGCGACGCGCGGGCAGGGGCGGGCGATAGCCGGATTCGGCCAGCGCCAACGCCTGTTGCTTGGCGATGTGCAGCAACTCATAGGCGTTGAAGGCGATCACGTCGTCCCTACGCAGCAGACCGAGTTCCTTCGCTTCCATCGCAGAAGCCGAGACTTTGGCCATCGCGACGTTCTCGAACCAGGGCTTGAGCTGGGCGAACACGTCGCCGCCCGGGCCCGCGGCCTGCGACGCGCGCACCGCGAATTCCTTCAGGCCGCCGCCGGCCGGCAGCAGGCCGACGCCCGCTTCGACCAGACCGATGTAGCTTTCGAGATGCGCCACGGTGCGGGCGGTGTGCATCTGGAACTCGCAGCCGCCGCCGAGGGCGAGGCCGCGCACCGCGCCGACCACCGGCACCAGCGCGTACTTGATGCGCTGACTCGTGGCCTGGAAGTTGGCGACCATGGCGTCGAAGCCTTTGAGGTCGCCGGCCTGCAGCAGGCCGATCGCGCCCGACAGATCGGCGCCGGCCGAGAACGGCTCCTTCGGTTGCCAAATCACCATGCCCTTGAAGTCGCGTTCGGCGATGCCGATCGCTTCCTGCAGGCCGTCCAGCACCTTGTCGTTGACCGTGTGCATCTTGGTTTTGAACGACGCGACCGCGATGCCGTCGCCGTCGTGCCACAGGCGGATGCCGTCGTTTTCGAACACGGTTTCGCCCGGGGCGAAGCGCTCGCCCAGCAGCGGGTCGGGGAAGCGCTGGCGCAGATACACCGGGTTTGACGAGCGCGGCACGTCCGCAGCCTGAGCGGGGCTGTAGCTGCCGGCGGCGCCGTGCACGCCGTCGCGGCCGTCGGTGACCCACGCCGGCAACGCGGCGTCGCTCATGGCCTTGCCGGCGGCGATGTCGTCGGCGATCCACTGCGCGACCTGTTTCCAACCGGCGGCCTGCCAGGTCTCGAACGGGCCGAGACTCCAGCCGTAACCCCAACGGATCGCGAGGTCGACATCGCGCGCGGTGTCGGCGATATCGGCCAAGTGGTAGGCGCTGTAGTGGAACAGGTCGCGGAACATCGCCCACAGGAACTTGCCTTGCGGGTGTTCGCTGGCGCGCAGCTTGGCGAATTTCTCGGCCGGGTTTTTCGTCTTCAGAATTTCGACGACCTCAGGCGCAGCGCCGCGGTCGGACGGGCGGTAATCCTGTTTTTCCAGGTCCAGGACGACGATGTCCTTGCCGACCTTGCGGAAGAGGCCGGCGCCGGTTTTCTGACCCAGCGCACCCTTCGAGATCAGCGCGCCCAGCCAGGCCGGGGCGTTGAAGTACTTGTGCCACGGGTCGTTGGGCAGGGTGTCGGCCATCGTCTTGATGACGTGAGCCATGGTGTCGAGGCCGACCACGTCGGACGTGCGGTAGGTCGCCGATTTCGGGCGGCCGACCAGCGGGCCGGTAATGCCGTCCACTTCATCGAAGCCCAGACCGAAGGCGTGGGTGTGATGGATCGTGGCCAGAATCGAGAACACGCCGATACGGTTGCCGATGAAGTTCGGCGTGTCCTTGGCGTAGACCACGCCTTTGCCGAGCGTGGTGACCAGGAAGGTTTCGAGGCCTTCGAGGATCGCGCGGTCGGTGGTGTTCGCCGGGATGAGTTCCGCCAGATGCATGTAGCGAGGCGGGTTGAAGAAGTGCACGCCGCAGAAACGATGGCGAAGTTCTTCCGGAAGAACTTCCGCCAACTTATTGATTCCTAAACCAGAGGTATTGCTCGCCAGCACCGCATGCGCGGGCACGAACGGGGCGATCTTCTTGTAGAGGTCCTGCTTCCAGTCCATCCGTTCGGCGATGGCTTCGATGATCAGGTCGCAGCCGCGCAGGTGCTCCAGGCCGCTGTCGTAGTTGGCCGGCGCGATAGCCTCGCCCAGCGACTTGCTGGCGAGCGGGGCGGGCGAGAGCTTGCCCAGATTGGCCAGGGCCTTGAGCACCACGCCGTTGGGGTCGCCCTCTTTCGCGGCCAGATCGAACAGCACCGTATCGACGCCCGCGTTGGTCAGATGCGCAGCGATTTGCGCACCCATCACGCCGGCGCCGAGGACCGCGGCGCGCCGTACAAGCGGTTTCTGAGACATGTTCTCTATCCTATTGATGAAGTGAGGTTTTTCCGAAGAAGCGATGCGGGGGAGCGAGCGGGCATTCGGCCCGTTCAATTCACCTTTCCCGACTTGAAACCGGCGGCCGCGAACCGGATGAGTTCGTGCGCCGCGCGTTGGCGGTGGTCGGTTTCGGACACGCCCGGAGGGCGCTTGATCATCCCGAAATCGGCCATCGCGTAAGTGAGGGCGCCGGCGAGGAAGTCGATGCGCCAATACAGTTCTTCCTTGCTCAAGCCCGGCACGCAGACGGCGATGGCCTTGGCGAATTCGCGCAGCACATGGCCGTATTGCTCGGACAGGAACCGGCGCAGGCCGTCGTTTTTCTCGGCGTAGGCGCGGGCGATGACGCGGATGAAGGCCCCGCCGCCGTGGCGGTCTTGCGCCATCGCCAAGGGCGGCTCGACGAACGCCGCCAAAATCGCGTCCAAATCGTTCGGCCGCTCGACGACCGCCGCCTGCAAACGCTGCAGGCGCTGCGCGCTCATCTCGTCCATGCGGCGGCGGAACACCTCGTTGACGAGGTTTTCCTTGCTGCCGAAGTGGTAATTGACCGCGGCGATATTCACGTCGGCCTGGCTGGTGACTTGGCGCAGCGAGGTGCCGCCGAAGCCGTATTGTGCGAACAACGTCTCAGCCGCATCGAGAATGCGTTCTTTGGTCGAGAACTGGGCTTTGCTCATAGTCTCGTTTTTCGCCTCTCGGGCCGAGTCGGATCAGGCTGAATCAAACGCTTGTTTGAGTTTACTCCGATCCATCGAACCTCGCCAGAGGGCGCGGCTCCGCGACGGCCCGGATCGCATCGTCGGGGCTGCCGGCGAACCCGTTTTCAGGTTAGAATCCGCACTAGCCGAATCGGCTAAACCCGCGTCCCCACGCGGGTTTTTCCATGTTAACCTTGCGGCCCCTTACCGGCTTTCGCCGTCGCGGCCGCCCATCCCGGAGACCTCTCTCATGGCGCTGGAGCGCACCATCTCGATCATCAAACCCGACGCCGTCGCCAAGAACGTCATCGGCGAAATCTATTCGCGTTTCGAAAAGAACGGTCTGACGATCGTCGCTTCGAAAATGAAACACCTCTCGCGTAAAGAAGCCGAAGGTTTCTACGCCGTGCATCGCGAACGTCCGTTCTTCGGCGCGCTCGTCGAATTCATGACCAGCGGCCCGGTGATGATTCAAGTCCTCGAAGGCGAGAACGCGGTCGCGAAGAATCGCGAACTGATGGGCGCGACCAATCCGAAAGACGCGGCGCCGGGCACCATCCGCGCCGACTTCGCGCAATCGATCGACGCCAACGCCGTGCACGGTTCCGATTCGCTCGAGAACGCCGCGATCGAAATCGCGTACTTTTTCAGCGCCACCGAACTCTGCCCGCGCTGATCGAGGCACCGAAGAGCATCCCGTGAACGAGGTCGAGCAACAAAGCGCTTCTGTAGGGCAGTCTGTCGTCAGACAGAATCTGCTCGACCTCGACCGCGAGGGCCTGGAGCGCTTCTTCGCCGAAACCCTCGGCGAGAAGCGCTTCCGCGCCCACCAAGTGATGAAGTGGGTGCATCACCGCCATGTCGTCGACTTCGCGGAGATGACCGACCTCGGCAAAACGCTCCGCACGAAACTCGAAACGCATGCCGAAGTGCGCGTGCCGCAGGTGCAATTCGACAAACCGTCCGAAGACGGCACCCACAAGTGGTTGCTGGGCATGGACGGCAAAAATGCGATCGAAACCGTCTACATTCCCGACAAAGGTCGCGGCACGCTGTGCGTGTCCTCGCAGGTCGGCTGCGCGCTGAACTGTACGTTCTGTTCGACCGCGACCCAGGGCTTCAATCGCAACCTCTCCACTGCCGAGATCGTCGGCCAGGTGTGGACCGCGGCGCGCCATCTGGGCAATGTGCCGCACAAACAGCGCAAACTCACCAACGTCGTGATGATGGGGATGGGCGAGCCGCTGATGAATTTCGACAACGTCGTGCGCGCCATGAGCGTGATGCGCGACGACTTGGGCTACGGCCTCGCCAACAAGCGGGTGACGCTGTCGACCGCCGGCGTGGTGCCGATGATCGATCGCCTGGGGCAGGAGAGCGACGTCTCGCTCGCGGTCTCGCTGCACGCGCCGAACGACGAACTGCGCAATCAATTGGTGCCGCTGAACAAAAAATACCCGATCGCCGAACTGATGGACGCCTGCGTGCGCTACGCATTGCGCAAGCGCGGCGAGTCGGTGACGTTCGAGTACACGCTGATGAAGGGTGTGAACGATCAGCCGCAGCACGCACGCGAATTGGTGCGGCTGATGCGCGCGTTCGATCGCGCGGTGCAGATGAAAGACGCCGCGAAGGTCAATCTGATTCCGTTCAACCCGTTCCCGGGGACGCGATACCAGCGTCCCGACGACACCACGATCCGCGCCTTCCAGAAGCTGCTGAACGAGGCGGGGATGATCGCGCCGGTGCGCCGCACGCGGGGCGACGATATCGACGCGGCCTGCGGCCAGCTCAAGGGGCAGGTCGCCGACCGCACGCGCCGGCAGGCCGAGTTCCGTAAGCGCACCGAGACCTCGGGGCGCGCCGAAGACGGCGACTCCACGCAGGGGGCCGCGCATGCGGCGTGAATGCGGTCGCCGCGAACGCAATCGTTTTTGGGGCCGCGCGGGCGAACGCGCGGGTTCGCATCACCACCGGATTTCTCACCAACAATCGACGAGAGCACGGACCGCTTTGGGGAGCACATCGCGATGAAAGCCAACCCTATGCCCGACGACACGGTTCGCGGCATCGGTCAACGCCTGCGCCAAGCGCGCGAAGACGCCGGGATGAGCCTGGCCGAAGCGGGCGCCAAATTGAAGATGCAAACGCACGTGGTCGATGCGTTGGAGCGCGAGGATTGGGGAAAACTCGGCGCGCCGGTCTTCATTCGCGGCCAATTGCGCAGCTACGCCAAGCTGCTGGGACTGCCGGCCGACGCCATCGTCGAGAACGTGGCGATGCCATCTTCGCGTCCCGCGGAACTGGTGCCGCAGACCTACACCCCGCGCATGCAGCGCGTGGCCGAGCAAACCAAGCTGCGTCTGGTCTACGTGGTGTTGACCGCGGCGATCGCGGTGCCGGTTTGGCTCGCCACTCGTTCGCAACCGTCGGCCGATGACGCCTCGGTGGCGCTCGATGTCGCCCCGGGCGAGGAACTGCCGATCGATGCCGGCGTGGCGCCGACGTCCGCGCATGCGCCGTCCCCAGTGGTCGCCGAGCAGCGCCCGCTGGTGGCGTCGATGACGCCGATGCCGCAGCGTCCGGCCGCGGTCGCGGCCCCCGACATCAGCGTCTCGTTCGCGGGCGAAAGCTGGGTCAAGCTCACCGGCCCCGACGGTGCGGTGCTCGAGCAGGCGCTGATCCAATCCGGTCAACAGCGCAACTTCGCCGCCGGGCAGATCGGCAAGGCGGTCCTCGGCAACGCGACGGCAGTGAGCGTGCGCGTCCGCGGCCAACCGGTCGACCTGACCCCCTTCGTCCGCGCGAACGTCGTGCGCTTTACGGTATCCTCTGACGGCGCTTTGCAGCCGGTCGAACGCTGATCCGACACCGATTTTCCTCTCGCGACGATGGCGAGAGGCGGCCGCCCGCCATCGTGCGGGCGGATCCGCGAAGGAACGACGCCTACGCGGTCTGTCGCCGAGCTCGGCGTCCAGTCGGCCGGCGCTCAGTCTGCGCGCGCCAGACTGTCGGCCGGTCGCTCGCGGCGAGAGCGGCGGGGCGACGCAACTTCCGAGGCCGTTCGCGTTCCAATTCGCGTTCGGCGCTTCGGTTCCGATTCCTCGCATCGCGGCCCGCCGCGGCGCGACCTTTTTTCACCATCACGCACAGATACGAAAGACGAGACCCATGGCGATCGACGATCTTCTCGACGAACACGAACAAAGCGAACGCGTCCGCAATTGGGTGCGCAGTAATGCGGTCGGCCTGGTCGTCGGCGTCGGCCTGGGCCTCGGCGCGATCTACGGCTGGACGTGGTGGAGCGATCAGCGTTACGCCGAGCGGCTGAAGGCCGGCGATGCGTATCAAGCGCTGGTCAAAGAAGCCGAAGCCGGCAAGGTCGATGCGGTCAAAACCAAGGCCGCCGGTTTGACCGAAGGCGCTTACGCCGCGCTCGCCGCGTTGGATTTGGCCAAGACCCAAGTCGAAGCGGGTAAGCGCGACGACGCGATCGCCACGCTCCGCGCAGCGAAGACCGACGACAGCGTCCTGGCCCCGGTCGTGAAGCAGCGTTTGGCGCGTCTGTTGATCGACGCCGGCAAGCACGATGAAGCCCTGAAATCCCTGGCCGACGCCGAGGACGCGGCCGGTATCGAAGTCCGCGGCGATGCCTTGTTCGCGCAAGGCAAGCTCGATCAAGCCCGCGAGGCTTACGGCAAGGCGCTGAGCAAGCTGGACGTGGCGGCGCCGCAGCGCCGGTTGCTCGAACTCAAGCTCGGTCAAGCCGGCGGTAAGGCGCCGAAGAGCGAAAGCGCCTCCTGATCTTCTCCGTAACGTCGGGGACCCGGCTCACGCGCATTGCGATTCGGCCTCTGGCTCGTCTCGACATCGCCGTTCCGATCCTCGACGCCATCCACGTTTCGCCCCCGTTTTCCGCAGAGCGCACGCAGCACGATGAATTCTTCCCGCACCCGTTCCGTTTTCGCCTCGGTCCCCGCGATGCCGCGTCTGCGCGCTTCCGCGCCCGTCTTGCGCGTCTGCCTGCTCGCCGCCGCCCTGGCGGGCGTGAGCGGTTGCAGCACGGTCAAAGGCTGGTTCAGCACCGGCTCTAAGGAAGAGAAAGCCGCGAGCGCGCCGATGGCGCTCAACGATTTCGCGCCGTCCGCGACCGTGTCGCGCCTGTGGTCGACCAAGGCCGGCGACGCCGATCCGGAGTTGGGCGTGGCGCAGGCGCCGGTCATCGCGGACGGTCGCGTGTACGCGGCCGCGGGCGAAGGCGGCGTGCGCGCGCTCGACCTGCAAACCGGCGCGGTGGCATGGCAGTACAAGAGCAAGTCCGTGCTGACCGGCGGCCCGGGCGCGGGCGATGGCCTGGTTGTGGTCGGCGGTTTGGAGGGCGAGATCGTCGCGCTCGACGCCGCCTCCGGCGCGGAGAAATGGACCGCGAAAGTGACCGGCGAAGTGATCGCCGCGCCGACGATCGGTCAGGGCATGGTGTTCGTCCGCTCCAACGACGGTCGCGTCACCGCGTTCGACATCGCGAACGGCGAGCGTCGCTGGTTCTGGAATCACGAATTGCCGGCGCTCACGCTGCGCGGCAACGATGCGCCGATTCTCGGCCCGGGCTTCGTGTTCGTCGGCAACGACGACGGCAGCGTCGTCGCGTTGTCGCTGAGCGACGGCCGCCCGCTGTGGGAGCAGGCCGTGGGCCAGCCCGACGGCCGCACCGAACTGGATCGGATCGCCGACGTCGACGGCTCGCCCGTGCTCGACGGCGCCACCTTGTTCGCCACCAGTTTCAAGAAACAAACGATGGCCATCGACGCGCCCAGTGGCCGTCCGCTGTGGGCGCAGGATCACGGCGGCGGCGGCCGACCGGGCTTGGCGCCGAACAGCGTGGTCGTCGCCGACCCCAGCGGCGTGGTCTGGGCGCTGGACAAGAACGGCGGTTCCGCGCTGTGGCAGCAAACCGGTTTGACCCGTCGCGGCGTCTCCGGCGCGGCGGTGCAGGGCGAATTCGCCGTGGTCGGCGACGCCGAGGGCTATCTGCATTGGCTGCGTTTGGACAACGGCGACTTCGCGGCGCGTCAGCGCGTCGCGCGCGATCCGATCCGCGCCGCGCCGGTCGTGGTCGACGGCGTGCTGGTGGTGCAGACCGCCGACGGCGGTTTGAGCGCTTACAAGCTGCAGTAAACCTCGCATTGGCAACTCGTCGCGGCCCCGGGTAGTCTCGTCTGCCCGGGGTCGCGCGTTTTCCGAACATCACCAGAGCGAGCGGCGTGCTCCCGTTTCTGTCCCGATACCCGCTCCGCACCCTCTCACCGCTGTCCGCCTTCACTCTTTCGCCAGAACGCCTCTCGTCTCATGTTGCCTCTCGTCGCCCTCGTCGGCCGCCCCAATGTCGGTAAATCGACGCTCTTCAATGCGTTGACCCGCACCCGCGACGCGCTCGTCCACGACGAGCCGGGCGTGACCCGCGACCGCAACTACGGCGTCTGCCGCCTCGACGAGGCGCGGCCGTTCGTGATCGTCGACACCGGCGGCATCGCGGGCGAAGAAGAAGGTTTGGCCGGGGCCACCGCGCGGCAATCGCGCGCCGCCGCGGAAGAAGCGGATCTGGTGCTGTTCATCGTCGATGGCCGCGAAGGCGCGTCCTCGCTCGACGACGACATCCTGCGCTGGCTGCGGAAGGCCGACCGGCCGACGCTGCTGGTCGTGAACAAAACCGACGGCATCGACAGCCGCGCCGCGCTCGCCGAATTCGCGCGTTACGGCATCGCCGACGCGATCGCGATTTCCTCCGCGCATCGCCAGGGCTTGGATCGATTGCTGGACGAGACCTATGCGCGTTTGCCGGCCGACGGCGATGCCGAAGTGCTCGACGACGACCCGGACCGCATGCGCATCGCCTTCGTCGGCCGCCCGAACGTGGGCAAGTCGACCCTGGTGAATCGGATTCTGGGCGAAGAGCGCATGATCGCCTCCGAAGTGCCCGGCACCACGCGCGATTCGATCGCGGTGGATTTGGAACGCGACGGCAAGAAATATCGCCTGATCGACACCGCCGGCATTCGTCGCAAATCGAAGGTCGAAGAGGCGGTCGAGAAATTCTCGATCGTGAAAACGCTGCAGGCCATCGAGCAATGCCAAGTGGCGGTGATCATGCTCGACGCCAGCGAAGGCGTGACCGAACAGGACGCCAGCGTGCTCGGCGCGGTGCTCGACGCCGGTCGCGCGCTGGTCGTCGCGGTGAACAAATGGGACGGCCTGTCGCAATACCAACGCGAACAGACCGACGGCCTGCTGTCGCGCAAACTGTCGTTCGTCAATTGGGCCGAGGCGGTGCATATCAGCGCCAAGCACGGCTCCGGCCTGCGCGAATTGTTCGGCGCGATCCACCGCGCGCACGCGTCGGCGACGATGCGCCTGGGTACGTCCGAAGTCACGCGCGCCCTGGAAATCGCCTACGACGCCAACCCGCCGCCGTCGATTCGCGGGCACCTGGCGAAGATGCGTTTCGCGCATCCGGGCGGCGAAAACCCGCCGACCTTCGTGGTGCACGGCTCGCGTTTGCGCTCGCTGCCGGACAGCTACAAGCGCTATCTCGAGAATTTCTTCCGCAAGCGCTTCAAATTGATCGGCACGCCGGTGCGCTTCGTGTTCAAGGAAGGCGAGAACCCCTACAAGGACAAGAAAAACGTGCTGACCGAAGGCCAGCTCAAGAAGCGGCAGCGGATGATCCGGCATATCAAACGCAACAAGTAGGGCGGGCCCCGGCTCGCCGTCACGCAGACTGCCGACACCGTTCGTGCGCATCGCGCCTTCCGACATCGTTCCAAGCGACATCACCCTCGGCTTGCTCGCAGGCGGCCGCGGATCGCGGCTCGGCGGTGCGGATAAAGCCTGGCTCGCGCGCGAGGGCGTACCGCAGGTCTTGCGCTGGGCGAAGCGATGGTCGGGCGAACACGGGCCGGTGCTGGTGTCGGCGAATCGCGATCTCGAGCGCTACGCCGAGGCGGGTTTGACCGCAGTGCCCGATCGCATTCCCGATCAAGGTCCGCTAAGCGGCCTCGATGCGCTGGCTGCCGTCTGCGCGACGCCCTGGTTGTTCACGCTGCCGGTGGACTTAGTCGGCGCGAACGATTGTTTGCTGCGCACGCTGCGCTCGCAGCGCGGCGCACACGGCGCGTTCGCGCACGACGAGGACGGCCCGCAGCCGTTGGTGGCGCTGTGGCGCTGCGATGCGCTGCGTCTGGCCTGCGCCGACGCGTTCGCCGCGAACGAGCGGGCGGCGCATCGGCTCGCGCAACGGCTCGATCTGCCGTCGGTGGTGTTCTCCGGCGTCCGCTTCGGTAATCTCAACACGCCGGAGGATCTACGCGCCGACGGCATCGCGCTTCCGGAACCGCCATCGTCATGACTTTTCCCACCCGCATCGCGTTCGACGACGCGCGCCGCATTGTCGCCGAGGTCGCGGCTGCGCGGCGATTGCCCGCCGAACGCGTCGCGCTGGCGAATGCGCACGGCCGCGCGCTCGCGAGCGATTTGGTCGCGACCATCGATCAACCGGGCTTCGACAACTCGGCGATGGACGGCTTCGCGCTGCGGCATGCCGACCTCGCCGATGCTCAGGGGCTGCGCCTGATCGGCGAGCAATTCGCCGGCCGTGCTCTCGATTGGCGTATCGGCCCCGGCGAGTCTGTGCGCATCACCACCGGCGCACCGCTGCCGGCGGGCGCCGATACCGTGCTGATCAAAGAAAACGCGCGCATCGACGGGGAGCGCGTGCACGCGCTGTCGACGCCGATGCTCGGCCAGCACGTGCGTCGCGCGGGCGAGGATGTGCGCGTCGGCGATGCGCTGCTATCGGCCGGACAGACGTTGACGCCCTCGCGGATCGCGTTGGCCGCGGGGCAGGGCATCGATCGCCTGGAGGTGGTGCGTCGCCCGACCGTGGCGGTGTTCACCACTGGCGACGAGTTGATCGAACCCGGCTTGCCGCTCCGGCCTGGCGAGCTGTACGACAGCAATCGTTCGCTGTTGATGGGCCTGCTGCGCGCCGACGGCTTCGAGCCCGTGGCGTGGCCGCGGTTGCCCGACGATCTCGATGCGATGCTGTCCGCGCTGCGCCACGCCGGGCATGCCTTCGATGTCGTCGTCACCTGCGGCGGCGTGTCCGCAGGCGAGAAGGACCATCTGCCCGCGCTGCTGCAGCGCGAAGGCCACGTGCATTTCTGGAAAGTGCGGATGAAGCCCGGCATGCCGGTGCTGTTCGCCGAATCCGCGCCCGAAACGCCCGAGAACGCGTTGATGCAGGGCGAATACCCGAGCGGTAGCCGCAAACCGCTGGGCGAGGCCTTGTTTCTGTGTCTGCCGGGCAATCCCGTCTCGGTATTGGCGACGTATCTCACGCTCGGCCGCGCCTTGCTCGATGGCTTGCAGGGACGCAGCGAACCGCGACCGCGTTTGCGCGCGCGTTTGCGCAGCGCATGGCGCAAACGCCACGAACGCCTGGAATTCCTGCGCGGCCGGCTGGAATGCGACGAAGGCGGGCAACTGTGGGTCGAACCCAATCCCGCCGACGGCTCGCATCGCATGCGCGCGGCGGCGGATTCGGACGCGTTGATCGTGCTGGGCGAAGGCGAGATCGCGTTGGATGGGGGTGCGGTGGTCGATGTCTTGACGTATTGAAAGATCGAAAGTAAGAAGGCCATGAATCGTCATTGCATCAATGTTTTGTCGCTGTCCGTCGCGCTCGCTTGCTTCGAATCTCCTGCGCATGCACAAGAGGCTACTATTGGAGTCGCGTACGATGGCGATATCGAATCTCTGAAGTATTCCGTCGAACGGCAGAACCTTCCGAAAGGCCGTATTTGGCTGCGGCTGTATCTGAAAGAAGAGGTCGGTTACGACTGGCGCGCTAGACGCGATTTGAAGGCATTATGGGAGCGCGAATCTGCCCTCATTTGCGGGAATGATCGAGTTTCGGGACGTCCCAAACTATTCGGGCCGATCGCATCTTGCGATGGTCTTACAGCGAATGGTCGGCGCACCGGCGATTGCGGCGTTTGGGTGGGAATCGCCGGAACGTTGAAGTGCAAGCGCTAGAATCGTCGATATGGCTTACACCGAACTGCCTCCCGCAGCAGCCCACGACCGCCAGCGCTGCGGAGCTACCCTTGTCGACGTACGCGAAGCCCACGAACGCGCGACCGGCATGGCCGAAGGCGCGCGTGGCGTCGCCATGGGCGAGCTGGTGTACGCGCCCGAGACGCATCTTCCCGACCGCGCCGCCGAAATTCTGCTGATCTGCCAAAGCGGCATGCGCTCGCTGCGCGCGGCGCAGATGCTCGCCGAACAGGGCTATACCCACGTCGCGTCGGTCGCGGGCGGCACTTCGCGCTGGGTCGCGGAGGGTTTGCCTACCGTTTTGCCCGACGAAAGCATCGACGCCGATTTCGCCGAACGCTACTCGCGGCATCTGCGGCTGCCGCAGGTCGGCGTCGCGGGCCAGAAACGGCTCGAAGCGGCGCGAGTGTTGTTGGTCGGTGCGGGCGGTTTGGGTTCGCCGGTCGCGTACTATCTCGCCGCCGCGGGCGTCGGCCATCTGCGCATCGCCGACGACGACGCAGTGGATCGCAGCAATCTGCAGCGGCAAATCCTGCATACGGATGCGCGCATCGGAACGCCGAAAGTCGACTCCGCGGCCGCCGCGCTCAAGGCCTTGAATCCGCGCACGGCGATCGAAGCGATCCGCGAGCGCGTCGTCGCCGAGAACGTCGAACGGTTGCTCGACGGCGTCGATGTCGTCGTCGACGGCGCCGATAATTTCGCAGCGCGCTATCTGCTCAACGATGCCTGCGTGAAACTCGGAAAACCGCTGGTGTACGGCGCGGTGCATCGGTTCGAAGGGCAGGCCAGTGTCTTCGACGCCGGTCGTCATCGTGGCGCGGCGCCGTGCTATCGCTGTCTGTTTCCCGAACCGCCGTCGCCCGAGAACGCGCCGAATTGCGCGGAAGCCGGCGTGCTCGGCGTGTTGCCCGGCGTCATCGGGCTGATTCAAGCGACCGAAGCGATCAAACTGATTCTGGACATCGGTCAATCGCTGGGCGGGCGTTTGCTGCAGTTCGACGCGCTGTCGATGCGCTTCCGCGAAACGCGTTTGGCCGCCGATCCCGAATGCGCAGTGTGCGCACCGGGACGCGCGTTTCCCGGCTATATCGACTACGCCGCGTTCTGCGCCGATCGCTCGCGCTGAACGAAACGATCGCCGCGCATTTTCAGGAGAGCACCGCATGTCGCCGCTTCGCATCGTTTCGGTGGCGATCGCGCTGATCTGCAGCGTCGGCGCCGCCGATGCGTCCGCCAAGGAACTCTGCGTTTTTTCCGTCGACGAGATGGAAAAGAATCCCGCCGGCACGCGCATCGCGAAAGCCGCCTGCGAAGAGCACGCCCTCTGGCGCAAGCCCTTCATCAACACGCAGGGCCGCATCGTGCGGCTCGGCCCGATGGAAGCCGAACGCGATCTTCTGGCCGACGAAACGACGCCCGCATGGCGCCGCGTGCTGTGGTACTGGCGCGAATCCGGCCTGCTCGACGATAACGCGGACTGGGAACGCACGCGCATCGCGGAGAAGGGCGACAAAGGCCGCAACGGCGCTTCCGACTGCGCCGCGCAGACGCAGGACTGGGGCCAAAGATCGGCTTGTCGCGCATTCTTGATCGATGTGCCGTGGTCGGCGGTGTTCGTGTCTTACGCGATGAAGCGCGCCGCCATCGACGATTTCGTCGTGACCTCGTCGCATTTCTACTACATGCGCGATGCGGCGCGGAATCCGGAGACTTCGCCGTATCGCTTGACCGATCCGGCGAAGGAAACGCCCGAAGTGGGCGATTTGATCTGCTACGCGCGCGAGAAAGACCGCATCTTCGGGCATACGGCGTTCGCGGAGTACGGGCGCGGTGCCGGCGTTAAGCTCGATGCGCATTGCGACATCGTGGTGGCGGCGAATCTCGACCGCGACAGCAAGCTCTACGCGATCGGCGGCAACGTGATGCAGGGCGTGACCATGCGCAAGCTGAATCTCAACGCGCAGGGGCGGCTTTCTTTGCCGATGAGGCGCGAAGGCGTTGCCGGACGCGCTTTCGACCCGCGCGACGAGTCGACCGAGAACATGAATCGGCAGGATTGGGTGGCGCTGCTGAAATTGAATCGGGATCGCGTACGCTGACGCGATCCGCAGCGACGCGCGCGCTCAGCGCGAGAGAAATTGCGATAGCGCCGAAACGAATTCCGGATACTCGGAGATATCGTTATGGTCGGCGTTCGCGATGCGCACCACCGTCGGCGGTTTCGGCAAGCCCCGAATCAAAGCGAGCGTATTCGCTTCCGGCACCACGTCGTCGCGGCCGCCGTGCACGATCAGGATCGGTCGGTCGTAGGCTTTGAGCGCTCGGTCGGATTCGTAGCGTTCGTTGAGTAACCAACCGACGGGAAAGAACGGGTAATGCGACTGCGCGGTCGCGACCATGCTGTCGAACGGCGTCACCAAGGCCAAACGTTCGACCGGCCGTTGCGCCGCGACTTGGCTGGCGATGCCGCTGCCCAGGCTGCGGCCGATCACCGCGATCTTCTGGCCCGGATGCCGCCGCTGCACCTCGTCGAAGAACGCGAGCGCATCCGGTACCAGGGCGGCCTGGCTCGGCGCGCCGTCGCTGGCGCCGTAGCCACGATACGCCAGCAAATAGACACTGCGGTTCGGGAACAACCGCGCGAACGCTTCGCGGTTGTATTCGACGCGTTCGGCGTTGCCGCCGAAATATAGGATCGGGTCGGACCCGTTCGGGTTCAGCGCCCAACCGCGCAGCGTGGCGTCCGGGCGTTTCACGACGAAATCCGTCGCCGCCGCATCGACGGTCGTCGTCCAGCCGAAATAGAGCATGTCCCGCTGCTTGGCGTGCAGGAACCAGCAGATGCCGCCGTAGACGAGCAGCGCGATCGCGCTGAGGACAACGAGGACGTTACGCATGCGCGTTGCGCTGTTGCGCCGCCTCGAAGGCCGCCAATTGTTCCGGCGTGGCGTCCTTCTGATGCGCCGCTTTCCATTCGGCGAACGGCATGCCGTAGACGGTTTCGCGGGCGGCGTCTTTGCTCATCTCGATCCCGCGTTCGGCGGCGGCGTCGCGATACCAGTCGGCGAGGCAGTTGCGGCAGAAGCCGGCGAGGATCATCAAATCGATGTTCTGCACATCGGGGCGTTTGCGCATCAGATGATTACGCAGGCGACGGAAGGCGGCGGCTTCGAGTTCGACGACGGTCTGCGGGTCCACGGCGGGCCTTTCAGCGAAAACGGTGGCCGCAATGGTCGCAGGCTTTGGCGAAGATGGCGACACCGTCGTGATCGATCAACGAGACCTCGCAGTTCGGGCAGACGACCTTGCGCTTCGCGAGGCGCGCGAACGCGAAGTGCGCCGGAAGTAGGGGCAGCAACAGCCACCACACGTGCACGCGCGGGTAGAGAAAGAACAACCAGATCAGGCCGACGGCGACGAACAGCGCGAATTCAAGGGCCATCAATCCGAAGAACCAGCGTCGCGACTTGCTCAAGCCGGCCGCCGTGGCCGATACGGACAGAGGAGGGCGCATGGGACGTCGAGGATTCCGAAGGGGGCGGAAGGTGCGGGCTTCGGCGATAATACGCGGCCCTCACGACCGCCGTATGTCGCATGACCGCCAAGATCCTCGACGGCAAACGTATCGCCGATCGCCTGCTGGACGACCTCAAGGCGCAGGTCGATGCCCGCGTGGCGAGCGGCCGCGGGCGGCCCGGGCTGGCGGTGGTGTTGGTCGGCAGCGACCCGGCCTCGCAGTCTTACGTGCGCAATAAGCGCCGTGCGGCCGAGAAAGTCGGCATCCGCGCGCTCGACTACGACTTGCCCGCCGGCACCACTGAAGCCGAGCTGCTGGCCCTGATCGACCGTTTGAACGCCGACCCCGCGGTGCACGGCATCCTGGTGCAATTGCCGCTGCCGGGGATCCCGGATGCGACCCGGCTGATCCATCGCATCGACCCGCGCAAGGACGTGGACGGGTTCCACCCGGAAAACGTCGGGCATCTGGTGCTGCGGCAGTTCGGCCTGCGGCCGTGTACGCCGCGCGGCATCACCACGCTGCTGGCGTACACCGATCGCCCGGTGCGCGGCCAGAACGCCACTATCGTCGGCGTCAGCAATCACGTCGGCCGGCCGATGGCGCTGGAACTGCTGATCGCCGGCTGCACCGTGACCAGTTGCCACAAATTCACCCCGGCCGAGGTGCTGCGACGGCATGTCGGCGAGGCGGACATTCTGGTGGTGGCCGTGGGCAAGCCGGGCATGATCCCGGGCGATTGGGTGAAACCAGGCGCGGTGGTGATCGATGTCGGGATCAACCGCCTGGACGACGGCCGACTGGTGGGCGACGTGGACTTCCACGCAGCCGCCGAACGCGCCAGTTGGATCACCCCGGTCCCGGGCGGCGTCGGCCCGATGACCGTCGCCACCCTCATGCAGAACACCCTCGAAGCCGCCGAAGCGACGCAGGTCGTGTGATCCCCCGTTGTGGGTAAGGCCGGAAGGCCCGAAAGGCTGGGGGGAGGGCCAGAAGGCCCGAAAGAGTCGTCTGAATTATCGGCCCTTCCGGGCCTCCCACATCGCATGACCTTCTCGGCGCACCCGCCGCCGATGGCTCGTCGAAGCCGGAGCGGGTTACAATGTCGCGCTTCATCCCCACCGGACCGGCCATGCTCCGCATCCAGGCTGAAGCTTTGACGTACGACGACGTTTCGCTCGTCCCCGCGCATTCGAACGTCCTGCCGAAGGACGTCTCTCTCTCGACCCGACTGACTCGCGGCCTGCGCCTCAACCTGCCGATCGTCTCGGCGGCGATGGACACCGTCACCGAAGCCCGTCTCGCCATCGCGATGGCGCAGCTCGGCGGCATCGGCATCGTCCACAAGAATCTGTCGTTCGCGCAACAGGCGGCCGAAGTGGCGAAGGTCAAAACCTTCGAGGCCGGCGTCATCAAGGAGCCCTTCACCGTCGGGCCGCACACCACCATCGGCGAAGTGCTCAAACTCACCCGCGCCCGCAATATCTCCGGCGTGCCGGTGGTGGACGGCGGGCAGTTGGTCGGCATCGTCACCGGCCGCGATATGCGCTTCGAAAAGAAGCTGGACGATCCGGTGCGCCACATCATGACCAAGAAGGACAAACTGGTCACGGTGAAAGAGGGCGCCAGCGACGAGGAAGTGCTGGAGCTGCTGCACAAGCACCGCATCGAAAAAGTGCTGGTGGTCAACGACGGCTTCGAGCTGCGCGGCCTGATCACCGTGAAGGACATCCAGAAAAAGCGCGACAACCCCAACGCCGCCTACGACGCCAGCGAGCGTCTGTTGGTCGGCGCGGCGGTGGGCGTGGGCGGCGACACCGAACAGCGCATCGAAGCGCTGGTGGACGCGGGCGTGGACGTGATCATCGTCGATACCGCGCACGGCCATTCGCAGGGCGTGATCGATCGCGTGGCGTGGGCGAAAAAGCGTTATCCGAACTTGCAGGTGATCGGCGGCAATATCGTGACCGGCGACGCCGCGCGCGCGCTGGAAGACGCGGGCGCCGACGCGGTGAAGGTCGGCGTCGGTCCTGGTTCGATCTGCACCACGCGGATAGTCGCCGGCGTCGGCGTGCCGCAGATCACGGCGGTGTCGATGGTGGCCGAAGCGCTGCAGGACCGTATCCCGCTGATCGCCGATGGCGGCATTCGTTACTCGGGCGATATCGGCAAAGCGATCGTGGCCGGCGCCTCGTCGATCATGATCGGCGGCCTGTTCGCCGGCACGGAGGAAGCGCCGGGCGAAACCGAACTCTTCCAGGGCCGCAGCTACAAGAGCTATCGCGGCATGGGCTCGCTGGGCGCGATGGAAAAAGGCTCGAAAGACCGCTATTTCCAGGACGCCAGCGACGCCGACAAATTGGTGCCCGAAGGCATCGAAGGCCGCGTCCCGTACCGTGGTCCGCTCGCGAACGTCGTGCACCAACTCGCCGGCGGCTTACGCGCCACGATGGGCTATGTGGGCTGCGCGACCATCGACGAGATGCGCAAGAAACCGTCGTTCGTGAAGGTCACGGGGGCCGGGCAGCGCGAGAGTCATGTGCATGATGTGCAGATTACGAAGGAACCGCCGAATTACAGGATGGGCTGATCGTGCCTGATAAATATTCGAGCTTTGAGCAGTTAACGACCTCTGAAAGTTCGGATGCGTATCAGATTTCATGCGAATTTCGCAGATCTGCAGTGGCTATCGTTGCGCCTCATGCAGGAAAAATCGAGCCCGGAACTTCGGAGATTTGTCGTGAGATTGCTGGTCGAGAATTGACGTTCTATCTGTTTGAAGGGTGCAAAAGCAGTGCAAATTCTGACCTCCATATCACAAGCACTCGATTTGATGAACCCATAGCGCTGAAGGTTATAAGCGACGCAGACACTGTGGTAACAATCCATGGTCAGTCTGGTGATGAAATGTTTGTGAATGTCGGTGGCCTTGATCAAATGCTCGGCAATAAGATTATTGAATCTCTTACTGCGTTTGGTTGTGCGGCAGGTCGTCGCAGCGAGCCGCATCTGCAAGGCAGAGATCCCCTCAATATCTGCAACAAGGGCAATTCTGGCTCTGGCGTTCAACTTGAAATTTCGCGTGCACTTCGGGATCAACTTCGCCTTAATTATGCTGATCTCGTGAGCTTCTCCGAAGCCATTCGTAGCGTTTTGCTTTCGCCTGAGTCGAATATTTTATGACCGACATCCACACCGATAAAATCCTCATCCTCGACTTCGGCGCGCAGTACACGCAGTTGATCGCGCGTCGCATCCGCGAGATCGGCGTGTATTGCGAAATCTGGGCTTGGGATCACGATCCGGCCGACATCGCGAAGTTCGACCCGAAGGGCATCATCCTCTCGGGCGGGCCGGAATCGACGACGGAAGCGGGTTCGCCGCGCGCGCCGCAGCAGGTGTACGACAGCGGTCTGCCGATTCTCGGCATCTGCTACGGCATGCAGACGATGGCGATGCAGCTCGGCGGCCTCGTCGAGGGCGGGCATCACCGCGAATTCGGTTATGCCGAAGTCGAAGTGCTCGGCAACGACAAACTGCTCGGCGCGTTGACCGATCATCCGGGTCGCGCGGGGCTCGATGTGTGGATGAGTCACGGCGATCGCGTCACCAAGATTCCCGAAGGTTTCAGCGTGACCGGCCGCACCGACAGCGTGCCGATCATCGCGATGGCCGACGAGGCGCGCCGCTGGTACGGCGTGCAGTTCCATCCTGAGGTCACGCACACGACGCAGGGCGAGACGATGCTCCGCCGCTTCGTGCTGGATATCTGCGGCTGCCGCGCGCTGTGGACGGCCGCGAACATCATCGACGACCAGATCGCGCGCGTGCGCGCCCAGGTCGGCAGCGACGAGGTGATCCTCGGCCTGTCGGGCGGCGTCGATTCCTCCGTCGTCGCCGCGCTGTTGCACCGCGCGATCGGCGACCAATTGACTTGCGTCTTCGTCGATACCGGCCTGCTGCGCTGGAAAGAAGGCGACCAGGTGATGGGGATGTTCGCCGAGCATATGGGTGTGAAGGTCGTGCGGGTGAACGCCGCCGGTCGTTACTTCAAGGCGCTCGAAGGCGTGTCCGATCCGGAAGCCAAGCGCAAGATCATCGGCAATCTCTTCATCGAAATCTTCGAGGAAGAATCGAACAAACTGAAGAATGCGCGCTGGCTGGCGCAGGGCACGATTTACCCGGACGTGATCGAATCCGCTGGCAGCAAGACCGGCAAGGCGCACGTCATCAAGAGTCACCACAACGTCGGCGGCCTGCCCGAACACATGAAACTCGGCCTCGTCGAACCGCTGCGTGAGCTGTTCAAGGACGAAGTGCGTCGCCTCGGCGTCGAACTCGGCCTGCCGCGCGAGATGGTGTATCGCCACCCGTTCCCGGGCCCCGGCCTCGGCGTGCGCATCCTCGGCGAGGTGAAACCCGAATACGCCGAACTGCTCGCGCAGGCCGATGCGATTTTCATCGACGAACTGCGCAAGTGGGGCTGGTACGACAAAACCTCGCAGGCGTTCGCGGTGTTCTTGCCGGTGAAATCGGTCGGCGTGGTCGGCGACGCGCGCGCCTACGAGTGGGTCATCGCGCTGCGCGCCGTCGAAACCATCGACTTCATGACCGCGCACTGGGCGCACCTGCCCTACGATTTCCTCGACGAAGTCTCGCGCCGCATCATCAACGAACTGCGCGGCATCTCGCGCGTGGTCTACGACATCAGCGGCAAACCGCCGGCCACGATCGAGTGGGAGTGAGCGTTGACGCGGCCTAACGGCATTCCGTGCGGTCGCTCACGGCGCGACCGTCAATGCGTGCGCTCGGGCTTTCCGATTCGGCGATACAAGGTGCTGCGATTCACGCCGAGCAGTCGCGCCGCGCGGGCGACGTTGCCGTCGCAAGCGGCGAGGGCGTCGCGCATCGCCGCTTCTTCCAAAGTGTCCAGCGGCGCGACGCCGCCCGACAGCAGCGAAGGCGCGGCGAGATCGCGCGTCTCCGGTTTGACGTCGTCGGGCACGTCGTCGATGCCGATGCGAGCGCCGTCGTCGCTCAGGGCGATCAGCGTACGCAGACACGCGACCAATTGCCGCCAATTGCCGGGCCAGCGATGCGCAGCGAGCGCGGATGCGGCCTCGGGCGCCAGCGTGCGCGCGCCGGCCATGTCGCACCATAAGCGCATCACGATCTCGATACGATCGGTGGCTTCGCGCAGCGGCGTCAAACGAACGCGATGATGCGCGATCCGGTAGAAGAGATCGGCGCGGAAGCGGCCTACTTCCACCGCGGCATCGAGGTCGCAATGCGTGGCGCAGACCAGGGCGAAATCGAGTTTGACCGGCTTGCCGCCGCCCAGCGGCGAGAGTTCGCGTTCCTGCAGCACGCGCAGCAGACGCGGCTGCAGCGCGAGCGGCATATCGCCGATTTCGTCGAGAAACAGCACGCCGCCCTGCGCTTGCCGCAATAGGCCCGGGCTGCCTTGACGCCGCGCGCCGGTGAACGCGCCTTCCTCGTAGCCGAACAATTCCGCTTCGATCAGGCCTTCCGGAAGCGCCGCGCAGTTCACCGCGACGAAGGGTTTGCCGGCGCGCACGCAGCGCGCATGCAGCGCGCGCGCGAACACTTCCTTGCCGGTACCGGTTTCGCCGTGGATCAGCACCGGCAGATCGGCATCGAGCACGCGGCGCGCGCGTTCTAACGCTACCGAAGCCGCCGCATCGAATAGCGGCGCGTCCTGCGAGCGTCGCGGCGTCGCGGTCTCGCGCGTGCGCGTCGCATCGGCGGTGGCGGTGGTGGCGTTCCGAGCGGGCGCTACGATCGCGCGCGCCGCGTCGCCGTCGACGCGGCCGTACAGCACGCGGCCGCAGCGGTCGCGCAGCGCGCCTTCGCTGCGCAGGCGCGAGAGCGCATCGTCGAACAGCATGTCGTAACCGGCGCGCCCGAGATCGTCGCGCTCCAAACCGGCGAGCGCTAAACCTGCCTGATTCGCGGCCACCAATTTGCCGTTGCGGAATGCGAGCAGACCTTCGCGCGAAGAGCCGAGCAGGGCGGGGTCGCGATGCAGGCGCAGCAGTTCGCAGCCGTCGATGCCGTCGTCGAAGTAGCGATGTTCGATGTTCGCGACCGCCATCCGCACCAAGCCCAGCGCATGCAGATGCTCGGCGCGCGAATCGCCGCTGATATCGAGCACGCCGATCAAGCGGCCGTAGGGGTCGTGAATGGGCGTCGCGGTGCAGGTCAGGATGCCGTGCGGCGCGCGATAGTGCTCGCTGCCGCGCACTTCCACCGCGCGCCGCTCGACGATGGCCGTGCCGATCGCGTTCGTGCCGACTTCGGTTTCGTTCCAGCAGGTGCCTGGGCGCAGCGCGACGCGGCCGGCTTTGTCGAGAAAACGCGGATGACCGGCGGCGTCGAGAATCCAGCCGGTGTCGTCGGTGAGCACCACGATGCTGCCGCTGGCGTCGGCGTCGGCGGCCAACGCCTCTAACTCCGCGCGCGCCAAGCGCCACAGGCGCTCGTGACGGCCGCGCATTTCGCGCAGGCGCGCTTCGGGTACCGGCTCGATCGCCGGCGTGCGTTCTTCGGGCATGCCTAAGCGGCGGCAGCGCTGCCAAGAACGCAGGATCGTCTGCGGCAGGTCCGTCGCCGGCATGCTGCCGCGCTCGAAAAAGGCGCGGCGGGCCTGGGCGAGTTCCGAACTGGGGCGCAAGCGAGACATGGCGGCTCCTGTGTCGCATCTTGCGACAGTCGCGGCGACAAGTGTTCCCATAAACAACACAGTCGACGAGGCTGCGCAAGCATCGAAATTGGTGCGTCGCAGCATGCGACAGGCTAAGCGATTGTTCGGCGGTTGTTTTGTCGATGCGGCGTCGCAGCATCGCGTGGTTGGCATCGGGTTTGCGGTAAAGAGCGCACCCATCCCAGGAGAGCACCATGAACGCACAAGTGAAGCCGCCGCTGCACGACCCGTCCCGTATTTTCAAAGCCCAGTACGGCAATTACATCGGCGGCCAATGGCTCGCGCCGAAGAGCGGCGAGTACTTCGAGAACATCACGCCGATCACCGGTAAAGCGTTCACGCGCATTCCGCGCTCGAACAAAGACGACATCGAAGCCGCGCTCGACGCCGCGCATGCCGCGAAGGACGCCTGGGGCAAGACCTCCGCCGCCGACCGCGCCAACATCCTCAACAAGGTTGCCGACCGCATCGAGCAGAATCTCGAATTGCTGGCCCACGCCGAAACCTGGGACAACGGCAAACCGATCCGCGAGACGCTCAACGCCGACATCCCGCTGATGGCCGATCATTTCCGCTATTTCGCCTCGGCGGTGCGCGTGCAGGAGGGCACCGTCGGCGAAATCGATCACGACACCATCGCCTATCACTTCCACGAACCGCTGGGCGTGGTCGGTCAGATCATTCCGTGGAACTTCCCGCTGTTGATGGCGGCGTGGAAACTCGCGCCGGCGCTGGCTGCGGGCAACTGCGTGGTGTTGAAACCGGCCGAACAAACCCCGGCCAGCATTCTGGTGTTGATGGAAATCGTCGGCGATTTGCTGCCGCCGGGCGTGCTCAATGTCGTCAATGGTTTCGGCCTGGAGGCGGGCAAGCCGCTGGCCAGCAGCTCGCGCATCGCCAAGATCGCGTTCACCGGCGAAACCACGACCGGCCGTTTGATCATGCAATACGCCAGCCAGAACCTGATCCCGGTGACGCTGGAGCTCGGCGGCAAGTCGCCGAACATCTTCTTCGCCGACGTGATGGCCGAAGACGACGATTTCCTCGACAAAGCCGTCGAAGGCTTCGTGCTGTTCGCCTTCAACCAGGGCGAAGTCTGCACCTGTCCGTCGCGCGCGCTCATCCAGGAATCGATCTACGAGAAATTCATGGAGCGCGTGATCGCGCGCGTGGCCGCGATCGTGCAGGGCGACCCGCTCGACCCGAGCACGATGATCGGTGCGCAGGCCTCCGGCGAGCAATTGGAGAAGATCCTCAGCTATATCGACATCGGCCGACAGGAAGGTGCCGAAGTGCTGATCGGCGGCGAGCGAAATGCGCTGGGCGGCGATTTGGCCGGCGGCTATTACGTCAAGCCGACGGTGTTCAAAGGCCACAACAAGATGCGAATTTTCCAGGAAGAAATCTTCGGGCCGGTGGTGTCGGTCACCACGTTCAAAGACGAAGCCGAAGCGCTGCACATCGCCAACGACACGCTGTACGGCCTGGGCGCGGGCGTGTGGAGCCGCGACGCCAGCCGCCTGTATCGCTTCGGCCGCGCGATCCAGGCCGGCCGCGTCTGGACCAACTGCTATCACGCCTATCCCGCGCATGCGGCGTTCGGCGGATACAAGCAGTCCGGCATCGGCCGCGAAACGCATAAGATGATGCTCGATCACTATCAGCAGACCAAGAATCTGCTGGTGAGCTACTCGCCGAAAGCGCTCGGGTTCTTCTGACCCTCGCGCACCGTGTCGCCGCCGCGCTTCGGCTCGGCGGCGACTGGAAACTCCTATGCCCGACACTCCGCTGCAAGTCATCGCCACGCTGCCGGCGCTCGCGTTGATCGACAAATTGCGCGCCCGTCACGGGCCGGTGTTGTTCCATCAATCCGGCGGCTGTTGCGACGGCTCTTCGCCGATGTGCTTTCCCGAAGGCGAGTTTCTGATCGGCGACAGCGATGTGCGCATGGGCGAGATCGGCGGCGCGGCGTTCTACATCAGCCGCCCGCAGTTCGAATACTGGAAACACACGCAGCTCATCATCGACGTGGTGGAAGGCCGCGGCGGCATGTTTTCGTTGGAGAACGGCGAGGGCGTGCGCTTTTTGGTGCGCTCGCGGCTGTTCGACGACGCCGAATACGCCGCGCTGGAGGCGGCCGGGCGCGTCTAGTCGTGTCCGCGCTGCCGCCTTTGCGTCGACGCCCGGACCGTGACAGCCCGGCGTTCTCCGCGCATCATGTGCGCCGCATGTCCGAGCCCGATCCGCCACCGCCGCTCGCCGATTCCGCTCCGGCGCCGCAAGCCTCGGAGCGCGATCTGTTCTGGATGCGTCACGCGCTGACGCTGGCCGAGCGCGCCGAACGTGAAGACGACGAAATTCCGGTCGGCGCCGTGATCGTCGACGCCGACGGGCGTTTGCTCGGAGAGGGCTGGAATCGCAACATCGGCGAACGCGACCCGAGCGCGCACGCCGAGATCGTCGCGATGCGCGAAGCCGGCCGTGCGCTGAGCAATCATCGCCTCGTCGGCTGCACGCTGTACGTCACCTTGGAACCCTGCGCGATGTGCGCGATGGCGGTGGTGCATGCGCGCATCGCTCGCGTGGTGTTCGCCGCGAGCGACCCGAAAACCGGTGCCGCCGGCAGCGTGTTCGATCTGTTGGCCGATCCGCGGCATAACCATCGCGTGGAGGTCGTCGGCGGTGTCTTCGCCGAAGAAGCCGGCCTCATGCTCACCAATTATTTCCGCCGCAAACGCGGCAAACCGCCGCTATAGCCAGTTTCCCGTAGAGCGGAGCGTAGCTCCGCTGAATGAGCCGGGGAATATGTAGAGCGGAGCATAGCTCCGCTGAAAAGGCTGGAGGTTGAGATGTTTAGCGGAGCTTCGCTCCGCTCTACGGGCGAGCGCGTCGCGCACGGCTCAGCCGCGTTTGCGCGCTAATTCTTGATCGAGTTCTTCGTCGAAGCTGCGCACCGACAGCCCGACTTCGCGACCCATCGCGACGCTCGCCAGCAGCAGACAGACCATACCGATCACCGCGAGCACGGTGGGAATCGCATCCAGGCGAAAGCCCAGCAGCGCGTCCGCCGCCAACCCCAGGCTCGTGCCGACGAAACACGCCAGCGCGGCGTACAGCAGACGACAGGCGCGCAGCACCAAGGCCGCGCGATGACGATGCCGCGCGATTTGCGTGTCGCGTTCGGCGCGATCGGGCGCATCCTGTTCCCAGGCCACGATCAGCGCCCGTAGTCGGTCGACCACGCGCGCCAACCGCGCATTCGCCGACACCAGCAGCGAGCCGGTGGCGGCCATCAACAAGGCCGGGGCCAGCATGGCGCCCAGAACGGCGTGGTGATCGAGTTGACTGGCGATCGACATCGGCGAGGCGCGGGCGAGGGGCGGCGAGGGCTGCGCTATGATGCAGCCACTTTCGACATCTTGCGAGTCGTATGGCTTCTAACGAACACGATGCGTCGCCCTCGGGCGGCAACGGCGCGAACCGCACGACCGGCGGCGCGGAAGGCCGTTTGATTTGGATCGACTTGGAAATGACCGGGTTGGACACCGATCGCGATTCGATTCTGGAGATCGCCACCGTCGTCACCGACGCGCAGCTCAACGTGCTGGCCGAAGGTCCCGAATTCGCCATCGCGCACGATCTGGCGACGCTCGAAGCCATGGACGATTGGAACCGCAACCAGCACGGCAAGTCCGGCTTGTGGCGGCGCGTGCTCGAAGAGGGCGTTTCGATGCGCGACGCAGAGCAGCGCACCTTGGAATTCTTGCGCGCGTGGGTGGGGCCGAAAGCCTCGCCGATGTGCGGCAATTCGATCTGCCAGGACCGTCGCTTCTTGCATCGATTGATGCCGGAGCTGGAGAAATACTTCCACTATCGCAACCTCGACGTCAGCACGCTGAAAGAACTGGCGAAACGCTGGGCCCCGGGCGTGTTGGACGGCTTCGATAAAGAATCGGCGCATACCGCGTTGAGCGACGTGCGCGATTCGATCGCCGAGTTGCGTTATTACCGCAGCAAGATCGCGGCGTTCGCGCCGCCGCAAGATTCCGCGCCCTGACGCCATTCCCCAAACGGAGGCCTGATGAACCGTCGTCGTCGCTATCGCGCATTCCTCGTCGTCGCGGCCGCGTTCGCGCTCCAGGCGCAGCTCGTTTCCGCGGGAGAACCCGCCGCCTCGCCGCCGTCCGAATCGAAACCCGAGCCCGCTGAGGCCGCGACCCCGGCGCTGCCGCCGGGGATGAAGCAGTACTGGTTCGTGATGCTCAAACGCGGGCCGAAGCGCGACCATCCGGCCGAAGAGGCGAAACGCCTGCAGGCCGGGCACATGGCCAACATGCAGGCGTACGCCGAGAAAGGCCAACTGCAGATCGCCGGCCCGTTCATGGACGACGGCGACTGGCGCGGCATTTTCATTCTCGATGTGCCCGATCGCACCGGGGCCGAAGCGATGTGCGCCGACGATCCGGCGGTGAACGCCGGACGCTTGGTATGCGAGATCCATCCGTGGTTGTCGCAGACCGGCGCGACGCTGAAGTGAGTATCCGCGATCCTCATTCGCGCGCGCAGCGCGGCGAGGGCGCATGAGCGATTCGCCCGTCGCCGCGCTGTCCCCGGCCGAATTGGACGATTTGCGTCGCGCGGTGACGCTGCTGGAATCGCCGTCGATCGTCGTGCGGATGGCGAATCTGGTCGGTTCGCCGGTCGAGGGGTTGATGAAGCGCTTACCGCGCGCGCTCGCCTCGCGCGTGCATCGCGCGGTCGAAGCCGCGTTGTCGAAAGCGGCCGAAACCGCGCTGTGGACGATGGACAATGCACCCGGGAAACCGGCGTCCACGCGGTTGCACAAACTCGCGGCCGCCGGCACCGGCGCGGTCGGCGGCGCGTTCGGTTTCGGCGGTCTGTTCGTCGAATTGCCGGTGACCACCGCGATGATGATGCGCTCGGTCGCCGACGTGGCGCGCAGCGAAGGCTTCGACCTGCGCGATTTCGCCACGAAACAGGCGTGCCTGGAAGTCTTCGCGTTCGGCGGCAATACCGCGCGCGACGATGCCGGCGACGTGGGTTATTACGCGGTGCGCAGCTTCACCACCGACGCCATGCGCCATCTATCGAAAGAATTGGCGCAGGTCGCGGCCAAGAACGGCGGCGTTCTGGGGCCGGCCGCGACCTCGAAACAAGCGGCGAAGTGGTTGGCGTCGGCGATCGAGAAGATCGCCGCGCGCTTCGGCGTGGTGGTGACCGAAAAATTCGCGGCGCAGGCGGTGCCGGTGATCGGCGCGATCAGCGGCGCGGCGCTCAACGCGATGTTCGTCGATTACTATCAGGATGTCGCGCGCGGGCATTTCATCGTCAAACGCTTGGAGGCGAAATACGGCGCGGAACGCATCGAAGCGCTGTATCGACAGCAAGCCGCGACCGGCAAAAAAGCGCTGCCCGCCCCGTAAGACAGGGCGCGAAGCGGATTCGTCTCTGCTGCGCCGCGAGATCGCCGACGATTCCGAGCGATGGATCGCCGCTTACTTCCACCGCTCCGACGGCGCCTTGACGTAGTGCCGCCACACGTAGCCCCACGGCACTACGAGCGGCACCAGCACCACGCCGATCGCGATTTCGAAGAAGGTCTCGTCGATGGTCGGCGTCGTGTCTTGGCCGTACCACAGCCGCAGCCAAAAGCCGAACACCCAGATCGCCTTCCACGCGAATTCGAACAGCATCAGCGGCAGCATTTTCAACGGGTAGCGCAGGCCGAGCAGCGATAGCAGCGAGATCGCGCCAAGGAAACTGCAAACCACGCTGCTTTTGAGATCGAGACCGGGCTCGGGAAAGAGAATGCTCGGCCCGGTGACCACCGCTTGCCCGACGAACATCAGCAGATACAGCGCCCGCATCGCGTACAGGCGGAACGTGGAGACTTCGTGCATCGCGTCGCTCTCGCAAACGGTGGCGGAAACGCTAGCGCGCTGGACGCATCGCGGTGAGCGTCTTTCGGCACCATGCCGTCCAGCAGGGGACACGGCGCCGCGGCCGCGCGGGCCGTCATGTCGGCTTGCGTGACTTTTGCTACGGAAGCGCGATACCCGACGGCCTAACGTGCGCAGGCCACCGGGTGGTGGCGAATCCGAGAGCCGAAACATGACCCCGATGCGATTTTTCATCGATACCCACGACCGCGAGCGCGAGACGTTCCCCGCAGCGCTGTCGGCCGAACAATTCCGCGATTTCCTCGCCGCCTACGAAAAAGCCTGCCAAGACGAGGGCGTGGTGCTGATGCGCGTCCACACCAATCTCGATGTCGGTCGCGCGTTCTGCATGACGCTGGCGCCCGACGCCAACGCGGTCCAGCGCGCGCACGCGCGAGTGGGCTTGCCGTTCGACTCGATCACGGAAGTCGCCGCCGCCGGGCCTTACGATATCTTCGTCGCACAACGGTAACGGAGCAGCCGGTGGTCGAGGAACTGCAGCGGTTCGGCCCTTTCCGGGCGCTGAGCGCCGACGGCAAGGCCTTGCTCGGTCAAGGCACGGTCGCGCATCGATGGACGCGGCCCACTGCGGTCCTGCACAAGGGGCAACCCGTATCCGGCGCTTTCATCGTACTCGAGGGGCGTTTGCGCGTGTTCACCATCGCGCCCAACGGGACCGAAGCGACGCTGTATTTCATCGCGCCCGGCGAGACCTGCGTGATCGCGCTGAATTGCCTGTTCAACGACCTGTTGTATCCCGCCTGGGTGGAGGCCGAGCGCGCGACGTCGGCCGCGGTCGTTCCCGGAGCGGTGTATAGGCGGTTGTTCGAGACCGAAACGTCCATCCGCGATCTCACCGTCCAGGCGTTGTCGACATTGGTCTATCGCCTGATGACCGAATTGGAAACCGTGCACGGCAGTCAATATCGGCAACGGCTGGCGCAGTTCGTCCTCGCGCACGCGAACGCGGACGGAGTGCTGGCGGCGACGCAAGAGGAGATCGCCGGACATTTGGGCACCAGCCGCGAAGTCGTGGCGCGGCTGGTGCGCGACCTCGTCAAACAGCAAATCGTGGAAACAGGGCGAGGGCGTCTGCGCATCCGCGACCTGTTCGCGTTACGCGCCGTCGTTTCGTCGAGTTGGCGCCGCTGACCGGCGGACCGGCGGCGCGCGCACGAGAAAGCAGGTCAGCCCGCCTTCGCTTTCGCCAACTTCAACCATGTATCGACCACGGTATCCGGGTTCAACGACACCGACTCGATGCCTTCTTCCATCAGCCACTGCGCGAGATCGGGATGATCGCTCGGACCCTGGCCGCAGATGCCGACGTATTTGCCTTTGCGTTTCGCGGCCTGGATCGCCATCGACAGCATCTTCTTGACCGCCGGGTTCCGCTCGTCGAAGAGGTCGGCGACGATCGCCGAGTCGCGGTCGAGGCCCAGCGTGAGCTGGGTCATGTCGTTCGAGCCGATGGAGAAACCGTCGAAGATGTCGAGGAACTCGTCGGCCAGCAGCGCGTTCGACGGCACTTCGCACATCATGATGATCTTCAGGCCGTCCTTGCCTTGCTCCAAGCCGTTTTCGCGCAGCACCTCGACCACCTTGCGGCCTTCTTCCAGCGTGCGCACGAACGGGATCATCACCCAACAGTTCGTCAGGCCCATGAGTTCGCGCACTTTGCGCACCGCGCGGCATTCCAGCGCGAAGGCCTCGCGGAACGACGCATCGATGTAGCGCGAGGCGCCGCGGAAGCCGATCATCGGATTCTCTTCGTGCGGCTCGTAGCGCGCGCCGCCGATGAGATTGGCGTATTCGTTCGACTTGAAGTCGGACAGGCGCACGATCACCGGGTTCGGCGCGGCCGAGGCGGTGATCGTGGCGATGCCTTCGGCCAAACGGTCGACGTAGAAATCGACCGGGCTGGCGTAGCCGGCGGTTTTCGCGTCGATTTTGCGCTTGGTATCGGCGTCTTGGTTCGCGTAGTCGAGCAGCGCTTTCGGATGGATGCCGATGTGGCTGGCGATGATCATCTCCAGACGCGCGAGGCCAATACCGGCATTCGGCAGCATCGCGAAATCGAACGCACGTTCGGGATTCGCCACGTTCATCATGATCTTCAGCGGCGCGGGCGGCATGTTGTCCAGATCGGTGACGATGCGCTCGAACGGCAATTCGTTGTCGTAGATGAAGCCGGTGTCGCCTTCGGCGCAGCTCACCGTGACCGGCTGGCCGTCCTGCACGGTGTCCAGCGCATGGCCGGTGCCGACCACCGCGGGCACGCCCAATTCGCGAGCGATGATCGCCGCGTGGCAGGTGCGGCCGCCGCGGTTGGTCACGATCGCCGAGGCGCGCTTCATCACCGGTTCCCAGTCGGGATCGGTCATATCGGCGACTAGCACATCGCCGGGCTGCACGCGATTCATATCGGCGATCGAACGCACCACGCGCGCGGTGCCGCTGCCGATCTTGTGGCCGATGGCGCGGCCTTCGCAGATCACGTCGCCGCGGCGGAGCAGGGTGTAGCGTTCGATCTGCGTCGCGTGCGCGCGCGATTTCACCGTTTCCGGACGCGCCTGCACGATGAACAGCTTGCCGGTGATGCCGTCCTTCGCCCACTCGATGTCCATCGGGCGGCCGTAGTGTTCTTCGATCGTCAGCGCCTGCTTCGACAGCGCGTGCACGTCGTCGTCGGTGATCGAGAACGCGTTGCGGAGCTCGGCCAGCGTGTCCTCGTTGCGTACGCGCTCGCCGGGCGCGTCCGAATACACCATGCGGATCTGCTTCGCGCCCAGCGAGCGGCGCAGAATCGCGGGTTTACCCTGTTTCAGCGTGGGTTTGTAGACGTAGAACTCGTCGGGATTCACCGCGCCCTGCACGACGTTCTCGCCCAAGCCGTAGCTGGCGGTGACGAACACCACGTCGCGGAAGCCCGATTCGGTGTCCAGCGTGAACAACACGCCGGAGGCGCCCACGTCCGAGCGCACCATCAACTGCACGCCGGCCGAGAGGAACACGTCCTCGTGCTTGAAGCCGTGATGGACACGATAAGCGATGGCCCGGTCGTTGTAGAGGCTGGCGAACACTTCCTTGACCTTGCGCACCACGTCGTCGGCGCCGGTCACGTTGAGGAAGGTCTCCTGCTGACCGGCGAACGAGGCGTCCGGCAGGTCTTCGGCGGTGGCGGAGGAGCGCACGGCGACGGCGACATCCTGCTGCGAAGTCGCGCCGCCGCCGTTCTCCGCGCACAGTTGCGCATAGGCGCTACGGATATCGCGATCCAGCTCGGGCTGCAGCGGGGCGTCGATCACCCAGCCGCGGATTTCGCCGCCGGCGGCGGTGAGGGCCGGCACATCGTCGACGTCCAACGTCGCCAGCTTGTCGTAGATCCGCTGGTGCAGGTCGTTGTGGGCGATGAAGGCCTTGAACGCCTCGGCGGTGGTGGCGAAGCCGCCGGGCACCGACACCCCCAGCCCGGCCAGATGGCCGATCATTTCGCCGAGGGAGGAGTTCTTCCCGCCCACGCGGGCGAGGTCGGAGAGCCTCAAGGCGTGCAGCCAGAGGATGTTGTCGTTCGAGGTCGCGTTCAAAGCGGAGGGGCTCCGGAGGGGGCGGTACGGCGCCGCGGAAAGGCGGTATTTTAACAACACCGTCACCCCTCCCAGCGTTCTATCGACGAATGTCCGACATCCCCGCGATCCGACCCGTGTTCTACGTCTCCGACGGCACCGGCATCACCGCCGAAACCATCGGCCACAGCCTGCTGACGCAGTTCTCGGGCACCGCCTTCAAAACCGACCGCCTCGCCTTCGTGGACACCCTGGAGAAGGCGGCCGAAGCGGCCGCGCGCATCCGCGCCGCGGGCGAGGGCTGCGGGTGCCGCCCGATCGTCATCAATTCCTGCGTCGACGCCAATCTCACCGCGCGATTGGCCGAGAGCGGCGCGCTGATGCTGGACGTCTTCGCTCCGTTCATCGAACCCCTGGAGCGCGAATTGGGCGAACAGCGCCAGCCGCGGGTCGGGCACGCGCACGGTTTGGTGGATTTCGACACCTACCATCGCCGCATTAACGCGATGAACTTCGCGCTGACCCACGACGACGGCATCGCAACCAACTACGACGAGGCCGACGTGATTCTGGTGGCGGTGTCGCGGGCCGGCAAAACCCCGACCTGCATCTATCTGGCCCTGCATCACGGCGTGAAGGCCGCGAATTACCCGCTGACCGACGAAGACCTGGAGCACGATCGCCTGCCGCCGCGGCTGCGCCCGTACCGCGCCAAGTTGTTCGGCTTGACGATCGACCCGAGCCGCCTGCAGCAGATCCGGCAGGAGCGCCGCGCCAATTCGCGCTACGCGCAGTTGGAAACGTGCCGACGCGAGGTGGCCGCGGCCGAGGCGATGCTGCGCGCCGAGCGCATCCCCACGCTCAGCACCACGCATACGTCGATCGAGGAAATCGCGAGCAAGGTCATGAGCACGCTGGGCATCCAGCGCGAAATGTACTGAATCGGAAGGGAGAAACCGGCCGCGCAGCCGCGGACGTCGCGACGAGGAATCGAACGAAGGATTCAGCGGAAAATCGTGGGAGATATCGTGGGAAATGTCGTGTAAGGGGAAGCGTCGATTTCCCGCACGATACGACCGTATCTTCGGCGGGTTTTCGCGCCTCGTCAATCGCGTCGCGCCGTCTCGTCATCGCGAAAACGAGCGTGTAGGATCGGCGCATGACCTTCGCGATCGTCCGCCCCCGCGCCGCCCCGAAACTCAACCGTTTCGCATGGTTGATGGGGCTCTATGCCGAAAACCACGGGCGTCTGTCGCGTCTGTTCCGGCCCGAAGAACTGGGCGAAGGCGTCTACGTCTCGTCGGTGGGCGACGGCCTCGACCTTCGCCTGGACGTGATGGCGCAGCACGCGTACACCGTCGAGCTGCGGCTGAGCTACGCCCTGATCGACCCGCTGACCGGACAACCCGATCCTTCGGCGTATTTGCGGCATTACCGCGACACGCGCCAAGTCGAAGCGACCCATTGCTACGTCGGTCGACGTTGGCAAGACGCGATCGGCCTGTATCCACCGCCGTCCCAAATACTCGATCACCGCCTGCGCATGAACACCTTTCTCGGCAAGTGGCTGCAGTATCTGGGCGAGCGGGGGCATGGCGTCGGCAGTCTCGCGTTCGAAGGGCCGCTGCCCAGCGCCGAACGCGAAGCGATCGATGCGCTGCGTGCGCCGCTCGACGACGTGAGCAAGCGAGGCGTCGACAATCCATCGAGCGTCGACGAGCGCTGAGTTCGACGCGGCACGCGACGCGCACGCATATTCCGTAATTTCGACGCGCAGAAACGACGAAGCCCGCTTGCGCGGGCTTCGTCGTTCTTGCAATTTGGCGTCCCCACGGGGATTCGAACCCCGGTCGCTACCGTGAAAGGGTAATGTCCTAGGCCTCTAGACGATGGGGACGTCGTGAAACTGTCGAACTGACGAATCGGCCCAGGTGATTCGTAAGTTGGTGGAGCCAGCCGGGATCGAACCGGCGACCTCCTGCATGCCATGCAGGCGCTCTCCCAGCTGAGCTATGGCCCCACTGCTGGAAGCGCGAAAGTTTAGTGGCGGTTCCGCAGTGCGTCAAGCGTCGGCGACGCGATCGCTGCGTTCGCGGGGGGCGAGACCTGCCTACGATCCGCGGCCGCCTCGAACATCGTGTGGCCGGATTGCGAATTCGTGGCGAGAAATCGCTTTGGATCGAACAACGCGACCGGTCTCGGCCGATGCCCGACGATGAACGCCCGGTTCAGAACCACAGCCGTATGCCGCCGACGACGCGGGTCTCGCGGCTGTCGGCGCCGTCGGCATGGGTGCGGCGTTCGTGGACGACGCCGACGTAGGGCGCGAAACGGCGGACGATTTCGTAGCGCAGTCGCAGGCCGGCTTCGACGGTGGACACGCCGGCGGCCAGATCGGCGCTCGTATCGCGACGGTCGCGCAGTTCGGCTTCGATCGAGGGCTGCAGAATCAGTCGATTGGTCAGCAGCACGTCGTATTCGGCCCCGAAACGCGCGGCGCTGCGGCCGTTCTCGCCGAGATACGCGGTGGCCTCGACCTCGAATTTATACGGCGAGACCCCTTGCACGCCGAGCGCGGCCCAATCGCGCCGAGGACCGGGGCCGATGTCGTGACGAACGCCGACGACCATGTCCCACCAAGCCGCGACGCTGCGCCCGTACAGCGCTTCGATGTCGCCCGACGCGAGCCGGCCGTCCTCGCGCTCGCCTTCGCTGCGCAACCAAACGCGCTGAAGATCGCCGCCCGCCCAGCCCTGCAGGGCCCAATGCTGGCCCGGTTCGCCGTCGTGCGACCAGGCTTCGAGGCGATCGACCGTCAGCATCGCGATCATGCGGTCGCCGTGCGCGTGTTCGGTGGCGAGCGCAGGAAACGCCGCGGCGCGATCGGCGTCGGTCGGTGCGGGAACCGGAGCGGTCGGCGCGGTCGATGACGTCATGGGCGATGACGTCGTGGGTGATGGTGTCGTGGGTGATGGTGTCGTGGGCGATGGCGTCGCTGTCGAAGGGTGCGCCATCGCATCGTGATCGTGATGCGACGCGTGCGGCGAAGGCGGAGCGGCGGTGTCGTGCTGGGCGTGCGCATCGTATTGCGGCGTCGGATCCGACGATGCGGCGACCGCCGATGCCGCCGCGATCGACAGTAACGTCGCGATGCCCGCGCAGAGCGCGCGGGCGGCGCGCGTTCGCGTATTCGCGCCGGATCGAATGCGCTGTGATCGCGATCGATTCATTCGTCCACCCGCACTTCGCGCATCATGCCGGACTCCATGTGATAGAGCAGGTGGCAGTGATACGCCCAGCGGCCGAGGGCGTCGGCGCGCACGCGATAGCTGCGGCGGCTGCCCGGCGGCATATCGACGGTGTGTTTGCGCAGCATGAACTCGCCGCGCTCATTCTCCACGTCGCTCCATAAACCGTGGAGATGGATCGGATGGGTCATCATCGTGTCGTTCACGAGCACGATGCGCAGCCGCTCGCCGTAATTCAAACGCAGCGGCGCGGCGTCGGCGAACTTCAAACCGTCGAACGACCACGCGAATTTCTCCATGTGGCCGGTCAAATGCAGTTCGATCTCGCGCCCGGGCTCGCGGCCGTCCGGATCATCGAACGCGCTGTGCAGGTCGACATAGCGCAGAGCGCGGCGACCGTTGTCGCGCAGGCCGATGCCCGGATCGTCCAGCTTCGGCGTCGGCGCCATCGTGCGCATATCGACGAGCGGATTGCGGTCGATACTGTGTCCAGAGGCATCGCTCCCGCGCATCTTCGCGCCGCAACCGCCTTCGCCGCCTTTGCCCATGTTCGCGCCGCAGCCGCCTTCCATGCCTTTGCTCGCGGATTGGCCGTGGCCCATGTCGGCATGGTTCATTTGCGAATGGTCCATGCTCGAATGATCCGTGCCGCTGTGGTTCATGCCGCCGTGCCCCATGTCCGCCATCGTCAGCAGCGGGCGCGGATCGATCGCGGGCACCGGCGCGCGCAGGCCTTCGCGCACCGCCAGCGTGCCGCTGACGTAGCCGGTGCGGCCCATGTCCTGCGCGAACACGGTGAAGGCGTCCTGGCCGCGCGGTTCGACCAGGAGGTCGTAGGTCTCGGCCGGCGCGATGCGGAATTCGTCGACGGTCGTGGGATGCACGGGCTGTCCGTCGGCGGCGATCACCGTGAGTTTCAAGCCGGGAATGCGCACGTCGAAATAGGTCATCGCCGCGGCGTTGATCACGCGCAAGCGGACGCGTTCGCCCGGCGCGAACAGGCCGGTCCAATTGCCGGCCGCGGTCTTGCCGTTCATCAAATAGGTGTAGGTGCGCGCGTTCACGTCCGACAAATCGGTCGGCGTCATCCGCATCGCGCCCCAGGCTTTGCGGTCGCGCAGCGTCGCATCGAGCCCGTCGCGTTTGGCGTCGCGCAAAAAATCGCCGACCGTGCGCTGATACACGTTGTCGTGCATCGCCATTTTCTTCAGCCGCGCGAACAAGGCGTCGCCGGAGAGATCGGTCCAATCCGAGAGCATCACCACGTAGTCGCGCTGATAACGATGCGGTTCCGGCTCGCGCGGGTCGACGATCAACGCGCCGTAGAGTCCGGCTTGTTCCTGGAAGCCGGAATGGCTGTGATACCAATACGTGCCGCTTTGCTTCAACGTAAAGCGATACAGGTAGGACTCGCCCGGGCGAATGCCGTCGAAACTCATGCCCGGCACGCCGTCCATGTTCGCGGGCAGCAGGATGCCGTGCCAGTGGATCGAGGTGAGATTGCCGTGCGCACCGTGAGCGGGCAGGGCGTTGCTCACGCGCAGCGTTACGGTGTCGCCCTCGCGCATGCGCAGCGTCGGCGCGGGCAGCGAACCGTTCACCGCGACTGCGGGCCGCACCCGTCCGGTGTAATTCGCGAAGGAAGCGCCGATCGACAGCGCGAAATCGGTGCCGGTCAGCACCGGAACGGTCGAGGTCGCAAGCGGAGTCCCGTTCGCGAGCGCCGAATCGCCCGCGCCGACGACGAGGCCGCCTGCCGCGAGGCCTTGAACGAAGCGTCGGCGTGTGGGGTCGAAAGGCGAACGAGACGGCATCGGAGGACCTGCGGCGGAAGCGTGCGATGCGCGCAGCGCTTTCAGCTGCATGCGCGACTCGGAAACGCCTCGAAGTATATCGCGCGGCTTCGACCAGCCGACGCCGACGTCGTCTTGTTTTCCCCTTGGATTCAGCAGATCGGACGATGCGCGCCGAACGCGCTCACCACCAAGCGTCGCGCAGCTTGTACCACGACATCGCGGCGACCAGCAGTGGCGTGCGCAGTGCGCGGCCGCCCGGGAAATCGCGATGCCGAATACGTGCGTAGACATCCAGACGCTCGTGCTGGCCGCGAATCGCTTCGGCCAATACGCGGCCTGCCAAATTCGTCGCCGCCACGCCGTGCCCCGAGAACCCCTGCGCGAAGTACACGTTCGAGCCGATGCGGCCCCAGTGCGGCGCGCGGTTGAAGCTGATGTCGATCACGCCGCCCCACAGATAGTCGAAATCGAGATCGCCCAACTGCGGAAACACCTTTCGCATCCGGTGTCGCATCACGCTGCGCAGATTCGGCGGCGTGAGATTCGAATAACTCGCGCGCCCGCCGAACAGCAGCCGATCGTCGGCGCTCAATCGGAAATAATCGAGCGCCCAATTGGTGTCGGCCACCGCCATATCGTTGCGGATCAGCGACCGTGCGACCTGCTGCGGCAACGGCGCGGTCGCGCCGATGTAGGTGCCGACCGGCATGATTTTGCGGTCCAATTCCGGTGCCACGCCGCGCACCAGCGCATTGCCGGCCAGAACGACGGTTTTACAGCGCACATGGCCGTTCGCGGTGTGCAGGACCGGCGCATCGCCGCGCGTCATTCGCAGGACGCGGCTGCGTTCGTGAATGCGCACGCCGGCATTCAGCGCCGCGCGCGCCAAACCCAGTGCGTATTTCAGCGGATGCAGATGCCCCGAGCGCGCGTCGTACAGGCCGCCGAGATAGCGCGGCGAATCCAACTGCGTGCGCAGCGTGTCGCGATCCCACCAGTCGAGCGGGTAGCCGTACTTCGTCGCGAGTTCGTCGCGCCACGCGCTCAATTCGTCGATATGCCGGGGCTTGATCGCCACGGTGCAATGCCCGTCACGCCAGTCGCAGTCGATGCCGTAGCGTTCGCGGCGCTCGCGCACTAGATCGACCGCTTCGCAGGACCAATCGAACAGCTTGCGTGCGTCGTCGCGGCCGAGCAGCGCTTCGAGTTTGGATTCGCCGCAGCCGTAACCGAACAGCACTTGGCCGCCGTTGCGGCCCGAAGCGCCCCAGCCGACGCGCTCGGCTTCCAATACGACGACGCGATAGCCGGCTTCGGCCAACTCCAACGCCGCCGACAAGCCGGTGTAGCCCGCGCCGAGCACGCAGACATCGGCCTCGGTCTCGCCCTCCAACGCCGGTTGCGGCGGCAGCGGCTCAGCGCTGGCGGCGTACCAACTGGGCGGGTAGGGGGCGAGCGCGTCCACCGTCGCGCTCACACCGACCGCAAATACCAGTCGTATTCGAGCGTGGTCACTTCGCGATAGAAACTGTGCAATTCCTTGAGTTTCTGCTGGCCGTAGATATGCCGGAAGGTCTCGCCGAACTGCGCGGCGATGAAATCGCTGGCCATGAAATCGCGGATGGAATCGCGCCAGTACGGGGTTTTGATCGAGGTCTGCTCGTAGGCGTTGCCGACGATCGGCGCGCCGGGGTCGTAGCCGCGTTCGATGCCGTCGAGCATGCCCGCCAGCACGGCGGCGGTGGCGAGATAGACGTTGGCGTCGGCGCCGGCGATGCGATGTTCGATGCGCGTGTTCTTCTCGTCGCTGTGCGGGATGCGCATGGCGACGGTGCGGTTATTGAAGCCCCAGACTTCGTTCAGCGGCACGAAGGCGTTCAGCACGAAGCGGCGGTAACTGTTGGCGTTCGGCGCGAACAGCAGCAAACAATCCTGCGCGCTACGCTGCAGACCGCCGATGGCGTGGCGCAGCGCATCGGTCGGCGCGTCGGTCGGCCCGGCGAAGACGTTGCGGCCGTCGCGATCGAGCACGCTGACGTGCACGTGCAGGCCACTGCCGGCCTGATCGACCAAAGGCTTGGCCATGAAGCTGGCCTGCAGGCCTTGTTGTTGCGCCACGGCCTTGATCGCGCGCTTGAGATACAGCGCATCGTCGCAGGCGAGCAAGGCGTCGTCGCGGTGCTTGAGGTTGATCTCGAACTGCCCGGGCGCGTATTCCGCGACCGCGGTGTCGGCCGGGATGCCCTGCGCTCGGCAGGCGTTGGCGACGCCGTCGATGAAGCCGCGGAAATCGTTGAGATCTTCGAGGTAATAGACCTGCGTGCTGGTGTTGCGCGCGCCGGTATGCGCATTCACCGGCGGCTGCGGCCGGCCGTGCGCATCGGGCAATGGGTCGAACAGATAGAACTCCAGCTCCACCGCGACCACCGGCTTGAGCCCGCGTTCGGCGTAGCGCGCCAAGACGCGTTTGAGCACCTCGCGCGGGTTGGCCTCGAACATCCCGCCTTGGGCGTCTTCCATGCTGAGCAGGCATTGCGCCATCGGCCGCGGCGCCCACGGCACCGGCCGCAGGGTGCCCGGCACCGGCCGGCAGATGCGGTCTTCGTCGCCGATGTCGTAGCCCAGGCCGGTTTCCTCCACCGTATTGCCGGTGATGTCGGTGGCGATCAGCGACATCGGCAGGCACACGCCGTCGGCGTAGACCTTTTCCAGCGCGCTGCGGGCGATGCGTTTGCCGCGCAGCAGGCCGTTCATATCGGGCAGGATCAGATCGACCGATTGACAGTCGGACAGGTCTTGCAGAGTGCGCGCGTCTTCGGGCGACAGGCTGGACGGCATCGTGCTGGGGCGGGTCATGACGGGCTCGTGAGTGTGACAGTTGCGCGGCCGGACATGAACCCGTGGCGCGAAGCGTCAAATATATTCGACGCCATCATGCCCGGTTTTGTATGATTTTGCGCGCGAATTCGATCGTGCGCCGCAGCATTTCCGGGCCATTGTCGGCGACAAACGGGGTCGTGTGTTGCAGAAATCGAACATGCCGGGTAACGTGCCCCGAACGCGCCCGCGCCTTCGTCCGACCGTGTTGCCATGACCGGATTGCCCCGGGTCGGCCTGCCCACCGACCGCAAAATCATCGGCCCACATCCATTCCTCGCGGTGGGCGAGAAGTATGTCCGGGCGGTGGTCGAGGGCGCCGAATGCCTGCCGCTGCTGATCCCCGGCCTGCAGCCGCCGCTGCCTCGTGCGGACGTCTTGGACAGCGTGGACGGCCTACTGCTGACCGGCGCCTACAGCAATATCGAGCCGCATCACTACACCGACGAGCCGAGCTACCCGGGCAATCTGCACGACCCCGCGCGCGATGCGACCACGCTGGGATTGATCCCGCTGGCGATCGAACGCGATCTGCCGATTCTGGCGATCTGTCGCGGGTTCCAAGAGGTCAACGTCGCGCTCGGCGGCACGCTGCACCAGAAAGTGCATGAGGTCGGCGCGTACGACGATCACCGCGAAAACCCGGACGACGATCTGGACGCGCAATACGCGCCGAGCCACCCTATCGACCTGCATCCGGGGGGACTGCTCGCGGGCATCGCGGCCGCGGCGCGGGCCGAGGTCAATTCGCTGCACGGGCAGGGCATCGCTCGGCTCGGCGAAGGCCTGACGGTCGAAGCCACTGCGCCGGACGGCCTGATCGAAGCGTACCGCCGCCTGGACAGCGATTTCCTGCTCGCGGTGCAATGGCACCCGGAATGGCGGGTGCGCGAAAACGCCTTTTATCTCGGCATTTTTCGCGCGTTCGGCGACGCCTGCCGCCGCCGCGCGCAGCGGAGAACGCGATGACGACCGATGCGCGAGAGGATGCGGCGACGCACGACGGCGCGAACGAACGCGTTAGGATGATCCTATGAGCCCACGAAACCACGATGGCAAGCACCGCGATCCGCAGCGCGAGAAATCGGCGAGTCAGCCGCGCAAAACGTTGCGCGATAAATCGCGCGCCGCACGCGGCCGCGAGACGACGCAGGCGCAGCCAGAGCGCGATGCGCATGCCGGCGAACATGCGCTGCTGCGCTGGCTGAAAGAGCGCCGCATCACCGAGGTGGAATGCTTGGTGCCGGACATCACCGGCAACGCGCGCGGCAAGATCATTCCCGCGGACAAGTTCTCGCACGATTACGGCACGCGTTTGCCGGAAGGCATCTTCGCCACCACCGTCACCGGCGAATACCCGGACGATTATTACGACCTGACCACGCCGTCCGACGCCGACATGCTGCTGCGGCCCGACCCGGACACCGTGCGATTGGTGCCCTGGGCGACCGATCCCACGGCGCAGATCATCCACGACTGTTTCACTAAGACCGGCGAGCGCCATGAATTGGCGCCGCGCAACGTGCTCAAGCGCGTGCTCGACGCCTATGAGGCCGAGGGTCTGCGCCCGGTCGTGGCGCCGGAGGTCGAATTCTTCCTGGTGCAGAAGAACACCGACCCGGATTTTCCGCTGCAGCCGCCCGCCGGGCGTTCGGGCCGGCCGGAAACCGCGCGCCAGTCGTATTCGATCGACGCGGTGAACGAATTCGACCCGATCCTCGACATGATGTACGACTACAGCGACGCGATGGAGCTGGACGTGGAAACGCTGATCCACGAATCCGGCGCGGCGCAGTTGGAGGTGAATTTCACCCACGCCGACGCGATGTCGCGCGCCGACCAGGTCTTCCTGTTCAAACGCACCATGCGCGAAGCCGCGCTGCGCCACGGCGTGTACGCGACCTTCCTCGCCAAGCCGATGGAGAACGAGCCGGGGAGCGCGCTGCATATCCACCAGAGTCTGGTGGATGCGAAAGGCCGCAACGTCTTCGCCGGCAAATCCGCAGGCCGCCACAGCAAATTGTTCGAGCATTACCTCGGCGGCCTGCAGAAATACGTGCCGATGGCGATGGCGTTCTTCGCGCCCAACGTGAATTCGTATCGACGTTTGGCGCTGGGGCAGGTCGCGCCGATCAACGTGCAGTGGGGCTACGACAATCGCACCTGCGGCCTGCGGGTGCCGATGGACACGCCCGAGAACACGCGCGTGGAGAGCCGCTTCGCCGGGTCCGACGCCAACCCCTATCTGGCGATGGCCGCGACCCTGGCCTGCGGCCTGTTCGGCATCCGCGAGCGGCTCGACCCGACCTCGCCCTTGGCGACCAGCGCGCAGGACGTGGGCTTCGAACTGCCGCGTTCGCTCGGGCAGGCGCTCGACGCGCTGGAAACCTGCACGCCGCTGCACGATCTGTTGGGGTCGCGCTTCGTGCGCGCCTACATTTCGGTCAAGCGCAAAGAGTACGAAACCTTTTTCCGCGTCATCAGCTCGTGGGAGCGCGAGTTCCTGCTGCTGAACGTCTGACCCACCCGTTTCCGTAGGAGCGGCGCGAGCCGCGACGCGCCCATCGCGACGCGTTTCGGTCGCGGCTCGCGCCGCTCCTACCGCCTCGATCACCGGAGCCTTCATGGACCAACACGACCTCGCCGATATCCGCCAATTGCAGGCGCTCGACGCCGCGCACCATCTGCATCCGTTCAACGACAACGCCGCGCTGGCGAAGAAAGGCACGCGCATCTTGGTCAAAGGCGAGGGCGCCTACGTTTGGGACGCGATGGGCAACCGATTGCTCGACGCCTTCGCCGGCCTGTGGTGCGTGAACGTCGGCTACGGCCGCAAGGAGCTGGGCGAGGCGGCGTCGAAGCAGATGACGCAGTTGGCCTACTACAACAGTTTTTTCCAGTGTACGGTCGAGCCCACCATCCAACTCGCCGCGAAATTGGCCGCACTCACGCCGGCCGATCTGAACCACGCGTTCTTCACCAATTCCGGCTCCGAGGCCAACGACACCATTCTTCGCCTCGTCCGCCATTTCTGGGCCGTGCAGGACAAACCGCAGAAGAACATCTTCATCGGCCGCCGCAACGGCTACCACGGCACGACGATGGCCGGCGCCAGTCTCGGCGGCATGGCCGGCATGCATAAGCAGGGCGGCCTGCCGATTCCCGATATCCACCACATCGAACCGCCGTTCTGGTTCGCCGACGGCGGCGACCTCTCGCCCGACGAATACGGTCTGGTCGCTGCGCGGCGGCTAGAGGAGAAAATTCTGGAACTGGGGCCGGACCGCGTGGCCGCGTTCATCGGCGAACCGATCATGGGCGCGATCGGCGTCTACATCCCGCCGATGACCTACTGGCCCGAAATCGAGCGCATTTGCCGAAAATACGACGTGCTGCTGGTCGCCGACGAGGTGATCTGCGGTTTCGGCCGCACCGGCGAATGGTTCGGCTCGCAGTACTTCGGCATTACCCCGGACGTGATGACGCTCGCCAAAGGCATCACCTCCGGCTACATCCCGCTCGGCGCGGCGATGTTCAACGACCGCGTCGCCGGCGTGCTGAAAGAGCAGGGCGGCGAACTCGCCCACGGCTGCACCTATTCCGGCCATCCGGTGTGCACGGCGGTGGCGCTGGAGAACATCCGCATCCTGGAGGACGAGCGCATCGTCCAGCGCGCGCGCGACGAGATCGCCCCGTATCTGGCGCAGCGCTGGGCCGAGCTCGGCGAACATCCGCTGGTCGGCGAGGCCCGGATCGCGGGTATGGTCGGCGCGCTGGAGCTTGTGCCGCGCAAGGGCGAACGCGCTTTCTTCGACGAGCGCGGCGCGGTCGGCGTGCTCTGCCGCGACAACGCGCTCAAGAACGGGCTCATCCTGCGGGCGACTTATGATTCAATGCTGCTGTCGCCGCCGCTGATCCTCAGCCGGGATCAGGTCGACGAACTGTTCGAGAAGGCATGGAAGTCGCTCAACGAGACGGCCGCCGCGCTGTGATGCGCAAACCGGCCGTCGACGTTACTCTGTCGAGGACGCCACCCACTACCGACGCCCCGAAGGGCAAAGGAACATCACGATGAAACTGCGAGTGTTGGGACTTTCCATCGCCGTGTGTCTGCTGGCGGCCTGCGGCGGCAAATCCGACGCGCCCGCGGCGGGCGGCGACGCCAAACCGGCCGGCGATGCGGCGGCGGGCGGCGACGCCAAGAGCGGCGGCGAATTGAACGTCTACAACTGGTCCGACTACATCGCCGAGAACACCGTTCCGGATTTCGAGAAGAAGACCGGCGTCAAAGTCACCTACGATGTTTTCGACAGCAACGAAATGGTCGAGTCGAAGCTGCTCGCCGGCGCCAGCGGCTACGACATCGTGGTGCCGACGTTGAACTTCCTCGGCCGACAGATTCAAGCCGGGGTGTTCCAGCCGCTCGACAAGTCGAAAATTCCGAATCTCGCCAATCTCGATCCCGAGATGATGAAGCGCATCGCGCTGCAGGACCCCGACAATAAATACGCCGTGCCGTACCACTGGGGCACCACCGGCATCGGCTACAACGTCGATAAGGTCAAAGCGGCCTTCGGCAACACCGACGTGACCGGCAGTTGGGATATCGTGTTCAAACCCGAGAACCTGTCCAAACTCAAAAGCTGCGGCGTCACCTTCCTCGATACGCCCTCGGAAATCATCCCGATCGCGCTGAACTACCTGGGCGAGGATCCGAACAGCACCGATCCGGCCGTGATCGACAAGGCGGCGGCTCTGCTGAAGACGATCCGTCCCTACATCACGCAGTTCCACTCCTCGCAGTACATCGATTCGATGGCGAAGGGCAGTACCTGTCTCGTGGTCGGTTGGTCGGGCGACGTGATTATTGCGCGCGGCCGCGCCGAAGAAGCCAAGAACGGCGTGAAGATCGGCTATTCGATCCCGAAGGAAGGCGCGCCGCTGTGGTTCGACATGTTGGCGATTCCCAAGGACGCCAAGAACGTTGAGAACGCCTATAAGTTCATCGACTATCTGTTGGAGCCGCAAGTCGCCGCGGACAACACCAATGTCGTCAGCTACCCGAACGCGAACCTGAAGGCCACCGATCTGATCAAGAAAGAGATCACCGGCGACCCGACGATCTATCCGCCGGCCGACGTGCGCGCGAAGCTGTTCACTTTCGCGATCATCCCGCCGGACGTGGACCGTCAATACACGCGGATCTGGACCCAGCTCAAGACCGGTCGTTGATCGATCCTCCCGGGGCAGGCAGCGATGCCTGCCCCGTCGCATTCCGAGGGAACCATGGCCGCAGCCGCCCACGAAAAACCGCAGAACGGCGCCTCGGGCGCTTCCAAACCCACGGTCGAGGATTACGTCCGGATCGTCGACGTCCGCAAGGAATTCGACGGTTTCGTCGCCGTCGACGACACCAATCTGAATATCCGCAAAGGCGAGATTTTCGCGCTGCTCGGCGGTTCGGGCTGCGGCAAGTCGACGTTGCTGCGATGTTTGGCCGGCTTCGAACGGCCGACCTCGGGCAAGATCTATCTCGACGGCCAAGTGATGAACGATCTGCCGCCGTACGAACGGCCGATCAACATGATGTTCCAGTCGTACGCGTTGTTTCCGCATATGACCGTCGAGCAGAACATCGCCTTCGGTTTGAAACAGGACGGTCTGGGCAAGGACGCGATCAAGAAGCGCGTCGACGAAATGCTGGCGCTGGTGCAACTGGGCAAGCTGGCGAAGCGCAAACCGCACCAGTTGTCCGGCGGCCAACAGCAACGCGTCGCGCTGGCGCGGTCGCTGGCGAAAGGCCCGAAACTGCTGCTACTCGACGAACCGATGGGCGCGCTCGACAAGAAGCTGCGCTCGAAGATGCAGCTCGAACTCGTGGACATCATCGAAAAGTCCGGAGTAACGTGCGTGATGGTGACGCACGACCAGGAAGAAGCGATGACCATGGCCACGCGCATCGCGTTGATGGACGCCGGCCGCATCCGCCAGGTCGGTACGCCCGACGAAATCTACGAATCGCCGACCAGCCGCTTCGCCGCCGAATTCATCGGCTCGATCAACATGTTCGACGGCCGCATCGACGAGGACAAAGCCGACTACATCACGATTCTCTCGCCGTCGCTGCCGGTGCCGATCTACGTCGGCCACGGCGTGTCCGGTTACGAAGGCCAGGAAGTCGGATACGGCGTGCGGCCGGAGAAAATCGCGATCAGCAAGGACGAGCCCGAGCAGCCGCACAACAAAGCGCAGGGCAAGATCGAGGACATCGCCTACTTCGGCAGCCATTCAGTCTTCCATGTGCGTCTGCCCACCGGCTACAAAGTCATGGCGAATTTCGCCAACCAGCAGCGTTGGGCCAGCGAGGGCATGACCTGGGGCGACGAAGTCTGGGTGTCCTGGGGTGATAACGAAGGCGTGGTGCTCACCTCATGAACCTACGCGCGCTGAAGCGGTTTCTCCCGGGCCCGCGCTGGGGCGTCATCGGCGTGCCTTATCTCTGGCTGCTGCTGTTCTTCGCGATTCCGTTCCTGATCGTCCTGAAGATTTCCTTCGCCAAGCTGGCGATCGCGCAGCCGCCGTATACCCCGATCTTGGAGTTCGTCCAAGACGAGGTCCTGCTCAAGCTGAATCTGACCAATTACAAGATTCTGTTCTCCGATCCGCAGTACTTGCTGGCCTACGCCAGTTCGCTGAAGATCGCGGCGATTTCGACGTTCCTGACGCTGCTCATCGGTTACCCGATGGCCTACGTCATTTCGCGACTGTCGCCGTCGGCGCGCAACGTCGCGATGATGCTGGTGGTGCTGCCGTCGTGGACCTCGTTCTTGATCCGCGTCTACGCCTGGATCGGCATCCTCGATAGCAACGGTCTGCTCAATAATTTACTGCTGAAGATCGGCGTCATCGACGAACCGCTGCACATCCTCAACACGCCGATCGCGGCCTACATCGGCATCGTGTACTGCTATTTGCCGTTCATGGTGCTGCCGCTGTACTCGAATCTGATCAAGTTCGATCACCGATTGCTGGAGGCGGCCTACGACCTCGGCGCGCGCCCCTGGAAAGCCTTCCTCAAAGTTACTTTGCCGATGTCGCGCGGCGGCATCATCGCCGGCTGCATGCTGGTGATGATCCCGGCGGTGGGCGAGTTCGTGATTCCGGAAATGCTGGGCGGCCCGGACACGCTGATGATCGGGCGCGTGATGTGGAACGAATTCTTCAATAACCGCGACTGGCCGGTGGCCTCGTCGGTGGCGATCGTGATGCTGATTCTGCTGCTGATCCCGATCATCATCTTCAACCGCGTCCAGCAGAAAGAGCTGGAAGGACGGCTGACATGAGCGGCTCGGTCATGCAAGGCAGCCGCGCGTTCCGCTGGTCCGTGTTGGGCCTGGGCTTCGCGTTTCTCTATCTGCCGATCCTCATTCTGATCGTGTACTCGTTCAACGAGTCGCGGCTCGCGTCGGTCTGGTCCGGGTTCTCGTTCAAATGGTACGGCGAGCTGCTGCGCGACCGTTCCATGCTCGACGCGGCCTGGGTGAGCTTGAAGGTCGCGTTCTGGACCGCCAGCGCCTCTGTGGTGTTGGGCACGATGGCCGCGCTGGCGATGACCCGCATGCGCCATTTCCCGACCAAGACGATGTTCGGCGCGATGATCACCGCGCCGCTGGTGATGCCCGAAGTCATCACCGGTCTGTCGCTGTTGCTGATGTTCGTGTCGGTGGCGGGCATGGTCGGCATCAGCCCGAAGGGCGTGATCGCGATCTGGGTGGCGCACGTGACGTTCACCCTGGCCTTCGTCACGGTGGTGGTGTCCTCGCGTCTGGCCGAGCTCGACAAATCGCTGGAAGAGGCGGCGATGGATCTCGGCGCCAATCGCATCAAAGTGTTTTTCCTGATCACGCTGCCGATCATCGCGCCGGCCTTGATTTCCGGCTGGCTGCTGGCGTTCACGCTGTCGCTCGACGACGTGGTGATCGCGAGCTTCGTCGCCGGGCCGAGTTCGACGACGCTGCCGATGAAAGTGTTCTCGTCGGTGCGTTTGGGCCTGAGCCCGAAAATCAATGCGCTGGCGACCCTGATGGTGTTGGCGGTGTCGATCGCGGCGTTGATCGGGTGGTGGTTCATGTATCGCGAAGAAAAGCGCCGGCAACGCGATATGCAACTCGCGGCGCAGACGGCGAACGAGCAAGACGCTTAACGCAAGGGGCGGCCCCATGCCGCTCGATCGATAGGTGAAACGATGACGGTGCGATTGATCCATCCATGGAGCGGAACGGTCGATTACGTGTACGACTACGCGGGCGATGCGGAGATCGAGCGCACGCTCGCGGCCGCCGCGAAAGCAACGCCGATGTGGGCGGCGCGCGGCCTCGACGAGCGCGCCGCGTTGTTGCGCGCCGTCGCCGCCGTGCTGCGCGCGCGTCGCGAAGCCTTGGCGGCGACGATGAGCGCCGACATGGGCAAATTGCGTCGCGAAGCCTTGGCCGAAATCGAAAAATCGGCGAGCGCCTGCGAATACTACGCCGACCACGCCGTCGATTATTTGCGCGACGCCCAGATACGCACCGAAGCGCAGCGCAGCTACGTCACGTACGAACCCATCGGCGCCGTGTTCGCGGTGATGCCGTGGAATTTCCCGATCTGGCAAGTGTTCCGTTTCCTCGCGCCGGCGTTGATGGCCGGCAATGTCGCCGTCTTGAAGCATGCGACGAACGTGCCGCGCTGCGCCGACGCCATCGCCGACGCGCTGCGCGAAGCGGGCGCGCCCGACGGCCTTTTCGGCGTGCTGCATATCGACAATGAGGCGGCGGCGCGCGTCATCGCCGACCCGCGCATCAAAGCCGTCACGCTGACCGGCAGCGAGCGCGCCGGGCGTTCGGTCGCGGCTACGGCGGGGCGTCATCTCAAGAAATGCGTGATGGAATTAGGCGGCAGCGACCCGTTCGTGGTGTTGGACGACGCCGATCTCGATCTCGCGATTCCGGTCGCCGTCGCCTCGCGCTTCGGCAATGCGGGGCAGACCTGCATCGCGGCCAAGCGCTTTATCGTGACGCCCGGCATCGCCGACGCGTTCGTCGAGCGCTTCGTCGACGCCGCCGCAAAACTGTCCGTGGGCGATCCGATGGACGAGGCGACGACGCTCGCGCCGATGGCGCGCGGCGATCTGCGCGACGAGATCCACGCACAAGTGCTACGCACCATCGCCGCAGGCGCGACGCTGCGCATCGGCGGCGTGCCGGGCGAGGGCGTTTGTCACTATCCGGCGACGATTCTCGATCATGTCGAAGCGGGTATGCCCGCCTACAGCGAAGAACTCTTCGGCCCCGCGGCCGCGATTCTGCGCGCCCGCGACGACGACGATGCGGTGCGCTTGGCGAACGACACCGATTTCGGCCTCGGCGCCAGCGTCTGGACGCGCGATGCCGCACGCGGCGAAGCGGTCGCGCGACGATTGCAAGCCGGCGCGACCTTCGTCAACGCCATCGTCCGCAGCGATGTGCGCCTGCCGTTCGGCGGCACTAAAACCTCCGGCTTCGGCCGCGAACTGGCCGAACACGGCATTCATGAGTTCATGAATATCAAGACGGTGTATGTGGCGTGATCGTTGGAAATAAAGGAGCTTCGCCATGGATGAAATCGAAAAAAGATTCAACGCAATTACATGGGAATATGCGGACAAAGATCTTTCTGCGATTGAAAGTATTGAAAATCGAATCGCAGAGACTGGAAAAAAGTTTCGATTGATTTCGTATACCGATCTCGTTGAAGGCATCCCGTTTCAATACCCGCAGATAAATAACGGAGCCCCGCATTTCATCACCAATTATGGTGAGTGGACCGGGCTTGATCGCCGGATTATCGGAGACTGTCTCGGGTATATCTCGATGAAAACTTATAAAAAAGCAAAATTTTTCGGCAGCGCTCTAGTAATAGCAAGATTGGAATCAAAGCCTTCTGATATTTTTTTCGAATGGATGAAGGAGATGGGGGCCTTAAAAAATACGCAAGAAGACAGTGTCCTGATGTTCTGGTCTGATCAAGTAAGGCGTGCTCACCATTGGTATGCTTATGGAAAGATTCCGTAAAACTCGGCTTCGACCTAGTGTCAGTCTTAAGAAATTTTTTGTATCGTAACCCTCACGCCGCTCAACACCGCCGTCCCCGATAGCGGGTCGCGCGCATTCTCGTCGAGCAACGCGTTGAGATTCGCGCCGGGGCGTTCCGACGCCAAACGCTGCTGCGTGCCGGGCAAATCGTGCCCCCAGCCGTGCGGCACGCTGACGACGCCGGGGCGCATCTCGTCGCTGTATTTCACGCGCACCACGATGCTGCGGCCTTCGCTGCCGGAAAGTCGCGCGAGCGCGCCATCGTCGACGCCGGCGGCTTCGCCGTCGTGCGGGTGGAGCAGGGCGAGGCAGCGTTCCGGGCCTTTCGCCAGCGTGTGCAGGTTGTGCATCCAACTGTTGTTGGAGCGCACGTCGCGACGCCCGATCGCGATCAACGCATGGCCCTCATCCACATCGCGGCCGTTCGTCGTAGCCGCCGATGTCGCGGGCTGCGATCGCCCGTGTTCCGACAGGGCGGCCTCCACGCGCGCGAGGTCTTGCAGGAACGGCGCGGGGGCGAGATGGATCTTGCCGTCCGGCGTACGCAGCACGTCGGGCAATCGCGCTTCGAGCGGGCCTAGCGCGATGCCGTGCGGCGCTTCGCGCAGCCGAGCGAGCGAGAGACCGCCGGGTTTCATGCCGAAGCCGTCGCCCCACGGGCCGGCGCGCAGGCCGAGATCGAGTTGACGTTCGGGGCCGGACAGATGCGCGGTCATCCGCAGCAGCGCGTCGACCTGCGTCTCGCGCAGCGCATCGGGAATGCCCGCCGCCGACAGCAGCCCGTGTAGGTCTTTCCGCAGCGCGTCCTCGTCGCGCGCATCGACATCGGCGGCCGCTTCGCTGTCGTGGCCTTCGAGCAACGCGGTCAGACGCATCAACGTGCGCCATTCCGGCCACGCATCCGCGGGCACGGGCAACACCGCATCGCTGTAGCGCGCCGCATGCGTCCACGCGAGTTGGCTGAACAGTCCGTCGTAATGCGATTCTTCCAGCGGCGACAAACCCGGCAGGATCACGTCGGCATGGCGCGAGGTCTCGCTGAGATAGACGTCGACGCTGACCATGAAATCCAACGAATCCAACGCCGCCGCGAGACGCGGGCCGTTCGGCGCGGACAGCACCGGGTTGCTGGCGATCGCGATCAGCGCGCGCACGCGCGCGCCGTCGACGGGGTCGGGCGTGTCGATTTCCTCGGCCAAACAGCCCATCGGAAACTCGCCCATCACTTCCGGCGCGCCGCTCACGCGCGAGCGCCTGCGCCCGTACACGACGCCGCGACCGCGCCCGCCGGGGCCGGTGCTGTTGGCCTGAAACGCGGGCGCTTTCGGCCAGCGCATACCGCCTTCGGCATCGAGGCGGCCGGTCATGGCGTTCAAGACTTCCAGCAACCAACTGCACAGCGTGCCGAAGGTCTGCGTGCAGGTGCCGATGCGCCCGTAGATCGCGGCGCGCGGGGCATCGCGGAGGGCCTCGGCCAAGCGCCGAATCGTCGCCGCATCGATGCCCGCAGCGTCGGCGACGCGCTCCGGCGTAAAGCCCGCCACCGCATCGCGCAGCGCGTCGGTTTCGACCACGTAGGCCTGCGCGGCGCCGAAGTTCGGTGCGCCGGTCGCGAACAGATGCTGCAGCATGCCCAGCAGCAAGAACACGTCGCCGCCGGGGCGAATCGAAAGATGTTCGTCGGCGACCGCCGCGGTTTCGGTGCGGCGCGGATCGATCACGATCATGCGTCCGCCGCGTTCGCGCAGCGCGCGCGCCCTGCCGCGGAAATCCGGCACCGTCCACAAACTGCCGTTGCTGGCGATCGGGTTGGCGCCGACCACGATCAAAAGGTCGGTACGTTCCATGTCCGGCACCGGGATGCTCAACCAGTGGCCGTACATCGAACCGCAGGCCATGTGTTTCGGCATTTGGTCGAGCGTCGACGCGCTGAAGACGTTCGGCGTGCCGCCAGCGCGCACCAGCCGCGGCACGTACGATTGCAGCCCGAGTTTGTGCACGATCGGATTGCCCAGACTGAACGCCAACGCTTCGCGGCCATGCGTTTCCAACAGCGGCAGCAGGCGTCGCTCGATCTCGGCGAACGCGGTCTCCCAATCGCAGGGTTCCCAGCGCGCATCGGCGCCGCGTCCGCGCCGGAGCATCGGCGTGCGCAGGCGATCCGGATCGTCGTGCAGGTCTTTCAGGGCCACGCCCTTGGGGCAGAGATAGCCGCCGCTGAACGCATCGTCGGGATCGCCGCGCACCGCGATCACCTCGTCGCCGCGCAGTTGCACGGTTAAGCCGCAGGCGGCTTCGCAGAACGGGCAGATGCGGTAGGCGGTGCGCGCGTCGGCGTGCGCGGAAGACGTCATGACACTCTCCGGTGGCGGTCCGAATCGCGAAGCCGTCGTTCGGCCCGTGGGCGAAAACGACGGCGCCCTCAGGCGCGATCTCGCCTGCATTCTGTCACGCGACCGGTCACAATGGCGGGCCTTCGTCGCAACTCCGCGGCGAAGCCGCTATCGCCGTTTCGACCGCTCTCGCCGACCGACAGGAGCCCCATGCGCCACGCTGTGTTCTCGATCGCGGCCGCCGCCGCGCTGATGTACGCGATGCCCGCTCGGGCCAGTTCCGACTTCGAATGCGTGCCGACCGTCGTGCCGGCCAACGCGACGTTCGGCTTCGGTTGCGCCGGTAGCGCGATGCTCGCGCCGGCCAACGACACGCGAATCAATTTGGCGTTGCTGCTGGCGGATCGCCACGGCACCGCGCTGACCATCGTGCGGCCGCCGAAGACCGAGCCGCTGCAGCGGCCGTTCCTGCCGCTGCCGTTTTCGTGGGGCACCTACGCCTCGCGCGTCGGCCGCACGGACGAGCGCGAAGACAGCGCGTGGACGATGCTGACGGGGCAGGGCACGCCCTGCATCAGCGCCAGCGGCGGCGAGGCCGAATTCATCGCCGCGGTGAACGCCGACAAGGCCGTGCCCGCCGAGGAGAAAACCCGTCTCGCCGATGCGCGCCGCAACGCCGCTTGCGCGGAGGAAACTTCGACGGTGGCGAACGACGCCCTCGATGCCGACCTGGACGCTGCGGTGCGTTCGAAAGCAGGGCGCGAATTCCTGGCGTATTGGCGCGCCGCGGTCGGCTTCTACAACGGCGCCTACGACCCGACTCCGTTCGCCGCGCTCGCCAAAAGCAAGCAGCCGTGGGTGCGCGAGGCCTCGCGCTACATGATCGGGCGCGCTTGGGCGCTGACCGCGCAAGCGCAGGGGTTCGGCGACTACGGCGAGATCGCGTTCGAGCGCATGGATCGCGCCGCGCTCGGCAAAGCCGAAAGCGCGCTGAAGGCCTATGCGCGCGACTACCCGCGCGGGCGATACACGGCGTCGGCGCATGGCTTGCTGCGCCGCGTGTATTGGCTGGGGCAGGATCAAGCGAAATTGCTCGACGCGTATCGTTGGCAGATCGAACAGACCGACGCCTCGCTGCGCAATTCGAGCGATCTCGATTTGGCGCAGGAGATCGACGCGAAACTGCCGGCGGAGGCCTATCGTTCGGACCGCGCCGATCCGCTGTTGTTGGCGGTCGACGATCTGCGTCGCATGCGTTCGGCCGACGATTTCGTCGAGGGCGAGCGCCTGACGCGCGAAGCGCTGCTGGCGCAACGCGCGCGATTCGCGCGCGCACCGGAGCTGTTCGAGTACTTGCTCGCGGCGCACGCGTATTTCGTCGAGAAATCGCCCGAGCGCGCCTTGGCGCATTCGCCGTCGTCGGCGCCGAGCGGCGCGATGGATTCGCTGCGGTTCAGCCGGCATGCGCTGCGGGCGATGGCCCTGGACGCCTCGCGCGACGCGCAAGCGCGGGAAGCTTGGCTGCGGCTTTTCCCGCATACCCAGCGGCCGTATCAGAGCGAGACGCTGCAGTTGGGCTTGGCGCTGCACGATCAACGCGAAGGCGCGATCGCGCGCGCGTTCGAGGCGACCTCGCCGGTGCGCGATGCCGCATTTCGCGAACGCATCCTGACCCATCTCGCCGGCCCCGATCTGCTGCGCGCGCGCGTCGAGGATGAGAATGCGCCGGCGCGCGAACGCGCGATCGCCGCCTATGTACTCCTGTACAAATCGCTGACCCGCGGCCGCTACGCCGACTTCTCGACCGACGCCAAAGCGATTCTGCCGAAGAACGCGCCGGTCTCGGAGAGCCGCTACTTCAAACTCGAACAAGCGCCGCCGTTGGGCGATTTCGCCTGGAGCGGCACCGCCGACGGTTATCGTTGCCCCAGTCTGCTCAGCGTCGCGTCGACCTTGGCGAAAACGCCCGCGAATCCCACCGCGTCGCTGTGCTTGGCCGAGTTCGTGCGCCTGAAAGGCTACGATCATTTCGAGCTCGACGCCGCGTTCGAGACCGACGAACTCGGCGGCGGCGCGTCGCGATTCCCAGGCGAACCGTTCTCGCGTCAGCGGATCTATCGCAGCGTGATGGCCGACCCTGCGGCCTCGGCCGACGACAAAGCCTATGCGCTGTATCGCGCGGTCAATTGCTACGCGCCGTCGGGCAACAACGACTGCGGCGGCGAGGACGTGCCTAAAGAAACCCGCAAGGCGTGGTTTCGTCGCTTGAAAGGCGAATACGCGTCCTCGGCGTGGGCGAAGAAGCTCGAGTTCTACTGGTGACGCCTTCGCGGCCTGCGACGACGGCGCGGCGCGCGTTCTGCGCGCGGGTCGTCGTGGGCGGCGCGATCGCGGCGACGAGCGCGGTCTCGGCAGGCGTGTCGTCGGTATCGACATCCGCATCCCCAATGCCGATGCTTGCGACGACCGCCGCCGCACAGGCCGCCGCGCCGCGCGTGAACGCCGCGGACTACGACGCCTTCTGGCTCTGGGCCGGCGTTCGGCCGCAGCCCGCGCTCGATCGCGCGAAAACGGTGTATCTGCTGCAAGGCGAAGTGCAGGCCGAGCCCGAGGTCCGTTTCGTGTCGCGATTGAGCGCGACGCCCAGGATCGCGCACGCCGATGTCTGGCTGGTGGTCCGCGTCGAAACCCTGCGCTGGACGCCGAAGATCCGTGCGCAACTGCTCGACAGCGTTCGACGTTGGCGCGCGGCGAACAACCGCGTGGTCGGCGTGCAGATCGATTTCGATGCGCGCACGCGGCATCTGCACGAGTACGCGCGCTTCCTCGACGAAACGCGCCGTTGGTTGCCGCAAGGCTGCAAGCTCGGCATCACCGGGTTGTTGGATTGGAGCGCGAACGGCGACCCGCGGAGTTTGACCGCGCTGGCGGGCGTGGTGGACGAGGTGGTGCTGCAGATTTATCAGGGCCGCCGCGTGATTCCCGGCTATCGCGACTATTTGGCGCGACTGGACCGGCTGCGCGTACCGTTCCGCATCGGTCTGCTCCAAGAGGGGGAATGGCGGCCGCCGCCGGGCCTGCGCGAGCACCCGTATTTCCGCGGTTACGTGGTCTTTCTGCGGAACTCCGACTGATCGGGCCGAGTCTCAACGAGCGGTTGCGGTTCGCGCGGCCGTGCCCGAATTCGATTCCGACCGAGGAGATTCCGATGCGCTTATCGTCGTTCGCGGGAGTGTTGTTTCTCGGATTATTGGCGATTCCGCAATCGGCGCAGACGCGGCTGATCGCTACACCGAACGAGCAGGAACTTTTCGATCGCGCGGACGCCGTGGTGATCGTCGTTCCGCACGCGGGCCACGACACCGCCGAGAAGGCGGTGCTGCCGAACATCCGCCCCGATGTGCATGTCGTCGGCGTCACCACCGAACTCAAGGTGAAGGTGTGGCTCAAAGGCGGGCCGCGCACGCCCAAGATCGACCTGCATCACTATCGTTTGGACTGGAACAAAACGACGGGCCCTATGCATAACGGCCCGTTGCTACTGGATTTCCATACCGCCGAGACGCGCACCTACTTGATGTATTTAGTGCGCGAGTCCGACGGCCGCTACGCGCCGGCCACGGGACAGACGGATCCGGCCGGGTTCTCGGTGCTGCGGCTGACGCAGTCGCTGTAATCGCGCGGCTGCGCGCATCATCGCGACGGCGCGCGATCCGGAAAGCGACTGGCGTAGGCGGCGAGCAATTCCTGCGCGATCGATGCCGCAGCGAGCGCGGTGACTTCGGCGTGATCGTAGGGCGGCGAGACTTCCACCACGTCCATGCCGACGATGCACAATCCTGCCAAGCCGCGAATCAAACGCAGGGCATCGTGCGTGGAGAAACCGCCCACGACCGGCGTTCCCGTGCCCGGCGCGAACGCGGGGTCGAGGAAATCGATGTCGAAGCTGACGTAACACGCGCGATCGCCCACACGCTCGCGAATCTCGGCGATGCAAGCGTCGATGCCGTGCGCATGCAGCCAGCGCGCATCGAGCACGCGATAGCCGTGCGTCTCCGGATTCAGCGTGCGCATCCCGATTTGAATGGAATGCGCGACATCGACGATGCCCGTGTTCGCGGCGTGCCAGAACATCGTGCCGTGATCGATGCGCGCATCGCGGTCGGCCCACGTGTCGCTGTGCGCGTCGAAATGAATCAACGCCACGGGCCCATGGCGTTCGTGCAGCGCCTGCAAAATCGGATAGGCGACGAAATGATCGCCGCCCAGCGCCAATGCGGTCACGTCGGCGTCGGCGAAACCGCGAAACGTCTCCCGCAACGTATCGGGTACGCGTTCCGGGCGGCCGTGATCGAAATGCGCGTCGCCCCAATCGATCACGTTCAAACGTTCGCAAGGATCGAAGCCCCACGCGTAAGGCGCGCACCACGCCAGCGACGCGGATGCGGCGCGAATCGCGCGCGGCCCCAGCCGCGTGCCCGGACGATTGGTCGTCGCCAGATCGAACGGCACGCCGACCACGGCGACGTCGACGCCGGTCAAATCTTTCGTGTATTTGCGGCGCAGAAAACTGAGCGCACCGGAATACGTGGGTTCGGCATGCGTGCCGTAAGGCGAAACGCGCGTGAACGCTTGATCGACCGCGTTCGCGTCGGTCGCATGGGGGTCGGCGGCGGGGGCGGTACCGTTCGTATCGTGGGCGTTGGTCATGACATCACCGGTGCGTGCGTCGCTCGTCGTTCGCCGGGACGTGCGAGACCGGATGTCGGGTTAGTCGTCGCGCTCCAACCAGCGTCGAACCAAACCGGGAATCGTGGTGGCGGCGGTACCGCGCAGCCATTCGTAGCCGCGCGGCAGGGCTTCGATCTCGGGCGAACACAGCGCTTTCTCCGCGTCGGGCCGCGCGTATTCGGTCAACGATGCGGCGGGGTACACGGTCAGCGATGTACCGACCACCAACACCTTGTCGGCGTCGGCGACTTCCTCGGCGGCCTCGTCCATCGCGGGCACGGCCTCGCCGAACCAGACGATGTCGGGGCGAAGCTGCGAGCCGTCTTCGCACAGATCGCCCATGCGGATCGGCGCAGCGCCGATGTGTCGGCGCAAACGACGCGGGGACGTGCCGCGCGCCCAGGTCAGTTGCCCGTGCAAATGCACGATCCGCGTCGAACCGGCGCGTTCGTGCAGGTCGTCCACGTTCTGCGTGACGACGACGACCTCGTATTTCGATTCGAGTTCGGCGAGCGCGCGATGCGCGGCGTTGGGCTGCGCGGCGGCCGCCTGCGCACGACGTTCGTTGTAGAACTCCAGCACCAGCTCCGGATGCTTACGCCAACCGTCCGGGCTGGCGAGTTGGCGCCAATCGTGATTCCGCCATAGCCCGTTCGCATCGCGAAACGTCGGCAACCCGCTCTCGGCGCTGATGCCGGAGCCGGAGAGGACGACGATTTTCTTGGGTTTCGCGGAGAGGGTCATCGCAGCATCGCAGGGGAGGGCGATCACTTCATCGTGGGCATTACGAATTCGGCGTGGTGCGTGTCCGGCCAACGCGCGGTGATGGTTTTCAAGCGCGTGTAAAAACGCACACCATCGGGGCCGTGGACGTGCAGCGGGCCGAAAATCGAGCGCTTCCAGCCGCCGAAACTGTGGAACGCCATCGGCACCGGGATCGGCACGTTCACGCCGACCATCCCGGCCTGCACGCGATGCGCGAACTCCCGCGCCGCGCCGCCGTCGCGGGTGAAGATGGCGGTGCCGTTGCCGTATTCGTGTGCGTTCACCAACGCCAGCGCGGTGTCGAAATCGGGCACGCGCACCACGCCCAGCACCGGGCCGAAAATTTCTTCGCGATAGATCCGCATGTCGGCGGTGACGCGATCGAACAAACAGCCGCCGAGGAAAAAACCGTCGTCGTGACCGTCGACGCGAAGGCCGCGGCCGTCCACCACGAGCTCGGCGCCCTCGTCGATGCCGGCATCGACGTAGTCGCGCACTTTGTCGCGATGCGCGGCGGTGACGAGCGGACCCATTTCCGGATCGAGACAGCCGGGGCCGATCTTCAACGCCGCCACTTTCGGCGCGAGTTTCGCCACCAGCGCATCGGCGGTGGCGTCGCCCACGCACACCGCGACCGAGATCGCCATGCAGCGTTCGCCCGCTGAGCCATAACCCGCGCCGAGCAAAGCGGAGACCGCGCCGTCGAGGTCGGCGTCGGGCAAGACCACCATATGATTCTTCGCGCCGCCCAGCGCCTGCACGCGCTTGCCGTTGGCGCTGCCGCGCGCATAGATGTACTCGGCGATCGGCGTGGAGCCGACGAAGCTGATCGCCTGCACGCGCGGCTCATCGAGCAGCGCATCGACCGCGACTTTATCGCCGTGCACGACGTTGAACACGCCGTCGGGCAGACCCGCTTGTTTCAGCAGTTCGGCCATGAAGATCGACGCCGACGGATCGCGCTCGGACGGTTTCAACACGAAGGTATTGCCGCACGCCAGCGCCACCGGGAACATCCACAGCGGCACCATCGCCGGGAAATTGAACGGCGTGATGCCCGCGACCACGCCCAGCGGCGCGTATTCGGTCCACGAATCGACTTCGCGGCCGACGTTCATCGAATGCTCGCCCTTGAGCAAATGCGGAATGCCGCAGGCGAATTCCACCACTTCCAGACCGCGCGTCACTTCGCCGCGCGCATCGGACAGCACTTTGCCGTGCTCGCCGGTGATGATCGCCGCCAAATCGCCGGCATGGCGTTCGATCAGCTCCTTGAACTTGAACAGCACCCGCGCGCGATTCAGTGGGGTGGTCTCGGCCCATGCGGGAAATGCGGCGGCGGCGGCGTCGACCGCCGCGCGCACATCGTCGGCGGAAGCGAGCGGTACGCGCTTCGTCGCCGCGCCGGTGGCGGGGTCGAAAATGTTGGCATGGCGATCGCTCGTTTCGAAAAATCTGCCGCCGATGCGATGCGGAATTGTCTTCATGTCGATCTCCTCCGGTAGAGCTGGCTTCAGCCCGCTGCGCCCGCTGTTTGGAGGATGCCGGACCGGCGGCGCCCCTCATCCGCCTTCGGCACCTTCTCCCCGCTGTGCGGGGAGAAGGGAGCAGCAAGAATCAATCAACCCAACGCCTGCGCCGCCGGGATGTAGTCGTAACCCAAATCGCGAGCGACCGCTTCGTACGTGATCTTGCCTTGGTGCACGTTCAAGCCGTTGAGCAGATTCGGGTCGTCGAGCATCGCTTTCTTCGCGCCCTTATCCGCCAACTGCAGGGCGAAGGGCAAGGTGGCGTTGGTCAGCGCGAAGGTGGAGGTGCGAGCGACGCCGCCGGGCATGTTGGCGACGCAGTAGTGGATGATGCCGTCCACTTCGTAGGTCGGATTCTGATGGGTGGTGGCTTTCGAGGTCTCGAAGCAGCCGCCCTGGTCGATCGCCACGTCCACCAGCACCGAGCCCGGGCGCATCAGCTTGAGTTGGTCGCGCGATACGAGCTTCGGCGCGGCGGCGCCGGGAATCAGCACGGCGCCGATCACCAGGTCGGTTTCCGGCAAGCGCTCTTCGATCGCGTCGTGCGTCGAATAGATCGTCGTCATCTGGTGACCGTACAGTTCGTCGAGATATTTCAGACGGTCGAGCGAACGGTCGAGGATGGTGACGTGCGCGTTCATGCCCATCGCCATGCGCGCGGCGTTGATGCCGACCACGCCACCGCCGATCACCAGCACTTCGGCTGGTTTTACCCCAGGCACGCCGCCGAGCAGCACGCCCGAACCGCCCTGCGCTTTTTCCAGCGCGTGCGCGCCGGCTTGGATCGACATACGACCGGCCACTTCACTCATCGGCGCCAGCAACGGCAGGCCGCCCTTGCGGTCGGTGACGGTTTCGTAGGCGATGGCGGTGCAGCCGGACTTCACGAGACCGGCGGTTTGGTCGGGATCGGGCGCCAAATGCAGATACGTGTACAGCACTTGGCCTTCGCGCAGCATCGCGTATTCGACCGGCTGCGGCTCCTTCACTTTGATGATCATCTCGGCGCGGCGGAAAATCTCTTCCGCGGTATCGACGATCTCGGCGCCGGCCTTCTGGTACATCTCGTTGGTCAGGCCGATCGCTTTGCCGCCGTCGCGTTGGATCATCACTTTGTGGCCGTGGGCGACTAATTCGCGCGCGCCGGCCGGGGTCAACCCGATCCGGTATTCGTGATTTTTGATTTCCTTGGGGACGCCGATCAGCATGACGGGATTCCGGATGAGGTTGGGAGTGTTTTCGAAACCACGCGCATTAGGCCGTTTCGGCGATCACATGCGCAAGGGTCTGGAAGATGCGGTCGATGTGGGCGCGGTCCAGGATCAACGGCGGCGACAGCGCGATCACGTCGCCGGTGACGCGGATCAGCAGATTTTCTTGGTGGAAACAGCGCGTGAACACATCGTAAGCGCGCGCGCCCGGCGCGCCGGGGCGGGACGCCAGTTCGATCGCGCCGATCAACCCGCAGTTGCGCAGATCGATCACGTTCGGCAGGCCGCGCAGCGCATGCAGCGCGTCTTCCCAATACGATTCCAGCTCGATGGCGCGCTCGAACAGGCCTTCTTCGGCGTAGGTGTCGAGTGTGGCCAGCGCGGCGGCGCAGGCCAGCGGATGGCCGGAATAGGTGTAGCCGTGGAACAGTTCGATGACGTTATCCGGGCCGTGCATGAAGGCGTCCTGGATCTTGTCGGACACGAACACCGCGCCCATCGGCACGCAGCCGTTGGTCAGGCCCTTGGCGGTGGTCATCATGTCCGGCATCACGTCGAAACGCTCGGCGGCGAAGGCTTTGCCGATCCGGCCGAACCCGGTGATCACCTCGTCGAAGATCAGCAGGATGCCGTGTTTGTCGCAGATCTCGCGCAAGCGTTTCAGATAGCCCTGTGGCGGCAGGACCACGCCCGCGGAACCGGCGACGGGTTCGACGATGACGGCCGCGATCGTGCTGGCGTCGTGCAGCAGCACCAAGCGCTCCAGGTCGTCCGCCAGTTCCGCGCCGTGGGCCGGCAGGCCGCGGCTGAACGCATTGCGCTGCAGATCGAGGGTATGCCGCAAGTGATCCACGCCCGGCAGCAGGCTGCCGAAGAATTTGCGGTTGTTGGGCAGGCCGCCTACCGAAATGCCGCCGAAGCCGACGCCGTGATAGCCCTTCTCGCGGCCGATCAACCGGGTGCGGTGGCCTTCGCCGCGGGCGCGATGGTAGGCGAGGGCGATCTTCAGCGCGGTGTCGACCGATTCCGAGCCGGAGTTCGTGAAGAACAGACGATTCAGATGCGGCGGCGCGATCGCGGCCAAGCGCTCGGCCAGGGCGAACGGCAAGGGATGGCCCATCTGGAAGGTCGGCGCGAAATCGAGCGTTTCGATCTGCTTCTTCACCGCCTCGATGATGCGCGGCCGCGCATGTCCGGCGTTGACGCACCACAGCCCACCGGTGGCGTCGAGAATCTCGCGGCCGTCGACCGAGCGATAGAACATGCCCGAGGCGCTGGCCAGCAATCGCGGGTTCGCCTTGAACTGTCGATTGGCGGAGAAGGGCATCCAGAAGGCGTCCATCGAATCGGGCGCCTGAACGGCTTGTCGGCCGTAATGTTCGGCCAGGGCGGCCGCATCGGCGGCGTTCGGACCAATACCGTCGTGATCGTGCATCGGGGGCTCCATGGCGCGTCGGCCTGCGCGGGCCGAACGGAAAGACCGGACGACGCAGCTTAGCGTGTTGAAAAAACTTTACAACATGCCGATTGCGCGGGCGGTGTAAAGTAAGCCGCATCACCAGAATCGATGGGCAGGCATGGATATCGGCGCACGGCTGCAGTGGGTTCGGAAGTCGAAAGGACTGAGTCAGCGCGAGCTGGCGAAGCGGGTGGGCGTCACCAACAGCACGATTTCGCTGATCGAACAAAACAAGGTCAGCCCCTCGGTCAGCTCCTTGAAGAAGGTGCTGGACGGGATTCCGATCTCGCTGGCCGATTTCTTCACGATGGATCTGGCCGCCGGTTCGGTCGACGACCCGTTCTACGCCGCGGCCGAGCAGCCCGACGTGGGCAATAACGACATCCATTATTTCCTGGTCGGCCAACGACGTCCGCAGCGCCAGATGTGCATCCTGCGCGAGGTGATGCCGCCGGGCACCGACACCGGCGAGAGCATGCTCAGCCACGACGGCGAGGAGGGCGGCGTGATCGTCTCGGGCCACGTCGAGGTGACCGTCGGCGATCAGGTGCGCGTCCTGCAGCCGGGCGACGCCTATTACTTCGAAAGCCGCACCCCGCATCGCTTCCGCAATCTGGGCGAGGACCCCGTGATCATCGTCAGCGCCAATACCCCGGCCACGTTCTGACCGTCGTTCGCCGCTCAGAACGCCGCGAATTCGACGGTCCCAGCCGTCCTGGATTTTTTGGAGACACCCGTATGAACGCACCCCGCACCCGCGACACCTGGCAAGCGCTGGCCGACGGCCTGACGTTCCGGACGCAGGCCTTCATCGACGGCCGCTACGTCGACGCCGCTAGCGGCAAGACCTTCGACTGCATCAGTCCGATCGACGGCCGGGTGCTCGGCCGGGTCGCGGAATGCGAACAGGAGGATATCGAGCGCGCGGTGATGGCGGCGCGGCGCAGTTTCGAGTCCGGCGTTTGGGCCGACGCCAAGCCCACGCACCGAAAGAAAGTTCTCATCAAGTTCGCGCAATTAATTGAAAAATATGGCGATGAGCTCGCCGTGACCGAGTCGCTGGACATGGGCAAGCCGGTCGGCGACGCGCGGGCCGTCGACGTGGGCGCGGCCATCCGCTGCATGGCCTGGACCGGCGAGGCCTTGGATAAGGTCTATGGCGAAGTGGCCGCGACCGGCCCCGACGAGCTCGGCCTGACCACCCGCGAGCCGCTGGGTGTGGTCGGCGCGATCGTGCCGTGGAATTTTCCGCTGTTGATGGCGGTGTGGAAGATCGCCCCGGCGCTGGCGACCGGCAATTCGGCGGTGCTCAAACCCTCCGAAAAGTCGCCCTTGACCGCATTGCGCCTGGCGGAAATCGCGATCGAAGCGGGCATCCCGCCGGGCGTGTTCAACGTGGTGCCGGGCTTCGGCAAAGGCGCCGGCGAGCCGCTGGCCTTGCATATGGATGTCGACGGCCTGGTGTTCACCGGCTCGACCGCGGTCGGCAAGCATCTGCTGCAATGCGCCGGGCGTTCCAACATGAAACGCGCGTACATGGAATGCGGCGGCAAGAGCCCGAACATCGTGTTCGCCGATGCGCCGGATCTGGCCGAAGCCGCACGCGCCGCCGCCAGCGGCATTTTCTACAACCAGGGCGAGGTCTGCACCGCGGCGTCGCGCTTGCTGGTGCAACGCGCGATCAAGGACGAATTCGTGGCGGCCGTGGTGGAGGCCGGACGCAAGATGCAGCCGCTGCATCCGCTGGAACCGGGCGCGCCGATGGGCGCGATGGTCGACGAGGGCCAAACCGCGCGGGTGCTGGAGTACATCGCCAGAGGCCAGGCCGAGGGCGCCAAGCTGCTGCTGGGCGGACGCCGCGCCGACGTGGTGCCGGGCGGCTGCTATCTGGAGCCGACCGTGTTCGACGAGGTCGGTCACGGCCACACGATCGCCCGCGAAGAGATTTTCGGCCCGGTGCTGTCGGTGATCGCGTTCGAGGACGAAGCCGAGGCGTTGCGCCTGGCCAACGACACCGAATACGGCCTGGCCGCGGGCCTGTGGACCCGCGACATCGGCCGCGCGCATCGCGTCGCGCGCAAACTCCGCGCCGGCAGCGTCTGGGTGAACTACTGGGACGGCGGCGACATGACCGCACCGTTCGGCGGCTATAAGCAATCCGGCAACGGTCGCGATAAGTCCTTGCATGCGTTCGAGAAATACACCGAACTGAAGGCGACCTGGATCAATCTGGCGGTGGGCGCCCACCTGAATTCGCCCGAGGCGGGGGCGACTAACTGTTTGAATTTGCTAAGAGAGCAGCTGAAATAGCGCAAATTCAGGTGTTGCGCCCGACACCCGAAAGTCCTATAAAGGATTGGGTTGGTGTTTGAGAGGCGCCCCAGGTGGGGTGAACGCACGTCCGAAGCCGAGTCCAGTCCGGCTGCCGCTGAAGAAGCGGCGGGCCCTCTCAATTTGTGAGTTCTTCAGCGCGAAGCTCGGCCGCGAAGTCATCCTGCCCGTCCGGTGCTACTGGCTTGGCTTATGGCTGGATTGGTGCCAGGAGGCGACGGCCTACGTCGAACTGCCAGCGAATCCGGATGAGCCCAGCGAGTGGTTAGCCGACTTCTGGATTGAGTACGCCGGAAAGGAGTACCTGATCGATGTAGCGCAGGAAGCACGAGCTGACACGGCGGCGTCCTCAACTCCCTGGGATTTGCTGGCCGACGGATTCGAGTCAGTCGAACCTGGCCGGGGGCGAATTACCCCACGTTGGACGTGGACGCGACGCTCCCTGTTACTAGCGGTTGAGCAGGCGCACCCCTATGCGGTATCGGCTCGCCTTCAAGGCGGCCTGAAAATAACTTGTAAGAAGCTAATCACCGAATGGCCCGAAGCGGGTCAAACCATCGGTGACGTGTGCGATTTGCCTGGGGCGAACAGCTACGTATCGCAGTGCGCGATCTTTCATCTGGTTCGCAGGGGAAACCTTGAGCTGGACTGGAGTCGCGGTCTCTCGCTCAACACTCTCCTAAAGAAAGCCCCTAATGCACCGCAAGGTTGAAAAACTGTTTCTGGTGCGGTGGCGTGACACTGCGAACTGGGCTGTGCCTTCCGACAAAGAAATTCCGTCGGCATACAAGGACGCCTACGAGAAGCGCAAGCGTGCGGTTGAGGCGTATATGCGCGGCGATAAGCTCATGGTGATCCTGGAAGCTGAGGGCATCGACGCAGCGTCACTCTATTCCATGCTCGAGGCTTGTGCGCTGCCTGCACCCGGGGGCGGAATTCGCGGGTTTCGCGCGCTTATCCCGTACGTGCGGAAGAAGGCGTACGTACGGAAACAGTCCGTCAACGACGATGCATTGGCAGCCGGCCGCGGCGCGGGCGGATTGTTTACGCAGTTGCTTGCGAACCACGAATCGTTGCGCACGCTGTTGTCGCGCCAAGCCAGCAAGTACAGCCATCACACGTACGAAGGTCGAGTTCCCATCAAGAAAGAACACGGAATCTTCCTGAACTCGCTGGTCAAGCTGAAAGGCAAGGCCGGATACCCCTTCACACTTCAGAACAAGGGGCGAGAAGGCTATCGCCTGGCACTAAACGCGGAAATCGCCAAGCAACGAGCCGACGCACGCACTCCTTTGCGAGAGTCTATAGAGCGCGCGTTTCGGCCCCAGGTCGATATGCGCTACCGTCACGTTCAGATCGATGCTCATCGGCTCGATTCTTTTATCCGATTGAAATTCATCGGGCGAAAGGGGCGCTTCAAGACACGCGTGCTCCGCCCTTGGCTGATTGCCGCGGTTGAGGTCGACAGCGGGGCGTGCGTTGGGTGGAGTCTGTCAGTGGAGCGAGAGCCGTCGCACCTGGATCTGCTGCGATGCCTCTACGGCATGATGAACCCTTGGCAGCGCCGCCAACAGTTCGAAATCATTGGGCTTGAATACAAGCCGGGTGCTGGCATGCCGTCCGGCATTATTCCGCGTTGTGCGGGCCGCTACGCCGACACCATCAGCCTCGACAATGCCTTGTGTGGGCATGCCGACAACATCCGAGACATCGTGCTTGGGCGGTTGCACGCCACGCTTCGACTGGGAATTCCTGGCGAACCGAGGACGCGCTCCGAAATCGAGCAGCTCTTCAATACGCTCACGCATCGCAATGTCCAGCACCTTGTTGGTGGGGTGCGCCCGGGCATGAGCAACAAGGAGCGGGCAGCCGCGATGAAGGATGCAGAAGAGAACGGGCTCACGGTCGATCAAATGGAGGAGTATCTGGATGTAGTGCTATGCAACTACAACGCCGAGCCGCACACTGCCCACTACGGCAAGTCGCCGTTGCAGTTCCTGCGGGAGGAACCAGAAGCTGCGCTGGTCCGCGCCGACATATCCGCCAACGCATCGTGGCGAAACCTACTGAAGATCGAACTCACCGCGACGGTGAGCTGCAGCGAAGATCATGCGCCGCTTATTAGATACCTCAAAGGCAACTATACCAACGACCTGCTGCGCGCCAGCGGCGATATCTTGGCGGGAAAGGAAGTCATCATCACCGTCAATCTCACCGATTTGAGAACGATCGAGGCAAAAATCCCGGGAGGTGTAGATCTGGGGATCCTTTGGGTGCGGGGCCCGTGGGCGCAATTCGTCCACGACATCCGCCTTCGTAAGAGGCTCAACGGGGAGATTGCAGACGGCAACTTCCATTGGGACGAAGGTGTCGACCCGGAAGAACAAGTGGCCGAGTTCTTGCGCAAAACCAGTAAGGCCAGTCATGCGCAGCCGGAAAAGACGCGCGACAAAGCAGTATGCACCGAATCCCCGAAACCTGCGCGTCCGAGTCGTCCAGCTGCGCCATCACGACTGATTGCCGATGTCGCCAAGGACGATGAGTTCGACATCGAAGCATTGCTCGGCAGCAAACTGAAAGGATGATCGATGTCTGCTCCCCACCCGATTGAGAAGAACGACTATCTGATCCTGACCAAGCCGATCGCCCGGATCATGGTCAGCCTCACGGCGTGGATCCGGCTCAACTTTTCCGGCGTGATGATCTACGGCCAGCGACGCTTGGGAAAATCGCATTGCGCCGAGTTTATAAAGCGATATCTTGCCGACACTCTGGGATACAAGCTTGCCGTCGTGCTGCTATGCGTTCGCAAGCACGACGTCGTTCGTGAAGGCGACTTCCTCGATACGCTGCTTCGGTCCCTGGGCGAGACCCCGCCCAAGCGTGGCTCGAAAGATCAGAAGATGGAGCTGATCATCAACCGGTTCCTGGTGCTGGCCCGTCGTTGTCCCGTCAAGAAGGTCATGCTGGTCCTGGATGACGCGCAACGTCTCGAAACGTTGCACTTTGAAATTCTCATGTCCATCCAGAACGAGCTCTACCAACAATATCGGGTGATGCTGTTCACGCTGATGGTGGGACAGCCCCAGCTCAAATTAAAGCGTGAACTCCTGATTCAAGCGGGAGAGAAGCAGATCACAGCGCGCCTAATGGCCGACGACGTCGAGTTCGTGGGACATCGTACTCTGGATGAAGTGAAGTTCGCCTACAAGCGCTTCGATGAGCACTGCTTTCATCCGGCGCGCAGCGGAATCAGCTTCACGCAAGGACTGGCCCCCGAGGCATGGGAGGCTAATTGGCGATTGGCGAATGAAGCCGAACCGATCTACATCGAGTACGTGAGCCGCCGTGAGGAAATGGGCGTCGAGCCAGTGGAAGAGGTTTCGATGCAGGCGCTGACGACGATGGCCACTTACATTTTCCAGAAGTACGCCTCCAAACCGGGTTTTCGTGGGTTGACGCCCGACCAAGTCAAGGACGTGGTCAATGCTGCCGGGCTATTACAGTTGGAAGCCCCGGCCAGGAAGGACGGCGGCGAGGGCGGCGATCTCGGTGGCGACGACGAGGATGACGACTGAGAGGAAATGCATCATTGGCGGTGGACATTCCTGAGCACATGAGGCCGCGTTTCAAGCTGCGCTTCTCCGCGTTGTTCACAGTGGTGAGGTGGGCATACTGACTACCCGGCTGAGAACCCAGCATCACTTGCTGGAATCGTCCAGAAAGCATCTTGAACCCTGGACAATACCTCCACGAACAGCCTGCCAAGCGCATTCGTGGGGCGAGGGTTTGAAGGCGGAAAAGAGCAATTCGGCCATGCCCCTGAGGCAACTTGGTCTGCCCGACGCCGCAACTCGCTATAAATGGCATCTCGGACTACGGCCGTGTCGGGCGTCGCTTGCTGTTGCGAGACCGATGCGCCATGCCTGACCGCGGCCCAACAACAGTAGCGCCACCTCGCGATCGACAGGGCAGGGCGTCGCTGCTGGTGAACCAACACGATGTCCTGTGCCCAGGATGCTTCGAATCGGTGCTTGACCAGTTGCTGTTCAAAGTACTGTTCGGTTTCGGCCACCGACAGCGTTTGCCAGAGCTGGGTTCGCCATGGACATGCGAGTTCGTCTCTGGGAATCGACTGCAGGTATTCTTCAAGTGCTTCCCCGATGAGGTTTCGGGCGTAAGCGCTCCACGCGTATCGCCACTGGAAGCCTTCTGCGGGCGTGATTTCGGCGCGTGGCTCCAGGTTCCAGCGGTTCTCTGGCCAGGGCACGTCGATGACACCCAGACCCTTAAGCTCGGCCATCGTCGCCAATGTAAGCCGGTCGGTCGGGGTGACGCCCAAGCCCTCATCTTGTGCCTGCAGTAGCGCGGACAGATACACGCAGCCTTGCAGCCCAAGGTCTTCGACAGTTTGCGGGCTCGGTGAAGTCATCAAGGAGGCCTTTCTCGCGTTGTCGATGACGTCTTGCCACGATGTCTGGTCTCAGATATCAGCGTATTTTTCTGCGATGTCGTGCAACTGCCGTAGCTTCTTGATGGATTCGGCAGGGTCGTCATCAAGGTAGAGGCGATCACCGAAGTCACGTATGCTGCCCAAGATCGGCTCCAGGGCGACACGGCGTTGCTTTGCATTGCGAACTTCGAGGGTCGTCCATGTTTCGTCTCCGCGGATAAACCCCACTGTGAACGTCGAAGTGAAGGACTGCTTGGGTTTGAATCCGCCGTCGTTTCTGAAGTCATGAGTCAGAATGGTCGTGGCGACGGGCGTTTGACCGTCGTTCAAGTAGAGCGACGCGCGCCATTGGAGACGGCTGATCGGCCGGGATGAGCCGTTGTAAACGACCGCTTTGATTCTCGGCTGTAGCCCAAAGAAGTTCTTCTCGATCGAGAATTGGCCACTGGAGGCGGTGATCCTTTCCAGATCTTTCCGAATCGGCGCGTGTTTTTGTTCGGCCGCTTGGAGCTCAGGCAATAGCTTCGGGTAGACGGATCGAACTTCCGATACGCGAGCTTTGATCATTTCTCTCGGGCTCTTGTTCGGATACTTCGCATGCAACGCGGCGACGTTCGGTATGCCTTGGACCGCCCAATCGAACGCCTCGCGTTCGTGCGGCGACATTTGCGCGACGACCGGGTCGAGTGAAACACGATATGCCTCTTGGCTCGAACCCGTGCTGAGGGGTTGATCCATTGGTCCGCTGCAGGCCACCAACAGAAGACATCCAAGGATTGGAGCGACAAGCGCAAGAGCTTGGCTCGTCGGTCGGGCAGGGGTGTGGCCATCCATAAGCGATCGGCAGTTGAAAGGAATTTATAAGCAGTCTACCTTTAAGTCTGTAGAGCTTAAAGAGGCAGCTGACTAGGGTGGCGGGATGTCCGCGACCCTAGCTCAACGCATTGGAAAGGCCCTACGGATTCGGCGCGAGGCGGCTGGTTATAGCCAGGAGGCCTTTGCCGATCACATCAACATGCATCGGACGTATTACAGCGCCATCGAGAGAGGCGAGAAGAACATGCAGTTGGACACCTTGCAGAGGATTTGTCGTGGCCTGGATACTCGGCTGTGGGAAGTGCTTCGGGACGCCGAGGCAGGGTAGAGCAGGCTTCTCTGGTCAGACCGCGGCGATGTGGAGGGCTGAATCGTCAACCGCCACGGGCGTCATCACGACCCGCCAATTGCTCGATTTCATGCGTGGTAGTACGGCCGCTCGCGAGCGTCTAGGACCTCGTAGAGGCGATCGAGAGGGTTGCCCCCTGGGTTGAGCCAAGCGTCCAGACTCGTTTCTTTGATCGGAATGTTGCAGCGATCGTGCCCTGCCGCGGCCACCTCCGGCGGTGGCTCATTGGTGATCGCCGCGAATGACCACAACCCCTCCCGTCGCCTCAACGCATCTGTCAGAAAACTCTCACCCGCTGTCGCTATCCCTGATAGGCGACCGCCATCGTCGAGCGCATGCTGTCTTCACCCCAGCAGCACGGTCGGCGCATCACAAGCGCCACTCCGCCTCACATCCGACGCCCCCTTGAGTAAGGGGTGAAGCTGCGCCGGGGCCTCACCTCGAAACGAGCACGGTTCGGCTACTTTTGGTAGCAACGCCACTTTGGATAACCCTCGTCTTCGGCCGCAGTTAGCCTGGTTTGCCGTCAGCATGAGGTCACGTACACTGCTTCGTATCTGAAGGTGTGGGCCGACTTGTGTACCCTCTGGACCGATCGCAGACGGTCAGTCCGAGAATGCTGCACAGGCGGTCCCGATGTGAACCGACACGGCCATGGAATAGGTAGGTGCATGCCAAGAGTCCCAATCATTGCTGCCCTGCGCACCGCGGTCTTGTTGCCGCTGGTGATGGTGGGCTGCGTCGCCTGTTTGGCCGCAAAGCCCTCAGACACCCGATCGAGCTCGATGCCCTCCAAGGTGGATTCTCCCATGCACGATGCAACAACGCCCCCATCGCCCTCCGACCGGACCGGTGAGATAGCGCCTGAGACGATCGTCAAGCGACTGCTGGAATTCATCCGGGCGACACAATCTGTGCGGGAGATGGAACGTGGCCGTTTCTGGACGGCCTTGGCACTCCCTCCTCAGGTGCTGAGCGATCGCCAATATTTTGGCGAAGAAGAGGGATATCAGTCGTTTAGCCAAGAAATCGCGGACACCCGTTGGTCCTACACTGTCAGCTTCAGTGAGAATTCGAACGACGGCGGTTCGCGATCCGCTCGCTTGTCGTTCGAGCACCCGGAGAATCGCAACCAGAATACGGACATCGATCTCGGCTCAATCTGCGGCGTCGATATCGAGGCGTTTAGAAAGGACATGAAAGCCGCAGGCTTCTCTGAAATGCGGCAGGAACCAAGTCAGTTCGAATACGAAAGCAAAGGCGTATCGAGCTTTGGCTTCAGGCGGAATGGCATTCTGGTCGACGTCGTGGCGCAGCGGGAAGCTGCGCAACCCGAGGCGAAGCGAAAACATCTCTGTGTCCTCGGTGTCGAGGTGCGTGCCTTTTCGGATTCACCAGCGGATGGAGCGAGCCACTAAATGCCTGCCCCCAATGCGCAGCTGGAAGCTGCTCTGGCGCAGTTTGCGAGCGAACCAGGCGTCACACCGCAACAAGTCAGCCAACTACGGTCGGCGATCACGGCGACGCCGAGTCTCGTGCAAGCGTTCAACCAGGACGCCGCCAATGGACAGTTGCAGGGTTTCACGCTCGCGCCGCCGGGTCCCGAGTCGATCGGTCGATACGATGTGACGAACAACAGAATCACCATTCCCGCGGAGGTTCTGACTGGTACACCGCCGATCAATCCTGATCTCAGATCCGTTCTTAAGTTACAGGACATGAGTTTGCGATTCGCGCATACACCGGGTGTCACGGTCGATATGCATGACAATCTACAAAGAACCATCAACGACTCGCCGGTTCTTGTCGATCAGTTCAAAGACGCCGTCAGAAACGAAAGCAGTCGACACCTGCGGAGTTTTGATCTCAATGCGTCTCCCGGCGCAGGAGGCAGTTACAATTCAGAGCCGACCAAGCTCTCAATGAATCTGACCGCGTCGTCTCTCACCCCAGGCACGTTCGATCAGCACAATCTGACGTTCGTATTAGGTCACGAAATGGAACACGGGTTCAATCGAATCCGGTTGGATCGCTCCAGAGACACGTACTTCCAGCGACTTGAAGCGATCGCAAACGACAGCAATCCGATCAATGACTATACCGGGCCCGCCCTGAGACGGATGGCGGACCACCGCACGGATGAGGCGGAGTCGCATATCGCCGGGTGGAATGCGATGCTGAGCTATGAGCGGCAACGCAGCCACAACCCCAATGTCAGTTTCCAGGACATGTGGAACAACGCGAACCGAGGGCGCGTTGAAGATTTCTTGATGCTGGATGCCAGCGGCAATGCGGTGCCGCGGCCAGGACTGACGTTCAATGCCGATAACAGTTTGACACCGACGCCTGGGCCCAACGGCAATGTCGAGGCGATGGGGCGATACTATTTCGATCAGCCTGTCGTCGGCACGCCGGGTGTTCCGCCCGCCGACACGATGAATCTCGGTCCCTATAGTCATTCCGACTACCGGAATATCTACGGCGCGGGTGTTGTCGCCGATGCGATTGCAGTCGAGCGGGCGGTTGGTGTTCATAAGCACGGCAATGCCTCCCAGATGCGTCTCAATATGCAGCAACTTGGGTTCAACGAGACGCTGCTCGAAGAGAACGGTATTTTCATCACGGCCGGCTCCACGGCATCGCAAGCTTATCGGGATACCAGCACAACACCGCCGACCGTCGGTCGATTCGATCACACGTATGACGGGCCGAACAAAAATCAGCATGTTCTGGTCGACATGCCCGTGCAAACCAGCGGGATGCGGATGTCGAGCCCTGGCGGGGCAAGCGGCCGAGACGATGCATTGGAGCAGACAGTCGCACCTGCGAAGCCTCAACCGACGCAAGCGCCCTTGTTGTCGGATCCCGCACACTTGGGTCACGCGATGTATTTGCAAACCCTAAAGGCGTTCGACCAGTCGCCGAACATCCCACCAGGCACCTTTACGCAGCACGAGAAGGAAACGCTCGCGGCTGGGCTCGTCGCCCAAGCGATGACGCAGCAAGGCGCATTCCCCAAAGCGCAAGTCGATCACGTCGTGTTCAACAACGATCGCACGATGGTCATCGGCGTCCAGGGTGCCCTCGACAGTCCGACCAACTACCTGGCCGGAGCCAACGTGCAACAAACACTGGCGACGTCCATCGAGCGGTCTTCGGAAGTCAGCCAAGTCGCGCTGCAGGCGATGCAGCAGAAACAGGAGCAGGCGCGGATCCAATCTGAAACGTTGGGTGTGGATGCTCCAACGGCGACCGGTCCCGTCATGCGCATGGGTGGGCGCACCATCTCCGCGCCGAGTGATGGAGGTGGACAGGGAGGAGGCGGTGACGGAGGCGGCGGATAACCGAGCTTCGCGAGCCGCTATTTCTGGCTGATACTCCGGCGCATCACCTGCTCTTGGTGGCAGACAATCCAAGCAGGGTAGGGGATTAGGGATTCTTATCGGGGGTACGAAAGATCGACTCGCTTCCAAGGCAGTCACTTCCTAAGAGCAAGATTTCTAGCATCGTGGCGATTCTGTGCACCGAAGCCCCGGGACAGCACGTTACGCATTCGTGCTGGGCGTACCGTCCTACAGACAGCGGTTTGGCAGTACGACCAGCGCCGCCTGCAGGGAGCGCTTCTACCGCCTCCTGCGCGCCTGTTGCGCTCAGGTCGAGCACCTGCGGGGAGCCGTTCGAGGGTGCGATCGAATGTGACGAAACCACCTTTGGAGGCGCCAGAAAGGGCAAGCGCGGGTGGGGAGCGGCGGGCAAGGTGATCGTCTTCGGACTCGTCAAGCGCAATGGCCGGGTGAAGGCCATGCCGATCCCGGCACATGATCGGGTCTCGGTCATGCGCGAGATCGACGCACACACGCGAGGAGGAGCACTGTACTACACAGACCAGTGGCAGGCGTATGCGACATTGAAGCTGCGAGGCGAACACGTGACGATCCGCAAGGAGAAGGGTCGGCCAGTCGGCCGAGACCACATCAATGGCATCGAAGGCTTCTGAAGATACGCCAAGAATTGGCTGTATCCGTACCGGGGCGTGGCCCGGCAATACTTCCATCTGTACCTGGCCGAAGTTTGCTACCGTTACAACCACAGAGAAGAAGACCTCAAACCCATTATTTTCAGGCTGTTGAAGCAGACTTCGATCCAGGAACTAAGGCCTACTTTGGTCCGGAAAGATTAGGAATTACCTAGATCATTACGACGTCTAGACGGCTCGGCGGCGTCGACGAATCGGCGCGCGTGACGAGAAAAATCGTCGAATTTAGTCCGCGGAACAAATGCGCCGTTGCACCGCCAAAGGTGCAACCAGAAAACCAGCGGTACGAAACTTTTGCTTGGAGGATATGTTCTCGAGATCGCTCGCATGCGAAACCAATAGCGTCCGCGAGCAAGATGTGGCCCGACGAGATGCCTCGCAGATGCCATGCGCCTTGGTGGATGGTGTCGTCAGATAGCTCGACCGAATGGCCGTCAGCACCGCCGAGCAGCATGATGCAAGTCGAACCAGAAAAGCGGCGCGCACGCCCGTACATTGCCTGAGCGGTAGCTGCCGACAGGCCGAGTCGGTCTCTAAGCAAGAGCGGAGCAAGAGTGATGGGAGTAATGGTGGGTGCTTGTGCTGCGACTGGCACTGTCCAACCGCTGATTGCCATCCCGATGGCCGTACCGCTAATTGCCATACCGGATAGAAAAGAACGACGATCAATGTCCACTATCGTTTCTCCAAAAACGATTGACAGTACTAGGCTTGCGCTCTGCCAGATTCCAATATATAGATTACTAAGGGGATGAAGGGAAGGGGGCACGATGCGAAGGACCGTCGCCACGCTAGTTGCTTTTCTTGTCAGCACCACTGGCGGCTGTGTGCATGTCACGGCAAACACCAGTCAGTTTTACGTCGCTCAAACCTACCTTCCCCTGCCTCCTGACGAACGAGCACAGCCCGGAGACGTGTCGGGTAGTCGTGGCTGCGCTGCCGGTCCGATCGAAGCGCGCCAACGCGCGCCAAGTGAGCGATTCTCCGCGCAGGTTCTGCCTGGGATGATGCTCCACGTCACTCAGACCAGCTATGCGGCAACCCGGAATGATGAGGTGATACCGCTGATCAGCGAATGGCGCTGGACGATTCCGACCGACACAATGTCGAACGCCGAAGAGGTATGCGCGGATGAGAGCGGAGCGGTGCCGGGGTGGGGACGGCAGGATCTGCTGCGCGTCCGCAGTCTGCTGAGCGGTGCGCAAATCCTTTATCAATATCCACCAGCCACGCGTCCGCTTACTTACTTTGCCGAAGCAATGGTTGCGTCGTGCGGTACTGCATCCGGCAGCGGTGTCGGACTCGCTTGCGCCGAAGAGCCATTTCTCAAGAAATTCGTGACTGGGCTAGAGTTCAATGTGCGCGGTCAAGGAAAGGCTGGTGTCGGCACACCCACAGGTACCCCTACCGGCCAGGAATTCGATCCGAAGGTGCCGATTGGCGTGCTTGCGGATACTGGTGCGCCGGGAGTAGGCCCTGTGGGCTATGGGCAATGGTATGCGGGGTTGAGTCGCTTTCGCTATCCCGAGGACCTGTTCATCCCTGGCGCACAGGTCAATCGTTGTAGTGGTGTTTTCACCGACGACGGAGTTCCAAACGAAACCCCGCTCGCTCAGGACGCACCTGTTTGCAAGTTTGTGCAGACAAGCCTCGACTGGAGCGCGCCGAATAAGGCACATCGAATGCCTGGCAGGACACTCGAACAAATTCCCCGACTGAGCCTGCTTCGCTCGGGAGATCCGCTGCTCCTTTTTCAGCCACTTACCTACATAGATCCGCTCGATTTGGGGAACAACAAGAGGTGCAATGGCGACCCAAGATGTCTGCTCGAAGACCGAACGATGCAGGGTTTCGTTCATATCGAGTTGCTTATCCCGATCATGACAAATGGCGGAGAAAAACTCTGGATCCCGGTCGGCATGAGCGTTGCGGCTTATGAGAATGCCAGCGGCATGATTGTGACGCGGATTCAGCGATCAACTGACTGGCTCCCCGCGCAGTTCACATTTGAGGGCGGCAAAGTGTTGGACGCGTCCAAGCTTGCGAACTCGCGCAGAATGATCGATTTGCAGTTCTTGGACATGGACAAGAAACCTAATAGTGGGGGGCGCGTAGCCATCCGGGATGCCAAGGCCGACATGTTGTTCGCGCCCGGCGACGTCGTCACCACTCGCCGTCCCTGACGGAAATGGGCGCGCTCCTCCTCTTCGGACTGGAGTGGCCGCTGGTCACCGTAGAAAATGGTTTTACAGTGCTGCCGCCGACCGGTCTTGCAACGGGCGATAGCGCCTCGATCATCGGTGCGCTCAGCATCGGTGAATCTAGTTTCGGCATGGCGCTTGTAGGTAAGGCGGAACTCGAGCTTCAAGGCATGCGCTTAGGACTGGCTTTTAACTCCCTCTCGCTGAACCCGGTAGGCAACGACTTTCGCGCAGACGATGAAATAGATCACGCGAGTGTGGTGCTGACTATGGGGGCGGCCCCGACCGGTCAGAAACGCGCCAGGATTGGGCCTTCGGTACTTGATGAATTTGTGATTACTGGTTTCGAGCGGAGCGGCAACGGAGCGGGCTTGCTCGCATCGAATTCCGACCTGCTTTCCGGTAATCCCGATGCTCAGCGCTCGCCACTGTCAATCCAGATTGATGCGGGCAATACTGTGGCGGTCGATCTGGGAGCGCGCCGACTGATCTTGCCAGTTGGAGCAATAAAAGCTGTGCTGAGCGCACATGGCTCTGCAAGTAAAAGCGGTAAATACGCAGTATTCACGAATGACGTCACACTTGCGATTTCCTTCGCCGACATCGCCGGTGACAAGTCGCTCCTACTGAATCTCAAGCGTTTGTCCGGGGCGGTACCACTCAACGTACCCGAGAAGTTCGAGGCGGTCGCAGGCGAGTTCCCGCCTGCCCCGATTGAGGCGACCGAATGCCGTGCTGAGTTCAAGCTAACGCCGACCGGTAAGCTTGGCGCATTACTAACTGCAGCGCAGCTTGTGGCGCCTGACGGAGGCTCAATCTCGCTCGCCATCCAAGGCATCAGAAATTCGCGCAATCGTGCCGAGCGCTGGGTAACAGACAGTCCCTTGGGCTTGGCGTTTCGCGTTGGTGCAAGCAAGGTTTGGAGCACGCCGCTCTTGGCGCCCAGCGATTATGAGCGCCCGAAGTTACGACGGCGAGATGACTTATTCGAAAGCAAGGTCGTTCCGCTGCACTGTTGGTTCGGAGCTTCGCAATTCCGGCCCGAAAAAGCAGGCGCTTCCGCCGAAATGCTGTGCAACAAGGATGCCGCTATTGGCCCCAGTGCGCTGATCCCCTCGATAGCCCAGAACTTGCAGTTTAGGGCTACACGCCCTTGGCTACGTTTCGCGGATACTGGGTTCCACCACAGTCGCCCTGGTGAGAACTACCAGGGAAAAGCAAATACGTTCTTGTTCAAGACCAGTGCTGGGCATTGCGGTGGTGCGCCGATGCTACCGCGCCTAGCATGGGAAGCTGGACAGGATGTCGCTGCTGGGCCTGCAGGCGCCGCGCTCCAAAAGGCCAATGACGCCGTCAATGCTGCGTTCGCGAATATGTTGCTCCAGTCTAAGGCCAGCGTCCATGAGACTGGGCTCGGCGACCGCACCAACGGACCCGGCCAGCCACCTTCCGTTCCGCCCGCAATCCTTGCGGTGGTCCCGGATGCACGCGTCCCAGTGGGGAGTGTCGAGCTCGGAAAGAATGTCCGCCGCATCGATATGGCCTCGCCGCGCCTAGGTACGCGCGATATCAAGGATGGCAAGCTGCAGCCGCTGACTGCACCTGGTGTATTGACCCTTCCAATGGAGGTTCCGAACAAGAGCGCCCTAGAGTTTGCGGTGCTCTGGCCCGACCAAGATGGCTCGGTGCGGCCATGGGTGAAGCTGACCGAGTTCGAGAAGTGGGCTAGTGAGATCCAAGGCGCGATTGATCCGGCGGCGCCGATCGCTGTTGCCGACTTGATCAAGGACCTGAGCGAACGTCCCAAGGGCTTTCCGCTTGCAATCCTCAAGATCAGCCGGCGCTTGAAGCTTGACGAAATTCTCGCCGACATTCAGGAAGCACTGCCGCAAGGTGCGAAGATGACATTCGAGGCCAAGCGCAAGGCGCTGGTCAACGACAATGCGGGCGTGATCGGTGCGACCGATAAGGCGGTCCTCGAAGCCGATTGGGTAGGTCTGATCGTGTTCGACGCGCCGATCGATTTCGACGCCTTTCCCTTACTCAAGGCAATCGTTCCCATTGGCCGCGATTCGCCGCGTCTGTCCTTCTTTGCGGTGTCGCCGCGCGAAGCGGGTAACGCCAAGGCCGATATCGCGATCTCAGCCGCGATTGACTGGAAAAACACCGATACAACGACGGTCGTGCCGACCGAGCAAAATCAGGAAGCGACATTCAAGCCGGTCTCGCTCTCGGTGGCGTTCCGCGACCGGAGGATGATTCGCTTCCACGCCAAGGCGCAGCTCACCTTCTACAGTTTCTTTGGCGTCAAATCTCAGAACAACCAACCGCGCCCACCGATCGATCTAATCGGTAGCCCTAGGCGCTTGGCGGGAAGCGGCGAGGATGACGGTGCGTTCGAAATCCGCTTCGCCGCCGAAGTGGCGGGAGGCGAAAAGCTTGTGCTGTTTCCTTTGAATGGGGAAGTCGCGCACGCTGAGAACACCTTCCTCAAGACCGCCTGGCTCAAGCGTGTCGAAGTGGTGGATGCGCCCAAGGATGGCGGCGGGCGCAGGGCTGAGATCGAGATGGACGGCGGAATCGAATTCCGCAAACCCGATCTCGTCACCGGTGGCGAGTTTTCCGATTTCTTCAAGCGGCTACGCACGGTCGATTTCTCGGGGCTTAGGATTGATCTTCCAGATATTTCCGGTTCGGCCCCGCGGCTGCTTCAGCTGCGCTATCCGAGTTTGCGCTTTAATCTCGACCTGCCGCACATCGGCCTGATTGGCGATGCGCTTAAGTTGAAATTCCACCGGCTTGCGCTCGACTGGGACACCGGGTTCAACGCCTTCGATATTGGCAAATTTCCGAGGCTAGCGCTGCCCGGCACCGGCGAATTGCGGCTCGACCTGCCTAAGATCCTGTTCATCGGCCGACTCGATTTTGGATCGTTGCCTGATCTCTTTTCGCGATCACTGAGTGGGTTTTCACTTGAAGGATTGTTCGGTCTCAATATTGACCGTGGCAAGTTTCTGCCCGACTTCAAGCCCTATGTTGGCATTGGCGGGTTCGGATTCGACGGGCTCAACTTCGACCTGATGTCCTTCATCAAGTTGCGGATCGACAAGCTCCGATTGGGACAGGCCCCTTGGACCAATAGTCTGACGGGCGCGGCGCTGCATATCCAAGGAGCCTGGCTCGACGTGGTTGGGGTGCCGGTGCTAAAGGAAGGATCGGGCGCCTTTTTCAGCCAAGACCATGATGCCGGCAACGGCTTCTGGGCCGCATTCCGCGGTTGCGACTTCCCGCTGTTTAAGCTCGACTGGGGCTTCGTCGGCCAGAATATCGACTTCCCGCCAAGCATCCCCAGGGCGCTGCTGGCTCCGCCGCCTGAAAAGGGAAGCAGTGGCGACTTTACTGACCTTTCGGACACGATCAATAAGGTTTGGAGAGATGGCCAGATTGTTCCTGCGAAAGGTACTGCCGGCAAGGGCTGGACCTTTGCCGGCAGTATTCAGGCACTAGAAGGCTCCTTCAGAGGCCAGGTCCTGTTCCAGGATGGTGGCTTTGCCGGACTGAGCCTTGGCGGGCCGGCACTTAAGGATCTGCTCAACTGGGATTTCGCCTTCACCGGCATCTATCGTAAGGACATCACGCCCGGAGAGGATTATTTCTATTTCTCGGTGACGCTGCCGGCGATGACTTTTGGAAGCGTGCGTTTCACCGGCGGTACGATCGCCGCCGAGATATACACCTCGGGCGACTTCATGGCCGATATCGGCTTCCCGTGGCGCGCGTCGGGCGGCGGGCGTCAGTGGGAGCGCACGATCGGCGCGATCGTGACCCCGGGGCAGGCTTCGGGCGGCTGGTATGTGAGAAAACGCCGGACGCATATCCCCGACACCAATCAAAGCGAACTGACGATAAGCGGGGGCGTCGCCTTTCAATGGGGATTGGGCGCAGCGTTTGATGGCGGCGTGTTCAAGGTCTGGGTGCGCATCGGCGTTTATGCGATCGTCGAGGGCAGCGTGTCGCTGCGCTACTCATCCTCGAACGCAAAAATTGTTGCTTTCATGCTTCAGGGCTCTGCCGGAGTCCTGATTGAAGGCGAAGGCAAGATCGACTGGTGGGTCATTTCGGTCCGTGTCGGCGTCCGTGCCTCGGCCGAGATCCGAGCTGCCTTGATCTGGGACGGCCGGAACGGCGACACGCCAGTATTGATGCCGATCGAGGCCGAACTCAGTGTCAGCGCTTACGCCGAAGCCTGCATCGGAGGTGGCTGCGCACGCATCTGCCGCAGCATCCGTGTCGGGATCAACATTCCAGTACGTTACCAGCTCGAGTTCGGATAGACCGATGCCGACGACCATCATCCTCGTACCCGACATCTACTACCGTAACTGGGACGAAAGCCCAGGCGGCACTAGCGGCGAGATGTGGCTGTGCCTCCGTCCTATGATCGCGACCGGGCGCAGTTCGCCCGAGCACCCCCTCGGTGATCGGATCGATGACTTCCTCGGTTGGGCAAGATCACCGCATGCTGTGCGCGACAATCAGGGCGATAAGCTCTACGATATCGTGAGCCCGCACGAACTGGGGCTCGGCATGCGTGTCTGCAGCGCAGAAGATGTTTTTCTGCCGATCAACTTGCCGTCGGACCTTGACGTGCAAATTCGGATCGGTCGGCGGGATGCGGCGGGTCAAGAGCTTCCAGAGCAGATCATCGAGGTCAAGCGAACTATTGGCTGCAAAGCAGTGCCCGGCGCACAGGAAGGCGAGGATGCGCTAGGGCCATATAAAGCGGGTGCGCTGCCGTTTGCGAAGATGTTTAACAATATGGTTCAGGAAAAGTTCGTCCGACTACTTGGCGCCACGCCGCGCGACGATGGCAAGATCGCTCAGACCAGCTTCGCCTTCCTGCAACAAATGGAGGCCGGTCGACGCATCCGCTTTACTGATGACCAAGTTCGCGATCCCTATGATACGGTCGAGACGGCCCGCCCGGTGCTTGAAACGAAACCGATACAAGGGATGGTGACGTCGGTATATTGGTTCCTGGGGCTGATGGTGCGCTTGGGGACGCAAGCTGATCTCACCTCACTACGCAGCATCGACCGGCTGGACATTGCGCTCCGGGATGCCCTGCCGGAGGATTACGGGCTTGTACCTTTCCCCGACACGCAGGGCGGCCAAGAGAGCGCGTACGAGTATTTCCAGAAGGTTGGCAAGGATTTTGCGCACACGCTTACCACCGAGCTGATCAGTCACGAAGATCGCATCTATGTTTCCCCTGGGTTCCGAAACTTCGTGCTCATTGACCCACCGATTGAAGCTGATACGACGCTTTGGGTAATGGAAAGTGCGGGGAGACAGACTCGCACGACTATCGATCACGACGAGTATGGTGGGCTCTGCCGGCTCGCCGCGATCGAAATTCGTCCCGCGCTCAGCATGCCTGACGCGCGTGAAGGAGAGCGACCGCCGCAACCAGAGATAGGTAAAAGCTTGAGCGTGATGCCAGGGTTGTATGTCACAGGAACGCTCAAACGATATCGCCGTTTTCCCGATGTCCCGGGTGCGACTGGAACCCCACTTCGCGTAACGGTCATGACGTTTGAGCCCGATACCGCCATTGCAGCCGAGCTTTCCAAACTGCGTGAGAACATAGGCGATGCGGGGTTGCGTTCCTTGCTAGCTGGCGACATCCCCGGTTGGCGCCTTGAATTGCTTCATGCTGGCGTTCTTCCTTGGGATGGTCCTCATCCTGTCTATCGCATGCTTGCGATACCGAACGGTACTGCGACCAGAGGCGAGAGTCTGATGTGTCAGGCGAAAAATGCGGCGTTCTTCCTGCCCGCCCTCGCCAGCGCACTTCCGATGAACAAGGTCGAGAGAGAGCGACACATCTGGGATCCGCGCACTTGGGGAAACGTCGATTCGCCGCGCTCGCTCGAACAGAAGTGGGAAGATATCGCCGGAGCCGCATGGAAAAATGTTCGTGTCAACGCGCTTCAGGTGAGCGGAATCACCGACGCCGGCTCGGCATCGGCGCACGCAATGATGCTCGACGAGTTCGACCTCTCTGCGGCGGAAAGTCCGTTGCGACTCGAGAAGGTTCTCGGTGTGACTGCGCTTTCGCCACGTATGGAGGCCATCTGCGCGATCGACAGTCTCGCTACCAACGATCCTCGGAACTTCGACCCCCTGCGCGATTATGAGGACGACTTCATAAATTTGAATACCGTGCGGGTCTGGCGGCAGGACGTGTCGGCACCTTCAGGCGAAACCCAGCTTGATGAGGCATTGCTCCGCTCTCCGCAACAGACCGAAGCCAGTCCGCAGCAATACCGCGTAGCCGGGGCGCAGCGCCGCCAGACAATTCCGTTGCTCCACTCTTGGCCGACCGACCCGCTCGCCCGGGAGGAATTCGTCAAACTCAAAGATGAAGACGCGGCGCAAGTCAAGCTAACCTGGCAGATGGTGCGTGACGACATTGCACGCCGCTACGGCCTGCTGTCCGAAGCGGACAAGGGGCCCTACCGTATAGATCTCGAGCATACCTATGGCGACCGATTGAACGTCACAGACGGCATTTCTCCACTCACCTTCGATCGCTCGACGCGTAGGAGCTGGCCCGTTGCACTGCCCACTTTCGTCGAAGCGAAAGACCAGACCGACAAGGCCAAGCCGTTCATCCATTGCCGCTTCATCCCAGGCGGGTTGCGGGATGTGGTGGAGCTTCAGTTCGACATCAACTTCCTGACTTTTCCGGACTTGACGGTGTTTGAAGCGCGCAAAGACAAGCGCTATGCGCTAACGGTCTCGGCTTGGAAGGCGATTGCCGAGCTTGCGTCGCCAGGTGCACAGCTCAATCTCTATGTTTGGCCCGCAACCTTCGACGTGCTGAATGCGTTCCAGGGGCAGGGCAGATCCGTCGATCCCGCGGAGATCGCCGCGCGCCAAGGTTTCGTCGGAGGTTGGGCGAGCGGCATCGGCGAAAGCGCTGCGATCCGAATCCTGGGCGGATCCGACCTTGATGCCATTCGGACCTGGGCACAGAACTGGATCGCCGGGATAGCAGCGCCGGGCAAGTTCCCGATACGCCTAGGGGCTGGCGACAAGCCCGGCGACACTGCGCATTTGATCCGGGTCAACATTGAGATCGTCCGCACGGACGGGACTGCGCCGGTGCCAGCGGCTCAACAGAAGCTTTCGCCGATCACACAACAGCCCGGATTATTCAGGGTCGGTACGGAGACGATGCTCGGGGCTTGGAATCGTTTGGGATTCAGCGTCGACTTGGTTGCGCTAGATGAAAGTACCACGAGCCCGGTCTGGCCGCAGCTTTGCGATGCGCGCAAGCTCTGGACTGACGAGCGCACCCACTCTTCCGATTCGATTACCCCCGAAGCGCCAGAGCAGCTTCCTGCGGTGACACGCGCAGTTGCTTCTGACCCGCAATACGGCGAGGAGCGCAAGAAGCGTGAGGCACAGGGAGCGCTGATCGCAGCACTAGAGGGGTCTGACTGGTTTGCGCCAGTAGGCGCAGGACCTCGCCAAAAGAGGTTGGCGGTTGAGCCCGTCCATGTACCGATCGGATTCGCACCTTGTCAGCCTCATGTAACGCTGAAGCACCAAACCCAAGATGCGCTGCAGCGCCTTATGACTGCGCTTCGTGACACGATCGACTTGGCATATCCGTCCTGGACAACTCTATCGAAAACCGAGTGGCAGACGCGCTTCGATGCTATTGCCGCGCTCGGCCAAGAGGCTGCACCCGGTCGGCCCGCGGGCCTGCTCGTCGCTATTGTTGAACTACTGGTCGGCCACCTCTTGTTCGCCCAGCCAGATGGTCAGGACCAGGGAAATGCGCAAAAGGTACGCGAGCTAGTGACGGCGCTAAACGGCACCAATGGCGTACCCACAGGAGACCTGATCTGGTTGGCTGCTGCGGTCCGGCGCCGACTGCTTGCGGATCCGGCTATGTTCACCAATGCGAAGGCATTGCTGCTGACCACGCTGAACTTTGTGACCGACAATTCGGTAGGGCCGCAACCGCCGGCGACGGCGCTTGGGCGGGCTCGGTTCAACCGGAAGGGAATCGACCCTGAGCATGAGCAGCGACCATCGGCGGAGCTAGTGACACTAGACAGTCTGGTCTTCGCAGGCAAGTCTGCCGACGCGCCGATAGAGGAAAGACTGGCGTTTCTGGAAACCCTAGACGACGGTCGATATGGCAACAGGTTTGAGGTACCGGTCACTACCGATCCTGAAGAACCTCTGGATTATGTAGTTGAATCCTACGAGGAATTGATCGATCCGCGCGCAGACAAGGGCGGCTGGCCGCAACGTCCCGCAGTGTTGCCGCTCGATGCAGCCAATGAGGGGCGCATCGATCGCATAGTCCACCTCGCTTCGCGTGCACTCGTATCTGCGCCAACACTCCGTTGGACCGGCGAAAGCAAGGAACTGGGGCCTGCACTTGCAGGCGGGTCGGGGGAGTGGAGCATCGAGATGTTGGAAAAAGGACGTCCAGGAGTACCGGGAACGGGCGCTCATAGGCTCCGGATCGCGGCGTCCTACCCAAGTTCGAGCGGCCAGCCGGTCGCGCCTAACACTATCGAGCGTGGAACTTCGTTTGTGCTGTATAGCGTCACCGGTGACGAGGAACAACCGACGGAGTTCGAAAAGTCATTTGAAAACGATAGCTTCTTGATTCGCTTGATCGAATCTGACTATGACCGTGAGGCGCAGCCCTCACCAGTAGCAATGGCGAGCGAAGGTCTCGCTGTCGAGGTGCTGCTTCGCGAAATGCTGTTCGCGCCTGAGGGTTCTGACGTCGCCGCCGAAGCAATCCGAAAACTAGCGCTCGAAGGCACTGACTACTCAAAGGACCTTGCGACTATCGTGGCCGCGGCTGATGCTCGGCTACCTGAATCAAACTACGCTCTGGTAAGACTAGTGAATCGGGGCGGTGTCTGGAAGCTCGAAATCGGTGGTCCAGACGCTCAAGCGACGATCAAAGTTATTCGCCATATTGCGTTGTTCAAGCCTGATAAGGCGTCGGATACCGGCGCCGCGCGCACAGCTTACCTACTCGTCGGCTTCGAGACGAGCGTTTGGGCGCCGATCGATGCGGAGTTGTGCCATGGTCGTAATTTGCCGCAAGACCGTTGGCTTGGCGCTGCCGCTGCACTTGACGCGCCACGATTCGCACCTCAGTTCTGGCAATCCATTCTGCAAGACGCTCCAGCCAGCAGACACTCCCTCGATAGGAGAGCGCGCAAGAATGCGCCCAAGCATTGGAAGGACCGACCGACGCATGTGATCAAACTAAAATCCGAATGGCGTGACTTGAAGACACCACGGGAGCTCGTCGAGTTCCTGCTGTTCAAGGCAGGACATGCGGTTGGCGACGACCAAACGACTCCTTCGATCCTTTCGGCTGCGTCAAGGGCGCGGATTTTCGACCAGCAGCTCAGTATCCAGATTGCTCATGAACAATTCGGTGAGGAACCATCTCAATTCGCAGAACCACTTGGAAGCTTTCCTCTCGAAGAGAATTTGCTTGTTGCTCGAAAACCACAGTCAGAGCCTGCAGCGAGAAAGTGGTTCGATTCGCTCTACGATCAATTCTCAGTCAGCCTTCGCTGGTTCGCGCCATCAGGTACGACCCTGTTGTCCATTGAACGAATATATGTGGAATTTACGTGAGGCTGGCGAGTAGCCAGCTTGCGTCATCGATGGGAAGAATACATATGGGGCATAAAGTACACGTCTTGACTTCACCTGGCGTCAGCAGGCGGTTCCAAGATTCCTCCCGGATAGAGACGCGGCCAACTGCCTCCTGTCGTCCTCACAACCCACGATCAAATCTCCTGTTTTCGTACATCCCGATAAAGCCCAATTCGCGCAAGGGAGTTCTATATGAACATCCGTCCCTACTTGATCGCCTTCATCATGATTGCTACTGCGCCACGTGCGTTGGCGAATTGCAGTTCCATCATCACCATGAAAGGAAGTGCACCGACCGTCCATGCGACCACGCATATAAGGAAAGGGGCAGGGGAGTATGGGGCTCCGCGCGAATGGGCAGGACCTGGGAAAAAGCACACGGGCGTGGACATCGTCATGAATCAGTCCAGCGCCGACGCGGTCAGCTATGAGGTTCGCTCCGTCGCTGCGGGAAAAGTTGCGTATGTCCGTGATAACGGCGAGCTTGGGAACGTCGTAATTGTCGATCATGGAGACGGCTGCTATTCGATGTATGCCCACCTGGCTAATCAACCTTTCACGCCTACCAAACCGGGCGGTAATGCCTTCGTGAAGCTGGGCCAGGCCGTTGCTGCAGGTCAAAAGATTGGCTACATGCGCAACATCATCGGGGATACTGATCCCAGTGGGAACGCAGTAAGAGTAGGTGATCCAACGGCGCGCATCCAAACGCATTTTTCTCTGTTCACTGCACCGGCAGGAAAGACAAGCACTAGCATCATCGTGGGTCCGATAATGGCGAGCAGGGATGACTATGTTGATCCCACTGCCTTGTTAGCTCGCTTAAAATACCGAGTCCAGTAGTCGGCAGAGCTGATCGGGGCGTAGAGGGGTGGTGCGAGGGTATCGTGGTTAGGGATGTTTATCGGGGGTAGGGAAGGGCAGCCAACGGCACAGACTGTATGAGTTGAGTATTTCCCCGACAGTCCGCCCCTGAAACGCTCGTTTCAGGGCGGGCACCTGGGCCTTCGGTGGACTGGTGGTTACCACACCTTCCAGTCACACCCGGACAACCCAGATGACCGCTTCCCAACAGATTACCAAGCGCAAGCTCTCGCTGCTGCAACTGGCCGAGGAACTCGGCAACGTCTCCAGGGCATGCCAGCTCATGGGCTATCACCGCGACTCGTTCTACGAGATCAAGCGCGCCTTCCAGACCGCCGGTGTCGCCGGCCTCGTCGAGCAGAAGCGCGGGCCGCGCGGCCCCCATCCCAACCGCGTCAGTCCCGAGGTCGAGACCGCCATCCTCGACTTCTGCCTCAAGCACCCCACCAAGGGATCGCAGTTCGTCGCCAACCAGCTTCGACTCTCCGGCATCGAGGTCAGTCCATCGGACGTACGCGGCGTCTGGCAGCGCCACGACATCCTCACGCGCCACCAGCGCCTGCTCCGGCTCGAAGCCCAGGCCTGCGACACCACCTACGTCCTCTCCGACGAACAGCGGCGATTGCTCGAACGCGCCGGCAGCGACGTCATTCCCCAGCACGTCGAGTCCTCCGCACCCGAAGCCATGCTGCCGGCCCAACTCGGCGACCCATCGTTCCCGAGCACGAAGTGACAACCGAAAACGAACCCGACACACTCGCCGCGTAACCGCCACTGCCGAGGCCCGGGTGTCGGGTAATTACCCAACTTGTACACAGCACGTATCGGCACCAAGGCTACACCCTGTCATAAATTACAGGGTGGCAAGACGATGGAAAAAATTAGAATACATCAAGAGAACGGCACAATGTCGCCAGATGAACTGCTTGCATGAATTATATATCTCGTCGTCTCTCTATCTTTATATTCACCCTCTCCGCTTAATATCAAATTGAGAATACGATAATGCATGATCAAAACCAGCTTGCTGAATTCAGATCAAAGTTCATGGTTAATTCTCTTCTTGTGGCGAGCACGGAATTCTGGTCATGGTCAGTGCGGCCTAATCAACCAACTCTAGGGGCAAGCATTCTGTCGCTCAACCGCTATGCCCTTCATTTTTCCGATGTAACGCCTGATGAGATGGCCGATCTTTCACGTCTTATCGGAAGTCTCGAAAGGACGATGAAGTCTGCATTTAATCACAACATTATGAATTATCTGATGCTCATGATGGTCGATCATCACGTTCATTTTCATGTAATTCCTCGCTATGACGGCGCACGCACATTTGGCGGGCTAGAGTGGATAGATAATGGCTGGCCCGCATTGCCAGTGATGGGAGATAGTCAGCATAAAAATCAAGAGGGCGTTCTTGCCCAGATCCATGGCGCGCTTATGGCTTCGGCTTCCTCGTAAGGAATTTACATGATTAAGAAGGGAGATATTGCACATGACATGCTTATGCCTTTCATCAAAGAAACTGAAGATCTCCTTGGCTGCGCCCTCAAATCGATTGACCCAAATGCCACTTGCAGAATTATTCCGGCCGCAGACCTTGGCTTTCCGCATGACGTAATTCGGATTGCGGGCGGCTTTCCAACAGGATGTCTAGTGGAATGGAATTGCGAAACCCCGTTCGTTCCAATAGACACAACGGTTAACATCGACACCAGCAGTATATTTGTGCTAGATCGGGACATTTCTGGATACATCAATGAGGGGCTATTTGACTGGCTTCGAAATAAATTTGAGATAAGTAGCTATGAGTTCAACTTTCACAAAGGGAATCATTTTATTAGTTTTGGCCGCATGCTTATTGCGGACCTTCCAGTCTTGATAATTCATTCCAACGAAAAAGAATTCAAGTACCAGTACAATGGCCTCATGCCTTCGGATGAGAATTGGTTTTCTGAAAAGGTTCGCGTTCTAAGACGCGGCAGCCGATATGTCCGATATATTGTTGGTGATGCGGCAGCGATGTTCGTCGACCTGGCTCATTCTCTAGAGCAGTTCAATATAATGAGGCATAGGTTCGTTGCCCACCTGATAACTCGCAATTACGCAAGAATAGTCAAGCAAGAAGATCATCATCACTACTACATGCCAACAAGGCAAAGTGTTGCAATTGGCTGTTTCCCTATAAAAACGAATACGAGGGTTCCTGTATTCTCTAGGCCAGGGCGAAACATAGCCATATTTGAGCCTGCTAGCGGCGGAAAAAATATAATCGGACAGTCAGCGCCCGGAGAAGATGTAGTTCTAGTTCCGCACGGCTGGGGAAAGACGTGCGTTCCGGGCACAACGTTTTCAATCGACTATGATCGAAAGATTTTCGATCTTTCAGGCTGCGAATACGAGATCAAGGCGCAGGTTACGCTCGGGAGAGATGAGAAACTTCATCTCCGAGATTTCACATCAAATGACAATGAGCACGAAGGATTTTTTGACCAGATAGTCGATCACTGCCCAGGTAAGGTCGTAGATCAGATAGTTCAGTTTGCATCGTTTACTAAGAATGGATTTGAAGTCCATCGTCGCCCATGATTAACGTCGGCAGGAAGAGCCTAATTATTCTGATTCGACATGGCGAATCAGATTTGAATCGGACTGGCATTATTCAGGGCCAGTCGGATGACGCGCAATTAACAGGGATTGGTGCGTCGCAGGCAAAATCAATTGCGGAGTGGCTTCATGGAATTGACTGCGACGCCATAATCACGAGTCCACTTCGAAGGTGCATTCAGACCGCACGTCTGATTGCACCTGTGCTGCGAGGGAATTTGACCTCTATAAGCATAGATAGCAGGCTTCTAGAAATTGACTTCGGCCCTTGGACAGGGCGCTGCCGCAAGGAGGTTGCAAATAATTACGATGAACAATATAGACAATGGAGAAAGCGCCCATTTGATCTTTTTTTGAACAATAGATATCCGGTCAGGGATCTGTATGACAGAATTGAGACACTTGCGAGCGAACTGCAAAGCACAGATTCAATTCCATCTGCGAAGATCGTGGTAGGTCATCGCGGAGCGATATCAGCCCTGATCGTAAGCCTTCTTGGACTTCCAAAATCTCACCATCACTTCCTTCAGATTGATCGCGGCTCTGTGACGATTCTTCAGGAAATATCGCGCAATGAATCCAAGGTCGAGTATGAGTTGGTTTGCGCAAACGAGCGCCCCGGTGTTTCTCCCGCAGATCTGGTCGACTTCGAAACAGAGGAGCGAACGTCGTCAAGAGGCGAGGTGATTCTAGTAAGGCATGGGCAAACGGACGCCAACATGGATCGCCGATATCAAGGGGGTATGGATATGGGGCTATCAGCTACTGGTCGTCAAAACATGGAGCTTCTAGCTGAGTCATTTATTTCCGTCCACCCAACACGTGTTATCTCAAGCCCTCTCCAACGAGCCCGCGAGAGTGCAGAAATACTGTGCTCGAAGTTAGGAAGCAGGGTGATTAGCGAGCGTAAAGATCTTCATGAGTTCCTATATGGTGTGTGGGAAGGCATGACAGAGGAAGAAGTTATTAAATACCGCACGAATGAGTATTCAAACTGGAAGGCAAGACCAGCAATAACGTCAATTCCAAATGCCGAGCATATCAATGATGCATACAATAGGTGCATGGAAATATGGGAGTACTACGAACAGGATCTGCGCTATTGGGGCGGGAGCATAGTCAGCGTTGCGCATGACATCGTTAACAGATTACTAATCTGCAGTGCTCTCGATCTTCCAGCCAGTTACATATGGAAGTTTCGGCAAACCAACGCATCTCTTTCTGTGTTGGCAGTAAAGGATAATTACGATGGTAAACTTCGAATGCTAAATCACAGCCCTTATTCCTTGTCGAGGAGACTTTCTGATGCCTGGCTCTAAGAGGGAAACGCTAAACAACATCGTCCTTCTAGTTGTTCTTGTTTTCGCTCTTAAGATAAGTCAGATTCTTCCGGGGCTAAGAGATTCTGCATGGTACATTCCAATGTCTATGCTGACAGCCACTGGTGTATATGTATTCGCCATAAGAGCATTGAAATTCGTTGTTGCCCATAATGAATTACTTCTCAGGCTGTATTGGGGGCGTCTATATTTGTCTGGGTATTGGTCATATGAGTACACACGAGATGGAAAACAGTATTTTGGAATATGGCGCTTCGAGCAGGATCTAGATTCTATCCATGTGATTGGCTCTGGCCTTAATGAACGATTTTCACCCAGGACAATTGTCAGGTCAGTTAGCCCGCTTATTGAGGATCAAGGTGCGTATTGGGTTATTAATGTTAGAACCGAGCTTCAATCAAGTAGTGGGCCAATTGTTCCTGTGTATTCTAAGACAACACTCATTCTTGATGCGCGAAAAGGATTCAATCCTGTAATCATCATGAGAGCCACGACAGAAATATTTGGAGGTTCATCTACCGGACATCTGCATCCTGACGTGCAGTTTCGGAAGCATGTTGACGCGACCTCTGATGAAGATGTAATTGCCTATCTAAAGATTAAGCACCAAGATGCCTCCCAATTGCAGCCAATCTCATTGGAGCGAGTATGTAATGACCCGGCAATTCCTCATCAGCGGGATGTTTCATAACCATTTTGATACGGGAAATTGATGCAGTGACGGACGATTAGGGAAATTTATCGAGTGGGATGTGTCGGCTCACTGCAGCAGTCAGCATCGAGAGGGTGTTGGTGCGGCGGCTGATTCTTTTGCCGGGCATGACCCCGTTGGCAACACGCTGCCGCCTCGGGCGCGCGAGGCTCAGTTGCTGAATACCGGGCTTGGTGGAGCGCTTTAGCGATGCATCGTTCGCGTAGCCATTCGACGCGTAGGTCGGGTAAAGGTCAGCACCGTCTCGGTACGCATGCGCTTGGACAACGAGCCTGCGGCCGTGACCGGCAGGTAACGGCTGGCCGCCGGCAGATCTCGCTCACGCACTTCAATCAGGCTCAGTCCGGCGAGCGTACCGGCGCGGGCGACGCCTTCGGAATTGTGAATAAATACATTCTTCAGGCATGAGTTACCGACCACATAGGTAGCGCTGCCGCCGGGCTTGAGCACGCGCGCGGCTTCTTCGAGCACTTGCTTCAGGTCGCTTGCGTAACGGATCAGCATCAGGCGATGGCGAGAGCTCAATTGCGTGCCGTCGCACATGGCATCGGCGATGTCCTCGACATTCGCGTCGTCATCGAAAGCACCGCGTTCGGCGCCGACCGTGCTGGCACGGATACCACGCAGTTCGGCGACCGTATGGCCCAGCCACACCAGCGACATGCGGTGTCCCCGCATGTAGTCGATGGCATTCAGGTAAGGCGGCGAGGTCATGATGGCATCGACGCTGGCGTCAGCCAGGCGCATGCAGCGGGCGTCGCCGAGTTCGACCGAGGCGTCGCCGTGCGGCGGCAACTCGTCCAGGCGCCGAACCACCTGGGCAACCGAGCGCACAAAGCCCTCTCGCACGTTGTAATCCGATGACTCCGTCACCCGGTGCGGCCGGCTGTGGGAGGTATCACGCGCCAACGAGGCGCACTGCTCCTTGGTCACGATGATGCGGCTGAGCGCCACTTGCAGCAGGTTGACGGCAGCGCGACGCGTGGCACCGAGACGCGCGGCCCGACGGCGTTCAAGCGCGACCGCCAGCCGGGTCAGCTCGCGACGCTGCTTGAGGCCAAACCAGTAAACGATGAACTCACGGGTTTCGAGGTCCTGCCACGACGGGACGTCACTACGCAGGTCGAGGGAGTCAGCTTCGGCCAGCAGCGCATCGAGCTCGCGCTGCACGTCGTTCGCGGCCACGGGCGTCGTCCATACCCGACTCATCAGCACCGCCAACGGGTCTAGGTCAAAGCCGATGGCGCGATGTCCGAGCGCGAGGGCCTGGCGCAGCACGGTGCCCGATCCCGACATCGGGTCGAGCACGACGCTGTTGGCGGGCAGGGTCTCAAGCGAATCCAGGGCCAGTTCTGGCGCCATGCGGGCAGGGAACGGGTGAACGGTGCGGATCTGCATTGATGCGGGCTTGGAAGAAGGGGCGCCGGTCCTGGCGCGGACAAGAGTATGGGGCAAGGGGCTCGGTGGACGCGACTCAATCAGGGCGCGGGGCGTGCAGGGCGCGTACCGCTAGCTGGAGCGCGGCCAGCGCCTCTTCTACCGCGCCAAGGGCCATATTGCCGTCCGGCCCCGGCGGGTCTAACCCGCGCTCCAAGATATGTATACAATGCATTACAACGCTCCCTGGCGGCTCCACACTGCCGTCCTCATAGCGGGACACGACCGACTGAGTTTTTCCCAGTATGCGTGCAAAATCTGCTTGATTTAACGCAATAGAGCGACGGGCGTCGCGCACCAGTCGGGCGAGTCGGGTAGGGGTGATGGGGTCCTTCATGGCTTGATCGTATCATGCATATAATGCATATTTTCATGCATAGGATCGGATCGCGTACGATCGGCAAAGGGGCGGCATATGGGGAGGGACTTTTTGGACATCAGGACCGTCGCGCAGCTATGCCGGCACCGCCTGGATCGCGCCCCTGCCGACCCGCGCTGGGACCTGCCTGATGCGCCCGAGCCCAAGATCCATCGCATCCACGGCTACCCGGCCAAGTTCCCGGCGTTCTTGACGACCAAGGCCCTGGAGTACGCCCGCGACCAAGGGCTGCGTCCACGCCGCGTTGCGGATGTCTTCTGCGGATGCGGCACGGTGGCCCAAGAGGCCCGCCGTAAAGGGCTGGATTTCTGGGGCTGCGACATCAACCCCGTGGCCACGCTGATTGCGCGCACTAAGAGCGCAAGCCTGCGCCCGGCCAGATTGCGACGTTACGCGGGTCTGATTCTGCAGGCAGCGCCGGACCAGTCCCCGGACGTGACGCTAGCGCCGAGCGCGATCGCGCGGCTGCAGGAGTGGTTCGTTCCCGAGCAGTACGCGGAGCTGGCGCGCCTGCTCAATGCCATTCGTGCGATCGTGCCGGCACGATCGCGCTACCGCGACGCGTTTTATTGTGCGTTCTCAGCAATTCTCAAGAGCTGCTCGCAATGGCGGCAGCGCTCGATCAAGCCGACCTTTGATCACGGCAAGCGTCCGGCGACCGTGCTGACCGCGTTTTCCACCCAGTGCGAGCTACTCGCGAGTGCATTCGCCGAGCAAACTGGCACCGCGGCTCGGGCGCCGGAAATTCATCTGGCTAACGTGCTGTCAGTGGAGCCGCCGCCGATGCCAGTTGACCTCATCATTACCAGCCCGCCGTACGTGACCTCGTACGAATACGCCGACCTGCACCAGTTGTCCTCGTTGTGGCTGGGCTTTGCCGACGACCACCGTCAGCTGCGGGCCGGCTCGATCGGCAGCGCCCAGCACGAGCTGAACCTCAAGCGCACAATGGCCTCGCTCAACCGCACTGGCATGCAGATCGTGTTCTCGCTGTACAACGAGGACCGGCGCGCGGCAAGGGCAGTGGCAAACTACTACTTGGACATGCAGCGGGTCGCGTGCCGTTGCCGCGAATTTCTGACGAGCTCCGGCATGGCAGTGTTCGTGATCGGTAACACCCGCTATTGTGGCGTGGATATCGACAATGCCGCCCACCTCACCGAAGCGCTGCTTGAGGCCGGCTTCGCGCGGGTGCGTGCGATCAAACGACGCATCTCCAACAAGGCGGCGACGCCGTACCGAAGCCCGGAGGGCCGCTTCAGTCGCGCTCGGACCGACAATCACATCTACGCCCACGAATACGTGCTGATCGCCCACTCATGAGCCGACCGAAGAAGATCAAATTCCGCCCGTACGCGCGGCTGTTGACCATGCTGGGTGACCAGCTTATCAAGAACGAGCGCGTCGCCTTGGTCGAGCTGATCAAGAACGCCTACGACGCCGATGCGAGTTGGGTCAAGGTCACGTTCGAGGGGTTCGACGCCCAGTTCCAGGCCAATGCCAACTCCCGAATCATCATCGAGGACGACGGCCTCGGCATGACGCGTGAGATCATTGAGCAGCACTGGGCCAACCCGGCCACGCCGGTGAAACTGATTGGCAAGAAGACCCAGAGCCGCACGAAGAAGGGGCGCACCATACAGGGCGAGAAGGGCATCGGACGGTTCGCCCTGCTCAAGATCGGACGCGACATCACCATCACCACGCGTGCCAAGCGCAGCCCGTCGGAGCTAGTGCTCAAACTCGACGTCTCCGGGTATGACCAGGACTTCCTCGACGCGAACGATGAAGGGCTGTTCCTCGAGGACCTGTCCCTGAGTCTGAGCGAGACCGACCCGGCCACGGTCATTCGTAAGCAGACGGTCGAGCTGGGGGTGACGAGCGAGGCGCGCAAGCCGTACGGAACGCGAATCGAGATTGGGCACCTGTCCGGTTCGTGGTCCTACAACAAGGTGGAACAGGTGTACGAGGACCTGACCCGCGTGCAATCGCTATTCGACATCGAGCTGGACGAGGACGAAGATACCGAGGAGGGGCTCGTCCGCCAGGAAAAGGACCCGTTCGAGCTGCTGATCTACCGCGACGAGCACCACGAGCCGTTTGGCGAGCAGCGCAAGCGCCGCTTGGCCGAACTGCTGCGGGACAACACTGTCTTCCGTATAGAAGGTCGTTACCTGGAGCAGGAAAAGATCTTCGACTTCACGATCAACGGCGCCCAACACCGAATGTCGCTGCTGGATCCGCAGTTGATGGCCCTAGCGGTGTTCAAAGATCAGTTCGCTAAGGGCGGGGAAGCGCTTAAGAATCGGAATACCGACTGCGGCCCGTTCGGATTCAAGTTCTACGTGTTCGACTTCAGCGCCGATGCAGCCGGTAAGTTCCATCTCGACGACCCCGAAAAGAAGCTGATCAAGGAACACAGGATCTATCTCTACCGGGACGGAATCCGCGTCTATCCCTATGGCGATCCGCACGACGATTGGCTGCTTATCGACGTGCGCCGCGGTACTGTGCGGGCAAGCGAGTTCCTCAGCAACGATCAGGTAGTCGGTGTCGTCGACATCACCCAGGCGCACAACCCGCAGCTTCGCGACAAGACCAGCCGCGAGGGGCTAGTTGACGTGGGCGACGCCACCGACGATTTCCGTGCTCTGTTGCAGGTGTTCCTGGCGTGGGTGCGCAAAGACCCATACGCAAAGTACGTGTTCAACAAGAGCACGAAGGCCGACGTCAAGGTGTTCAAGTCCGAGGCCGTGCAGCGCTCGTTCGACGAAGCAGTGGAGGCGGCCGCAGGCGGCAATGCCGACGTCGCCGGCGAGAAGATTGCCCAGGCCAACCGGCAGTACAAGGCCGAGCGGCGCTACCTGGTCCAGCGTGCCGAAAACACCGAGCATCTCGCCGGCGTTGGCCTGTCGGTCGAGACCGCCTCGCACGATCTGATGCTGGCGATGGGGTCGGCGGTGCGGTCGCTGGACAGTTTGATCAGTCAAACGTCGCGGCGCCGCTCGATCGATCCGGAGGCCTTGCACCGGGAACTCAGCGCGATCCGGGGCATGCTGTCCTTCATGGAAGCGCAGATGAAGGACATGCAGCTACTGTTCCGTTCCACTAAGCAACGGCGGCGACCGCTGCGGGTCCGCGATCTGCTGGACAAGGTGCAGCGCCTTTATCGCAGCCTGATGGAGCGCTCGGATATCGAATTCGTGGTCGACGAAAGTGGGCCGCCGCTGATGGCCCAGACCACCGAGGCGGTGCTGCTGCAGTTGTTCCTGAACCTGTTCGACAACGCGGTGTACTGGTTGGATCTGAACCCCAAGCCGCGTCGCATTCAGGTACTGCTCGACGGCGAGCGCCAGCAGTTGGTGTTCGCCGACAACGGCCCTGGCTTCCGAGACGAAGACCGCGAGTACCTGTTCGAGCCGTTCTTCTCCGGCAAGGGCGAAGAAGGACGCGGACTGGGCCTGTACATCGCCCGACAGCTCCTGGAACGGCACGAGTACAGCATCGAGGTCAGCGACAAGCGTGACCGTATCGCCAGTGGCGCCAACCTGACGGTTTCGTTCGTAAAGGGAGAGGGCACGTGACCGGTCAGACAGGACAGGCGGCGGCTGCCGTCGTAGTCGAACAGGGATGGTTCAAGGGAATGGCCGTCGTCATCGATGACGGCCTCGCAACCGAGCGCGACATTCAGCAGATTGTCACCGCCATTCGAGACGGAGGTGGCCACCCGGTCATCCTCGAACAGTTACCTGCAGAGACGGCCGATCTGGCCAACTTCGCCAATGCGGCGTTCTTCATCATGGACTGGAACCTCACCGGCGGGCTCGAACCGGGCATTCGCGTGCCGGATACGCTCAAGGAGGAGAATGTCCGCGCCAACTTGGCCTTCCTCAACCGTTTGAGCCAGCACCGCCATGCGCCGGTGTTCATCTTCACCAACGACGATCCCGAAGTCGTGATTGCCGCCCTCCAAGACGATCCTGGACTGCGTTACCGGCCCGAGGAAAGCCACATTTTGGTGAAGCGCAAGAGCGAAGTCGGTACCGACGTCTACCGTGTTCTCAACGACTGGGCGGGGCAGGTCCCCTCGGTCATCGCGCTCAAGACCTGGGAACGCAATCTTTTCGACGCTATCAATGCACTGTTCGTCGACTTCCATAACCGCAGCCGGCATTGGCCTGTTATGTTCTGGGAAGCGGCCAAGACTGACAAAATCCCACCTGGCGAAGAACTCGGACGGCTGCTTACTCGGCTGGTGACCTCACGAATGCGGCCCTTGGAGATCGATCTGAGCCCGTTCGAAGCGGCGATGCGAACCGATCAGGCCGCCAACGCCGAGGCTTATCACCAGTCACTGATGCGGGTGTTGGAAGGGGAGCGGATCGTGCTGAACGAACGCCTGGATGAGCAGAGCGCGGCCCCTGGAGACTTCTTCGAAGAGACCGGGGCGGAAGGTGTGACCATTTACTGGCTCAACATTCGCGCCGAATGCGACTGCATCGTGCGCGGCAAGAACAATCCCAACCTTTACCTGCTCAAGGGCAAGATTCTTGATGCCGACGAGCTGAAGACGCGGGTCAACAAACAGTTTGGCAACCTCGTCGAGAAGGACAACGAGGCCGTCGTGTTCGCGATGTACGAAGGAAAGACCATTGCGTTTGGTTTTCGCGACCTTCTCGTCGACAAGTGGAGAAACCGGCGGGCGGCGCGCAAGGGACGCCTCCTGGCACCGTTCGTGTCGCGGATCATTCAGCGCTATGCGGCTTACAGTCAGCGCCCGGGATTGCCGCGACTGCCGCCGGCATTGCTTGATCAACTCAAGCCCGACGAAGACCCGGTTGCAGTTCCCGAGGCCTGTAATCTGCCGACAGAGTAGGTCACTTCACTTTGTGCGCTAGGCCGTCGTCAGGCGCTTAACCGCCGCCGCGACCAAGCTCGTAGCCGCCACAAGGCGCACCGCGTATGATGAGCGCGGTCGCGCCACAATGATGTTTTCCCTCTCGTCAGGGCTGGCGATCGAACCGTAGTTGCTACGAATCTTCAAGCAAACGTGCCGCAGGATTGGCTGAAGCTCCGCCAGACTGAAAATACCCCACGACGCTCGCCACTGCACGGTGCTCGGTCAGTTGCATGATCGCCGGCAGCGACACCCCCTGGCGGCTTGCTTCGGTCACGAACCCCGAGCGCAGGCTATGCCCGCCAAAATCCCCCTCCAGCCCAGCCAGGCGCGCCCGCCGCTGCACGATCTCGCCGACGGCAGCTGGGGAGAGGGCAGGGCCCAAACGCTGCTTCCAGAGCCGCCGGAAGATGGCGCCCTCGGTGATCCCAGACGCCTCCAGCCAGTCCTCCAGCGCGAGGGCGGCCCGATCAAGCACCGGCTTGTCCGGGGTCGAGGACGCGGTGACGCCGGTCTGCTGGGTCTTGCTGTGCTCGAGGCGGTAGATGTAGCCCTTGTCGCCAATCCGGCGCAGATCCCGCAAGTCGGCCGCAGCGATTTCGCTGCGCCGACGACCGCCGCTGGCAAATCCGAAGCAGAGCAGGGCGCGATCGCGCAGCCCCTCCAGGCTGTCGTCGCAGGTGGCGAGCATCGCCTCCAGTTCGGCCAGGGTGATGGCGGTCTTCTTGCGGGGGCGTTCGCCGCGCTTGACGGCGGCGCGGGCGGCGCGGCTGAGCACGGTCCGCACAGCCGGCTGTTCGCAGGGGTTCGGCTGCTGTTTGAGACGGTGCGCCGTGGACAGCACGGCGACCCGATGGCGGACTGAGGACAGGGTCCACGGACCTGGCTTGGCCTTGAGGCCAGCGGCCACCAGCGCGGAATCCACCGCCGGGGGCAATTCCCACGCCAGGTCACCCTCGGTCGACCGGCGGACGACATGGTCGACGACGAACTGCAGCACGACGGCCTCAGGGACCGGCAGCGTCAGCTCGCGCCCGTAGCGCGCCGCGTACCAGCCCGCCCAGTAGCGCAGGGCGCTGGCGTAGCTGCGGGTGGTGTTGGCCGCGGCGGCTTCGGCCAGCAGTTCCCGGACCGCATCAGCCGCCTGCTGCGCCAGTTGTTCGGGCAGCACGATGCCTGAGGCGGGTTGCGCCAGCGCAGGAATAGGGTGATTATCTTTCATAGTATGTACTAAATGAAACGTTTTAAGCAGCCTAGCCACGATAATCTTCACTTATCGTGAGTACGGATTCAACAGAGTAGGGCGGCCGCGTCGGAGGGCGGCAGCGATGGCAACAGGCATCACCCAGGTCCAGGTCAATACCGCGGCGGACGCGCTCGTGTTCACCGGCGTGCGACCCACCGTCGACCGAATTCGCGCATTTCTCGGGACCGGTTCCCCGAACACTGTGACGCGCATGCTGGAAGTGTGGTGGCAGGGCCTCGGCCCCCGCCTGCGCGCACAACAGGCGAGGGCGGACCTCCCCAGCGTGCCGGAGGCCGTCGCGGGACTCGCTGCTCAGCTTTGGGAAGCGGCGCTCGAAGCGGCCCATGCCGAAGCAGCGAGCGCCCTCTCGCACCAAGCCGATGCCGTGGCCGCGCAAGCGGCCCAACTCGATACCGATCGTGCCGCGTTGGTTCACCACAGTGCGGCCTTGGACGCCGCCGTGGACGTCGCGCGTCAAGCGCAGACCGTCGCGGAAGCGCGCCTCGCCGAGGCCCAAGCGCTGATTGCGCAACAGGCGGCGCACGTCACCGATCTCCTCGGACAGCGGGACTCGGCACATGGCAAGCTCGAGGCGCTGCAACGCATCCATGTCGAGACGACCGAGCAATTGGCTCGTCACATGGACGCCGCGGCCGCAGAACGTGACGCGCTGTCTCAGCACGTCCGCGCCGTCGAGGATCGGGCGCATCAGGAGGTCGATCGCGCCCGCCAGGACGCGAAATCGCTGCAAGCACAACTGGCGGCCGCGGGGAAAGAGCGCGATGCGCTCGCCCAGCAATTGCGCGACGCACGCGAGGCCGCACTCAAAGAGGCGGCCCGGCAGCAGCAGGAGGCAGCCGCCCAACGCGCTCGCGCCGAGGCCTTGGAGGAACAACTGCACCGATTGAACGCAGCCGTTGTCCCTGCGCAGAAGGCGCGAGGTGCGCGCGCCACTAGTCCTAAAGCGACGCCAAAGCGAGCGCCCTCAAAGCAGAGGTCTGATCGCGGTACCAAATGATTCTGTTGGCCAGCTTGCAGGCAGATTGGTGTGTGAGCCGCACCACGGCGTCCTGCGCCATCGCCGTGCGAAGGGCGTATCGTTGATGGCCACGGACGGCGTTGGGCGGGTAAAACTGACAGTGCGTCGAAAGGAGGCAAGGGTGGGCAACTCGATTGACGTGCCGGAGGCGCGTCTCGGAGGCTTGAACTGGCGTGTGCGGTGGTGGCCCCCCGCCTTGCGGCCGTTGCGATCGCACCTCGAGGACCCGACGCTCTTCGAGCGCCTCCGCTTTTGCCGTGCTTGTTTGTTGCGCGGCGACCACTCTCCCGTGTTCCAGTTGCCGTGGTGGACCGGTTGCCCCGTTCACGACGAGCCCTTGTGCGAGGGCTGTCCGCGTTGCCGCGCGCTGATTCCCGCCGGCTTGCCCCACGCCAACCCCGCGCGTTGGCTGCAGTGTCCACACTGCCACGCCGAGCTCAGCGACCGTGCGCTGCTGGCGCACCTGCATGCAGCCCCCAGTCGCCAGAACGATGGACGCTGGTGGCAGGTGCTGGCCGCGTACCGCCGATGGCTGGCCGCGACGCACGCGGTAGCGTGGACGTTGCCATGGAGCGTGCAGGGAGACGGAGCGTTCGAGGAGGCGGCCTTCCTGGCAGTGCGCCACCTCGTGAAGTGTGTGGCGCCGCCGGCGGCACTGACGCGCCACCTTCCGACGACGACGCTGACAAGCGCGAGCGCGCGTGCGTGGTCGCGGACCTTTGTGGAACATCCGACTGTGCCGAGCGTGCGCGAATTGGGCTTTACCTCGCCTCAGGCGATGATCAACGCTGGCCGTAACTTCTACGGCGCATTGCCCATCACCGAAACCTGTCGCCGCGCGTTGGCCAAGGCGGAACGCCATCTTCGACGCCAACTGCGCGTTCCCCTGATTGGCCGCGGTTCTCCGCGCGCGCTACCCGACGCGGTGTTGTATGACTGGCGTGGGCCGCGCACGTTGGCGGTTCTTGCCTTCCGGCTCCTGACCGGTTTGGCGCAAACCGACCGAGTGCAAGGCGTGGCCTACCTGGATCTTCGCGCGGTGGAACTGCTGCTGGAAACACCGGTGCGGATGGCGCAAATCGCATTGGCCCCGTGGACCGGCGTGGATTTGCAAGATCTGCGCGCATGGCCTCAGGACATGACGATGTTGCTAGTCGAACCGAGGTGGATGTTGCGCGCGCGCTGCACGGCTCCCGAAGTTCGGCGCGAGCCGCAGCCTCGCTGCGCCCTCGGTTGGCTCTACGAGCGCATGATCCTCGAGGCGTGGCAGGACTTGGCGCTGGAATGCTTTTCGCGTGCCCGGCCGGGCGGGGTGCTGGCGTGTACCCTCGGCTCGACGTTGCGCATTCGCTCGCCGCGGGAGCGCAATGTCTACGTGCCGCTCAAAGCCACACTCGACGCCACGGCGGTCGCGAATGAACTCGCCCACCCACTGCTGGAGCGTGCAAGCGCCGATCGCGGCCGTCCGCGCGGGTGGGCGATGGCGATCATGCAGGTGCCTGGTGGGAGCCCCGACACCTACATCGCCCTGCTTGGACGCTCGGCGCCGCGCCCCTTTGCGCCGCGTTGCGCGCCGTCTTTCAAGGCGCACTGGACCTGGCCGGACGAAATGGCGCCGGAGGACGCTTCACCGACGTATTCGGCGACGCCATGACGGCATCAGGACGCTTGCGTTTACCGTTCATCCGGCATCCGTGGCCGTACCCCTCCGCGGTGTCCCTGCTGTCCAATATCGCGCGGCTCCAGGTACTGGGCCGCCACGAGCTCGCGGCGTTGTGGCTGACGGGACCGTCCGCGAAACAGTTCGCGAACCAGTTGGGCGGCATGCGGCATTGGGTGACCGACGAGCGCATCGGCACCTCGCTGCGACTGACGGTATCGGAAGTGCTGCTGGCCTTTGACCCCACTCACTGGTGGCCGGAGGCGCTTCGCGCGCTTGCGACACCGTTCGCCGATCCACTGCGGTTTTGCCCGGTGTGTCTGGAGCAGGGCTATCACACCCACCTGTTCCAGTTGCCTTGGTGGCAGCGGTGTCCGGTCCACGACCTCGACCTGCTCAGCACGTGCCCAGGTTGCGGCGGCTCCCTGGCGGGCCTGGGGCTGCGCGCGCCGCCCAAATACGCCTTGTATTGCAGCCGCTGCGATCGAGACTTCGTGGATACCGGCGCACTGGTCGATGCCGCGCGAAGCCCCATCGTGGAACGGTGGCACACCATCGTCGGCGCACACCGCGTGTGGGCTTCTGCGGTTTCAAATGCTTTCGTGGTCGCTCCCACGCTGGTGACCCCTTACTGCGAGATCGCGGCGCAGTCCGTCATCGAATGGATCAAAGCATCTGGAGTGCCATGGCCAAGAGAACTTCGACGGTTCGTCAGCGAGTTGTCGACGTGCCTGGGTGGTCTGAGGGTCCGGGTGGCTGCCCCCAAAGACGAGGATGTGGACGCCCTCAAGCGTCTGAGTGCCACCATCGCTGACTCGACCACTCCGGACGTGGAGGACCTTCAAGTCTTTCCTGCGGTAAATCGCACACTCGGCAAGTCCCTCGCGCGGACCGAACGCAGACTGCAACGGATCAGCAGCGCTGATTTTCCGCGGCTCGCACGGGCACATCGCTTTCGTCACCCTCAGAAACTCAACGACAGTCAAGTCAGCGCACTGGAGGAGGTGGAAGAGTCGGAAATCGCGCTCATGCGGGATCGCGGCTATCGGCTTCGGTGTGCCGAGCTTGATCTGACCGAGAACCATTGGTTAGCCGTTGTGGGACGGCGACGGGATCATCTAATCGGATTGGCAGCCTTTCGTTTGTTGTGCCATGTCAGGTCGGCGTTGGCTGACTTCGAGTCGACGACCGCTCGATCGGCGGCGAGGGACGTTCTCGAGTGGTGGTACGCGCACCTGATGACAGTGGGCCTGATCGATGGCACCGTGGCGGCGATCCACCTCGTCGCATTTCCGCGAAGTGGAACGATGGAACTTCCAGGCTGGCCACCCGTCGATTTGGGCCGCCACCCGCCGGGTCATTCCTGGGTCTTGGCAGCCACGCGGCGCAAGGAAGAGCTGGTCGCGCATCTGGAATCCATGCCGCTGGCGGCGACCATAAGGTCGGACACGGAACGGGTTGGCGAACTCCAGCGGAATGTCGGTTCGCGATTGCTGACCTTTCAGCAGTTCTCAGCTGAGCCGGCAGCCAACCGAGTCCGATAGGTCACTTTCAGATGATTTCGTTTCCGATATGGGGAAATCTGCTGCTATCTATATCTCTCAGGAATTCAGAGAGATAGCGAGAAGTAGGGCGAATTCAGGAGTCCACCTGGGGCAAAATCAGCTGGGCAACCACAAACGGGCTCGATTTGACCCGGAGCCGTCGCGCAAGTTCGCGCAGTCTCTGAACATAATATGCATTATGCGAAATTATAGAAATGGGCTAAAACATGCCCGAGGCGCCTCCTCCCGATTGAATCCGGTGCGTCTCAGGCAATTCTGAAGTCGATCTTTCAGCGATAAGCCGAACGCTCAGCGCGAGGTCGCAGACCTGCTCCGCATGCGATATGCCCGAACCGCAAGCCGCTGAGCATCGACGCTCACCGCGTCGGCGCTCAGCGGCGGCCGTGTGGCGTTAGGCCGCGACCGGCTGCAATTCGTCCAGATCGAAGTAACCGTTGTAACCCTTCATATAGACCACCGCGCGATGGCCGAACAGGACGATCGCCTCGGTGCGGGTTTCCAGCTCCGGGCAATCGATGGTCGTGGACCGGGCTTTGCTGCCGACCGGGTACCGGGCGTTCCAAGCCTTGGCTTTTTCGGTGGCGGCGACGGTGTGCGCCGGTACGTTGGCCGCGCTGGGCGCCGGCGTCGGCGCCGCAGCGGGCGTCGGCTCGGTGGCCGACGGAGCCGGCGCGACGGCGATCGGGAAAGCGTCGAGGACATCGTCGGGCGTCTGCCGGCGAATGGTCTCCACCAACCGGGTCAGCACGTCGCCGTGCCCCAGTTCCTCGAATTCGGCGCCCGCGCCGCGGTGACGGGCCAGCGCCAGCAGGTACTGCACGCTCTCGCTCCACTGCACGGTGCTGGCGATCTGGCTGGACAGGGTTTCCAGCAGACGGTCGCTCTGGTACGGCCGCGCGGTGACGTTGGACACGACCGGAATCTTCGGCGCTGCGAATTCGAAGCCTTTCAGGAATTCGTGGAACTGGCCCATCGCGTCGCGCATGAAACGCGAGTGGAAGGCGCCGCTGGTGTTCAAGGGGTAGAAACGCATCTTGCCTTTCTTGAACAGAGGCTGCGCCTTCGCGATCTGCTCGGCCGCACCGGAGACGACGATCTGCGAGGGCGAGTTGTAGTTCGCCAGATAGACGTCCTCGATGCCGCCGTCGGCCAGCGTTTGTTCGATTTCCTGACGGGTCGCGTTGAGGATCGCGGCCATGCCGCCGCCGGAGACTTGGCCCATCAGCTCGCCGCGCTTCTTGACGAACCGCAGCCCGGTCTCGAAATCGAAGCAGCCCGCCGCCATCAGCGCATCGAATTCGCCCAAGCTATGGCCGGCGAGGAAATCCGGAATGCCGCCGCCCTCCTCCAACTTGCGGAAGTACGACAGCGCGTTGACGGTGTACAGCGCCGGCTGGGTGAATTGAGTCTTGCCCAATTCGTCGCGCGGGTCGTCCAGGCACAGTTCTTTGATCGAATACCCGAGGATGGCGTCGGCCTTGTCGGTCAGCTCGCGGAACCGGTCGAACAGATCGCCGCCCATGCCTTTGGCCTGAGATCCTTGGCCCGGGAACATGTAAATCTTCATGCGTTACGACTCCATGTGGATCATCTGAAAGATGCGTGTGAAAGGTGCGTGAGAGAGATGCGGTGCGAAGCCGCGCTCAGCAGCGATGCAGACAAACCGCGGTGTTGACCCCGCCGAACCCCATGCTCATGTTCAGGGCGCGCTCGATGCGGTGCGTTTGCGCCTCGCCGCGCACCCAAGCGAATTCCGGTTCGAACGGGTCGTCCAGATTGCGCGAGGGATGCAGCCGACCGGTGCGCATTTGCAGCACCACCGCGGCCAATTCCACCGCTCCGGCGGCGGTCAAGCCATGGCCGATAACGGATTTGGTGGCGTGGATGCGCGCATGGCGCAGCCCGCAATCGCTCAGCGCCTGCAATTCGGTGATGTCGCCGATGTGCGAGCCGGTGCCGTGCGGATTGACGTAATCGATCCGATCGGCGGCAGTCTGCGCCATCGATAGCGCGCCGCGGATCGCGCTCGCCTCGCCTTCCAGCGCCGGATTCGGGTTGCGATTGCCGTCCATCGCCATCGCCCAACCCGCGGCGCGGGCGTAGGGCGAGACGCCTCGACGCAGCGCGGCGGTATCGGCGCGTTCGAAGACCAGCGCGGCGCAGGATTCGCCGTAGATGAAACCGTCGCGCCCGCTGTCGAACGGCCGGCAGGCCGCCGCCGGCGTGCCGGCATAGCGGTCGGACCCCATCGCGCCGAGCGAACGCAGCCCCTGCAGTTCCCAATACGACACGTCCATCAGCGCGCCGATCGCGATGCAGATATCGACGCGCCCCGAGCGCACCGCTTCCATCGCATGGATCGCCGCGACCTGCCCGCTCGCCGAGGCGCCGCCGACGGTGAACGCGAAGGCGCGGATACCGAAAACTTCGGTGCACATCCCGCACAGATCGCTGTCCATGAACGACAGGCCGTAGTTGGGCCGCAGGAAGGTTTCGCGACCGCGATACGGTTCGGTCGCCAGCGCCGATTCGCGCTGCTGCAGGTTCGAGCCGCCGACGATCAAGCCGATTCGAGTGGGCTCCGCCTCATCGAGCGCGGCGTCCGTCCACGCTTCGTCGAGGGTCGCCAGCGCCGCCTGCCCCGACAGCGAGGCCGTCCGCAGCATGCTGCGCGGCACGCGCGCGGGCATCGCCAACGCCGGCAGCTCGGCGCCGATGAACGGCGGCGGCGCGATGCCGCCGACCGCTTCGGCCGCGGACGGCAACTGACGCCCGGGACGGCTCAGAACGTCGAAACGATGCGCGCCCTGCAGCAGCGCCTCGACGAACGCGTCCCTGCCCTGCCCGATGGCGGCGGTCACGCCGACGCCGGTGATCAGAACGTCGGACGCTTCAGATCTTTTCATGAATGATGCGAGCGAGCTCGCCGATGTTTTCGGCCTTGGCCATTTCCACCAACGGCACGTTCAGGGACAGCGTTTCGAGCGTCATCATCAGAATATCGGCGCGATCGACCGAGTTGGCGCCGAGCGCCCGCAGCGAATCCGTCGGTTGGAGCGCGTGGTGTTCGAGATCCGGCAGGATTTCGCGGGTATGGTTAACGATGATGTTGAAAACGTCTTCGTGGGTCACGGAAGCGGGCTCCAGAGGTCAGGGTGAAGGTGCGGGAACGCGAGCGAGCGGAAAAGCGGCCGACGACGCGGCGCGCTCAGCGCCCGAATAGGGTCTCGATTCGTTGGCGGACATCGGGCTGATGGAAGGTCAACGCGTGCAGCGCGACCTCCTGCTCGATGAAGCCGGGCAAGGCGGCGCGCAGCGGCGCGACCAGATGATCCTTGAGCGCGACCAGCGAGATGCGCGGCTTCTCGGCCAGCGTGCGCGCGATCTCGATCGCCTGCGCCAACACCTGCTCGCGCGGCAACACCTGAAACGGCACGCCGCGGCGATGCAGGTCTTCGCCGCGATAGGTGCCGGCGGTCAGCATCATCTCCGACGCCAGCGCGATTCCGAGCTTTTGCGGCAAGATGAAGGTCGAGCCCATGCCGGGCGTGAACCCGTATTTCATGAAATTGGCGGAATACACGCTCTCGCGCGCCAACAGCACCACATCGGCGAACAAGCCGAGCACGAAGCCGCCGCCGATGCCGTGCCCTTGCATCGCCGACACCACCGGGACCGGGCAGTTCAGAGCGACGCTGTAGAGATCCTTGTCGGTGAACTTGAATTTGCCGTCGAACAGATCGCGCAACCCTTCCTGCGTGCCGCCGGTCGAGAAATACGTGTCGTATCCGGTCAGCACCACCGCGCGGCAGTCCGAGTCGCGGCCGATGTCGGCGAAGGCGCGGGTCACGCCGTCGATCAAGCCGTCGGTGAACGTGTTTTTGTTGGCGCGATCCTGCATCCGAATCAGGACGACGCCGTCGCCGAGGTCTTCTCGGGCCACCACGGATTCGTTCATCAGTCCGCTTCCCACGGGAACTTGCCCGTCTTCACGTAGCGCGCGATCCGTCGCAGGTTGTCCGGGTCGGAGAACACGTCGAGATTCGCGCGCAGCGCTTTTTCGCGCGCGGCGCGCAGCGAATCGTCGAGTTCCGCGGCGTAGCGCTTGTAGCGGGCGATGCCCGGGCCGCCGATCCGACGCAGTCGCAGCAATTGCTTGCGCAGCAGGTTTTCGCTGTTGTCCTCGACGGCGTCCACCAAGCCCCATTCCATCGCCTGACGCGCCGGAATCGGCTGCGTCATCAGCGTCATGAAGTTGGCTTTGGAAAAGCCCATGCGCCGAATCAGGAACGGCATCACGCATGCCGGCATCAAGCCGAACAGCAATTCCGACAGGCTGAAACTCGCTTTTTCCTCCGCCAACACGATGTCGCAGGCGGCGACGAAACCGACGCCGCCCGCGTTGGCGCGGCCGCGCACGTGGGCGACGCTCAGAAACGCGCCGGATGCTAAGGCGTACCACAAGTCGTAAAGCGGGCCGGGGTCTTGCCCGCCGGGCGTTCCGCTGTCGAAACGGGCTTGGATTTCGCCGAAGTCCGCGCCCGAGCAAAACACCTCGGACAAGCCTTCGAGTACGACGACCTTCGCGCGCCCGTCCCATTCGCGCAGGGCGCGGGTCATTTCGGCGATCAGCCCGTCGTCGATCGCGTTGTTCGCGGCCGGCCGATGGATCTGCAGGAACAGAATATCGTCGTCGGCGCGCAGGCGGATCGATCGATAGCCCGCGCTCGACGACGATGTCGCGTACGGATCGACGCTCACGATACCCACTCGTACTCGCGGTGGAATTCCTTGATCTGCTTCAGGAACAGCGTCGGCTGCCCGAGCGTGCGGCGCGCGTCGGCGACGAATTCGACGTCCGGCTCCATGTTGCGGGTGCCGAATTTCAGCGCGCGGCTGCGCTCCAATAATTCGTCGTATTCGCTCATGCTCAGTTCGCGGCGACGATCCAGACGCTCGGCGATGCCGAGCGAGCGCAAGCGCTCCTGGCCTTCCTTACGGGCGATGCCGCTGAAGAATTCCGAACAGCAGCCCGAGCCGTACGAGAACACGCCGATGCGACCGGGCGTCTCGAAATCGCCGTGATAGATGGTGCTGGCCAACGACAGCGCCGCGGTGGCGCCCATGATGTTGCCGACCCGCTGACAGTGGGTCAGGCCCGGGGTGACGCGGCGCTGGAAATCCGCTTCGATTTCGGCCGGTTTCGCTTTCGCCAACTTCCGCATCATGTTGCGGTGCGCGCCTTTGACCATGCCGCCGAACGGCGTGTGATAGGCGATGTAGCCGAAGGTTTTGCCGAAATGCGCGCCGTCGACGCGCTTCTGGTACTCCAGATACGCGTTCTCGCAGCAGTTGAGATACGACAACAGCGAGAGGTCGGTATCGCCAGCGTCGGTATCGGCCGAAGGACGGCAAGTGTCCATGACTTCGTAACCGTAGTACCCGTTGGCGCCGGGATCGATCTGGAACACGTGCGGCCGATCGCTGACCAGCATCGCCACCGCGCCGGAGCCGCCGCTGGGCTCGGCGAAGGACCAATCGGCGGACAGCGCTTCCCCGCCCTCTTCGACCATGAAACGCGACACGTCGGTGGCGATCACCAACGCCTTGGCGCCCGGCGAGACCTGCGACAGCACGAAATTGACCGCCATCTGCAGGCCGGCCACGCCGGAATAGCAGGCGTTCTTCATTTCGAACAAGCGGCAGTTGCGGTTGAGCCCGAGCAGGTCGTGGCAATACGTGCTCATCGATTTGCCGAAGTCGAACGCCGACTCGGTGCAGGTGATGACCATTTCGATGCGATCTTTTTCCTCTGGCGAGAGCGCGTCGATCAGCGGTTTCGCCGCGTTCACCGCGAAGGTGATCGGGTCTTCGTACGGCAGCGCCACCGATTTTTCCTTCATCAGCAGATTCTCGAACCTGCTCATGTCCAGGCCGCGGTGCTGCGCGAGTTTCGACACGTCGATGCACGACGTGCCGGCGAATACGTTCATTGCTTCGATGCCAACCATGCTTACTTCCTCTGCTGGGCCGTCCGGATGCGGACGGACTCGTGATATCGCGATCGCGACGCCCGCGAGGCGGTCGCGATCGATAGGAACGGGGCGGAGCGTTCGATGAAGCGTCCGTCGGGATTCGCGCTGCGGCGTGCGATGCGATCGCTCAAGGCGAAGGCGAGCGATGCGAAGACGCGAAGCGACGGAGCGTCGAGGCCGCGCGAAGTCGCGGTCGTCGAGGGCGATGCGAACGGAAGGTCGAGTCGGTCCATGACGGCGCGCTGCGCGAGTCTCAGCGGAAATCCAGCACTTTCGGCCCGCCCTGCCCTTTTCTGAGTCGGTACGCGGCGAAACTGTCCCTGTCGGTGAATTGCAGGTAAATATTATAACGCATGATGTCTCCCAGCTTCTGGCCCGGAGGGCGGATGTAGGTGTGTCCGGGGAACACGTGCGTGTCCGCGGGCACTCGGGTTTTGAGCATCTGCAGGCTGTCGTACATGGCGTGCGCTTCGTCGAGCTCGAAGCAGATGCCGCAGCCTTCCGCGAACAGCACGTCGCCGGTGAACAGGTTGTCGCCGATCAGAAAGCACACGCAGCCCGGCGTGTGACCGGGGGTCAGGATCGGCTCGATCCGCATCGCGCCCACGCGCCAGGGCCGCTCGTCGATCGCGATCAAATGCCGCGATTGGAAACCGGAGAACGCCGCCTCTTCCCGCGACATCCAGATCGGGCAGTTGTAGAACTCGGCCAGCGGCCGCGCCAGATCGATATGGTCGGAATGCGTATGCGTCACCAAGATGCCGCTCAGATGCGATTGCGTGCGTTCGAGGGTCTCTTGCAGCGTTTCGATCTCCCACGCCGGGTCGACCAACACCGCTTGCGCGGTCGAAGGATCCCGCACCACGTAGTTGTTGTTCTTCATCACGCCGCGCTCGACCTTGACCAGGAACACCGAAGGCGCGAGCGAAGACGCGGACGAATCGCCCACGTCGCGGAGACCGTCGCGAGCGTCGTTCACAGCCAACGCCGCACCTTCGCGCAGTAATCCAGATAGGCGCGACCGAACACCGCTTCGAGATAGCGTTCCTCGCCGCGCACGACGATGCGGTCGACTGCGAGCATCGCTGGCGGCAGCGCGATCGCGATCCATAGGCTGTTGAAGAATCCGGCGATCGCCAGATGCAGGCAGGCCAGCGCGAGGTAAATGGGATTACGCGAAAACGCGAAAGGGCCGGTCGCGACCAGCGCGGTGCTCTCGTGCGCGGGGTCGGCGCTGGTGCGGTGTTGAGCGAGCGCCCGAGTCGCGCCGACGATGAGCCACACCGCGACGGCGAGCGCGAGCGCGGCGCCCGCGATGGCCCAAGGGGACGGCCCGATCGGCCACGGCCAGAACCACTGGCAAACGCCGCCCGCGACCGCGCCGATGAGATTCGGCAACGGAGGCGGCATCCGCGAACGCCCGTCGATGCGCGCCTTCGGTTCGATGTCCACGCTCATGCGGACACCTGCGCTTGCGCGGTGCGCGCCGATGCCGAACGCGAGGCGCGAACGTAGAACCGATTGATCCGCACCAGCACTTCGCCGTTGTCCGCGAGAATGCGCAGATCGAACTGCACTACATCCGGCTGCGCCCCCGGATCGCCGAGCCTGCGCTCGACGTAGACGCGGCAGCGATTGGGCAACGGCCGCAGAATCTCGATCTCGCCGATCGCGAACGGCAGATAGGGCCCGCCGCCGCCGTCGCCCGTGGCCGCGCCGAGCACGCTCTGCAGGGCGCCGTCGATCAAGCATGGATGCAGCAGATAGCGCGAAGCCTCCTCGTGCAGGCTGTCGTCGAGCCGAAGCTCGGCGAGCGCGGCGCCGTCGCCCACATGCAGCGCTTGGAGAGTGCGGAACGTCGGGCCGTAGTCGAACCCGGCGGCGCGCAGACGACGGTAGCACTCCTCGCCGGAGATGCGCTCCGGCATCCGCTGCAACAACTCGTCGAGACGATAGGCCACCTGCGTTACGGACGTGCGCTCTGGGCGCTCGCCGAAACGCAGCCGACCTTCGCAGTGGATCACCTCGGCGTTGTCTTCGTCGTAGGAGGCAACGAAGAACTCCGCGACGTTGCCGTCTTCGCCCGGCAGCGACCTGAGCACGGTCTTCACCGGCTGCGCCGCGCCCAGCGACAAGGGCTGCATCCATACCGCGTCCTCGATGCGCAGCACCGACCGCTCGCCGGCGATGGCGCCGGCCGCGCAGGCCATCTCCAAGTAACACGCGCCGGGGAACAGCGCCGCGCCGTCGACGCGGTGATCGCGACCGTAGAAGGCGTCCGCATCGAGCATCGAGAGGAACGCGGTTTCGCGCAGCGTCGACACGTTCTGCGCGATCAGCGGATGCAGCGCCGCGGGTCGCGCCGATACGGCCGTCGTGTTCGTCTCAGCCGCATCCCGATCGAAAACGCGCTCCGTGTCGATCGCCGTCGTGCGCATCGCTTTGCCGCTCTCGACCCAATAACGATCGCGCGCGAAGGGATAGGTCGGCAACGGCAGCTTGCGCGGAGGCGCGGCGCTGCGCAGATCGTCCCAAGTCACATCTTGGCCGCCGACCCACAGCAGCCCCAATGCCTCCCACTCGCCCTGCGCGCACAGCGCGCGCGCGCGTTCGCGCACGTCCGGCTTGTTCGCTTTGCGGCGTCGATGCGCTTCGACGCGCCCCAGCATCAACGCGGACGATGGCGCATCGTCGAGATAGGTCGACAGTTCGGCGACGACGGACGCCACCGATGTCGCCACCACCGCTAAGCGCTCCTCCATGCTTTCGCGGCCGACTTGGAGGGTATAGGCGACGCGCGCCAAATCCAGATCGGGATGCGCATGCAGGTGATCGCGCAGCCGCGCCGCGGACTCCTTCAAGCGCTGCGCGTTGCGCGCCGACAGGACGATCAGTTCGGGGCCGGTCGATGCCGCGCGCTCGGCGAGAGACGGCGCTTCCTCCAGCACCAGGCACGCGTTGACGCCGCCGGCGCCGAACCCGTCGATCAACGCCCGCCGCGGCAGGCCGTCGGTCGCGGGCCAAGGCGCATAGGCGCGCTGCAAGGCGAACGGCGTGTCGGCGAAATCGATATCCGGGTTCTGCGGCTCGGCATGCAGGGTCGGCGCGAACGCGCGATGCGCGAACTGCAGCAGCACTTTCGCCACGCCCGCCATGCCCGCGGCGGATTCGGAGTGGCCGAGGTTCGATTTCACCGAACCCAACGCGCATCGCGCATCGCGACGGGTACGCGCACGGAACGCCTGGGTCAACGCCACCACTTCCAGGTTATCGCCCAACTGGGTACCGGTGCCGTGGCCTTCGACGTAACCGATGCTGTCCGGATGCGCCTGCGCGGCGCGCAGCGCGGCGTCGATCAACTGCGCCTGCGCGTTCGGGTTGGGGGTCGAATAGCCGTTGGAACGACCGGCATGCCCGATCGCGCCGCCGGCCACCACGCCATGGATATGGTCGCCGTCGGCGATGGCCTCCGCCAACGGTTTGAGCAGGACCGCGCCGACGCCCTCGCCCGGCACGAAACCATCGTCGCCGCCGCCGAAACTGCGGCATTTGCCCTCTTGCGCTAGCATCCTGCGGCTGCATAGCGAATGGTATTTAGCCGGATGCAGATAGAGATTCACGCCGCCGGCCACCGCCAAGCGGCATTCGCCGCGATGCAAACTGTCGCAAGCCATTTGAATGGCGACCAGCGACGACGAGCACGCCGTATCGATCGGCAGGCTCGGCCCTTGGAAATCGAACACGTACGACACGCGATTGGCGATCGACCAGGGCATCGAACTGGGTGTGACCGGTCGGCCCGCCACCCAGGCGTCCGCGCCGACGAGTTGATACGTATTGCTGGTCACGCCGACGAACACGCCCACATCGGCGCCGGCGGCGCGGCCGTCGATGCGTTTGGCGTAGCGCCGATGCAGCCCGTCGCGGGTGTAGCCGGCGTCTTCGACGGCCGACCACACCGATTCGAGGAACAGACGCTCTTGCGGATCGAGGTTCCGCGCCTCTTCGGCGCCGATGTTGAAGAACGCAGCGTCGAAGGCGTCGACATCGTCGAGGAACGCGCCCCACTTGCAGTAGATCTTGCCCTCGCTGGCGCGCGTCGGATCCGCGTCGTACAGTGCCTCGGCATTCCAGCGCGACGACGGCACCGGACCGACCAAATCGCGGCCTTCGCGCAGCAGCCGCCAAAACGCTTCGGGCGTATCCGCCTGCGGGACACGCAGATGCGAACCGACGATCGCGACGCGGCGATCCGGCATGCGCTCCGAAGCCGTCTGCGCAGCCACAACGACCGGCGATGCGGCGATTTCGCGAATCGGCGGATGCGCCGGTTCGCGTATCGGCGCGGAGGTCGACACCGGGTGAGATGCGGCGAACGCTTCGACGACGTCGAGCGTCGCCGCCTGCGCATCGACGCCCGAGGCGATGCGCGCCGCCGCAGAAGCGGCGAAGGATTCGTTGGGCGTCGACGCCAAGAAACGCCGCAGCGCGGGGCGCGTTTCCCGCAACAGATACCCCGCCAACTCGTCGATGCTGGCGTATTCGTAGAACAGCGTTTTCGGCAGCTCGCCCAGGTCGCGCTCCAAGGCTTCGTTGAGCCGCGCGATCATCATCGAATCCACGCCGAAGCTCTCGAAGCGCTCTTCGGCATCGATGCGCTCGGTCGGCAGTTTGATCTGCTCGCTGAGCAGGCCTTTGAGATAGGCCTCGACCGCGCTCGGCAGAGCCGCGTCGTCGACGACGCGTTCGCCGGTTCGCGACGCAATCGCACCGCTCGCAGCAGCGTTCACGGCGTCGTTCGTGGCGTCGTTCGTGACGATATGCGTCGCCGAACGCTGGTGCGGCGATGCGTTCTGCGACATCGCGACGCCGGTCATCCATGCCGAGATCCGCGCGGTGTCGCCGTACATCGCCACCGTATGCGGCGCGTCGTCCTGCAGCAGCGCTTCCCAACACGCGATGCCCGCCTCTGTCGGCAACGGCCGCATGCCGGTGCGTCGTTCGGTCGCCGCGATATCGCCGTCGCCGATGCGCATGCCGCCTTCGGCCCAGAACGGCCAACCGATCGAGAGCGTGCGGCCCTTGCGCGCGCCCGCGGCGACCTGCGTCTGCCGCATCTCCGCGAAGGCATCCAGGAAGGCGTTCGCGGCGGCGTAATCGCATTGACCGAGATTGCCGAACGCGCCGGCGACCGACGAGAACGACACGAACAGATCGAGATCGCTGTCGCCGATCGCCGCGTCGAGATTGACGGTGCCTGCGGTCTTCGCGGCGAGCACGGCGGCGAAATCGTCGTGCGACTTGTTCAGCGCGAACGCGTCGCGATGGATGCCGGCGCTGTGGATCACGCCGTCGAGCCGACCGAAGCGCGTCCGCGCTTCGGCCACCGCGGCGGCGGCTTGCGCCGCGTCGGCGACGTCGGCGCGCACGTAGACCGCCTCGCCGCCCGAGGCGCACAGCAGACGCAGGCGCTGTTCGGTGGCGTCGTCCGCGGCGGAGCGTCCGGTCAGCACCAAGCGCGCGTCGTAACGTTCGGCCAGATGCGCGGCGATCAGCGCGCCCAAACCACCCAGACCGCCGGTAATCAGATACACCCCGCGTTGGCGCAACGCACCCGTCGTGGTCACCGGCGGCGACGCGACGTGCGCGAATTCGCGCAACCGCCGAATGCCGTCCCGCAGCGCGATCTCGCCATTGCGCCAGCGGCGCTCGCGCAATTCGTCGAAGATCGCGCGCACCGACGCCGCGGCGTCGGTATCGGCCGCCAAACGCAGCGTTTTCCACGCGGTTTTCGGCTGCTCCAGCGCGAAACTCTTGAGGTAACCGGCGAGCGCGGCGTGCGCCGCATGCGCGACCGCATCGTTCCGCGCGACGTGCGCGCAGAGCAAGCGCAGCGCGGTATTCGAACGACGGCGCAGCCACGCGCGGCAGAACGCATGCAGACGCGCGAGAGCGGCGATCGACGCGGCCGGCGATGTCGCGGCCGCATCGATCGCGACGACCGCATCGGGCAAGCCTTCGCCGGCGGCGAGACCGTCGAGCAACGCGTCGCATTGCGCGTCGAGGGCATCGCCGTCGACAGCATCGCCGTCGACGGCATCGAGGGTCGCCGCGACGACGCTTGCGGTTGGCGCAGCCTCGTCCGCCACGGCGCGCTGGAACGCCGCGACCATCGCGGCATCGGCACCGATCAACAGCACCCGCGCAGGCGCTGCAGCGAGTTCGTTCGCGGAGGCGACCTCGAGCGCGCATTCGCGCCAGAACGGGCGCCAGTGCGACACGGCCATCGCAGGCGAAGGCGCGGGTACCGATGCGGATGCTGGCGCGCGTTCCGCCGTCGCGTCGAAGAACGCCGGACCGGTTTCGATCCAATAGCGTTCCCGCGCGAACGGATACGTCGGCAGCGCGACACGACGCGGCGCGGCGTCGGCATGCAGCGGCGTCCAGTCGATCTCGGCGCCGACGACCCACAGTTGCGCGAGCTTCGCCAGGTCGCGGCGCTCCAAACTCAACTGCGTCAGCGCTCGGCCGGCCTCGCCTTCGAGCAAGGCCGTCGTCTGCGCCTGCGCTTCGCGCAGGCTGCCTTGGAAGGTGTCCGTCGGCAGACTGCGACGGCCGCGATCGTCCGAATTCTGCGCCAACCAAGCCGCGAGGCGAGCGCGCAGCATCGGTAGGTCGTCGGCGATCAACGCCAAGCGTTCCTGCATCGGGGTGCGGCCGACCTGCGAGGTGTAGGCGATATCGGCCACTGTCGACGCATCGTCCTCGTTCGGCGCGGCGGCGATTCGCCCGTCCACGAACGCCAACCAGCGGCGCGCGGATTCGCGCAGCGCGTCGCGCGTGCGCGCCGACAGCAGGAACAGTTCGGGACGCTGCTGCGCGGGCTGCGACCGGCGGCCCATTTCTTCGAAGGACCTGTCTTCGGAGCAGAACTCCTCAAGAATCAAGTGCGCATTCGCGCCGCCGGCGCCGAACGAACTCACGCCGATGCGGCGCGGATGACCGACCGGCGCAGGCCAGTCGGCCAGCTCGGTCTGCACGCGGAACGGCGTGGCCGCGAAATCGATATGCGGATTGAGCGTGCGCGCATGCAGCGACGGCGCCCATTGCCGATGCCGCAGTTGCAGCAGCGCCTTGGTCACCGCCGCGATGCCCGCCGCGGATTCCAGATGCCCGATGTTCGATTTGACCGAGCCGATCGCGCACGTCGCGCTCGCAGGCGACGGCGCGCCCGCGGCGGCGAACGCGCGGGCCAACCCGGCGATCTCGATCGGATCGCCCAGCGAAGTGCCGGTGCCGTGGGTTTCCAAATAGCCCAGCGTAGAAGGTTCGACTCTGGCGACGCGCAGCGCTTCGAGCACGACGTCCGACTGCGCCACCGGATTGGGCACGGTGTAACCGTTGGTCTTACCGCCGTGATTGATCGCGCCGCCGCGGACGATGGCGTAAATGCGATCGCCGTCGCGCAGCGCGTCGCTGCGACGCTTCAGCAGCACCGCGCCCACGCCCTCGCCCGGCACGTAACCGTCGCCGCCCTCGCCGAAACTGCGGCAACGTCCGTCGGTGGACGCGAAATTGCCCTGCGCCAAACTCAGATATTTGCCCGGATGCACCGAAACGTTCACGCCGCCGGCCAAGGCCGCGTCGATCGTGCCCTTGCGCACTTCCTCGGCCGCGAGATGAATCGCGGTGAGCGACGACGAACACATCGTGTCGAGCGCCAAGCTCGGCCCGTGGAAATCGAAGACGTAGGACACGCGATTGGCGATCGACGCGAACGAGGAGCTGGGCACGCCCTGCCCCAACGCACCGGCCGCATAGAGTTCGTACTGGCCCCACATCACGCCGACGTACACGCCGACGCGGCCCCCGGCGATCGCGTCGCGGCTGTAGCCGGCGTCTTCGATCGTTTCCCACGCGGTTTCGAGGAACAAACGTTCCTGCGGGTCCATCAATTCCGCTTCTTTCGGCGAAATGCTGAAGAACAACGCGTCGAAACGATCGACGCCGTCGAGGAAACCGCCCCACTTGCTGTAGGTCTTGCCGGGCCGGTTGCGCTCGGGATGGAAATAGCGCGCGTGATCCCAGCGCTCGGCGGGAATCTCGACGATGCAATCGCGGCCCGCTTTCAGGTTCTCCCAGAACGCGTCGACGTCCGGCGCCTGCGGATAACGCCCGGCGAGACCGACGATCGCGACCTCGTCGACGATCTTCGCGCTTGCGGTCGCGCCCGCGGGCGTCGCGGCGAACCGCGAGCGAAGCGTACGCGACGGCCGCGCCCGTTGCTCGCGCGCGGACGGCTTCGCGATGGCGTGCGCAAAGGACTGTGCAAAAGTCTGCGCGTTTGCGCTCGCGCCCGCCGCCGCATCGCCGGGCCGCGCGGACGCGCCGACCCCGGTCTTCTCGCGCAATACGACGGGGAAGGCATCGACCAAATGCCCGGCCAGCGCGGCGATGGTTTGATATTCGAAGAACAAGGTCTTCGACAACGACCCGAAGCTGCGTTCGAGCTGATGGGTCAGCTTCATCGCGAGCACCGAATCCATGCCGTACTGTTCCAACGGCGCCTTCGGGTCGACCTCGTGCGCCGGCATGCGGAACAACCCCGCGAATTCTTCGCGCAGATAACGCACGGCGGCGTCGAACAGGCGCGCGCGATCGTCCGATGCCTCGTTCGCGGCGACAGGAGGCGATACGGTGGACGCGACCGCGGCGGGCGCGATCGCGGTCGCGGTCGCGGAGACCGTCGCCGCACGCGGACGCAGGCTGCGGCGCAAACGCGCCAGTTCGCCTTCGATCACCAGCACTCGGCTTTCGCCCATCGCCAGCGCGCGATGCAACGCGGCGACGCCGTGTTCGCTGCGCAAGGGCGTCATGCCGGACGCCTCGCGCATCGCCGCCAGCGCGTCGGCGTCCATGCGCATGCCGCCTTCGGCCCACAGCGGCCAATGCACCGCCAGCGCGCGACCGCGCCGCTCACCGGCCGCGGTCAACGCATTGCGGTACTCGGCGAAACGGTCCATGAAACCGTTGGCGGCGGCGTAGTCGGCCTGGCCGGGGTTGCCCACCGCCGAAGCCAACGACGAGAACAGCACGAAGATATCCAGGTCCAACCGCGCGGTGGCCGCATCCAGATGCGCCGTGCCGTCGACTTTCGGCCCGAGCACGAGGGCAAGCTCGTCGGCGCGTTTACCTGCGATCAACCCGTCGCGGGTCTGGCCCGCGCTGTGCAGCACACCGTCGAGACGACCGAATTCGGCCACGATCGCGTCGATCGCGCGCACGGTGTCGGCGCCGTCGTTCGGATCGAGACGACGATAGACCAGCCGCTCGGCGGCGACCGACGTTTCGGCGCAGAGCGCGGCCAAGGCGTCGCGCCCGCGTTCGTCGATCTCGCCGCGACCGCTCAGCACCACCGTGGCCGCCGGCGTCCGACGCAGAATGTCGCGGGCGAACACGCGCCCCAAACCGCCCAAACCGCCCGTGATCACGTACACCCCGGCGTCGCGATAGGCGCAGGCGACTTCGACGTGGGTGTCCAGCGTTTCGCTGCGCCAACGCGCGACCTGCAGGCCATCGCGCGAGACGCGCAGACGCGATTCCGAAGCACAAGCCGCGGCCGTGCGCAGATGCGCGGCCAGCGTCGTGGCGTCGACGTCGCCCGCGGCGTGCAGCGTCTGCCCGAGCAGCAGCGGATTCTCGCTGCGCGCGGTGTCGATCATGCCGGCCAAGCCGGCCATCAGCGCGTTTTCGCCGGTGTCGGCGACCACCAATTGCAGCGACAGCGAGCGACGCAGCGGGCGCTGGAACCACGCCTGCACGCGCGCGAACACCGCATCGGCGGCGGCGCGGTAGCGCGCGGCGGCGTCGCCGGTCGGCAGATCCAGCGATTCCACCGTCGTTCGCGGCCACGCTGCGCCCAGCGCCGCGGCGTCGACATCGACGCCGCACAACAGCACCACGCGCTCGTCGGGCGTCGCGGTCGCCGCGACGGCCGCGTCTTCCCATGCCGGGCGGGCCATCAGCACGCCGTGGCCGTCGTCCTGCGCGCCGATCGCGCGCGACGCTAAACCGCGCAGCCGCACGCGGATGCGGCCCTCGACATCGCACAGGTCAAGATCGAGTTTGCGCACCTGCGCGCCGCTTTCGGCCTCGCGCACCCATGCGTACATCCGCGGCGCGCACGGCGCCGACAGCCGCAATTCGTCCAGCGCGAACGGCACCGTCGGCCGCTGCGGCAGCGCATCGTCGGCCGCCAACAGGCCCATCGCCGACTGCAGCGCGCTATCGAGCACGCCCGGGTGCAGCGCGTAGGCCGGGTCCGCGTTGTCCGGCGCGACCAACTCGGCCAAGGCCTCGCCCTCGCCGCGCAGCAGGCTGCGCACGCAGCGGAATCCCGGGCCGTAGCGCAGGCCGATCGCCGCGAACGCGGCGTACAGCGCGTCGGGTTCCCACGCGCCGCCTCGCATCCGCGCGCGCAGCGCCTGCAGGTCGAGCCTCGCCTCGTCGTCGCGGCTTTCGTCGTCGTCGGCCAACGCGACGCGACCCACGCAATGCACCGTGTGCGCATCGCCCTCGCCGCTCGCGACTTCGACATCGATCTCGCCGTCGTCGGCCGGCGAAAGCACGATCTCGGCTCGCGCCCCGGCATCGCCGAACAAGGGCTGCGCCCAGGCGATATGCCGCAAGGTCAACGGCCCCGCGACATCGGCCGCGGCATCGGCCACGGCGGCGCGGATCATTTCGAGGTAGGCCGCGCCGGGCAGCACTTTGCGCGCGACGCCGTCGATCGCAACCTGGTGATCGGCGAAGACGAATTCCCCGCCGCGGAATTCGCTGACGTAGCGCTGGGCGCGCAAATCGGAGCGGTTGCGATGCACGAGCGGATGCAGCGCGGCGGCGCCGATCGCGCCTTCGCGCGGACCCGGAAGGCTCAGCCAATAGCGGTCGCGAGCGAAGGGATAGGTCGGCAACGACACGAAACGCGGCGGCGCACCCGCGCGCAGCGCGCGCCAATCCAACTCCAACCCGCGCACCCAAACATCGGCGAGCTTCGTCAATTTGCGACGCGCGATCCATTTACCGATCGCCTCGCGCATATCGTCGTCGCGGGCCAACGCGGCGATGCCGTCTTCGTCTTTCCGAACGACGCCATGCACGCAGTACGCGTCGGACGATGTCCGCCCGTCGTCGAGGAAGGCTTGCAGCGCTTCGCGCAGACGCATCGGCGAGTCGGCCACGCAGGCCAAGCGCGCGTCCATGATTTCGCGGCCCAACTGCAGCGTGCATGCGATGGCGTGCAAATCGGCGGCGTCGCCTTCGCGTTCGAGATAGGCCAACAAGTCGCGCGCTTTCGAGCGCAGTTGCTCCGTCGTACGCGCCGACAGCGGCAGTAGCTCCGCGCCCGCGACACGGGTCGCGGGCGGCGCGACGTATTCTTCGACGACGAGGTGGGCGTTGGACCCGCCGGCGCCGAACGACGAGATGCCGGCGATGCGCGGCGCGCTGCGGCCGTCGATGATGGGACGTTCCCACGGCCGCAGCGTCTGGTTCACCACGAACGGGGTTGCGTCGAAATCGATATGCGGGTTGAGCGTGGACGAATGCAGCGACGGCACCAGCATGCCGTGCTTCATCTGCAGCAACACCTTGGTGAGCCCGGCGATGCCCGCGGCCGATTCGCAGTGGCCGATGTTGGATTTGGCGGAGCCGATCGCGCAGAAACCGCGCTCCTGGGTGGACTGACGGAACGCCTGCGCGAGCGCGGCGATCTCGATCGGATCGCCGAGCTTGGTGCCAGTGCCATGGGCTTCGATATAGCTGACGCTGCGCGGATCCGCGCCGGCCTCCTTCAGCGCCAGCGCGATCACCGCGGTTTGCGCCTTCGGATTCGGCACCGAATAGCCGTTGGTCTTACCGCCGTGATTGAGCGCGCTGCCGCGGATCAAGCCGTAGATATGATTGCCGTCGCGCTCGGCGTCGGACAGGCGCTTGAGCACCACCGCGCCGACGCCTTCGCCCGGAATGTAACCGTCGCCACCGACGCCGAAACTCTGGCAGTGCCCGTCGGTGGAAATGAACTGACCGGCGCTGAGGATCAGATATTTATTGGGATGGATGGTGACGTTGACGCCGCCGGCGATCGCCGCATGGGTGCGACCGAGGCGCAGATCCATGCACGCCAGATGGATCGCGGTGAGCGACGACGAACACATGGTGTCCAGCGTCATGCTGGGGCCATGCACGTTCAGCAGATACGAAATGCGGTTGGCGATGCTCGCGTAGCTCAGCGGCACCGCCATGCGACGCCCCATCAGACTCGATTCGGCGCCCAGCAACTGATATTCGCCGTACATCAGCCCGACGTACACGCCGACCTGCCCGGCCTGCCGAGCGTCGTGCGCCGCCTGCAATCCGGCGCGGGTATAGCCGGCGTCTTCCACCGCCATCCACGCGTGCTGCAGGAACAAACGCTCTTGCGGGTCGATCATCTCGGCGTCGACCGGAGGGATGCCGAAGAACAGCGGATCGAATTCGTCCACGCCCGCGATGAAGCCGCCCCATTTGCTGAAATGCGCGCCTTCGGCGGTGCGGTCCTCGCTGTAGTAATCGCGCCAATCCCAGCGCGAGGCGGGAATCTCGGTGATGCAATCCTTGCCGTCGCGCAGATTGCGCCAGAACGCCTCCAAATCCGGCGATTCCGGATAGCGCCCGCTCAAGCCCACGATCGCGATCGGCTCGCGCAAGGCGGGTGCGGCGGCATCGGACATGGCGCGGAGACGTCGCGAGCGCCTGGCACCAGGGCGCGCGCCGACGTTCGCCGTCGGCGGCTCGGCCAGCGCGAGATCGGTCGATGCGCGGTCGTTCGGCGCGGTCGCGGCGGGCGTCGTCGGCGCCCGCGTCGTTCCGTTCGGCGAAAGCAGGCGCGCCAATGTCGCCGCGTGATCGCGCAGGAAGTACTCGGTCAGTTCCTGCACCGTTTGATATTCGAAGAACAGCGTCTTGGGCAACGACCCGAAACCGAGTTCCAACTGCGCGGTGAGTTCCATCGCCAGGATCGAATCGATGCCGTAACGCTCCAGCGGCGCCGCGGGATCGATCTTATGCGCCGGCAATCGCAGCACTTCGGACAATTGTCCGCACAAATAGTCGCGCGCACGCTCGAAGCCGACGCAATCCGCATCGGATTCCGCTTCGGGCGCGGCGACGGGCGCGGCAACGCGCGCGGGCGTCGCGGCATCGGCTCGCGACAGCGCCGCCGCGGATTCGTCGGCGATGAGCGACGCGGCGAGCAGCGTCCGCCGCAGCCGCATCAGATCGCCCTCCACCGCCATCAAGCGATCCGCGCGCATCGTCAAGCCGCGATAGAACGCCGAGAGGCCGTTTTCCGTGGACATCGCACGCATGCCGGTCGCCTGCGCGATCGCCGCGCGATTGGCGTCGTCCGGGCGCATGCCGCCGTCGGCCCACAACGGCCAATCGTAGGCGATGGCGATCCCATGGCGCGCACCGGCGGCGGCTTGGGCGTTGCGCCATCGCGCGAAGCCGTCCATGAACCCGTTCGCCGCGGCGTAGTCGGCCTGCCCCGCATTCCCGAACGCGGCCACGCCCGACGAAAACAACGCGAAGAAATCCAGCGGTACATCGCGGGTCGCGGCATCGAGATTGAGCGTCCCGTCGACTTTGGGCGCGAACACTTCCCGCAATTCTTCCGTCGTTTTCTTCAGGATGAAGTTGTCGCGAATGGCGCCGGCGCTGTGGACGATGCCGTCCAGGCGGCCGAATGCGTTCAGCGTATCGTGCACCGCATCGCGGACCCGATCCGGATCGGCGGGGTCCATCTGCGTATAGCGCACGCGGCCTTCGGCGTCGAAGGACGACACGATCGCTTCGATACGGGCGTCGATCGGACTGCGGCCGGTCAACATCACGCGGCTATCGGGCACGCGCGCGAGGATGTCGCGCGCGAACACTTGCCCCAAAGCGCCGAGACCGCCGGTGACGAGATACGCGCCGCCCGCGCGCAACGGCAGCGCCGCATTCGGGTCCGCGTCCTTGGGATTCGCGGCTGGGTCGGCATCGCGACGGACCTCGCGCCAGCGCAGCACTTCGCGTCGCTCGTCCAGGAAGCGGACGCGCCCGTCCGGTTCGGCGGAGGCTTCCGCTTTCAGGGCGCTGGCGAGCGCGGCCGCGTTCGCGCCCGCGTCGACCGCGATCAATTGGCCGCCGAATTTCGGATTTTCCTGCGTGGCGGTCGCCAACATGCCGTGCAGACCGGCATACGCATAGTGCGCGTCGTCGTCCGGCATCACGAGTTGCCACAGCACCCGGCCTTTCGTCCTGTCCGCGAGCGTCGTCTGCAAACGTCGCAAGCATTCGCTCGCGATCTCGCGATATCGCGCCGCCGACACGGCATTCGCACCGGCGCTATCGACGTCGCCGAGATGCGCCGCCACAACGCCGTTCGTCTCGTTCGTGAATTCGGAGAGCGCGATGTGCGGCAGATCGATCAACAGCACATGGCGTTCGGCCCAATCCACGGAAGGCTTCGCCGGGCTCGCCTCGTCCCACTCGGCGACGGCGAGCAAGCAGCCTTCTTCCGCGGAGACGCCCTCGCGTTCGAGGCTCGCGCCGGTCGCGCTCGGCACAGCGCGGGCGGAAAATCCGGCCATGCGCACGCGAACGGCGCCGTCCGCGTCGCACAGATCGATGTCCAGACGAACGACGCGTTCGCTCGGGCCGCTGCCGTCGGCGTAACGCACCCACGCGAACATTCGCGAGGTCGTCGGGCCGTACATCCGCAGCGATTCGAGCGCGAACGGCAGCAGCGGCGCCTGCTCCGACGCGCCGTCCGACGCCAATGCCATGCCGGCCTGTACCGCGCTGTCGAGCACGCTGGGATGCAGCGCGAACGCGTCCGCGCCGTCCGCGACCGCGCTCGGCAACTCGATTTCGGCGAGCGCTTCGCCGTCGCCGCGATGAATGCGCAGCACGCCGCGATGCGCCGGGCCGAGTTCGATCCCCGCACGCGCCATCGCCGCATAAAGGGCCTCGCCGTCGAGGGTCGCCCGCCCCATCCTCGCGAGCGAAGCGGACACATCGTGGCGAATCGACGCCGGATGCGGGCACAGCGACGCTTGGGCCTGAAAATGCACGGTGTCGGCATCGCTGTAGACCTCCAGAGCGATGCGATCGTCGTGCGGACCGTCGCCGTCCGGAAAGAGGCCGATGCAGGCGTGCGTCCGCTCCGGAAACGCGATCGGTTGCGACCAAACGGCGTTGCGCAATTCGAACCCGACGTCGGGCGCGCGCTCGGGCAACGCCAAATCCAGCGCGGCGCGCGCCATCTCCAGATAGGCGACGCCCGGCAGGACGCTCCGCCCCTGAATGCGATGGTCGCGCAGAAAAAACTCGTCGCCGCCGAAGCGGCATAGATACGCCTGCTGATCCAGATCGGAGACGTTGACGTGCAGCAAGGGATGCAGCGGCGCGGCGCCGTTGCCGCGCATCGAGAATTGGCGAATCAATCCCAGCGCATCGGCTTTGGAAAGCCGGCGCTGCTTCAATTCGGAGACGATGTATTCGACGAAATCGATCATGAAAATTACTCGGACTGCATAGGCGGTGTGGGCGATGCGCGCGTGGGGCCTCGCCCGCGCGGGCGCGACTTGCGCACGCGACGTTCTCGCCGGGTCATACCAACGCTCTCAAAAGCCGGATACCGTCCTCGGTCGGAATTTGATCGCCCGCGATCCGGTCGAGAATCGCCTCCAGCGCGAGGTCTCCACGCGTCGGAGCGGCTCCGTGCGCGGCGGCGTCTTCGAGGCGAGGCGTCGCGTTCGTGGTCGATGTCGGCGCGAATGCGGACGCTTTCCAGTAGCGTTCCTTGGCGAAGGGATAGCCCGGTAGGGCGACCCTGCGCGGACGCGCCGCGCCCCACAGCGCGCTCCAGTCGATCCGAGCGCCCTGCTCCGCCCAGCGGCGCAACAAGGCGTCCGGCGCCTCGGCGGCGTCGGGCGTATAGAGATCCGCGTTGCGCCCGGCGCGGCCGCGATAGGTATCGGCGAGCGGTCGGTCCGCGAGCCAGGCATCGAGCGACGCGCACAGCGCGGCGATCGAATCGACGACGAACCCGACGCGCTCATCCATCGCTTCGCGACCCATCTGCAGGGTCCAGACGATGGCGTCCAGATCGGTCGGCGCATCCGATTCCCGAAGATGCGCCAACAGGTCTTGCGCGCGCTGGCGGAGTTGTTCGGGGGTCTTCGCCGACAACGGGACCGGCATCGGTCCCGTGCGAGCGGGCCGCGACGACGCGCGCGGCGGCAAGTACTCCTTCACCACCAGATGCGCGTTCGTACCGCTGTGGCCGAAGGAGTTGATCGCCGCCATGCGCGGTCGCCCCGCGGACGAATCCCAAGACCGGCGCGCTTCGACGACTTCGAACGGCGACCCCTCGAACTGCACCAAAGGATTGAGGTCGCGGAAGTTCAGCAATCGCGGATGCGTGCGGTGCCGCATCGACATCAGCACCTTGATCAACCCGATCACGCCCGCCGCCGCGGCCGCATGCCCGATATGCGACTTGGCGCTGCCGATCGCGCACCAGCCGATGTCGTCGCTGTAGCGCCGGAACGCGCGCACCAGCGCATTGGTCTCCACCGGGTCGCCCAGCCGCGTGCCGGTGCCGTGCGCCTCGACGTAACTGATGCTTCGCGCGTCGATGCCGAAGCGCTCGTAGACGGACACGATCAACGCTTCCTGAGCGGCGCCGTTGGGTGCGGTGATGCCGTTGCTGGCGCCGTCTTGATTCATCCCGGACGCGCAAATCGTGCCGTAGATGTGATCGCCGTCGGCGATGGCGTCGTCCAAACGCTTGAGCACCGCCACGCCGACGCCTTCGGAAATGATAGTGCCGTCGCCCGCCTTATCGAACGTGAAGCAACGCCCGCTAGGCGAGAGCATATCGATCTGATCCAGGCGCACCAGCATGTCTTGATGGATGCACGCATTGACGCCGCCGGCCAAGACGATGTCGGATTCGCGGCTGCGGAGATTCTCGCAACCCAGATGGATCGCCACGGCCGACGAGGAACATCCGGTGTTGACCACGAAGGCGGCGCCCTTGAAATCCATCGCGTACGACAAACGCGAGGCGACGATGGCGTCGGACAATCCGGTGAAGCTATCGCCGATATAACCGGAGGGCTCGGCGCCGAGGAAAACGGCGGTGCGGCTTCCCGCCAAGCGCCGCGGATCGTAGCCCGCGTCTTCCAAGGCATTCCAGCTTTCCTGCATCGCGAGTCGCTGATGCGGATTCATCGACTCGGCTTCTTTCGGCGAAATATTGAAGAACAACGGATCGAAGCAGTCGCGGTCGGCGAGAATTCCGCCCCATTTGCAGCGCGTTTTGCCCTTCTTCTTCTCGGGGCTGTAGGCGACGGCCTGATCCAGGTAATTCGATGGAAATTCCTCGACGCCGTCGACGCCGTCGACGAGATTCCGCCAGAACTCGGCGATGGTGTCGGCCTTCGGGAATTTGCCGGAAAGCCCGACGACGGCGATCTCGCCGGTCTTCGCTGCGCCCACGTCGTCGCGCTCGACTCTCGCGCTCGTCGACGCAGCGGAGCGCGATGCGGGGACGCGCCGTCCTGCGGTATCGACGGACGAGGCCGCGGCGGCGATGCCGGATGTTTGGCGACCCACGCGACTCGCCGCCGCGCGCAGCGCGGCGCGCACCGCTTCGCCGTGCGCGTCCGCGAGGTGACGTTGCAGGCGCGAAATCGACGAATACTCGAAGACGATCGCGGAGTTCAACGACACGCCGAAACGGCCGTTCACTCGGTCGACGAAATTCACGCCGAGAATCGAATCGATGCCGTAATCGGAAAAAGCGACATCGGGGTCGATGTTCGCGACCTCCATCTTCAGCGTCTTCGAGAGGCAATCCAGGAGAACGGCGCGCATCTCGCGGTCGAGCGTCGCTGCGCTCGGCGCATGCGACGAGAGGATCGACTGCGCTCGGTCGGCATCGGCTTCGCCGGTATCGCCATCGATCGCGTCGATCTCGATTCGGTCGGTTTCGATGTCCTCGGCATTGATGTCCTCGGCATCGAATGCGTCGGAACGCGGCTCGTCGAATCGGGCATCGCTGACGATCGACGCATCGAGTTTCGACGCGTAGGCGTCGACGATATGCGCCGCGAGCCGCTCTGCGGCGGCGTACTCGAAGACGATCGCCGTATTCAAATCGATGCCGAAGCGCGCATTGATCCGATCGATGAACGTGGCGCCCAGAATCGAATCGATACCGTAGTCGGAGAACGCCATCGCCGGGTCGATTCGGTCGACCGCGATCTTCAAGGTCGCCGACATCGCGTCGAGCACGCCATTGCGGGCGGCGGCGATGCGCTCGTCCCGCGAAACCATCCGCGGCGCAGCGCTCTTCCCGATCGAGACGCGCGGCGCGGCTTGTCGACGAGGCGTACGCGGCCGCGTCGCGGTCGGAGGCGGCGCGGCCGCGGGCAGCGTCGTCAGGAACGCGCCATCGCTGCGCGCGATGGTCACCCGATTGCCGAGCGGCTCCGTCTCTTCGGCCAGCGAATGCGCGGCAAGGAAGCCTTCGTCGTGCAGAATGCGACGCCAAGCGGACGCGGACAGCCCAGGACATCCGGGGATGCGCAGCTCGGCGTCCTCGAACAGCCACCAACCGTCGAGCAAACCGAAAATAAGATGCGTGGACAAGGTGCTGGCGCACATCTCGCTGATCACGAGCGCGCCGTCGCGACGAAGCGCGGATTTCGCATGCCGCAGCGTCCGTCGAATGTTGCGGGTGGCGTGCAGCGCATTGGTCGACAGCAGCAGATCGTAGCTACCGGTCTCGATACCCTGCGGCGCCAACGGCAGTTCGATATCCAAACGCCGACAGACTATGTACGGATGGTTCGGCAGAAATGCGCTTTCCGCATGCAGCAAGAACGCTTTCGACACGTCTGTGTAGGCGTATTCCTCGACCGCATCGCGATACGGCGCCAGCGCCGCGAACACCAGCGCCGAGGTGCCGCCGGTGCCGGCCCCGACCTCCAGGATGCGGATGCGCGCGGCGGGATCGCGTTCCAAGCGCGCGCGCACATACGTCGCGACCGTTTCGGCGACGATTTCGTTGCAGGTGTCGGCGGCGGCATTGTTGCGGTACAAGCCCGCCACTTTCTCCATGTCGCCTTGCGGGAACACAACGTCGGTCGCGGCCAAGTCGCCGCGGAGAATCTCCGGCAACCGATCGAGGCATTCGTCCACCAACGCGACCAACGCGCGAATGTCGGGGGCGTTCAGACGCGCGTCCATCCTTTCGCGCCAATCGAGCTCGGCAGCGGCGACGGACGGCGCGGCTTCGCCGGCCCATTCGAGCAGCGTGCCGTCCGCGTACTCGATCAATTTCGCATCGGCGAGAACGTCCAGGCTCCGACGCAACCACAGGGCATATTTCGGCAAGATGCCGCAGGCCTCGCGCAACGCCTCGACGGCTATCGGCGCGCGAACCTCGGCGTCGACCAGCATGCCGCCGAGCCTGGCGTGAAGCAGTCGAGCGAACAGGCTTTCGAGACCGTGCGCCTCGTGCGCCCGCACACGATCGAGGATGCGATCTCGATCGACGGCGATCGTCTCGGGCCGAAGGTCGATATCCGCTCGCGAGCCTGCTAGGCACAACAGTCGAGCAGGATCGAGACCCATCAGCGCTTCGACTTGCGGGGTCGTGCGCATGCACAGCGCCTGATCCAATCGCCCGCGGCGCAATTCGCCGACGAATCGCTCGAAACAGGCGAAGCCCTCGCCATCGTCCAGCGCTTCGATGCCGCGCACGGAGACGCCGTCCATCTTCTCGATGCGCTCGGTGACCGTCGAGCGCCAATAACCCCAATTCACGATCCCGACGGGGAACGGGGCGTCGGCGGCGATGGCGCGCACCAAGCTGTCGGCCGCGACGATCCCCGCGGCGTACGCGGGAAGTCTGACCGCGCCGGAAAAAGCGTAAGCCTGACCGGACGAAAAGTAGCAAAGAAAATCGAGCGGTTCGTCGCGCAGCGCGTCGTAGAACGTGCGGCTGCCGCGGACCTTGATCTCGACCACCGAGCGGAAAGCGCTCTCGGACACTTTTTCGATCGTGTCCTCGTCGCTGTCGCCGATCACCATGCCGGAGAAGACAGCGCCATTGATGCGTCCATGCCGTTCCCGAATGCGAGCGAACGCCGACCGCAGCTCGGATTCGTCCAACGCATCGGCCTGCAGGTACCGCAACCGCTCGCCTGCGCCCGGGAACGCGGCCAACGCCTCTCGTACTTTCTCCGCATCCGCGACGCTGCGGCCCAGCCAATAGACATGCGCGTCGTAAGTCCGCAGCAGTTCGCGCGTGATCGCACGCCCGACGATGCCGACTCCGCCAAGAATCGCGTAAACCCCGCCCTGCGCCAAGCCGGCGGGCGCGCTCGCGTCCCAACGGATGCGCACGAACGATTGCCGATAGCGGCGGCCGCTGCGGATTCTCACCGCTTCGCCGCGTACCGCGCGCGGTTCGCGGACGATCGCATCGACGACGGCGGCCGCGCGTTCGGCATCGCGCAGATCGTCGGCGCACAGATCGAGGTTGCGCACGCGATAGCGATGCGAACCTTGGGCGAGCGAGTACGCCAAACCGGACACGCCCGCGCCGCGATAGCGAATCGCGGATGCGTTTTCGGCGCGACTGTCGACCGTGATCGTCCACAAATCGAGACCGTCGCCGCCGAGCGCCGATCCCTTGATCGACTTCATCAGCCGCAACAGCGCGAGGTCCTCTCCGCACATCGCAGTCGCGTCGCGCTCGGCATCGGCGGCTTCGCGAGCCGCTGCGAGGAAATATAGGGCGTCCAACGGGCCGAACGCGGCGAGCCTATCGCGCAATGCGTCGAGACGATCGGCCTGCGCGTTTCGCAGCTCATCCATCGGCAATACGGACACGCGAACGCCATCGCGCTGCGCATAGTGCGATCGAAGCGCACGATCCAACCCGAAGCCATCGGAATCGCAGACGATCAATACGTTCGCGTGATCCCGCGAGGCGTCGCCCGCCTCGACGAGCGGGTGTTCGTCCCACCGCACCGTATGGCTGAGCACGTCGGCGTCGAGCCGGACGGACGCGGCCAGCGATTCGACCGGCGGCAGTTCGGGACCGTCGAGCGCATCCGGCATGGCGTCCACCGTCGTCGACGCCGCGTCGTCCTCCAGAGGCAACCAGTACCGCTCGCGCGCGAACGGGTATCCCGGCAACGCAATCCGTCGCGGCGGCGTCCCTTGCGGACGGAACATCGACCAGTCGAGGTCCATGCCTTTGGCCCACATCTCGGCGAGTTTGTCGAACTTGCGTTCGGACAGCCATTTGCCGACGAGCGTCGCGCGCACGTCTTCGTCCTGCAGCACCAACTTCAAACTCTCGCGATCGCGTTTGATCTGGCCGCGGAAAGCGCGGCCATTCATGGCGCGGCCGGACAGGAATGCGTCCAAGCCCTCGATCAATTCGTCCGTCGAGGCCGCCAACAGCGCTAGGCGTTCGCCCATCGGGTCGCGTCCGACCTGCAGCGTGTCGGCGATGTCCGCGAACCGCAGCGGCGGCCGGTTCGCGTCGCGCCCGCGCAAGAACGCCAGCAAGCGCTCGGCCTGCTCGCGCAACTGCGCTTCGTTGCGCGCCGACAACGGCACGATCGAGCGACCTTGGCGATCCGATAGCGATTCGACCGCATCGTCGGGGCGCGTCTGCGTCGTCGGCGCGTATTCGGCGACCACCAGATGCGCGTTGGTGCCGCTGAAACCGAAGGAACTGATCGCGCCGCGGCGGCGTTCGCCGTCGGCGACGCGCCACGGCCGCAGACGGTCGTTGACGAAGAACGGGGTACCGTCGAGACGGATATGTTCGTTGCGCTGCGCGTAATGGATGGTCGGCGGCAGCGCGCATTCGCGCAGCGCCAGGACCAGTTTGATGAAGCCCGCGGCGCCGGCCGCGGTGAGGCAGTGGCCGATGTTGCTTTTCACCGAACCGAGCGCGCAGTAATCGGTCTTGTCGGTGAACGGCGCGAACGCCGCTTTGAGTCCGGCGATTTCGATCGGATCGCCGAGCTTGGTGCCGGTGCCGTGCGCCTCGATGAGTTGGATCCCGCCCGGGTCGATCCCGAAGCGGCGATAGACCGACTGCAGCAGACGCGTTTGCGCATCCTCGTTCGGCGCGGTGATGCCGTTGCTCTTGCCGTCCTGATTGGTGCCCCAGCCTTCGACCACGGCTTGGATACGGTCGCCGTCGCGTTCCGCATCGGCCAACCGCTTGAGCACGATCGCGCCGACGGCTTCGCCCGGCACGAACCCGTTCGCGCGGGCATCGAAGGTGTAGCAGCGCCCGTCGGCCGACAGCATGCCGGCTTGCGACGTCATCACGTGCATGGACGGGCCGCCCATCACATAGACACCGCCGGCGATCGCCAGATCGCAGGTGCCGGCGTTGAGCGCGTCGCAGGCGCCGGAGATCGCGACCAGCGACGAGGAGCACGCCGTGTCCATCGCGATGCTGGGGCCGCGTAGGTTCAGAAAATACGAAATGCGCGCGGCCAGGATCGAGATCGCCGCGCCGATGAAGCCCTGCGCGCTCACGCGCTGGCTGTGCGAGGCTTGGTGATAGTCGCTGGGGCCGCAGCCGACGAACACGCCGCATTGGCTGCCGGACAGCGATTGCGGCGCGTAGCCGGCGTTCTCCACCGCATGCCAACACGCCTGCAGGAACAGCCGCTGCTGCGGGTCCATGTTCTCGGCTTCGGTCGGCGAAATGCTGAAGAACAGCGGGTCGAAACGGTCGTAGTCGGCGAGCGCGCCCAGCCACTTGCTGTTGGTCTTGCCCGGACGCGGCGCGCCGGGGCGGTAATAGCGCGTAAGCGACCAACGTTCGTCGGCGACCTCCGCGATGCAATCGCGGCCCGCCGCGAGGTTCTCCCAGAATGCGTCGATGTCGCCGGCCATCGGGAATTGACCGGCGATGCCGATCACCGCGATCGGCGCGGTCATCGCATTCGCAGTCGATGCGATCGATGTGGTCGCCGCATTCCGCGCGCGCGTCGCGACCGTCGCGCCGCGCCACGACACCAGCACCGGACGCGGAACGCGTTGCTTGGGTGCGAACGCGGTCGTCGATGCCGATGGGGCGATCGAAACGGACGGCGCCGCGCCCGAAGCCGCGATCGCTTCCGCCGACGGGGTCTGCGCGATCGTCTCGGATGCGTCCGCGAACGCACCCGCGCGCACGGCTTCGTTCAGCACCAGACGCCCCATCGCTTCCAGCGTGGGATGGCTATAGACCTTGGTCGCTTCGATGTCGATGCCGTAGCGCGCATTGATGCGGCGGACCCACGTGACGCCGGTGATGGAATCGAGCCCCATCTCGATGAACGGCGTGGCGTCCTCGATTTCGTCCGGGCGCAACAACAGTTCGGCCGCGAGCAATCCGCGGATCTCCGCGACGACTTCGGCCAGACGCGCGCCCTGTTCCGGGGCCGGCGACGCGAGCGCGGCGGCTTGGGAGACCGAGGGCGCGACCGACGCCGAACGCGCGGGCGACACCGCGCTGGAGCGTGCGGGCGCGGACGGCGCGACGCGCGTCGCCGCGCCGTCGGCGGACACGGCGCTGGACGGTGTGCCCGCGCGCGCGGCGACGGCGGCATCGATCACCAAGCGGCCCAGCGATGTCAGATCGGGATGGCTGTAGACCTTGGTCGCCTCGATCTCGATGCCGTAATGCGCGTTGATGCGACGAATCCAGGTGACGCCGGTGATCGAATCCAAACCCAGTTGGATGAACGGCGTGCCGTCGTCGATCTCGGCGACATCGAGGAACAATTCCTGCGCCAGCATCGAACGGATTTCGTCGAGGATCGCCGATTCTTGCAGCGCAGGTTCGTGGAGCGGCGCCGCGGGCGCCTGAGAGGCGACCGGCGCGGCGACCGGCGCGGCGACGCCCGACGCCGCCGCCGTCGCATTCGCGACGAGCGCGACGGACGGTGTTGTCTCCGCCGAATCGCCCCGCTCCGCGCGGAACTTGTTTCGGATCGTGCGCAAGGTATCCGCGTTGTCGACGAAGGTGCGGGCATGCATCGCCACTTCGCGGGCGTAGGCGTCTTCGCGCGCGTCTCGCAGCGGCTGCGCGAACATGCGCTTGAGCGCGATCAAGCGCGCGCGCGGCTGCGCAGCGATGCGAGCGGCCAGCACCAACGCATCGGCCACCACATCGCGACGCGGCGAAACCGTGAGCGGCACGCCGCGCTCTTTCAGCGCGCGCCCGGAGACTTCGCGCGCGGTGAGCAGCGTCTCGCGCGCGAGGTCGTAACCGATCCGCGCGGGGAACATCAGCGTCGAGCCCGCGCCGGGCGTGAAGCCGTAGCCCATGTACGGGCTGAGGTAGCGGCTTTCCTCGCTCAGCGCCACCAGGTCGGCGAACATGCCGAACGACCAACCGCCGCCGATGCCGTGGCCTTGGATCGCCGCGATCACCGGCAGCGGGCAGTCCATCGGCAGTTGGAAGACCGTCTCATCGGTGAATCGCGCCTGCCCGTCCTGAATCGCCAGCAGCGTCTCCAGCGTGCCGCCGGTGGCGAAGTAGCTGTCGTATCCGGTCAACACCACCGCGCGCAGCGCGGCGTCGGAGGCGATGCGATCGAACGCTCGTTTCAGCCCTTCGACCAGCGCGGGCGAGAACATGTTGCGGGCGTCGCGGTCGTGCATTTCGATCAGGGCCACGCCACCCGGATGCGCGCTCAGCGTGACCGCATCGGTGCGCAACAGCGTCGAAGTCGCGTTCGGCACGGCCATGTCGCCATCGATGCCCTCCGCATCGGGGGCATCCGCGTCGAAGGCATCGGCCGCGATTTGCGCAGACGCGGCGCATGATTCGGCGAACCGCCGATGCTCGCCGCGGAAGCGCGCATGCAGATCCTCGCGCCGCTGGCGGCTCCAATGCGCGGCCAGGCGGAGCGCTTCGCCCAAGGTGTCGCCGTCGTCGACGACAGGGACGCCGGGGGAACGCGCGCGAATCGCCGCACCGTCGAATTCGCCGAGGCCCAGCGTCAATTCGCGCCCGAAATTCGCTTCGAAGCGCGAAGCGCACAACGCCACGGTGGCGCGCGACAGCGCTGGCGTCGTCCACAGTGCGGACGCGCTGTAGCGCCCGTCGCGAGCGTAGACCACGGTGTCGCAGGCCAAGGCGAAACGCCAAGCGGCGCCCTCCGCCTTCGCACCCAACGCGGCGATCACCGGCACCGGGCAGCCCGCGATCAAGGTTTCGAATTCGAGGATCAATGCGCAGGCGTCGTCGTCGCTCAGCGGCGGCAGGAACCCATCCAATGCGCTGTGGATGACGATGCAGCCGATGTCGCCGGTCGCGGCGTGCGCGAACACCGTGCGCAGATCCGCCGACAGAGCGCGAGGATCGACGCGACCTTCGCCGTCGCCCAGCCGCAGGCAGAGGCAACCGCTCGGTATCTCGTCGTATGCGCGCGGACGATCGGTCGCCCGCGCGGGCTCGTTCTCCGCACTGGTATCGGCAGCGCGATCGGCGACGCCGGCATCGGAACCGGACAGCGGAACCAGCGCGGAGGCCAACGGCGAGAGACGTCGCGCGAGATGCGGTTTGAGCAGGCCGAGCGCGAGCGGCGAAGCGTCGTTCAAGGTTTCGGCGATACGACGCGCTTCGGCATCGACGCGTTCCGCGGGCGCGAATCCGCAGGACAGACCGAGCGCGCGCGCCCGAATCGGGCGATCGTCGTCGAGCAAGGCCTGCGCCGCGGCGCCGAAGCGTTCGCGCAGCAGCGCCGCCTCGGCTTCGCCGGACAACAGCGACGCATCGGCGAAGCCGACGCTGGCGTCGTCGCCCAGCACCAGAAAATCGCAGAGTGCGGCGAGCAACAGACCGGCGCCGCGCAGATCGCCCGCGACCGCCGCGATCGTCGGCACCGATACCGCGGACATCGCGGCGTACAGACCATTCGCGGCGAGCGCGTCGCAGACCTCGCGACCGCCGGACCAGAACTCAGGCTGCGGCGTTTCGATGCGCAGGCTGCGCACGTCGCCGGCATCGATGCGAACGCGCGCGCGCGCGATCGCGGCGGACAAATCGTCGATGGCGTCCGCTAGCGCGGAGTGCTCCACGCGCAGCAGAAGATGGCCGTGATCGTATTCGAAGACGCGCACGCGAACGTCGTCGTCCTTCGCATCGTTCGATGCGGCGATGCGGGCGTCCAACGCGGCCAACCGCACTCGGCCTTTCGGCGGAAGCGGCGCATTCGCCGCACCCGTCGCCGCGGACGGCGGCGCCAGCGCAATGCGATCCGGTTTCGGCAGCACCGGCCCGAACACGGGCGCGGCCGCGGACCGCCGCGCGACCGCGAGTTCGCGCGGCATCGCGGGTGCTGGTGCGGCGCGCTCGAGTTCCTGCGCAGGCGTCGCGGTCGGCGTCGGCGAAACGGGTGTTCGCGCGCGATGCGCGTCGAGCGTTTCGGTCGTGCCGAGCGTTTCGGTCGCGGCGGATGCGGCGATCGGCGTGGGCGCGGCATGCGGCGTCGCGGCGTCGGTCGCCGCCGCGTTGCGCAGCCCCTGCAGGTGCCATCGCGCGCGGCCATCGTCGCCGCAGACGGCCACATCGAGCGCGCCGTCGCGATCGCGTCGCAGATGGACGAAGGCATGCGCCGGACAGGGGCCGAACGCGCGCAGGGCGCGCAGCGACAACGGCGCGGCCTCGGCGCCGTCGACCAGCGCGCACAGCGCTTGCAGCGCGTCCGCCATCGACGGCGTCAACCAGCACGCCGCCCAGCGCGCATCGATGTCGGGCAGACGTAGCTCCGCCAGCCACTCGTCGCTGCCGGCGTGCAGCGCGACGACGCCCGGCGGCGGCGACGTCTGCGGGCGCAGCGCGGCGCGCAGACGCGCCATGTCGTGAGTTTCGGGCGTCGCATCGCGACCGAAGCGCGCTTGCGTCTGCGCCAGCACTCTATCGTCGGCGGCGCGATACAGTTCCAGATCGATGCCGTCGGCGTCGCGCGCCAGCGCCGCGATGCCGTAATTCGACGCGGGCTCCGACGCCGCGGCGCCCCAGGCGATCGCCTGCAATTCCCATGCGCCCTCGCCTTCTCGGCTCGGCGCCGCCAGCGCCAACGCGGCGCGCATGGCTTCCAGCATCAGCAGCGGCGGCAGCGCGCCGTCGGACAACGGCGCTTCGTCGGCGGCGAATTCGGAGCGATAACGCACTTCGTTCACATCGGACGCGTTCGCATGCACCAGCGGATGCGCGCGCGTGGGCGTCGCGGCAGCGAGCGCGACGGACTGCGCGCCGTGCGGCGCAGTCGCCGCCGCCGGCGCGATCCAATAACGTTCGCGCGCGAACGGATACGCCGGCAGCGACATCCGGCGCGGCGCTTCATCGCCGGCGATCCGACGCCAATCGATGTCTTCGCCTTCGGCCCACAGCGCGGCCGACGCCGCGAGGTCGCCCGATCGCAGCGTGCGTTCGCGTTCGGCGACGAAGCCCGCGTCTTCGCGACGTGCGGCCAGCGCTTCGCGCTGCCGCTTCGCGCTGCCGCGCCAGATGCGACCGGGCGTATCGCGGCCGTCGAGGAAATCGCGCAACGCGCTGCGCAGCGCGGCCGGCGAATCCGCCAGGAAGCAGGCGCGCTCGTCCATCGCCTCTCGGCCGATCTGCAGCGTATGCGCCAAATCGCGCGGGTCCACCGCATCGCCTTCGCGTTCGAGAAACGCCAGCAGATCGCTCGCGCGCTGGCGCAATTGTTCGGCGGTGCGCGCCGAGAGCGGCATCGCGCGCAGGACATCGCGGCGGGCCGCGGCGCGCGCGGGTGCGACGTATTCTTCGATCAACACATGTGCGTTGGCGCCGCCCGCGCCGAACGACGAAACGCCGGCGACGCGCGGGAGCGTCCTGCCGTCGACGACCGGACGGTCCCACGCGCGCAGCGTTTGATTGACCACGAACGGCGTGGACGCGAAATCGATGTGCGGGTTGAGCGTTTTGGAATGCAGCGACGGCACGATGCGGCCGTGGCGCAACTGCAGCAGCACTTTGCTGACGCCGGCGATGCCGGCGGCGGACTCGCAGTGGCCGATGTTGGATTTCGCCGAACCGATCGCGCAATAACCGTTATCGGCCGCGCTTTTTTCCGCGTTTTCGGCAGTGTTCCCGGGCGCGCCATTAACCCCGCTCTCGCGGAACGCTTTGGTCAGCGCCGCGATTTCGATCGGGTCGCCGAGTTTGGTGCCGGTGCCGTGCGCCTCGATGTAACCGACGTGGCGCGGATCGATGCGGGCATCGGCCAAGGCGCGGCGGATGACGTCGGCCTGCGCCTGCGGATTGGGCACGGTGTAGCCGTTGGTCTTGCCGCCGTGATTGAGCGCGCTGGCGCGGATCAGGCCGTAGATATGATCGCCGTCGCGCTCCGCGTCCGACAAACGTTTGAGCACGGCGACGCCTACGCCCTCGCCGGGAATGTAACCATCGCCGCCTTCGCCGAAACTTTGGCAATGGCCATCGCCGGAAATGAACTGACCGCCGCTGAGCATCGTGTATTTGTTCGGATGCACGCTGACGTTCACGCCGCCGGCCAGCGCCATCGCGATGCGACCAGAGCGCAAGTCCTGGCACGCCAGATGCAGCGCGGTGAGCGACGAGGAGCACATCGTGTCCAGCGTCATGCTGGGCCCGTGCAGATTCAGAACGTACGAAACGCGGTTGGCGATACCGGCCAAGCTGCCGGAGAGGTTGTACTCGCCGTACATCACGCCGGCGTAAACGCCGACCTGTCCCGGCAAGCCGCGCGCATCGGCGATCTGAAGCGCGGCGCGGGTGTAGCCCGCATCCTCGACCGCCATCCACGCGTGCTGCAGGAACAAGCGCTCCTGCGGATCGATCGTGCGCGCCTCGCGCGGCGCGATATTGAAGAACCGCGGGTCGAATTCGTCGACGCCTTCGATGAAGCCGCCCCACTTGCTGTAGTGCGCGCCTTCGACGGTGCGGTCGGCGCTGTACCAGGCGCGCCAATCCCAACGAGACGCCGGCACTTCGACGATGCAGTCCTTGCCGTCGCGCAGATTGCGCCAGAACGTGTCCAAATCCGGCGATTCCGGATAACGGCCGCTGAGGCCGACGATCGCGATTGGTTCTTGCGCGTAGGCCGCGCTCGCCTCGGCGGCCTCGGCGACGGTCGCGAACCGCCGACGACGGCTGCGCAGCGGCGCGCGTACCGCTGTCGTCGCAGCGGAAGCATCGGCGGCGGACGCCGCCGCGGCGCTCGACCCATCGATCGGTACGGCCGTCGACGCCGCGAACAGCGTGGTCAAGGTCGCAGCGTGGCTGCGATGGAAATAGCCCGCCAACTCCTCCAGCGTCATGTACTCGAAGAACAGCGTTTTCGGCAGCGCGCCGAAGCTCGCTTCGAGCTGCGCGGTGAGATTCATCGCCAGGATCGAATCGATGCCGTATTGCTCGAGCGGAGCCCGGGCATCGATCCGCTGCGCGGGAATTTTCAGCACTTTCGAGAATTCGCCGCGCAGAAACTCGCGAACGCGGGTCTGCAGATCGCCGTCGTCGCCGCTCGACGCCGTCGAGACGGACGCGACCGGCGCGGGCGCGGCGCGGGCCGCATCGCGCGGCGGTGCGGACGGGCGCGCATTCGTCGCGGCATCGGCGCCTTCGAGCGCGCGACGCATGTCGTCGGGCACGCCGTGCATCGCCATCGCGTGCGTGCGGCCGAGCGCGAGGCAGCGATGCAGCGCCCGCATGCCGTCGTCGGTACGCATCGACCGCAGGCCCGTACGCTTTTCCAGCAAGCCCAGGCTAGTCGCATCGACGTTCATGCCGCCGTCGAGCCAATGCGGCCACGCGATGCTCAGGCTGAGGCCGCGACGATCGCCCGCCGCCGCGCGCGCATGGCGCCAGCCCGCGAAGGCGTCGAGAAACCCGTTCGCCGCCGCGTAATCGGCCTGACCGACGTTGCCGGCCCAGGCCGCGATCGACGAGAACAGCAGGAAGAAATCCAGCGGCAGCGACGCGGTGGCGCGATCCAGATGGGCGGCGCCGTCGACTTTGGGTCGCAGGACGTCCGCGAACTGGGCCGACGATTTCTTCAGGATGAAATCGTCGCGCAACACGCCTGCGCTGTGGACGACGCCGTGCAGCGCGCCGTAGTCGACGAGGATGCCGTCGATCAATGCGCGCGTCTGCGCGCCGTCCGCGATGTCCGCGACGCGATAGCTCGCGCGTCCCGGCGCGCCCAGCGCGGCGAGCGCGGTTTCGGTGGCGGCGTCCGCGGGCGAGCGACCGCAGAGCACCACGCGCGCGTTCGCGACCGTGGCGAGAATTTCGGTCGCGACCAAACGGCCTAAGCCGCCGAGCCCGCCGGTGATCAGATACACGCCGTTTTCGCGGAACCGGCAGGGCGGCTCGGCCGCGCCGCTCGCGTCGTCGACGAAGCGCCACCGGCGCGCTTCGCGACCGCGCTCGCGGAAGCGCACGACGCGCTCGCGGCCCTCGCGCGTTTCGGCGCGCAGCAACACGGCCAAGCCATCGCTCTCGATAGTCGACGGCACGAACAACACCCGACCGTCGATGCCGGGATGCTCCAGCGCGGCGGTTTCGATCAGCCCCGCCAATCCCGCGAACATCGCCGCGTCGTCGCCGTCGGCCACCGCCAATTGCACGCAACAGCGGCCCTGCGGCTTATCGCGCAGCACGGCGCGCACCGCTTCGAAATACGCCAGCGCGACCGCGGTGTAGGCGGCGTCGGGCTCGGCGCCCACCGGAACCGACGCCGCTTCGCACACGCTGCCCGGCAGCGCGGCCCGCAACTGCGCGAGGTCGACTTGAGGCAACCCGCAGACCAACACGCGATGCTGCGACAGCGCAACCTCGCTCGTTGCGGACTCGGCAGCGCTCGCCGCTTCCCATACCGGCGCCGCCAGCAGCGTATCGACCGCGGGCGGCGAAGTCCGCTCGCCCGATTTGGCCGCGCGAATGCGTTCCAACGCCTGTTCGCGGCTGAGGCGGCCCGCGGAGAGATCGCGGTAAATGTCGGCCAAGTCGTACGTCATCGGATCAACCCAATTCCATGGCTTCATCGGCGGAAAGCCGACGGTTCAAGACAGCATCGATGATCGAGAGGTAATGCGTTTCGTCGAAGGCGCTCGACGCCGCCTCGCGTTCGATCGGACGCGAGGAGAAGCCGCGCATCTGCGCGCAGATGCGACCGTCGGCGTCGCACAGATCGACATCGACCTTGGTGAGGCCGGCGACCGCGCGGCCATCGGCCGCGAAACGCACCCAGGCGTACATCCGCGGCGCGCACGGCGCGTACACCCGCAGCGCTTCCAGCGCGAACGGCAGCGACGGTTTGCCTTCGCCGCCGGCGGCCCGGTCGATCAAGGCGATCGACCCTTGCAGCGCGCTGTCGGCGAGACTCGGGTGGAGCACGAAGCCTTCGGCGTGCGCGGCATCGGGCAGACGCAGTTCGACCAAAACGTCGTCTTCACCGCGTTCGAGCGCGACGATGCCCTGGAACGCCGCGCCGTAGCCGAGCCCCATCGCCGCGAATCGCGGATACAGCGCGCTCGCTTCGACGCGGCCGTTGCGCAAACGCGCGCGCAGCGCCCGCAGGTCGAGCGGCGCGGGAGTCGCGTCGGCGGCCAATACGGCAGCGGCGCCCTGACAATGCAAGGTGTCGTCGCCTTCGCCGTCGCGCCGGCTGGCGATCTCGAATTCGAACGCGCCCTCGCCCGCCGGGAACACCGCGATCTCGACCCGAGTTTCGCCCTGCGCCACCAACGGCTGCGACCATGCGACGTGGCGCAGTTCGAGCGACGGCGACGTTTCGCCCTGCGGCATCGCGTCGCGCAGCGCCGCGCCGGCCATTTCCAGATACGCCACCGCCGGCAACACCGGACGGCCCCCGACGCGGTGATCGTCGAGGAAGAACTCGGCGCCGTCGAACACGCTTGCGTAGGCCTGGCGTCCGAGATCGGAGACGTTGCGATGCAGCAGCGGATGAAGCGCCGCGGCGCCCGACGCCGACGCGCCCCGTTTGCGCACCGGCTCGCCTTCGGCCCAACAGCGATCGCGCGCGAACGGATAGGTCGGCAACGACAGACGACGCGGCGCGACCTCGTGCAAGCGCCGCCAGTCCAGCGCCAGCCCGCGTACCCAGAGTTCGAGTACGCGCGGCAGGTTCTTCTGCGCGATCCATGTGTCGATCACGCGCCCCATCTCGGCATCGCCCGCGAACGCGGCGATGGCGTCGTCGCGACCCGCGTCGCCGCGGAAGACGCCTTCGATTCGCGTCTCGCCCGCGGCCACGCGCTCCAGGCGCGCGCGCAATTGCGCGACGGAGTCGGCGACCACCGCCAAACGCTGCGGCATCGCGTCGCGTCCGGTCTGCAGGGTGTAGGCGATGCGCGCCAGATCGGCGTGGTCGCCCTCCCGGCGCAGAGACGCCAATAGATCCTCGACCTGTCGCCGCAATTGCGCCTGCGAGCGCGCCGACAGCGGCACCGCCATCGTTGCGCACGGCGCGGGCGTCGCCAGTCGCGCTTCGGCGGTAGGCAGATGCTCCTCGATCACCAGATGCGCGTTCGTGCCGCTGAAACCGAACGAGCTGACCGTCGCTAGACGCGGGCCGTCGCTCTCCCACGAACGCGTGCGGGTATTGACGCGGAACGGCGAGCGCTCGAAGTCGATGTGCGGGTTCGGCGTGGAGAAGTGGATCGACGGCACCAGCGTGCGGTGACGGATGCACGACAGCACTTTGATGATGCTGGCGACGCCGGCCGCGTAACCGCAATGACCGATGTTGCTTTTGATCGAGCCGATCGCGCACTGGCCGCGCGCGACGCCCTCGAACGCCGCGGTGAGGGCGTCGACTTCGATCGGATCGCCCAACGCGGTCGCGGTGCCGTGCGCTTCGACGTAGGAAATGCGCGACGGCTCGATCCCGAAGCGCTCGTACACCCCGCGCAGCAGACGCTCCTGCGACTTCGCGCTGGGCGCGGTGATGCCGTTGGTCTTGCCGTCCTGATTGATGCCCGACGCGCGGATCACGCCGAGAATCTCGTCGCCGTCGCGCTCGGCGTCGGCCAAGGTCTTCAGCAGCACGACGCCGCAGCCTTCGGAGAACACGATGCCGTTGGCGGAGGCGTCGAACGCGGCGCAGCGGCCGTCGCGCGAGGGCATGCCGACCTGCGAGGTCAGCACATGGCCCAACGGCGTGGTCAACACGTTGACGCCGCCGGCGAGCGCGAGACGGTTCTCGCCGCTGCGGATGCTTTCGCAGGCCAGATGCACCGCGACCAGCGACGACGAACACGCGGTGTCGATCGCCAGCGCCGGGCCTTTGAGGTTGAGGAAATAGGCGATGCGCGCCGCCAGAATCGCGGTCGACGTGCCCATGAACGCGGCGCCCACCGTGTCTTTGCCGTGATCGGCCAACACGCGTCCGTAATCGCCCATGCCGCAGCCGACGTACACGCCGCAGGCCGTGCCGGAAAGCGCGGACGGCGAATAGCCGGCGCTTTCGATCGTTTTCCAGCTTTCCTCCAAGAACACCCGCTGCTGCGGATCGATCGCCTCGGCCTCGGCCGGCGAGATGCCGAAGAACAGCGCGTCGAAGGCGTCGACGTCGTCCAACAGACCGGCCCACTTCGAGTAGGAAGTGCGCGGGTGACGCGGGTCGGGGTGATACCAATCGCCGAGCTCGCCCCAGCGCGCGGCCGGGATCTCGCTGACGCAATCGCGGCCTTCGCGCAGATTGTCCCACAGCGCTTCGACGTTCGGACTCATCGGGTAGCGGCCCGACATGCCGATGATGGCCACCGCCGTATCGCGATCGGACGCGACGCCCGGCTGCGGCGCGGCCGCCTGCGCCGCCGCGGAACGCGCTTGCTCGCGAATGGTCCGGCGCGGCACCCGACGCAGTTCGATGCGTTCGATCGCGGCCGCGAGCCGGCCTTGGTCGTCGACCAATTCCAAAGCGAAGACCATCGCGTCGCGGCCGATTTCCAGCGCTTCGGCGCGACAGTGGAACGCACGGCCTTCGAGCGCGTCGTACAGATTCACCGCGTCGATGCGATACGGCAAGAACTGATCGTCGCCGGCGTCGCCGCGGGAAGCCGCCAAATACCCGGCGAAATTGATCGCGGTGCAGAGCGCGCCGTACAGCGCGAACGGGTTCGCGGCGAAGCGTTCCTCATGCTCGGCCACCGACACGTCGCCGCGGGCGAGAGTCTGGCCCATGTGAAGCGCGCGCAACGGCGCGTAGAAGCGCCCGGCGTTGGTCGGGATCGCATCCGCGTTCGCGCTGCGGCCGATCGCGAAGTCCTGCGCGATGCGCGGCGCGGGCGGCGTCGCCGACGCGGCCACGAGCACGCCCTGCATGTGCAGCACCGCGTCGTCGAACGCGCCGCTGCGGCTGGAACGCAAGAAGAACTGCAGGCCCTCGCCCAAGCGACGGAAGTCGAGACGCAATTGGGTCTTTCGGCGCTTCGCGCCGAGGATCGGATTCACGATCGACAGCCGCTCCAGTCGCACCGACGACGGCGCGAAATAGCTGCGGTACAGCGCGCAGACCAATTCGAGGTAAGCGTCGGTCGGCAGCAGATGCTCGCCGAACACCACATGCTCGCGCAGGCCCACGCAGTCTTCGGGCGAAATCGACAAACGCACCGAGAAACCGGCCTCGCTGTCGATGTCGCCGCTGGCGTCGGCGCTGTAGAAACTCAATTCGCGATAGGCCTGCGCGTATTTCGGCGCGAACCGGATTCCGCGACCGAGCGGCGTACCGCGCCCGATGCCGCCGATGCGCGACGAAATCGAGCGAATCGCCGCGATGGGCGCAGCGCCGCGCGTCGCGCCATCGCCGACCGCGGTCGGAGACGGCGCGTTCGCCATCGGCACGCTCGACGTCGGCACGCTCGGCGCGGAGGTCTTCGCGGCCGCGGGCTCGACGACCGGCGCCGCCGCGCGCAACTGCGCGTGCACGTGCGCCGCCAATTCGGCCACGCTCGGGTAGTCGTACACGCGGGTCGCCGACAGCTCGGTGCCGTAGCGCCGATTGATCGCTTTGACCCACTCCACGCCGATGATCGAATCCAAGCCCAGCTCGGTGAACGAGCGCTGCGGGTCGATATCGCTCGCCGACATGAACAAGGCTTCGGCCAAGGACGCGCGCAATTCTTCTCGCAGCGTCTCCAAGGCCACCACGGGCGCGACGGTGTCGAGATCGCCGGCAACGGCCGGTGCACCAGCGGCGCTGAAGACTGGGGATGCGGCCGATGCGTTCTGTGGCGCGGGCAGCGACGCGCTAGGCGTCGACGCCTCCGCCTTCGCCTCGACGGTCGGAGCGACGGCGCGCAACTGCGCGTGAACGTGCGCCGCCAATTCGGCCACGCTCGGATAGTCGTACACGCGGGTCGCCGACAGCTCGGTGCCGTAGCGCCGATTGATCGCCTTCACCCACTCCACGCCGATGATCGAATCCAACCCCAGCTCGGTGAACGAGCGCTGCGGATCGATATCGCTCGCCGACATGAACAGCGCTTCGGCCAAGGACGCGCGTAATTCTTGTCGCAGCGTTTCCAAGGCCACCACCAGCGCGGCGATGCCGACGGTCTCGACGACCGCCGGTGCGGGTGCGGCGGCGAAGGCTGTGGATGCGGCCGATGCGTTCTGTGGCGTGGGCAACGACGCGCTGAGCGTCGACGCCTCCGCCGCCGGCGTCGCCGCACGCAACTGCGCGTGCACGTGCGCCGCCAATTCGGCCACGCTCGGATAGTCGTAGACGCGGGTCGCCGATAGCTCGGTGCCGTAGCGCCGATTGATCGCTTTCACCCACTCCACGCCGATGATCGAATCCAAGCCCAGCTCGGTGAACGAGCGCTGCGGGTCGATGTCGCTCGCCGACATGAACAGCGCTTCCGCCAACGATTCACGCAATTCTTGTCGCAGCGTCTCCAGCGCAGGGATCGACGCTTCGCTCCTCGCGAGCGGCGCGGATGCGGCCGGCATCGAGGTCGGCATCGAGACCGGCGACGGCGTCGCGGCGCGTGCTTGCGGCGCGACGGCGACCTGCGGCTGGGCGTCGAGCGCGGGCATCGCGATCTGCGGACGCAGACCGCGGAGGCTCGCGCGAACGCGGCCCTCGTCGTCGCAGAGATCGATATCGGCGCAGTGCGGATCGCGCAGTCGCGCCCACAACGTCGCGCGTTCGATGCAGGGCGCGAACGCGAGCACGCTGTCGATCGCCACCGGCGTCATCTGCGTTAGGCCATCGCCGAAGACGGCGATACCGGCTTGGATCGCCGCTTCCAGCAGCGCAGGATGCAGACGGAAACCGGCGCGATCCGTCGCGCTCTCGGCGGTTGTCGTCGAAGCGGCGCTCATCGAGACAGCGCTCGGCGAGACCGCCTCAGCCAACAGTTCGCCCGCGCCCATACGCAACTGCGTCAATGCGCGGAGCCCGGATCCGTAACGCATGCCGGACGCCTCGAAACGCGCGTACAGCGCGTCCGCGCTCGTCGCCGACGTGGGCATACGGGCGCGCAACGCGGCCACATCGATGCGCTCGGGCGTCGCGCCGCGGCGCGCATGCGCTTCGCCGCCGCAGATCGGCGCGTCTTCGTGTCCCTCGGCGAAGATCTCGAAGAGCGCGCCGCCGTCGTCCTGCGCCGCCAACGCGATGCGGGTCGTCTCGGCCGGCTGCGCCGCGCCCCACAGCAAGGCGCGCAATTCCACCGGATCGTCGTCCCGTACGCCGGGCATCGCATGCACGAAAGCGGCGCGCGCCAGTTCGATGCAGGCCGCGGACGACAGCGCGCGCAGTGCGCCGCCGTCGCGGCCGACCAGGAAGAAAGCGTCGTTCGCGTATCGCGAGGCGTAACGCTGACCGGCGAGATCCGACACGTTGGCGTGGAGCAGCGGATGCAGCGCGGACGCGCCAGCGAGAGCCGCGACTCCGCCGCTGCCGCTGCCGTCGTCGGCGCGATCGGGCAGCAGCCAGTGACGTTCGCGCGCGAAGGGATACCCCGGCAGCCCTAAACGCTGCGGTATCGCGCCGGGGGCGTAGAACCCATCCCAGGGCAATTCCAACCCCTTCACCCACAGATCGGCCAAACGCCCGAGTTCGCGACGCGCGACCCACTTGCCGACGACACCGAGGAAATCCGAATCCGACGCCAACGCGGCGAGCGTGTCGCGATTGGCGCTGACCTGGCCGCGATAACGGCCTTCGCCCGGCGCGGCGCGCTCCGGATCGGATTCGGCCGCGCGCAGGCGCGAGGTGAGGCCGGCGATATCGTCCGCGACGATCGCGAGACGTTCTTCCATCGCTTCGCGGCCGATCTGCAGCGTGCGCGCGATGCCTTCCAAGGACGGCGCGTGCGCATCCTGCGCCTGCAGCCACGCGAGAAGGTCGCGGACGCGCTGCCGCAGTTGCTCGGGCGTGCGCGCGGACAACGGCACCAACACCGGACCGGCGGCGACCGGCGGCTGCGCGCGGGACGCGACGTATTCGGCCAGCACCACATGCGCGTTGGTGCCGCTGAAGCCGAAGGCGTTGATCGCGGCGCGGCGACGCGCGCCCGCAGGCACGACCCATTCGCGCAGCCTGTCGTTGATGTAGAACGGGCTGTCGTCGAGGCGGATATGCGGGTTGAGCGTGCGGAAATGCGCGGTCGGCGGCAATTGCCGATGCTGCAGCGCCAACAGCAGCTTGAGGAAGCCCGAGACGCCCGCGGCGGTGAGGCAGTGGCCGATGTTGCTCTTCACCGAACCGATCGCGCAGTAACCGACGCGCGCGGTGCGATCGCGGAACGAAGCCTTCAGACCGGCGATCTCGATCGGATCGCCCAGCGCGGTGCCGGTGCCGTGCGCTTCGATGAATTGGATGCCGTCCGGATCGATGCCGAAACGGTCGTAGACCTCGCGCTGCAGACGCGTCTGCGCGTCGGCGTTCGGCGCGGTGATCCCGTTGGTTCTGCCGTCCTGATTGGCGCCCCACCCTTCGACCACCGCGTAGATGCGGTCGCCGTCGCGTTCGGCATCCGTCAAACGCTTGAGCACCGCCACGCCGACGCCTTCGCCGTTGACGATGCCGTCGGCGCGCGCGTCGAACGCGTAGCAGCGCCCGTGCGGCGACAGCATGCCGACTTGCGAGGTCATCACCTGCATCGACGGCCCGGCCATCACGTTGACGCCGCCGGCGAGCGCCAGATCGCTGCCGCCCGCCGCAAGACTGTCGCAAGCGGCGGCGATGGTCACCAACGAAGACGAACAGGCGGTGTCGATCGAGAGACTGGGACCGTGGAGATCGAGGAAATAGGAAATCCGCGCGGCCAAGATGGACGCGGCGGCGCCGGTGAAGCCCTGCCCGCTCAGACGTTCGCGCGCGGAAATCAGGTGATAGTCGCTCATCGAGCAACCGGCGAAGACGCCGCAGCGCGTGCCGGCGAGCGACTTCGGCGCATAACCGGCGTGTTCGATCCCGTGCCAACACGCTTCCAGGAACACGCGCTGCTGCGGGTCCATGGTGCGCGCCTCGCGCGGCGAGATATTGAAGAACGCCGCATCGAAACGATCGTAATCGTCCAGCGCGCCCATCCAGCGCGCGTAGGTCTTGCCGGGCGCGACATCCCCGGCCTGGTACCAGGCGTCGATGTCCCAACGGTCTTCGGGAATCTCCGCGATGCAATCGCGGCCTTCGGCGAGGTTGCGCCAGAAGCGGTCCAGATCGGGCGATTGCGCGAAGCGACCGGCCATGCCGATCACCGCGATCGGCCCCAACGACGCGCGCGCGCCTTTGCCGCGGTTCGCGCTGCGCCAGGACGGCAGCACGACGACGGTGTCGGAGGCGCGCGTTGCCGACGAGACCGCGACCGCAGCGAGCGAAGCGCTCGCGACCGCCGCAGGCGTCGATGTCCGCAGCGGGGCGGAAGCCGGCACGGAAACCGGCGCGGAGACGGCCGGGCCGGCTTCCTGCAGCACGAACTGCGCGAGTTTGCTCAGCGTGGGATAGCTGTAGACCCGGATCGCTTCGATCGCGGTGCCGTAGTGCTCGTTGATGCGGCGGATCCAAGTCACGCCGGTGATCGAATCCAAGCCCAGATCGACGAACTGATCGTCGTCGCCGATCTCCGATTCCTGCATGCGCAACTCGTGCGCGAGCAGGCTGCGCAAATGCGCACGCACCGCACGCGGATCGACGGCGGAGGCCTGAACGGGCTGCGGTTCGGCGGCGACGACCGGCGTCGGGGCGACGCTAGGCTGAGCGATGCTGGGTTGGGCGACGCTGGGTGCGCTCGCCGCCGCTTCCTGCAGCACGAACTGCGCGAGTTTGCTCAGCGTGGGATAGCTGTAGACCCGGATCGCTTCGATCGCGGTGCCGTAGTGTTCGTTGATGCGGCGGATCCAAGTCACGCCGGTGATCGAATCCAAGCCCAGATCGACGAACTGGTCGTCGTCGCCGATTTCCGATTCCTGCATCCGCAACTCGTGCGCGAGCAGGCTGCGCAGATGCGCGCGCACCGCGCGCGGATCGCGGTCGGCGCTGGCGGTCGGAGTCGAAGCCCCCATCGCGGTCGCCGTCGGCGCCGCGGTCGACGCTTCCGCGGCGGCCGTCGCGGAAGCGTCCGCGGTCGAAACGTGCGCGGCTGCGTCGGCGTTCGCGAAACGGCCTTGAATGCGCGCCAGCGTGTCGGCTTGGCCGACGAACGTCTGCGCATGCATGTCCAGTTCGCGCGCGTAGGTGCGCTCCAACGGCGCGAGCAGCGGCGTCGACCACCGCGCTTTCAGCGCTTTCAACCGCGCGAGCGGCTGCCGCGCGATGCGCGCGGCCAGGGCCAAGGCTTCGCGCAAGACCCGATCGCGCGGCAGCACCTGCTGACGCAAACCGCGCGCCTTGAGATCGGCGCCGACGTATTCCTGCGCGGTGAGCAACGTCTCGCGCGCGAGATCGCGACCGATGCGCAGCGGGAACAACAGGGTCGAGCCCGCGCCGGGCGTGAAGCCATAGCCCATGTACGGGCTGAAGTAGCGGCTTTCCGCGGAGAACAGCGCGAAATCCGCGTACATCCCCATCGCCCAGCCGGCGCCGATGCCGTGCCCTTGCATCGCGGCGATCACCGGCACCGGGCAGGTCAGCGGCAACTGGAACACCAGGTTGTCGGTGAACCGCGCGCTGCCGTCGTGGATCGACAGCAGGGTTTCGCGGGTGCCGCCCGAAGAGAAGTAGTTGTCGTAGCCGACCAGCACGACCGCCTTGCAGTCCTCGTCGCGCGCGATGCGCGCGAACGCGTCCTGCATGCCTCGGCTGAATTCCGGCGAGAACATGTTGCGCGCTTCGCGATCGGCCATGCGCACTTCGTACACGCCGTTGGCATGCGCGAACACGTTCACGACCGCATTCCCGAACGGCAACGCCTTCGGTGCGGTCTGCGCCGCGTCGACCGCCGGCGGTTCGACCGTCGGCGCATCGTCCGCGATCGGTTCGGGGAGGAACGCCAACGGCGACGCCGCGGAGAAGGCTTCGGCGTTCCGCGCTTTCCACGCGCGCACGTGCGAGGGCGCCAACGCGGCGAGCGCATCGACGACCGCCGCGGCCGCGGCGACGACGCCCTCGCCCGTCGCGACGCGGAACGCGCCGAAGCGTTCGCGCAAGGCGGCGCCGTCATGAGCGCCGCCGACGAGCATCAACTCGTGCGCGATGTCCTCGCCGTGGCGCTGCGCGAGCGCGGCCGCGGCGAAACCGGCTAACGTCGGGGTTTCGCTCAACGGCGCCAGCGCGCAAACGCCATCGGCGTCGTAAACGCAGGCGTCGCATAGCAGCGCCGCGTACCAGCCCAGACCGCGCGTTTCGGCGCCGAGCGCGGCGACCAACGGCAGCGGGAATTCGCCGATCGTCGCGCGCAGCCGCGCAGCGACATCGTCGCGAATCGAGGCGTCGACATCGGGCAAGAATCCCGGCAGCGCGCTCCGCAGCACGAGCGGCCGCTGCACGACGGCGGCGGCGGCGAGCAGCGCGCGCAGGGCGTCGAGCCAGGATTCGATGCCGTCCTGCGTCGCGGCGAAGGTCGCGACCACCGTGCGATCGCCTCTTTCCTCCAACGCGATGTGATCGCGATGCGGGCCGAGAGCGTCGGCGATGCGCGAGATCGGCGACGGCGCATCGGAGACGATGTCCCACGAAGCCGAATAATCGTCTGCAGCGGCCATCGCCGCGGTCGCTTCGGCGATCTCGCTGCCCAGATGCGCTTTGAGCAGGCGCAGCGACGGTCCCGTCTTACCGGCGAGATTCGCGGCCAGCGCCAGCGCCGCCGGCTCCAGCGCGTCGGCGGCGCGCGCTTCGCAACGCCAACCGGCGGCGCGCAGTTCGGCGCCGCGGGCGCGTGTACGCAAATACAGCAGATCGTCGGCGGCGGCGCGACCGAAGCGCCGATGCAACATGTCCTCGGCATCGGTCGGCGTCCAAGCGCCGTCGGACAAACCGTACTCCGCCGCCTCGTCCAGCAGCAGCGCGTCGCACAACGCGGCGACCAGCAAACCCGCGCCGGTGGCGCGTCCGCACGCGGCGACGATCGGGTACGGGAATTCCGCCAGCGCGCGGTACAAGCCGGCCGCGCGCGCATCGGCGTGCGCCGCGGCGCCGCCGGACAGGAAGCCCGCGGGGCTTCCGAGAATCGCGAGGGTCTTGGCCTGCGGCTCGGCCGCGACCGTGCGCAGCGCAGCCAACAGCGTATCGACTTGCGCGGAAGACAAGTCGTTCGAGAACAGGCGCAGCACGAAGACGCCGTCGCCCTGGTCGTACAGCGCGGCTTGCGCGGCGACCGGCGCCGCAGCGCCGTGGACGGGCATCGGCATCGCCGACGCCGACAATGCGCCGAGCGTCAAACGCGGCTTGGCGAGCGTCGGCCCCGCTTGCGCATCGCGACTGTTCTGCGGCGCGAGCAGCGCGACGCCGCGCGGTTTGTCGAGCGCTGCGGGGGCATGCGCGGTCTGCGAATGCGCCTCGGCGACGGTCGCAGCAGGCGCGGTCGAATCGATCGAGCGGCTCGTGTGCGATGGATCCAACGCGAGTCGCGGTTTCGCGGCGATAGCATCGGCGCTCGGCGTCGGCGACGCGAGGGGATCGGGCAGCGCGATCCCGCTCGGTTTCGGCGGGATGGGCGCGATGGGCGCGCTCGGCGCATCGGCGGCGAACGACGGGTCGGCGGCGATTCCCGCGCGCGAAACCACGCGCAACGGCACCGAACGCGGTGCGGCGACGGCGGGCGTGGATGAGGTCGAAGTCGAAGTCGAAGTTGAAACCGAAGCCGAAGCCACTGCCGAGGGGGACATCGACGCGCCCGTGGGCGCCGGATCGGTATCGCCGGCCTGCGGCAAGAAGCGCACGCCCCGCATGCGCGCGCAGACGCCGCCGTTCGCATCGCGCAAGTCGAGATCGATCGCGCCCGGCCCTTCGCCGACGCGCAGCACGACTTCGCGCGCATCGGCGCAGTCGGCGTACACGCGCAGCGACGCCGCCGTCAGAGGACGCGACAATCCGCCGGCCAGGTCGGCCGCGGCGCGCAGCGCGGCGTCCAGCATCCGCGCGCTCGCGATCGACCGAGACGAGGACGCGGTCGCGACCTCGAGCGTCGGCAGAGGCAACACGCGCGCGTCGGGGGCATCGCGCAGCGCAGCGGCCATGTCCGCCGTATCGGCGGCGACGAACCCGACGACACCGTGGCTATGCACGGTCTCGCGACCGGCGTCGTCTTCGTCGTGAATCTCGAAGCGCAGGCGCGTGTCGACGCCCTCGCCCTGGCGATCGAACAGCGAGAGATGGATGGCGCGCTCGATCGCCGCAGGCGCCGGGAAGGCCCACGCCAAATCGCGGAATTCGACCGCCCCTTCGTCCGTCGGCACCGCGTCGCGCAGCGCCGCGCGCGCCATTTCCAGCGTCGCGCCCACCCCGAGCGACGGCGTCGGACCCGCGGCATCGAGGAACGGTTCGCGTCCGCCGAAACGCGAGGTGTAGCGCTGACGCTCGAAATCGGACGTGTTGGCGTGCAGCAACGGATGCAGCGCCGTCGTCGACGCCTGCGCGTGTTTCGGCACGTCCACCCAATGCCGTTGGCGCGCGAACGGATACGTCGGCAGACCGGTCAACAGCGTCGGCCGGGTCTTGTGGAATCTGCGCCAATCCAGGCTCAAACCGCGCGCCCACAGTTCGGCGAGCTTCGCGTATTTGCGCTCTTCGATCCACTTGCCGACGGTCGCGTCCAAGTCCGGGTCTTGATTCAGCAGCGCGAACGCTTCGCGACCGGCTTTCGCCTCGCCCGCGAAAATGCCCTCGCCGTCTTCGCCGGCCAGATGACGCCGCAGCGCATCGGTCAAGGCCGCGACCGAATCGACGTGCAGCGCCAAACGCTCGTCCATCGCTTCGCGGCCGACCTGCAGCGTGTAGGCCAGCGCGTTCAACGGCGTCTCGGGATACGCGCGCAGATGCGCCAGCAAATCTTCGGCTTTGCGACGCAGTTGTTCGGACGTGCGCGCCGACAGCGGCACGATCTGCGCGCCTCCGCCATCCGCGAGCGGCGCGGTCGGGGCGATGTATTCCTCGATCACCACATGCGCATTGGCGCCGCCCGCGCCGAACGACGACACGCCCGCGATGCGCGGCAAGCTGCGGCCGTCGACCGAGGGGCGCGGCCAGGGCTGCAGCGCTTGCACCACCACGAACGGGGTGATGTCGAAATCGATATGCGGGTTGAGTTTGCTCGAATGCAGCGACGGCACGATCTGCCCATGCCGCATCTGCAGCAGCACTTTGGTCAAGCCGGCGATGCCGGCCGCGGCTTCGGCATGCCCGATGTTGGATTTCGCCGAGCCGATGAGACAGAAGCCGGTTTCGTCGGTGCTTTCGCGGAACACTTTGCTCAGCGCCGCGATTTCGATCGGGTCGCCCAGCTTGGTGCCGGTGCCGTGCGCTTCGATGTAACCGATTCGGCGCGCATCGATGTCGGCTTCGGCGAAGGCCTGACGCACCGCGCTGGCTTGCGCCTGCGGATTCGGCACGGTGTAGCCGTTCGTTTTGCCGCCGTGACTCAGCGCGCTGCCGCGGATCAAGCCGTAGATGTGGTTGCCGTCGCGCTCCGCGTCGGACAAGCGTTTCAACACCGCGACGCCCACGCCCTCGCCCGGGATGTAGCCGTCGCCGCCTTCGCCGAAGCTTTGGCAATGACCGTCGCCGGAGATGAACTGTCCGGCGCTCAGCATCAAGTATTTGTTGGGATGGATGGTGATATTGACGCCGCCGGCGATGCCGAGCGCGGTACGCCCGAGCCGCAGGTCCTGGCAGGCGAGATGGATCGCGGTCAGCGACGACGAGCACATCGTGTCCACCGTCATGCTCGGGCCGTGGAGATTCAGCACATACGAAACGCGATTGGCGACGCTGGCCGGGTTGCTGGCGAAGCCCATGCGCTGGCCCTGAAGACTGGCCTCCGCGCCGAGCAATTGATACTCGCCGTACATCACGCCGGCATAGACGCCGACCTGCGCCGGCAAATCGTCGCCGTTGGGAATGCGAAGGGCGGCGCGAGTGAAACCCGCATCCTCGATCGCCATCCACGCATGCTGCAGGAACAAGCGCTCCTGCGGATCGATCAACTCCGCCTCGACCGGCGAGATATTGAAGAATCGCGCATCGAATTCGTCGACGCCTTCGATGAAGCCGCCCCACTTGCTGAAATGGTGGCCTTTGCGGGTGCGATCCTCGCTGTAGTACTCGCGCCAATCCCAACGCGAGGCCGGCACTTCGACGATGCAATCCTTGCCGTCGCGCAGATTGCGCCAGAAGGCCTCCAAATCCGGCGATTCCGGATAACGGCCGCTGAGGCCGACGATCGCGATCGGCTCCGACAGCGCCGCCGCGGGCGCGGAGGCGGTCGGGATCGCGGCGTCCGCCGCAGCGCGTCGGGTGCCGCGGATGCTGGCGATACCGTCGCCGACGGCAGCGGTCGTCGCGGCGGGTGGCGCAGGCGGCGGCGCGGCGGCCGGCAACGCTCCCGTGAACATCGTTGCGAGCGTGGCGGCGTGCGCGCCGACGAAATAACCCGCCAACTCGCGGATCGTCAGATATTCGAAGAACAAGGTCTTCGGCAACGCGCCGAACGCGTGTTCGAGCAGCCGGGTGAGATCCAAGGCCAGGATCGAATCGATCCCATAATTCTCCAGCGGCGCGGCCGGATCGATCTTGCTGGGGGACAACTTCAGCAACCCCGCCAATTGCCGGCACAGATACGCTTCGGTCGATTCGGCGAGACTGCCCTCGCCTTCTTGTCGGCGCAGATCCTGCGGCGGCGCGGACGGCGGCGGCGTGGCGTGGATCGCCGCGCCGATGCCCAGCGCGCGCTGCATCAGATTCAGATCGCCTTCCATCACCACGGTCTGATCGCAACCCGAAGCGAGACTGCGATAGAACATGCGCATGCCCGTCTTGCTGCGCATGGGGTAGATGCCGGTGGCGTCGTGCAATTGCTCGCGGCCGGCGTCGTCCGGCCGCATCCCGCCCTCTTCCCACAGCGGCCAGCGGATCGCGACGGTCATGCCGCGGCGGCGGCCGGCCGCGCTCAGGCGGTTGCGATAGGCGGCGAACTCGTCCATGAAGCCGTTCGCGGCGGCGTAATCGGCTTGGCCGAGATTGCCCAGCGCCGACGTGAGCGAAGAGAACAGCACCAGGAAATCCAGGTCTAGATCTCGCGTCGCACGATCCAGGTGCCAGGTGCCGCGCACTTTAGGCGCCATCACCGTGCGGAATTCGCCGAGCTCCTTTTTGAACAAGAACGCGTCGGCGATCGCGCCGGCGCTGTGCAGAATGCCGTTGAGTTGCCCATGCTGGGCGACGATCGAGGCGATCGCGTCCGCGGTCGCGGCTTCGTCGTCGAGGTCCAGCCGCAGATATTCGACCCGCGCGCCCTGCGCCTGCAGCGATTCGAGCAACGCCAGCTTCTCGGCGGACTCGGCGATCTCCGCCGGACCGGTGCGTCCGCTCAACACCACCGTGGCGTTCGCGGTACGCGCCAGAATCTCGCGCGCGAACAGCACGCCCAGGCCGCCGAGACCGCCGGTGATCAGATAAACGCCGCGGTCCTTGAACGCGCCTTCGCGCTCGAACAGATTGGGCGCATCTTCCTGCAAGAAGTCCCAACCGGCGACCTGGCGTTCGCCGTTTTCGAAGCGGATCAAGGTGTCGTGCGGCCGTCCGCGCTCGGCGTGCAGCAGCGCGGTCATGGCCTCGGTGGACACGTCCGGATCGACCAGCAGGATCTGGCCGGACACCTGCGGGTTTTCCAGATGCGCGGTCTTCATCAAACCGGCCAGACCGACGAACAGCGCATTGTCGTCGGTGCGCGCCACCGCCACCTGCAGCAGCGTGCGGGTTTGCGGGCGCGAACGCACCATCTCCTGCAGCCTAACGAAACACGCCTCCGCCAGATGCGCGTAGCGCTCGGCCGGCGAGCGCGTCGGATCGTCGTCGAGCACGGCGCAATCGCGCGCGATGCGCGCCGCGTCGACCTTCGGAAAACCGCAGAGAAGCACGCGCGGTTCGGCGTACACCGCGACCGGCGACACCTCGCCTTTGCGCCACGCGCGCGTCGCGATCAGCGCGCCGAGATTGCGCTTGCCGATCCGACGCGCGGTGAAGCCTCGAATCTGCGCGCAGAGCTTGCCGGTCGAAGCGAACAGATCGATATCGAGCCGCGTGGATTTGTCGCCCGGGCGCGAGCCGGCGGCGTAGCGCGACCACGCGAGCATCTCGCCTTCGCAGGGGCCGACTACGCGCAGCGATTCCAGCGCGAACGGCACGATCGGATAGTTGGGAATGCTGTTGCGTTCGAACAGCAGCGTGGTGGCCGCCTGCAGCGCGCCGTCCAGCAGACTCGGGTGCAGCACGTAGTCCGCGCGGCCCGCCGCGAGATTCTCCGGCAACTTCAGCGTGGCCAGCGATTCGCGTTCGCCGCGCTCGATAGACGCGAGCGGACGATGCGCGGGCCCGTAATCCAGGCCCATGCGCGCGAAAATCGCGTAGATCTCGCTGTGGGTCCAACGGCCTTGGCGCATCGCGCGATGCAGGGCGGCGAGGTCGGCGTCTTCGCACTCCGTGCGCGGGCAGTACGAGGCGCGCCCTTGGCAGTGGATCTGATCGTCCTGGGTGTAAACCTCGAAATCGATCTGCGGCTGCGGCTCCAGTGCGGTCGTGCTCCCGACGGCGCCGTTCGCGGAGGCATTCGCAGCGCTGCGCGCGACCAGCGCGATGTTCACGTGACGCTCGCCGGCGACCGCGATCGGCTGCAGCCAGAATACGTCGCGAATCAGCAATTCGCTGGCGTCGCAGTGGATCGGCGCGGCGTGTTCCACCGCCGCGCGCGCCATCTCCAGATAGGCCACGCCGGGCAGGACTTTCTGCGTCTTCGCCTCGCCGCCGCCGGCACGGATGCGGACGCGATGGTCCTTCAGGAAGAACTCTTCGCCGGTGAAAACGCTGCTGTATTTCTGCTCGTTCAGGTCGGAGGTATTGAGATGCAGCAAGGGATGCAGCTTGGCGCCGATCGGGGCTGGGCTGGGGGTCTCCACCCAGTAGCGTTCGCGGGCGAAGACCGTGGTCGGCAAGGACACCCGGCGCGGTTTCGCGTCGGGATACAGCGCGTGCCAATCCGCGTCGCCGCCCCCGGACCAACTGGCGGCGAGCGTCGCTTCTTCGCTGCGGTCGTAGTCCGGCGCATGGCCCTCCAAAAAGCGCGTCAACGCCGTGCGCAACCCGTCGATATCCTCGACCACGAACGCGACGCGGCGCTCGAATTCGTCGCGGCCGGTCTGCAGCGTGTAGGCCAGATCGACGATATCCAGCGTCCGCCCCGCATCGGTTTCGAGCGCAGCGAGCAGACGTCCGGCGTACGCGCGCAGACTGTCGGCCGTCTTCGCCGACAGCGGCACCACGACCGGGCCGTTCGCCGGCTTTTTGCGCGCGATCTTGGTCGGCGCGTACTCTTCGAGAACGACGAACGCGTTGGTGCCGCCGACGCCCAGGCTGTTCACCGCCGCGCGGCGCGGGCCTTTCGGGTCGCGCCATTCGCGCAGCTCGGCATTGACGAAGAACGGCGTGTTCTCGAACTTGATCCGCGGATTGGGATTCGCGTAATGCAGGGTCGGCGGAATCGCGCCGTGGTACACCGCGAGCGTGGCCTTGATCAGACCGACGATGCCGGCCGCGGCTTCGAGATGACCGACGTTGGTCTTGACCGCGCCCAATGCGCAGAAGCCCTTGCGCGAAGTATGTTCTTTGAACGCGGCCGACAGCGCCTTGACTTCCTCCGGGTCGCCCATCGCCGTGCCGGTGCCGTGCGACTCGACGAAACCGATGGTGTCCGGCGCGACGCCGGCGTTGGCGAGCGCTTGGCGCACGCAGGCGATCTGGCCCTTCGCGCTGCTCGCGGCATAGCTCATCTTGCCCTTGCCGTCGTTCGCGATCGCCGAGCCTTTGATCACCGCGTAGATGTGGTCGCCGTCGCGCACCGCGTCGGCCAAACGTTTGATCAGCACCAGCGCGAGGCCGCTGCCGAACACCACGCCGTCCGCGCCCTCGTCGAAGCTGCGGATGCGGCCCGACTTGGAGAAAATGTAGCCCTCTTTGTACAGGTAGCCGTGCGCGTGCGGCACTCGGACGCTGACGCCGCCGGCCAGCGCCATCTCGCACTCGCCCGCCAGCAGGCTCAGGCGCGCTTGATGCAGCGCCACCAGCGACGTCGAGCATGCGGTCTGCACCGTCATGCTCGGGCCGGTGAGATTCAGCTTGTACGAGATGTAGGTGGCGAGAAAATCCTTATCGTTGCCCAGATGCGTCGGGCTGGCCGTGACTTTCTCGAAACGCCCGCTGCGATTGACGAAATTCGCGAAATAACTGGTCGGCGCGCCGCCGCCGCCGGCGAACACGCCGATGTTCTGGGCCTCGCGACGGGCGTGCCCGGCGTCTTCGAGCGTTTCCCACGCGCATTGCAGCAACAGGCGGATCTGCGGGTCCATCATCTCCGCTTCCAGCGGAGAAATCTTGAAGAACGCGGGGTCGAACATATCGACGTCGTTCAGCGGCGCGCACGCGCGCACGTAAGCCGGATCGTACAGATCGGCCTCGTGAACGCCGGCATCGCGCAGGTCCTCGTCGGACGGCGCGCGGATGCTTTCCCGCTTGGCGCAGAGATTGTCCCAAAATTCGGACACGCTATCCGCGCCGGGGAATTTTCCGGACATGCCGATGATGGCGATGTCGTTGCGCTTGGTGCTCATGCTTCCTTGCCTCGAAGAAGGACGCCCGCTTGGGCCGTCTCGAAGACGCGCATCAGGCGGCGCGCGCGAGACTCTCGGCGTACACCTTGTACAGGTCGCCGACGGTGCGAATATCGGTGATCATCACGTCGTCCTGCTGGAACGGATCGACGCCCAATTCTTCTTCGAGGCTGGCGATCAGCGCCGCGACGGCCAGCGAGGTAAAGCCGAGTTCGTCAACGATCTCGCTGCCGTCCTTGAACTCGGGAAGGGTCAACCCGCGCTCCTCGGCGACGCTGCGGATGACGCGGTGGACGGTGCTGCGGATATCTGCGTTCATCTGTTCCATCTCCATTACACAGTGAGGCCGCCGTCGACCACGAGGGTCTGGCCGGTGACGAAAGCCGATTCGTCGGACAGCAGGAACTTCACGACCGACGACACATCGTCGACCCGCCCCAAGCGCGACAGCGGGGTTTGACGCACGATCCTCGCCTTCTGCTGTTCGGTCAGCTCGGCGGTCATTTCGGTTTCCATGAACCCGGGCGCCACCGAATTCACGCGGATGCTCATCGATCCGAGTTCCTTGGCCAAGCTGCGGGTGAACCCATCCATCGCGGCCTTGGTCGCGCTATAAGCGGCGACGCCTTTGAAGCCGCGCACGCCGACGACGGACGAGATATTCACGATCGAGCCGCCGCCGCCGACCATCATTTGCTTGGCGCACCCCTGCGACAGCAGGATCGTGCCCTCCAGATTCACCTGGATCATCCGCGAGATATCTTTCGCCTTCATCATCGTCAGCAGGCCTTCGTTGGCCATACCGGCGCAGTTGACCAGAGCCCCGATGCGCCCATAGCGTTCGCGCACGCGGCGCAGGAACGCGGCGAGCGCGGATTCGTCGGTGATGTCCAACGCCTCCCACATCAGCGCGCCGTCGCTCGCGGCGATGGCCGCCTCGAGTTCCGGCGAGCATTTGCGGCTGAAGGTCGCGACCCGGTAGCCAGCATCGATCAACGCTTCGCAAATACTGAAGCCGAGACCTCGGCTGCCGCCGCTGACTACGGCGACTTTCCGATTGTTTTCCGTCATGTAACCGCTCCGTGGAGAAAATCGACGCTCTCAACGACCGTCGGGAGTCGCGGCGGACGCCGCCATGGGTTCGCCGGCGTTCGCGATCGCCGACGATTTCCGAATCTTCTTGAAACGAGAACCGACCAGCGTCTCGCCTTTGGCGATCGTGACGAAGCCCGGCACTTTGAACGGCGCGAGTTGGCCGCGGCAGGCGTCCAGAACGCGGCGCTTGAACGTCACCGGGTCTTCCTCGCGTTCGAGCAGGAATTCCGCCCAGACCATCTGTCCGGTCACCGGACTTTTCTTGTCGCGGACCACCACATCGAGCACGTTATCGAGGGTGAGCAGGAAACTCTCAACCTCGATCGGGAAGACCTTCTCGCCAGCGACATTGATGATTTCCGACTCGCGACCGAGAATCTGAAAGTATTCGCCGTCGGTCTCGACGCGGTCGCCGGTGTCGTACCAGCCCTCGGCATCGAACGGGCTCGGCGCGTTCAAATAGCCGAGCATCGCCTGCCGGCTTCTGATCCACAGCGTGCCGTCGCGCACGTCCAACTCGAACCCCTCGCCGCCGATCTTCATCCAGCGCGACGAGGAATCTTTCGATTGCGTGGCGAGAATGCCCAGTTCGGACAGCCCGTAGGTCTGCTTCAGCGTCACCTTCGGGAACGTCTGATGCAGACTGGTCAGCGTCGAGGTCGGCATCACCTCGGTGCCGTAGGTGACGACTTTCAACGACGTCAGATCGTATTGGCGATGCACCCCCGACATCAGCAGCATCGTCAGGAACGAAGGCGTGGTCGGCAGCAGCTCGACGCGATGGCGCTGCACGGACTCGCAGATGTCCTTCGCCTGACGCGTCGCGCAGGTGACGATGGTGCCGCCGTTGAAGATCACCGAAAACAGCGTGTTCAAGCCGCCGATGTGATCGAGCTTGAGGAACAACAGCGTACGGAACGACTCGCGCACTCTGTCTTGGAATTTCTCGACCATGCGGGCGTGATCGAGCAAGACCGCCTTGCCCTTGCCGGTGCTGCCGGAGGTGAAGATCACGAAACCGGGACGCCCCTCGTTCACCATCGGCGCCATCAGCGGATGCGGCTCCGCCGCGTCAAGATCGCGGCACTGCGTCGTGTCCGGCGCGATCGGTCCGTCCGCGGCCACGGTCAACAGTTTCGTCGCGCAGCAGATGGTCAAGCGCTCATCGAATAGACCGCGATCGTCCTCGGACAGCGGAATCACCACGCACCCGGCCTCGATCAGGCTTTGCAGCAACGCCACCGTATCGATGTGATAGTCGCCGATCAGCCCCACGCGATCGCCGGGGCCAATCCCCCAGCCGCGGATCGCGTCCGCCCAAGTCGCCAGCTTATCGAGGAATTGCGCATACGTGACCGCGCCGTCCGCGCCGACGGCGATCTCGCGGTCGCCGAATCGCCTGAAACGTTCGTTGATCCAACTCATCCTGACGGGATCTCCATGCGGAACCGCCGCGGATCGCCGCGACGGCCCGGTGTTCGCGTGAAACGACGGTTACTGTTTCGCGGGCTCGGCAGCGCCCGCCGTCTGCGCCGCTGGAGGCGTCGCGGTCGGCTCCGAAGCGTCGCCTGCCGGTGTCGGCGGCGGCGCGACCGTCTCGAATGGCGCGGGTTGTTCCTGCGGGACGCCGCCTTCCGCGATGTAAGGGAAGCGCGCATTCCGGTACAGATCCTTGTCGACCAGCGTCGGAAACTGATCGTGCAGCAACTTGTAGGTCTCTTCCGCATTGCTCAAATTGATGAGGAAATCGGGAAAAAACCCGCCCATGTCGAAATCCTGGATCAATTCGATTTCGACCTCGCCGTTCTGCGCGGGCGAAATTTGCCAGCGGTTATGGATCTGAGTGATGCGCACGCAGCAGTCCGTCGGCGGCGTTTTTTGCGCCGCAGCCATCACGTCGATGGCGACGACCCCGGTTTTGGGGTCCTGGGACGTCTGCGTCTTGATCGAATAGGCGCGGTTCTTGAAGACCGGCGGCAGCAGCTCCAGCGTCCACAGCACGGAGTCGCCCTGCGCATCGTGCGAGTAAGGCTCGATCACCTTGAGGTCGGTGCAGACCGGAATCCATTTCTTGCAGTTCTCGAGACTGCTGTTTTCCAGCATCAACGCCGCCACGACCTGATTCTGCGTGTATTTTCCGCGGAAGACGCCCTTGTATATCTTGTTGTAGTTCCCCGATTCTTTGTAGGAATAGACCTTCACGCCGTTGCGATCCAGCTCCAACTCCCACCGATCCGAGCCCGAGGCGGTCCAGCCGAGAATGGCGGCGTATCCGACGACGATCGCAGTCGCCGATCCGAAGAAACCGATTTTCGCCGCTTTCTTGAACGAAAACTTCTTCATTACTCGGCCTCCACGATGAAATCGAACTTGGCGCGACGAAGCTCGTCGCGATCCAACAGCGGCGGCAATTGATCGTGGATGAACTTATAGGTTTCTTCCGCACCGCCGAGATTCAGCAGGAAGTCCGGGAACATCCCGCCCATGTCGATGTCCTGGAAGAACTCGATCTCGACCTCGCCCTTCCCGACCGGCGTATAACGCCAACGATTCTGGAAATGGGTCATGCGGATGGCCCCAGGATTGCGCGGGACGCTGTTCGGAGCGGCCATCACGTCGATGACGACCGCGCGCGTCTTCGGGTCTTGCACGATATGCGAGCGGATCAGGCTCTCGCGCGGCGAGAACGGAGGCGGCATTTCGAGTTTCCACAGCACGGTGTCGGTCATGGTGCGGTCGCTCCAAGGCTGGATGACCTTGACGTCCATGCACTGCGGAATGTTCTTTTCGCAGTTCTCGCTCGTCGAGTTCATGATCAGTCCGGCCACCAACTGATTCAGCGTGAACTTGCCGCGCATGACGGCCTTGAATTGCTTGTTGTAAGCGCCGGGCTCTTTCAGCGAATAGACCTTCACTCCATTCCGCTCGAATTCCAGCTCCCACCGATTGGAACCGGACATGCGCCAAAAGACGTTTCCGAGAAAAATCCCGATGATCGCGAAGGCGAGACCGTACTTCGCGAACCGAAGCAGTCTTCGGAACCGCGACGGTTTCACGGAGGCGCCATCGCCACCGACGTTGTGAACGCTGTCTGTCATCTCTTACTCCGACGAATCTATGCTGTGATGGTGAATCGGTCCGATCTCGAATCGGATCGATCGTGGATTGGTTGCGTGGCGAATCGGTTAAGGCGCGAATGGGGTAAAGGATGGATCGGCTCGATCGCGAAGCGCTGGATTCATGCGGAAATCGTCGTGGCCAGATGGCGCGACAGCCGGCGGGCGAACGCCAACAGCGTCAATGTCGGCGTCCCGCGCATCGCGTCCGGGATGATCGACCCGTCGCAGACGTAGAGCCCGCGAAACTTCGTTTGAAGATCGGCATCGACCTGCTCGCCGATCCTGATGAAACCGCCGACGCGACCGGCGACCGATATTCCGAAGTTGTAGATGCTTTTCGCTCCCGCGCGTTCGAGAATCTTCCTCGCTTCGGCCTCGCCTCGGCGCAACTTCTTCATGTCGGCATCGTCGAAGTCCTTGTGATAACCGCCCTTCTCCGTGAATCCGCCGCCGAACCCGTCCTTGACCTTCACGCCGATACCGATCGACTGCGGATATTTGAACAGACGGCCGATCTTGAACTTTCCCAACATCATCAGCCGATACATGAATTTTGAGACGTTGGCGTCTCCCAACTCGATCCCCTCATCGAGAACGCAGCCCATCGAACCGACGAAGTTATCGCGCGCGTCCATCTCCGGCACGATGCCGTAGAGCGCATAACCCGGGTTGCAGTAAAACCCGCGATCGCCGACGCGAGCGTCCCCGCAATCGCGCAGAATTTTTGGCGATGCGAGTTCTCCGGCCGCGAGCACCACGACCGGCGCACGCACGGTTTCGAGCGCCGCGCCGCGCGAGCGGCCTTTCTCGGCGTAGGCGACCCCGACGGCGCGTCCATCTTCGATCAAAATCTTCTTCGCTTCCGCGTGTTTGATCAGCGTCGCGCCGTTCTCGACCGCGGCGGCGAGATGGCTTTTCGCTTTCCACAGCGCGCCATAGGTATAGCGATCGCCCTCGATCTTCGCGCTGTCGATCAGCATTTCGTGCTTGCGCCAATCGTGGCCGAGCGCGCGCGCCGCGTCGCGAAGTCGCTGGCTCTGCTCGCCCACGGCCGCATCGGGCAGTTCGCAGATCGGTACCTCCAAGCGTACCGCCGCCACATCGTCGCGCAGGTCGACGCCGATCGCCATGAACGCGTCCAACGGCGGGTCGTTCAACACGCCGAAGTACAATGCGCTCGAACCGCCGGCGGCCAGCACCCGCAGCGTCGACAGCTTGTGCCCGACCTTCACTTCGTCCGCGATCGACACGACGGACAGAATCGACTCTCGCTGTGGCGCTTCTCCGCCGCGCTCCAAGACCAGAACGCGGGCGCCTCGGGCGCTGAGATCACGCGCGATCGCCGCACCGCAGGTGCCGGATCCGACGACGACGACATCGTATTGCTTCGTTGGCTCCATGCGCGACGACCTCAGAATTGGTAGAGAAAGCGAAACACGACGTTGTTATCGCGTCGGAACGACCGAAGCGCGCTGCGATCGTCCGCGACATCGAGATAGAACGCATCGATATTCAGACTGGCTTTGTCGTTGATCTTGTAGGACGTGAAAACCAAATTCTGAAGACTGGTGTAGGGCCGACTGTAGATCGCCAGATAATTCACGGTGAAATTGTCGTTGAAGAACGTATTGTTCCAACCGAGCACCGCCGTAGCCGAATTCCGCGGCGTACCGGCGATGGCGGAAGTCCAATCCAGCACGTGGCTGTTGGTCAATTCCAAACTCACGCTATGCGAGCCGCTTTTCCCGAGAGAACGCTCGACGCGGAAAGACGCCTCCAGCAAATCCTTGTCGACAGGCGTCAGATCGATCGAAGCGAACCTTTTCGGGGTCTTCCAAGCGAGCTCGCCGGAGAAAATCCAGTCGTTCGTCGCGAAGTTGAACGTGCCCCCGAGCATCTCGAATCGTTCTCGCGTACGTCGGAGCAGCGGTCTGCCGTCCTCGACGAGACCGGCCGCGCGGTACGCGAAGTCGTTGTCGACCAAACTGGCCGCCATCAACGCCACATCGCTTCTGCCGAAGGTGCGCTTCCAGCGAAGGCCGTACTCGCCCTTGTCGACATCGCCGCCCCGGAGCGCGAACCCTTCGAACGCATCGACGTAATACGCGGTGCCGGGTTCGGGATATTGGTTGAACTGCGCGTCGGGCACGTAGAAATAGCTCCAGTCCCCGGACGGCCCGAAGTGATCGAGGGTCGCCATGAACTGACCGATCCTCGACTCTTCGAGCGAGATGAAGAACAACTCCGAATAGTTGCGCGGGCTGATCACATCCGTGATGGCGCCGGCGTCCGACTCGCCCCAGATCAGGATTTGCCGGCCCAGCTTCACGCTGTTGCGCCCATGGCTGAACTGCAGGAAGGCTTCGCGCGTATTGGTGGCGAACAACAGATCCCGATCTTCCGCACGCGCCCGGTGATCGTTTTTCCAAAAGCCGGTCAGCTTCGTGTCGAAACGCAGATAAAAATCGTCGAGAAAATGCCGCTCGTACTCCACGCGAAAAGAACTTCGATTATTGACCGTCTTCCGCGGCGAATTCATCCCGACGGCCCACTCCTGCATGAGCGTGAATTTGGCCGAATCCAGAAGCGAAACTTCTTCCTGAGCGGTAGCAGCCTCCACGCCATCGTCGCCGTTCGCAGCCGTCGTATCCGGCGTACCGGTTGCGTCCATAGCCGAATCCGCCGGATCGACATCCATGACGATGTCTTCGATCGCAGACTCGGTCTCCTCGGGCACCGGGTCCTTCGGCGCTTCGACGGCCGTAGGAGACAGCGGCGAAGGCAGCTCCGCCTGCGCCACAGCATCCGCGACCGAGCCGATGCCGAGCAACGACGCGACCGCACAGACGACGCCTCCGCGAGACGCGCCGCGACGCTGAGACGCTTCCCTCATTTCCAGGCTTTCCGGAATTCGGCCAAGTAACGCTCGCGGAAGGCTTGGTCGGTCAACGTGCGTTGAGTGAGGAATTCGTCGGGGATTTGCCAATCGAACGCGATGGACTGCCGATCCAGTGTGGACACCCGGTTCGCGAGCAGGTTCTTCATGATGACTTGACGCGGCATCCAGTGCTTATCGATCAATTCGAGGTTGCGGATGGTCCTTTCCTTGAACAACTGGCTGTTATGGTTGAAATACTGTTCCTTCAGCAGGATATGGCGCTCCCTGTCGACCCAGGTGACGATCTTTCCGTATTTGGATTTCCGCGCTCGACTTGCGGTCGGCGTCCATTCCAGCACCCACACGGGACGCGACGCGGGACCGTTCTTTTCCAGCACCTGGAATGTTTCTTCGCGAAGAATCTTATAGGTGTAGTCGTTCATTTTCCGATAGTCGAGGTCCTCGATCAGGAACTCGGAACCGAAAAAGCTGCCGCTGTCTTCGCTATCGCGGCTGGAAATGATCCGCTTGACCTTGCCCAGCGCGGACAAATAAATCCAGGTCGCATTGTCCTTGCTGGTGTCGTAGTACTCGTAACTCAGCGTACCGATGCCTTTGTCGCGCGCGGGTTCGAGTACGATCGCCGCGGAGCGTATGTCGTCTCCGTAGAACTTCAGCACGTTCTCCAGCAAGGTGACGCGCGGCTTCTCCTCGCACTGAACGCTGGCGCCGGTTTTCGCGTAGCGACACGTGCTCAGTTTGAATTTCGTGACTACCGTAACATGCGATTTGCGAAGCACGTAATCGAATTTCTCCGCTACCTGTCGCGGCGTTTCGTTGGCGGCGACGACGGTGCCGGCGGACGGCACGATCGACGCCGATAGCGCGATCAAGGCCGCCAGGGGGACGGCCATGACGGTCTTTCGACTGCTGTTCTTCATAACGGACGATCTCCTTGAAATGCCCGGCGAACGCGACGCGGATAAGATGCTGGATACGACGACGCGTCCGACGCGAGCGATATGCGGATTCACGCGGGGGTGGCGACGGACGCGCTGACGTCGGCGTCCGCCGTGAATTTCAGTCGGAACACCAGGATCAACGCCGGCAGCAGGAACAACTCGCAGGCCAACCCCGCGAAGATCGCCAGCGCTCCGAACATGCCCACATTAGCGTTACCGACGCTTGACGACAGCATCAAGATGCTCAAGCCCAAGCCGAGGATCAAACTGCTGAAGGTAACCGCCTGGCCCACTTTCTCGACCGTGGCGCGTAGCGCGCGTTCGATGTCGCCGTCGGCGGAGACCTCATTCTGGTAGTAGCTGAGAAAGTGGATCGTATCGTCGACCGCGATGCCCACGATGATCGGCGCGATGAGGACGGTCGTGAAATCCAGCGGCATGCCGAGCAGCCCCATCAAACCGAAGGTCAACGTAGCCGGAACCGAATTGGCGATGATCGCGATCATGCCCGCGCGCAGCGACCCGAACATCAGCAACAAGACGATGCTGATCGTGATCACCGCCATGCCGAAACTCGTCAGCGAGGTCCACGACAGGTAATCGGACCCTTTCATGATCAAGCTGAACATGCCGGTGATCGTCGCTTTCGCCTCCGGATACGATCGACGCAGCGTAGCGACGGATGCGTCGATGTCGCGCTTCATGTCGGCGAAGGCGCGGTTGTATTCGTAGGATCCGGCGTTTCGCATGTACAGCGTGATATGCGCCTCGCTGTAATCGTCCGACACCATTTTGCGACGTTCCGTCGGATTCGAGTTGTCGAACATGAACAGGGTTTGGGTCACCAATTCATTGGTCTTCGGGATGACGTACATGTCCGGCCGATCTTCGTTCAGCGTCTGGAACGACTTTTTGACGACGTCCACCAAGGACGCCGAACGAATCACGTATTTTCCGTATTTCGCTTCGAGCGTCTTCTGCAACGCGTCGACTTCGTTCAGCACCGCCGGATCCTGAAAGGCGTATTCCGCGCCGAGGTCCAGATACACGATCATCGATTGCGAACCGATCATTTTCGTGTCGGCGGCGCGGAAATTCTCGCGAATCGGCGCGTCCTTGGGATACTGCGCGATCGGATCGGTGTCGACCTTGACCGAGAACGCGCCGTAGCAGCAGGCGAGCAACGCGATCCCCGACACCGTAAGGATGGCGTAACGCGTCCGCTCGACGAACGGGACGACCTTCACCAAACGACGCTGCATCATCGCGCCGAAATCCGGCATGATGCGCCGCAACGAAAACCCGGGACGATCGCCCGGCGTCGGCTGCGCCTTCAACGGCCACCACAGATCGAGCATCAGCGGCAGCCAATACACGGTCAACAAGAACGCGATGGCGACGCCCACCGCGGTCATGACCCCGAAAATCTTGATCGGCGCGATCGGCGTGAACACGACCGACAGCATGCCGAGAGCGGTCGTGATCATCGTCAGGAACGACGCGCCGGCCGCGGCGCGGAACGAACGTCTGAGCGAGGTGCGATGGTCTTCGCCGTGATTGCGGTAATAGACGTAGCCGGAGAGGATGTGGATCGTATCCGCGATGCCGATCACCAAGATCATCACCACCGTCAGAATCAGGAACGCAGTCACCGTATAGCCCAGCCATCCGGTGAAACCGATGGTCCAAACGCAGGACAGCACGACCACGGCGAGCGGCCAGAGAACGCCGGCCACGGTGCGAAACAGCAGCCAGAGCACCACCATCATCATCGCGAGCATCCCCATGTACAGGGTGCCCATCTCTTCGAGCACGGCGACATCGTATTCGGTCGCGGCGGCGTTACCGACCGGTAGGTAGTCGAACTTCGAGGCGAACTCGGGCTTGTCGAGCGTGACCTTGATTTCGCGCATGAAGTCGTAGTACTCGGCCAAGTCCGTCGGTTTGAACCGAACCGTCTTGCGTTCCGTCTTCGACTCGTCGAACGCCATGGAGACTTCCTCGAACCCGGTTTCTTGCGCGGCATCGGCCGGCTCGGACGCGGCGTCGGGTTCGGGTTGCGGCTCTTCCAACGGCGTCGTGCCGAAATCGGTTTCGACCAGAATCGCGCCGTATTTTCCGTCTTTGGAGTAGTAGAGCCGCGGCAGCGTCTCTTGGGAATCGGCCAGCGCGCGCACGGCCTTCAGTTCCTCATCGCTGGTCGGGATAGTGTTGCCCACCAGTTGTTTCGAGATTAGGGCGTCGCCTTCGGCGCGCAGCACCGGCGCGTTCGTCAGCGCGGTGACCTTTACGATGCGCCGCATTGGCGATTGTTCGCCCTCCTTCAGCGCGTGCTGGCGTTTGAGCAAGTCTTCTCGGATCGCCCACGCCGTTTTCAAGGACTGGTGCGAGAACACATCGCCGTCCTTCGGGCGATAGATGATGTAGAGATTATCTTCGCTTCCGAACTGAGTTCTGAACTCGTTCAGCGCGGTCAGAGTCGGGTCGTTCTGCTCGAACCATCCCTCGATGGTCATATCGAATTTGACTTTGCCGAGCCCGACCACCGCGAACGCGGTGATGCCGACGAACAACGCCCATAGCACGAACCTGCGGCCGATGACCGCATCGGGAACCGACTCGAAGTACGATGACATCGCATTCGATGCTTTCTTGATGTATCCGGTGAGACCCGCCATTCGCCCTGAATCCTATGAAAACGTGATATGCCAACGCGACGTTCCGTCGAGCGGGACCGCCGCGGCGCGGCGGCCCCGCTTCGGTGCTCCGTATGTCAGGCGATTCCGGCGGTTTCGCGTTTTGCGCCGGTCTTCTTGTGCGGCTTGCCGTTACCCGTCAACTTGCGCGCGATCTCGGCAGCGCCATCGGATTCGATGAGGCTGAAGTGATCGGCGTCGAGACTGTGCACGCGCAATTGCCGGTCGCCGACCAGCGCTTGCCAACCGTAATCGACCGGCGCATCCGGGTATCCGCGCGTCGCGCGGAACAGCGTCACTTCAAGCGCTCCGCGCATCTTGGGCGGCACGTAATCGACGCAGGCGCGCTCGCTCGCGGCCGCCGCATCGAAGATCGCGACGAACTGTTTCTTCGGCACGTCGAACCCTAGCCGCACGATGATTCCGTGCAAGTACTCGGCGCGTTCGCGCTCGGGCACCGCCCGCAATTTTTCGGGATCGAGAGCGAGATCGCCGCCGAGCGTCGAGACGAAGTGCGAGAAGACTTCCGCGACTTCCTGCACCGGATCCTTACCCGGCAGCAAAGGGCTGATGGTGTCCAGAAGCACGAGCGAGGCGCGCTCGCCCAAGTCGTCCACCAGGGTTCTCGCCATTTCGTAGGCGATGACGCCGCCGTTGGAATAGCCCAGCAGACGATAGGGGCCGCGCGCTTGTACGGTTCGCAGCGCGCGAAGATTGAAATCGACGATTTCGCGAACGCTGCCGTGCGCGGCGGACGTTCCGTCCAATCCCACGGCTTCCAAGCAGTAGAACGGTTGCTTATCGCCCAAGGCGCGACTGAGTTGCTGCAGCGACAACGCGCTGCCGCCGGCGCCGGGCAACGCGAACACGGGCGGCGATCCGCCTTTCGTCTGCAGCGGAACGACGACATCTTCAGGTGCGACCTCTCGCGGGATCGCGACGACCTCGCCATCGCGCCGCGCCCTCACGGCCTCCGGCGCGGGGGCCGTGCGGGAAACCACCATCTCATCGAGAAGCTCCGCGAATTGTTCGCCGAGGTGCTCGGACAGCGAACCGATGTCGGGGTTCTTGAACAGTACGCTCGGCGAAAGATTCGTCTCCAACAAAGCGTCGGTCTTGATGATCAAATCGGCGATGCCCATCGAATCCAAGCCCAGCTCGATGAAATCGCGGTCGAGCGCGACGGCGTCCGCGGTCGCCCCGAGTCGTTTCGCCGCTTCCTGACGGAGAAACAGCGCGATCTTCTCTGCGGGTCGCAGTCGTTCCGCATCAGCGACGACCGTCTCGGAGTCGCTCGGCAGATAGAAATGCCATTGGCCGTCTGCGGTCGACTCCGCATCGAGCGCGGTTTCGACGGGAGTTTTCGCGTCGGCGGCGTCGGCTCGCTTGTCCGACGGCGCGTCGATCTTCGCGACCGCGACCGCCCGATCGGCGTCTTCCGAAAATTCGATGTCGACCCAGTAGCGTTCGCGTGCGAAGGGGTACGCGGGCAACGATGCCTTGCGCACGTCCGCGCCACGCCATAGCGACGCCCACGGCACGACGACGCCGTTCGCCCAGAGCATCGCGATTTGTCTCCAATTGCCGCTTTGCGCGCTCTGAACGAGCTGCGTCTGCACCATTTCGGGGGTGATCATCGCCGCGACCGAATGCTTGTCCGCGGGGTTGATGCGCGCGTGATGGATATCCCTGGACTCCAGGCCCAGCTTTTCGCGAATCCCGGTCTTCTCGACCGTCTTGAGCTTTTCCAAAAGCTCTTTCTTCGAAGCGGCCACGATCGCCAGCCGTTCGTTCATCGCTTCGCGCCCGCACTGCGACGTGAACACGATCTCTTCGAAGGAAGGCGCCGTTTCCTCGTTCGAAAGGAATTCGACGTAACGACGCACGTGCTCCTGCAACCTTTCGGCATTCTTCGCCGATAGCACGAAGAGCCGTTTCGCCGCGGGCGCGTCCGCCGCCGCTTCGTGCGACGGCAGATATTCTTCGAGCAGGATATGCACATTCGAGCCGCTGTCGGCGAAGGAATTGACGCCTGCGCGAATCGGTCCACCGGTCTCGTCGCGGATGTCGTCGAAACGCACCTGGCGGTCGGCGATGTAGAGCGTGTGCGACGGGTTGTCGATATCGATGAAGGTATTGACCTTGTTCTTCGAGATCGTGGCGGGGAACAGACCATGGCGCATCGACAGAGCGATCTTGATGACGTTCGCGATGCCGCTGACGGATTCGACGTTGCCGATGTTGCCCTTCAGGCTGCCGAGCGCGACATGCTTGCCGGCGGCGGCGCTTTTCGCGAAGGCGCCCTTCACGCCTTCGTATTCGAAGGAGTCCGCCCATTTGGTGGCGTATCCGTCGACTTCGATGTAGCGAACGCTCTCCAACGGAACGCCCGCTTTCTGATAGCACTCGCCGAGAACGCGTGCGATCGACTCGTGCTTGATCTCGGAAATATTGCGCGCCGCGCCCCTGTAGTTCTGATGGCAGGAGCGTATGACCGCATAGATCCGATCGTTGTCGCGCTCGGCGTCCGACAGACGCTTCAACACGAGAGCGGCGACGCCCTCCCCGCGCGTGAAACCGTTGGCGTCGTCGTCGAAAACGCCGCTGCTGCCGTCCGGCGAGAGCACGCCGTACTGCGACGAGGCGACGTAGTCGCCCTCGAAAAGATTGAGCGAGACCGCGGCGGTGAGCGCGATGTCGCTTTCGCCGTTCAGCAGCGAATAGAAAGCGCGGTTGATCGCGACCGCCGAGGAGGCGCAGTTGACGTTGTACGACTCGCTCGGACCGCATAAGTCGAACACATAGGAAATTCGGCTCGACAGGTAGTACGAAGGACTGGACGAACTGAACAGCGGTCCTTTGGTGAAATCCTGATTGTTCAGACGGCGCAGATACTGTTCGTACTCGGAGTATTCGTAACCGACGAACACGCCCGTGCGCGTCCCGGCGAGGGATTTCATGTCGATGCCGGCGTCTTCGACCGCGCGATACGACTCCTGCAGGAGCAGCCGTTGCTGCGGGTCCATGTTCGCCGCTTCTTCGGCCGGAATCGAGAAGAATCCGGCGTCGAAACAGTCGACATCGTCGATCAGCGCGCCCCATTTCGAAACGGTTTTGCCGGGCTGAATCTTATCGGCGTAGTGCCGATCGGCGTCCCAACGCGCCTTCGGTATTTCGCGCATGCTGGCCTTGCCGGCGACCAGATTCGCCCAGAAGGCATGATGATCGGGAGCGTCCGGCAGCCTGCAACTGATGCCGACGATGGCCACGGCAGGCGCGCGCGCCGCCTGCGGAGCATGCTGGGCGACGGTGATGCCGTAATGGCGGAAAAGCGCGTCGGCATGATCCGAGATCAAGGTGTTCACGATTTCGTCGACCGAACCGTAGCCGCGCATCGGCAAGTCGAGCGCGTATTTTCCTCGGATGTAGTCGAGAACGTGGCGGTATGGGTCGGCGGGCGGTACCGACGGCGTTGTCGTCGTCGCGAAGAACAACGGCTGGGCCGGCCCCGAGGGGGCCACCGCGGATTGCGCGAGCGCGGCCGGCGCGGCGGCGACAGCAGGCGCCGCCGGAACGGCTTGCGCCGGTTTGGCCTCTTGGGTGAGATTCTCGAGCAGCCCCGCCAAGCCGCGTACGGTATCGACGTTGGAGAACTGCGTCGGCGTCAAGGTGACGTCGAACTCTTTCTCGATGTTCTCCATCAACTCCATCACGATGAGGGAGTTGATGCCGAAGGTTTCGAAATTCGCGTCGATATCCACCTTGTCGGCGGGAATCTTCAGCGTCTGCTCGATCATTCGAACGACTTCGCCGAGAATGTCGGCGTCTGCGATTCTGGACATATCAGGCTCCCCCGCCTTTAACGTTGCCGAGATCCGCCATGATCAGCGCCTTAAGTCGCTCGATCGCGGCCGCGGTATCGGCGACCGGTGCCGCCGCTTTCGCTGCGGTTGGCGCTGCAGGCGCCTCTTTGACCGGCGCGGAGGGCGACGCCGCGACGGCGGCTTCGGGTTCGGGTTCGACCTCGGGCTCCACGAAGAAGCCCTGCGCCAGCATCGTGTCGATGGTGTTCTTCACGGCGTCGACGATCGCTTTGCAGTCGTCGTCGGAATGCGTCGTGGTCAAGAAGCAGTTCCCGGAGGTCGAGGTTTCGACCCCGTTGATCTTGAGCAGAATGAAGAATACTTCCCGAGTGAGGCCGAAGGGATCGTCGATGACTTGGATGCGGAACAGCGAACTGAAGTACTCGACTACCATCGGGATACGATGCTGCTCGAAATAGGCGTTGATCTCGAGCGAAAGCGCCTCGGTCTTACGATTGATGTCGCCCAGCGCGCAAGTGCAGGAATGGTAATCGCAGACGCGATCGCCACACATCCGCTTCATCTCTTCGCAGATCGCCAGCGCGGCCGCTACTTTCAGCGAATTTTGGGTGTGGGTGCCGGCCATCATCGTGCGTTTGAGGCTAGGCATCGATGCGTCGTCGAAGCGCCAAGTGCCGCCGTCGACGTAATCCATGTATTTGGCCAGTCCGCCGATCACGCCGGTGGGCATACCTCCGCCCGCGACCTTGCCGTAGGTGGCGATATCGGGCTTGACGCCATAGAAGGTCTGAACGCCCTTCGGGCCGGCGCGAAAACCCGTGATCATTTCGTCGAAGATCAGAACGATGTCCTTCTCCAGCGTCAAACGGCGCAGTTCGCGAACGAACTCCTTCGGCTGACGCGACGGGAAACGCGACTGGATCGGCTCGACCAGCACGCAAGCGATTTCGTCCGCGCGCTTTTCGATGGTTTCGATCTGGTCCATGTTGCCGTAGTCGAGAATGATCAACTGGTCGGCGAACTCCTGCAGCATGCCCAGGCCAGCCGAGATGCTTCCGCCCTTGCGGTCGCGGAACGCCAACACCGCGTCGGAGAGCCCATGATACGAGCCGTCGAACGTCACGATCTTCTTGCGACCGGTCGCGGCGCGCGCGATGCGAACCGCCCACATCAGCGATTCGGTACCGGATTGCGCGAACACCATGCGCTCATGGCCGGTCAATTCGCAGAACATCTTCGCGGCTTGGAACAAGTCCTCGCTGTACGCCACCAGCGGATAGCCGCGATTCATCCGATCGATGAGCGCTTTTTTCATGAATTCAGGCTGATGCCCGAACAGATTCACGCCGTTGTCGCCCGCCACATCGATGTAGCGATTTCCGTCCACGTCCCAGATGTACGGGCCGTCGGCACGGTCGTAGGTCAGTTGGAACTGCAGCGATTTCAACGGCCGCTTCAAGCCGGCCGTCTTGCGCTGATCGACGAAATACGCTTGATGCTTCAGCGCGTTGTCTTTCGATTTCGGGACGCGTTTCTCGTACTTTTCGGTCAGATCGGCGATGTAGGCGATGTGCGATTCGCCCATGTTCAGCTCGTGCAACGATTTCAGCGTCGGCTTCGCCGACGCTCCGTCGCCTCCGACATCGTTTCCTGCCGGCAGTCGGGAACGCAGACCGGCGACGACTTCGAGCTTTTGCTCGTCGTCCAGCTCCGCGAAATGGCGCAGCGCTTCCTGTCTGTCGAACTTTTTCGTCAGGATGCTTTCGAGTACGTCTTCGACTGAAGTTGCCATCGCTTTTTTCCTTAAAGAATATTTTCCAAAAGCTTCTCGAACGCGTCGTCCGGCGCGGACTCGCGCGTCGTCGCATCGTGTGGCGCCGCGGTCGTCGTTCCGGCGCTCGCGGGGACGGCGGCGTAAGCCGATTCGAGCAGGCGCGCGAACTCGGTCGCGGCATCCGCCGCAAGAGCCGTTCGCGGGCGGTTCGCGCGCAAGCCCAGGCCTTTGAATCGGACGCAAACCGCGCCCTCTTCGTCGATGAGATCGATGTCCAATCGGACTACCGGATCGTCGATCCTGCCGCCTCGGGCATAACGCACCCAGGCATACGCGTTGTGCGGGACGGGCGCGAAGATCTGCAGCGCATCCAGCGCCGACGGCGTCGTGATCTGCGCCGAATCCGGCGCGAAACCCGCCACCAACGCGGACGCTATTTGCAGCGCCGCATCCAGACGCGCCGGCGGTAGCGCGCAAGCAGCCTCGTCCGTCGGACTCGCGCGCAATCGCGCGAGCGATTGATCCTCGGTGCTGTATACCTCATCGACCAGTCGGAGCGATGGGCCCCGCGCCGGTCGCAATCCGTCGAGCGCCGCGTCGAGCAGGCTGGGCTTCAGAGGTTTAGCGCCGAAGACGGCTTTCATCTGTCGCAGGTCGAGTCGCGAGGGCGGCGCGATATCGGCGAAGACCACGCTGCCGCTGCAGATGCTCTCGCCGTCTGCCGCGCGAATATCGAATTCGGTGGCCGTTCCGCCTTCGCGCACGGAAATCGCGATCGCGTGACCGCTACCGATCGCGCTCGCCGACGCATTCCACCGGACTGCGCGCAGTTCCGCGCCGCTGCGCGCGTCCGCGCCGAACCGCGCCAACGCGGCAGCGGCACGCCCCATTTCCAAGCACGCCGAGTCGGGCAGCGTGCCCGCATGATCGAGCAACCACAATTCCGACCCCGCGAAACGCGTCGCGAACGTTTGCCGACCGAGCGTCGAAGTGTTGGTATGCACCAGCGGATGCAATACGGCCGTCGCCGCTTGCGCTTTTTTGGCGGTGCCGGTATCGATCCAGTGGCGATCCCGCGCGAAAGGATAGGTCGGCAAATGGATACGGCGAGGACGGAACCCCGACGCATCGGCGTCGTACAACCGCCGCCAATCGATGTCCGCGCCGTCGGTCCAGGCGGCGAGCAATTCGAGGTAATCCCGCGCCGAAAGCCAGCGTTCGATGTCGGCCCCGCGCGCATCCGCGCCGCCTTCGGCGACGCTCAACCCCTGATCGTTGCGTTTGTAGCGCTGCACGCGTCCGCGACGGATCGGATGCGTCGCGCTCGCGCCGGACAGATGGGCTTCGATCGCCGAGATCAAGGCTTCGCGCGAATCGACCAAGATGCCCAAGCGTTCTTCCATCGGGTCGCGCCCGACTTGCAGCGTGAAGGCAAGATCGGCCAATTCGAGCGCTTCGTGCTTTCGCGCATACTCGAGCAAGGCCGCGGCATAGGCGTTGAGGCGGTCCTCGTTCTTCGCGGACAGCAGCACTAAGCGCGGCGCCGTCTCGGGATGCGGACGCGCGGGCGGCCGATACTCCTCCACCACGACGTGCGCGTTCGCACCGCCCCAGCCGAACGAGCTGATACCCGCGCGGCGCGGCAATTCGCGCCCGTCCGCCGCTTTCGGCGCCGGCCACTCGACGGTCTTATCGACGATGAAGAACGGGCTGCCTTCCAGATCGATGTAGGGGTTCAGCGTTTCGAAATGCAGCAGCGCCGGAATCTGGCGATGGCGAATCGACATCAGCACTTTGAGCAGACTCGCCATGCCGGCGGCGGGCTCCAGATGGCCGATGTTGGTCTTCACCGAGCTCAGTCCGCAGTGCGGGCGGCTCGGCGCCGGTAGGCCGTGACGGCGATAGAGATCGGAGAACGATTTCTTGAGCGCTTGGATTTCGATGGGATCGCCCAAGCTAGTGCCGGTGCCGTGGCATTCGATGTAGCCGACGGTCGAAGGATCGACGCCGCCCTTCTCGTAGGCCTCGAACAGCAATTCGGCCTGCGCTTTCGGGTTGGGCGCGGTGAGCATGGTGACTCGACCGCCGTGATTTTCGGCGGTGGCGCGGATCACGGCATAGACGGGATTGCCGTCCGCCTCGGCCTGCGCCAAGGGTTTGATCAGAATCGCCCCGACGCCCTCGCCTCGAACGTAGCCGTTGGCGTCCTTGTCGAAGGTCTTACACTTTCCGTCCGGGCTGAGCATGCCCGCCGAACTCAGCGAGATATGCGCGATCGGCGTCAGCATCACCTGCACGCCGCCGACGATCGCCATATCGCTACTGCCGGTATGGATCGATTCGATCGCGCGGTGCAAGGCGACGAGCGAGCTGGAACAGGCGGTGTCCAACGGAGCGCTCGGGCCGCGAAGATTGAACAGGAAGGAGATGCGGTTGGCCAGAATCGAGTGCGAGTTGCCCGAGGCGGAGAAGCCGTCGAGCGTCGATTGGTTTTCGGCCAGTACGTCGATGTAATCCTTCGCGGAGACGCCGACGAACACGCCGGTCTTCGTGCCCGACAGATCCGACATGCGGTGACCGGCGTCCTCGACCGCGCTCCATACGGTCTCGATGAAGATGCGCTGCTGCGGATCCATCATCTCCGCTTCGCGCGGCGTGATTCCGAAGAACAGCGGGTCGAATTTATCGACCTCCTTCATGAAGCCGCCCCACTTGGAGTAGGACTTGTTGGCTTCCTTCACCGGATTGCCGTGGAATTCTTCCCAGATCCAGCGATCGCGCGGAATATCGGTGACGAGGTTGCGCGCATCGCGCAAATTCTCCCAAAACTCCTCGATATCGCTCGACTGCGGCATGACGCCGGCGACGCCGACGATGGCGATCGGCACGTCGAGGAAGCGACGGTCCCGCGAAAAATCGCCGCCCGGCCCGATCGAGGACGCCGTGGTCGCGGGCGCGACCGCCGCCATCGCGTTCCAACCTTTATCGATGCCGGTCGCGATCTCGATCGGTTTCGCCGACGACGCGACGGGCGCCGTCGCGGGCGACGCTTGCGCTGCGGCTACGGCGACCGCGCCGACGCCGGCTTCAACGCCGCTATGCGCATTGCGCACGGCGGCGCCGTGCTCGGTGGCGAGCACGCCGGCGATCGCTCGGATCGAGGGGTATTCGAAGAACATCACCGGATTGATGTCCAGACCGTAGCGGTCGTTGATCGCGTTGGCGAATCCGGCGAGACCGATCGAATCGAAGCCCAGATCGAGCAGGATGTTGTCGATCGACAGTTCGTCCTGGCCGAGTTTGAGCATCTCCATCACCAGATCGGACAGCACGCCGATCACCGCCGTTTCCAGATCGCCGCCCGCCGCCGCGGGCGCGGGTGCGGTGGCGACCGTGCCGGGCGCGGACGTCGTCGGCGCCGGCGCTTTCTTGACCAAGCCCCATGCCGACTCGATCTTCGCCGGCTGCCCCTGCAGCACCGCCAGATGCGCGCGGTCGCTGGCCAGACCGGAGACCAACGCGGTCAAGCCGACGTCGGTTTCGAGCGGTTTGATGCCGAGGTTCTTGCGGAAGAACTGTTCGGTCTGCTCGTCCAGGCGCATCCCGCCTTCGGCCCAGAGCGACCAATTGAGGCTGAGCGTGCGGCCGCGACGCGTCCCGGCGGCGCGTTGCGCTTCGCGGGCTTCCGCGAACGAGTCCATGAAATGGTTGGCGAACGCGTAGTCGCACTGCCCGGCGTTGCCGCCGATGGCGGCGAGCGACGAGAACAGCACGAAGAAATCCAGATCGTCGTCGCGCGTCTGCGCATCCAGATGCAGCGTGCCGAATATCTTGGGCGCGAACACATCGTGCAGATCGCTCGCGGTCTTTTTGCGCAGATAGGAATCGCGCAGCACGCCCGCGGCGTGGACGATGCCGTTGATGCGGCCGAACCGCGCGCGCGCTTGCGCGAGCACGTCGGCCACGCCTTCGGCGGTCGACGCGTCTGCGGCGACGTAAAGGACTTCGGCGCCATGGGCGCGCATCGCGTCCAGTCTCGCCTCGCGATCCGCGGAGAGCGCCGAGCGCCCGGTCAGCACCAGCTTCGCTTTGTACTCCCGAGCGAGATGATCCGCGAAGATCAGGCCGAGACCGCCCGCGCCGCCGGTGATCAGATACACGCCTTCGTGCTTGAGCGAAACGCCCGGCGCATCGCTGGGCAGCGCGGTCGCATCGAGCCTCTGCAGGGTGCGCACCATGCGTTCGCCGCGCTCGTAGCGGACGGTGATCTCGTCCTGCGCGTCGGGGCCGAGTTCCGCGATCAGAGCCGCGGCCGAGGCATCGGCGGATTGGCCGCGCAGTTCGACGGCCTTCGCGTCGATCTTCGGATGCTCCAGGCGCAGACTGCGCACGAAGCCGTTGATCGCATCGTGCTGCGGCGCGTACGCGCCCGGTTCGCCTGCGTAAACGTAGGCGAGACGAACGCGTTCGGACGGTTTGCGGTCGAGCAACGCTTGGCTGAGCCGCAGCAGGCCGTAAACGCCGCGCTCCAGCGCCGCCTGCAACGCCTCGGGTTCGTCGATGGCGACGGCGTCGTTCCACGCGTAGGCGATGGCGTCGGGCATGCGCCCGCTCGCGGCCAAGGCTTCGAAGAGTTTGGCGAAATCCTCGGACGACGACGGGTCGAGACGGAACCCTCGCTCGCCGAGGTCTTCGAACGCATCGCCGGGGCGCGCCAGCGTCACCGCGACGCCGCGAGCGCGCAATGCCGCCGCTAGGTCCTCGCGCGAATCCAGCAGCAGCATGCGCGACACGCCGCTCGCGACCGCCGGCGCGGAACGCCAGACATGGGAATAGCGAAGATCGACGAATTCCTCGGCCTGCGTCGGAGCGACGGACGTCGGCTGCGTCGGCTTCTCGTGGACCTGGGTCAACGGAACGCCTACGGACTCGCGGATTCGGGCCAATACCCGGCCGGATTCGTCGACGATCGCGACGTTCTCGCGCGACACGCCGCTCGCGGCGCGTTCGCTCTTCATCGGCGTGATGTGGCTGTAGCACACTTTGGTCAGCGGATGCAGGAACTCGACCTCGCCGATCGAATACGGCACCTTCATCTCGCCCGCAGCGTCGCCGAGTTGGCCGACCACGCCCGCCTGCATCGAGGCGTCCATCAAACACGGGTGCAGCACGAAGGCGTCGAAATCGGCGTTACGCGCGTCCGGCAAGCGCAGCAGGCCGAGCACTTCGTCCTGGTTCTTGAAGACTTCCTGCAGCACTTGGAAGCTCGGGCCGTACGCCATCCCGACCGACTTGAAGAGCGGGTAAGCGTCTCGCCCGTCGACGACTTTCGCGCAGCGGGCGCGAATCGCGGCCAGATCGATATATTCGGCGGGAGGCGCGGCGGCATCGGGCGCGTCGTAGATCAATTTGCCCTGCGCGAACACCCGGCGGCGTCCGTCTTGGCCATCGGCGAACACCTCGAAAGCGACCGCGTCGGCGGCGGGTTTCAATTCGATGATCGCATCGGTCGGCGCCGCGTCTTCGGCGGTCAGCGGGCTGATCCACGTGATGTTGCGCAGCTTGCGGACTTTGCGTCCGGCGGCGGCTTCGCCGGCCACGCGCGCCATCTCCAAATAGGCGGTGCCCGGCAGCGTCGGCACGTTCGAGACCACGTGGTCGCGCAGGAAGAATTCCTGGGCGCGGAAGCGTTTGCGGAACAACTGGCGCTGGAACGTGGATTCGTTGCTGTCGATCAGCGGATGCATGCCTGCGCGCAGGGCCGGCGTCGAGGACGACGCGCCGACGCGGGGGCTGCCGATCCAATGACGTTTATCGGCGAAGGGATACGTCGGCAACGACGCGCGACGCGCGGGAACCCGCAGCATGCCGCGGCAATCGGAGAGCAAGCCGTCCAGCCACAATTGCGCCAGCTTGTGCGGTTCGCGGCTCTGCGACAACAGCGCGACGAACTGTTCCTTCTCGGCGCGGCTGAGCAGTCGCGTGATGCCGTCGGCGTTGCGAACGTTGCCGGTCAGCACATCGTCGTGACGACGCCCTTCGATGAAGCACGAGAGCTTTTCGATCAAATCGTGGCGGCCGTCGGCGACGATCGCGACCCGGCAATCGAACGACTTGCGCCCGCTCTGTAGGGTGAAGGCGATATCGCACAGCGATTGCTGCGCGCCCTCGCCCTCCAGATGACGACGCAGACGCTTCGCGACGTCGCGGAGTTGATCGTCGTTGCGCGCGGACAGCGGGAACACCGTACCTCCGCGAGGCAGCGCCTCCGCGGAGGCCGGCAACGAGGCCTCTTCGATCACCACGTGCGCGTTCGCGCCGCCGGCGCCGAACGAACTGATGCCCGCGCGCAAAGGCATGCGCACCCCGTTCGTTTCGAATGCGCGCCAAGGCTCCAGGCGTTGCTGCACGCGGAACGGCGTCGATTCGAAGTCGATATGCGGATTCGATCGCGCCGAGTGCAGCGAGGGCACCAGTTCGCGGTGGCGCATCTGCAGCGCCGCCTTGCAAACGCCGACGAGACCGGCGGCCGCTTCGAGATGGCCGATATTGGTTTTGACCGAACCGATGGCGCAATGGCCGTTGGGAACGTTCGAGTGCTCGAACGCCGCGCAGAGCCCGGAAATTTCGACCGGATCGCCGAGTTCGGTGCCCGTGCCGTGCGCCTCGATATAGCCGATGCTGCGCGCATCCACGCCGGCGCGCGCCAATGCGGCGCTCACCAATTCGCCCTGCGCCTTCGGATTGGGAACCGTGTAGCCGCTGGTGCGTCCGCCATGGTTCGAGGTCGCGCTGCGGATCACCGCGTAGACGTGATCGTGATCCGCGATCGCCTGCGACAAGGGCTTGACGAAAATCGCGCCGACGCCTTCGCCGGCGACATAGCCGTTCGCGTCCGCGCCGAAACTGCGGCAGACGCCGTCTGGCGACAGCGCCCCGCCCGCCCAGTTGATATCGAATTTGGTTTGATGCAGATCGAGATTGACCCCGCCGACGATGGCGCTGCTGCAGTCCCCGCGACGGATCGCTTCGCAGGCGAGGTAAAGCGCGGTAAGACTGGAAGAACAGGCGGTATCGACGGTCAGACTGGGGCCGGTCAGGTTCATCCAGAACGACACGCGATTCGCCACGCTCCAGAGGAACGAGTTCGGGCTGACGTTCCGCCCGGCCAGTTTTTCCTCGACGCCAAGGATCTGATACATCGCCCAGACCGCGCCGACGAAGACGCCGACTTGTCGGGGTGCGCCTTCGGGCGCCAAGTTCTCCGGGTAATAACCCGCGTCCTCCAGCGCCTCCCACGCCACTTCGAGGAACAACCGCTCTTGCGGATCCAGAATCTCGGCCTCGCGCGGCGAGATGTTGAAGAACAACGAGTCGAAACGGTCGACCGCGTCGATGAAACCGCCGCGGTAATCCATGGTGTATTCGTTGCGCGCGCGCTGGGCCATGCGCTCTTCGGGCAGCGGCCCGACGCAATCGCGACCATCGCGCAAATTCCGCCAGAATTCGCGCAAATCCGCGGCTTTCGGGTAGCGCCCGGCCATACCGACGATGGCGATCTCGATCGGCGCATCCGCGGCGAAGCCGCCGCCGGCATGCGCGGCGTGCGCGTTCTGCGACACAGAAGGCATGGTGTCTCCCGCGTAAGCGGTGGGGGGCTCGCTCTCGGAAGGTGCGCTCTCGGAAGGCGACGCAGCGAGGTCGATGAGGGCGGTGGTCGCGCCGGCATCCCGATGCGCAGAGGGCGAGCGCCAGCCCTGCAGCGCGTAGCGAAGACGCGTCTCGCCTTCGCTCTCGGCTTCGACCATCGCCCGTACGAGGTCCGGAATATCGCGAGGCGCAGCGAGCATGCGCGCCATGCGCGCGGCGATCTCATCGATCGCCTCGGGCTTCAAACCGACCGGCACCGCGATGCGGACCAGATCGTTGATCGTCGTGCCTCGCTGCATGCCGACGCTGTGCGCCCCGGCGCGAATGCCGGTGCTGCGATACAGCCACGCGAGGAACGAGGCGACCGGATTCGACAACCCTTGCAATGCGGCGATGCGCCCGACCTCGATCAGCACGCAATGCGCGCCCGGAGGGCCGTAGACCGGCAGGCCGGCGTTCTTGAGCGCGCGCCAGAGGGCCGAGGCGGCCTCCATGCGACGGACCACCTGGCTCTCGATGCGGCCGCGATCCTGCAGCGCCAAAGCCAGCAGTTTGCGGTCGATCGCATCCAAACCGCTTCCGTCCTGCTGCTGCAGGCGCGACAGTTCCCGCGCGAGGCGCTCGTCGTTGGTGGCGACGATGCCGCCGCGATCGACGCAGAAATCCTTCGCCAGACTGCCGATCGCGGCATCCGCCTGCGCCAGCACATCGCGCGCCACGTCCCACAACGACCTGCCTGCGCACTCGGGATCGCGCTGGATCAGCGCGCGCGCGTTTTCGAGAATTCGAGTCGCGTCGACGACCAACGCCACATCGTGGGCGCGGAGAAATTCGCGCAAGCCGCGCAGCCGAGCCAGCGACACGGGATGGCCGCCGGCGGCGTTGTCGCACACTTCGATGCAGACGTAGGCGATCTCGCCGGCGCGCTCGGCGACCAACGCCCGCAGGCGCTCCCAATCCGGTTCGCCGCGATCGTCGGGCTCCGTCTGCGACGCGAACAGCGACGGATGCGGCAGTTCGAGCGGTTCGAAGCCTTTGTCGATCTGATGGTAAAGACAGCTCGGGAACAGCAAATTCTGCGGCACCAATCCTTTCTTCGGCCAAGCGCGACAGAACAGGTGGTCGGCGGCGCGGCCCGATTCGGCGATGGCGAAATGGCGGAACGGGAAGATCGCGCGCAGGCTGTCGGTCAGATCCGCCGGCTGTTGCAATTGCGTGCGCAGGCGCTGCATGCGCTGCGCCACGTACGGCGTGCGCAACTGCGCCCACGAGTCGGTCTTGAGATCGTATTCGACATCCTCGTCCGCGAGCGCCAGGGGGTCGTAGCCGGCCTCGGCGAGCGAGGCCTCTCGGGCGCGTTCTTCCGGCGTCGAGGCGCCGAGGGGAACGACTTGCGCCATGATCGGACCCGGCGTCGATGCCGGCGCGCCGACGGACGCGAGAACCGCGGCCGCATTGTGATGTTCGATATCGGGCGTCTGCCGGTTCGGGTCGGCGATCATCATGATCAGATCGACCACATTGTCGGCGCTCGCGTCTTCGACCGGACGGCACAGATAAATCGTGCGGTTCTCCGGCCGGAATTTATTCTTGAACTGGAGATTGCCTTCGTCGTTGAAAATGCCCTGCCGATGCAGATCGTCCAGCACCCGATCGACGTTCGGGTCAGGATTGGACGAGCCGGTCAGGCGCACGCCGTAGGTGCCGCCCAGGCTGAGCATGTCGCAGCCTTCGGCGGCGAGGGTTTCGATGATGCGGACGATCGCGTATTCCAATCCGCCCAGCGGCATTTCGCGCGGGTAGAACTCCAAATCCATCAGGTAGCCGTTCAATTCCGGCCCCATCTTGGAGATCAGAATGACGTTTTGCAGAACATCGTCGAGATACGTCAGAAACACACGATGCTGCGGATGCAGAGACCCGGCCAGAATCTCCTCGCGCACGATTCCGATCAGCGGATTGACCATCGGCTTGGTCTCGCACCACCGGTCGATCACATCGACGATGTCGCGATCGGTTCGCGCATCCGCGCCGCGAGCGTATTCGACGGTGCGGCAGGCGCCGGCCTTCTCGAATTTGCCGACTTGATAGCGCAGGCGCCGCATCGCGCCGCCTTCCAGGCTGAATTCGCGCAGGGCGTGAACCCGCTGCAGGGCGCCGAACGCGGTGGCGGAGAACGCGCAGCCCGCGACCGCGCCGATCTCCACATCGGTGAAGAGATTGAGCCGCAATCCATGCGCACGGCAATGGGCCAAAGTCTCGGCCGCCAACTCGTCGAAATAATCGGCCGGCCCGGTGTAGGCGTAAATCAGCATCGCGTCGCCGCTGCGGCCGTAATTGAAGTAGCCGCGACGCGCGCCGCCGACGAAGAGATTCGGCGCGATGATGCGCGTCCCGCGCGAAACGCAGCCCTCGTTGCTGTAGCGCGCGTACAGGGCTTCGAGCTGCGACCGCAATTCCGGATAGTGCGGCAGATCCGCTTCGAGCAAGCGCAGCGGCGACGCGACGCTCGCCGATGACGCCGGCGGTTGCGTGACCGTCCGCATCGGGGGGACGAGCGGGGAAGATTTTTCCGCGCGCGCTGGCGCGGAAGTGGCGACCGCAGAGGACGGCGACCGCTTCGGCGCGGCCGTCTGCGCGTGCGCAGGCGCGGAGGCCGATGACGACGCGGATACCCGAGCGACCGTCTTTGGCGCCTCGGCTGCTTCGTCGACCGACGGCGAGCCGAACTTGGCCGTCAACGTCGCAGAATGCTTCCGCACGAAATAGCGCGCGAGCGATTCGACGTTGAAATTCTCGAACAGCAGCGTTTTCGGCAAGGTGCCGAAATCGGCTTCCAAATCCTTGATGATCTTCAGCACGCGAAACGAATCGACGCCCAATTCGCCGAACGGCAGCGACGCATCGAAATCGGCGGCGAGCCCATTGGAGGCGCCAGCGATCATCGCCTTCAGATAAGACTCGGTCTGGTCCTGCAATCGTTCCTGATCGTGCATGGTATCCCTGCGCATTCCTGACTTCGATGTCGCTCTTCCTGCTTCGCCGCTTTTCGGTTCGCGGCGTCGAAGCTTCCGATGCCGTTTGACGCTGCACCACGTGCGCTTCCGTCGCGCCACCGCCCGCTCTATTCGGCGCGAAGGCCGCGCCCTCCGCTCTTTCGATCCGATGAAACCGAGGGCGCCGATGAGATCGATCTCATCGATTCCAACAACAGACAGCTACCAGCCAACCGCGCGCGCAACCTCGAAGACGATCGCGGACACGCCGCCGCGATTCCAGGATGTCGTTCGATTCTCGACACGCATGCGCGACAACGTCGAGCGTCATCCGCACCGGACGCGACTCGGCGCGCGCGACGAATGAACCACCAAGGGGTTTCGCGAGGTTGGCGCGAAAATCCGGCAGAAAATTCTGTAAAAGCGTGCGGATTCGGCGCGAAACGATTCGATGCGTTCGATCCATGAATCGCGGACCGATGCCAATCGCGTTAGGAAGTGCCTCCATGCGTCGGAGGCGAATTTCGGGAAAGGCTCCGCCCTGTCATGTCGCAATCCTGCGCATCACTCGTCCATTCTCGATCGACTCTACGATTGGCTTACCGCTTCGGATGATACGGCCTCAACAACGTATCGACGTCATCGCGGCGAAATACATCCCTTTGTTTAAGCTAACACGACGCAAAAAACGGGTCAAACCTTCGCATCGATCTTCGAGCGACGCGCCGCCGATGACAGCGCAGTCAAGAAAATCGAACGCTTGTTGAGCGAAACGCAACGCATGTCGATCGCAAGACTTTCGATGCGTCCGCAGCACCGCTCGTCTCGCTCTCTAGATCAGTTCCACCATCGAGATATCCACTTCGACGCTCAGACTGCTGCTCAATAAATGCGCATTGATGATCAGTCGCTCGCCGCTCTTGACGCGGATCAACTCGCCCATAGCGCCCGCGAACGGGCCGGAAATGACTTTGACGCGACGGCCTGGAATCAAGGCCTGATCCACGGCGATTTCCGCGCCGCTTTCGACGATGATCTTGACCGCTTGCAAATCGTTTTCGGGCATTGTCGCAGGTCGATTTCCGCACAGAATAAGGCCGCAGGAACCGCGGATATAACGCATGTTTTCGTACTGGTTCGGGTCCGGTTGCACGAACACGTAACCGGGAAACAGCGGCAGCTCGACGACGCGCTTTTGTCCGCGCGAACGACGAACCACTTTACGCTTAGGCAGGTACGCGCGGATTTGCTTCTGGCGCAGGCTCTGTTCGACGGCGCTTTCGTGCCGACTCCTCGTCCGTAACACAAGCCATGGCGCCTCCTTGACCTCGCTCACCACTTAAGCTCCTAAGTGTCCTTAACGTCGAACTCCTGACCCAGCGGCCACCCCGAAGCGCCGTCCCGCACGCGAATCCGTGCGAGATTCCCCGATGCTTCCGGTCTTTGGCTGCTATCGATACGATAGCCAATACGAATGACCGTAACATAACAACCCGGTTTCGCCGACGTCAAACGATATCCCGCCTTTTTAGCGGCGTATGCGAAGGCTTCCTTCCCGCGAATTCCGATCGATAGCCGGGAGAGCGAGTCGGCATCGATTCGCCAGCGGCGATGCAAACGCTTTCGGCGCACCAAAAAACATCGAAAACCGCGCATTAGGCGACATTTCCATCCGCATAAGGCGCCGAACCGACGTATTCTTTACATCGCCGCAACAGTATCGTGATGCGCGGCAATCGCAAATCTTGCGACGAACGCCATGCGCAACCCTGTTTGAAATGCATTTCATTCTTATTGCGCGACGACCTGAAATCGGTTTCATCCCAGTCTCTGCGCGAACCATGCGTTTCTCGCCTGGATCGCATCGCGGATGCGAGTGCTACCATCTGGCGCCGCACGCATGGAAGTCAGAGGCCGCCGGATGCATCCCGACAAGAACGTCTTCATGTTTTCGGGGCAAGGATCGCAGTACCACCAGATGGGGAAGCCGCTGTTCGAGAGCGACCCGCAGTTCCGTCGCCACATGCTTCGCCTCGCCGCTCTGGCCAAAACGCTATCCGGGCTCGACGTACTGGAGACGACCCACAACGGCGCCAAGGGCGATGTCTTCGACCGAACCCTGGCGACGCATCCCGCGATTTTCATGACCGAATACGCGCTGGCCTTGCGTCTGATCGAGTCGGGCATCGTGCCGGACGCGGTACTCGGGTCGAGTCTGGGGTCGTTCGCCGCGGCGACGGTGGCCGGTTGTTTGAGCGAAGAAGACGCGATGGCCGCGGTCGTCGCGCAGGCGCGCGCCTTCGAATCCACTTGCGAGCCCGGCGGCATGACCGCCGTACTGGCCGAGCCCGAGATCTTCGATCGCGAACCCTTCCTGCACGGCGCGAGCGAATTGGCGGCGATCAACTTCGATAAGCATTTCGGCGTTTCGGCCACGCGCGCGGATTTAGACGCGATCGACGCCGAGCTCAAGCGCCGCGGCATCACCCATCAGCGGCTCGCCGTGTCGTTCGCGTTCCACTCGCGCTGGGTCGACAGCGCGCGCGAGCGTTTTCTGGATTCGATCGCGGGGCTTTCGCTGCGTCCGGCGTCGCTGCCGATCCTGTGCTGCGACCGGGGCGGTCCGGTCGGCCCGGCGCTCCCGCCCGATTATTTCTGGCACGTGGTGCGGCACCCGATCCGGTTCCAAGACACGGTACGCCATCTCGAATCCAAGGGCGCATGGCGCTATATCGATGTCGGCCCCTCCGGAACGATGGCGACCTTCGCGAAATACGCGCTGCCCGACGATACGTCGTCGTCGACGCATCCGATCCTGACGCCCTACGGTCAGGATGCGAGGAACCTCTCGACGCTATCGGCGTTGGCGGCATGAGCCGCGGTCGCCGATCCGAAACGACGGTGCGCCGATGAGCGATTGGAGTCGGGAACTGAGCGCGGCGCTCGCGTCGGGCGAGACGCAACGCATGCGCGAGGCCTTGGCGCGCGTACCGCAGGAGGCGATGCGACAAGCGTTGCCTTTGCTGGAAGAGATGGCGGCGCGCAGCGAGCGCGACGGGCGTCTCGAAGAGGCGTTGTTCTATCGCGATTGCGCGGTGGACGCGGTGCCCGAGCGTCTGCGTTCGCGCGCCGCACGGGCCGGGCTGCGGTTACGGCTCGCTCGTTACGCGGAGGCGCTGGACGACGCGACGCGGCTTCTCGCCGCCTCCCCGTCCGATCCCGAAGCGGCGCGTATCGCGGCGCAGGCGCATGAAGCGATGGGCGACGCCGAACGCGCATTGCCGTTGTACCGCATCGCGGCCGTCGATGCGTCCGACTCGGCGTCGGCCGAGGCCGTTCGACGGCTCGAAAGCGAGTTACGTAAAGCCGACGCGCTGCGACGAACGCTCGATCCGGATGCGGAGCCGATGCGAATCGAAACGCCGCCGCCGCCCGAAATCCGTTTCGATCCGGCCGTCCGCGACGATCCCACCATGCCCGCCGATGCGGAGGCGTTTCGGATCGATGGGATCGCGCGTCATCTATGGCGCTACAGCGGTCAAAGTTCGCCGCGCAACGCGATCGCTCGTCTGCAGGACCCGCTCTGGCGCGATGCGTGGAATCGAGCGCTGGCCGCCACCGCGGGTCAGCGGGTGCGTTTCGTCGGCAGCGAACTCGGTGTGTTGGCGCTCTGCGCGCATCGGCACGGCGCTGCGCATGTCCTCTGCGACGAGCGTTATCCGCTCGATGCGCGAATCGCGACCGGCATGGTGCAGAAGCATTTCATCGGCCCCTGGCATGCGCGCTACGGCGACGCGATCCGCGATTGGAGCGAAGACGAGCGGCGCGCGTCGTTCGAAGAATTCGCCCGGGCCGTGGACATCGCCGCGCCGAGCGGCGCGCCCGGTTCGCAGGAACGCGTCGATCAGGAGCGCGTCGATCAGGGACGCGCCGACCAGGAACGCGCCGACGAGGATGCCGGCGCGCCGTGCGATGTGCTGGCGTTCCCGCAGATCGATCACACGCTGTTGGGCACGGGCATCGTCCGTGCGGTGCGTCGGCACCCGACGCCGGAGGTGCTGCCGGCGCGCGCCGTTTTGTTCGCGATGGCGGTGCGATGGCGCTATCCCGACGACGGCGCGCGGCCGTTCGCCTTGGATGCCGTCGACCGGCTGCGCTGGAGCGCCTATCCGCAGCCGCTCGATCTCGATGCCGAGCTCTGGGAGCCGATGACCGCGCCGACGTGCGTCGGCAGGATCGAGTTCGCCGCATTCGAAGAAACCGCGTGGGATCTCGCGCTGCCCGCGCTGCGCGACGGGCGGATCGACGCGATTCTGGTTTGGTTCGAGCTGCGCTTGGGCGACGTCGCGATCGACAGCGGCCCCGACAGCGCATTGCGCTGCTTGCGTCCAGCGGTATACGACGCGAACGGCGTCGCGGTGCGCGCCGGCGACGATGTCGCGCTGCGGATCGAAGCGCACGAAACTCGGCTGCATGCGCGCACCGTCCCGTCGCCGTCCCGGCCGCATGCGCAAGGCCTCCCCTCTTGGTACGTGCCGATGCTGGGCGATACGCGCAGGAACGCGGCGTATCGCGAAGCCCTACGCCGTTCGATCGGCGCCGCTCCGGTGCGACTGGCGTTGGATATCGGCGCGGGCTGCGGGCTGCTGTCGATGCTCGCGGCCGATGCGGGCGCAGCGCGCGTGATCGGCTGCGAACAGCAGCCGGGAATCGCCGCGGCCGGTCGCGAAACGCTCGCCGCGAACGGCTATGCCGATCGCGTGTCGTTGATCGAAAAAGAATGCCGTTCGCTGCGAATTCCGTCGGATATGCCCGAACGCGCGGACCTGGCGCTGTTCGAGTTGTTCGATTGCAGCTTGATCGGCGAAGGTGTGCTGCATTTTCTGCACTATGCGCGCGAACATTTGCTGACCGCCGATGCGCGGTTCCTGCCGATGGGCGCGACCTTGCGCGCCATGGCGGTCGAGTATCGTCTGGATCGGCTGCTCGATGTCGACGCATCGTTGCTGAACCCGTACCTCGCATCGCCGGAATTCGCGAACGTCGATGCGAGAACGCTGGACTATCGGCCGCTGAGCGCGCCGTTCGATGTGTTCGAATTCGATTTCGCGACCGCCGGTCCGGAACCGCAAGAACGCGCATTGACGCCCGTCGCGACCGCGGACGGCACGGTCGGCGCGATCCTGTTCTGGTTCGATCTGCGCATGGACGCTACGGCCGTGTTGTCCAACGCACCGGACGGCGACGGCACGCATTGGAAACAGGGGCTGCAATTCTTGCCCGAAGCGAAGCGCAGCGCGGGCGAGCCGCTCCCGCTGGTCGCCCGTCATAACGGCAGCGCGCTGCGTTTTCAATGGCAGGGCGAAAGCATGCCGTCCGAGGTCTTCTCTCGCCTCCCCCGCCTCGACCCGCGATGGCTGGCCGCGAACGCCGAACTCGAACAACAGACTCGGCAATTGCTGCAGCACTGCGCGCATCACCCGGAGGAATACGCCAAGGTCGCGCGGATCGCGCAGCGTATGGCGGTGGACCCGGCGCGTTACGGTCTGGATCCGACCATCGCGCAACGATTCATGCGCATGTTCCTCAACGCGAAGGACTGACGCGCAACGGCCCGCGCCGCCGCGTCGCGTTCGATCAATCCGCGTCGTCGTCGGAGCGGCGCGTGAACGCGGCGGTCACGACCGAGTCGCTCGATAACGGCACTACGCGCCGCATGCGCACGACCGGCGCCGGCCCATCGCGGCGTTCGGCGCAGAGCGCCAGCAGATAGTCCTCCGTCGGCCGGCATTGCCAGAATCGCCAGCGCTCCGGAACGTCGCTCAGATCGTCGCGGATCGCGATCCGCACGGCGTCGTCGCGCGGGTAGTGGAAACTGAACCCGTCCAACGGCAGCGAGAGGCCCATGCCGCGCGCTTTGATATAGGACTCTTTGAAGGTCCAGTACTCGAAGAAGCGCTCCTGCTGCGCATGCTCGGGCACCTGCGCCAAGGCGACCACTTCGTCCGGCGCGAAGAAGCGATCCGCGATCCCCAGCGATACGGCGCGCACGCGGAGGTGCTCGACATCCACGCCGATCTCGCGCCCCCGCACCACCGCGAGCGCGATCAAACCGCGCGTGTGCGAGACGTTGAAGCGAAGATCCGCCGCCTGCGGGTGCGCGATCAGAATGTCCGGCGCGATTTCGGGGCGGCCGTAGTCGTTCTTCGCGAACCGCCACGCCTCGGGCGCCAACGGCGCGTAGCGCGACAGCACCGTGCGCACCAGCGCGCGGGTCACCAAATACCGCCGACGGTCGTCGGCGAAATAAAACCGCGGTTCCTGCGCCCGTTCGTCGTCGGTCAACAGCGCGCGCATCGCCGCCGCGAGCGACGCGTCGGCGGCGTCGTCGTAATACGAAAGCCACAGATCGATGACGCCATCGTCGAGGGGGCGGTCTTCAGGCATCCGTTCTTCGGATGAGCGCCCTTGATCTCCCAAAGGATCGCCCCCCGCGGCGTCGACGGGACCGGTCCGGTCGGGCGGCTCTTCGCTTCGGCTTGCGCTCATCGCGGTTCCTCTAGATCTCGTCGATGCACAGCAGGCGCTTGGCCGCGATCGCCGACTCCTGCGGATAACCGAAGGCGTTGTTGACGTAGCGCACGCCGCCGATGCGGACCGAACGGTTGATGTGGCTGTGGCCGTACACATGAATCTCCGGCGCGAACCGTCGCAACTGCTCCTCGATCCGCACCGAACCGAGGACCGGGTCGAGCGCCCGGTGTTTGCGCGGCACGTACAGCGGCACCAGATCGATTCGCGGCAAGAAATGCGAGAAGGTGATCGTCCGTCGCGGTTCGCCGCCGGGCGGGTCGACGTTCATTCGCGCGAACATCCCCGCGATCTCGGCCGGCCCGTCGTTGCCCGGCCAACGGCACGCGCGGAAATCGGCCCACATCTGCAGCAGCTCATCGGTCGGTTCGCCGAAGGAGTAGTCGTACCAGCCCAACAAGGGCACGATCGCCGTGCGTTCGCGAACGTAAGGCGCCATCGAGGCGCCGCAGTCGCGGGCGATGTCGGCCACCTCGCGGAACTTATGCAGGGAGTGCTTCTCGGGCGACTCGCCCAGCACCCAGAGATCGTGATTGCCCGGCACGAACAGGACTTGGGCGAAACGGTGCGCGAACGCGCCGATGCACTCGGCCAGCAATCGCGGGCGATGGGTGACGTCCCCGGCGAGGATCAACAAGTCATCGCGATAGTCGGCGCTGGACAGGCCATGCACCCAGCGCATGTTGACGTCGTAGTCGACATGAATGTCCGAAATCGCAAAAACGCGCATCGCTGTCCTGGTTCGTACGTCGGTAGCGTCCTATGGAGGGATTGTCCATCGCGGCATCGAGGCGGTCAACGCAGGAGACGGTCGACGCTCGGCCTTGGTCCGGCGGTCGAGCGTCCGCTTCGCGGCGGGGTGACGCGACGCGGGCCTTGCCTAGTAGGTCTTGCCTAGCGGGTTTTCTTGCGCGCTTCGATTTGGGCGGCGGTCTGCGCCGTGCCGTCGTTCAATTCCATCACGAACCCGAGCGCTTCGATCGCGCGCGCGGCCGGGACGGTGAAATCGCCGGCGCGGATTCGCATCGAAGCGGGATTGACGGCTTTGCCGCTCCAGGCGCTCGCGAGCCCGACCGCCACCTTGTTCAACTGGTAGATTTTCACCATTTGCATGAACTTGCGGACGTTGGCCTTGGACTTGTTCGCCTCGGCCGTCTGCCAATCGATGTCGCTGCCGTAGGCGCTGTTTTGCGGATCCAGCGCCGCGAATTCCTGCGGCAGACCCAATTCCTTGGTGGTCAGTTCCATCGCGATCAGATTGCCGGCGGCGTCGCTCAGCAGCAGATCGATATGCACCTCGTTCTGATCGGTCGCGTTGAGCACTTTGCCGCCGCCGGGCAGCGGCACGTCGCGCAGATCCACGTTCGGCAGCGGCGCTTTCGGGCCGGCGTTCTGGTCGATGCCTTCGATGGTGTAGCCCCGCAGCAGCGTCGTCGCGATCTGCCGAACTTCGTTGGCGTCGCCGACGATATTCTCCCACTTGCCGTGTTCGAGATTCATGCCTTGCTGGAGCAAGGACACGTGGGTGCGCAGTTTATCGACCAGGGCGACGAAGCGGAAACGCTGGCCGGCGTCGGCGAACTTTCCGGCGCCGGTCTGCGCTTCGAGCTCTTTCACGAAGGCCTCGCCGTCGGTGCCGTTCAGCGGACTGAGACCGGGGCGGAGGTCGGCGGAAATCTCGGCCAGCAATTCGGTGACGTTGGTCGGCATCGTCACCCGCGGATCGACCAGACCGCTCGCCGCGCGCAGGGATTCCAGACGTTTCGTCGTGGCGATCGCCATCAACCAGGCCTTCCAACCGCCGGGCATCTTTTCGACCTGACGCAACAAGCCGCGCGAGGACCGCAGATCCATCTCGGTCGGCAGCTCGACCCCGGAGGCCTGAAGCTCGCGCGCGGCGGAAATCAACAGCAGGCTGTTCTTCGGCAAGAGATCGTCGGCGATCACGTACGGCGCGATGCTCTTCACCTTCTTGCTGTTGGAGATGTCGTAGTAGTCGGAGAACAGTTTCGGCAATTTCGCCGGATCGACGCTCAAGAACAGGCGGTGGATCGCGCTGTTGGGAATCGCGTTTTCGAACTTCGCCGCTTCGATCACGCCGAACACGGCGTTGGTGGACCAGCCCGGCTGGAGGGTGCCGGAGTATTGCGCGAACATCGACAGCGTTCGGATCGCATCCCTTTCCTCCGCGCATTGCGCTTTGACTTTCGCTTCCAGCTCGGGATGCACCCGAGCGAGCGCATCCCGAATCGGCTGCAGCGTCGGTCCGCTCAAACCGGTCGCGCGCTCCAATTGGCCGAGGCTCTCGCTGCCCGGGCCGGGTTTACCTTCCGGCAACAGTCTCGGCGAGGCGATCGGTGTGCCGGTGAGCAAGAACCGCGTCCGACCGGTGGGATCGACGACGCGCCGCAGTCCACTGTTGCCTTCGACGGTGAAGCCCTTCTCGGTATAGCGCGTCAGCATCGCATCGATGTTGGCGCTGGGTTTGCTCGGGTCGTAGTAATACGTGTCGGTATCGCCCACGCGCGTCAGTTCGATCACGGAATCCGGCGCCGGCAACGCTTTGATCGTCGGTTCCACCGCGCCGGTGCCCGCCAGCGGGAACGTCGCGCCGGTCGCATCCGCCATCGCGCCGCCGGCCATTTTTTCGATCGCCGCCAATTCGGTCGCATTGATCGCACCGCCCTCTTTCAAGACCTTGGCGATCGCCTTGGTCTCTTCCAGCAAGCGGATGCGCTCGGCTTTGAGCGCCTCGAATTCCGCCACCGTCAGATTGCCGCTGTCGACCTTCTCGCGCAGCGTGCGGTACAAAGCCTCGTTGCCGGTTTTCAAACTCTGCAGGCGGGCGCGCGCGGCGGTTTCCAAGGCGGGCGTCGCGATCAGCGTATTGAAGCCGTGCTGCACGCCTGCGATCAGCAGATAGGTCGCGGCGGTTTGCGCGAGGAAGAACGCGGTGTCTTCCGGCCACTGTCCGGTCTCGATTCGGGTGAGCGTCGCCGACACCGCGGAGACGCCCGCGAAGCCGACCAAATGCCCCATCGCGAGTTGGCGCAGACGGCTGCCCTTGGCCAGCGGCTCGGCGAATTTGCCGACGAGCTTCATCGCGCCCATGAAGGCGAGATTGGTCGCCGCGGATTTGATCGCGCCGGCGGCGGTGATGTCCTTGCCGAACACGAGGCTGCGCATGGTCAGTTCGCTGGCGGTGAACACTCCCGCTTCGAACAATAGCGACGCCGAAGAGATCGCGCGCGCGGTGCGCGCCAGCGCGATCGTTTCCGAGACCGCGGCGACGCGCACCGCGAGCGCCGCGCCGGAAGTCGCCAAGGCCGCGACCAGCGTGATCGCCAGATTGATCAGCAGATCGAGCTTCGCGCGATCCTTGATCTCGTTGACCACTTCCTTCAGCGCGCTCTCGTACTCGCCGGTCTTGGCGATGAATTTCTCGAATTCGGCGGAATCCCAGAAGCCGCGCAGCTCGACGCGCATGTCGGTCAATCGTTTCGACAGTTTGCGTTGGAACGCGGACGAGCCGACATCGGCTTTCAGCATCATGGACTCGACGCTGAGGCTGCTGGCGTAGACCAAGAACAGCGCGGACTGCAGGCCGAACAGACTGGTGTCCTGCGCGAGGCGCGAGACCATCCGCAGATCGGTCGGGATATAGTCGTCCGACGGCGCCAACCTGACGGTGACCCCGCCCATAGTCGTCGAGAACCCGGTCGCCATGCGGTCCGCGATACTTTCGCGTTCGGCGGCGAGCGTGCGCTTCATGTCGAAATAGAATTGGTTAGCCAATCCAGAAGCGTTCGAATACGCCTCGACGCCGTCGTTCCAGATGCGCGAATACTCCTTGAAGCGCTCGCGCGTGGTTTTGAACTTGCGGACCGCCAAGACCTGATCGAATTCCTCGAACTTGCGGTCGACCATGTCCAGTCGGGCTTGGTAGCTCGCGGCCAATCCGAAGCTGCCGCCGCCGAAGGTCGTGCCGGTGATCGAGAGCCATTCGACGATGTACTCGTGCCGCAGATCGAACAGCGCCAAACGCTCGTCGCTGACGCTCGCCGCTTCGCTGCCGAGAAATTGATCGAGCGCTTCGGCGTTTTGGTGCAGCGCTTCGATCCGAGCTTGGATTTTGGCGCCGGCGTCCGCGGCGATGGTGTACGCCTTGGCCATGTCCTGCAGCCAGTCGGTCGTCGCCTGCGTGGACTTCGACAGCAGCGCGTGTTCGGTTTCTTCCCTGTTCTCCGCGGTGAAAATGCGGATCGGGTCGCCCGATGCGCTGGGGCGGGTCAAATCGCCCCTGGCGTTCAAGCCGCCGATGATGCCGTTCAACAGCCCGACATCGGTGTCCTCGAACGGATCGGCGATCGGGCCGAGCCTGACCGTGCGCTCCATGACCACCGCTTCCTGACGCATGGCGGCGAGCGCCGAGAAAATGCGCGGGGTGGCGGAGGCGCGCCCGAGCGCGCCGAAGGACTCCCAGCCGTTCTCGCGGGCCATGCTGCGCAGCGCGGCGTAATTGGCCTGATGCTTCTTCGCGTCCGGCGTGCCCTCGCGCTCCAGCAAATCGGCGACGATCCGGGCCGCGAGATTCGCCTGCAGCGGGTCTTGGCCGTTGATTTTCCGTTTCAGATACGCGATGCACCACGTGCCTTTGCCGTCCTCCAGCCAGCGCTGGAACGCGCCTTGCACCGCCTCGCTTCCGATCTCGTCCTTGCTGTGATCGGCGAAATAGAAGCGGCCGTAGAGCAGGAAGTCGTAAACTCGATACGCATCCTTCGACAACCAGTCTTTCAATGCGCCGACGGCGTAGTAATGGTCGCTGAAATTCTTGACCGGCTCGCCTTTGAGCACGTCGATCAAACGCTGGGTCGCATCGCCGTTGACCGGTCCGGGCTTCATCGCCAAACCGACCAGAAACACGATCATGCCTTGACGCTGCGCACCGTCGGGCAAGGTCTCCAGCATTTTGGTCACGGTATCGAACAGCAGCTTGTCGTCCTCGCTCTGAAGGCCGATCTCGTTTTTGCCGTCATCGTAGAGCGTTTCTCGGCCGCCGTAGGCGGAGACGCGCGGTTGGCCGCCGCGTTCGACCGACGCCGCCGCGCGCGCCGCTTGCCGCTCGGCCATCGCGGCATTCGGCATCGCCGGCAGCGCATCGCCGACGTTGCCGCCGCGACGCTGCGCGATATGCGCGAACTCGTGCGCAAGGGTGAGCCGCCCTGCCCGGCTGCTCGCGTCGTAGACGCCGTGCGCGAAGCCGATTTCGTCGCCCTGCGTGTACGCGCGCGCGCCGGCCGTGCGCGCTTGCCGCGCGGCGGCATCGTCGGTGCGCAGACGCACGTTCGAGAAATCCTGCCCGTAGCGATGCCCCATGGTGCGTTTGATCTCGGCGGCGCCGGCCGGTTCGCCATCGTTCGGCGCGCTCGGCGCGCTCGGCGGCGTCGGCGCGGCGCCGGTCGCGCCGCCTGCGACGCTTTTCTCGGGCGCGATCGCGCCCGCCGGCAACAGCGGCTGCAGCAACATCTGCATGCCTTGGTTGCCGATGCGCGACATCAGCGGCGCGGGCGAAGCGCAATCGGCGTCGGCATGCGTCGTCTCGCGACCGCTGCGGCTCGAATGTTGTCCGGAGTGCTCGCGCGCGCGATCGTTCGAATGATCGCTCGAACGATGACTCGAATGGCGCTCGCCGTTCCGCGCGTTGGGCTTCGAGTCGCTCATCGCCTCAGGCGCTCCATGCGCATGCATCCACCGTCATATCGCGACACCGCCCAGCAGCACGAAGCCGCGCTGCGCCGCGGGCGCGGTCGCGGGCGCCTCGGTGGTCACGCGAATGATCAAGCCGGGATAACGCTCGCTGAGCTGCCGCAGAACCCCCGACTCCACCGTTCCCGAGGTGGACCAGAAACGCGCCGAAATCCCGCCGCGGCAGGCGTGGCAGACGTAGGTGTTGGAAATATGGATCGCCAAGGTGCGGCCTTCGAGCTGCGCCTCGGTCAGGCCGAGTTCTCGCACGCGCGCGATGAATCGGTTCGCGAGATCTTCTTCGGCGTGTTGACGGAACTGCGCGCTCGGCGAAGGCGATTCCACCGGTCCGAGTTCGGGTTCGGGCAAACCGGGCTCCGGGTCGCGGCCGCCGCCCGGCGCGCGACCGGGCCGATCGCCGCGCATCGCATCGCGTCGCACCGCGGGCGAGCCGCCTTCGAACAATTCCGCCTCCATGCCGGGAACGTCCGTGCGCGCCACCGCAACGGTGTCGCGATCCGGATGCAGGTTCGGATAGCGCGCGCGCATCGCGGCGATATCGTCCGGCCCCACCTCCACGCGCGCGCCGCCGCTCGCGGGGCGCGAGGGCGCGACCGGCGTATCGAGCGGCCGCTGCGTCACCGGTCCCGGCGGTGGCTCGTCGACGACGCGCCCGCCGGCCGGTTCGCGCGGGCCGATCGGCAGTGGCTGCGTCGGGGTTTCGGGGTCGCCGCCGCGCGTGCGGGGCAGCGCCGATTCGGCGGCATCTTCGCGCACGTCCACGCCGCGCTCCAGGTCGCGCAGGATGGCGTCGGCTTCCTCCGGCGTGCGGCCTTCGAGGCGTTGGCGAATCGCGGCCGCGGCTTCGTCCGGGCTGGCCGACATGCCGTGGCGTTCCATCCGATCGAGCAAGCGCTGAATGCGCGCTTCGTAGTCGGCCACGGACACGGTGGCGCCCGGGGCGACGGCGGCCGGCACGCGCTGACGCATCTGTTCTTCCCAGGCGTCGAACATCGCCATCGCCTCGTCGTCGGTCTTGCCGACGAGACTCGACCGCATGTCCGCGGTGATGCGCGCCATTTCGTCGTCGGTGTAGTACAGGCCGTAGTCTTCCACCAATTCGCGAATCGACGCGTCGTGCGCGGTCGTCGTGGGGCGAGGCCGCGGCGCCGTCGGATGCGCGCCGGGCACGCGCCGATCCAACCACGCCAAGGCTTCGGGGTCGCTGTCGGCCACCGCTTCGACGAAATGCGAGAACTGATCGGCGCGGCCGACCTCCGGCAATTCGCCTTCGACGCGGCCGAGCGCGGCGATCAATCCGTCGAGATCGGCCGCTTCGTGCTCGGCGTACGCCATCAAGCTGTCGATGGCGCGATACCCGTAGCGCTCCACCGCCTGCATGCGGGTCGTGCTCGCCGCGAGTAATTCCAGATTGGACAGACCGCGCGCGCCCGAAAGCGCGGCGTCGTCGTCCATCATGCCGATCACGCGCGCGAAGCGCTCGCCCTCGCCTTCCGGAATCAGGCCGACGATGCGCGCAAGTTCGTCGCCGCTGTGGCCGCCGCGCGAAAGGCGCGCGAACAGGCGCGCGACTTCGTCGGAGAACCCGCCCATCTTCGCGGCGAGGCGATGCAGCGTCTCCGCGCGCTGCAGCGAGTTCGTCGCGATCTCCGCCAACTCCGGATGCGCGGCGCGCAGCGCGTCGAGCGTCAGCCCCTCGCCCAGTTCGACGCCTTCGAGCGCGCGGCCCAACCGCGCCGCTTCGTCGTCGGGCAGATGCGATAGCGCCACCAGCACTTCTTCTTCGGTGCGCAGCAGCCGGCTGGAACGGCCGAGAATGCCGGCCAACCGCGTGAGCCCGCCGACCGCGCGTTCGCCTTCCGCGGCGCGGCCGGCCAGGCCGAGAATGCGCAGGAAGCGCGCGATCGCCCCGACCCGCGCGCTGACTTCCATCGCGCCCATCGCGGCGCGAATTTCGCCGATGCCGACGAACATCGACGCCACTTCCCAAATCAAGGCCCATTTGATTCGGCGCAGCACTTCTTCGCCGACGCCCAGCACCACCACGCCTTTGAACCCGTTGAGCAATTGCCGGCCGATGTTCTCGACGATCTGCTGGCGCATCACCATCGCCGGCACGTAGCCGTACTCGGCGAGTTTGAACACCAGAACCATCTTGGTGAGCTGCGCGAGCCCCTCGACGACGCGGTCGGGACGCGTGATCAGCATGACGATCGCGTCCCACATGCCTTCGAGGAAACGAATGAAGCTATTCGCCGCTTCTTCGATCTGGGCGATGACGTCGACATCGAACTCGGGGCCGTTCGGCCCGATGCTCAGCCCGGGGATCGGCGTGCCGATGCTCAAAAGGCCGGCGTCGGCCATGAATTGATAGAGATTGCCGAGCGTGAGCGCATCGCCGCCGAAACGCTGGCCGACGGTGGTGAGCAGCGACCACAGCTCCATGTCCAAGTCGTCGATCAACGACTCCCACAGATCGGCTTCGCGCAATCGCGCGATGATCGCCTGCAGCTCGGTCAAGCTCGGCACGCTGCGCATGATCTCCACGACCGCGCGTTCCTGGGCCTGATAGGTCCAGGCGCGCAGCAGCACTTCCAGATACGCCGTGCGTTGCTCGCCGGTCAGCGTGGCGAAGGCGGTGGCGTCGAGCTGCGCGAGCCGCCGCGCGATCTCCTCGCGGTTCTCCTCCTCGTCGGCCATCAGCGCGTCGATCGTCGAGAAGACTTCGCGGCGCACGTGCTCGCGATCCAGCGTGGCGACGCCCGGCGAGCGCGCTTGCTGCAGGGCGAGCGCGCGATCGAAGCCCGCTTTGCGCTCGGGCGTGGGCCACAGCCCGACGCCGTTGCCGACGTGGATCACCATGATGTCGTAGTGGTTCGGTAACGCCACCAGCGGCACCGACAGCGGCACCGCGACCGCGCGCATCGGGTCCGCGGCAGGGACCGAATCGGAAATATCCTCGTCGAGCGATGCCGCGTAATAGCGCGCCACGCCGTCGTCGTCGAGATGCAGCACCACCACCGAACTGTTCACGCCGAACAGGTTCTGCGCCCACGACACGGCGCGCGCCAGCGATTCCGAGACCGCATAACGTTCGGAATGCACGGCGACGTAATGATTGCCCGGCAAGGCCAGCGCGGTGCCGCCCTCGAACGGCGGCGGCGCGTTCACTACGCGATCGGTCTCGGCCCCCGCGACGGCGGCGCGCGGCACCGTGGTCTCGGCGACGACGCCCGCGGCGGCGACATCGCTCTCGGGCGCGGCGACGGCAGCGCTCGACGACTCGGGAGCGCTCGGTGTCGCGGATGCCGCCGAGCTCGCCGAACCGCGCGCGCGCGGCGGCGGACTTGCGGGGCCGAGCGGCGTGGACAGATCGCTCGCGTCGGCCATCTCGGCCAGCGTGAAGTGGCTCGTCAGCGCATCGCCCAAACGCGCGGCGGCGTCGCTTCGCGCGGTTTGCGTCGCGGCGTCGCCCGCGTCTCGCGAGGCGGCGACGAGCGCGGGGTAGACATTGAGAATACGCGTGCGCAACTGGGTCAGCCGGTTCAGATCGCCCTCGCGCAGCATCGCGCCGAAGGTCGCCAGATACGCCCCGCCCGGCCCCAGCTCCGCAGCGCGCTCGCGATCGGCCGCGGCCTGCCGATACAGACGGTCCAGCGACATCTGCACCATCAGATGCGCGATGCCCAACAGCGCGTACGCGGTGTCGTGTTGGCCGGCGGAGGCCTCGCTTTCGCCCCGTTCGACCAGCATCTCGGGGCCGACCGGCATGCCGAAACCGCCGAAGACCGCGATCGGAAGATCGCCCGCGGCGTAGCCCACCCACCACGCGGTTTCGAGCGCCGACAGCGCCTGCAGCGCCTGCGCGCGTTCGCCGCGATCGATCAACCAAAACGCGAGTTCGCCCGCGTGGCTGCGCGCGTCTTCGCCGGACATGCGCGCGATCAGCGCCGGCACCAGGGCGCGCGCCTCGTCCTCTCGCGAGGCCCAGCGCGCGCGTTCGAACGCGGTCCACAGCGTGCGGAAATCGCGCGTGTCGATGGTCGCGAGCAGCGGATCCGCCGCTTCGGCGCCCGGCAGCGGCGAACGCGATACGCGCGGCGTCGACAACCCGCGATGCTGCAACACATGGGTGAGTTCGTGCGCCAACAGCGCGCGTCCGGCCTCGGAGTGCGGCGCGTATTGGCCATCGCCGAACACGATGTGTTCGCCGACCGCGAGCGCGCGCGCGCGCATCGCGCCCGCCGCCTGCGCCCCGCGCATTCCGGTGTGGAGACGGACCCGCGAGAAATCCGGAAGCGTGCCTGCGGCGTTCGGCGTTTCCGAGGCGGTGTCGGTGGAGACATCGTCGGCGATTTCGGCAGGAATTTCGGCGCGCGAAGAACCCGCCGCATGCCGCGCGGCTTGGGATTCGGCGGCGCTGTCGTGCGCATCCATGTCGATGCGCCCGTGCCGCAAATCGCTTCGAGCTGCGGCGCTCGCGGCGCGTCCGATCAACGCGCTTCCGGAAAAGCTTCGCTGCATGCGTTCGCGTAGCGGTGCGTCGAGCGGCGTTCCGGATTCTTCCAGGGCGTTCGCCAGCAAGGTTCTGGGCGCGGACGCATGCGCTGCGGGAACGCGAGGCGCGGCCGGCAGCAGCGGTTGCAGCAGCGTGCGCATGCCGCGATTGCCGATGCGCGACAGCAGCGGGAGCCCGTCTGCGGCGGCAAGCGGCGCGGCCTCTTGCGCATTCGCGACGCCGCGCGCGGAGTCCAGCGCCGAATGCGCGGACGACGGACGCGCGCTCGAGCGCTCGCCGCCGCTGCGCGCGGTGCCATCCCCTCGGGCGGACGACGTGCTCATGCGGCCTCCTCGATCATGCGGGCGTCGCGCTCAGTCCATCGGCGGGATCGATGCCTTCAAGGCCGCGATCGCGTCCGGCGACAGATCGAGCACATCGAAATCGAGACGGCGCGAAAGAAAGTGCGCATCGGCCAGGGTCTCGGGCGTCAGGTCGACCGCCTCCGCGGACAGGAAGCGGTACCAGGTGTGGCCCTCGTGCGCGAGTTCGATCTTCGCCCACCCGATACGCGCGCAACGCGGGCATTCCCAACGCTCGACGATGCGGATGCGCCCTTCGGTCCACGGCCGCAGGGCGACGTAGGCGTCGCGGAAATTCTCCTCGCCCGCGTTGAAACTCTCGCCGATTCGGCGCGCTTCGTCGCCGAAGCCCGGATTGAGGCCATCGCTATACAACCGCGCGGCGTCCTCCGCCGTGACGCAGCCGCAAGCGGCGCATTCGAGTTTCGCGAAGAACCAAAGGGCGTCGGACATGGCGGCTCAGCGGAGAGGAGGAAGAAGAAGCGGACGGAGGATGCGGATCATTTGAACGCGATGTGCAGTTTGTGGCCGAGCACATCGACGGTGAAGCTGCCGCTCGGGAACGCGGTCGCGAGTTGCGCCTTCTCCGAAACGCCGCCGGCTTTCGGCGCGAACTTCGTCGGGGTGGCGTAGTTTTTCGCGAGGCGAATCAAAATATCATCGTCGACCACCACCAACGTGGGAATGTCGGCGGCCGAGGCTCTGGGCGCGGTCAAGGCGTCGGCGACGACCGTGCGGTCGCGCGCGCCTTTGGGCTTGCCCACGCCCTTCTTGCCCAAGTCGTCGATGATCGCCTCGTACCCCGCGTCGTACGTGGGCTTTCCGGCCGAACCGACGGCGTCGAGCGCTTTGGACGGGCCTTTCGCCGCTTCGCCGATCACCGCTTCGGCCGTGGTCGTGATGTTGGCGCGCAGATCGAACCCGCCGCCGACGATGTCGTCGATGGTGGGCGCTCGGCCCGTCGGCGGCGTGTACGCGCCCAACCCGCGCGCCTTGCGGATGGCCTCGATCGCAGCCTGCTCGTTCGGCATCAGGCCTTGGGTCACGATCGCGCCGCTGCTGTCGGTGACGCTGGTGTACGGTGTGCCTTTCAATAGCTTATCGACGGAAATCAGCGCGTTCGAATCGAGAATGACGCTGGAAGACGTCAGCGGCGCGCGCGTCGGCAATCGCCCGCCCGCGCTGCCCAGGGCGGTCGCGAAATCGGCGACTTTCTTGAGGCTTGCTGGCGTGGTGCCCGCCCATTTCAGGAAATCCTTGATCGCGGCGTCGCTCCAATGATCGCGCATCGACTGCAGATGCGAACCGCGCATCGTGCCCGTCGCCCCGCCTTGACTGAGCGCATCGTTCACCGCCTTGTCGCCGAGCGAGACGACCATGCTCTGCGCCTGTCGGGCCGACACGTCCGTGATCGCGGCGCGCGCCGGTCCGCTCAGTTTGCCGAGCAACGCCTGCGCCTCGGGACCGCTCAGCATCAGGCTCCAGGCGGCCAAGTCGGTGGGCACGCCGGCGATCACCGCCTTGGCGGCGTCCACGCCCGGCTGATCGGACGCATGCAATTCGCGCAGGAACGAGCCGACACGGTCGTTCGCCATTTTTTCGAGCACGGCATCGACCGCGCCCGCGTCGCTGCCGTCCAAAACGCGCGACAAACCGCCGAGCAGTTCGTCGTCGATGGCGTGCCCGGTTTCCGCCGCGCGCAGCAGGGAACGCGGCGTCACCGCGGTGCCGCGGGTCCGCAGCGCGTCGAGCACCGAATCCGACACCGCGTTGTCCAAGGCGTTCGCGCGCTTGGCGAAGGTCTCCAACGCGTCGAGCGCATTGCCGAAGCGCAGCGTCATCAGATTCATCAGCTCGCCGGGCGTTCGCCGCAAACCGAGCGCCAGCACCTGTTCGGCGTCGAACAGCGGCCGCAACTGGGTGGTGGTGACCAAATTTTTCGCCATCGTGTCGTCGACGCCGCCGATGAAGCGCAGCCAGGGTTCGATGCCGTCCGGCCGAGCTTTTCGGAAGGTCTGCAGCATCGTCGCCAACGTATCGTCGCCGAGAGTGGTGCGGCCCAAGGTCAGCAAACGCTCCAAGCCGTTGCTGGCGTCGCGGGTGAGCTGCACGCCGGCCAAGTCGATGATTTGCTGCTGGAGGGTGCCGCGCACGCCGGTGAGCCACGCGCGACCGGCCTCGGCCATTTTCTCCTTAACGCCGTCGTAGATGCCCTTGGCCAGAATCTCGTCCATTTGATGACCGAGAAATTTCCGGAACGCCGACAGCGACAGCGTCACTTCCGACATCCACTGCGTCGGCGTGATCGCCGGTTGATGGCCGCGCAGCGCGGTCAGAATCTCGCTCATCTTCGCCAGCACCGTGGTGTCGGCGGCGCGGAAGATCGGCGCGAGCAGCGCGCTGCCGCCGATCTCGAACACCGCGCCGAGCACCATGCCCATGCCCGCCGATTTCAGATAATCGCTGAAGGAACTCAGGCTGCCGCCGTGCTGCATCACGCGAATCATGTCGTGCATGAACAGCACCGATGGCCCCATCGCGCCACCGGCGAGAGCGCCGACCGTGCCGTGCTTCAGCAGCCATGCGGCGACCAATCGGCCGAACGCGACTTTCTCCAGCGTCGCCGGCAGCACCAGTCGCGCGGCGGCTTTGCCGGCCGGCGCGAACAATCGGAAACCGACCGCCGCCAGGTAACCCTCGACGCCGGCCAACAACAGCCCTTCCAGCGTCCAGCGCTTGTGGGTGAGCATGTAGATCGCCATCGAGATGCCGATCGACAGCGCGACCGGCACCGCGCCGCCGCCCGCGGTCACCAGCGCCCCGATGACGCCCGCTTCCCAGGCCACCGCGATCACCGCGCCGATCAGCACGACCTTCGCGAAGCCCTCCATCACATCCGCGTTCTGCGAATACGGGTACCAGAACGTGTCGTACTCGAAGGTGTATTCGCTGCGCCAATCGTTGCGCGCGCCTTCGACGGGCGTCCACGCCGTATCGCCGCCTTCGCCGCCGAGGATGCGTTCGACGCGCTCGTATTTCACTTCGTAGCGGGTGACGCCGTCGCCTTCTTCCGGCCCTTCGCGCACGCCGAGCAGGCGCACGCTTTCCTGCCATTCGACGTCTTCGATATCGCGATCGGTGTCCAAACCCGCCGCGGCCCACGCCTTTTCGAGCAGCAGTTTGCCGACCTCGTCCTGCGTTTTCGGCGTCTCCGTTCCCTCCAACAACCGCGCGATGTATTGGCGCGACTGGCTTTCCAGTTCCGCCTCCAATTTCTTGCGGGCTTCGGGGCGGAGCTGTTCGCGGTCTTCGTCCTTCAGGAACATCGAATCGAGGTCGCCCGCGACTTCGCCTACCTGCATGCGGGTATCGCGGTCCAGAAAGACCGTGCCGCCGTTGGCGTTGATCTCGTAACGGTGGGTGCGCTTGCCGCCGTGGCGGCGGATCAATTCTTCCTGCGCGGTACGGACGCGGGGATGATCGCGATAGCGGCCCGCGCGCGCGGCCTCCACCAACAAGCTCAGGCCGACGTAACCGCGCATCGCATGCACGGCATCGAACAGTTTGTCGAAATAGCCGCCGGACCGCCGCGCCAAATCGTCCAACACCAAATCGAAGAAGGCTTGCTCGCGAACGGCGCGTTTCAGTTCGTCGCGCAGCGCGAACTCGACGGTGAGGCGATACGTGTCCTCGTCGTCGAGCCACTTCACGATGATGTCGGCGCGCTGACGAGCGCCTTCTCGATTGTTCTCCTCGATTCGCGCCTTTTCCTCGGCCCGCTTGACGTCGCGTTCCTGCACGTACTTCGCGATGGCCGCATCGCGCACGGCCGGATCCAAGGCCGGCAGATAGACCAGCAGCACGACGGCGGAGATTTCCTTGGCGCCGGGTTCGGGGCCTTCCTGCTGGTTCTTGGCCAGGCGGTCGACGCCGTCGAGGATGTGCTGCTTTTTGTCTTCCGGAACGGTTTCGAACGCCTTTTGCAGGGTTTTCCCGGCGTCGAACTCCGAGTCCATCAGCGCCAACATGCGTGCGCTAATCGCGGAGAATTTGAAGTAGGCCGCGCGAGCGATACCGCGGCGCCGATCGTTCTCCAGGGCGCGCTGCACATCCAGTTCGCCATGCAGAAAATCGCGCTTCGCTTCCATCAGCGCGATGGTGCCCTTGTACTTCGCTCCATCGGCGCCGTAGAAGCGCTTCAGCAGCTCGATCCGGTCCTCGCGGCGCATATCGGAGGGCGCGGCACCATCGAACATCAATCGATCGAAGGTTTCGCGGTCGTGGGCGACCATCGAATACTGACTGTCGTAGAAGCGCACCGCGGATTCGCCGTACACCTCGATCGGCGTCTGCAGCAGGATCTCGGCCTTGCGCGCGTAAGCCAACGCATGCAGATAGGCGTCTTCGGCGAACAGAATGGCGTCGAGGTCGAAGCCCAACCCCTGGATTTGCAAGCGCAGCGGATGGGTTGCGTCCTCGGCCACCCGACGCAGCATCAAGAACGTCCGCGGCCCCAGAATACCGTCGGCCTTCAGATGACCGCCTTCGAACCACTTGGTGCCGGCTTCGCGGAAGATGCGCTGCGCGCGAACGACCCGATTGGCGTAAGCCTGCGGCTGCGTCATCGGGTCGTATTGGCGAAACGGCCAGACTTCGTCCAATTCGAGATCGCGCCACCAGCGTTCGTTGACCGAGCGATAGTCCTGATCGACGCCGGCTTCGAGCGTCGCATCGTCGGGCAGGATGTCGTAGAAATCGTCGGCGGGCGCAGGATCCGCGACGGCCGCATCGTCGTAGATGTCGGTGTCGGGCGTCGGGGCGCGCTGCAGAGCGGTGCGCCCGCTCGGGTCCAGGAGCGTCGCGAGCGGCGCCAACGCGTGCCCGGCGACGCGTCGCAGCGTTTGCTGCGCGACATGCTGCAGCTCGTGCGCGAGCAGACGGCGCCCGCGGCTGGTCGCCGGCGCGTAATGGCCTGCGCCGAACACGATATCGCGACCGACGGTGAACGCCGCCGCGCGCAGCGCGCTCGCCAATCGATTCGCTTGCGGCGAATCGTGAACGCGCACCGCGCCCACATCGACGCCGAGCCGCGCCGCGAGCGCGGATGCGGTATCCGGCGCGAGCGCACGCCCCTCGCCCAGCCAGTTCGAGAGCCGCTGCGCACGCGGCGGCGTCGGCAACAGGATCGATGCTGCGCTGGCGCCAGCACTGCCGCGCGATGCCGATGGGTCGGCGTTCGATGCGGATCGAACGGTCGACGCGAGCATCGGCGCAACGGTGGGCGCGGCCAGCGTATCGGCCGCTGCGGCCATCGGCCCGAAGCTCGACGCCACCATGGCGGATTCGACGGCCCCAGGCCGCGCAACATCGCTCGCGAAACGCTCCGAGGCGGCTTCGTGCGCATCCGGGCGAGCGCGATCCGAGGCCAGCAGTCCGCTGAGGCGACGATTGCCGAGCGCTTGCACGACGGCGTCGAGCGGACCGAGCGAGGCGTCGGCGGTGGGTTGCGCGATCGCGACGGTCGCGGCGCTTTCGGCGCTGCGCGCGCTGCGCTCGGATTTCGCGTCCCGCTGCGTCGCGCCGCGTCTGCCCGCCGGTCCTTTCATGCGCGAAACACGGCCCCGTCTCGCTCAATCCGCGACGACGGAGAGCGTCGCGATCGCGAGTTCCGCCGGCAGCAACGACCGCAGCGCGGACGGCACTTTTTCCGAGAACGCCTGCGTGAACAGCGAGACCGCGACCGCGCCGTCTTCGCGATAGCGCAGCCGGGCCACGGCGCTGGGCCCCTGCTCGGTATCGAGCGACAAATACACATCGCGGGCGCCGACGATCTGCAGCAACATGCGTTCGACGGCCGCATCGCGGCGTTTGTCGGCCAACGACGCGTCGATCGCGAATGCGTAATCGCCGCTCTCGTGCCGGGTGGCCACCACGTTCGCGCGGCCCGCGCCGGCCTCGCTCGCGAATTCGCCGATCAACTGGCCGCCATCGGCCTCGTTCTTCGCCACGGACAGCACCGCCGCTTCCAGCGCCATCAACGAAACGGCATGGCGCGCGAGCGCTTTCTCGGCGGCTTCGCGCAGCATCGGCTTCAAGGCGAGCGCGACGCGCAGGCGCGTGCCCGGCGCGAATCGGATGGCGTCCGGTAGCGTGGGTTTCATGCGGTCGGTTCGATGCATGGCGCGTTCGCGACATGCGCGACGCACGGTCCGCGGCGATGCGCGAGAAACGCGGAGACGCCCATCGGAATCACGCGTCGTCCCCGCGCTTGCCGCCGCTGCGCGGCTTCGGATCGGCCTGCTTGGCCCCTGCTTTCTTCGTCGCGACTTTCTTCGTCGCGACTTTCTTCGCCGGGGCTTTCTTGGCGGCGGCGTTCTTCGGCGATGCGCTCTTCGAGGCGGGCATGTTCGCCGCGGCGGGCTTCGAGGGCGAGCGCGCGGACGCCGCTTTCTTCGCGGCCGTCCGTTTTCCGATCGGCGTCTCGGGGGCGCGAATGACGTTCGCATCGCGATCGACCGGCGGCGTCGGCGCATCGCGCACGATCGGCTGCGGGGCGACGCGCAAACGCACGATTTCTTTCTCCAACGCCTCCAAACGCGACAGCGGGATATTGGTCGTCAGATTGGTCTGCGCCGTGCGCACGGCGTCGAGGTCGGTGCGCAGCTTCGCGATCTCGGCGTCCTTGGCGGCGGTGTTCTTGCGCAGCGTCGCTAGTTCGCCCTGCAATTTCGCGATTTCCTCGGCCTGCGCCTGGATGCCCTTGGCGCCGTCGCCGAGCGCCTGCCCCGTGGTTTGCGAGGATTCCTTGATGCGATCGACCTCGGCGCGGATCGTCTCCACTTCGCGCAACTGGGCTTTGACCGCCTGCACCTCTTCGTCGAGGCCGGCCACTTTCTCGGCGTCGATGCCCGCGGCCTTCGTCTTCGGGGTCAACGTGTAGTACTTCACCACCCCGTTCTCTTCGTATAGCGTGACTTTGTCGCCGGCGCGCAACGTCAGCGGATAGTCTTTGAGATTCGCCAAATTCTTCGTGGCCTTGGCGTCCACCGCCTTGACCTCGGTGACTTGAATGCCCTGCGCCGCGAGCGACTTCTCGGCCTGCAGCGACGACTGATTCACGATCTGACTGTCCTTGGTCGCGGTCGGCTGGATCGGTTTGATGTTCAAACTCGTCAGCGATTTGACGCCCATTTCGCCGACCAAGCGGCTCACCGATTTGCTCTTATCCTTGCCCTGCTCCCACACGCCGCGGAAGTCTGACTTCGCCCACCAGTCGATGGCCTTCAGCGCTTGCGCGCCGCTGATGCGGTCGACGCCGTCGGTCTTGATCTTCGGCATCGACAATTCGAGCACGACCGTCGTGGTGCCGCGCTCCAAGTTGTACTGCGGCGTCTCGTAGGTGGTCAGCACTTCGCGTTCGTCGATGAACGCTTTGAAGAACACGTCGGGCGAGCGGTCGGGCGCATAGTCGCCGAAATACACGGTCTGGAACCCGATGACGAAGCGGCCGCCTTGATCGGTAGTCGCGACGCCGAGCATGTCGTGATAGCGCGTATCGCGGTCCCAGGCTTCGACTTTCACGCCTTGGACCGGTTTGCGGGTGACGCGGTCGACGACCGTGCCCTGGAGGACGTATTCGTAGCGTTGATCGGTGCTCGTGGACATGGCGAGCGCTCCTTAAGGAATCATTTTCAGGCAGGCGATCTGCGCGAACGCGCGCTTCGCCAAGGGGATCACCGGCAACGCCGACAGCCAATAGCCCCAGGTCTTGAACGACTTGGCGTAGTGCCGTTTGCTGAAATTGCAGATGTGGAAGACTTGTTTGTTCTTGATCTCGATGGTGCCGAGATAGACCTTGTCGTCCTTATCGGGCTGATCGCATTCCACCAGGAACTTGTCGCAGAAGCAGTCCTTGAGGTACTGACCGAACACGCCGACGAGATCGGCGAACGCCTGCAGCATCTCCTGACGATAGGCGGCCAACGTCACCGGCGGTTCGACCACGAAACTCGGATTGAGCGCGACGAGGCGATCGAGATCGACCGCGCTGACGGTGCTGCCGAGGTTCAAGGCGTAGAACTCGTTGCCCTTGGGGCTGACCGCCATCGACACCGGCATGATCTGCAGCGGAATGCGATTGCCCAGGAACAGCGTGTTGGTGCTGGTGTCGAAGCGGATCGCGCGATAGGTATTGGTGTCCGCGATCATCAACGTATTGGTGAGCGGCATCGACGCCAGCCGATACACGCTCAAGGCCGGCAGCACGTTCGATTGCACCTGCGCGATCGAGGTGATGGTGGTCGGGAAACGCAGCAGAACGCTTTGCGCGCCGGTCTGGATGGTCATGTAGGCGGAACCGTTCGCGGCGACCAGGTCGTTTTCGAGAATATCGCCGCCGCCGACCGGGACTTGCGCCGCCACCGGTCCCGGCGTCGCCAGCACGATGCGCTGAACGCCGTTGTAGATGCGGTCGGTCATCGGCGTATTGCCGCTGTTGGACAGCGCGATGGCGTTGTCGCCGTTCGTGTCGATCGCGAACGGTCCGATCGCGTTGAACGCCCACGAGGGGCTCGGCACCAACGGAATCGCCATCGGATTGAAGCGGTACAGTCCGCGTCTGGCGAGGTCGTTGCTGCGCCCGGTGGCGAACAGCGTGTCCGGGTGCTTAGTGTGCGTCTCCAGGCGCGCGAATTCGATATCGCACACGATGCTGGCCGGGCCCCAGGTCACGGTCGGCGCGCCGCCGACGTTGGCGGCGGGCGTCACGAAGGCGGTGGCGAAGATCGAATCCACGCCGGTGCTCTTGGTGATCGAGCCGACCGCGTAGACGCGGCTGCCGCTGTCGTTGAACGCGATATCCTGCAACTGCACGTTGTTCGCGCCGGGGAAATCGAGCACGGCCACCGCGGTGCGGGCCTCGACGTCGAACACCTGGATGCGATTGCCGGCGCCGTAGGTGTAGAGATAGCGGCCGGCCGGGTCGAGTTTGGTGCGGGTGTGCAGCAGCCACATGCCGAACATGGTGTCGATGCCGGGCGGCACCGGGTAAGGATAGGTCGGGAATTGCTGCAGATGATCGAACATCGCGCAGTAGGTCTTGCTGGCCAGCAGTTCGCGGATCTCTTCGTACAACGCGCTGAGCAAATCGTGCTCGGCCTTGGACACGAAAATGTAGGGCCCGCTCGCCGAATTGACCGCTTGCCAGATCAAGTTGATCAGCGAAATCATCCGCTTATGCTGATCGGACAGCGGCAGCGTGGCGTCCGGGAACGGCAGCAGCAGGGCTTTGAGCGCATCGACCAACGAGACGATGCAGTTGTCCCAGAAATCCTTCAACAGCGTGCCTTCCAGCACCGAGTCCCAAAAGCCTTGCGCGACGTGCGGTTCCAGGTGCACCGACACCCCGGTCGCGGCTTTTTCGATCCACAGATTGACCTTGCCGTTGCCGGCGCCCGACAACAGATTCGCGTCGATAGCTCGCTGCACGAGAGGAATCGCGCGGTCGCCGGAGGCGTGCAGCAAGTCGCCGTCGGCGTCGAGCGCGTAGCCCTTGGTGAGCACGATCTTCTCGCGGTCCTTGCTGCAGCGCAGTTTCAGGCCGCAGATCACGCCCATGCCGTGCAATAGGCGATTGTGCAGGCGCATATCGCCGGTGAGATCGGCCATGCACAGCGCATCGATGGCCTCTTGCACCGTGCCGACTTTGTCCCAACCCGGGATGTCGGTGTAAGTGGCGCAACCCGAGGAATCGTAAGCGATGCGGCTGGCGTCGAGTTCGCTCAGCGACGCGAAGCGTGGCCGCAGGTCTTCGCAGAACACGCGTTCGGGCGACGCCAGATTTTCGCGCGCGCGATGGATCGACGCCAGCGGGTAGTACTGGTGGCGAATGCCGCGGGCCGGAGCTTCGATCAAACTCTCGACGCTGCGGTCGATCGCGCGCGTGGCGAACAGCCAATAATCGCCGGCGCGCATCTCTTCGCCGCCGAATTCGATCGCGACGCCGTCGGCCAGCACGATATCCCCCGGAACGCAGGCGCCCACGCCGTCCCAGCGCACGATCTTGGCGTGGCGCGCGAGCCGCATCGTGCGCGTCAACGGCAGATGGAACGGGAGTTCGAGCGGATCGACGACGCTGGCGTCTTCCCAACTGATCCGCCGCGTCTGCAGATTCACGGTCGAAATCTTGCGCAGTTCGCCGCGCGTATGTTGGCGGTGACCGACGCGGTCCTCGCACGGGCCCGCGATCAAATCGACGAAATCGTCGGCGATCTCGATCAAGTCGCCGACCGCGTACAGCTCCGGTTTCTCCACCAACGCCGACGTGGCGCCCGATTGCGCGTCTTCGATCAACGCGGTGGTCGTCGCCGCGTTCTCGCGCGACCATTTGAAGCGCGCGGTCGTCGCGGCGGCCGCGGCCCCGACATCGCCCGCGCGATGGATCTCCACGCGGAACAGGCGATTGCCCTCGCCCAGATACGGGCCTTCGATTTTCGGCTCGCACGGGTCGGCGCAGGGGTCGATCGCCGCGGCCGGTTTGTCCTTCGTGGTCAGCACGCCGCGCCCGATGCCCTGCAGGCCGGCGAAGATCGCGTTCGGCGCCTGCGCGGCATCGGCGAACGGCACTTCGACGCCTTTGAGCAGGCGCACCTGCGCGACCAACTGCGTGCGCGTGCAGGTGTCGGCGCCGTCGAGCGCGACATCGCGCAGGTCGGGATGTTCGACGTAACCGATCGGGCGCTCCCACACGTCCAGATAGGCGCAGTCGATGCGGCGATTGCCGATGGCGACGGGCGCGAGCGCGGCGGGATCGGGCGACGGCAAATCCGTCTGCGTCCAATACGTGCCGTGCGATTCCTTCACCGCCTGCAAGCCATCGGCATAGAAGCGCCCCGCACCGGCCGACGTGCCGTCGCCGCCCATCACCACGAGGTCGCGCGCCGGATCGGCTTCGAGCAACACCGGCCCGAAGCGATACGTCGCGGCCGCATTCAGCCCGCCGTAGGTGAGCGAAACGATGCCCGCCCAGTTGAACGCGCCGGCCTGCGGCGCGGCGAAGACGTGCACCTCCCAATCGCCGTACGTCAACACCACGGCTCCGCCGAGCGTCATCGTATTGGCGACGACGGCATCGTCTTTGAGCGAAACCGTCAGCGGCGCGGCCGCCGGCGCGCGCTGCACCGCCACGTACAGGCGGCGCGCGCGCGATGCGTCGACGGGCTCGGGAAACGCGTAGGTCACGCTGGTGGCTTGCGTCGCTTTCAGCGCGATGCCGCCGAAAATGCGGGCGTCGTCGTCGTTCGCCAACTGCGCGGTCGCCGGCGCGACGCTGTAGCGATCGCCCAAATCGGTACGCGCGATGACGGTGCGGATCGGCAGGTCGGCTTTGAGGAAATCGAAGGCGTAGCGTTTCTTCGGGTCGTTGTCCAACCCGGTGAACCCGTATTCGACGATCGCGTTCTGCGCGAACCCGACCGGCCAACTGCCCGGCACCGCGCGCATCAGCGTCCAATCGCCATCGGTGTAGACCACGCTGGTGGCGAAGGCGTGGGTAGCGCCGGCGTCTTTGACGTAGAAGGCCAAGGCCGCGACGTTGTCGGCCTTCACCGCGAACAAGATTTCGCCCACGCCGCCCAGATCGATCGGCTTCTCCGGCCGTTTCGCCAACGCGGTGGCGGCGCGCGCGACCAAACTGCCGTCGCCGACCCGGTGCTCGATGTAATCGACGAACACCGCCGCCGACGCGGGCGTGCAGGTCCAGCCGCGGCGCGCGTCCATGCGGTCGATCAGCACGTGGGTGTCGACGCGGAACCCGTCGTTGGCGCTGCCGGTGTGCACCGCATCGCCGGCGAGGCGCTGGATCATGCGCAGCACCAACTCGTTCTGCTCGTTGAAGTCGGACTCCAACGGCAGGCGCCCCATCTGATGGAAGACGCCGACGAAATGGTTGACTTCGTCGAACGATACTTTGCCGATTTCGCTGTTCATAGCGGCGAATTTCCTTTGAAACGCGGTCGCGGGAGCACCCGGACCTGGACGGGCGTCAGCCCCGCGGGAATGGATTCGGCCAAACGCAGGCCGATGTTCTGATTGCGCCAGGGCGCGCCGAAGCCGTAGAACGCGCCGATTTCGCCGCCCTCCTCGCCGCCGCGCAGCAAGACGGGGTCGGCGTTGTGATGCAGCGCCATGTAACCGGCGTCGCCCCACGCGGTGGACACGAAAATGGGCGTCGCGGAGGTACAACGGAAAACGCTGCCGGCGTAGGTCCGCGGCACGCGCGAGAACCGCACGCAGCCGCCGTCGCTGAGCGCGAGCGGTCCGTAGCACAAGGTGTTGGAGACGCGACCGCTGCGCGCGGCGACGCCGCCGAACGCGGTGCAACGATCCAGCGCGATCTCGCCGCCGACGCACTGCAGCGCCGCGCCGGCATCGGGCGCTTCGATCGTCGCGGCGGGATGCTGCAGCACGCTGTCGGCGGCGGCGAGCGTACCGTTCGCCGCCGTCACCGCGACCGCGCCGACGATGCAGGCTTCGATCGCGATGTCGCAGGGCGTCGCTTGGGTCACGCGCAGCGCGACGCTGGACGGCTGCAGCGTGCAATAGCGCAGCTTCAGCGCCGCGCAGGCGCCGTCGATGCGCGCCTCGCCGCCGGACAGGCACAGACCGTCCAGCGTCAGCGACGCGATCGTCGAGTTCTGCACGCGCAGCAGGCGCGTCGCCGCGGCGGGTTTGACGAGGAACGGCGTCTGCAATTCCGACGCCTGCAGCACCAAGCCACCCGGGAACTGGCGGTTATCGATATTCAGCGCTTCTTCGTACACCGCGCTGTCGAGGATTTCGATCACCACCGGCATCGCCGAGCCGTCGGGCGCGGCGGCGATGGCCGCCTGCAGCGTCGAGAATTGCGCATCGCGCGTGCGCGCGACGGTGAGCAGAGGCGTCGGCAAGTCGGCGCGCGCGTGCGGGCCTGCGCCGATGGCGTGACCGGCGGCGTAGCGGAAATCCGCGGTCAGCGCACCGCTCGGCGCTTCGCCCGCCGCGAAGGCGATGCGTCCGCGCTCGGGATCGATCGCCACTTCGCCGGGCTTCAGCGGCGGCGATAGCGGGCGATCCCAACAGCACAACGCCCGCGCCACCGCGCGACGCCAGCGCGCCGCGCCGGCGGGATTGCCCGGGCGAATGCGGCGCTGGCCTTCGGAGGTGCGCGCGAGATGCTGCGGCAGCAAAGCGCCGAACAACGAGGCATCGGGATTGCGGTCCGGCGCGCCCGCAGCATGATCGCCGCGCGCGAAATAACTCGAACCGTCTTCGGCGATGTAGAAATAGTGTTCGGCGTTCGGCGCCGCCGTCGGCAGCGCCGGCAAATAGATCTGCAGCGCGAGACCGCGCGCGTTGCGCAAGATGACTTCGCAGGCCGGGAAATTCGCGGCGATCGCGCCTTCGTTCGCTACCCGCACCAACAGCGCGGGATGATGGTATTCGCCGCTGTCGGGCTCGTACGGCGCCACGCCCGCGACGTACGCGAAATTCGGGGTCGCGCCGTCGAGCGCCAATCGCCCTTGAGGATTGCGCACTTGCAGTTGGTTCGCGAACGGCTGCCCGGCCGAATAGGTCTTCGGCGTGAGCACGCCTTCGACTAGCGCGAACACCGCGCCGAGGCGCACCGCGTCCAAGCGGAAGCGATGCGTCGGCCCGAACGCGCCGGTATCGCCGGGGATCATGCCGCGCAGATCGGCCAGATCGCCGTAGTCGGCGGCGATCTCGCGCGAAGCCGCGCCGAACGGCGGCTCGCCGAGCAGCGGAATGCCGTCTTCGTACAGCGAGAAGCCCAGGGGCGATGCGATGTACGCGGCGGGATGCGCGCGAAGATCGGCCGTGCGGATCGGCAGGTCGTCGGTGTTCGCACGACAGATGTCCGCCCCCATCGCGCCGACGCGCGCGGAGACTTGGGCGCGCAATGCGTCGGTGGCCCCACCGGCATGCAGCGCGGTGCCGAGCCCGAGCGGATGGAAGGCGAAGCGACCGCCGCCGATGGCGTGCGGCGAGACGCCGGTGAGCGGGAACGACGGCAACGGCCACGCGAACACCGCGACGTTGCCGACGCGATGCCAGCCGCGGCGCTGATCGGCCGGGCGCAGATCGTGCAGCGCCCGCGCCCGCGAGAACGGCGTGCTCAGCGCGGCGACCGCTTCGGCGTCGCGCAAGTCCACCGCGAAGGTCGCCGCGGGTTTGAGGTGATCCCAATGCTGCAGCCAAGCGGTGCGCTCGAACATCTCCACCGCATGCGTGCCCATGCCGCCGATGTCGTGCGCCACGCCTTCCAAGCCGGCGAGCGTGCCCTTCTGTCGCCGCCAATGCAGGGTGTTCTTGACGTCGTCGCGATTGCGCGCGGCGAATTCGCGGCTGCGCGCCAGATCGCCGCTGAACAAGACCTCGGTGCCGACCAAATCGGCGAGATAGGCGATGGCCCAGTCCTGCGCCGATTCGATGAAGTGATCGGCGTAGTGCTGTTCGGCGGTGCGGCGCAACAGCCAAATCTCGTCGGCGTACAGCTCGATCAACGCGCGCAGGCGGCCTTCGGTATCGCGGCCGCGATACACGTTCGGCAGCCAACGCCATAACTGATCGGCGATCTGCGTACGCGTGGGCGTGGGGCGATCGATCATGCCAAACCTCCCACCAACTGCAGATGGAAGCGGCCCACGGCCGCGTCGATGGCGTCGCCGCCGGTGGCGAGAGCGTCGGCGGGCACCGCGATCCGATCGGCCACGGTTTCGGCCTCGCTCTCGGCGTGGAACGCCGCCGCGATCAAGTGATCGACGCCCGCGATGCGTTCGGCCAGCGCGTAGACATCGCTGAGCACCAGATCGGCGCCGAGTTCGCGCTGGTCGAAGCCGAAGAAGCCGCTCGACCCGAACGCGTCGAGCAGCGCGCGCTGCACATCGCTCTGCAGCACCCGCGGCGATACGTTCACCTGGAGCGACAAACGGATCGGCCACGGCCGATAATCGCGCACCCGCAGCCGCAGCGGGTCGGCGCTGCGCGCCGACAGATACGCCAACAGCGCTTCTTTCTGCGGCGTCGACAACGCGCTGCCGCCGGTGGCGGCCACGGTCAAGGCGATCACGCTGCGCGCGGCGCGACCGCTGCCTTCGCGCTCGAAATCGGCGCGCGCTTTGGCGACGCCGGAATAACTCAACGCGAGGTCGACGTAATCGCTCAGCGCGACCGCGCGGTCGAGCGTGCGCACGCGATGCGCGGCTTGACGTTTGATCGAATCCGGTGTCTCGATATCGCTGCCGCCGCTGGCGGGCAACGGGTTGAAGCTGCGTTCCAGGAACGGCAACGCGCGCGGCATGGTCGAGATCGCCGAGGCGGCGACGTTCGCGCTCGCGCCGTGACCGATGCGATATTTCGCGACGATGTTATTGCGCCCGGACGGCGGCACCGCGCCGTACACGCCATCGCCGAAGACCACCGTCGCGCGTTCGCGCTCGTCGATTTCGATCGCGTAATGGCGATCGAGCGGACCGCTGCCGGCCAAGGTGTCCACGGCGGTCCACAATTCGCCGTCCACCCACACGTCCACCGCGGGCCGAACGCCGCGCATCGCATTGGCGTCGGGCACGAACGCCACCGCGGATTTGCGCAGCGCGAACCGCTGCGGCGCGAGCGTGGGATCGCCGCTGCCGAGCGTTTCGTCGGCGACCGACGCGCCGTGCGAGACGCTGGCGACGTTGCCGTGAACGACCGCGTCGCCGAGCGCGTACGCATGCTCCAGCGGCCGCGACAGCGAGATGCGCGTCCCACCGGCGATGGTCTGCGCCTGGGCGATCCGCGCGCCCTCGGCGTGCTGGCCGTCGGCGACGACGATATCCATGCCCAGCGCGAGACCGACCGGAGCGCCGACGAGATCCAATTGCGAAAGGCCGGCGGCGAGCGTCGTTTCCGAACGGTCGTAGCCGGCGACGCGCATCGCGTGTTCGTAGGGTCCGTACAGATTCAGCGTGGCGACGCGGAACAGCGCATCGACGCTGCCGTCGAGGGTCAGCACGGTTTTCCCTTCGACGGCGTCGGCCGCGACGATGCGATGCGCGCGCGTGCGCAGACCGTCGCTCAGGCCGATGGCGATGCCGGGCGCGAGCCCTTCGTAGGTTTTATCGAGGGTCAGCACGGTGTCGCCGTTCTGGTACACCTCGGGCGATTCGCCCAGCAGCACCGGCCTCAGCTTGGTCTGGTGCGCGGACGGATCGTTCGGTTTGAGCATGTAGTAACGAACGCGAGCGACGTTGTCGAACGGCCGCGTCGTGGGCCGCAGCGCGCGCGTGGTCGGCTGCGTCAGCACGATCATGTTCTGCGAAACGCTGGCCACGGTGGCCATCTCCACGCCGCTGGCGTCGGCCATCAGCAGCAGATCGCCCGGGTCCGGTGTGTGGGGAAACTCTTTTTTCTTGTAGCCCAGCGGGTCGCGATACAGTTCGGTCACGCCCGCGCGCACGGTGCTCGTGGTGCCGCCGCAGGACGTGCCTTCGAGGACGCGCGTCTTCGAACGGCGCAGCGATGCCGGCACGCCGCGATTGAGCACGATGGTTTTGGCGTTGGTGTCCTTGCCGAGCACGATCGCCGGGAATTGCAGCCCGCCGTTTTCGACCAGCACCGCCGCGCCCACCGTGAACATCGCCGCGTTGAACACCGGCAGCGTGTTTTGGCCCAGCGTGATCTCGTCGGCGCGTTCGGCCGCTTCGAGCTTCATCGTCTGTTTGTTGCGGCCGTAGATCGTGGTGTCGGCGATCGCGAAATCGACGTCGGCCGGCGGCGCGCCCGCGGTCCAGCGCAACTCGGTGCCGCCGTCGACTTCGGCGGCGGCGACGACCGGCACCGCCGCCAGCGCGACGCCGTCGTCGAACACGATCGGCGTGCCGGCCTTCACGCCCGCGTACAGGTCGTTCGTCGAGACGACGGTGTCCTGCGTCGCGCCCGCCGCATCGCGCAGCGCGAGCATGCGGCCGGAACGGTCGTAGCCGATCAAGCGCATCGCATTGCGCGAAGGGTCGACCGACAGCGCGTTGAGGGTTTGGAAGATGCGCGGCGAAGCGTCGCTCGTTCCGGGCAGCGGCGGCGCGCTGATTTGGAAACCGCTGGGCAGCACGCCGGTTTGATCGGGCTTGACCAGGAAGGCCTGCAGCGTCGCCGCGCTCGAACCGGCGCCGGGCGCGTAATCGATCATCGCCGACAGATCCATCAGCGAACGCGGCAATGTCGCGGTGCGCAGAAACCCTTCGTTCGCGCGGTGATCCGCGTAGCCGTCGAGAATCGCGCACATCTGCGCGGCCAGCCGCGCCAGCACCACGGCGTAGTCGCCGCCCTCCTCCAAGAACCGCGCGTTCCAGCCCGGCAACGCGGTCGGCAAGCGCTGCAGCAAGCGCGCGCTCACGCTGTCGTGATCGTCGGCCGCGTAATCGATCCGCGGCAGCGCGGGGCGATTGACCGCGGTGATCGGCAGCGCGTCGATATCCACGGCCACCGTCGCCGGCGCGTTCATGGGCGATGCGTTCATCGGTGCGTCGTCGCTCATCACCCCTCCTTGCCGCCGACGGTGCGCACGTACAGCACGCCGTTATCGGTCGCGACCGGATCGTTATCGCAGCGCGCCACTTCCAGCGCGCCGACCGGAATCATGCCGTCCGCCTCGTTGTCGGGGTAACGGTCGCCCAGCCGCTTGAAGCGCGTCACCGCGACCGACTCCACGCCTTCGATCGCGGCGACGACCGCGTACAGATCCGACAGATACACCGGCTGACCGAACGCGAAGCGCCCGGGCGCGAAGAACGGCGTGCCCGACTGCGACGGGCCGATCAAGGCCCGCTCGACCGCGCCGCGCACGTCGCGGGCGAAATGTCCCGCGCCGACTTCCACCTTCAGCGCGATATGCAGCGAGCAATAACGCGCATCCTCGACGCGCACGTCCAAGCCCGCCATTTTCTTGCCGTCGAGCAAGCGCTCGAACGCCGCGCGCAAGCCGGGCGTCGCCGACAGCGGACGGCGGTCGGGCATATCGACGCTGACGAACACCGTGTTCCAGCTTCCGGTGTTGCGCAGCCGCGCCACGCTCTGCAGCGGTGCGTAATGCGCGCCCGCGACGCGCACGCCTTCGGCCAAACAGACCGGATAATCGTCGGGCACCACCGCGCGCGCGATGGTGCGCAGGCGATAGGGCGCCATCAATTTGGCGTGAGCGAGACTTTCCGGGTCACGCGCGCCCGAGGCCGCCACCGGATTGCGCACGCGCACGATCTTCTGCGACGGCAACGGCAATGCGGGCGTCGCCAACACGCTCTGCAGCGTGCCCGGCGCGGCGTGGCCGGCGTTGCCGAGCCCGACGCGATAATCGACCACGATCGCCGCGCCTTCGGGCGGCATCGCCCCGCGCACGCCGTCGCCGAAATGCAGCACCACGTAGCCGTCGTTATTGCGCGAGACGCGGTAGTGAAAATCGGCGGCTTCGCTGTCGATGAAATCCTCGACCTCGCTCCATTCGCGCCCGTCTACGCGCACCTTCAACGCCTGCGTCGTGGCCGCGTCGGCGTCGGACAGCGGCGGCGCGATCTGCGCGATCGGCGCCAGCGACAGCTCCACGGTTTGATTCGGCGCGCCGCTGCCGGTGGCGCGCTCTTCCTGCGAGGCGCCGTGCGTCGCATGCGCGGCGTTGCCGTAGACATGCGCCGGCGCGACACCGCGCGCGGCGTCGCCGGTGCGCGAGTAGTCGCCGTTCAACGGCGCGGTCAACTGCAGCGTGGTGACGCCCGCGGCGAACGTCGGCGGCGCGGCCACTCGGCACCATTCGCCGTTCGGCAATCGGGCCGGATCGACCCGTGGCTGCGCGGTGTCGGCCTGTTGGATGTAGAGACGCGCGCCGGTCGCGATCAGGCCGGTGAGATCGGCGGCGATGCGCAATTGCTTGCGATCGGCGCCCGAAGGCGCGTCCGCCGCGAGCGCCATGCGGCTGAGCGCGGGCACGACCACGATGTCTTCGGAGGTTTCGTACACCACCGAGGCGTCCGCGGTTTCGACGCCTTTCGCCGGCACGCTGCCGACCGCGAAACCGGCGGATAGCAAAAACGGCGCGGCGCCGTCGGCTTCGATCAGCAACAGCGTTTCGGCCGAACGGCCGGGATCCATGGTGTAGTCGATCATGCGCGTCAACTTGCGCACGGATTCGCGCTGAGTCGCGGTGCGCAGGAAGCCTTCCAGCGCGACGCGATCCTGCAGATAGCTCATTTGATCGCCGGCGAAGGCCAGCAACTCCATCAGCACCACGCCGAGATCCGCTTCGTTGCGGTCCAGCCATTCCGGCGCCAACTGCGGCAGTTGATCGAGCATCGCCCGCAGCAGACTGTCGTAATCGTGCGCCATCAGATCGACGCCCGCGTAGCTGCGCGGCGTCGGAGTCGGGGTCGGCGGTTCGCGCCCGCAATCGACGGTCAGGCAATCAGCCACGGTTCGTGCCCTCCTGCGGCGAGAGCTGGTACAGCACGCGGCGCCGCTCCAGATCGCGACGCTTGGTGTAGACCACTTCGATGTGCAGCGTTTCCTCGATGGTGTCCACGTGCACAGCGTTGACCATCGCCAGATCGCCGAGGAAGGTCTGCAGGGATTTGGCGACGGTGAATTCGGTCGCGGCGGCCAGCACGTCGTTGTTGCCGCGGAACAGCAGATCGCGCGCGCCGCAGCCGAAGGTCGGCAGCATCACGCGCTCGCCGGGCGAGGTGAACAACAGTTGTTCGATGCGGCCGCGAATCGCGCCGTCGAGATCGGTCGTCGCCGTCGCGCCCGCGCCGGTCAGCGAAAACGGAAACATCAGATAGCGTTCGTCCATCGCCCTACCCTGCCTTTAGCTGATGTCGCCGTTGGCGCCGCTGAGCGTGACCGTCGCGGCGGGAATGCTGGCGGCCATCTTGCTTTGCGCGACGCGCACGTCGAGAGCGGCCTTGAGGTGGTTGACGATGCCGGTCGAGATCGCGATGAAGGTCTTGCGGCGATTCTCCGCGGCGTCGGGCGTTTCTTCGTCGAGATCGAGCAATCCCTGCGCGATCATCGCCAGCTCGATGGCGTGCGCCATGCTGCCGACCTCCAGCGCATCGCCGACCAACGTGCCGGGTTTCAGCATGAGAACCTCCCGTACGCATGACGCGTACGCGAGGATCGCGAACCGGAAAACAGTATGTTCAGCAGGGACATGACGGCAGCTTCGGTAAGGCGGGCAAGGACGGCAGCGCCGGCAGCGAGGGGATCGGCAGCGGAATCACCAACGAGGGAATCGGCAGCGACGGCAGCGCGGGCAAGGCCGGCAATTTCGGCAGCGCCGGCAGCGAAGGCAGCGGCGGCAGGCTCGGAATCGGCAGCGGAATCACCAGCGAGGGGATCGGCAGCGAGGGAATGCGGCAGACGCAGGTCATCGTCCATCTCCTACTTCAAGGTCACGGACTTGGACATCGCCGGATGCGTCGGCGCGGACAACGGCATCGGCACCGGAATCGGCGGGCCGGACGGGCCCAACGCGGTCGGATGCGTATGCGCATCGAAGATCGACGCGAACGCGCGGCCGAGAATCGCCGGCTCCATCGCGCCTTCGCCCAGCGAGATCGTGTCGCTGCGCACCATCACGTTCTTGGCGATCACCTGCACCGCGGTGCCGGCCATATCGATCACGCTGCCGTCCTTGTTAGTCAGCGTGAGATTGGATTCGCCCAAACGCACGTTGTTGCCGCCCTCGTCGGCGAACGCGAACTCGCCGTCCTCGGCGTTGAGATAAATGAAGGTGCCGTTCTTGTTCCCCAGCGTGATGCTGCCCTTCTCGTCGAAGGTGAGCGTCGCGCCGTCCTTGTGGCGGATAGTGATGCTTTCCTTGCCTTCGATATCGCAGAATTCGAGCACATGGCCGCTGGAGGTTTTCAGCACGCGACGCTTCGGTTCGTTGTCTTCCATTTCCTTGGCCTCGGCGGGCACTTCGGTGGCGCCGCCCGGCGCCGACCAGAACACGCCGACCCAGATCGGGCTGTCGAGATTGCCTTCCTCGAATTCCACCCAGACCTTGCTGCCTTTTTCGGGCACGAAAAACAGGCCCTGATCGGCGCTGCCGCCGAACGGCAGACAGGGCCACGCCCAATCGCAGACCGAAGGACTTTCCGGATCGTCCGGCACGGCGTCGCCTTCGGTCGGGAACAGGCTCGGCACCCAGACGCGCAGCCGTCCGAGTTGATCGGGATCCTTGTTGTCCACCACGATCGCACGGTACTTGCCGTAATACTGGTTCTCCAAGCGTTCGACGCGCTCGGTGCCTGCGGACATGGCGGCGGCGGTTGCGTTCATTCCTCAGTTCCTCATGCCGGCAGCACGCGCGGGCCGTCGGCGGCCACTTCGATCGGATCGGTGTCGATGCCGCCGCCCATCGCGGGCGAGGACGTCGCCGAGGACGATTCGCCCTCGAAGTTCTCGCTGCCCAGTTGCCCCAACGCGTTGCGCACCAGTTCGAATTGCATGTCGTAGGTGCGCATGGTCAAGCGGTGCTGCACCTTGCGCACGTAGTACACGCCGTTGTAATTGCGGCCAGCGCCTTTCACGGTCACGGTCTTGCGGCTGCGCAAGACCGCGCCGTACAGCAGACCGTCGAGCGTGCCCGCGCCGGTGACCCACCAACCGTTGCGGCGCAGCATGCCGGCTGCGTATTCGCTGGCCTGCGCGCCGGAATGGAAGCCGTGCCCGCGCGCGATGCGGCGCGATTGCGGCATCGCCACCGCGCCGCGCAGCGAAGACAGCGGCTGAGTGCCCAGATCGTCGAGCCCGGAGCTTTCCGCGGTGTCGGTCACCGCCGTGCCTTCCATCGCGTCGAAGTACGTGACCTGCGCGACCGTCGGCGCGGTGCCGTCGGTTTGGAAGCGCAGATTGCGGCAATTGGTCTCGTCGCCGAAATTCACCGCGATGAGCTTTTGCGGCGTTTCGGCCAACTGCGGCGGGCGGAAGTACGCGTTCCCGCCCAGTACGTAGAACTCGTAGCCGCGACGGCGCGCCAGTTCGCGCAAGAAACGATGATCGCTGCCGCGCTGCGCGATTTGCAGCGGCGGCTCGCCGGTGCCCGGCGGTTCGGCGACGATCGGCTTGAACTCGTAGTCGGCGATGATTTCTTTGGCGATGTCTTCGTAGGTTTTCCCGCGCCAAATCCGCGCCTTGTCCTCTTGATTCATGTGATACGAGGCGTCGACGCCGCGGATCGACACCGTCATGTTCGACTGCGATTCGTTGGTTTGGCAGTCCACGTGCGAGATGTAGCCGTCGAACACCACCTCGGTCTGCTTAGGGAACGCCGCGTACACCGTGACCCGGTTCCACACCTGAAGATTCTCGTCTTCGAGATATGGCCAACTGCCGTCGTCGTTGCGGCAGGCCTGCAGTTCGATCGCGCAGGACGAACCGACGTCCAAGTCCTCCTCCACCGTCACCGACTGGATGCATTGCAGCATCGACGCATCCACGCTGCCGTTCACGCGAACGGTGCAACTGAAGGAACGGTCGGAGGCGGTGGGGATGGCGGGCACGCGGGTGGGGTCCTAGCGGTCTCGATGCGTTGCGTGGGTCTGCGATCGGTGGGGTCAGAGTGACGAGATCACGGGTTACGGTTCTTCGGAATGCGCAGCAGGCGCCCGGGCACGAGCAGCTCTTCCAGCGTCATCGCATCGGGATTGGCGTCGGCGATCAGCCACCACTTGCGTGGGTCGTGGAAAAACTGATTCGCGAGCAGATCGAGACGATCGCCCTCGCGCACCTGGTAGATCATCGCGAGTTCGGTCGAGAGCGGTTCGCGCGTGCGCTTGATCGTGCGCGTCGCGCCCTCGCCGTCCGCGAACGCGGCGTCGAGAATCCGTTGATAGCGCGAGCCGTCAAAGAACATCGGCGAAATCTCCTATGTTGCCCAGGTTCATCGCGCCCAGCGCCATGCGCCACCCGTGCGAGTACAGATACGGCGGGTTGAATCCCTCCAGCACCTTCAACTGCACGGCGACTTGCACGCGCTTGGGATTGAGATCGGGGAAATATTCCTGTTCGGTGATTTGCAGGCTGGTCATCACCACCGGCATCACCCGCTTGCGACCCCACACGAACAACAGAATCGGAATGGTCTTGGCCTGCGCCGCGCCGAATTGATCGCTGCCGCCGAGCAGATTGCCGATCGGAAAACCGAAGAGTTGATCGGTCTTGGGATAGATCATCAGTTCCAGCACCGACAACTGCGCGCCGACGCCGAACTGCTTGGCGAGAAATTGGTCGTCGTGCAGATCGTCGCTGGCGTCCAGCATCAGCGTCAGGCTGATCGTCTCTTCGCTGACCTGCACCTGCGAGGTGCAGGCGCGTTGCTGCGCTTCGCTGCCCTCGCGACAGCCGGCGCCGCTGCCGTCCGCGCCGCCGGCGCCGAAACTGGCGGTGCGGCCGCGGGTCAGACTTTCGGGGTTGAACTGGAACGCGAACAACAGCGGCGGCAAGGACAGACCGTATTCGATGAAGGCCCCTCGCAGCACTTTCGGTCGCATGACGAAATCGGACATCGGTCGGGCTCCGGTCAATCGCGAACGGCGGCGAGAATGCGGCGGGCGACGCTGTCGGCGACGCGCTCGCGCATCGCCGTGTCGTCGAGTTGGGAGGCGTCGATGCGCAGCGACAATTCGCCGATGCGGATCCGCCCGTGTCCGGCCCGCGACAGCGCGCGGCCGATGTCGCCGGCCAGGCGCTCGCCGTGACGCTGCGCGTCGCCGGGCGCGACGCCATCGGCCACGATACGCACGGATTCGATATGCACTTGCGCGCCCTCGGATGCTGTGGGCGCGCGGCTCTGCGCGAGCGAAGAGGCGGCGGGCGTCGTTTTCATGCGCGCAGCCACCACACGTCGAACGCGCTTTCGAGATCCGAGACCAACAAATCCCGTGGCCCTTCCGGCGGCGTCAGCATCAATCGGCCGTGTTGGGTGCCGCGCAATTGCACCCCGCCCTGCAGCAGCGCGGAAGCGATGCGATCGGACGCGGCGCGCCGCGGATGGAATGCGAAATCGATGGCGCACAGCAGCGTGCCGAATTGATCGGGCATGGCGAAATCCATCTTCGGCGTGAAGGTCACCGCTTTCGGAACGGATTCGATCGTCGAGGTCACGGTCCACGACGGCGCGTCGAGCGTGGCGAAGGTGCGGCAATGCACGTCGAGGGTCAGATCGGCGCTGACGATGGCGATGCGCGAATGCACGCCGAGCGCCTCGCGCAGCATGGCGTCGAATCGCGCGGACAGCGCAACGAATTGCGCTTGGATGAAGGCGTCGCGCGCGGTGCGCTCGGCGGTTTTCGCGGCGGCGGCGGTTTGCCGCTGCACCAGCATGGGGTCGATTTTCTCGGCGATGCTCATCTCGGTCTCCGATCAATCGCGGCGGGCGAAATACGACGCCCAGGGGTTGCGGTAGGCCGGCGACGACACGGCGCGCGACGATGCGGCGGCGGGTTGCGCCGCAGCGGCGGCAGGCGCGGCGGGCCGAACGGTCGCGGACGACTGCACCGTCACTTGCACGCGATCGATCGTGACGCTGGGGCCGGCGTTCGCGTTCGACGCGGGCGGCGGCGCCAACAGCGACGCGAACTGCGCGGCATCGAGCGGACGCGGCGGCGCGAGCGCGCGCGCTTGCGCATCGTTCGTTTCGCGAGAGACGAGCGGCACGGCGGCCGGCGCGCCCATCTCGAGAGTCTCGTGGCGCAGCGTCGCGGCGGCGGGCCGTTCGGAGGCATCGCGAACCTCGGCGGCCTGGCGTCGCGGCGGCATCGGCGCGGTCGCGACCGCCTCGACATCGCGCGTTCGCGGCATCGGCTCGGACGGCGGCATACGCACAGAAGCGGCGACGGATACGGTTGCGCTCGCAGGCGCGTCATAAACGGATCGCGGATCGGGAACGGCCACCTGCGGCGATGCCGTCGCGGCACGCGACAGTGGCACGGCCGGTGCGCCCGAAGCGGCGTCGCGTTCGCGCGACGCGATCGCACCACGCGCGGCGGGAATCGCAGTCGGTTCGGAAACGGCGACGTGCCGCGTTTCGGTCGTCGACGCGTCGAAGGCGTCGGTCGCTGCCGGCATCGCCATCGACCGAGCGGTCGTCGAGGGAATCTCGCCATCGACCTGCACGAAGGTTTCGCGAATCGGATGTCGTATCGACGGCTCGTTCGCGACATTTCTGGCCGGGCGAGATCCCTCCGTTTGCGATGCGTCGGTCGCCTGCAGGCTTAAAGATGGCGGCGAAGCGATCTCCGCGGACGAGGACAGCGCACGACTCGGCATCGGCGGCGACGCCGCGCGCTCGAAGCCTTCGTCGGCGATGATCGACAACGCCGTGCCGGCATCGCGAATCAAAGGCGACGCCGCGGCCTGCGGCGTCGGCATCGAGATCGGCGCATCGATCGCGAACGGATCGAAGACGTCGTCGTCGGGCAAGCTCGCTTCGGCGCGTATCGGTTCGGGCGCATGCGACGCCGTCGATAAGGGTTGCGTCCGCGCGAGCGGCGGCAGCCAGTGCGCGCGCGGCGCGGTCGGGGCGAGACCGCGCAACGGCAAACCGCGACGCGCGAGCGCGTACGGTTCCTTCGTTTCGGCGGCGGCGTCACGGTCGCTCATGCATCAGGTCTCGGCGGCGAATTGGCGGGCGATGATGTCGAGGTAGATCGATCGTTTCCTCTTCGGCAGCCGCAGAATCTCGGCCTCCGACCAGTGATAGCGCATGGCGATGATGTGCACTTCCTCGTAGAGGCGGCTCATTCCCGTCATGCGCTCGGCAAAAAAAAAGCGTCGAGATCGAAGCGGTAGCTCATATCGGCGCCGCAGTACGGGCACCCGATATCGATGAACAAGTCCGGCCCCGGCGCGTTGGCGTCCAACCACTCCGCCAAGCGCGCGCGCAGCGCGATCGGCCACGCGCGGGTGTCGTCTTCGCTGGGCGGTCCTTCGCCGTCGATATCCAGCACCACGCGCGCGAACAGCGCGCTGTTCGCGGCGGCCGGATTGTCGGCCGCATCGCCTTCGATCGCGGTCTGATCCGCGCCGTTGGGCAGGCGCACGCGTAGCCGATGCCCGGCGATCTCGATGTCGTACGCCGCTTGCGGACGCTCCAAACGCCGCAGCGGCAGTTCGCTGATCGCGAAATCGACGTCGACTTTGCGCGCGCAGGACGGGCAGCGCGCGACCTGATGGATCGCATCGCCGAGGTCGAGCTGACGCAGACGCAGCAGCAGATAATCGCGATCGCCGATCGACAGCCGCTCGGCGAGCGCGGGCTCGACCGGCGCGCGTATGCCGTCCACCGACTCGATCACGCGCGCCAGGAACACGCTGACCCGCTTGGCGTCGCTGCCCGCGCGTCGGTCGAACAAGGCCTCCTCGTCCGCGCCGTTGAGCTCGCGCACGCGCAACCGGCGATGCACGGCCCCGTCGGCGTCGACGAGACCGCCCGGCAGCGTCAGCACGCGCGCGTCGGACGGGTCGCCGAGATCGTCGGCGATCTCCGCGAAGGTCAGCCGCTCGATGGCCTGCTCAGTCGTCATACGTCCGGACGCCTCTTACTGCATGACCTGGATGCCTTCGTTCTCCAACGTGATCGTTTGGATCATCACGTCGGCCGAATTGGCGTCGAGATCGGGCACGGCCACATACTTCGAGACCCAACACTGATACACGCGATACGCTTTCACGCGTTCGTTGTTGAGGTTGTAGATCTCGATGTCGATGTCCTTGCGGAAGTCGTTCGGCGTCTTCTGCGAGTCGGAGCCTTTATTGCCCAAGTAGTTCGACATGGCGGTAGCCCAGGCCTCGAAGGTCTTGTCCTGGGTGACGCCTTGGTCGAGCGTGATGGCCTCGAACGAGACCATGCCCGGCAGCTTCTGCTTGAAGCTGTCCATATCGCCGGTGCGATATTCCTTGGATTCGACGCTGACCGTGAGCGCCGAGCATTTGGTGAGCCCGGCGACGACCTGCCCTCCGATCTTGATCTTGAATTTGAACTTGCGGTAGGGGTCGAATTGCGAAGCGCGTGCAGCCATGTCGATTGCTCCTCGGTTGCGAATGCGTTTGGATGGTTCCTGCGGTGGACCGGCGGTCGCGGCGCGCGTCGCGGATGCGGCGTCGGACGCGCGTGCGAACGGCCGGTCGGCCGTCGTTCGTGTTCAGAATCGTTCCCAGCCCTCGTGGCGCAGCGTGACGCTGGAGATGCCGTAGCCGCCGTTGAGCGCGTCGAGATCGGGCATCGCCACGTACTTCGAGACCCAGGCGCGATGCAGCTTGTAGCGACGGATCATCGCGTTGTCCGAATTCGCCGGCGTGGCGTTCAGATCGAACACTTCGATGAGCACGGTGCGCTTGTAGCCTTTCGCCGACGTCGGGTCGTTGTGCAGCGTCATCACTTGGTTCGCCCACTTCTCGAACGTGGGATCGGCGCTCCAGCCCTGCTCCAGCGTGACTTCGTCGTAGCTGATCATCCCGGGGTTGTAGCGCGCGCCGAAGGCGTCGCCGGCTTCCTTGATCTCGTTGGCGGCGACGCTGCGCCCCAGCGGCGAGACCTTCTGGATGCCGGCGATGATCGCGCCGTCCAACCGGACCCTGAATTTGTAGGTCCGGTACGGATCGTGTTGCGATGCGCGCGCTGCCATCGGAGCCGGCCTCAGCCCTGCGGACGCTGCGATTTCTGGCTGATGCGGATGATCACGAACTCCGCCGGTTTCAGCGGCGCGAACGCGATTTCCATATTCAACCGACCGGCGTTGACTTCGGACGGCGGGTTCAGTTCTTCGTCGCATTTGACGCTGAACGCTTCGTCCGGCGTGGCGCCGGCCAGCGCGCCTTTACGGAACTCGCCCATCATGAAATCGTCGATGTTCGCCTTGAGCTGATCCCACAGCGGCTTATCGTTCGGCTCGAACACCGACCATTGCGTGCCGCGGTAGATGCTCTGCCGCAGATACAGCGTGTAGCGACGCACCGGCACGTAGCGATATTCGGGATCGGATTGCGCCGCGAAGGTGCGCGCGCCCCAGACCACGATGCCGCTGTCGGGGAACTGGCGAATGCAGTTGACGCCGATCGGATTGAGGATGTCTTGCTCGGCGTCAGTGACGGAGTATTCCAAGCCGATCGGGCCGATCAAACCGGTTTCGGTGCCGGCCGGCGCTTTCCATACGCCGCGCGAATTGTCGATGCGCGCGTACAGACCGGCGATGAAGCCCGACGGCGGCACGAAACGCTTCGGATTCTTGCCGGCGCCGGCGCGGTCGGCGATTTCCAGCCACGGGTAGTAAAGCGCGCCGTAGCTGTTCTTCGGGCTGACCTTGTTGCGCATGTAGTCCTGCGCGTGCACCGGCTCGGTGATCGGCGTGTCCTTGGTGCGCTTGCCGTTGGTATCGGCGATGAAGAAGCAGTCCTGACGCGTACCGCAGTAGCCGAGCGCCGCGCCGACCACGGCCGGATCGCTGGCGCCGGGAATGGCGATGAAGTTCACGTCGGACACGTCGTCCAAGGCGTGCAGGCCGGTCTTCTTGTCGGCCGTGCCCAACAAGTCGAAATTCGTGATCGGGCTGCCGTCGTCGCCGTTGGAGAACGTCCAGGGCTCGTTGATGTTAGCGACGAGATGGAAATTCGGCCGGAAATACGGCGAGGCGGCGTTGCCGTCGGCGTAGCCGGTGCGGGTTTGGGTGTCGAAACCGATGCGGATGTTCGGGCTATGCAAGCCGTCCTGCACCCGCAGCGAATAGAACGGCCCGCGGCGCGATTGACGCACGATCACGCGGCCGTTGACGACCGAAGCCGAAACCGCGCCCGCGGCGGCGGTGTTGATCGCGGCGGCAAGCTGATCGGCGGAGACTTGCTGCAGGTTCGGGAACGCCAACCCGGTGTTGAAGGTGACGGTGATGGCGGCCGATTCGCTGCCGTCGGTGTCGTTGTTGACGAAGAACGACAGATTCGCGCCGCTCTCCACGGTGAACGGCCCGACGTTGCTCTGCACGAACGCCGCTTCGGAACTGCCCAAGCCGGCGACGCCGCCGCCCGGTTGCGCGGTGCCGTCCATTTGGGTCAAGCCCAAGGTGGGCGCGCCGGTGCCGCCGATCAACATCGTGCTGTTGTTGGCGCCGATGTTGGTGGTGTAGATCATCAAGCGGCTGCCGTACAGGCGCACGCCGAACTGATTGCCGAAGGTGGCGTTGGCGAAAGCCGTCGCCAGTTCGGAGCGCACTTGTTCCAGCGTGCGCGCCGCGCCTGCGGTCAGCGTGACCGAACCGACCAAGTTGCCGTTCAAGGTGAACGAGACGACGTTGTTCGGCGCGGCGATATTGAAGGTCGGCTGCGCCGCGCTCAGCAGCGTGCCGCCGATGGCCGCGCCCGCGCCGCGATACGCGCCGCTCATGCCCGCGATGCCGGCGTTCGCGCCGATGCCGAAGCCTTGGTCGTAACCGGCCGCGTTATGGCGCACGCGCAGTTTGCCCGCGTCGGCGCCTTCGGTCGCCGGCACGATCGACGCGGTCAAATTGAACGCCCCCCACGCCGCATTGATGGCGTCGGCCACCACCTGCGGCGTGCGCGGGTTTTGCGCGGTGTTGGGGATCGCCGCCAAATCCAGCGCCGGTACGACGGTGCCGTCCGGCAAGGTCAAACGGAGATTGTTGTCGCCGACCGGCACTACCGGATCGGCCAGCGCCGCCGTAGACATCGCGGTCGCGTACGCCACCGGCATGGCGGCGTTCAAATCGTTGACTTGAATGTATTCGGAGGCGTCGTTGACCGCGGTCTCGACGTAGTTCTCGCTGTTCGGGTCCATCGAGAGGTTGTCGAACAATTCGACCAATTCGCCGTCGTACAGGACGACCAATTTGAATTCGCCGGTCGGGTTCGACGATCCGTCCTCGACCAATACGCTCAAGCTATTGCCCCATGCGCCTTTGCCTTTGGCCTCGATGGTCAAGGTGGAGCGCGCGGCCGAGGTTTCGCGCGAGGTCAAGGTCGTCGACGCCAAACGCGAGGACGCGTCCGACAGCGCGCGCACGATGTAGCAGCGCTTGCCGCCGTTGTTGAAGAACTGTTCGACGGCATACGGCAGATACGGGCCGTCCCGGGTGACATCCCCGAATTTGGTGACGAACGAACGCCACGTGGTGACGAACGTCGCCTTGTTGGGGATGCCTTTGGCCGTCGCGCCGACGAACGCCGCGGTGGACGTGCCCACGCCTTCGATGGGACGCACGCCGCTGGATTTCTCTTCGACGTAAACGCCTGGGTGGAGATACTCTGCCATGTCGAAACTCCTGTCGGTGGATGTTGGTCGGTCGCCAACGCGGCCGGCCGATACGGAGGGTGATTACGAGGTCTTCGCTTTGCCGCCGGTCGCGGACGCTTTGCTCGCCTTCTTCGTTGAACGCGATGCATCGGCGACGCGGCCAACTTTTTTCGTGAGTTTCTTTTTCGCGACCGCACGCGGCGACGCCTCGTTCGAGGATGCGTTCGCTTCCGCGATCACGTCGATCATGCGCGCGGGAATGCGCATGATCCAGCCGCGTCGCTCCCAATCGGCGAGATGATGGTTGTCGTACAGCGCTTCCTCGACGATCGCGCGCGAGGTGGCGTGCGGCGGGATCACCAGCGTTTCGCCGCCGCGCAGATCCACGCCGAGCGGTTTGTCGTAGGCGTTATGCAGTCGGCATGCCATATCGTTCTGCCCTCATGTTGCGATTCCGGAAACGGACGCGGAACGCGCGCCGGCGCTCCGCTCGAAGTGTTCGGCGTAACGGCCGAATTCGCCGGCCGGCATGCGCCGACCGGACTTGACGATCTCGATCCGCACCGCCTGGACCAGTTCGCGCATGCCGATCTCGCCGCCCGACTCGGCGGCCAAGAACGCCGCGCTCAGCGCCGCGTTGCGGATCGTGCCGCCGCTGAACTCGAACCGGCGCGCGAGAAAGTCCCAATCGATCTGCGCCGAGAGCGGCGCGTTCTTCGGAAAGCTGCGGCGCCACAGGCGCAAGCGTTCGGGCGCCTGCGGCATCGGGAATTCCACGCTGATGTGGATGCGGCGCAGGAAGGCCTCGTCGATGTGATCGCGCTTATTGGTCGCGAGCACCGCGATGCCGCTGAAGTTCTCGACCCGCTGCAGCAGGTAATTGATTTCGATGTTGGCGTAGCGGTCGTGCGCATCCTTCACGTCCGAGCGCTTGCCGAACAGCGCATCGGCTTCGTCGAAGAACAGCACCGAATCCATCCGGTCGGCCTCGTCGAAGATGGTGCGCAGGTTCTTTTCGGTTTCCCCGATATATTTGCTGACCACGCCGGCCAAATCGATGCGGAACAGGCGCATGCGCAGGCTGTGCGCCACCGCGTCGGCCGCCATCGTCTTGCCGGTGCCCGAGGCGCCGTGGAACAGGGCGATCAAGCCTTTGCCGCGCGGCGACAGATCGTCGAAGGACCAATCCTCCATCACCGTGCGGCGATGCTGCACGCGGCGCACGATATCGTCGATCAGCGCCATGCGATCCTCCGGCAGCACCAAGTCCTTGATCGCGTGGCGCGTCGCCACCGCGTCGGTCAAGCGATGCAAGCGCGGCGTGGCGGAGCGACCGACCACATCGTGCAGAATGCGCGCGCGTTCCTCGTCGTCGTCGACCGCGGCCAGCGGCGCCCTCGCCTGTCCGACGGCGATCGCGATCTCCGCCTCGGTCAATCGGAATTTCGACGCCAGCGCGCGCGCGATCGGCAGCGCCGCCTCGCCCGACCAACCCATCGCCTCGGCCAGCGCGAGCGACCATGCGGCTTCCCGTTCGCCGATCGCGAGCGGCGGCAATTCCAACTCGGTCGACACCGCCGTGGGAAACCACAGCGGGCACGGCAGACTGTCTTCGGCGCATAGCACGATGCAGCCGCCGTAGGCGCGCAGCCACGCACGGATCGCCGCGCAGCTTTCGTCCTGCGCTTCGGCCTCGCCGATCAATGCGTCGGCGTGGTGGATCGCAACCGCCAAATCGTGCAGACGCGCGTCGCGCAGCGCGGCGACGATCAATTCGCCGACTTCGCCGGCGTGCGCTTTGAATTTTCGGGCGTCCAGATCGATGCGACCGATGCCGGCGCGCTGGCTGGCGAGATCGAGCGCGTGCGCGCGCCCGCTGCCCGCGCGACCGCGGAGCACCACCAGCGTTCCGGCGTCGTCGCCCGACGCGCTGCGCGCGTCCTGCCCCGCGAAGATATCGGCCAGCGTCGCGACCACATCGTCGGTCGACGCGCGGGATCGCCACAATTTACGCGCCAACGCGGGCGCATCGCGATCGGCGCGCAGCCGCGCGATGCGTTCGTCGACGCCATCGTAGTCCAAAAGAAAACGCGCGACGCCGTCGGCGACCCGGAACATCCCGGTTCGCGGCGCTTTGCGATCGTCGCAAATCAACAGACCGAGCCGCAGCAGCGCCGAATCCGATAAAAGCCGACGCTGCAGCGGCAAATGCTCGCGCGAAGAAGCCAGCAGTCGCAGCAACGTGTCGATGGTCGGACGGGGCTTGGTCAGGTCGTCGTTGACGTACGCGAACAAGCGATCGAAACGGCGATCGATGTCCGGCGCGAGGCACGCCAGAAGCACTTCCAGCTCGAACGCATCCAAGGCGAAGGCGCGGCACAGCCGGTCGAGCTTCGCGCGCGCCTCGGGATATTCCAGCAGCGACGCCAGCAGACTGCCGGCGAACAAGCGATCGTCGTCGGCGTCGCGCGCGCTCAACAGATGATCGACCTCGGCATCGGTCACCACCAAATGCTTGAGCGCCGGATTGGACACGCCATCGCGCATTGATGCGATCAAGCCAGCGACGCGGCGGTCGAGTTCGAACACCAAGGCGTCCGTCCAAGTGCGCGGCGACGCCCCGCCCGGCGCACGCGCATCGGCGTCGGCCGTTTCGATCATCGGCGGCGCATCCAGGGCATTCATCGCATCGGGCCCACGCCGATGACGCGTTCCTGCACGCGCTGCACGTTGCGCAGCACGCGGCTGTCGATCAGGATCGTCGAGACTTCGTACGTCGTGCTGAGCCGATACGAGGCTTTCTCGAACGAACGCCAGAGGTCGATCATTTCCCCGAGCGGCAGCGTTCGGGGCACGATCCGCAATTCCTCGGTCATCTGCGCCAGCGTGGCGTCCAGCACCGGGTTGTCGCTCTGGATCAACGGGTTTTCGTGCAGCGCGCGCATCGCTTCGCCGAGCGTGCGCTGGATTTCGATTTCGTCCGGCCCGTACGGCGTGAGCAGGAAATGCAGATTCAGCCCGAACGGCGCGGCCGCGAGTTGGGTGTCGGTGCGCGTTTGCCAATCGAGATTGGCGGTGAACGGGTTGTGTTCGACCCGATACAGATACAGGCTCAGCCTCGGCTCGGTGCCGCTCAGCTCCACCGGCGCTTTCGACACTTCGACAGTCAAGCCCGCGACCTCTTGCTCGATCAAGGCCTTGAGCGTGTTGGTGACCGCCGCGATCGCGTTGAAATCGCTCATTCCGTCCTGTCCTGTCGCTCGTCGCCGCGCATCGCGTCGTCTCCGTGGATCTCGTTCGCGCCCGCGGCGATCGCATCGCTCGGCCGCGGCGCCGAATCGCGCTGCGCGCTTCGATACACCGTGCCGCCGTCGGGCAACACGCTGCGCGTCAACGCGCCCTCGTTCGACATCCACTCGAGCGCGCGATGCACCACCTCCACCGGAAGATCGACGCCGATCGCCGGCAGCCACCACTGCGCGACGCCCTGCGCGTTGTCCGCCGCGGCGGGATGCGCCGCGACGTAACGTTCGATCGCCGCGACCGCGAGGTCGATGCCCGAACGTTCCGCTTCGATCTTCGCGTCTTCCAGCTTGACCATCGCTCCCGATCCGGTGCCGACGACGATCGCCGCGTTCGCCACGGCGTCACCGCCAAGCCAGAGCAAATCGCGGGCCAACTTTCGAGCGGCGAAACCGCGTGCGTGTCGTCGCGACGAAAGCGAAAGCGAAATTCGGATCGCAATGCTCGCCGCGACGCGTAAGCGATTGATTCGGTTCGGCAAGAAGAATGTTTTCGCGATGCGCGAACGATGCCGTGCACGCATCGCGCTCGCGTATCGACGATGACGATTTCGCATCGCATCGGCATCGACCGGGTCGGATTCGACCCGGCTTCGCGCGAACCCGGGTCGAATCCGACCCGGCGCGTTCCGAAGAGGCTTGCATGCGATACGCAACGACGCTGTTCGAACGCCTGCCATTGCGGCCAAACGATGACCGTTCTTTTCGAGTTCTTGCGTTGTCGCGAGCCGTCACGATCATCGGCATGCGGATTCAGCACGCATGCCACTGCGCTCGTTGCGCGGTGTTCGTTGCGCAGCGATCTTTCCGCAGCGCTCGTTCCGCTGCAATCGATGCGCAGCACGACGCTTCTGCCGTGAGTCTTGCGGTCTGGATTCGGTCTTACGCGTGCGATTCCGCTCGCGGACGGATCGCGCGAGGGCGGAAAAGGCAGATCGAAATCGCCCGAAATCGGGGCGAAAAACCGTCAAATTCCGTATTTTTTGAGCATTCTGCCCAAGGCTCTACGCTCTTTTCCGGCCATCGACGCCGCGCGGGTCACGTTGCCAGCGGCGGCGGTCATCAGTTGCCGCAGATAATCTTGCTCGAAATTCGACAGCGCGTGCGCGCGCGCATCGTTATAGCGCGGCAACGAGGCGTCCTGCGCTTCCGCCCGCAGCAGCGGCGACGACGGCGCGGCGCTGCCCAGCGCCGTGGCCGGTCGCGAGAACATGATGCCTGCGAACGGCTGCAGATCGAGCACTGCGGCGTCCGACAGCAGCAGCGCGCGTTGCACCACGTTATCGAGCTCGCGCACGTTGCCCGGCCAGCGGTAATCGGCCAACCAGCGACGACTGCTCTCGCTGAAGGGGCGCTCGGCGACATCGTAATGGCGCGCATGCCGGCGCACGAAATGCTCCGCCAGCAACTGCGGGTCGCCGATGCGATCGCGCAGCGGCGGCATCTCCAGCAACAACACGTTGATTCGGAACGCCAGATCGTCGCGGAACGAGCCGTCGTCGAGCAGCCGATGCAGACGCGGGCTCGCGGCGGCGATGATGCGGACATTGCTGATGCGATCTTGGCGGCCGCCGACGGAACGATAGGTCTTGTCCTGCAGGAAGCGCAGCAGCGACACCTGCGCCCGCTGCGGCAGCGAATCGAGTTCGTCGAGGAACAGCGTGCCGCCGTCGGCCGCGGCGACCAAGCCGCTGGTGGCCTGGCGGGCGTCGGTGAAGGCGCCGCGTTCGTAGCCGAACAACTCGGTTTCGATCAGCGTGTCGGGCACCGCGCCGCAGTTCAGCGCCACGAACGGCGCCTGCCGACGCGAGGACAGATAGTGGATCGCCCGCGCCGCCAATTCCTTGCCGGTGCCGGTTTCGCCTTGGATGAGCACCGGCGCGTCGAAACGCGCCATGCGCTCGACCATCGCCAGGGCGCGAAGGAACGGTTCGGATTTGCCGACGAAATTCGGCAATTCGGAAGCGGTCTTCGGGGGCATCGCCATTCCTTAAACTCCACCTCGAGCACGCGGTTCGATCTCATGGCGCGGCCCTGCGCCCGCATCGCGCATGCGGCGCGCGGGCGCGCACGATGCGTCGATGCGATGGATGCGCGTCGGTCGAGAACGCTCCGCTCGGAGCGTTCCTCGACTGCACCAGCGACGAAGCGCAGTACGAGTGCAGGCGGCCGACGTATCCCTTAACGCGGCAATGGCGCGCGAGCGGCCACTGGCGTGAAGACGTCCCTCGCCCTCCTCGATGGCGCTGCGCGCGAGATGCGTCCGGCAGCGCAGCGAGCGCCTGCGACACCGCGATGTCGCGCTCGACGCCGCCGTCGCGAACCGATTTTTCGAATCGTCGCGTCGGCGATGTCCGGTTTCGCCGACCGCATCCCGTTCGTCGGCCGACACGGAGCATCCGCTCCCGGATAGAGACATCGATGAAGAAGCAGCGATACGAGTGTGTTCCGATGGTCCCGAACGCTTTGGCGACGCTCCTCGCCTTGGCCCTCGGACCGCTGTCCGCCAGCGCCGCGCAGGCCGAAGACCGCGACTGGACCGGTTTCCACGCCGGCTTGAATGCAGGCCAGACCCGCGACGACGCCGAGACCGATGTCGCCTTGAGCGGGCAATGGAACGGTTATCCCGGCGCGGCGCAGGTCGCGCAGGCGCTCGACGGCGACGGCCGCGTGTCCGGGAGCGGCGTAGGCCTGCAGATCGGCTACGACCGCCAATTCGCCAGCGGTTGGGTGCTCGGCGTCGAAGCGGATTACCAGCGGCTCGGCGCGGACGGGACGACCACCCGAACGGCTAGCGTGCAAGGCGGCGGCGAAGACCCGTCGGCGAACGTCCGCGCCACCGCTTCGGCCGAACTGCGACGCGCCTATTCGCTGCGATCGCGCATCGGTTACGCCGCAGGCCGCACGCTGTGGTACGCGACCGTCGGCTACGCATCCAGCTCGGCCGATCTGCGCAGCGAGTTCCAATACGCCATTCCCGAAACGTCCTCGGATTTCCGGAAAGTCGGCGGCGGCTCGGCTTCGTCGAACGGGGTGATTTGGGGCGCGGGCGTCGACTGGCGCTTCGCCGAGCATTGGAGCGCCGGGCTGCGCTACACCCGCGTCGGCGGCGCCGCGGAAGCGTCGTACTCGCCGGTCACGGTCGCCCGCAGCGGCCAATTCACCGTGCAACCCCCGGAAGCCTTCGTCGAGCGCATCGACCGTCGAGTCGATCGCGATGCGCTCGTGCTTTCGGTCGACTATCGGTTCTGATCGCCGGTCGAATCGTTCTCGATCGAATCGTACTAAATCCAGTCATCGTCGATTCGCTATCGGCCGATTGTCCGTCGTTCGGCCGTCGATCAGGCCATTTTCGGACGTCGATCTTCGCCGAGCATCGATTCGGGCGATGCGTTCGATTCGCCCAGGCGCGCGGATTCCGACGCGTGCGGATTCGCGCGCCGCTTTTTCGCACCAGCGACGCCTGCCTTCAAGCGGATGCGACTCGGGACGTTCGGCGATCGCGTTCAAAACCCTTTGCACACCTTCCAAACCTCGTTATCCAAGCGGCTCAGCAGGGCGAAATCGCGTTTGAAACCGACGCGCTCCAGCGTATTTTCACGATTGCGCTTGGCGGTTTCGCAGGCCGAAGGCGGCGTCGCTTTGCGCGCGCCGCTGCGTGCGGCCGCGACGCGTCGGCCCTCGCCTCGGTTTCGGCGATCCATTTCCTGTTCGATGGCGCGGCTACGTGCGACGAGCGCGGAATCGATGCCCTGCGCGCTGTAGCGACGGATGGCGCTGGTGCGCTGCTCGGGCGAGCAACCGGTGTTTTGATAGCTGACGCCGCCGCCGCGGTCGACGCAGCGATAGATCGTGCCCTGCGTTCCGGTGGAGGCGGCTTCGACGGCGCGCGCTTCGCCGAAATGCGCATCCAAGCCGGCGACGCATAGCAACAGACATAGAGACACCGGGACCCAAGACGTGCGCTGTCGATGGCGGATAACGTTTCCGGAACGAGGACGGCGAGCGAAGGAAGCGTCGTTGGATGCGTGCATGGCGGAACTCCTGCGGTTGGGTGTCCGCACACGTTACGCAAGCGTTCTAACGCGAAACATCGGCCGATGCCGCGTCGCCGTGTCGGAAAATTCCGACAACGACGAACCCATGACGAACCCATGCCGCGCGCGCGGCGAGCGTTAACCGCCTTTCAAACTTCCCGCCAGGCGCGCGCCCAGCCAAATCAAGGCGAGGCCGGCGATCAAGCTGCTGCCGAGATACGCAAGCATCCAGCCGGTGCGCTGCGACTTCGCGAACAGCAGGCATTCCAACATCAGCGCCGAATAGGTGGTGAGCCCGCCGAGCACGCCGACGATCAAAAACGCGCGCCAATACAGCGCGCTCGGGCCGCGTCCCTCCAACCACACCGCGACGAAGCCAGCGACGAATGCGCCGATCAGGTTGGCGGCGAACGTGCCCCAAGGCCAGCCGTCGCCGAGCCTGCGCAATAACGCGCCGCTGAGCCAGAAACGTCCGAACGCGCCGAGCGCGCCGCCCAAGGCCACCAAGCCCGCTTGCTGCCACCACGACGCGATCATGGCGCACTCCCGCGCATCGGCGCGCGCGCGACGATGCCCGCGACGAACGCGGCATCGCGGGGAAGGACGAGATCGTCGGCGAAGATCGGCATCGGCTTATTCCCGCGGTTTTCGCTGCGCCTGCGCGCGCTCCGCGCGCAGACGATCGAGTTTCTCTTTCAGCTTCAGCTCCAGGCCGCGCTCGACCGGCGCGTAGTACACCCGCTCGCCCATCGCATCGGGAAAACCGGTCTGCTCCAGCGCCACCCCACCCTCGCTGTCGTGATCGTAGCGATAGTCGCGCCCGTAACCGATCGATTTCATCAGCTTCGTCGGCGCGTTGCGCAGATGCAGCGGCACGTCTTGCGTGCCGTATTCGGCGACATCGCGCTTGGCCGCGCCGAAGGCTTTGTAGGCGGCATTGGATTTGGCCGTGCTGGCGAGATAGATCGCCAGTTGCGCCAACGCGAGCTCGCCTTCCGGGCTGCCCAAACGCTCGTAGGTGTCCCAGGCGTCGACCGCCATCTGCAGCGCGCGCGGGTCGGCCAAGCCGATGTCCTCCACCGCCATGCGCGTCATGCGGCGGGCGAGATAGACCGGGTCGCATCCGCCGTCGAGCATGCGCGCCAGCCAATACAACGCCGCATCGGGATTCGAACTGCGCACGGATTTATGCAACGCCGAGATCTGATCGTAGAACTGCTCGCCGCCTTTATCGAAGCGGCGCGTCCGGTCCGCCAAGACTTGGGCGAGGATGTCGTCGGTGATGGTCCTGTCGGCCGCGTTGGCTTCGGAAACGTCGTCGCCGGCCTGCGTCGGGGCGGTTCCGCTCGCCTCGGCACCGCGCGATTCGCCCTCGGCAGATCCGGTTTCGGCCAACTCCGCGGCGATCTCCAGCAACGTCAAGCCGCGACGCACATCGCCGTCGGCGGCAGCGGCGATCGTCTGCAGTTGTTCCGGCGCGATACGCAAACCGCGTCCGCCCAAACCTCGAGTTTCGTCGTCGAGCGCATGCTGCAGCGCCCTCGCGATGTCCTCCGCCGACACCGCCTCCATCACATGCACGCGGCAGCGCGACAACAACGCGGAGTTCAACTCGAACGAGGGATTCTCGGTGGTGGCGCCGACGAACAGGATCGAGCCGCGCTCGATGTGCGGCAGGAACGCATCCTGCTGCGCTTTATTGAAGCGATGCACCTCGTCGACGAACAGCACGGTGCGTCGGCCCTCGTCGAAACGCTGCGCGGCTTCGGCCAAGACTTGCCGCACTTCGGGCAACCCCGACAGCACCGCCGACACCGCGCGGAATTCGGCGTCCGCGTAGCGGGCGAGCAGCAGCGCGAGCGTGGTTTTGCCGCAGCCCGGCGGCCCCCACAGCACCATCGAATGCACGCGCCCGGATTCGATGGATTTGCGCAGCGCCGTCCCCGGCGCGAGCAGTCGACGCTGGCCGACCATCTCGTCCAAGGTCTGCGGGCGCATCCGCTCGGCGAGTGGGCGCAGGGAGTCGCGATCGTCGGGGAACATCGGGCGATTATCGCGTAGCGGCGGCCTGATCGGCGACGCCTCGATGCGTCTCTAAGCGGAACGCGCTGTCGAGAAGCGTGGTTTCAGGGCGCCCCGACCACGTCCACGCCTTTCGGCGGCGCGAAGCGGAAGGTTTTCGCGGGGAACGTCGGGTTGCGCTTCCAGCCGGCGAACGCGATCTCGGTGCGTTGACCGAGGGTGTCCAACACCTCCATCCGCGCCAATCCGGCATCGTCGAACCCCAGGCGAGCGCGTTGGAAACTCGCTTGCTCGGCGTTCTTGGGCGTCAGTTCGAGCCAGGTCAGCCCGGACGATCGGCCGGCTTCCTTGATCGCGAAATCGCGATCCAAGCGTTTGGGGTCGACCAACGCCGCGAGCGGGCTGTTCTGTTCTTCGGCGCCTTGCGGGCGAACGCTGGCTTGTTTGAGGTCGGGGTCGTACACCCACACCTGTTTGCCGTCGGCGAGGATCAATTGCGGGAACGGCTTGAGATATTCCCAGCGGAACAGCCGCGGCGCCGACAGCGCGACGATGCCGCTGTTGCTCTCTTTGCGTTTGCCTTTGCTGTCGAAGACTTGCTGCGAAAAACGCCCTTCCAGACCTTTCAGGCCCTTGGTGAACGTATCGAGCGATTCGCGCCCGCCGGCGACGGCGGCGCCGATCGCGACGAACGCGAGCGAAAACGACAAAAGCGCGGAAACGACGGTACGAAAGCGCATGCGGGGAGTCCTGAACGAAACTGTGCGGAGTCTGAAGCAGATCGGCTGAATGCGGATTGCATGCGCCAAGACAGCGATCCGGTTCAAGCCAAGTCCGAGGCCGCCCGCTAATTTCGAGGCGCAACCGATCGGGTTGCGGACTACACGGAGATCGGACATGACGCTCAAGACTCTCAAGAGAACGGCCTATTTTGCACTACTCGGCGCCAGCGTGGCGGTCGGCGCCGCCGTCGCGAAAGTGCCCTCGCCGCCGCCGAAGTTGCCCGGCCTGATCACGTACTACTCGAATTCTTCGATGCTGTACGAAGTCGGTCAGGAAATCGTGATGTGCAGCGGCGCGAGCTACGTCAGTTGGGGCTATACGACCGCGTACAAAACGCAGGAATTCTTCTACTGCCCGCCGCCGATTCCGGAATGATCGCGGGCTTCGACGATGCGCGCCGCCCTCCTGCGGCGCGCGAAGCCGTCGCCGCGACGACGAACGAACTCGAAACGCCCGCTATCGAACGCACGACGCGGCGATTCCGGTCGATCGCGTTGGAACTCTCTCCCATCGAGCACTTTCGGCCATGAAATCGACGACATCCTTCCGCTCGCGCCGCGCTCGAAGCGCCGGCCTCCTTCTGCTCGCCCTCGCCTCCGCGGCGTCCGTCTCCGCGTGGGCTTACGCCCCCTGGCATCGATCGACGCTGATCCGGCATTACGACGAACACGGCATCGTGATCGGTATCGAATCGGTCGGCGATTGCGGTTTTCCGCTGATCGGCTCGACCGGCGTCGCGACCACGGAAGAGATCTATTCCTGCGACTTGGACGTGCCCGTGCCGTTTTGATCGGAGGGTCGAGACCGTCCACCGTCGTCGCGTATCGCCGCGACGACGGCATGACAATCGAGTCCATTTCGACGTTCGTTTCAGAGTCCGTTTCGACGATCGATCGCGGCATGCCCGCGAACGAGCGGCTCAGTCAGTCGCCTGATACAAGCGTTTCCGCATCTTCGTTCGTATGCTCGGGCCGCAGCGATACGGTCTGCATGCGCGTGGATAAGGAAATGCCATGAAAATCAAACGATTGCTGACAGCGGCACTCACTCTCTGCGGACTATTCGGCCTGGGTTCGGCGGTCGCGAAATTCCCGCCCTACGGCAGCGTCTACGATGTCCAGTATTACAGCGATTCCTCCTACTCGACCCGCGTCGGCGGCGAGCGTTGGACCTGCATCGGTTATTTGAATTGGGGCGTGAGAACCATCTATAAAGTCGAAAATTCCTGGCCTTGCCCGGAAGAGCAATAAAAGAATCGTGATCGCGCCGCCTCGCCGGTCGCGTCGTCGAAGCGACGCGACCGCACCGCCGCGTTAACGCGGCGGCGGCGGCGCGATGACGGTGCGGTCGCCGTTGTGTTCCGGCGGCGACACGATGCCCGCCGCTTCCATCGCTTCGATCAAGCGCGCGGCGCGGTTGTAGCCGATCTTGAGCCGGCGCTGCACGCCGGAGATCGAAGCCCGCCGCGTTTCGGTGACGATCTTCACCGCCTCGTCGTACAGCGGGTCGCTCTCGTCGCCCGCGCCGCCGCCCGTTTCGGGCAAACCGGTCGGGCCGACGATCACGCCCTCGCCCATCATCTGCACTTCTTCCAGCACGCCCGCGATGTAATCCGGCGCGCCGCTGGTCTGCTTCAGATGCTCGACCACGCGATGCACTTCTTCGTCGCTGACGAAGGCGCCGTGAACGCGCTCGGGCATGGCCGTGCCGGGCGGCAGATACAGCATATCGCCGTGACCGAGCAGCGTTTCCGCGCCGGATTGATCGAGAATCGTGCGCGAGTCGATCTTGCTCGACACTTGGAACGCGATACGGGTCGGGATATTCGCTTTGATCAAACCCGTGATCACGTCCACCGACGGCCGCTGCGTCGCCAAAATCAAATGGATCCCGGCCGCGCGCGCTTTCTGCGCGAGACGCGCGATGAGCTCTTCCACTTTCTTGCCGACGATCATCATCATGTCGGCGAATTCGTCGATGAACACGACGATGAACGGCATCGGCTCCAGCGCGGGCGGCGCTTCCTGCAGTTCCGGGTTCGGCCGGAACAGCGGATCGAGTAGCGGCTGGCCCGCGTCCTGCGCGTCTTTCACTTTCTTGTTGAAACCGGCAAGGTTGCGCACGCCGACCGCGCTCATCAGCTTGTAGCGGCGCTCCATTTCGGCCACGCACCAGCGCAGGCCGTTCGCCGCCTCTTTCATGTCGGTGACGACCGGCGCCAGCAGATGCGGAATGCCCTGATAGACGCTGAGTTCCAGCATCTTCGGGTCGATCATCAACATCCGGACGTCTTTCGCCGAGGCTTTGTACAGCAGCGACAGCACCATCGCGTTCACGGCCACCGATTTGCCCGAACCGGTGGTGCCGGCGACCAGCAAATGCGGCATGCGCGCCAAATCCGCGACCGTCGGGCGGCCGGCGATGTCCTTGCCCAGCGCGAGGGTCAGCGGACTGGCGGATTTGTCGTACTCCTTCGAGCGCAGCAGTTCGCTGAGATAAATCATCTCGCGTTTGGTGTTCGGCGTTTCCAGGCCGACCACCGACTTGCCCGGGATCACATCGACCACGCGCACCGATTTCACGCTCAAGCCGCGCGCGATGTCCTTGTCCAGCGAACTGATCTGGCTGACCTTCACGCCGGCCGCGGGTTCGATCTCGAAGCGGGTAATGACCGGCCCCGGGTACGCGCCGACCACTTGCGCGTCGATGCGGAAATCCTTGAGCTTGAATTCGATTTGACGCGACAGCGTTTCCAGCGTCTCCTCGTCGTAGCCTTTCGGCTGCGGTTTGGGATCGTCCAACAGCGACAACGGCGGCACGCCGCTGCCGTCGGAGACGTGAAACAACGGGATCTGTTGCTCGCGTTTGGCGCGCTCGCTTTTCTCGACGACCGGCGCCGGCGGCGGCTCGATCTTCACCGGCTCGCGCTTGGCGCGCTTCTCGGTCTCGACCTTGCGCACTTCCTCGCGCTCCTCGCGCAGGGCGCGAGTTTCCTGCCATTCGCTGGCCTGCTGACTGCTTTTGCGGAACAGCGGCGGGATTTTCAGCACCCACTCGCCGATTTTGTCCATCACCGTCAGCCAGGACAGCCCGGTCGCCAAGGTCACCGCGACCAGAAACAGCGCGATCAAGAACAGATTGCCGCCGATCATGCCGAAGGCGCCGAGCAGCGCATCGCCGACCAATTGCCCCAGAATCCCGCCCGAGCCGGCGGTCAAACCGACCATGGCGCCGATCTTCAGATGCAACAACCCGGTCGCGGCGATCAAGAAACCGACGATCCCGACCAAGCGCAACGCCGGCCCGAGGTCGGCATCGCCGTCGCCGTCGGCGTCCATCCCGAACAATGCGATCCAGGCCACGGCGCCCAGAATCAGCGGCAGCACGAACGCGACGTAACCGCACAGATACAAAAGAATGTCGGCCAGATACGCGCCGACCAAGCCGCCCGCGTTATGGAGCGGCGCGGTGACGCTGCCCGAACGCGACCAACCGGGATCCTCGGGGGAATACGTGAACAGCGTGACCAGCAAATACAGCAGAAACGGCGCGATCACGATCATCGCGATATCGCGCACGAGGCGCTGGCGGCGCGGATTGGGCTTGGCGACCGGCGCTGCGGCATTTCGACGGGGTTTGCTGCCGGGTTCTGAAATCTCGCGCGCCACTTGTCCGGCCACCTGAAGAAAACGGTCTAGGATTCTGATCTTACAGAGAAAATTGAACGGAAAACACCTGCGAGACACCGGCACGGACACGGCGCCGGACATCCAACGCTGGGGTTCGGCCACATTAGCAAATTTCGTCCTCGGACATTCGCGACCCCCACACCCGCGAAACGGCGCATGCGGAGCCTTGTAACGGTGACCGGTCTCATCCGGCGAGATTCGGTGGCCGAGGCCGCCGAGACGACGCATCTGTCCGATCACAGCGCGCGTTTCGGGCTACGATGCGCCCCGTTTCCGGAAATCCCCTACCCGCCCCATGCGCCTCAACAAATACATCAGCGACACCGGCTACTGTTCACGGCGCGAAGCCGACCGGCTGATCGCCGAAGGCCGAGTGACGGTCAACGACCAGCGCGCGCGGATCGGCGTGGAATTGGTCGAGGGCGACGAGGTGCGGATCGACGGCGACGTGCTGCGCGCGCGCACCGCGGCCAAAGGCAAGCGCCGGCATGTCTACATCGCCTTGAACAAGCCGATCGGCATCACCTGCACCACCGAAACCGATGTCAAAGGCAATATCGCCGATTTCGTCGACCACGAGCAGCGCGTCTTCCCGATCGGCCGGCTCGACAAGGATTCGGAGGGCTTGATTCTGCTCACCAGCAACGGCGACATCGTCAATGCGATCCTGCGCGCCGAGAACAAGCTGGAAAAGGAATATCTGGTCGGCGTGAACCACGGCGTCACCAACGAATTCTTGCGCGGCATGAGTCGCGGCGTGCCGATCCACGGCCAGATCACCCTACCCTGCAAGACCACCAAACTCGGCCCGGTCGGGTTCCGCATCGTGCTCACGCAGGGCTTGAATCGGCAAATCCGATTGATGGCGGCGCATTTCGGTTATCGCGTCAAACAACTGATGCGCGTGCGCATCGGCAACATCAAACTCGGGCACCTTAAGACCGGGCAATGGCGCAATCTCACCGATGCCGAACTGCGCGGGTTGCTGCCCAGTCACGAGGATTGGTAGCCCCGGGCGCGATGCCCGTTCGCCCACCGTCCGGTTCGCCCGCAGCCCGCGATACAGCGTTCCGCGAACGCGATCCGCACCGACTTGATCCCGACCGGCTTCGCTACAATCTCCCGAATCGCCGTCCGTCGGCATCCCTTTTTTCTCGAATCGAGCCCGCATGAGCACCGCCAAACATTCGAAACTGGTCATCCTCGGTTCCGGCCCCGCCGGCTGGACCGCCGCCGTCTACGCCGCGCGCGCCAACCTCAAGCCCGTGGTCATCACCGGGCTGCAGATGGGCGGCCAGTTGATGACCACCACCGAAGTGGACAACTGGCCGGGCGACGCCCACGGCCTGATGGGTCCGGACCTGATGGCGCGCATGCAGGCGCACGCCGAACGCTTCGAGACCGAAGTGATCTTCGACCACATCCACACCGCCGACCTGTCGCAGCGCCCGTTCCGGCTGAAAGGCGACAGCGGCGAATACACCTGCGACGCCTTGATCGTCGCCACCGGCGCCACCGCGAAATATCTCGGCATCCCCTCCGAAGAGAAATACAAAGGCCGCGGCGTCTCCGCCTGCGCCACCTGCGACGGCTTCTTCTACAAGGACCAAGACGTGGCGGTCATCGGCGGCGGCAACACCGCCGTCGAGGAAGCGCTGTATCTGTCGAACATCGCTCGCAAGGTCTATCTGGTGCATCGCCGCGACACGCTGCGCGCCGAAAAGATCATGCAGGACAAACTGTTCGCCAAAGTGCAGGCCGGCAAGATCGAACCGGTGTGGCACCACACCGTCGACGAAGTCCTCGGCGACGATATGGGCGTCACCGGCATCCGCGCGAAGTCGGTACTCGACGGCAGTACCCGCGACATCGCGATCCACGGCTTCTTCGTCGCCATCGGCCATACGCCGAATACCGCGTTGTTCGAGGGCCAACTGGCGATGAAGAACGGCTATCTCACCATCCAGACCGGCCTGGACGGTAACGCCACGCAGACCTCGGTGCAGGGCGTGTTCGCGGCGGGCGACGTCGCCGATCAGGTGTATCGTCAAGCGATCACCTCCGCCGGCTTCGGCTGCATGGCGGCGTTGGATGCGGAGAGGTATCTCGATAAAGAAGGCTGAGCCTCCGCCGGTCGATGGGAAGGCAGCGCCCGCGCGGGTTCTGGAAGCGGTGCGCGTTCCGCCTGTCGTCGCCGATACCGTAGGCTTTTGGGCTGTTAAACAAGACGGCGACCGAATCGCATCGCGATCGGTCGCCGTCCTTTTTCGCACGGAATGGGCGATCAGCTACCCGGCACCGGGTAGAACATGAACGTGCCGTAGATGTTGTCTTGGAATACGGCGAATTGCGTGTAGCCCGGGTAGCCCGGATCCGTCGGCGGCACGATCAGCAAACTGCTGGACTTGGTCGTCGCGGTCGTGAGCGACTGATTCACGCTGTAAGTCGACGTCATTTTGTACGTCGTCTTGCTGTTGTTCTCGATCGTGAGCAACCACGCCTTGAGCGAGAAACCGGCGCTATAGCTGTAGGACTGGGTATAACTCGTGCTGACGCCGGAAGAGACCGTCGTCGTATTCATATTGGAAATATTGAGATTGGTGGTCGGACTGCCGTAGGAATAATTCACGGTCGGCAGCGCGGACAGCCGAGTGAAGCGCTTGTTCGCCGTCGTACCGCCCGCGACCGGGAACGGGGAGATCGCGTAAGTACTGTTACGACGCACGCAACCAGCGTCCAAATACGCCGCAAAGGGGTTCGTACGCGCGATCGCGCCCTTGTCCGCGCACGTCAACGCCGGACCTTCTCCAGGCTGCCACACTTCGCCGGCCGCGGCCCAAGCGCGCGCCAACTTGGCGCCGACGCCGCGATTAGGATCGGTGGGCCAAGTGCCGTTCAAATAGCCAACGAGCACCGGATACACGTCCATGCCCTGCACCGGATCTTTCGGATTCCAGCCGTAGCCCGTCCACACCACGACGTTGGGTTCGAGAGAATACGTGGTGAAGGTGTGCAGCGGGTTGAGCCAAATCCAAACGACATCGTAGTTGTGGTCGACGCTGATATTGTTGTCGCACGTCGCGCAGCCGGGGCCATTGGTCTGATAGGACAGCCCGACGGATTTCTCCACCGTCGCCGTCAACCCCGAGGTGCGCTTGATGCTGTAATCGGTGCTGGAGGAGCCACCGACTTTCACGGCAGAACCGGCGCTGTCGATCCACTTGCTGATATCCAGCGAAATACTTGCGCTGTGTTCGGTACCCGTACCGATCTCGAACGAGGATGCGATGCTGGTGGTATTGCCGACGAGGGCCGTGCTGCCGTAATTCACGTTACTCGAACGTCCAGGCGGCGCGTAGGTGACGCCCATCACCTTGTACTTGGGCGCGATGAATCCGTTCGTCGGCTTGGAATACCGCGCTGTCGTATTGATCGTCATAGTGATCGGAACGTAGTACTCCGACTGCAAGTACGTGATTTTGACCGTCCCGCTATTTGTACCGCTGACCGCCTTGGATGCGTCGAACTTCACATTGGCGCATACCGTACTCCATTGCACGATCGGCGATGACGACGAAGTGAGAGTGAATGCTTGATTCGTAGTGGATGTGCTCAGGTACCAAAACGTGCCCCATGCCGCATTCGTCCAACAGACCTGCTTAGTCGTGGTTCCGCGGACCAATCCAAAATCGAGCGATAGCGTTTGCGCGCTCACGGACGTCGGCAATAGCGCGACGAACGCGAGAATGAATAAGCAGAATCTGTTGCTTAAACGCCTCTTCGATCGCTGCGCGAGCGATGCGAATTTTTCGGCGACTCCGGCTGCGTGCCCCATAACAGTCTCCTCATCGTGTGTGAGTGAAGAACCCTCATTGCCGCAGGAGAAGTCGCCCGGAACGCATTAGGCGCCGGCGGCGGTCGCTCGGAATGCAAACGTTTTTCTAACGAATGAAAACGTTTACATTTCAAGTTGACCGACACTAGGACGCGCTTTTTTATTTGTCAAGCCGACAACGCGACGAATTTCGGCTGCATCGCATTTTCGCGGCGAAAAAAAGAGCGATGCCGCGACGGCATCGCTCGAAGGCAACGATGTTTCGCCTGCTTTTGCGCGAAACGTTCGTTATGCGAACAGATCGCGCGCGAATGAAACGCGCGTTGTAACGCGCATTACATTCCATTACACGCATTACATCTCATTACATGACGTTCCAAGTCGTTACATCACGAGCACGACTTTCCTTGAAACGCACGGCCGCCCCTAGCCTTCGCATGCGTCTCGGGAATCAAATAACCTTGCTTGGTCTTTCCGAACTTCGGATGATCGGCGCAATAGAAAATTTTTTTCTCCGCATCCATCCACACGACGGCGCCTGGCCCCGCATCTGTCGAAGGCGCGGAAGAAGCCGTTTTCCCTTGGTTTTTAACGGTGTCTTGCGATTTTCCCGCGCTCCAGACGTTGGACGCGAAACACAGCAGCGCCGCTGCGGCGATCGCCGCGGAAGTCGCCGCGCCGTTGCGAATCGAACACGATGTTGTCGTTTGCGTATTCATAATCATGGCCCCTCGTCGTTCCTACAGCGGTTGTGAATCCGATTGTCGTTTCGAGCATACAGCGTGTTTCTCGCGAATTGAACAACGCCTCCCGCAACGCGAAGCTCGCCGCGTCGCCGCGATGGTCCCGATTCGAACGACGACGCCGACCGACTCTTCCGGCGAAACGTTCCCGGCGAGAAGACGTTCTCTCACGGACCGAACGCGGCGAGCGTCTTCGCGTCGATCGTAGGTCGAGGCGACGCGTTTCCGATTGACCGAATCGCGATTCGGTGAAACGATCGTGTAACGTATGGAAATCCGCGTTTTCAATCGTTTATCCGACGTCTCCCGAGCGCATTGGGACGACCTCCACTGCGGGCGTGATCCCTTCGTCTCGCACGCGTTCCTCGCCGGCCTCGAAGCCCACGGCTGCCTGCGCGAAGACTGGGGCTGGTCGCCGCTGCATCTGACCGTGTGGGACGGCGATACGCTGATCGCCGCCGCGCCCGGCTACGTCAAAACCAATTCGCACGGTGAGTTCGTGTTCGATCATGCCTGGGCGCGGGCCTATGCGGAGTACGGCCGCGATTACTTTCCGAAATGGCTCTGCGCGGTGCCCTACTCGCCCGTGACCGGGCCGCGGCTGTTGGCGCGCGACGCGGCTTCGCGGATCGTTCTGCTGGACGCGATGCGGACGCTGGTGCGCCAACACGGCTGGTCGTCGGCGCACGCGAATTTTCATCTCGAGGAAGAATCCACGGCGTTCGATGCGCCGGTGTTCGGCGGCGAATGGCGATCGCGCATCGACGTGCAATACCACTGGCGCAACGAGGCGGGCTGGGCGAACTTCGATGCGTTTTTGGCCGCGATGGACCACAAGCATCGCAAGAACATTCGGCAGGAGCGCGCGAAAGTCGCCAAGGCCGGCGTCGAGATTCGGATCGTTCACGGCGACGAAGCGAGCGAGGCCGACTTGGCCGCGATGCATCGCTTCTACCTGCGCACCTTCGCCGATTACGGCAACTCGCCGGCGCTGACCTTGGCGTTTCTGCGGCATCTCGCGCGCGCGATGCCGCGCGCGCTGGTGCTGTTCCTCGCCGAACAGGCAGGCGACACCATCGCCGGCGCGCTATGCCTACGCGGCGGCGACACGTTGTACGGCCGATACTGGGGCGCGACGCGAGTGGTGCCGGGCCTGCACTTCGAGACCTGCTACTACCAAGGCATCGACTACTGCCTGCGCGAGGGCTTGCGGCGTTTCGAACCCGGCGCGCAGGGCGAGCACAAGATCGACCGCGGCTTTCTGCCGACCTTCGTGCGCAGCCGGCATTGGATCGCCGACCCCGATTTCTCCGCGGCCCTGGGCCGTTGGTGCGAAGAAGAAGCCGCGGCCGTGCGCGCGTTCGAGCGCGAACTGCAGGCGCGGTCGCCGTTCCGCGCTCGTCTCGTCGACGAGACCTGTCCCCGCCCCGAGCGGGCCGCCGCACCATGATCATCGAACTCCCTGCGCTCGGCCCCTCACCCGACGCCCCGTTTCCGCCGGCGCGGCATGCGCTGACCGACCCCGAGGGCCTGTTGGCGATGGGCGGCGATCTGCATCCGAATCGCTTATTGAACGCCTACGCCCACGGCATTTTCCCCTGGTATTCCGAGGGCGAACCGATCCTGTGGTGGTGCCCGAACCCGCGGGTCGTGTTCGAAACCGAGCGTTTTCGGCTGTCGTCGCGATTCCGTCGGGATCTGCGGCGCAGCGAATGGGTGGTCCGCGCCGATACCGCGTTCGCCGAGGTGGTCGCGGCCTGCGCCGACACGCCTCGGCGCGACCAAGACGGCACATGGATCACGCCGCAGATGCGCGCGGCCTATCTCGACCTGCATCGCTTGGGCCACGCCCACAGCATCGAAGTCTTCGACCGCGACGGCCCCGAAGGCCGGCTGGTCGGCGGTCTGTACGGCGTCGCCGTCGGCGCGATGTTCTTTGGCGAAAGCATGGTCAGTCTGGCGTCGGGTGGGTCGAAGGTCGCTTTTGGAGCGCTCGCGCGGCGGCTGCGGGACTGGGGCTGGCCCTTGATCGACGGGCAGGTCGAGAACCCGCATCTGATGAACCTGGGCGCCGAACGCTGGCCCCGGCCGCGTTTTTTGGCCGAAGTGCGGCGATTGGCCGAACGCCCCGGGCGGCCCGGATCTTGGACCGCGGCCTTCGGAACCCTGGCGGCGAAGGAACTGGCCTAGGGCCTGTTAACGCGATTTGGGTGCGTTTCGACCGGGCTTTTTGCGCCGCCGCCGCCGGCGTGGCAGAATGCGCGGCTTGTTCGGGCAACCCCGCCCGGCTCCCTAAGGCAGCACAGGACGCATGGCGAAAGACGACGTCATCGAATTCGAAGGCACGGTCTCCGAAACCCTCCCGAACACCATGTTCCGGGTGAAATTGGAGAACGGGCACGAGATCATCGCCCACATTTCGGGCCGCATGCGCAAGAACTACATCCGCATCCTCACCGGCGATAAGGTCAAGGTCGAAATGACCCCTTACGACCTGACCAAGGGTCGGATTACGTACCGCATGAAATAAGCGCCGCGCAGCGTCTCGCTTTCGGTCGAGCGCTTCGCGATCCGCCTCATACAAAACGCGCCGCCGCAAGGCTGGCGCGTTTTTTCGTGGGCGTATGTGCGTGCTTCGGGTCGTATGCGTTCGAATCGAGGCCGATCGAGAACGGCTCCGATCGAGAAAAAGGCGGCCATCGGGCCGCCTTTTTCGTCGTACTCGCGCTTCGCGTTCGGTCGCAACGACAGCGCGAGCGCCGCACCGTCACTCCACCACGGCCGGCAGCAGCTTCTCCGGCTCGGCGTGCGCCTCGACCATCAGTTCGTCGTCGCGCACGTCGATCGAGACGCGGCCGCCGTTGACCAATTTGCCGAACAGCAGCTCGTCCGCCAGCGGGCGCTTGATCTTGTCCTGGATCACCCGCGCCATCGGCCGCGCGCCCATCAGCGGGTCGAAGCCGTGTTCGGCGAGCCAATCGCGCGCCACCGGCGTCGCCGACAGCGACACGTTCTTCTCGTGGAGGAGGGTTTCCAGTTCGATCAGGAACTTGTCCACCACGCGCAGGATGTGATCGAAGGCCAGCGCTTGGAACTGCACCACCGCGTCGAGACGGTTGCGGAATTCCGGGCTGAAGCTGCGGCGGATGATCTCCATCGCGTCGGTGCTGTGGTCCTGCTTGGTGAAGCCGATCGAGCGCCGCGCCGCCTGCGCCGCGCCGGCATTCGTGGTCATCACCAAGATCACGTTGCGGAAATTGGCTTCGCGGCCGTTGGTATCGGTGAGAATGCCGCGGTCCATCACCTGCAGCAGGATATTGAAGATGTCCGGATGCGCCTTCTCGACTTCGTCGAGCAGCAGCACGCAGTGCGGCGTCTTCACGATCTTCTCGGTCAACAGCCCGCCCTGATCGAAGCCGACGTAGCCCGGCGGCGCGCCGATCAAACGGCTCACCGAATGCGGCTCCATGTATTCGCTCATGTCGAAGCGCACCAACTCGATACCAAGCTGCAGCGCGAGCTGACGCGTGACTTCCGTCTTGCCCACGCCGGTCGGGCCGGCGAACAAGAAACTACCGATGGGTTTATCGGGATTAGCCAGACCCGAGCGCGCGAGTTTGATCGCCGAGGTCAGCGTTTCGATCGCCGGATCCTGGCCGAAGATGACCATTTTCAGATTGCGTTCGAGGTGCTGCAGCACGTCCTTGTCGGAGGCGCTGACCTGTTTGGCCGGAATCCGCGCCATCTTGGCGACGATGGTTTCGACCTCTTCGATGTCGATCCGGGTCTTGCGCGTTTCGACCGGCAGCAACTGCTGGCGCGCGCCGGCTTCGTCGATCACGTCGATCGCCTTGTCCGGCAGCAAACGGTCGTTGATGTGCTTCACCGACAGGTCCACGGCCGCCTGAATCGCGTCGTCGGCGTAGGTCACGCCGTGATGCGCCTCGTACTTCGATTTCAGGCCGCGCAGGATTTCCACCGCCTCGCCGATGGTCGGTTCGACCACATCGATCTTCTGGAAGCGACGGGCCAGCGCGCGGTCTTTCTCGAAGATGCCGCGGTATTCCTGGAACGTGGTGGAGCCGATGCAGCGCAGATCGCCGGACGCGAGCGCCGGCTTGATCAGATTGCTGGCATCCATCGTGCCGCCGCTGGCGGAGCCAGCGCCGATGATGGTGTGGATTTCGTCGATGAACAGCACCGCCTGCGGAATCTTCTTGAGCGCGCCCAAGACGGATTTCAGGCGCTTCTCGAAATCGCCGCGGTATTTCGTGCCGGCGACCAGCGCGCCCAGATCGAGCGAAAAGATCGTCGCGCCCGCCAGCACGTCCGGCACTTCGCCGTCGACGATGCGTTTGGCCAAGCCCTCGGCGAGCGCCGTCTTGCCGACGCCGGCCTCGCCGACGTACAGCGGGTTGTTCTTGCGGCGACGGCACAGCACCTGGATGGTGCGCTCGATTTCCTCGGCGCGGCCGACCAGGGGGTCGATCTTGCCTTCCTTCGCCAGCGCATTGAGGTTGCTGGTGAATTCGGTCAGCGGGTCGCTCTTGCCTTCGCCCGCCTCGGCTTCGGCGTTCTGTTCGTTGGACTCACTGTTCTGGTGTTCGCTGCCGTCGTGGGTCTTCGCGATGCCGTGGGAGAGGTAATTCACCACGTCCAGCCGCGAGATGCCCTGCTGGTTGAGGTAGTAAACGGCGTAGGAATCCTTCTCGCCGAAGATCGCGACCAGCACGTTCGCGCCGGTGACTTCGCTCTTGCCGGAGGATTGGACGTGGTAGACGGCGCGCTGGAGCACGCGCTGGAAGCCGAGCGTGGCTTGCGTATCGCGAGCGTCGTCTTCGGCGAGCGTGGCGACCGACGACGCGATGGCGTGCTCCAAATCGCGCCGCAAACGCTGGGAATCGGCGCCGCAGGCTTTCAGCACGCTTTCCGCCGACGGGTTATCGAGCAGCGCGATCAGCAAATGCTCGACGGTCATGTACTCGTGGCGCGCTTCGCGGGCGTGCTTGTAGCACTGGCCGATGGCGTATTCGAGATCTTTGCTGAACATGGGGCGCTGGCCTCCTGACGACTGCTCTGCAAGGTGGGGGCTGCGCACGGAATTTCCATGGCCGACCGGATGAGCCGCCGCCGACCGCGGCCGCCCTCCGTCCCCTTTCGCCTACGCTACGCCTTTTCCATCGTACAAAGCAAAGGGTGCTGGTTCAGGCGGGCGTATTCGTTCACCTGCGCCACTTTCGATTCGGCGATCTCGCGCGTGAAGACGCCGCAGACGCCGCGCCCGCGGGTATGGACGTGAAGCATGACCTGCGTCGCTTTTTCGAGGTTCATGCTGAAGTGGCGCATCAGCACCTCGACCACGAAGTCCATCGGCGTGTAGTCGTCGTTCAATAGCAGTACGGAGTACAGCGGCGGGCGCTGCAGTTCGGGCTTGCCGACCTGCAGGGCGACGCCGGATTCGTGCTCGTGCGCGGGATCGTGGGAGCCGGTCATGCGCGAATTATAAAGTGGATCGCCCGGTTTCTGACGCGATCCCCGGGCGCGATTCGGGCGCAATCGCGGTCCGGCATGAGCGGCCGCGCGCGTTGGGCGCTGCGGGCGCAGGCAAAACCGATACCGCGACGCTGCGACATGCGCGCGGCGCGCGCGATTCCATCGCCGAGCCTTCGGTGGCCTCCCCTCGCCGCCGCTGGCCGTGCGGCGGCGAGAGGATCGACGGACGGCACGATTCGCGATTCAGTTCCACGTGCCGTTGACTTTGAGGCAGCCCAAGGTGCCGAACTGCGTGCAGACGTGGCGCAGACGCGTGGCGGTCTCGCCGCTCCAGCAGATCGCGGTCAAGCTCACGAAGCGATCCTGCGCGTTCGGGAACGTGTGCGAGACGACCGGGTTGCCGGTGAGCAAGGTGCTGCCGTCGTCGAAGTCCCACTGATACTTCCAGACGAACGAGCCGGGGCAACGCGTCGGATTGGACGCGGGTCGATTAGCGTCGAAGTTGCACGAGAACTGGGTGTGCGCCGCATTCCAGGCGCAAAGGCCTTGGAAGTCGGCGCTGGCGGCGGCGTGCGCATTCGGGCTGTGGCCGAGGGCGAGCGCGCCCGTCAAGACGAGCGCGGAGAGAACGGAGGTTTTCATATCGAGGACTCCTGAGGTCGATGACGCCGAAACGATGGAGGGATGTATGGCGGGATGGCGCGCATCGCGAATCGCGCGATGCGATGCGAACATCGCAAGTCGTCGCTGCGATCGACAGGGAATTTCGGCATCGCGACAAGCGCCGCATACGCAGCGCGCGCGAACGGCATCGCACCCTTTCGTATGCGCCGATTCGCGCCGAAAAGCGCACGGGTTCCGCCGCGAATACGCATAGTCGCGATGCGCGTTCGCGGCGCGCAAACAGCGATTGCGCGGAATCGGCGAGACTTCGTCACGATTTCGCCGCTCGTTTGCGAGGCTTCGCGACGACGTTCGACCTCCTCATGGGGTCGAATCGCGGGTCGGCGCGCAGGCTCGAGGTGAATCCGTCGCCGCCGCACGCACGCCGCGCGGCATCTTCGGCATCGATTGGACGCCGCCCACCCGCTCGCCCCACAATGGCGGCTCGTCCAATCCGTGGGGTCCGCTATGCCTTATCCGTCGAATCGGGGTCTTTGGGTCTGCGCCGCGTTTTCGCTGCTGACGCTCGCAACGGCGTTTTCCGCCGCCGCGCAGGATGGCGGCGATGCGTCCGTGAAATCCAGGCTGGAAGCCCGCGGTATCAAGTACACCGTCGACGGGGATGGCGATTTCAAGGTCACGTACTCCTACGACAAGGAAAATCGCACGCAATTGGTGTTCGTCTCGGGCAAGACCGAGTCCGTCGGCGGTTTCAAGATCCGAGAGGTGTTCTCGCCCGCCGCGCGCGTCGAAAAAGACGGCATCAACGGCGCCAAAGCGCTGGAACTGCTGGGCGAAAGCCGCCGCAACAAAGTGGGCAGTTGGGAACTGCAGGGCGACGTGCTGTATTTCGTGATCAAACTGCCCGACAGCATGGACGGCGCCCAGTTGGAATCGGCCATGGATATCGCCGCGCAAACCGCGGACGACATGGAACTGGACATCAGCGGCGATCGCGACGACTTGTAAGCCCGCCCCGCCGCCCCAACTCCTGACGGGCGGCGATGTTGTCGGCCGGAGACCGCGAACGGTCTCCGCGCCCGCTTCCGCCGAATTGGCGCTTCATTAGGCGTTCAACGGATATGTCCTCGGCGCGTCCCCGAGCCGTTTCGACGACGCACCGAGGTTTTACGGCATGCCCGCGCATGCCCCCAGCGTGAGGCCGACCCTGTGAGCTATCGCGAAGGCCGTTTTTGGCAACCCGATGTGACCGTGGCCACGGTGGTGGTCCGCGACGGCCGCGTGCTCTGCGTGGAGGAGCGTGTCGATGGCCGCTTGGTCCTGAACCAACCCGCAGGACATTTGGAGCCCGACGAAAGCCTGATCGACGCCGCGATCCGCGAAACCCGGGAAGAAACCGGCTGGGACGTCCGCCCGACCGCGTTCATCGGCGCCTATCAGTGGAAGGCCCCGCTGCGGCCGGACGGCGCCGGCGGCCGGCACTACCTCCGCTTCGCCTTCGCCGCCGAGCCGGAGCGGCACGACCCCGACCGCCGTCTCGACGAGGGCATCGTGCGCGCGGTGTGGATGACGCCGGAAGAACTCTCGGACGCGCGCGAACGCCACCGTAGCCCGCTGGTGTGGCGGGCGGTCGCCGATCATTTGGCCGGCCGTCGTTCGCCGCTGTCGCTGCTGCAGCATCTGTCGTAAGGCCGGAAGCGCACGATGCGAGCCATCGCGACCACGAACGCACCACGCCGGACCGCGCGGCCGAGGAGAGCCGCCGGATGAGCGCGCCTCGCATCGTCGTGGGCATGTCCGGCGGGGTGGATTCGTCGGTGGCCGCGCTGTTGCTGCGCGACCGGGCGCTCGCCGATCCGAGCCAGAGCGTCGCCGGCTTGTTCATGCGCAACTGGGCCGACGACGGCAGCGGCGATTGCCGCGCCGAAGACGATCGTCGCGACGCGGTGGCGGTGAGCGGCCGTTTGGGTCTGCCGATCCACTTCCGCGATTTCTCGAACGAGTACTGGGCCGGCGTGTTCGAGCATTTCCTGGCCGAATACGCCGCCGGCCGCACGCCGAACCCGGACGTGCTGTGCAACCGCGAAATCAAGTTCAAGCATTTTCTCGACGCCGCGCACGCGCTCGGCGCGGAACGCATCGCGACCGGGCATTACGCCCGCGTGCGCTGCGCGGACGGCGAATGGCAACTGCTGCGCGCGGTCGACCGCAGCAAGGACCAAAGCTATTTCCTGCATCAATTGGGCCAAGCGCAACTGGCCGCGACCCTGTTCCCGCTCGGCGATCTGCATAAACCCGATGTGCGCCGAATGGCGGCGGACGCGGGCCTGCCGACCGCGGCGAAAAAAGACTCCACCGGCATTTGTTTCATCGGCGAGCGCGATTTCCGCGACTTCCTCGCGCAGTATCTGCCGGCCAAACCCGGCGACATTCTGACCCCGGACGGCCGTCGCATCGGCACGCATCCCGGCGTGTTCTATTTCACCTTGGGCCAGCGCGAAGGCCTGCAGATCGGCGGCGTGCGCGGCTATCCGGCGGCGCCGTGGTTCGTGGTGGGCAAGGACGTGCCGCGCAATCGCTTGATCGTGGATCAGGGCGAGTCGCCCCTGCTGCTGTCGCAGCGGCTGCGCACCGAAACCGCGCACTGGATCGCCGGTTCGCCGCCGGCCCGGCGCTTCGTTTGCACCGCGCAAACGCGGTATCGCCAAGCCGACGAAGTCTGCGAAGTGACCGTGCGCGAGGACGGCGCGCTCGACGTGCGCTTCGAGCGCCCGCAGCGCGCGGTGACGCCCGGACAATCCTTGGTGCTGTATCGCGACGCGCTGTGCCTCGGCGGCGCGGTCATCGCCGCGACCGACGCGGCGTTCGACCCCAACCGCGCCGCGCTCGACGACGGGAAAGCCGATTCGCCTGCGGTAGAGGCCGCCGCAGACCCCGACTCTTCCGTCGATCCCCTTCAAAACCCGACGTTTTCGAGAATTTCCGCACGATGAGTATCGACGTTCACTCCCGCGTTCTCGCGCTCGGCGGCGTGCTGCAGGCGTTGAAAGTGGTGCGGCAGATCGCCGAGACCGGCCACGCCGACGCCGCGTTGGAGCTGTGCGCGCTGGACAGCGTGTTCCGATTGGATGCGCCCAACACAGACGCGGTCTACGGCGGCGCGGCGCGCGTGCGTACTGGCGTGACGCTGTTGCGCGACTATTTGGCGAACGACAACAGCGACCCGGCGTTGCCGAAACTCGGCATGGCCGTGCTGCAGATCGAGCGCCGCTTCGTCGCCGACCGCGAGATGTCGGAACGGGTCCGCCGCGAGATTTCGGCGATAGCCGACAAAGCCGAACGCCAAGGCAGCGCGCATCCCGACACGATCGCGCAGCTCGGCAAACTCTACGCCGACACCATCAGCCAATTGCGGCCGAAGGTGATCGTGCAAGGCAATCCGCACTACCTGCAGCAGGCCGACATCGTCGCCGAGATCCGCGCGCTGCTGCTGGCGGCGGTGCGCTCGGCCGTGCTGTGGCGGCAGATGGGCGGCACGCCCTGGGATTTCGCGTTCGGCCGACGCGCGATGATGCGCGCCATCGAGGTCGAACTGAGCTGAGCGAAGACGGCACGGGCGCGTCGGCCAAGCGCAGCCGCTTACAGACCGATCCGATACCGCTCCGCACGCGATGGCGGGCGCCGCGCGTGCGAACATCGCGTCGACGTTTCGCCCATCGACGCCTCGGCCGAGGTGACCGAGATGCGCCGACGACCGCGTTATTGCAGACGAGCCGCGCTTGCATAACCATGGGCCGCGCATTCGCGCATCGGGTTCCTCAGCCACGTTCCGCGCCGCACAGGAGTCGCTCATGCCATCGAAGGTCCCCGCCGGCCCGTTCGCGATCCGCACCACCGCCGAAGGCGCGGAATTCCCTCTGTACATCCTGCCCTTCGACAAAAACGGCGTCTGCGAAGCGCCGGAAACCCGACAGCATCTGCTCGACCGCATCGCCGATCGCAGCGACATCTTCGTCTTCTGCCACGGCTGGAATAACGATTGGGAAGCCGCGAAGGAACGCTACAACACATTCATCGAAGGCGTCGTCGGCCAACGGAAGATCCATGGGCCGGCCGCGCCGCCAAACTATCGGCCGCTGCTGGTCGGACTGTTCTGGCCCAGCCAAGCGCTGGAATGGTTCGAGAGCGAAACCGGACCAGCGATGGCGAGCGCGACCGGCGATGCCACCGCCGAAGCGACGCTGCGGGACGAGATCGCCGCTGCCTTGCCGCAAGAACGCCGCGCGCGCTTCCTGGAGCTGATGGCCGCGACCGCGCTGGACGAGCCGCTATCGCGCGAATTGGCGGGCCTGTTGGCGTCGACGCTCTCGCCCGACGACGACGAAGGCACGGCGCGCAGCGCGCCGTCGGCCGAGGATCTGATCGCCGCGGCGAATGCGCTGCAGCCCGCACCGCCGCCCGATTTCGATGACATCGGTTCGGCGATTCCTGGCGACGCGCCTCTTGGCGACGCACCCGTCGGCGGCGCACCCGCTGCGGGCGACACACCGGCTGCGGCCGGGCTCGGCGACGCCTTGAAATGGCTCGATCCGCGTCATCTGGTCAAACCCTTCACGGTCTGGCAAATGAAAGATCGCGCGGGCGTCGTCGGCGGCCGCGGCGTGCGCGACTTGTTGGACGCGCTGCTGCGCGGCAGTCAAGCGCGGATTCACCTGCTGGGGCATTCCTTCGGCTGCAAGGTCGTGATGACGGCGACCGCCGCGCTGACCGAACCGCCGCCGCGCGAACTGCACTCCGCCGTGCTGCTGCAGCCGGCCGTGTCGCAGTACGCGTTCGCGCCTAAAGTGCCCGAAACCGGCCTGCCCGGCGGGTTCTACAAGACCCTGGCGCGGATCGAACGGCCGGTGCTGGCGACCTTCAGCGCGCACGATTTGGCGCTGACCAAAACCTTCCATTGGGCTCTGCGGCGCGCGCACGACCTCGGCGAACAGCCGCTGCCCGCGGGCGAATCGCCCAGCCCCTACGCCGCGTTGGGCGGTTTCGGACCGAAGGCCTCGAACGAAACCATCGTCTTCATCCACGACCCCGGCGAAACCTACGACTTCGGCCCGGGCGGCCGGATCGTCGGCATTCGCGGCACGCGCACGATCGACGGCCACGGCGGCATCAACAATCCGTCGACGTGGTGGCTGGCGTCGAACGCGGCGCTCGCTCAGTAACCGGCCCGCATCGCCATGGCCGAAAAGCTCAAGCGCGAAAACGACATCCTGACGCTCAAGATCGAGCTGTCGCCGCCGGAACGCGTGCGCTGCATCTTGCAATCCCTCGACGGCAGCCGATTGCGGAGCGACGCGCTGTGGGAAGGCGCCGCGGCGGCATTCGGCGTCGCGCCGTCCGGCGGTCGCCCCGGCGCATGGCTGCGCGACGCGCGGTTCCAGCTACCGGCGGCCTTGCCCGATGCCCTGAAACGCGGCGTCGCCGATTGGCGATCGGCCGACCCCGGGCGCGAAGCCGCGCTGTGGGTGCATCTGGCGAAACCCTACGGCGCGCTGCGCTACGTGCCCTGGGAGCGCTTGCTGGTCGACGCCGTGGACATGCCGGTGCTGATGCTGCCGGATTTCATTTTTCCGCCGCCGCTGGAAAGCACCTCCACGCTGGATGTCGCGCTGTGCGCCAGCGCGCCGCTCAACTGCGAGCATCACTGCGTCGCGATGGGTCTGCACGACGCGATCGACGCGATCCTGCACGGCAGCGATCGACCGGTGCGCGTGCACGTGTTCGCCGATCAAGCCATGCACGATGCGCTGCGCGACGGCGGCTTGCCGCCCGAGGTGAAACTGCACGATCCGCAGGCGGCCGCGCCGTACGTCGTCGACGACCCGTCGTCGCGTTTGCTCGATCAAGCCGGTCTGCTGCGTTCGCCCTGGCTGCTGTGGATGCGCGAAGCGCTGAAAGACTTCAGCACCGACGCGGTGCATTTCGTGTGCCACGGCCATTTGTCGGGGAATTACGGCGCGATGCTGTTCGCGCAATCGCCGCTAGGGCGCACCGATCAATTTCTCGCCGGGCCGGTCGGCTGCGCCGAACTCAGCGGATTCCTCACCCAAGTCGGCGCTTGGTCCACGGCGTTTTCCGCGCCCGCCGACAATCATAGTTCGGCGGGGTTGCGCGCGCTGGCGGACGAAATCGCGCAAACACTGCCCGGCCCGATGCTGCTGTTCGACCCGCGCGAAGGCGATGTCGGCGATCTCATCGCCGGCTATCGGTTCGTGCACTCGCCGAGCCCGCAATCGCCGCCCCGCTCGCGCGGGCTGTTTTTGTATTGCCAGCCCTATTTGCTCTCGGAAGAGCGCAATCGCGACGAACCCGCCGAGCTCGCTCAGCACTTGTTCCAACGCGCCGAACTGCAAGCGCGCAACGCGCCGCAGGCCGCCTCGGCGCATCGCGCGTTCCAGGAATACGTCGGCGAATCGTCCAAGAGCGTTCGGCCGATGGGAAATTCGAATACTCGGGGCAAAAGCATTTCGGCGGTGACGGCCGCGACCGAGCGGCTCGCCGAACAGGTGCAGGTGCAGTATCAACAGGTGCTGCGCGACCAAGTGATTCCCGAAGCCATCGCGCAAAGCGAGATGTCGGTGGCGATGGACACGATCGACCTGTTGCGTAAAGCCGTGGGCCAGATCGAATCGCGGCGCTTGATCGGCGAAATCGATACGCGCTTGGAGGAAATGGAGCGCGAATGCGAGCCGCCCGCGCCCGCCGCCGCGCCGCCGCAGGCCAAGGATGTCGTCGAGGCCAACGGCATCGACGAAACCGAAAGCGCTGGCGGAACCGAAGGCGCCGGGCAAACCGAAATGGTCGGTGAAAAAACCATGCCCGAAGGTTTACGCCTGCAGGCCGAGCACATGGCGCAGATTCGTGAGGCCACCGCCGATCTCGCGCAATTGTCGCTGGACGAGAACTTCGATCTCGAAGCGCTCAGCGGGCGCCTGCGCCGGGCGGAGGAAGTCGCCGAACGCTACGAACGTCAGTGCCTGCGCGACGGCGAAAGCGAGGCGATGGGCAAATGAGCGAACGCACGATTCTCGCCGTCGACACGCTGGGCGAGCGCTTCGTCGCGCGGATCGTTCGCGCGCCTTTCCCGGTCGACGATCAAGGCATCGCCTTGCTCGATCTCGATCCCGACGCCCTGCCCGATCTGCAGACCGACGCCGCGGTGCTGGCGCGCGGCAAAATGGTCCGCGACGCGCTGCGCCAGAATCAAGGCATCAGCGGCGTGCTGGATCAGTTGAGCAAGGCCTTGCCGAACCAAGTACGGCCACTGTTCGTGATGCTGCGGCCCTCCGACGCCGAACGCATCAACTGGGAGATGCTGTGCGACGGGCAAGACGCGTTCTTCGCGTTGGACGAGCGTTGGCCGATCGCGCGCATCATCGACCCGATCAACGCGCCGCCGCGCCTGCCCTGCGAACTCACCACGCCGGTGCGCGTGATGGCGGTGATCTCCGCGCTCGGCATCCACGATCAACGCAAGGAATGGGAACAACTGCGCGATGCGGCGAATTACGCGCGCGGGCAAGGCATGAAGGTCAAATTGAAAGTGCTGATCGGGGATTCGGCGCTGTTCAAAGCGATCGAACAGGAAATCGCGCAGGCTAAAGCCGCCGGCGCGCCGGGCGCGGACGACACCGACGTCGGCCCGATCGAAACCACGCCGACGCGGCTGACTCAGCGTATCCGCGAATGGGGGCCGAACATCCTGCATGCGTTCTGCCACGGCCGCGCCGACGCCGGCGGCCAAGCGCTGGAATTCGCCACCGCCAACGATCATCTGCAGTTCGCCGCCAAAGATCCCGACACCACCGCCGGCTCGGTGGTGGTCTCTGCCCAGAGTTTGGTCACGCTGGGCGCGTCGCTGACGAACCCTTGGCTGATGGTGCTGAACTGCTGTTCCAGCGGCAAAGCCGGGGTCGGTTTGCAGTCGATGGCCAATCAGATCGTGTCCCGCGGCTTTCCGGCGGTGGTGGCGATGATGGAGCCGGTCACCGCGAACGACGCCTACGAATTCACCCGCGCGTTCTATCCGCGCGTGTTCGACCTGCTCAAAACAGCCAGCGACGCACTCGCGCACAGCGCCAGCGCGCCGCTGGAGTGGACCCCGGCGATGCATCAAGTGCGCTGCGCGATCGCGGAACTCGACGGCCGCGACGCCGAGAATTCGCCGGAGTGGTCGCTGCCGGTGCTGTATCTGCGCGGCCTGGACGAACAGGTGTTCGTGCGCCCGACCGGACTGTCCGCCAAGCAGGCGGAGGAATACCGCGTGCGCGTCGAAACCGTTGCCGCTTGGCTGCGCACCGCGGGACAACAACTCACCGAAGCGCAGCGCATCGAAGCGATGCAAGCGGCGCTGGCCTCCGTGCCGCCCGCATTTTGGCCTTCCCCGGACGGGAGTTTGAATCGTGTCGACGGACCACCCTGACGAAGCGACGCCGCTCGACGGCACAGTGTTCCGCGCCAATGCCTGGTGCGGCGAGGACGCCGCCAGCGGTCTGAGCGGCGACGGCGCCGTTGCATGGGCGATGCAAAAGGTCATCGGATCGCCGCAGTATTTGCTCGCGGCCGTCGCCGCTCCTCAGATCAATCCGCACGATTGGTCGGACCCGCACGTCGGTTGGGGCGTGGTGCTCCCGGATCGCGACGGTTTGCTCAACGGCGAACGCGATACCGGCGCGGACGCGCCCGCGGCGATCCGCAAACTGATCGCCGCGCGCGGCAATGCGCCGGTGTTCCGCTATCGCGCCGATATCGCCAAAGACGGCCGTCTGCAGCGGTATTTCGGCCACGGCAAAACCGCCAGCGTCCGGGTCGGCGGCAGCTACGGCACGGACGACAAATCGGTGCCGCGCTATCTGCTGATCGTCGGTTCGCCCGCCCAAATTCCCTGGAAATTCCAATATCGGCTGCAGTGCAACGCCTTCGTCGGCCGTCTGGATCTCGACGACGCCGGCCTGGAGCGCTACGTCGATGCCCTACTGAACGATTGGCCCGGCGCATCGCGGCATGCGGACACGCCCGTGCTGTGGGCCGTGGATCACGGCCATCCCGACATCACCTATCTGATGCGCAAGGTCGTCGCCGAAAAACTGCATGCGTCGTTCGTCGGCGGCGGTTTCGATGCCCAGTTGCTGACCGATGCGCGAGGGCGCGCGGCGGATTTGCGCGACGCTCTGGCGAAACACTGCCCCGCCTTCGTGCTGACCTCCAGCCACGGCGCCACGTTTCCGCTCGACGATCCCGCCGCGATGAAAGCGCAGTTGGGCCTGCCGGTCGATCTCGACCATACCGTGCTCGACATCGAAGCCCTGACCAAGGCGTGGAACCCGACCGGCGCGATCTGGTACGCGCACGCCTGTTGCTCGGCCGGCGCGGATAAGCCCTCGACGTTCCAGGGCATGGTCGACGCCGGCTCGTCGCTCGGGCGCATGCTCGCCGCGGTCGCCGAGTGCGGCCCCTGCACCGCCCCGCTACCGCGCGCCCTGCTCGGCGGCGAACGTCCGCTCGGCGCGTTCGTCGGCCATATCGAACCGACGTTCGACTGGACGCTGCGCGACCCGGTGACCGGTCAAGTCATGACCAACGCCATGATCGTCGACACGTTCTACAGCGCGCTGCATTCGGGCCCGCGCACGCCGATCGCGATGGCGATGGACGGGTTTTACGACGCGGTGGCCGGGCTGCTGCTGGATCACATCGACGCCGTGGCCGACTTCCAGAACCACGAGGACGGCGCCGAAACGCGGGCGATGCGCGCGAAATTGATGGCGATGGACCGGTTATCGATGGTCGTACTCGGCGACCCGACGGTGCGCGTGGCGGACTGAGCGTCCGAAACGAAACGCTCAGCCCCCCGTAGAGCGGAGCGCCGCTCCGCTGAACACGTGTTTCGAAGAGATCGCAGCGGAGCTGCGCTCCGCTCTACAGCGGCACGGTATTCGAGCGGAGCTGCGCTCCGCTCTACCGGGGCGATTCGGTGAACCGCGCGGGCTTATGCGGCGACGGTGTCGGCGACCTGCTTGTAGTCCTCGATCCGGTCGAAGTTCATGTAGCGGTAAATCTCGGCGCCCTTTTCGTTGATGATGCCGATGTCCGCCATGTATTCGGCCTTCGTCGGAATGCGGCCCAAGCGCGAGCAGATCGCGGCGAGTTCCGCCGAGCCCAGGTACACGTTCGAGTTCTTGCCGAGGCGATTCGGGAAGTTGCGGGTCGATGTCGAGAACACCGTCGCGCCTTCGCGCACTTGCGCCTGATTGCCCATGCACAGCGAGCAACCCGGCATCTCCATGCGCGCGCCCGCGGTGCCGAAGGTGCCGTAATGGCCTTCCTTCGTCAGCTCCGACGCGTCCATTTTGGTCGGCGGCGCCACCCACAGCCGCGTGGGAATATCGCGCTTGCCTTCCAGCAGCTTCGCGGCGGCACGGAAGTGACCGATGTTGGTCATGCACGAGCCGATGAACACCTCGTCGATGGTCGCGCCGGCCACTTCGGACAGCGTCTTCACGTCGTCCGGGTCGTTCGGGCAGGCGACGATCGGCTCGTGTACGTCCGCCAGATCGATCTCGATCACCGCCGCGTACTCGGCATCGGCGTCGGCCTTCATCAACTGCGGGTCGGCGAGCCACGCTTCCATCTTCTGGATGCGGCGCGCGAGCGAGCGAGCATCGGCGTAGCCTTCGGCGATCATCCACTTCAGCAGCGTGATGTTGCTGGTGATGTACTCGATGATCGGTTCTTTGTTGAGATGCACCGTGCAACCAGCGGCGGAGCGCTCGGCCGAGGCGTCGGACAGCTCGAACGCTTGTTCGACTTTGAGATCCGGCAAGCCTTCGATTTCGAGAATGCGGCCGGAGAAAATGTTCTTCTTGCCCTGCTTGGCGACGGTGAGCAGGCCCTGTTTGATCGCATAGAGCGGGATCGCGTTGACGAGATCACGCAAGGTCACGCCCGGCTGCATCTGGCCTTTGAAGCGGACCAGCACCGACTCCGGCATATCCAGCGGCATTACGCCGGTCGCGGCGGCGAAGGCGACCAGACCCGAACCCGCCGGGAACGAGATACCGACCGGGAAGCGCGTATGCGAGTCGCCGCCGGTGCCGACGGTGTCGGGCAGCAGCATGCGGTTGAGCCAGGAGTGAATCACGCCGTCGCCCGGACGCAGAGAGATGCCGCCGCGCGTGGAGATGAATTCCGGCAGCGTGTGATGCGTTTTCACGTCCACCGGCTTCGGGTACGCCGCGGTGTGGCAGAACGACTGCATCACCAGATCGGCGGAGAAGCCCAGGCACGCCAAGTCTTTCAATTCGTCGCGGGTCATCGGGCCGGTGGTGTCCTGCGAGCCTACCGAGGTCATCTTCGGTTCGCAGTACGTGCCCGGACGAATGCCCTGGCCTTCCGGCAAGCCGCAGGCGCGGCCGACCATCTTCTGCGCCAGCGTGTAGCCCTTGCCGGTATCGGCGGGCTGTTGCGGCAGACGGAACAGCGTGGAGGCCGGCAGACCCAGCGATTCGCGGGCTTTCGCGGTCAAACCGCGGCCGACGATCAACGGAATACGACCGCCCGCGCGCACTTCGTCGAACAGCACATCCGACTTCACCTGGAATTCGGCGATCACTTCGCCGTTCTTCAGCGCCTTGCCTTCGTACGGGCGCAGTTCGACCACATCGCCCATGTCCATCTTCGACACGTCGAGTTCGATCGGTAGCGCGCCGGCGTCTTCCATCGTGTTGTAGAAGATCGGCGCGATTTTCGAGCCCAGGCACACGCCGCCGAAACGCTTGTTCGGGATGTACGGAATATCTTCGCCGGTCCACCACAGCACGCTGTTGGTCGCGGATTTGCGGCTGGAACCGGTGCCGACCACGTCGCCGACGTAGGCGACCAAATGGCCCTTCGCCTTCAAATCGAGAATCTGCTGGATCGGGCCGCGCTTGCCGTCTTCTTCCGGCACGAACGGCGCGCCCTCGCGTTTGTTCTTCAGCATCGCTAGCGCGTGCATCGGGATGTCGGGACGCGTGGTCGCGTCGGGCGCGGGCGACAGATCGTCGGTATTGGTTTCGCCGGGCACTTTGAACACAGTGATGGTCAGCGAGGCCGGCACTTCCGGCTTGCTGGTGAACCACTCGGCGTCGGCCCAGCTTTGCAGCACGGCTTTCGCGTTGGCGTTGCCGGCTTTCGCCTTTTCTTCCACGTCGTGGAACGCGTCGAACATCAACAGCGTGTGCTTCAGCGCATCGGCGGCGATTCCGCCGACGACCGCATCGTCCAGCAGCTCGATCAGCGGATGGATGTTGTAGCCGCCGAGCATCGTGCCCAGCAATTCGGTGGCGCGCTCGCGGGAGATCAGCGGAGACACTTCTTTGCCGAACGCGACGGCGGCGAGATACGAGGCTTTGACTTTCGCGGCATCGTCGACGCCGGCCGGGACGCGGTTGGCGATCAGATCGGTGAGAAACGTCTCTTCGCCTGCCGGCGGCGCTTTCAGCAGCTCGATGACCTCGGCGGTCTGCTGCGCGGTCAACGGCAGCGGCGGAATGCCGAGAGCGGCGCGTTCGGCGACGTGTTGGCGATAGGCGGCGAGCATGGGAGAACTCCTGTGGCGTGCGTCGTGAGGTATGGGGTGGATATGGAATTGGGGTCGGGATTCAAGCCGCCGGAACGATCAGCTTGAGTCCTTTGAAGTAATCGCGAAAGAATCGGTCGTCGCGGGTGATCAGTCCATTGCACTGTAGTAGGGCATGGGCGCCGATCAGAAAATCCGGGGCCGCGCGCGCGATGCCGCCGGCCGCGGCGGCACGCTGGCGGTGGCGCCGCTGCATTTCGCCCGCGCGGAGAGCGGACTTCGCCTCTAGCGGGCTGAAGCGAATGCTCATTTCCTCCAGCACCGCCATCGCCTCGGCGCCGTCGCTGAGCGCGCCGCAGATTTCCGCCAGGGCCACGTCGCAGACGACCACCGGGCCGGCGCTGAGGCAGCGGCGCAGGCAGGCCTCGGCGGCATCGGCGTGCGGGCCGTCGGTCAGCAGATCGATCAAGACGGCCGAATCGACGGCGATCACGGCGTCGGCGCCTCGTCGTCGAGACCGCGCCCGGCCTGGAGAGCCGCGTCGGTGGACTCGAAGCCGTCGAGCCGGAACCGGCCGCGGGCGCGGGACACGGCATCGTCCACGGATTTGCGCAGCACGATTCGGCTGCCTTCCAGCTCGACTTTCAGCACGCTGCCTTTGGTCAGCCCAAGCGCATCGCGCACGGCTTTCGGGAGCGTGATCTGTCCGCGTTCGGCGACGGTGGCTTCCATCGGCGGCTCCTGCCCGAGTGGGCTTAAGGTTCCGGGCTTTCGGTGAGGGGCGCTCGGTATGGCGAAATCATACATACTTTTTCATACATACTCCAGCCTGCCGCTCGGTGGCCGCGGGGCCGGAACTCGATGGCGTAACGATCGCAGGCATGCCTGAAGGCCGCTCGACCGACCCGCCGCCCCGAAGCGCGTCCGGTCGCACGATGGCGGGATAATCGAGGCCCTCGCCCGCCCTCGCTCGTCTTCGGAGTTCGTTATGCACGACACCCACGACACCTTCGGTACCCGCACGCGTTTGGAGGTCGGCGGCCGCGCCTACGCCTACTTCAGCCTGCCGCGGTTGGAGGCGCGATTGGGATCGCTCGCCCACCTGCCCTACGCCATGAAAATCCTGCTGGAGAATCTGCTGCGGCACGAGGATGGGGTGAGCGTCCTGCCCGAGCACATCGAAGCCGTGGCGCGGTGGCGCGCGACCGAGGCCTCCGAGACCGAAATCGCGTTCATGCCCGCGCGCGTCGTGCTGCAGGATTTCACCGGCGTGCCCTGCGTGGTCGACCTCGCCGCGATGCGCGACGCGATGCGCGCGCTCGGCGGCGATCCCAAGCGCATCAATCCGCTGATTCCGTCGGAATTGGTGATCGATCATTCGGTGCAAGTGGACGCCTTCGGCACGCCGCAGGCGCTCGACCTCAACGGCCGCATCGAATTCGAGCGGAACCGAGAACGCTACGGCTTCCTGCGCTGGGGCCAGAACGCGTTCGATAACTTCAAAGTGGTGCCGCCGAACACCGGCATCGTGCATCAGGTGAATTTGGAGCACTTGGCGCGAGTGACGATGACGCGCGAGATCGCGCGCGCCGACGGCGGCGTCGAGACCTATGCGTTCCCGGATTCGGTGTTCGGCACCGACAGCCACACCACGATGATCAACGGCCTCGGCGTGCTCGGTTGGGGCGTCGGCGGAATCGAAGCGGAAGCCGCGATGCTCGGCCAGCCGTCGTCGATGCTGATTCCGCAGGTGGTGGGCTTCGAGTTGACCGGCCGCTTGCCCGAAGGCGCGACCGCGACGGACTTGGTGTTGACCGTCACCCAGATGCTGCGCAGGCACGGCGTGGTCGGGAAATTCGTCGAATTCTTCGGCGACGGGCTCGCGCAATTGCCGTTGGCCGATCGCGCGACGATCGCCAACATGGCCCCGGAATACGGCGCGACCTGCGGCATGTTCCCGATCGACGCCGAATCGCTGAATTACCTGCGTTTGTCGGGCCGCGATGAGGCGCACATCGCGCTGGTCGAGGCCTACGCCAAAGCGCAGGGCCTCTGGCACGACGCGAACACGCCGCGCGCGGCATACTCGGCGACGCTGCGCTTGGATCTCGGCGATGTCCGCCCCTCGTTGGCCGGACCGAAACGGCCGCAGGATCGCGTGCTGCTGGAAGACGTCAAGGCGGACGCGCAAAAAGCGCTGGCCGATTTTTCCGCGAGCCGCGCGTCGAAAAAAACCGCGGCGCAAGTGGCCGAGTTCGTCGGCGAAGGCGGCGCGCAGCCGCAGGCCGAGCATCTGGCGGCGAAGCCTGTCGCCAAGATCAGGCTGCACGACCGCGATTGCGAACTGACCGACGGCTCGGTGGTGATCGCGGCGATCACATCGTGCACCAACACCTCCAATCCGGCGGTGATGCTGGGCGCCGGCCTGCTCGCGCGCAATGCGGTCGCGAAAGGCCTGCGCAGCGCGCCGTGGGTCAAGACCTCGCTGGGGCCGGGATCGCGCGTCGTCACCGATTACCTGAAACGCGCGGGGCTGCTCGACGACCTCGAAACGTTGGGATTCCACGTCGTCGGCTACGGTTGCACCACCTGCATCGGCAATTCGGGACCGCTGCCGGACGCGGTGTCGAAAGGCATCGCCGAAGGCGATTTGGCGGTCGCTTCGGTGCTGTCGGGCAATCGCAACTTCGAAGGCCGCGTGCATCCGGAAGTGAAACTGAATTATCTGGCCTCGCCGCCGTTGGTGGTGGCGTACGCGCTGGCGGGGACGATCGAGATCGACCTCACTCGCGAGCCGCTGGGCAAGGATTCGGACGGGGCGCCGGTGTTCCTGCGCGATCTGTGGCCCAGCAATCGCGAGATCGGCGACCTCATCGCGGCGACGCTCGGCCCGGAGATGTTCGCGCAGACCTACGCCGACGTGTTCGCGGGCGATGCGCGCTGGAACGCGATGGCCTCGCCGGTGGGCGAAGCCTATGCCTGGGATCCGGCCTCGACCTACATCAAACATCCGCCGTATTTCGAAGGCATGCGCGCGACGGCCGGGACGATCGAGGATATCCGCGGCGCGCGCGTACTCGGTTCGTTCGGCGATTCGATCACCACCGACCACATCTCGCCGGCCGGTAACATCAAAGCCGATTCGCCCGCGGGCCGCTACCTGCGCGCGCGCGGCGTGCAGCCGGCCGACTTCAACAGCTACGGCTCGCGCCGCGGCAACGACGACGTGATGGTGCGCGGCACGTTCGCCAACATCCGCATCAAGAACCGCATGCTGGGCGGCGAGGAAGGCGGCGATACGCGGCACTATCCGTCCGGCGAAAAACTCGCGATCTACGATGCCGCGATGCGCTACAAAGCCGAGGGCGTTCCGCTGGTGGTGCTGGCCGGCAAGGAATACGGCACCGGCTCCAGCCGCGACTGGGCCGCGAAAGGCACGCTGCTGCTGGGCGTGAAGGCGGTGATCGCGGAGAGCTTCGAGCGCATTCATCGCTCGAATCTGGTCGGCATGGGCGTGCTGCCGCTGCAGTTCATGGACGGCGAGAACGCCGAAACCTTGGGACTGGACGGCTCGGAAGTCGTGGACATCGTCGGCTTGCGCGACGGCGCCGCGAAAACCGTTGAGGTGCGCGCACGCAAAGCCGACGGCGCCGACGTGCGTTTCGAGACGCGCGTTCTGCTGCTGACGCCGAAGGAAACGGAGTACTTCCGTCACGGCGGCATCCTGCATTACGTGCTTCGCCAACTGGCCGCGAAGCCCAGCGCCTAAGCCTCGGTGACCGCGGAAGCCCGGCCCTCGCGCGCCGCGCGAGGGCGCTCGACGGCGCGCGAACCGGTGGTTCGCGAACGCGCCCCTCGCCCGCCACGGCGGCATCCTGCACGACGTGCTTCGCCAACTCGCCGCGAAACCGAGCGCCTAAGCCTAGGTGACCGCGAAAGCCCGGCACTCGCGCGCCGCGCGAGGGCGCTCGACGGCGCGAATCTGCGTGCGCCGCGCGAACGCAATCGAATGCGACGTTTAGCTGGGCTTGGTCGAATCCACGCGGTCGGCAGGGCGTCGTTACATCGCTGTTTCTTCGCACAGCGAGGGTTCAGCTAGTCGCCCATACGGTCACGTATGCTCCGCCTCGAACGGATCGAAACGGATCGCGAGCCGCCTAACAGCGGCCGCGGCGAAGGACCGCAACGGAGGGCACCGATGAACTCGCAACGCGCATGGCCGGCGACTCGTTCGGCTCTCGGATTGCTGAAGACGGTCGCCGGTATGGCGACGCGTCGCGGATCGCGAGATCGACCCGCCGGATAGTCGATGGATCGCGCGTTCGGCGCAGTCGCACGCCTTGGGGCGACGCGACAGCGCACGACGCGAACACCATCGAAGCCACGCCGTCGCGGCGCGATGCGACGGCCACGCAACGCGACGCCCGTTCGCAGGGCGTCGACACACGACAGGAAGCGCAGGAATGACACTACAGACCGCCATGCCGGCCGAGGAATTACAGCGCATCGACGACGACCCGGTGTTCGTCTCGCGCCTGGAAAAGCTCACGCATCTCTCGCGCGAGCGCTACGTCAACACGTTCGCCGACATCGAATGGCCCGACGCCGTCCCCGACGACGAATGGTGGCTGTCCCCCGAACTGCTCAGCGTTCACGGCACCGAGTACGCCGAAACGCTGTCGGAAGCGCAGCTCAAGCGGCTTTCGAAGTGGGAATGCATCAACGCGTTCAGCCTGAACGTCGAGGGCGAGCGCGAATTGATCAGCGCGCTCTCGGCGCAGTTGTACGCGCCGGACCTACCCAACATCGAAACTTACATCCACCATTTCATCGACGAAGAGAATAAGCACCTCTGGTTCTTCGCGGAGTTCTGCCGACGCTACGGCGGCAAGATCTATTCCAGCAAGAAAATGGGCGTGGCGAACGAAGCTTTTTGCCGCGAAATGGGCTTTTTCCTGCTGTTCGCGCGGATTTTCCTGTTCGAGGAAATCGGCGGCTATTACAACGTGATCGCCGGCGGCGACGACCGAGTTTCGCCGTTCGTGCGCACGATCCATCAAGTCCACCACGCCGACGAGGCCCGTCACATCACGTTCGGGCGCGCGATCCTCTCGCAGTCCAAGGACATCGCCTTCCGTGCGGCCGATCCGGCCGAACGCGAGGCCGCGTTGGCGCATCTGCAGCGCTTCTTGACGATTTCCATCGAGGCTCTCTACCAGCCGGCGATGTATCGCGACAGCGGCATCCCAGGCGGCGTCGCGCTGCGCAGGCAGCTTCTGGCGCATCCGGCCAGGCGCGCGCATCACGTCGCCGCGCTGCTGAAACGCCCGCTGAAATTCATGAACGACATCGGCATCCGATTGGAAGGGGACGCTCTATGAATACGACCGCCATTGCGGGTCTGGAAGCCCTGCGCGGCTGGCTGCTGGAAAAGCACCCGGACATCGAACGCATCGACGACGACATGGATTTGTTCGAACACAAGCTGATCGATTCGATCAACTTCGTCGAGTACATCCTGATCATCGAAGAGCTGATCGACCGCGAAATCCCGGTCGCCCCGGACCTGATGCAGAGAACGGCGACGCTCGCCAAGGTCCGCGAACATTTTCTCGTCGACGCCTAAGGAACCTCTGAACAATTCAGAGATTCCGCGCGCCATGGAGGGCGCGATCGCGGATCAATCGCCCAAGCGATTGATCCAGCGGGAGCGGACTCAGGCTCGGTCTGAGTCCGCGACGTCTGAATCACGCCAGGATGGCGTTATTCGGACCTTCCCTAACACCGACGAACCGCTTCGCCCGCGAAACCGCGACGCGACGCACGATCCCCCACCCCATGGAGCTTTGGACATGCCGTCTTTCGAAACCCGCGACGTCAGCGCGCTCAACCCGCCCGCCTCGGCGAAACCAATCCTGCTGACCGGCGCGACCGGATTCCTCGGCGGCCACTTTCTGCTGCGTCGGATCGCATGGTCCGGCGAGGTCTACGCCATCGTTCGCGGCGATTCGATCGAACAAGCGCGCGCGCGGCTCTACGCGCATCTCGCCGACTGCGCGGCGTCCTACGGCGAGGCGCTGCCGAAATCGATGTTGGACGCCCGCCTGCGCGTGCTGCTCGGCGATATCACCCGCCCGCTTTGCGGGATCGGCGCGGACACGATCGCGCGACTGCGCGCGTCCGGATTGCGCGAAGTGTGGCACTGCGCCGCGAGCCTGAAATTCGAAGACCGCCATCGCCAGGAGATCATCGAGCACAACGTCGAAGGCACCGGCAACATGCTGGCGCTGTTCCGCGCCCTGGCCGCGGGCGACGACGACGCCAACGCCGAGTTCGTGCATATCTCGACCGGCTACAGCGCCGGTAAAGTGCAGGGCGAGATCAAGGAAGAGCGGCACGCGCTGGATCGCGTCTACAACAACGTCTACGAAGAAAGCAAAAATCTCGCGGAAAACCGCGTCGCCGACTTCTGCGACGCGCACGGACTGAGCTACCGTATTCTGCGCCCCACCATCGTCATGGGCCCGCGTGCGACGCATCGCAGCGGCACCACGCATTTCGGCGTCTACGGCTTCGTCAAGGAAGTGCGCCGCCTGCGCGAGACGCTGGTGAAACTCAAACATCGCCTGGAATTGGTGGGCAGCGAAGAGGCGACCGCCAATCTCACGCCGGTGGACGAATGCGTCTACGACATGCTGCGGCTGTCGTCCGAGGGCTTCGGCGAGCAGCGCTACTTCCATCTCAGCAATCCGCAAGGCGTGTCGATGCCGAAGCTGGTCGCGACGATCGACCAGAAGACCGGCGTGGATCGTCTGTCGTTCGTCGCGCAGAAGAGCCCGGACCCCAGCCCGCTGCAGGACCTCTTCGACGAACGCACCCGGTTCTATTCCGGCTACTACAACGCCGAGAAGCATTTCGCGCGCCGCGCCGCGCCGCAGCCGCAGGTCGATTGGGACGACGTCCACCTCTATCTCGACGAGTATCTGAACGAGTTGGAGCGCGAAGAAGCCGGCGGCATCGGCTTCCGCACGCAATCGGTGCGCATGCGCGACGGCGCGATGGTGAAGGTCTACAGCTGCGGCAATCCCACGCTGCCGCCGTTGATGCTCGCCAACGCGTACGGGATGCCGGCCGAATTCATGTGGCCGCTGGCGCAGCGCCTGCAGAACGACTTCCACGTCGTGACCTGGGAATGCCGCTGGGTGCCCACGCTCGACATCCCCTTCGATCACACCGCCTGCGATTCCAGCGCGCATGCGCGCGATCTGGTCGATATCCAGCGCGGCCTGGGGCTCGGCCCGGTGGGCGTGGCCACCTGGAGCAGCGGCGCGCAGGTCGCGTTGCGCGCGATGGGCATGTTCCCCGAGAGCATCCACGCGGCCGTGCTGCTCAATCCCGGCGTTTCGATCAGCCCATCGGAGACGGTTCGCGTCACGCGGTTCGAGACCGGCATCCGCTCGCTGTTCGACAAGATTTCCGGCAACTACCGCATGGCCGAGAAGTACTGCGAACTGATTTACGGGGCCAGCGGCGCCGACGCCGGCGATACGAAGATGCTGAGCAGCATTCTAACCAGCACCGACCCGTATTTGATGTACATGACCAGCCTGCCGTTCCGTACGGCCGAATCGCTGTTCCGCTACGCGAACATGATGCGCACGCTGTTCGCCGAGCGCGAGGACGCTTGGACCCACGACGTCGCTCAGCCGGTCGTGGTCTACGTCGCCGGCAAGGACATGGTCACGCACCCGGATCTCGGCCAAGCGCTGTGCGACGGCCTGCGCAACGGACAATTGCACTTCGACGAGGAAGGCGACCACTTCAGCCACTACTACGACGATCGCGTCGCCGACCTGGTGCGCGGCCACCTGCTGACGCGTCTGCAGCAAGCGGCGTGAGCGACGCGACGCCATGGACGCTCATAACGCCGTCGGTCTTTTTCTCGACTCGGTCGAACGCTTCCCGGACCGTCCCGCGCTGTGGGTCGACGGCCGCGTTTGGTCGTACGCCGAACTGCATGCGCAGGCGGAACGGCTCGCCGACCGCCTGCGCGCGCACGCCGGTCCCGTGTGCGCGACGCTGGGCGATCGCAGTCTGATCGCGTACTGCGCGCCGCTGGCGTGCATGCTGGCCGGCCGCATCCACGTGCCGCTGGGCGTGAGTTTCCCCGAAGAGCGCATGGCCGGAATTCTGCGGCGCACGCGGCCGTCGGTGCTGATCTGCGACCTCGGCGGCAGCGCGATGCTGCCGGGCCTCTTGGCGAAACTCGACTTCGCGCCGGCCGTGGTCTCGCTGGACCCCGAGTTCGACGCCATCGCGCCCCGCGCCGACGCGGCCGCGGCCGACATCGAGACGCCTGTCGACGCATCGCCCGACGCGAAGCTCGATGCGTCGGCGTCGGGTCTGGAGGTCGAAGACCGCGACATCGCCTACGTGCTCTTCACATCAGGCAGCACCGGCGTACCGAAGGGCGTCGCGGTCGGGCATCGCGCGCTCCGCGCCTATGTCGATGCGGTACGCGCGCTGTATCCGGAACTCGACGAGCATCAGCGCTGCAGCCAGTTCTTCGAACCGACGTTCGATCTGTCGATGCACGACATGTTCGTCACCTGGGCGGTCGGCGCCTGCCTGTACGGCGTGCCGCGGTCGGCGCTGATGATGCCGACCGATTTCGTCAACGAGCACCGCCTGACCGTCTGGTTTTCGGTGCCGTCGCTGCTGGCCGCGCTCAATCGATTCCGGCAACTGCGCCCCGGGACGTTTCCATCGCTGCGCCTGTCGCTGTTCTGCGGCGAGGCCCTGCCCGGCCCGCTGGCCGGCGCGTGGCTTGAGGCCGCCCCGAACGCGCGCTGCGACAACATCTACGGCCCGACCGAGGCCACCATCGCCTGCACCGCGCATCGCGTGTCGCAGGCGGATGCGGCGCGCAAGGTGGTGCCGATCGGCACGGCGTTTCCGGCGATGGAGATCGCGGTGGTCGATGCCGAGGGCGCGCCTTGCGCGCAAGGCGAGACCGGCGAACTCTGGCTCGGCGGCGCGCAGCTCGCGTTCGGCTACTGGCGGGACCGCGAGCAAACCGCCGCCCGGTTCGTCGAACGCACGTTGCCGGGGTTGCGAAGCCCGCGCTGGTACCGCACCGGCGATCTGGCCGCGCTCGAAGCCGACGGCACCGCGCTGTTCCTCGGCCGCGCGGACCGTCAGATCAAACTGCGCGGCTACCGGATCGAGCTGCAGGACGTCGAAGCCCATCTGCGCGAAGTCTGCGCCGGCCCGGACAGCGCGGCCGAGGTCGCCGTGGTGCCGATCGTTCCGCCCGGCGGCGATGCGCCGGCCGGGCTCGCGGCCTTCGTGGTCTGCGCACATTACGACGCGCGCCAAGCCATGGCGGCGATGAAAGCGCGGCTGCCGCACTACATGGTGCCCTCGGAGGTGCACGTCTTGGATAAGCTGCCGCTCAACAGCAACGGCAAGGTCGACTACCCGGCGCTGGCCGCGGCGCAGCGCGCCCGCGCCGCGGCGCCGGAACGACCGAACCGCACCATCGCCGCCCCCGCCCGAGAGAACGGATGAACGACGACGCGACGCGCAACGATTGCATTTTCTGCGGCATCGCCGACGGGCGACTGCCCGCCAGCGTGGTCCACAAAGACGCCGATTGGCTGGCGGTGATGGATATCCACCCGATCCGCCAAGGCCATGTCCTGCTCATCCCGACACGTCACGTGAGCCGGCTCTCCGAGCTCGATCCGGCGGAGCGAGAGCGCCTGTTCGCGCTGGCCGACGCCATCGTCCGCGCGCAGGAAGCCGCAGGGTTCGCCGCCGGGGGCAGCAATCTGCTGCTCAACGACGGCGTCGCCGCGAACCAGCACATCCCGCATCTGCACCTGCACTGCATCCCGCGCCAGCGCGGCGACACCATCGGCTTCGGCCTGCGTCTGCTCGCGCGCACCTTCGGGCTATTCGGTCGCGGCGTCGATCGGGCCGCGCTGGACCGCGCGGCCGCGGCGATCGCCGAGCGCCTGCCCGCGTCGCGCGCGCTCGGCTGAGACGCAGGCGCCCGTCGTCGCGCCTGGATGCAGCGAATCGCCGTGGTGTCGCGGCGCACGGTCCGACCCGAAGCGTCCCAGGAGACGGCCGCCATCGGTCCAGCCTCGCAAGGCGATGCCGCCCGTAAACGGCCTTGGCGCTGCGTCTTGCGGCGCTCTAGAGCCTATGCTCCAATCGCCCACGACCACACGAGCCGCCACGAGGCGGCCGCCGAATATCCGAACGGAGGGGAATCGATGAACTCACAGCGCCCATGGTTGGCGAGCTATCCCGCAGGCGTGCCCGCGGAGATCAATGTCGACGAATATCCGTCGATCGTTTCGGTCTTGCAGGCCTCGCTCGAGAAGTACCGGGATCGCCCCGCCTTCTCGCACATGGGCAAGATCATGACCTACGCGGAGGTCGATCGCTACAGCCAGCAGTTCGCGGCGTATCTGCTCGGCGAACTCAAGCTGAAAAAAGGCGACCGCGTCGCGGTGATGATGCCGAACTGTTTTCAGTACCCGATCGCCATCTTCGGGATTCTGCGCGCCGGGTTGACGGTGGTGAACACCAACCCGATGTACACGGCCCGCGAGCTGAAGCATCAGTTGATCGATTCCGGCGCCAGCGCGATTTTGGTGCTCGATAACTTCGGCCCCACGGTGCAAGAAGTGGTGGCCGATACGCCGGTCAAGCAAGTCATCGCCACGGGCCTGGGCGACATGCTCGGGTTCCCGAAAGGCGCGGTCGTCAACTTCGTGCTGAAGTACGTCAAGAAGATGGTGCCGGACTACGACATCCCCGGCACCGTCCGCTTCAAGAACACGCTGACGCTGGGCCAGATGCATCGCCTGCCGCAGGTCGACATCGCGCCGGAGGACATCGCCTTCCTGCAGTACACCGGCGGCACGACCGGCGTGTCGAAAGGCGCGATGCTGACGCACCGCAATCTGGTGGCGAACATGCAGCAGTCGTCGGCCTGGGTCGGCCAGAAAGCGCGCATGGGCGAAGAGTTGATCGTGACCGCGCTGCCGCTGTACCACATCTTCGCGTTGACGGCGAACTGTCTGGTGTTCATGAAGTTCGGCGCGCGCAACCACCTCATCACCAATCCGCGCGATATGCCCGGGTTCGTGAAAGAGCTGTCGACCATCCCGTTCACCGCCATCACCGGCGTGAATACGCTGTTCAACGGTTTGTTGAACACGCCGGGCTTCGACAAACTCGACTTCTCGCACCTCACGCTTTCGCTCGGCGGCGGCACTGCGGTTCAACGCGCGGTGGCCGAACGCTGGAAGCAGGTGACCGGCTGCACGCTGGTGGAAGCCTATGGCTTGACCGAAACCTCGCCTGCCGCGTGTATGAATCCGATGGACGTCCCCGAGCACACCGGCTCGATCGGTTTGCCGGTGCCGTCCACCGACGCCTGCGTGATGGACGACGACAACCGCATCCTCCCGCACGGGGAAACGGGCGAGCTGTGCATCAAAGGCCCGCAGGTGATGAAGGGTTACTGGCAGCGCCCCGAGGAAACGGCCAAGAGCATCGATGCCGACGGCTGGCTGCACACCGGCGACGTGGCGCGCATGGACGAGAAGGGCTTCTTCTACATCGTCGATCGCAAGAAGGACATGGTGCTGGTCTCGGGCTTCAACGTGTACCCGAACGAGGTCGAGGACGTCATCGCGATGATGCCCGGCGTGCTCGAAGTCGCCGCGGTGGGCGTGCCGGACGAGAAGTCGGGCGAAGCGGTGAAAGTGGTGATCGTGAAGAAGGATCCGGAGCTGACCGTCGAGCAGGTGAAAGCGCATGCGCGCGAGCATCTGACCGGCTACAAACAGCCCAAGCACGTGGAATTCCGGACGGAACTGCCGAAAACCAACGTCGGTAAGATTCTGCGCCGCGAACTGCGGGACGAAGCCGCGAAGAAGTGATCGCGCCGCATACCGCCGCGCCGAGTCCGCCCTCGGGCGACGCGGCGCGGTGGCGCGATGGGGCGACGCGCTCCGCAGTTCGCCCACTCGGCGCCTCGCCGCGCTCGGCGCAACCCGGCCTTTTCGGAGACCCGGATCATCGACATAGGTCGAATTTCGCATCGCATCGATCTCGACGAATCCGCTAACGATCGAATGCCACACGTTGCGCGACGCGGCCGCTCCAGTTGAGGCGTAGCGCACAGTTTTCGTCGGCGAAACCGCTTTTTCCGCTCTCTTTTTGCTATCGAGACCGACCTTGCGTCGGTCTTTTTTTCGTCTTGTTCGCCGCTACAACTTGAACTTTCCGCGATTTCGGAGCATACAAGCGACGACCGGGCAAGGTACGCACATCACGCAGCGACTGCGCCGCAAAGCCCGGCCGGCGCCTCGCCTTTCGATTCGGAACACTTCGATGACTATCCCCTCTCTCCGCGGGCTCGAACCTGAGCGCACCGACATCGGACTCTGCGCCGTTCGCGAACAACGAACGAGGCGCGGAACGTCGTGGAATCGCGCGAGCGCGCGCTCGTTCGTCTGAACCGAGAAGCGAGGGCGACGGGCGCGGTCGGGAGCGCGTTCGAAGGCCTTGGGGGCGTGCGGTCGGGATGCGAGGGGCGCAACCCGCGCCGTCGCGGCAGCGATAAGCGAACGCGCCGGGCGCCCGAATCGCCGCTGCGCAGCGCGAACCGGGGCCAGCGCACGGCGGCGCGGCGGACGTAGCGAAGGGCTGGGGCAGCTCGACCGGGAGCGTTCCGCGACAGCCCGACGCGTCCGGCGAGCGGCGGCCGAGCCCGCGATTCGCTCGCGTCGTGCGGCTCGGGCGCTGGAGAGGGATCGGCGCAACGCCCGGAGAATTCCGCGAAAGACGCCCGCTCCGCCCGCGATTTCGAGGATCGTCGCGGTCCGGCCACTGGCCTTCGCGAACATTTGCACTATTGAATCGCCGTATTACGTTGACTCGAAAGACGGAATCGATACACCGCGGGGGGACATTCGATTGGCACGACAGGCACGAAAAGTCGCGATCACCGGACTGGGCGCCATTTCGGCGGCCGGGGCGACGGTCGACGAACTGCTGCGATCGGTCCGCGGCCGCGCGTCGGGAATTCGCGCCCTGAATCTCGAGGGTCTGGCCAAGACCTTTCCGGCCGGCATCGTCCCCCATTCCTTCGAACCGCATTTCACGAAGCTGGAGTTGCCGTTCCTGGACCGATGCCAGCAACTCGCCGTCCTCGCGGCGAAACAGGCCGTCGCCGACGCGGATCTGGGCGAATTCTCCGCGCACGGCGAACGCGCGGGCGTTTACTACGGCAACGTCAACGGCGGCGCCCAAACCGGCATCGAGTGGTCGAAAAAGCTGCTGGTCGCCGGCAAGCAGTCGGCGCGCCCGTTCACCGCGATGGCGGTCATGGGCAACGCCGGCGCCGCGCAAATCGCGATTCGCAATAAGGTGCACGGCCCGGTGATCACCAATGCGACGGCGTGCGGCTCCTCGGGCGTCGCGATCGGCGATGCGGCGCGCGCCATCCGCGACGGTTATCTCGATGTCGCGATCGCCGGCGGCGCCGAAGCGCCGTTGAGCATCGGCATCCTGAGCGTCTTCGACGGCACGCGCGCGCTTTCGACGCCCGACCCCGACGACGTATCGAAAAGCTGCAAGCCCTTCGCGTCGAATCGCTCCGGCTTGGTCCTGGGCGAAGGCGCCGCGTTCGCGGTATTGGAAGACGCCGCATCGGCGCATCGACGCGGCGCGCGCATCTACGGCTACGTTTCCGGGTACGGCGTGTCCTCCGATGCCACGCATATCGGGATGCCCGATACCGCCGGGCAGATCGCATGCCTGCGCTCGGCGCTCGCGTCCGCATCGTTGTCCGCATCGGAGATCGGTTACGTCAATGCCCACGCGACCGCTACGAACGGCGGCGACGTCATCGAAGCGGAGGCGATTCGCGCGGTCTTCGGCGCGGATCGGACATCCGCTCCGGTCAGTTCTACGAAATCGATGCACGGGCATCTGCTCGGCGCGACCAGCGCGCTCGAATTCGTGATCTCGACCCTCGCCGTCCACGCCTCGGTGATGCCGGCCACGCTGCACGCCGAAAGCGGCATCGACCCGAAATGCGAATTGAATCATGTGGGCCCCGACCCACGCGAAGCGTCCATCGACCACGCGTTGAGCTTTTCCTGCGGATTCGGCGGCACCAACGTCGCGCTGATCGTTTCCGCTTCCCATTGTTGACACTTCCCATCATCCCCAAGGAGATCGCTATGACCACCCTGTCCCTCGCCACCGTCCGCCGCGAAAGCCGCTTCGCTCAGCGCCGTATCGCCACGCATATCCGCCAGTACGCGAAACCGACGTTCTGGGCGGAAATCAGCCCCGACGCCAACACCGGCCTGAACAACATCACGCCCGCGCTGCTGCAGGAATTCAACGCCATGCTGGAGTCCTTGCAAAGCGAATGCGTCGCCTCTTCGCACGGTGCGCAGCAGGATGCGATCCGCTATGCCGTGATCAAATCGGCCGACGAGGAATACTTCAGCTTGGGCGGCGATCTGTCCTATTTCCGGCATTGCATCGAGCGCGGCGACGCCGCCGGCCTGCACGCCTATTCGAAACAGTGCCTCGACTTGATGTATGCCTTCAATTCGCTGATCAGCGAACACATCCACACGGTCGCCCTGGTCCAAGGCCGCGCGCTCGGCGGCGGGTTCGAGATCTCGCTCAGCGCCGACTGCATCGTCGCCGAGGAACACAGCACGTTCGCCTTCCCGGAAATCATGTTCGGGTTGTTCCCCTGCACCGGCGCGATGGGTCTGCTCACCAATTACGTGCCGGCCAAGCAGGCGGAGCGGATGATGACCGAGAACCGCATCTACACCGCGAAAGAACTGCAGGACATGGGCATCGTCGACATCGTCTGCAAGACCGGCGAAGGCGAGCGCGCGGTGGAGGCGTACATCGCCAATCACGCGAAGCGGACGAACGCCAGACTGAAGATCCAGGCCAGCCGCCATCGCGTCGCGCCGATCGACTACAACGAAGGTCTGCGCGTCGTGAACGATTGGGTCGAGCTCGCGACAAAACTCAGCAAAGACGAACTGCGCACGCTGGATATGCTGATCATGATGCAGCAGTCCTCGGGCAAGACGAACGCGGCGCGCGCGGCGTAATCGTCGCGGCGCGTCACGATCGTCCGTTCTGGGCGCCGGCCTCCGCAGGCGCCTGGACGCGGTCGATATCGGACAGAAGTCCTTCGATCGCGGCGACGGTGCCGGCGACTTCTTGTTTGAGGTTGTCCTCCAGCTCTTTGCGCTGGCCGTGAATGGCCTCGAACGAAGACGTCATCGCCTTCTCGCCGAACGCGGCCAGACGCGGCGCGCCGATGTTCAGCGAAACGCCTTTCATCGCGTGCCCCTGACGCCGGACCGCGGGCACATTGCCCTCCGCCAGCGCGATCGACATCTCGAGCGCGATCTGGGCGATGTCGTCCTTCGCGTCGGACAGCAGACGCTTCGCGAAGGCGTCGGAGGGATTGATCTCGCGCAGATTCTCCAGCGCGTCGTGCGCCAGATATTCGGTCGCGACCGCGGTCAAGCGATTCGGCATATACGCCGCTTGGGCGGCGGTCTGAACGTTCGCTTGGACCGGCGTCTGCGCGCTCGGCCGCGGCGTGCGCTCCGCCACGGGAGCGATCTCGTCCGGGAAGGCGGCGTGCAGCGTCTTGCGGATCATCGCGAACGTGATCGGTTTATACATCACGCCCGCGGCGCCCAGGGAAAGCAGCCGATCCTTCGTCGCTACCGTGGTATCCGCGGTGATGAAGTAGGTCGGCGCCGGCTTGGTCCGGCTCATCGAATAGATGCTCCAGACCTGCGCGCCGTCGATGTCGTGCATGTTGTAATCCAACATAACGATATCGAAAGCATCGGTCGCCAAGTGCGAAAGCGCTTCGGTTCCGGACGTCGCGGCGACCACCTCGTGGCCGTCGCGACACAGCATTTCGCGGATCAGCGCGAGGTTGGTCGCGTTGTCGTCCGCCAGCAACACGCGTTTGGTGAGCACGACCTGAGCGCTGGCGTCCTCCGCCTGCGTCTCCGAGCCGATATGCGCTTTCTCCAGCGGAATGTCGAACCAGAAAACGCTGCCCTCGCCGACCGTGCTTCGCACTTCGATGCGACCGCCGAGTCGCGCGACATGCTCTTTGGAAATCGCCATGCCGAGGCCGGTACCGCCGTATTTCCGATTCGTCCCGCGCTCGACTTGATAGAACGGCTCGAAAATCTTCGACAGGTGCTCGGCGGGAATGCCGATGCCGGTATCGGACACGCGAAAGCGGACGACGTAATGCGCATCGTTCGTCTCGATCGCCTCGGCGGAGACGTCCACGCGCCCGGCGTCGGTGAATTTGATCGCGTTGCCGACCAAGTTGATCAGGACGCTGCGCAACGATTGCGCCATGCCTTTGACCGGCACGCTGATCGATGGATCGATCCGCACGGTCAAGGCGAGATTCTTCGCGGTGACGGCCGCCTGCACGGCGTCGACCACGTTCGAGATCACGTTGTCCACCGTGAACGCGACGACCTCGTCCTTGCTGGTGCCGAGCTGCAGCTTGGACAGATCCAGCAACTGCGAGATTTCGCCGTCCAGATGCCACGCCATGTCCGTGATCGAACGCGCTTTGGCGTTGATCACGTCGCCGCCCGCGGTTTCCGCTTGGATCAACTGCGCCGCCGAGATGATGCCCGTCAGCGGCGTTCTCAGTTCGTGACTTACGTTCGCGAGCAGTTTCGACTTGGCCTCGCTCTCGTACTTCGCCGCCATCTGCGCATCGCGCAGACCGCGGATCAACCCCGACGCGTACAACGGCACGACGATCAGCAGAAGGATGTGCGACGCCGTCACCATCAGCATCTCGCGCCAGGCCGGCGAGTACATGGCGACCATGACGAAACCGACGATCGCGATTCCCTGGCACCAACGCATCGAGCGAATGCCGACGCGGAACCCGAACCCGAGAATCGTGAACAGATAGAAGCCGACGAACAGAATCGCGCCGTCGCCCGCGGCGTACAGGAACGCGGAAAGCATCAGCGGATCGCCGGCGACGGTCGTCCCCAGCAGCGCTTTGTCCCAACGCCCGGTGTTGTGGATCGAGAACCAATACGTCGCGACGCAATAGGCGACATAGGCCAGCGACAGCACGCCCATCTCATGCGCTTCGAACTGCTGATGGGCCGCGTCGTAGAGATAGACGGCGCCGACGATGAACAGCAACGCCGGCATTCCGAGGCGTAGACGCAGGCGAGCTTGAGCCAGTAGACTTTCTCGCAGAGGCTGATCAACGACCATGTTGCCCTCTTTCGTTTGATGTCGGTGCGCGGACGATCGATGCGTTCGATACGGTGGCCGATTCGTTTCCAGACAGCGGGGATATAAAAATGAAAAGGGCGGAGATCGTCGAAACGGTGCTGGCGTTGATTCAGGAGAACATGGGAATCGACCGATCGAGCCTGAGCGAAGCGACATCGCAAACCGACTTGGGCGTCGATTCTATCCTAATGGTCGACCTCATGCTCGCGCTGGAGGACCGCCTGGAGTTCTCGTTCAAAAGCCTGGATCTGCCGAAGAATCCGACGATCGGCGACATCGTCGCGATGGTCGAGAAGGAAATCGCGTCGCAATCCTGAAGCGCGGGACGATGCGAGGATCGCAAGCGACGACCGAAACTCGCGTCGCACGCACGCCGACTGCCGCACGGCGAAACGCCGATGCCGACGGCGTCGTTCACTCCAACCCAGGCCTCTGCGAGCTCGCCGAATAGCGCTGACAGATATCGTCCAGCCGGGCGCGATTGTTCGTTAGCGCACGCACGCACTGCGGGTCGAACAATTTGCCGCTTTGTTCCACCAAGTAATCCAGCGCGCTGTCGACCGTCCACGGCCCTTTGTACGGACGCGGCGAAATCAAGGCGTCGAACACGTCGGCGACCGCGACGATGCGCGCTTCTAGCGGAATCGTGCTGCCGCTCAAGCCGTCGGGATAACCGCTGCCGTCGAAACGCTCGTGATGGCGCAGCGCGATGATCGCGCCGGTCTGGATGAAACGGTTCTGACTGCCGCTCAGCAGTTCGTAACCGATCCGCGGATGACGGCGCATGACGTTGAGTTGCTGCTCGTCGAGCGGGCCCGGTTTCATCAGCACTTCGTCGGGAATCGCGATCTTGCCGATGTCGTGCAAGGGCGCGGCCATCTCGATCATCCGGACTTCCTCTTCCGGCATCCCTAGCCCCTCGGCGATCAAGCCCGCGACATGGGACATGCGTTCGAGATAGGCGCTGGTGCCGCTGTCGCGGAATTCGATCGCTCGGGCCAATCGCGAGAGGGTCTCGCGTTCGCGCTCTTCCACCTCGTGCATGCTCGACAGCAGACGCTGTTCGAGCGAGAGCGCCCGCTGTTTGATCGACTCGGACTGCTGGCGCAACTGCAGCAGATTGCGGCAACGCGCGCGCAGTTCTCGCGGACGCACGGGTTTGACCAGGAAGTCGATCACGCCGGCGTCCAAAGCGGCCTGACGGATCGGCTCGTCGCCCACGACGGTGACCAGCACGATCGGCACGTCGCGATTGGTCAGCGACTTGCGGAAACGTCGGGCGAACTCCAGCCCGTCGATCGCCGGCATGCGGTAGTCGAGCAACAGCAGATCGGGGCGATTATGCTCGGACCAACGCAGGGCCTCTTCGGAATCGCCGAAGTCGAACACTTCCAACTCGGGACCGATGTCCTCGAGGATGTGCCGCAGCATCGTACGCGCGGAAGTTTGGTCGTCGACGATGACGATTTTCACTGAGCTGCCCCACATGGGTTTACCCCGCGTCCTTGCCGGTTGTGTTCGTGACGATCCGTCTATCCTTCTTGAATCTATAGCAAATTTCGTGCCCTGACCAGCGGAACTTCGGCGGACGGCGCCAGCGTAATCCATTCAGAGAGATAGCGCGCGCCGACGGCTCGGCGGGAGGCGGCGACATCGGGCGGAGATGCCGCAACCCATGCGAAATGTGACCCGGTGCGGCAGATCGCTCCATGCCCGCGAACGCCGGACCATACCTCCGCACGCGGCGCCGAGACTCAGCTTTCCGGACGCATGTACGGGAACAGCAGGACATCGCGGATCGAGGTCGAGCCGGTGAGCAGCATCACTAAGCGATCGATGCCGACCCCGAGCCCACCGGTGGGCGCGAGCCCGACTTCGAGCGCGCGGATATAGTCGGCGTCGTAGTGCATGGCCTCGTCGTCGCCGCCCTCCTTCGCCGCGACCTGGGCCTGGAAGCGGGCAGCTTGATCCTCGGAATCGTTCAACTCCGAGAACCCGTTGGCCATTTCCTTGCCGCCGATGAACAGTTCGAAGCGGTCGGTGATCCCGGGCTCGGTATCCGACTCGCGCGCGAGCGGCGAGACTTCGACCGGGTAATGGGTGATGAAAGTCGGCTGGATCAGATCGTGCTCGACCGTCTTCTCGAAAATTTCGAGCAGCAATTTGCCCCACCCGTACGATGACTTCACGTAGATCTTCAAGCGTGCGCAGTGCGCGGCGAGCGCCTCGCGGTCGCGACAATCGGCGACGGATATCTCGGGGTTGCGCTCGCGAACGGCTTCTTCCAGCTTCCAACGGCGGAACGGCTTGCCTAGGTCGATGGCGTTGCCGTCCCACTCCACTTCGTCCGCGCCGATGGTCTCGCGGGCGACATCGCGGATCATGCCCTCGGTCAAATCCATGATTTCGCTGTACGTGGCGTAGGCCTCGTACAGTTCCAGCATGGTGAATTCGGGGTTGTGGCGGGTGCTGACGCCTTCGTTGCGGAAATTGCGATTGATCTCGTACACGCGTTCGAGGCCGCCGACCACCAACCGCTTCAGATACAGCTCCGGCGCGACGCGCAGATACAGGTCGAGATCCAGCGCGTTGTGATGCGTGGTGAACGGGCGCGCGGTCGCGCCGCCCGCGATGTAATGCATCATCGGCGTTTCGACTTCGAGGAACCGGCGCGCGTCCAGCCAGCCGCGGATCGCCGACACGATCTTCGAGCGCTTGATGAAGACTTCGCGCGATTCGGGATTCACGATCAAATCGACGTAGCGCTGGCGATAGCGCTGTTCGACGTCGCTCAAACCGTGCCACTTGTCCGGCAGCGGGCGCAGCGACTTGGTCAGCATGCGCAGCGACGACACCTTGACCGACAGTTCGCCGGTTTTGGTGCGCATCAGCGCGCCCTCGGCGCCGACGATATCGCCGACATCCCAACTCTTGAACGCGTCGTAGACCTCGCCCAGCGCATTGGCTTGCAGGAATAACTGGATACCGCCGGTCATGTCCTGAATTTGCGCGAACGCAGCTTTACCCATCACCCGTTTGGCCATCAATCGGCCGGCGACCGCAACGCGGCGACCGGTGGCGTCCAGGGCTTCGCCGGTCCAACGATCCGCGTCTTCGTATTCGTCCTGCAGATCGCGGGCGTAGTCGCCGCGCTTGAAATCGTTGGGGTACGCGACGCCCTGCCCGCGCAGCGCGGACAATTTCGCGCGGCGTTCGGCGATCAACGCGTTTTCGTCGTGCGGCGGTGTCTGGGCGTCGGTCATATCGATATCCGCGATGTGTGCGTGAAGAAGTAATGGCGTGGAAGCGCTGGCAGGAGCGTCGGAAGGCGCGACCGGGGCGATGACTGCAATCGCGCCTTCCGGCGCTCCCACAGGACCACGCGCGTCAAACGGCGTCGATGCGTTTGGCGCCGGCCTCCAGCCCCGATTTCAGGCTGGCTTCGACGAATTCGTCGAGATCGCCGTCGAGCACCTTCTGGGTGTCGCTCCGTTCGATGCCGGTGCGCAGATCCTTGATCCGCGACTGGTCGAGCACGTAGTTGCGGATCTGGCTGCCCCAACCGATGTCGGACTTGGTGGCTTCCAGCGCGTCGCGCTCGGCATTGCGTTTCTGGATCTCCATCTCGTACAGCTTCGCCTTCAACATCTTCATTGCGGTGTCGCGGTTCTGATGCTGGCTGCGGCCGTTCTGGCAGGCGACCACGATGCCGGAGGGCACATGGGTGATGCGCACCGCCGATTCGGTCTTGTTCACGTGCTGGCCGCCCGCGCCCGACGAACGATACACATCGGTCTTCAAGTCGGCCGGATTGATTTCGATATCGATGTCGTCTTCGACTTCCGGGGAGACGAACACCGAGGTGAACGAGGTGTGGCGCCGGTTGTCCGAATCGAACGGCGATTTGCGCACCAAGCGATGCACGCCGATCTCGGTCTTCAACCAACCGTAGGCGTAATCGCCTTCCACGCGGAAGGTCGCGGACTTGATGCCGGCCACGTCGCCGCCGCTGACTTCCATCAGCTCGGTCTTCCAGCCGCGCGATTCGGCCCAGCGCAGATACATGCGCAGCAGCATTTCGGCCCAATCCTGCGCTTCGGTGCCGCCGGCACCGGCTTGGATGTCGACGAACGCATTCGAGCCGTCCATCTTGCCGGAGAACATGCGTTGGAATTCGAGCTGATCCACGCCCTTGGCGTAGCGCTCCACGTCGGCCTGGATCGCCAGCGCGGTATCGTCGTCGTTTTCCATCTCGACCAGGTCGAGCAGTTCTTCGGCGCCGGCGAGACCGTCTTTCAGATCGCGGATGCCGTTGACGGTTTTATCCAGCAGCGAACGCTCGCGGCCCAGGGCTTGCGCGCGCTCGGCGTCGTTCCAGATATCGGGGTTTTCCAGCTCTCGGTTGACTTCTTCCAGACGCTCGACTTTGGCGTCGTAGTCAAAGATACCCCCTCAGCGAATCGAGCCGGCCCCGGAGGTCGGCGATGCGCTGGCGGATCGGATTGAGTTCGATCATGGCGTTTGTGCGGTGCGGCAAAGACCGGGGATTCTAGCAGGCCCTCGGCGCGGATCGGGCGTTCTCAGATCGCCGCGACCCGGGCGCGCAGCGCGTCTCGATACGTCCGGCTGCAGGGCAGCGTATCGCCGCCGTGCAGATGCAGGCGGGCGTCGCCGCTGTCGAGCGGCTCGATCGAGGCCACGCGGGCCAAGTTCACGATATAACTGCGGTGGACCCGGGCGAAACGGCCGGGAGCGAGACGCGCCTCGATGCCGGCGATGGTGCTGCGCAGCGGGTAGTCGTGGCCGCGCACGCGCAGATTCACGTAGTTGCCGGCGGCCTGCAGCCATTCGATATCGTCCGCGGCGATCAGGAATTCTCGACCGAGCTTGCGCACCAGAAAGCGCTCCGGGCGGTCGACCGGCTCGATCGGCTCGCCCTCGTCCGGGCGATCCAGCAGGCTGGCCTCGCCCTGCAGCCGGCGGACGATGAAGCGATACCCCTCCATCACCGCGACGATCATGATGTAGCCGCGGACGTCCTTCAGGTATTCATAGAACAACTCGCGCGGCCAATCGCCGAAATCGTAATCGAGCCCCTGGCTGGCGTAGGCCCAGCGCCGCAGCGCGACCATGCCGGCGACATGCGCCAGCGAAAACGCCACGCTGCCGAGGACGTGCATCGGCACGTGCCGATGCCAGGTGTCCCAATGCAGCGGGTAGCGCCGAGTGAACCGGACCATCGCCGGAATCAGCGCCAGCACCACGATGCCGCTAGACCATTCCCACACCGCGGGCTCCCAGGCGTCGAAATCCAGCCCGACGCGACGGATATCCATCAGAACGGTGATGCTGTTGGCGGTGCCGTTGACGAGGGTTAGCACGCCCCAGAACACCACTTCGATCGACGTGCGCCAACGCCAGAACCACGCGGGCCCGGCGGGCGGGCGCGGTGGTTGCGGAGAGGCGGTTTCGCGATGGGCTTCGGAGAGCATTCGCGCATTTTAGACGGCGGCGGCGTCCCCCGCCGCCCGATTCGTCCCACCGCGCCCACGACCGATCCCCGATTCGCCGCGAAACGGCACTCGACCGATTCCGCGCAGTCTCGCGATCGACAGACTTCGCCCCTCTCGATCCGGAGCGATGCCATGGAACGCCGATACGATGTGGACTGGGTGCGGATCGCCGCATTCGCCTGGCTGGTGCTGTACCACACCGGCATGTACTACGTGAGCTGGGGCTGGCACGTCAAAAGCCCGTTCGCGAACGAAGCGCTCGAACCGTTCATGCTGCTGAGTTCGCCCTGGCGGCTGTCGCTGCTGTTTTTCGTCTCGGGCGTGGCCACCGCATTCTTGTTCCGCAAAACGCAGCGCAGCGCGGAGGGCGGCTTTCTGCGCGCGCGCTCGTGGCGGCTGCTGGTGCCTCTGCTATTCGGAATGCTGGTGGTGGTGACGCCGCAGGCCTATTACGAGGTCGTCGAAAAATTACCCGGCGGCTACCGCGACGGGTACCTCGCGTTCTGGGCGCGTTATCTGCAGAGCGACAACACCTTCTGCCGGGACGGCGAGTGCCTGAGACTACCGACCTGGAACCATCTGTGGTTCGTGGCTTATTTGTGGGTCTATACCGTCGTCGTCTGGGTGCCGCTGCGGTTCGCGCCGGGCACGATCGAGCGCGTCGGCGCATGGTGGGAACGGCGGCTGTCGGGGCCGGGCGTTCTGCTCTGGCCGATCGCCCTGCTCGCGGCGGCGCGTCTGGCCTTGGTCGGCCGTTTCGAATCGACCCACGCGCTCGTCGACGACTGGTACAACCACGCGCAATACCTGCCGATGTTTCTGCTGGGTGCGCTGATCGCCACCCGCGAGGGCGTGTGGGACGCGCTGCAGCGGATGCGATGGCCGGCGTTGGCGAGCGCCGCGATCGGCTACGGCCTGATCGTCTGGTACTTCTACGGCAGCGGCTACGGCGACGAAAATCCGCCGCCGGACGCGCTGCGGATGGCGCAACGCGTGGTGTGGGCCGTCTTCCAGTGGTCGGCGATCGTCGCGATCTTCGGCTTCGCGCGCGGCATTCGTTTCGCCGATACGCCGGCTCTGCGCTATCTGCGCGACGCGGTGTTTCCGATCTACATCCTGCACCAGACGATCATCGTCGTACTCGCCCACAACGCGAAGCCGCTCGGCCTTCGCCCGATGATCGAAGGCCCGCTGTTGGTCTTGTCCACGTTCGCGCTGTGCTTCCTGGGGTTCGAGATCGTCCGCCGCGTGCGCTGGTTGCGGCCCTTATTCGGATTGAAGCGGGCGACCGCAGCCCCGTAGAGCGGAGCGAAGCTCCGCTGCACAATGCCCCGTAGAGCGGAGCGAAGCTCCGCTGAAACTCGACCCAAAGCCGTTGAGATGTTTAGCGGAGCTTCGCTCCGCTCTACGGCTTTACTTGACCTCAAACTCGCCCACCAGCACCGTTTCGCTCTTGCCGCTCAGGCGCAGCGTGACGGTCTGATCCTGCTGACGCTTCGTGCCCCAGCCGGTGCTGAGCGTCAGCGACAGCGTGGTCGCGCCGGTGACGATCTGCTGGCGGTCGCCGAAGAAGTTGGCTTCGACTTTGTACTTCCCGGGCTTCGCGTCTTTCAGCACGAATTCCTCGGGGCCGTAGCCGCCGGTGAAATCGTCGCTCAGTAAGCCGCCCTGATACGTGTTGCGATGACCGTAGTAGCAACGCTCGCCGTTCGGGTCGGTCACCCACAGGTCCATGTCGCTGTTGTCGCTGTCCCAGGCCAGCACCGCGCGCAAGTCCAGCGGCATGTTATTGAGCAGGCGCGAATCGACGAAGTCGGTGTTCAGCGGCGTCGGGCTGGTCGCGACGATCGCGTTCAACTCGTTGAGCACCACCGCGTCCACTTCGGAAAAACGGCCGTCCCACGAGCGCACGACCACTTCGTACAAGCGTTCGATGGCCTCCTGCCGGCGCCCGGCCGCGGCCAGCGCCAGCCCCAAGTCGCGATGGCTTTGCGGCTCTTCCTCGGACAAGCGCAGCACTTCGCGGAACGTCTCGACGGCGCGGCTCCAATCTTTCGCCTGCATCAGGCGATAGCCCAACACGCGCAGGACGTGACGGTTCTCCAAGTCCATTTCGGCCAGATTCGACAGCACGCGCAGCGCTTCGTCGCGACGGCCTTTACGCAGCAGAATGTCGCCGACATCCAGATAGAACGCCGTGCTGCCGGCGTGGCTGTCGCGCTCGTCCAGATACAGCGCATACACCTCCGCCGGCGCGGCATCGCGCAGACGGCGCGCGTACGGCGAATCGGATTCCCACGGCTGCAAACGGATGGAGACGCCTTGGCCGGCGGCCTCCGTGGCGATATTTCTCAGTGCGCCGCCATCGCTTGCCGACATCGAAAACAGCGTGTCCGCTACAGATTGCAGCCCTTGTCTCTCGATCTCCGACCGTTGCATCGTAACGACCGGCGCCTCTGATTCGGCTTGGTTACGGGTAACCCGCGCCCCCGTCACCGCGACACGGTCGAGTTCCTCGGAAGACTCCGCAGGCGCGGCGCTGGGAGGCGGCGGCGGTGCGGGCGGCGGCGGCGCGGCTTCGTTCGTGGCCCGGTCTTGCAACGCGCCGGCCACGGCCGAAGCGGGCGCGCCCGCGCCGTTGGCGATCTGCTGTTTGTCTTTCGCGGGATTCGGCGGCGTCTTCGGATAATCCCGTTCCCACCATTTCAAGCGTTCGGCGAAGCGCGCGGCGATCTCGTCGATGCGCTGTCCACGCGTGCGTTCGCGCTCCTCGCCTTGCTGTCGCTTCAGCGTGGCGACCTGTTCGCGCAGCGCGGTCGGCGCGGGGATGTCGTAACGCACGTAATCCTGCGCGGCTTCCAGCACCAACAGCGACGTGCCCGGGGTGACGATGCCGAAGCGCTGACCCGTGCGCGCGATATCGGCGCGATGGCGTTCGGGCTGTTCGGCGTAGGCGGCGATGCGCCATGCGCCCCACAGCGCGGCGACGCGATCGCTGTCGGCCGCATCGTTCGCGACCGGTACTTCGAGCGTGCGCGTTTTGCCGCCTTCGCGCAGCGTCACTTTCACGGTGCCGCTGTCGTCGGTCATGCGTCCGGCGATGCGCAGCAAGCCGCCGTCCACGTCCCACGATTGCGGCTGCAGATCCTCGATGCCCTCGCCTTCCAGCGCGAGGATGCGGGTACCCGATTCGAGCAGCGCGCGCGCCGCTGCATCGACGCCGGCCCGGCCTTGCCATTGCACCAAACGCCCGCCGCGCGCGCCGGTCACGGCGGCCAACCGCGCGGCGTCGGTTTTCGCGCCCGCGCTGCTCAGCGCATACAACGCTTGGCCCTTCGCGAGCGCCGGGAACGGCGCATCGCCGTAGGTGCGCAGGCCGTCGCTGATCAACAAGTACTCGCCGATATCGGCCTTCGGCGACCAATCCGCCAAATCGCTGGCGCCGTCGTAGACGGTTTTCTCCAACACCGCGCGCAGCGCGCTCCAATCGCCGCCGTGAATTTCGTAGACGCCAGCGTCCTCGCCCACGTCGCGCAGCAGGCGCAGCGACACGCGGCCATCGCCCATCGCCGCGAAATAGCGGTTCAACAGCGCGAATTCGCTCTGACGGTCGCGATCGCGCGCCGACGCCGACGCGTCCCACAGCACGCCGACGTGCTTCGGCAAGGTCCGCGGCGTCGACGGCGCGGCGGCGATGGGCAGTTCGACCATTGCGAAACGCTCGCCGTCGAAGCGCTGTACGAAGGTCTGCGGCGTCTTCGCCGCGGGCAACCGCAGACGCAGCGTGGGCAGGCGGCGCGGGGCGTGCTCGGAAACGCGCTCGCGAAGGACTTCATGCGTCGCGGCGTAACCGCCGCGCGCACGCTCGAAGCGCAGGGTGTCGAAGCTGCCGCTTTGGGCCGGCGTCGCGTCGATGCCGCTGGCACGCACCGCGAGCGAGGCGTGGTCGGCATCGGCGAGCAACTGCACCGGTACGTCCAACCGCCAGGCATCGCCGTCGCGCGCCATCGCCTCGTCGATGGTCACGCGCGCGCGGCGCGTGCCGTGCGCGGGGATCGGGTATACGCGCAAGCGAAAGTGATTGCCGGCCGTCTGTTCCAACAGGCCCGGATCGACGTTGCGGCGCTCGATGCTCTCGAACACCTGCTGCGCTTTCTGCTTCGGCACCGGCACCGCCTCGCGCATCTCCTCGCCGATATCCAGCGCGAACGCCGACACCTGCTGGCCCGCGTGCAGCGGGAACTGCAGATTGCCTTCGAGCACGGTGTCGTTGGGATTGAACAGCGTCAGCTCGACCACGGTGCGCGCCAAGCCGCCGTCGGTGCGCACCGACATCGTGGCGGACCGCAACGACACCGGCGTTTTGCCGCCCTGGGATTGGATCAACGGCGGCGCCGTGATCGCATCGTCCGGCGCGGGGCCGGTTCGGTTCGGCAGGCGCTCCTGCGCCCGGGGCGGCGAACTCGTCAGCGCCGAAGCGACGACGAAAGTGAGCAGAGCGGCGATTCCAACGGGTTTGGACATGGCGAAATCTCGATGCGGTCGGTGGCGGCGTGCCGAAGGGCTCGGGCGTGGCCCGGACGATGCGCGTTGCGCGTCGCCCGCTGACAAACGTTCGGGGTTCGGGAATGGGGTCGATCGAGCGAACGTCGGCCGTCGTCGGGCGAATCCGAAGCGGACTCGCATGCGCCGCGCGCTCGACCCGCCCCCGTTCCGGGTCGACGCCCGCATGCTAACGCGTCGCGGCGCAGCGGAACACTCGGCATGGCGATGCCGAAGCGACGCGGATGGTCGAGAGGATCGCGTGGTCGAGAGGATCGCGCTCGTGCCGGCGATCGGGACTAGGCCGCCGGCTCGCAGTGCACCACGACCAATTGCACGGCGTCGCCGCCGCGCCAATCGTCGGGCTGCAGCCGATAGGCGATGCGCGCGACCCGCGGCGGCGGCGCGCGGCCAGCGCCGAAATGGATCGCATCGAGGCGCGGTTCGCCGCGTGCGGCGCCCGGGCGCGCTAATTCGAGTTTCGCGTGTTGTTCGCCGACGACTTTCCAGTGCGTCACTTCGAACACATCGTCGAACACCGGCTCGGGAAAGCCCTGCCCCCACGGTCCGCCGTCGCGCAGCGCCAGCGCGGTCTCGATCGTGCACAGTGCGTGCGGAATCGCACCGTCGCTGAGCAGTACGTCCTGCAGCGATTCGGACGTCAACGCCTCCGCCGCGGCGTTTTCGAACGCCTCGCGGAACGCGGGCAAGTCGTCGACGCGCAGACTCAAGCCCGCGGCCATGGCGTGCCCGCCGAATTTTTCGATCAACCCGGGATGTCGCGTATCGACGGTCGCCAAGGCATCTCGAATATGGAAACCGGCGATCGAACGCGCGGAGCCGCGCAGCGAATCCCCGCCCGGTTCGCTCGGCGCGAACGCGATGGTCGGGCGATGCAGCCGTTCCTTGATCTTCGACGCGACCAAGCCGACCACGCCCGGATGCCAGTCGTCGTGGTGCAGCACCACGCTGGCGCGCGCACCGACGCCGATGCTCGCAGCGTCGTTCAACCCCACCGCCGCCAGCGCCGCGTCCGCATCGTCGAGCATCTGCTGTTGTACGCCGCGACGTTCCGCGTTGATGCCGTCGAGAATCTCGGCGAGTTCGCGCGCGCGGCGCGGGTCGTCGCACAGCAGGCATTCGATGCCGAGGGTCATGTCTTCCAAGCGCCCGGCGGCGTTGATTCTGGGCGCCAGCGCATACCCGATGTCGGTCGCGGTCAACGCGTTTTCGCGGCGTCGCGCGACCTCGATCAGCGCGCGCAGGCCGCACGCGCCTTTGCCCGAGCGCAAGCGGCGCAACCCCGCCGCGACCAAGGCGCGATTGTTCGCGTCCAGGCGCACGAGATCGGCCACCGTGCCCACCGCCACCAAATCCAGCAGCGCGGTCAAATCCGGTTCGCCCGCGGGAAATCCGCGCGTCGCGCGCAGGCGCTGCCGCAGGGCGAGCAGCACGTAGAACATCACGCCGACGCCGGCCAGCGCTTTACTCGCGAAGCGGTCGCCGAGCAGGTTCGGATCGACCACGGCGTCGGCGTTCGGCAAGCGTTCGCCCGGCAAATGGTGATCGGTGACCAACACGCGCCAACCGTAGGCTTTCGCCGCGTCGATACCCGCGTGACAGGCGATGCCGTGATCGACCGTGATCAACAGATCCGGCCGCAGCGCGCGCAAATCCTCGACCAATGCGGGCGACAGTCCGTAACCGTGGACCGCGCGATTGGGCACCGCGTACGACACGCGCTGCGCGCCGAGCATGCGCAAACCGCGCACGCCCACCGCGCAGGCGGTAGCGCCGTCGCAGTCGAAATCGCCGACCACCACCACGTGCCGATCGTGCGCGAGCGCGTCTTCGAGCAAGTCCACGGCCGCATCGATATTCGATAGCCCATCGGGCGGCAGCAGGCCGGTGAGTTTCGGCTGCGCCGATGCGTACTCGGTCGCGCCGCGCGCGGCGTAGAGCGCGCGCAGGAACGGCGACACGGTCGCCGGCCATTCGCCGACGGCTTGCGCGGGCTCGCGGCGGCGAATCGTGCGCGCGGCGCTCACGCCGACGGTGTCCACGGCTTGCGCCAAAACCGCCAGCGCTGCGCCGCGCGCAGACGCAAACGACGACCATCGGCGGCGTCCAAGATCAGCGTCGACAGCGCGCCGGTACGCAGCGCCGTCAGCGCGGGGCGCAGCCAATCGTCCTGCAATCGTTTCAGATCGCGCGCGCGATGCAGGTCGTAGAGCCCGGGCATTCCCGCGGCCGATGCGCTCGATGCACCGTCGTTCTCGTCCGCGAAACGCGACGGCAGCGGCGCGTCGGGCACGCGCGCGGCGAACGCGCAGTCGCGCAGCGTCTCGTCGTCGCTGCGGACGCACGGCGCGGCCACGCGAACGCGATCGGGCATTCGACCGCCGCCCCATACCCACAGCGCATTGATCGGCGGAATGCCGCGTTCGCGTCTCCGTTCGTTTGCCGGATGCTGATGCAGCGCGATCTGCGCCTCATTGAGCAGTGCGCGCCAAGCGCGCGCGGCGTCGCCGTGCGGCAAATGCTCGAACATGTCTTCGCCGAGCGCGGCCTCGGGTTCGCTGAATTCGGGCCATTGCGCGCCCGGCGATAGGCGCAGATACCAACGCGTCGGCGTCGGCGCATCCAGCGCGAAACCGCGATCGCCGAACAGCGGCCGCAGCGCCGAAAGCATGGCGTCGGCTTCCTCGCGCGTCGGCGACAACGCTTCGCCGTACGCGAGCAAACGCGCGCCGTTGATGTCCGGGCGCACGTACGCCGGATCGGCGCGCAGCCACACCGCGTCCGCGGCATCGCCCGCATCGCGATGCCGCGACAGCGCGGCCGGCGACCAATGCGCCGGCAGCGATTCGACGTAGCGCAGACGCTGCGCCGCGCGGCCGGGTTCGGCGAGCGGCACGGCGTCGGCGCGGCCGAGCGCTTGCGCGCAATCGACGGCCAGCGATTGCCGCCCGAATGCGGACCACGCCGGCAACAGGAAAATGGCTTGGTTCGTCATGTTCGAGGTCGCGCTCGAGGTCGCGTTCGTCGGGTCGGTCATGACGTCGATTCGCCGCGAAAACCGCAGGTCGCGGATCAATCGCGGTAGTCGACTTGCACCAGCTCGTATTCGCGCTTGCCGGCCGGCGCGTCGATTTCGACGGTATCGCCCTCGTGCTTGCCGATCAGCGCGCGCGCCAAGGGCGAGGAAATCGCGATCATGCCCTGCTTGATGTCGGCTTCGAGGTCGCCCACGATCTGATAATTCTTCTCTTCGCCGCTTTCCACGTCGGCCAAGACGACGCTGGCGCCGAACACCACGCGCGAGCCGGCGTTGAGCGTGGACACGTCGATGACCTGCGCGTGCGACAGCTCGGCTTCGAGCTGTTTGATGCGGCCTTCGATGAAGCCCTGCTGCTCGCGCGCGGCGTGATATTCCGCGTTTTCGCGCAAATCGCCGTGCGCCCGCGCTTCGGCGATGGCGGCGATCACCGCCGGCCGCTGCACGGACTTCAGTTGTTCCAATTCGGCGCGCAAACGCTGCGCGCCTTTGAGGGTGAGCGGGGCTCTCATGCTGGCCTCGATTCCTGATTGAGCGATTCGTGCAATTCCTGCAAAGCCCAGACCGGGCCGGTGCCGCGGTATTCCAACGAATGCAACAGCGCTTTCGCGCCGGAGATGGTGGTCGAATAGGTGACGCGTTGCTGGAGCGCTTCGCGACGGATCGAGAACGAGTCGGCGATCGCCTGCTTGCCCTCGGTGGTGTTGACGATATACGAAATCTCGCCGTTTTTGATCCGGTCGACGATGTGCGGACGGCCCTCGATCACTTTGTTGACGTGTTCGCAAGCGATGCCGTTCTCGCGCAGCCACGCGGCGGTGCCCGCGGTGGCGACCACGCCGTAACCGCGGCGGATCAATTCCTGGGCGACTTCGAGCACGCGACGCTTGTCCGGGTCGCGCACCGAGACGAAGGCCTTGCCGATCGGCGGCGCCTTGATGCCGGCCGCTTCCTGCGCGCGCGCGAACGCGGCGCCGAAATTCTCGCCGACGCCCATGACCTCGCCGGTGGAGCGCATTTCGGGCCCCAAGATCGGATCGACGTTCTGGAATTTCGCGAACGGGAAGATCGCTTCCTTCACCGAGTAGTAGCTCGGAATCACTTCCTCGGTCGCGCCCTGCTCGGCCAGCGTTTTGCCGGCCATGCAGCGGGCCGCGATCTTCGCCAGCGCCATGCCGGTCGCTTTCGACACGAACGGCACGGTGCGCGAGGCGCGCGGGTTCACTTCGAGCAGGAAGATGGTGTCGCGGCCGTCGTCTTCGGTTTGGATGGCGAACTGCGTGTTCATCAACCCGACGACCTTCAGCGCCTGGGCGAGCGCGCGCACTTGATCGCGCAGGCGGTCCTGCGTGGCCGGCGCCAACGAATACGGCGGCAGCGAGCACGAGGAATCGCCCGAATGCACGCCGGCTTCTTCGATGTGCTGCATGACGCCGCCGATCAGCACCCGTCCGTCCTTGTCGGCGATGATGTCCACGTCCACTTCGACCGCGTGGTCGAGGAAGCGGTCGAGCAGCACCGGCGAATCGTTCGAGACCTTCACCGCTTCGCGCATGTAGCGTTCGAGATCGGCGTCGGCGTGGACCACTTCCATCGCGCGGCCGCCGAGCACGTAACTCGGGCGCACCACGAGCGGATAGCCGATCTCGCGGGCGAGCGCGAGCGCTTCTTCGGCGCTGCGCGCGGTGCGGTTCGGCGGCTGCAGCAGACCGAGTTGGTCGACGAGTTTCTGGAAGCGTTCGCGGTCTTCGGCGAGGTCGATCGAATCCGGCGAGGTGCCGATCACCGGCACGCCGTTGGCTTCGAGCGCGCGCGCGAGCTTCAGCGGCGTCTGGCCGCCGTACTGCACGATCACGCCCTTGGGTTTCTCCAACTCGACGATCTCCAGCACGTCTTCGAGCGTCAACGGCTCGAAATAAAGACGGTCGGACGTGTCGTAGTCGGTTGAGACGGTTTCCGGGTTGCAGTTGACCATGATGGTCTCGTACCCGTCTTCGCGCAGCGCCAGCGCGGCATGCACGCAGCAATAATCGAATTCGATGCCCTGCCCGATTCGGTTCGGGCCGCCGCCCAGCACGATGATCTTGTCGCGCGCGCTCGGCGCGGCTTCGCACTCGTCTTCGTAGGTCGAGTACAGATACGCGGTGGTGGTGGCGAACTCGGCCGCGCAGGAATCCACGCGTTTGTAGACCGGACGCACGCCGAAGGCTTTGCGCAATGCGCGCACCGCCGATTCGTTGGTGCCGACCAATTTCGCCAAGCGCGCGTCGGAGAAACCCTTGCGCTTCAGCGCGCGCAGGCGTTTCGCGTCCAGCGCGTCCAAGCCCGCGGTCGCGACCTCGCGCTCGCAGGCGACCAGTTCTTCGATCTGATCCAAGAACCACGGATCGACGAACGACAGGCGATGCACATCGTCCACGCTCATCCCGGCACGGAACGCATCGGCGAGATAGAACAGGCGTTCGGAGCCGGGCTCCTTCAGCTCGCGGCGCAGCCGCGCCTTGCCCGCATCGTCGGCGAGATCCAAGCCGGTCGGGTCCAGGCCGCTCTTGCCCGTCTCCAAGCCGCGCAGCGCTTTCTGCAGCGACTCCTGGAACGTGCGTCCGATCGCCATCACCTCGCCCACCGATTTCATCTGGGTGGTGAGGCGCGCGTCGGCGGCGGGGAATTTCTCGAACGCGAAACGCGGAATCTTGGTGACGACGTAGTCGATGCTGGGCTCGAACGACGCCGGGGTGAGCCCGCCGGTGATGTCGTTCTTCAATTCGTCCAAGGTGTAACCGACGGCGAGCTTGGCCGCGACTTTCGCGATCGGGAAGCCGGTCGCCTTCGAGGCCAGCGCCGAAGAGCGCGATACGCGCGGGTTCATTTCGATCACCACCACGCGACCGTTCTGCGCGTTGATGCCGAACTGCACGTTGGAGCCGCCGGTGTCGACGCCGATCTTACGCAACACGGCGATCGACGCGTCGCGCAGGCGCTGGTATTCCTTATCGGTGAGCGTCTGCGCCGGCGCGACGGTGATGCTGTCGCCAGTATGCACGCCCATCGCGTCGAGATTCTCGATCGAACAGACGATGATGCAGTTGTCCGCTTTGTCGCGGACCACTTCCATCTCGAATTCCTTCCACCCGAGCACCGATTCCTCGATCAGCACCTCATGCACGGGCGAAAGATCGAGGCCGCGCTTGGCGATTTCCTCGAATTCTTCCTTGTTGTAGGCGATGCCGCCGCCGGTGCCGCCGAGCGTGAAGCTTGGGCGAATGATCGTTGGGAACCCGACCTTGGCCTGAATCTCCAGCGCTTGCTCGAAATTCTTGGCGACTTCGGCCTTCGGGCATTCCAGACCGATGTCCTGCATCGCGACGCGGAACAGTTCGCGGTCCTCGGCCATGCGGATCGCTTCGCGCGACGCGCCGATCAGTTCGACGCCGTATTTTTCGAGCACGCCGTGATCGGCGAGATCGAGCGCGCAGTTGAGCGCGGTCTGGCCGCCCATCGTCGGCAACAGCGCGTCGGGTTTTTCCTTGGCGATGATCTTCTCGACCGTCTTCCACTGGATCGGTTCGATATAGACCGCATCCGCCATATTGGGGTCGGTCATGATCGTCGCGGGATTGCTGTTCACCAGCACCACGCGATAGCCCTCGTCGCGCAGCGCTTTACAGGCCTGCGCGCCGGAATAATCGAATTCGCAGGCCTGACCGATCACGATCGGGCCGGCGCCGATGATCAGGACGGTCTGGATGTCGGTACGCTTGGGCATGCGGTTCTCGCTTGGTGCGGGCTCGAAAAAACAACTGAAGTTCGGTGCGGCGGGTTCAATACAGACGCTCTTGCCATCGCTCGCGCGGCAGCCAGGTGATGCGGTTCGGGTCGTCGACCTCGACGCCGCCGCGTTCGACCGCGGCGAGAATCTCGGTGCGCATCGCATCCCAGCTCTCGGCCTCGGCGCCGATGCGCGCGCCGATGCGGTTGTTGTGCGCATCCATCGCGCGCGCGGGGTCGGCGCCGCCCTCGCCTTCCATCGCATAGGTGACCCATTCCACCCAGCGCGGCGAACCGGTGTAGGCGACAATCGCACTCGCCAAACTATGGCGATAGGCGTCTTTCGGGCCATGACGCCCGCCGGGCAAGTCGGAGCGGGTGGTCGCGTTGTAGACCGTGCCGAGCACGAACGCCGGATACAGCGCGAGCGCGAGGGCCGCGAGCAGCGCTCGACGCGCGTACCGCCGCCATGCGGAGCGTCGCGCGGATTCGCGCGCGTCCAATGACGCCGCCGCGGCGCGCGCGATCGTTGGCGTGGTCTGCCGCATCGCGATCAATCCAACATCTCGATCGGAATCTCGCAGGTCTTGCTCAGATCGGCGGCGAGCGCGTCCATCATCGCTTCGGTGGCGCCGTTCGATCCCTCCGGATCGTTCATATCGCCGAATCCCGAAAGCGCCCGCAGATCCGCGAGCTGATCGTCGAAGACGAACGTCACGAAGGCGATCATCGCCTCGCCTTCGGCCCGATTCATATCGGGTTCCTTTCCGGCGATGCTCGCTTCCACGGTCATGGCGATCAACTCGGCCGCGCCCTCGTCCAACACCTTCAAGCCCGAGGCGAACGCCTCCGGCTTCGCGCGGGCGAAGCGCTCGACCTCGGCGCGCTTACGCGCGGTAAGCGCGTCGCGTCCGAGCTCGCGCGTCACGCAGGCGTGCTGGGTCGCATTCAATTCGGATTTCATCTCCGCTTGATTGGAGGCGAGCACGCTCTCGAAAATCCGATCCATCGGCATCATCGTCATGATGTGCGCGGTCATGCGATCGATCGATGCGGCGTCGGGCACGATGGGCGCGGCGACCGCCGCCGCGGTGTCGGAGGCGCGGTCGGCGACCTTCTCGGGCGCCGCGGCGCGCGCCGACGGACCTATCGACATCGAACACGCGAAGATCGCGGCGACGAGCGCGGAACGGACGTTCATGCGGCCTCCATCATGGACACGAAGCGATCGAACAACGGCGCAACATCGTGCGGACCGGGGCTGGCTTCGGGGTGGCCCTGGAACGAGAACGCGGGGGCATCGGTCAGCGCGATGCCCTGATTGCTGCCGTCGAACAGCGAGCGATGGGTCACGCGCACGTTCGCGGGCAGCGTGGTTTCGTCGATGGCGAAGCCGTGATTCTGCGAGGTGATCATCACTCGTCCGCCGTCGAGATCGATCACCGGATGATTCGCGCCGTGATGGCCGAATTTCATTTTGTGGGTTTGCGCGCCGGCCGCGAGGCCGAGCAATTGATGACCGAGGCAAATGCCGAATGTCGGCAATTTCGCAGCGATGAATTCGCGAATCGCGGCGATGGCGTAATCGCAGGGCGCGGGGTCGCCGGGTCCGTTGGAGAGAAACACGCCGTCGGGTCGCATCGCGAGGACATCGGCGGCCGGCGTCTGCGCGGGCACGACGGTCACGTCGCAACCGCGCTCGGCCAGCATGCGCAAGATATTCCGCTTCACGCCGAAGTCGTACGCCACCACCTTGAAGCGCGGCGATGCGACGACGAAGGCATCGTGGTCGAGATCGAGCTGGCCTTCGGTCCAGGGATACGCCGCGTCGGTGGTGACGACTTTCGCCAAATCCATGCCCTTGAGACCCGGAAACTTGCGCGCCGCTTCGAGCGCTTCGTCGACCTCGATGCGGCCGGCCATCAGCGCGCCGTTCTGCGCGCCGCGATCGCGCAGCAGGCGCGTGAGCTTGCGGGTGTCGATTTCGGCGATGGCAACGATGCCGCGCGCCTTCAGCCAGTCGGGCAAAGCGACGCGGCTGCGCCAGTTGCTCGGCCGCCGCGGCACATCGCGCACGATCAAACCGGAGGCCCAGACCTTCGCGGCTTCGTCGTCCTGGTCGGTGCAGCCGGTGTTGCCGATGTGCGGATAGGTCAGCGTGACCAATTGCCGCGCGTAGGACGGGTCGGTCAGGATTTCCTGATAGCCGGTCATCGCGGTGTTGAACACCGTCTCGCCGACGGAGAGGCCGGGCGCGCCGACGGAAACGCCCTCGAATACGGTGCCGTCTTCGAGGACCAGGATGGCGGGTTCGGTCACGGGCTTCGCCTAGTTGAGCTCAGAAAAGCGAGGTTGCAAAAAACCTCGGGCGCGGTTTTCCACCGGTCCGGGGGTGTGGGGTTCAGGCGAGCGGGAATTGTACCGATGCCGGCGGACCGACGCCAGCGAAAATCCTCGGCGAGATGAACCTCGGCGCGGTCCGCGGCTCGCCGCAAAGGCTCGGAACGAAGGCTGCGCGTCGCTCGGATCGGCGCCGCCGCCGTGCATGCGGCGGGGGCGTTACAGCAGATCGCGCAGTCGATAGCGCCCGGGCGCTCTGCCCACTAGGCGCGCGGCGGCGTGCAGCGCGCCGCGCGCGAAGATGTCGCGGTCGGCGGCGCGATGGATCAGTTCGATGCGCTCGCCCGCCGCCGCGAACTGCACCGTGTGCTCGCCGACGATATCGCCCGCGCGCAGGCTGGCGTAGCGCGGCTGCGCTCCGCCGCGTTCGGCGGCGGCGCCCAGCGACAACGCGGTACCCGAGGGCGCGTCGCGCTTGCGCGTGTGGTGCTGTTCGACGATGTCGCAGTCCCAGCCCGGCAACGCCGCGGCGGCGCGTTCGACCAATTCGTCGAGGATGGCGATGCCGAGGCTGAAATTGGAGGCCCAGAGCACCGGAATGCGCGCGGCGGCGCGGTCCATCGCGTCCCGCTGACTCGGATCGAGCCCGGTGGTGCCCGACACGAAGGCCGCGCCGCGCGATGCGCACAGCGCGAGGATCGCATCGAAGCCTTCCGGCAGGCTGAAGTCGATGGCGACATCGAACTTCGGCGCGTCGGCTAACGAGGCCGCCGGTAAAAAAGTCGGCGGACGCACGCTCGCCCCATCGCCCTCGCCGCCCGCGTCGCCGAAGGGCGAACGCGCGACCGAGGCGACCAGCACCAGATCGTCGCGTTCGGCCGCCAAGCGCGCGACGGCGCGGCCCATGCGCCCACTGGCGCCGTGAATGAGCAATCGGAGAGGCGTGGTCATCGCGTCAGCGTAGCGGCGGCGGCGGCCCGGCTCAATCCGCCGCGTTCGGCGGCGGCACGCATTCGAGCACGCGGCCCACGCCCGCGGCGTCGACCTGCGCGGCCACGGCGCCGAGCAACGCCGCGTCGACCTCCGCGCCGAAACCGATGCGGAAATGCACCTCGCCCGCCGGCGTGCGCGAAGAATGGATCGACGAGAGGCTGACGCCGTGGCGCTCGAAGGTGTCGAGCAGCGCGCGCAGCGCGCCCGGGCGGTCCTCCGGCAGATGCACGCTCATCGACGGGCGCTCGACCAGATCGGCCAGCAAGTAACCGACGCGTTCGAAGGCGTAATTGCCCTCGGCCAACAGCCGCTCGCCCAGCGCGTCGCGATTGGCGTCGAGGAAGCGCGCGCGGAACGCGGCGCGGGCGTCGGCGTCGCCGCGCGCGACCAAATCGCGCAGCGCGCCCAATTCGCCGAGCAGACGGTCGAGCATCTCCGGCACGTAGGGATTGCAGAACTGGATGTCCTCGTAGATCTGCGGATTCAGCGAGAGGATGCGGGTCATCATCGCCACATCCAGTTCGAACGACGCGGTGCGCAGCGGCAGCAGATCGCTCGCTGCGCCCAGCGCGGCGGCGTAGTCGCGCAGCACGCCGGCTTCGGCCAAATGGCTGGCGTGGACCATCGCTTGGATCAGGGCCATCGCGCGGTCGTGGCGTTCGGGCGCGACCCGCACGCATTCGGCCTGCAGCGCCTGCAGCAGATCCGACACCCAGGGCCGCCATGCGTCGAGCCGCGCTTCGCAGACGGCGAGTACGCGGCCTTTGAGCGTCGGCGATTTCGGCGGCGCGGTCATCGGGTGCAAACCGACCACCTCGGCCTGCGAACGCAGCATCGCCGCGACCGGCGCTTGTTTGATCGACGTGACGTCCAGCCACAACCGACCGCGCTCGCGCCCCGACGAACGCTGCGCCCAGTCGTCGATGGTCGCGACGGTGTCGCGGATCGGGGCGGCGAACAGCAGCACGTCGGCGTCTTGCAGCAGGCGTTCGATCGGATCGCTCTCGGGCGCGGCCGGATCGTGCCCCAGGACGACGAGCCCCATGCGCGCCTCGAAAAACGTACGCAGCCAACGGCCGTACGCCCCGGCGCTGCCGACCAAACCGATGACGGGGGAACGCGACATGCCGACGATCCGAAGGTGGGGCTCGCATTCTGCCCGTTGGCGACGAGCGCGGGAATCCGCGGCGCGCAGGCGCTCGTCGAGCGCTCGAAACGACGAACCCCGGCCGAAGCCGGGGTTCGCGGGTGGCGCGAATTCGCGCATTCACCGATAAATCGCATCAGCAGGGCGCGTTCTGTACGGTCGTGAACGCATTGATGATGCCAGTGCCCATCGTGCCCACCGGCGGCGGCGGAGCGGCGAACGGTTTGATCCAGGTCTTGATCAGCGTTTCGACCTGCGCCGGCGCGCAATCGGCGGCGGGCTTCGACTGCATCAACGCGACCAAACCGGCCACGTGCGGCGACGCCATCGACGTGCCGCTGTAGTACACGTAGTTGTCGGCGCCCGGCACGGTGGTGCCGGCGTTCAACGTCGAAGCGATGCTCACGCCCGGCGCCGACACGTCCACGCCCGCGCCGAAGTTCGAGAAGCTGGCTTTCTTCGCCGCCGAGTCGGTCGCGCCGACGACGATCAGGCCCGCACCGGTGCAACTGGCCGGAGTGAAGCCCGAGACATTGGCGTTGCTATTGCCGGCAGCCACCACCACCGTGGTACGGCGGCCCAAGGCGCCGGTGATCGCCGTTTGCATCACCGAGCCGGCACAGGAACCGCCGCCGCCCAGGCTCATATTGATGACGGTCGCCTTGTTGGCGCCGACCGCCGGAACGCCCGGCACCGTACCGCCGGAGGCCCACGTCACCGCATCGGCGATGTCGGCCAGCGTGCCGCCGCAACGGCCGAGCGCGCGCACCGCCAACACCTTGGACTTGTAGGCCATACCGGCCACGCCGGCGGCGTTGTTGGTCACCGCGGCCACCGTGCCCGCCACGTGGGTGCCGTGCCAGCTCGAATTCGTGACCGGAGAGCCGGGGTAGCACAGATTGGGCGTCGGGCTCCAGTCGCCCGGATCCAGCGCGCTGGAGTCGCGGCCGTTACCGTCGTTCGCGGTGGCGACGTTGGTGATGAAGTCGTAACCGTTGATGATGTTGGCGTTCAGATCCACGTGCGGGCGATAACCGGTATCGATGACGGCGACGATCTTGCCGGCGCCGAGGAAACCGAGGTTCCAGGCTTGGTCGGCGTTGCTGCCGCCGATACCGCTCTGGAAGCCGTACTGCAGGTTGAAGAACGTGTCGTTCGGGGTCAGGGTCGGGTACAGACGGATATTCGGCTCGACCGAAGCGACATCCGGGTTGGCGGCGAGCTGACGCATCAATTGCTCGGCGTCGACGCGGTCGAACGAGCGATTGGCGACCACGAGATCGGCGCCGACGCCGAGCGTGCGATCATGGCGCAGCGTCATGGCTTTAGCGCGACCGAAGCCGCTGGCCGAGATGCTGTCCAGCGAACGCTGGATCGCGGCTTTGTTGTTTTTGCTGGCGCTGCCGTCTTTGTAGGTGACGATGAAACCGTCGACCGGGCCGCTCGAGGACAACGCGCCCAGGTTCACCAAATCGCCGGCGAAGGCGGAAGTCGAAGCGACGGCGGCGGAGACCGCGACCGTCAAGGCGGCGAGGCGGATATTGCGAGTGCGAAGTGACATCTGAAATCTCCATATTTCAATGTGGTTTCGATGCGTGCGCTCATCCCTGGGCGGAAGAAAGGCGAGAATCGCGGATCGCGGAGCCTTAAGTTTCGTCGACGGCGTCGAACCGAACGTTCGAAGCGCGGAATCGTCGAACGGAATCGTCGCGTTGCGTGCGCATCCGGCGCGCGTCGCGATTTTGGCCTGCAACATTCCTTTGAATCGGGCCGAGCATCACGTGAGGCGCACCATGCGCCCCGTCGCCATGATGAGCAATGGCGTTCGACGCTGTCAAATGAATCGACCCGCTTTTTTGCGCCGTTCGTCGCAAGTCGCGCGAGCGGCGATACATACGCAGGCGCATCGTCGAAGCATTCGTTCGAAAAGCGTTATCGCGTCGCGATCGGTGCGACGCGATCGCGCTTACGGACGATGCGAATGAACGAAAATCTTACGATTTCGAGGTCGCGTTTCGATTCGTAACGCGCTGACTCGCGTACGTGGATGCGCCGTACGGCTTCGCCCAGAACCGCATTCGCATCGTCGCCTATGCACGTCTGAGCGCACCCGATAGCGCAATCGAATCGATAGGACCGAATCGATCCGCTCGAATAACGAGATTCGAATGGAAACGATCAAATCCGCGGCGAGGCGTCGGCACGGTGCGGTCGAACGTCGCGGCGAATTCCGCCGATCGATCCGATCGATCGCGGAGAAACTCGTCCCTTCGCGAATCCGATCCGAGATCGAAGAGCGCGACGGACCCTGGCCGAAGCCAGGGTCCGCGCCTTCAAGAAGGACGCCCAAAAAGAGTTCGAATCGCCGCCTAATTCATCGCGCGATTCGCGTTCAGCCTGCCCACGCCGATCCAATACTGCACCGGCCCCATGAAGAAATCGGCCGTATTGCGCAGCGTCGCTTCGCAGGCGGCGGGTGCGCAATCGACGGTGGGTTTGGACATCATCATCGCGACCACACCGGCCACGTGCGGCGCCGACATCGACGTCCCGCTCATATAGGCGTAAGTCGCCGCGCCGGGCACGGTCGTGCCCGCGTTCCAGGTCGACGCGATGCTGTAACCCGGCGCGGACAAATCGACCACCGAACCGTAGTTGGAGAACGGCTCTTTTTCGCCGTAAAAACTGCCGGTATGGCGATGGGTCGCGACCACGATCGTGTTCGCGCAGCTCGCCGGCGTGAAGCCCGACGCATCGGCGTTGCTGTTGCCCGCGGCGACCACCACCGGGACGCCGCGCCCGACCGCGCCGTTGATCGCGTTCTGCATCGTGGGCGCGCACGCGCCCGCGCCGCCCAGACTCATATTGATCACGTTCGCCTTGTTCGCGCCTACGCCCGGCACGCCGACGACCGAGCCGCCAGAAGCCCAGGTCACCGCATCGGCGATGTCCGCAACGGTGCCGCCGCAGCGGCCGAGCGCGCGCACGGGCAGGATTTTCGCCCAATGCGCCATCCCGGCGACGCCGGACGCGTTGTTGGTGACCGCCGCGGCGATGCCGGCGACGTGCGTGCCGTGCCAACTCGAATTGCGCGCCGGCGAACCGGCATAGCACTGCCCCGCCGTCTCCCAATCGCCAGGATCGGACGGATCGGCGTCGCGTCCGCCGCCGTCGTTGGCCATGAATGCGCTGCTGATGAAGTCGTATCCGCCCGCGACGAAATTCGCGTTCAGGTCCGGATGATTCGTACGCCCGGTATCGATGATGGCGATGATTTTGCCTTGGCCGCGATAGCCGGTGTCCCAGGCCGACGCGGCGTAGGTGTTCTCGCCCGCGCTGCTGAAATTCGTCTGCAGGTAGAAATAGGTATCGTTCGGCGTCAGCGCCGCCGAAAGGCGAATATTCGGTTCGACGTATTCGACGTTGGGATCGAGCGCGACGCTGCGCATCAATCGTTCGGCGTCGGCGCGCGAAAGACGGCCGTCGATGGCGATCAATTCGCCGCCGGTGCCGAGCGTGCGTGCGCGCAGTAAGCGCGGGACCGCGGCGCCGAACGCGGCCACGGCAGCGGTGTCGAGCGCGCGTTGTTTGGATGCGGCATCGAGCTGCGTTGCACGGGCGTTGCGGTAACCGACGATGAACCCGTCGGCGGGGTCGTAGCGGCTGCTCGCGTCGATGTGCACGCGCCCCGCGGCGAATGCGGGCGCGGCGAGCAGCGCGGCGGCGACAGCGGATGCGAGCGCGAACCGGCGCGCATGACGAGCGCGCGCTGCGGAGCGGCGCGCGATTTGGACTCGGAACGACATAGAACCTCCTTGATCCCGGGCGGCATCCTGTCCGTCAGTCGTTGTGGGTAACGGAAATCGCCGTCCGTTCTATGAACGATCGCGCGCATTTCGGCGCGCGGAACGGCGCACCATGCGCCGCCCGACGATGAGGCTCCGCCCGGCGCGAGGGCTTGTCAAATCGCCGCACGAACCCCGCGAAAAAGCGCGATGTTCGTCACGCGCGGCCGCGGCTTTGAGCGCGTCGGCTGCAGCGATGCTTGGTCGTAGGCGCGCGAAACTGGAACCGACGATGCGCAGTCGCGCGACGACGAAGAGCCTCGGCGGCGCGCGCAGCCGCCCGCCGTCGTTCAGGAGGTCATCCGCTCCCAAAAACTCTTCACGCCGTCGATGAACGTGCTGGAGCGCGGGGAATGCCGACGCGCGTTTTCGCCGGTGAAGGTGTCCTCGAACTCCTTCAGCAGTTCGCGCTGCTTCGCGGTGAGATTCACCGGCGTTTCCACCACCACGCGGCAATACAGATCGCCCGGGCCGCGGCTGCGCACCGATTTCACGCCTTTCTCGCGCAAACGGAAGACCTTGCCGGTCTGCGTTTCCTGCGGAATGCGGATTTCGGCTTCGCCGCCGAGCGTGGGGACGCGCACGGTGTCGCCGAGCGCCGCCTGCGAGAAGCGGATCGGCACTTCGCAATGCAAGTCGTCGCCTTCGCGCTGAAAAATGTCGTGCTCACGCACGCGGATTTCGACGTACAGATCGCCCGCCGGCGCGCCCGCGGGGCCGGCCTCGCCTTCGCCGGAAAGACGAATGCGATCGCCGTTATCGACGCCGGCCGGAATTTTCACCGACAGGACTTTCTCTTCCTCGATACGCCCTGCGCCGCGGCAAGCCTTGCATGGGTTGGTGAGCTTCTGGCCGCGCCCACCGCACTGCGGGCACGGTTGTTGCATCGAGAAGATGCCGCGCTGAAAACGCACTTGACCGCGGCCTTGGCAAGTCCCGCAGGTTTCGAGTTTGCCGTCTTCCGAACCGCTGCCGTTGCAGGGTTTGCAGGCGGCCATGGTCGGCACTTCGATGCGTTTATCGACGCCAGCGACCGCATCTTCCAAATCGAGTTCGACGATGTAGCCGATATCCGCGCCGCGTCGCGGCCCGCGACTGCCGCCGCCTCCGCCGAAGATGTTGCCGAAGATATCGCCGAAGATGTCGTTGATATCCGCACCGCCGTAGCCGCCCGCACCCGCGCCGGTGCCGTGCTCGAACGCGGCATGGCCGTGCGCGTCGTACGCGCGGCGCTTCTGCGCGTCGCTGAGGATTTCGTAAGCCTCTTTCGCTTCCTTGAACGCGGCTTCGGCGTTGGCGTCGTCCGGATTGCGGTCCGGATGGTGCTTCATCGCCAACCGACGATAGGCTTTTTTCAGCTCTTCGTCGCTGGCGTTGCGGGCCACGCCCAGCACTTCGTAGTAATCGCGTTTGCTCATGGAGAAAGGACGGCGGTTCGGGCGATGGAAGGAGAAGAATCCGCGCCGAGCGCGCGCGAAAAGCGCGGTCGCGCATCATCGAAATCCGGCGACCGCAAACCAGGAAGAGCCGGGAGGGCCCGGCTCTTCCGTCGTGCGTTCGCCGAAGCGAGAATCACGAGGTCTTATCGTCCTTCACTTCGGTGAATTCCGCATCGACCACGTCGTCGTTGCGGGCCGAGGACGACGGGCCGGCGTCGCCGCCGCCCGGCGCGCCCTGCCCGGCCGAGGCCGCGGCCATCAACGACTGACCGGCTTCTTCCAGCGCGCGCGTCTTGGCTTCGATCTGGTTCTTGTCGTCGCCCTTCATCGCGATCTCCAACTCGGCGATGGCGCCTTCGGCGCGACCGATCGCGTCGCCCGGCACCTTGTCGCCGTGGTCCTTGATCGCGCTGCGGGTGGCGTGGATCAGATGATCCGCCTGGTTGCGCGCGTGGATCAGCTCATGGAACTTCTTGTCCTCCTCGCGATGCGATTCGGCGTCCTGCACCATGCGCTGGATCTCGTCGTCCGACAAACCGGAACCGGCCTTGATCTCGACCTTCTGCTCCTTGCCGGTTTTCTTGTCCTTCGCCGACACGTGCAGGATGCCGTTGGCGTCGATGTCGAAGGTGACTTCGATCTGCGGCACGCCGCGCGGCGCGGGTTCGATGCCGGCCAAGTCGAAGCGCGCGAGCGACTTGTTGTAGACCGCCTGCGCACGTTCGCCCTGCAAGACGTGCACCGTCACCGCGCTCTGATTGTCGGCGGCGGTCGAATACGTCTGCGTGGCCTTGGTCGGGATGGTGGTGTTCTTCTCGATCACCTTGTTGAACTCGCCGCCCAGCACTTCGATGCCGAGCGACAGCGGGGTCACGTCGAGCAGCAGCACGTCCTTCACGTCGCCGGCCAACACGCCGCCCTGAATCGCGGCGCCGATCGCGACCGCTTCGTCCGGGTTGACGTCTTTGCGCGGCTCTTTGCCGAAGAATTCGGCCACCGCGGCCTGTACTTTCGGCATGCGGGTCTGACCGCCGACCAGGATCACTTCGCTGATGTCGCTGGCGCGCAGGCCGGCGTCGTTCAGCGCGGTGCGGCAGGGCTCGATCGACTTGCGGATCAGTTCGTCGACCAAGGCTTCGAGCTTGGCGCGGGTGAGCTTGATGTTGAGGTGCTTCGGACCGGAGGCATCGGCTGTGACGTACGGCAGATTCACTTCGGTCTGCTGCGAGCTGGACAGCTCGATCTTAGCGCGCTCGGCCGCGTCCTTCAGGCGCTGCAGCGCCAGCGGATCCTTGCGCAGGTCGATGCCCTGGTCTTTCTGGAACTCTTCGACGAGGTAATCGATGATGCGCTTATCGAAGTCTTCGCCGCCCAGGAAGGTGTCGCCGTTGGTGGCGAGCACTTCGAACTGCTTCTCGCCGTCGACGTTCGCGATTTCGATGATCGACACGTCGAAGGTGCCGCCGCCGAGGTCGTACACGGCGATCTTGCGGTCCTTGCCGCCGTCGCCCTTGTCCAAACCGTAGGCCAACGCCGCCGCGGTCGGCTCGTTGATGATGCGCTTGACGTCGAGACCGGCGATTTTGCCGGCGTCCTTGGTGGCTTGGCGCTGGCTGTCGTTGAAGTAGGCCGGCACGGTGATGACCGCTTCGGTCACGGTTTCGCCCAGATAGGCTTCGGCGGTCTTCTTCATCTTCTCCAGCACGCGGGCGGAGATTTCCGGCGGGGCCATTTTCTTGCCGTCGCTGGTTTCAACCCACGCGTCGCCGTTGGCGTGCGCCACGATGCCGTACGGCACGAGGTCGAGATCTTTCTTGACTTCGGCGTCGGTGAACTTGCGGCCAATGAGGCGCTTCACCGCGTAGAAGGTGTTTTTGGGATTGGTGACGGCCTGACGCTTGGCGCTGGCGCCGGCCAGCACTTCGCCGTCCTTGGTGTAGGCGATGATCGACGGCGTGGTGCGGTCGCCTTCGCTGTTTTCGATCACTTTGGCTTTGCCGCCCTCCATGATCGCGACGCAGGAGTTGGTGGTGCCGAGGTCGATACCGATGATCTTGCCCATGACGGTGTCCTCTGAAGTTCTTGAATGAAGGCGGCCGCGCCGCCGATGTTTTGTTTGTGGGGGGAGCCAGCCTGCGTTTCAAGCGGCGCGCGATGGTTTTTGTGGGAGCGGCATCAGCCGCGACAGAGGCTTTTCGGGTTCCGTCGCGGCTCACGCCACTCCCACGGGCTCAATCCTGCTTCGCCACCATCACCAGCGCCGGGCGCAGCAGGCGTTCGTTGAGCACATAGCCTTTCTGGAACGTCTGGGCGACGGCGCCGGGCGCGATATCCGCGGCCTCGACCATGCTCATGGCCTGATGACGGTCCGGGTCGAAGGCGTCGCCGCGGGCGGGCGCGACCTCGACCAGGCCGTTCGCTTCGGCGATTCGGTTCAACTGCCGCAGGGTCAGCGCCATGCCTTCGCGCAGGGGGTCGTTTTCTGCGGCGGCGGCGAGGCCCGCTTCGATGCTGTCGAACAGCGGCAACAGTTCGGACAGCAAGCGTTCGTTGGCGAACTTGCGCGCCATGTCCACGTCGCGCGCCAAACGCTTGCGCTGATTTTCGAGGTCGGCGCGTTCGCGCAAGACATCGGCGCGGAGCTGTTCGAGTTCGCCGCGCAAGCGCTCGATCGTCTGCTGCGGGTCTTCGGTGCGCTCCGCCGCGTCCTGGGATGCGGCTTCGGGGGCGGCGCTCGCCGATTCGGCGTGTGGGTCGTGTTCGTGAGACGGGGTGGCGTCTGGCTGCATGCTCGATTCCGTAAGTTCGACCAGGGCGGGACCGGCCCGCCGACGGCCCGAGGGATGGGGCCGTCGGTTGGAGAATCAAGGGCGCTGCGGGCCACGTCGATTTTTGCGGAGGTCCGCCGACGCCCAGCGCGCGAGGGCGTCAGGTGGCGCGAGAATCGTCCCGACCCAGGGCCTCGCTCAGCACCGAGGCCGCGGCCTGGACCACCGGGATGACGCGTTCGTAGGCCATTCGCGTCGGCCCGATCACGCCGAGCACTCCAAGCGTGCGACCACCGGCGCCATACGGCGCGGTGACCAGCGACACGCCGTCCAGCGGCGCCATGCCGGTCTCTTCGCCGATGAAAATCCGCACGCCTTGCGCGCGCAGGGTGCGTTCCAGCACGCGCAGGATTTCGCGCTTGCTCGAAAACGCCTCGAACAGCTCCCGCAGGCGGTCGAGATTCGACAAATCCTGCACGCCGATCAGGCGGGTTTGCCCGGCCACCAGCATGTCTTCGGCATCGTCGGCCAAGGCCTGATCGGCCAATTCCAAGGCCTGCGCCATCAGCAGTTCCATCTCTTCCCGCGCGCTGCGCAGTTCTTCGAGCAGCGAGGCGCGGGCCTCGGCCAACGGCCGGCCGGCGTAGTGCGCATTGAGATAGTTGGCGATGCGCTCGAGTTCGGCCGGTTCGTAGCTGCGCCGGGTGATCAAGATGCGGTTCTGGATCTCGTTGTCGGCGAACACCAGCACCGCCAGCACCCGCTGCGCGTCCAGGGCGACGAAATCCAGGCGTTTGAACGCGAATTGATCGCGCTTGGGCACGCTGACCACGCCGACGAAATGGGTCATCGCCGACACCAGCTCGGACGCATTGCCGAGCAAGTGATGCGTGCCCGCGCCCGGGGCCAATTCGCTGCGCAGCCGTGCCAGTTCCGCGTCGGCCAGGGGCTGAATCTGCAGCAGGCTATCGACGAACAGGCGATAGCCCTGCGCCGTCGGCACGCGGCCGGCGGAGGTGTGCGGCGCGGACAACAGCCCCACGTCCTCCAATTCGGCCAGGATATTGCGAATGGTGGCCGAACTGACGTCCAGCCCGGCGTGTTTGGCCAGGGTCTGCGAGCCCACCGGTTCGCCGTCGCGGATGTAGCGCGCGATCAAGCTGCGCAGCAGCAGACGGGCCCGCGGATCGAGGACGGGATCGACGGCGGAGTGTTTCGGTCGATTCATAGCGCGGATTACGATAGCGCATTCGAGCGCGACGGCATCGCGCCGGTCGCAGGTTCTGCGACGGCGGACGGGCTCACTGCGCGCCGCCGGAAGCTCGCCGTCCGCCCGCGGCTTCCGGTCGCCTCGCCGCTCAGGGCACACTACGCGCCATGCTGACGCACCTCTCCATCCGCGATTTCGCCGTCGTCGCTCATGCCGAACTCGAATTCGGCCCCGGCCTCACCGTCATTTCGGGCGAAACCGGCGCCGGCAAATCCCTGCTCGTCGATGCGCTGGGCTTTCTGTCCGGCCTGCGCGCCGACAGCGGCATGGTCCGCCACGGCGCCGAGCGCGCCGATCTGCACGCGGAATTCGATCTGCGCGACCGCGTCGAGGCCCATGCTTGGCTGCGCGAACAGGACATGCTGGACGAGGAGGACGCCGACCAAGCCCGCGTCTGCCAACTACGGCGCACGCTGCGCTCGGACGGCGGCTCGCGGGCGTGGATCAACGGCCGCCCGGTGACCGTGGCGCAGCTCGGAGCCTTGGCCGCATTGCTGGTGGAAATCCACGGTCAGCACGAACACCAAGCCCTGCTCTCGCGCGGCAGCCAGTTGGGCCTGCTCGACGCCTTCGGCCGGCATCGCGAACCGCTGGCGGCGGTGCGCGCGGCGGCCGAGCGTTGGTCTTCGCTGCTGCAGGAGCGCGACGCGCTCTCGAAAACCGGCGACGTTTCCGACCGCATCGTTCTGCTGGAACACCAGCGCCAGGAACTCGATCGCGAGCGGCTCGACCCGCAGGCCATCGCCGATCTGAACGCCCAGCACCGCCGCCACGCCAACGCCGCCGGCTTGATCGAGGCCTGCGAACGCGCGCTCGCCCGGCTCGAAGGCGACGACGCGCCCTCGCTGCTGCAGACCCTGCGGCAACTGCGCTCGGAATTGGGCAAAGCTCAGAACGACGAACCGCGACTGGGCGAAGTGGACGGTATGCTCGACGCTGCGGCGATCCAGATCGACGAAGCCACGCGCCTGCTGCAGCGCATTCGCGACGATCTCGACCTCGACCCCGAACGGTTCGAGGCCCTGGAACTGCGGCTCGCGCGCCTGCACGAGCTCGGGCGCAAGCATCGCGTGCCGACGGATCGTCTGGCCGAAGTGCGCGACCGGCTCGCGGCCGAACTCGACGGCCTGCGCCACGCCGGCGAGCGCCTGCTCGCCCTGGACGCCGATATCGCCGCCGCCGCGAACGCCTGGCGCGACGCCGCCCGCACCCTCAGCGCGGCCCGCCGAGATGCGGCCGCCGCGCTGTCGGCGGCGACCACCGCGCTGATCGCCGATCTCGGCATGGGCGGCGGGCGGTTCGAGATCGCGCTGGAACCTATCGACGGCGAACGGCCCGACCCGCAGGGCGCAGAACGCGCGGAATTCTTGGTCTCGGCCAACGCCGGCCAACCCCCGCGCCCGCTGCGCAAAGTCGCCTCCGGCGGCGAACTGTCGCGCATTTCGTTGGCGATCGAAGTCGCCGCGCTCGGGCTCGACGCGGTGCCGACGATGGTGTTCGACGAAGTGGATTCGGGCATCGGCGGCGCGGTGGCCGCGATCGTCGGCCAGAAACTGCGCGCGCTGGGCGAAAGCCGGCAGGTGCTGTGCGTCACCCATCAGCCGCAGGTGGCGGCGCAGGGCCACGCGCACTACCGCGTCAGCAAGGCCGAAGCCGGCGGCATGACCCAAAGCGCCGTGCGCGAACTCAGCGCCAAAGAGCGCCAGGAAGAACTGGCCCGCATGCTCGGCGGCGTGGAAGTCAGCAAGGAAGCGCGCGCGGCGGCGAAGCGACTCCTGGAAAGCGCCACGTAGAGCCCTGTAGAGCGGAGCGCAGCTCCGCTGAAAATTCATCCGAAGATGTTGAGATATTCAGCGGAGCTACGCTCCGCTCTACGCGAACGATGCTGCGATACGGCTATTTCTTCTTCCGCACGTACAGCACCAACGCGTGCGCTTCGATCTCGTAGCCGTATTGCGCGGCGATCTTATGCTGCAGCTCTTCGATCTCGGCGCTCTCGAATTCGATGATCTTGCCGGTATCGACATCGACCATGTGGTCGTGATGCTCGCCGCGATCCAATTCGTAGACCGCGTGGCCGCCTTCGAAATTGTGCTTGAGCACCAAACCCGCGGCCTCGAACTGGGTCAACACGCGGTACACCGTGGCGAGGCCGATCTCGTCGCCTTCCTCGGTCAGGGATCGGTAGATGTCCTCGGCGGTCATGTGCCGAGGTGAGGCCTGTTGCAGCAGTTCCAGCACCCGCATCCGCGGATGGGTCACTTTCAGGCCGAGTTTGCGCAGGTCTTGGGATTCCATGAACAGGGCCGATGCAGAGAGGACAGAACGACGGCGCGGGGGCGGCGCGGAGGGGCACGACACGAACGCGATGCGGCCGATGAACGGGGGCTAGCGCGGCGGTCCTTCGCAGGCGCCGCGGAACGACGCCCGCCGCCTCAATCGGGACGGCCAGTGTATCATCGCCGCTCGCGACGCCTTTCAGCCCCGGATCATGCCCCAGTCTTCGACCTCTCGTTCCCGCGCCCGTCTGCTTCCCGCGCTCCTCGCCGCCTTCATCGTTACCGCCGTCAGCGGCTGCGGCATTCTCTATAAGCAGCCGATCTATCAGGGCAATCTGGTCGACGCCTCGGCCATCGAACAGCTTCAAGTCGGGATGAGCAAGCAGGACGTGCAGATTCTGCTGGGCACGCCGTCGATCGCCGACCCGTTCGCGAAGAACCGCTGGGACTACACCGCCACGCAGCGCATCGACCGCCGCGGCACCACCCAGGTCAAGAATTTCGTGGTGTGGTTCGAGAACGACGCCGTGACCAAATGGGAAGGCGAGTATTTCGCCGAGCAGGACGACGAGCTGGCGAAAAACGCCCGCCGTCAGTTCGGCCCGAACCTGCCGAAAGACGACAAGAAAAAGCGCGGCCGCTGATCGCCGAGCTCGCGTTGAGAGGGCCGAAAGGCCCTCTTCTGCTCTCCGAACCGCCACTGCGGGAGGGCCGGAAGGCCCGAAACAGCGCCTAGAACCCGCCTTTTGCGGGTGAGCCTCACGGACCGGCCCACCGCCGAACCGATCTAGCCCTTCGCCCGCCGCCGTCGCGCGTCCTTCGGGTCGGCCAACAACGGCCGCAGCAACTCGATCCGATCCCCATCGGCGAGCGCATGCCCTAGCCCGACCCGCTCGCCGTACACCGCGAGCGACCCCGCGTCGTGATTGAGGGCATCGGCGAGCGCCAACGCATCGCGCACCGTCGCGCCTCGCGGCAAATTCAGCACCGTCGACTCGAAACGCCGCGGCCACGCGCGAATCACTTCGACCCGAATGCCCTCGCCGCCCGCAGCGTCGGCATCGGCCGGATCGATGGCCTCAGTCGTCGCCACGGTCCGCGACTCGCACGAAATCGTCGACCATCCGGTCGGCCAGATGCTGGAAGCCCAGCGCGAACGCCGGCCCCAGCAGCTTCGCGTTCGGCTCGAAATCCAGGGTCAACGTGACCTTGCACGCCGACTCGTCCAGCGCATGGAATTGCCAGCGCCCCTCCAAGCGTTTGAACGGCCCGTCGCGCAGCACCATGTCAATGTGGTGCGGGGGCGACAGCGCGTTTTCGGTGGTGAACCACGTGCGAAAGCCGGCCATCGTCAGATCGAGCCGCGCCACCACCCGCGCCGCATCGCTTTCGAGCACGTGCGCCGCCTCGCACCAATCGAAGCGGCGCGGATAAGCGGCGATGTCGTTGACCAAACCGAACATGCGCGCGGCGGAGTGTTCGACCAGGGCGGAACGTTGAATGATGGGCATAGGCGATTCGCGGCTCGCCTGAATGGCCCGGTTCGGGGACAATGGCGAGATGAATAAGCAGAAAGTCGGCAAGGATAAGGCAAAGGGCGACAAGGCGGGCAAACCCGCCGCGCCGGTGAAGACCATCGCCTTGAACAAGCGCGCCAAGCACGAATATCACCTGGAGCATCGCTATGAGGCCGGCATGGCGCTCCAAGGCTGGGAGCTGAAATCCATCCGCGCCGGTCGCGCCAACATCGGCGACAGCTACGCCATGGTCAACGACGGCGAGCTGTACCTGTACGGCTCGCAGATCACCCCGCTGATCCAAGCCTCCACCCACGTCATCGCCAACGATCGCCGCACCCGCAAACTGCTGCTGCATCGGCGCGAGATCGACCAGTTGGTCGGCAAGATCCAACGCGACGGCTACACCTTGATTCCCACCGCGCTGTACTGGAAAGGCAACAAGGTGAAACTCGAAATCGCGCTGGCGAAAGGCAAACAAGCGCACGACAAGCGCGAAGCGGCGAAGGACCGCGATTGGGCCCGCGAAAAACAGCGCGCCATGCGCCATCGCAACAAAGACGCTTGAGACTCGCGCTGTGGGAGGGCCGGAAGGCCCCAAACCCTTGCCCTTGTGGGAGGGCCGGAAGGCCCGATTCGATGTCGAGCGAATGTTGATCGGGCCTTCCGGCCCTCCCACAAACGTCGCCCTTGATCCCACCCCCCCCCACCCCCATACTGCCCGCGTCGATCGAAAGAACGGCTCCATCGAAACGAAATTCCCGGTTACGGGGGTGCACTGGCTTCGACGGGGGTTGCGAAATCGCACGGCGCATGCCGAGGGGGCAGCTTTCCTCGTAAATCCAGCGGCAAACAATCAGACGCCAACGACGACGTCTACGCTCTGGCCGCTTAAGGCCTAGCCCCGAACCCACTTGTGCCTGTGCTCGTGGATGTAGGGTCATTATCACAGGATCGGCTTCGGCGGCGACCCGTCAACCGAAGCCTAGATCAAGCGGGTATGTCCTGCGGTGTGCTTCGCACGCCGTGTTGCCGCAGGGCGAGACCAAACGGTGAGCTAAGCATGTAGTGCCGGGCATGGAGTGCCTTCGGACGGCGGTTCGATTCCGCCCACCTCCACCAATAACGAAACCCCAACCGTTCTCGGTTGGGGTTTTTTCTTGCCCGATCGCGCCGGTTCCCGCGTGTTCTTGGGGGTTCCTGCGGAAGCCTGCGGACTTCAGCAGCCGCCCGAATTGCCCGTTTCCTGCCACATTTCATTCTCTCCTGGCCATTTCTCGCTCCGACCTCGCTCCCTGGAACTGGCCCGAAGTCCGCAAAGGCCGCAACGCAGGCCCATACAGATCAAAGGGTTACGCGCGGACGAATCAAGCGGTTGGATTGCAGTATCGGGTAGCGGAGGAAACAAGTTCGCGCAGACGGCCCATCTGCATCAGCGCTTACAGCAGTGTCTTTCCTTGTGAACCTACCGCTTCACAAGGTGTCAACTATACTGTAAAGTGTCAATCCCGCCGTCAACTGGAGAGTGCCATGGGCCAAAAAATGAAGAACGCACCGGTGTACTTCACCATTGCCCAAGTCCGGCACAACCCCGTCCTTCGGCTCGGCTCCTACGCGCCCGACATTCAGGATCGCATGCGGAAAGCAGGCTACCCCGACTTTAAGAAGGGGATCGCCATGGCATTTACGCTTGCGCCCCAACTGGGAGACGCCCCACAGCCGCAGCCCCCAGTCGTTGAACAAGTCGAGCGGCTGATGTTTTTTAGTACTGACAGCACTAGGGGATTCATCGTCGAGCAGAACGCCCTATCGTTTCACACGACAGAGTATGAAACGTTTGAATCCCTTGCTGACGAATTCATGCGGGGGTTGGCCATCGTTCACGAATGCGTCACGTTGGCCCACTCCGAGCGGATTGGTCTACGGTACCTCGACGCAGTCGTTCCTCCTGGTGGTGAGACAGGGCTCGCTGAGTACTTGGCGCCTGGCGTGCTCGGGCTGAGCAGCCGTTTGCCGGAAGATGTCACGGTCTCTCACTCGTTTGCCGAAACACATATCCAAACAGCCAAGTGCGCCGTTCTCGCACGAACGATCATCCAATCTGGACCGCTTGGATTCCCTATGGATCTTCAACCCATTGGAATGAAGGTTGCCGATCGATTCCGCGAGATCAATGGCGTTCACGCCATAGTGGATACCGATGCATCAATCGAAGGTCGGCACCCTTTCAATCTGGAACTCATAAAATCTCAGCTGCAAGTGTTGCGTGATGGTGTCGGGATTGCATTTGACGCAACTGTTACGCCGATCGCGGTCTCAGCGTGGAATAGCTAAAAACGCAAAGGAGATAACCATGTACGCAGCCTATCAGTCCAATGGGCCAGCAAGACCCATAGCCCGAACTGCCGCGTTTACGAAAGAAGATGATCTTCTTGTGGACATGGCGCGGCAGAATAATCTTCGTGGGCGCATCTTGACCTATTGCGTAGCTGGTACGTTTGGATTGCTGTCGCCGAACTATTTGCACGCTAGCGCGGCCACTGCAAATTGGGACATCAACCAGATCGAGATCAGTGGACTGAGCGAGAGCTCGGCAGGCGCCATCAGCGAATCTGCTCGAGACATCGCACAAATTCGTGCGGTCACGAAGATCTCAGTATCCGAGCTTTCCAGGGTATTTGGCGTATCGCGACAAGCAGTACATGAGTGGATTAAGGGAGGCACTCTTTCGCCGCGAAACGCACAACGTCTTTCAGAGCTGGCACGAGCGACTGACGTATTCCTTGAAGCTGAGATCGAGACATCCCCTCAAGTTTTCCGCAGAAAGATTGCTGGTGGCCAGTCCATTTTGGACGCCGTCAGAGAAAACGGAAATGTCGTGGAGTTGGCAAAAACGCTCGCTACCACTCTGGTCAGGGAATCCCAGCAACGCCAGCGCCTCGCTGCACGCCTAGCGGGAAGATCTGCGACTCCCGATACTTCCACAGAATTTGGTTCTCCTCACCTTGATGAAGATGCGTGAGGGGCCAGTGCATGGCAGACAACGATCGGCAGTTTTCATGGCGCCAAGGCAATGTCGTAACTCTTGAAGCAGCGAAGGCGCTCAATCTGATGGCACCCGAATGTGATGATCAGTACTTCGCTGTGGTCGCTTCCCACGACTGCGACCTATCAGCATCGCAGGACAAAGAACCATGCGTTGAGGTCGTGGTCGGCAAACGCATTGACAGGCTTGGCGGAGATTCATTTGGCAAAACCGCCAGGCGCCTCCACATCGAATATCAGTCAGAGGCCGGACCCGTAGCAATCGAACTATTGGCAACGACTAAACAGCCAGTAGCAAAGCATGAACTGTTTTCCACCCATCCCCGCCAAGACATATGGCTTGATGGCCAGGGTATCGGAATACTTCAGCGGTGGCTGGCGTCTCGTTATCACCGCGCCGCGTTTCCAGAAGCTTTTGAGGACCGCCTGCGTAGTGCCAACCTACCAGGAAAACGAACCTTTCTGAAACGCATTGAGGGCATCCTGGCAGACGGTGGCGATCACATACGCGCACTGCTTTTCGATCTTGATGAAGGTAAAGACGTTGAGCGCGATGGGCCGGATGACGTCTATCAGCTTGGGATTGTCGTGCTTTATGACAGCCTTCGAGACGAGCCAGCTGCTGCACAAGTCGCAGGCAAGGCAGCTGAAGCGCTGGAAGAGCTTTTCGAGGCAGCATTTCACCCCAGGGACTCAGGATGGAAAAACATCTGCCTCATGTATTGCGACCCAATTTCGGACAGTGCCATTACCGTCGCTCAACGTGAGATGCTGAAGCAATGGCGTCTGGAGCATATGAGTCTTCAAGAAGACCCGCCACAACCAATGATCACACCTTGATCCAACTGAACGGGGCACCTCCTAAGCGTCCTGCATGAGACGGGACGTGCTAAACGAAGCGCCCCAGACTTTTCTCCGCTGCTCATCCCACAGCGCCGACGGATCAACCGCCAGGTCGAATAGCGTAATGTGGTTCGGCAGTGCGTCGTCCAGGATGGCGGCGACAATGTCGGGCGCCAGCGTGGTCAGGTTGACCATCCGGCTCACGTAGCTGTTGTCGATTCCTTCCCGCGCGGCTATTTCCTTCAGCGACTTCGCCTCGCAAGATTCCCGCATGGCCAGCCAGCGTCGGGTGCGTCTGCGCCGAGAAGATGAGCGGCGACTACGAGGGGCCGAAACGGCGTGAGGCCAAGCTGCGCAACCGAGCAGCACGCCGGACCC
>SSGH01000061.1 GCA_008015835.1 Lysobacter sp.
CGTGTAGACCGTGTGCGGCGTGAATGTATCGATATCGGTCATGTTGTTACCATCCGACAATGGGGGCCGTCATTGCGAGGCGCGTGAGCGACGAAGCAATCCAGCGCCCCCACCCCAACCCTCCCCCGCATGCGGGGGAGGGGGCCGACACCCCCGACCGCACCCTCCTCACGCTCCGCCAACGCTACAACGACGCCGTGCAGTCGCTGTCGTCCGAAGCCTTGAAGCTGCTGCGCGAATGGCCGGCGCGGTTGAAATCCATCGTCGATGAGGTCAACGAATACCAAGTCCGCGACAAAACTATTCGCGTCGAGAACTACCGCGAATCGCTGTCGCATCAGAAAGTGCCGAAGATCGCCGCGCCCACGTACAAATCCTGGGGCGAGTTGCTGACCTTCCTGCAGAAAGAAAACCTGCCCGGCGAATACCCGTACACCGGCGGCGTCTATCCCTACCGCCGCACCGGCGAAGACCCGATCCGCATGTTCGCGGGCGAGGGCACGCCCGAGCGCACCAATCGCCGCTTCCATTACCTCAGCGTCGGCCTGCCGGCCGCGCGCCTGTCCACCGCGTTCGATAGCGTGACGCTGTACGGCGAAGACCCCGCGCCGCGTCCGGATATCTACGGCAAGATCGGCAACTCCGGCACCAATATCGCCACGCTGGACGACATGAAGAAGCTGTACTCCGGCTTCGATCTGTGCGCGCCCACCACGTCGGTGTCGATGACGATCAACGGCCCAGCGCCGATCATCCTCGCCATGTTCATGAACGCGGCGATCGATCAGCAGGTGGAAAAATACCTACGCGCCGAACAGTCGCGCTGGGACGCCGCGCGCGCGAAGATCGAAGCGATGTTCGATGGGAGGCGTCGCCCCGAATACAGCGGCATGCTGCCCGACACCAACGACGGCCTCGGCCTGGCGCTGCTCGGCGTCACCGGCGACCAGATCGTCGAACCCGAGGTCTACGCGCGCATCAAAGCCGACACGCTCAAAACCGTGCGCGGCACCGTGCAGGCGGACATCCTCAAGGAAGACCAGGCCCAGAACACCTGCATCTTCAGCACCGAATTCGCGATGCGGATGATGGGCGACATCCAGCAGTATTTCGTCGAGAAGAACGTCCGCAATTTCTACTCGGTGTCGATCAGCGGCTACCACATCGCCGAAGCCGGCGCGAACCCGATCTCGCAATTGGCCTTCACGCTGAGCAACGGTTTCACCATCGTCGAGTACTACCTCGCCCGCGGCATGAAGATCGACGACTTCGCGCCGAACCTGTCGTTCTTCTTCAGCAACGGCATGGACCCGGAATACACCGTCATCGGCCGCGTCGCCCGCCGCATCTGGGCGCGTGCGATGCGCGAACGCTACGGCGCCAGCCCGCGCAGCCAGATGATGAAGTACCACATCCAAACCTCCGGGCGTTCGCTGCACGCGCAGGAAATCCAGTTCAACGACATCCGCACCACCCTGCAGGCCCTGTACGCGCTGTTCGACAACTGCAACAGCCTGCACACCAACGCCTACGACGAAGCCATCACCACGCCCACCGAAGAAAGCGTGCGCCGCGCCGTCGCCATCCAGATGATCATCAATAAGGAACTGGGCCTCAACTTCTGCGAGAACCCCTGGCAGGGCAGCTTCATCGTCGACAAGCTCACCGACATCGTCGAAGAAGCCGTCTACAAGGAATTCGAAGCCATCAGCGAACGCGGCGGCGTGCTCGGCGCGATGGACACCATGTACCAGCGCGGCAAGATTCAGGAAGAAAGCCTCTACTACGAACACAAGAAACACGACGGCAGCCTGCCGCTGATCGGCGTGAACACCTTCCTGCCGAAGGATCATGGCGGCGACATCGTCACCGAGATCGAACTCATCCGCTCGACCGAGGCGGAAAAAGCACAGCAGATCGAGAACGTGGGCGGTTACCAGCAGAACCGCAACGGCTACGCCGCCGACGGGCTGGCCTCACTGCAGAAGACGGCGCGAGATCGACAGAACGTGTTCGCCAGCTTGATGGAGGCGGTGAAGACCCATAGTCTGGGGCAGATCAGTCATGCGCTTTATGATGTGGGTGGAGAGTACCGACGGAATATGTGATCTCGCCGCTGGCGATATCCTCCCCCGGTCGTCGTAACCTTTACAGCTAATCGAAGACATGCCTGATCAACTGGAAATTCGCCAAAACAAGTCCAAAGGCCTGATCTGGAGCCACGTTCGCGCCAAATGGCTCGTTGAGACGCCGGAGGAACTCGTCCGCCAGGAATATCTCTGCCTGCTGGTGAATGAATACGGCTTCACGTTGGAGCAGATAGATGAGGAAGTCAGCCTCCCCGGTGATCGCGGCAACAAAAATGCTCGTGCCGACTTCGTCGTCTGGCGCACGGTGCAAGACCGGAAGGCGGGCAAGACTGCGCTCATCGTCGTGGAGTGCAAAGCAGACAATGTCGCGATTGATCAAAAGACCTATCAACAGGGTGCGAACTACGCCAACAACGAGCGGGCAAAATTTTTTGTAGCCCATAACCGCCGCAGCACTAAGTTTTTCAAGGTCGATCTGGAAAAACGCGCCCCGAACTATAGTGAGGTGAAAGACATCCCGCACGCCAGCGACAGCGACAAGCAAATCGAAGCCTTGCTTGCGCAGTTGAAGCCTTTCGAGGGCAAGGAGTTCGCTGACCTGCTGCACCAGTGCCACAACGTTATCCGCAACAACGAGCACCTCGACCCTGCTGCCGCCTTCGATGAGATCGCGAAGATCCTCTTCATCAAGGTCTGGGTGGAGCGCCGCCTGAGAGAGCGCCGTGAGCGGAAAAACCTGTTCAGCGTCGAGTTTCTGCAAAGCCAGCTTGCCGAGAATCCCATCAACACATTGTTCGAACAGACCAAGGAAGCCTACCGCTCAGCAAAAATCTTCGAGAAGGGCGAGCGCATCAATCTTCGTGCTGCCACCGTCGAAGCCATCGTGAAGAAGCTGGAAAGCTACAATCTCTCCGAGACCAGCGAAGATGTGAAAGGGATCGCCTTCGAGCGTTTCCTCGGCGGTACCTTCCGTGGCGAGATCGGCCAATTCTTCACTCCGCGGCCCATCGTCGAATTCATCGTGCGCATGCTCGACCCCAAGGAAGGCGAGCGTATCTGCGACCCTGCCAGCGGTTCCGGCGGATTCCTCATCCGTTGTTTCGAAGTCATCCGCGAGGCCATCGCCGCCGACGTGGACGGCCAATACAAAGCGTTCTGCGCCACTATCGACAAAAAGAAGGGTCTCACCGAAGCAGAGAAGGCCAAAGCCAAGCGCGATGAATACAAGCGTCTTCAGGAACAGCTGCTGGTCAGTTTCGATCCCGATGCCTCTCCAAAAGTGAAGCGCACGTCGCGCATCTGGAGGCTTTCGAATGAATCGATTTACGGTACCGATGCAAACGACCGGATGGCCCGTACCAGCAAGATGAACATGATCATGCACGGTGATGGGCATGCCGGCGTGCATCATCATAACGGCCTGCTCAATGTGAACGGCATCTTTGAAGGTCGTTTCCACGTCATCGCCACCAATCCGCCTTTCGGCGCCACGGTGACGGGGGACAACGTCATTCTCTCCTCCGACTACAAAGTCGATGCGCAAACCAGAGAGCGCTACCGGCAGGAGCACAGGCAAGCCTACGATGAAGCCGTTGCTCGCGTCTCCGCCAATGAGGGAAAACCCATCCTCAGCCTCTTCAAGCTGCCGCTGCGCGGAAAGCAGGACGAGTCAGATACCACTACTACCGAAGAAAAGAAGCGACGCGACGAGAAGCGCCTCAAGAACATCAGCATGAAGACTGAGTTGGTCTTCATCGAACGATGCCTCGATCTACTCGCTCCGGGCGGGCGCATGGGCGTCGTGCTGCCGGAGGGCATCTTCAACAATCCCTCTCTGCAATACGTGCGCGAGTTTGTAGAGGACCGCGCCTTCCTCCGCGCCGTCGTCAGCCTCTCGCAGGACACCTTCGTCAGCAGCGGCGCCAGCGTGAAATGCAGCATCCTCTTCGTGGACAAGTTCACGGTGGAGGAGGAGAAGCGGTTCAACGCGGTGCGCAGCAAAGCCCTGCGCGAAACGCGCAAGAAGCACCAGCCGGACATGGATCAGGAGCACGCCCGTCTTGAAGCTGCGATGGAGGTCGCGAAGGAGGCCAAAGACCGCGCCCAGGTCACCGAACTGCGCAAGGAACTTGTGGCCTACGACAAGAAGATGGAAGACACTATCGCCGCCGAAGCGCGCGCCCTGCTCAAGCAGCGCTTCGACTACCCTGTCTTCCTCTATGAGGCGGAAAAGGTGGGCATCTCCGCCACCGGCGAGCCGGACTTCAACGAGCTCTACCCCAACGACCGCATGCCCGCAGGTCTGGAAAAGAGCTGCCTGGAGCTGTATCGGGACTTCCGCAAAGACCCGACGCCTTTTCTCGTTCAAGGCCCGGCAGCATGAGTCGTCACCTTCGTCGGGCCTTTGCTGTGCATTGGTCGGAGGTGGAGCGGTGGGATCCCTCCAGCTTTGAGACAATTTCGTGGCACTGGCCTCCCGAAGTCATGGTTCCACTTGGTTCAGTGCTTAAAGTCAGGAAAGAGAAGATCGATCGCTCCAAGGTTGCTTTTGCCGACTTACAGCCGCTTTCGATTCACTTCGATGGCTCCGTGTCCAAGCGGAAAGTTGCGGATGGCAAGGAATACACGATGGACCTTTGGTCTGCGCGCCCCGGCGACATCGTGGTGTCCAAGATTGATCTCAAGAATGGAGCCGTTGGCATCGTCCCCGACGATTGGGGGAATGTCGTAGTCACGGGACACTTTGCTGTTTACGAGCCGCTTCACGACAAGGTATTGCCTACTTATTTCCATTTGTTGATTCAGTCTCAGTTCTTCAAAGACCACCTTTGGCGGAACAAGGTCGGGGCAGAAGGTCGTAAAGAGGTCAAACTGGACTTCTTTGAGTCGGAGTTGGTGCCCATGCCCCTGCTCGCCACTCAGCAAGCCATCGTGGACCACTGGCAGGCCGCGCAGAAGAAAAACGCCGCTGCACTCCGGGCGGCAGATGAGCATGAGATGGGTGTGACAAGCGAGCTTTCAAAAGCTCTTGGCTTGGGGGATAGCGCAGCGCCCATCACTCGCAGAGCGTTCGCCGCTTCGTGGGCGCAGCTTCAGCGTTGGTCCCCGAAATACCTTCGCCAATCCCTAGCTGATGCTGCGGGCGAAGAAGAAACGCATCCAGTGGCAACTCTCGGGGAGGTGGTAGCCGACCTCACCAATGGCTGGAGTCCTAAATGCCACCCTCGCCCAGCTGAAGAAGATGAGTGGGGTGTGCTGAAGCTCGGGGCGGTCTCATTTGGACAATACAACGAGGCTGAGAACAAGGCGCTGCCGCGCGAATTGAAGCCGGACGCTTCTCTAGAGATCAAAGCTGGAGATGTGTTGATTAGCCGCGCAAACATCACGCGGCTCGTCGGCGCGTGTGCCTACGTGACCTCAACTCGCCCCAGACTCCTCCTCTGCGACAAGATTTTCCGCGTCGTGCCACTCAAAGAGCCGAAGATACTGCCAGAGTTCCTAGCTGAGATGATGAAGCTCCCATCTGTTCGACAGCAAATCGAAAGTCTCGCTACCGGCTCCTCTCCGACAATGAAGAACATCACCAAGCCATCGCTGCTGAGCTTGCGTTTTCCTCTCCCTCCGCTCTCGATCCAAAAAAAACTAGTCGCTGAGGTGACCGCCGCCCGCGAAAAGATAGCTGCGGAACGCGCCGCCGCCGCGAAGTTGGCCGCCGACACCGCTCGCCAGGTGGAAGACATGATTCTCGGCCACCGCCCCGTTCCCAACGTTACCTGACATCATGGCCAGCAACCGCAACACCATCGAAATCGAAGGCATCTTCGGCACGGAAGTGCTGGGGAGTTTCAACATCATCCGCGGCTTCGCCACGCTCCAGGAACTCGCCCGAATCTCCGTTCCGGTACTGATGGAGGAGCCGCAGGTCGACGGCGCAGTGACGGGCCATCAGCGCCCGCTGGATGAAAACCATGCAGAGGAGGTGCGGCGTTATTTCGAGCAAGGCGAGCAGCGCTTCATCCCTGAAATCATTCTCTCCGTCCGTCTGCCGATGGACAGGGAAGAGCTTCCCGCCACTGGCAACTTTGGGCCTTCCCAGGTCGGCGTGAGATATCAGGGCGGAGGCATCGAACTGCGGCGTAAGCACAGAGGAAAAACGCTGCTCAACCATATCCTGCGGGTGAAGGTGAAGGATCTGCCCACCATCCATCAGCAACAGCGTATCCGCCGCATCGATGGCAATCACCGTCTGGCCAAGGCTGAGCAACTGGCAGTGGTCGACGGACAGATAAATCGCTACAAAGTGCCTTTCTGTCTTCTGCTGCTCGGTGATGTGGGTGAAGCCGCGCACGACTACACCGAGGCGCTCGTCTTTCACACCATCAACAGCACGGCCAAGCCGCTGGATGGCGAGTTCGCCCTCAAACTGATCCTCGGGCAGAATCCGGCGAACGCGCAGCCCGCGCACGCCGAGTTTGCCCAGGCACCAGTGCTGCACCTGACGCGATTGCTGGATGCCAGTCTGCGGAACTTGCCGGAGCCAAACCGCTCTCGCCTGGGTGGCCGTTCATTGGCGAGGCTGTCCATTGCGAGCCGTGAACTGCTGTCCGCCTATCCTGATCGCAAGGCAGACCTTACCACGCTGACGCAATTCCGCGATGAGATCGTCGGCGCGCTCTCGGATGTCTGCACGCACCTGCACGCCGACTTTCAGGATTTCTGCCGCGCCGACTACTTTCTCGAATTGGCCGCGCACGTCTGGATGCGATCCGCTTCGACTGGCAACCACGACCAGCGCATGGCGGAAACCGTTGATTATCTGCGCAACATGGCGAAGTGGATGGGCAACGACGGCATGCGCGGCCTGACCACGGGCAAGCCGCTGGGCAAGCAGATGATCGAAATCTACGATGCCGTGCGTAGCCGCATCCCGAAGAAAGTCTTCCTCGCCCGTTGGTATCCCACCGCGAACGACGGCGACCAAATGCTGCGGGCCAATAACCGGCTGGCTGCGCTCCGGCAGCTCGTAGAAACCGAGCTTCACCTCGAACTGATCGACATGGGCACGCAGGAAGGCGGCACCTTCCCGATTCACAACTCCATGTATGAGGCAATCCTCAGCAGTGAAATCTTCATCGCTGACCTGACCGGCCTCCGCCCGAACGTCATGATCGAACTCGGTTATGCGTTGCACCACATGAAAACCGGCCGCCTCTTGCTGCTTTTCAACCCCATTGCCGCACCCGCAGACAAAGTTCCCTTCGACACAAACACATTTCGCTATGAGCAGATAGGTGAGGCGGCGGACATTCCTGGCAGGCTACGAGCCCACTTGCGGGAGATTCTTGAGAAAGCGGCAGCGGGTGAGATATAACGGAAAAACAGGGGTCAGAGCGCGGTAGGATGGGTTCCGCTGAGCGGAACCCATCGTAATTTCGCGATGCCCATGATGGGTATCGCAGCGCTCAACCCATCCTACAAAAGCCTTGCAGTTTCATTGATTCAAGAAAAGCAGGGTGCGCTCACGCTGACGCCGGCTTTCAGTTCCCAGCTTTCATTCGTACCCGCGGCGTCAGCGCGACGTTCAGCGTATCGCTCATCAGTTGCAGTTCGGTGTCCTGGATCATGGCGGTCAGGCGCATGCCGCGCTGAAGGTGGCCGATGAGCGCGTCGATCGAGCTCGGGTCGATGTCGATCACGGTGAGGTTGTCGAAACGCGCGAGCGCCGCCGCTGTTTTTTTCCACCACACGTCCGCGGCATGGCCGCCGTAGTTGACGACGACCACGTGCCGCGACCGCGCGCAGGCTTTACGGATGCGGCTTTCGTCGGGCTGGCCGAGATCGATCCAGCACTGGATGTCGCCGACATAATCGCGTTGCCACAGATCGGGCTCGCTGTCGTCGCTCAAGCCGCGACCGAATTCCATGCGCTCGTCGGCATACAGCGCGAAGGCCACCAACCGCACGAACAGCCGCACATCGGTTTCCGAGGGATGCTGGGCGAGGATCAGATTGTGGAGCGCATAGTAATGACGGTCCATGTCGCTGACCTGTAGCTCGACCTTGAACACGGTGGATTTGGGCGACATGGCGGTGCCTGGCGGAAGCGGTCGTGGATTGTAGGCCTTCTGTGCGGACAAACGTGTCGAAGCGGCGAATCCGAACGCGTCGTATGCCGCCATCGGGGAGCGATCGATGATGCGATGGCGGTTCGAGTCGCGAAATCCCGATCGGATCGTCGATCGGTCGTGATGTTCTTCGCCGTGCCGCGGATCATTCGCAACGCAGGCCTGAGCCCGCCCTGGCGATTGAGTGGCGGCGACAGATGCGATGCGCCATGTTCGCGGGTCGCGACGCTGCGAAGGCGATGTTGTGCGTATGGCCGCGGGTTCGAATGAGCGATGCCGCGCATAAAAAGCTGCGCATGTCGTGAGCGCGATGCTGCCCGCGACAAGCCCATCGAAATTTGCGGCGATGAAACCGCATCTTCGAAAAGTGGACTTCGGTCGCGTTTTTCGAGTTGCGTTCCTCGTGGCTTGGTGCTATTGATTCTGCGAGCGCCATCAAGGACAACGATCGGCGGCTCGAAGGACAGCGAAACCGCATTCGGTTTCGGCTTGGAAGGCACCCAAAAATGCGCTGTAACTGGAGGTTCGTCGCGACGCGCCCCCGCAAACGGTTCGGCGCGCTCTCGAGTTTTTACAAGGAGGCAAAAACATGTCCGACGCAACCAAAAACCACTATCTTGCCGGCAGCAAAAAACGATCGACGCTGACGAACTACAAACGCGCGGTCGTCCCGCCCATCGTCACCTTGGTGTCCGTCGCATCCGCCAACGTGGCGCAAGCGGAGACCGTGCACAATCTGCTGCGCAATGAAGTCATGTACCAAGGCAACATCCGCAACGGGTATTGCCACGACTACACCTGCGTGCAGGGCTCCAACGAGGTCAATTATTGGTCGATCGACTTGTTCGATTCCGGCATGGCGGATTCCCCGATCTACGAAACGCAAGGCGGCGTCGTCCAGAACGTGGACGGCTGCGGAACCTCCGTGCGGACCGGGAATGTGGCGAGCGGCGCGGGGTACGGCAAGCTGTATTGCCACGGCAAGAACCGGCAGGTCAACAAAGGCGACTATGTCGCGGCCGGTCAGGTGGTCATGAAAATGTCCAATTCCGGCACCACCAGCAAGCACGTCCACTACGAAATTCGCAAAATGTCCGACGTGCGGACATGGGGCAGCAATTTCCAAGGCTATTGCGCCAACTACAACCTGATTAAAATCCGCGATCAAAATACGTTCGGCTTGCTGAAGGCGTGGAGCGAACCGGATAACACGTTCACCAGCAACTGCGCGTGGTGATCGCCGAAGATGTCCGCTTGGCGGAATAAGAAGACGGCCATCGGCGTTGCATTGGTGGCCGTAGTGCTCATCGCGATGATCGGCCGTTCTGCGTGGAGCGTTCGCTCCGGCGATGGCGATGTCTCCGTCGCTGTGGCCGAGCAGGGCGACTCGCGCGATGTCGAAAATGCAGCGCAGGTCTCCTCGGACAAGCAAGCCGTCGCCATGGCGACGGCTTCCCCGTTCATTGCGAGGCGTCCCGGCGATGCGCTGAATCGCTATCTCGGCGTCGTGCAGTCGGATGCACTGCATCAACGGATCCGCAAGAAGGTCGTCGATGAACGGGCGAAATGCTATTCGGAACACGGGCTCGCGCCTCCCGCGGAAGACTCGATGGACGAACCGAGAAGCCCGGTCGCGAGTCTGAAAGGCAACGACATCGCGGCGTTTCGAAGCAAGTACGGGTTCGGCGTGGTCGAGGAGTACCTCGAATCGCTGGAGGCGACGCGAAAGGCCGCGGCATCGCCGGTCGAACCGCCGAAACTCACGAAAGAGCAAGCCGCCAAGGCCGAAGAGGTCGCGACCAAATGCGCGGTGCGTACGGCGAGCGTCATCAACGACAGTCTCGCGCCTGCGGAAATGCACGCGCGTACGGTCGAACTGATGCGGGAGTACGCCGCATCGAAAGCGTATCGCGATCTGAGCGAATCATGGCGAGCGTGCATGGCGTCGGCCGGTTTTCGGACGCCCTACGGTCCTTACGAATCGCGCGCGGTGGCGGAAGATGTCCTGCAGAGGCATTTGCAAGAGACCCTGGCGAATGGCTTCGATCGAAGGGGATTGAGCGAAGCGGAACAGGAAGCGCTCAGAGAAACGACCAGCGAATCCTTCCAAGAGATCCCACCCAGCGTTCGGGCGGAGTTCCGCAATCTGGAGATGCGGATTTACGCGGCCGATGCGCGCTGTCTTTCCTCGTCGGGCGCCGGAAATTGGATGTCGAATGCCGAGAACGAAATCATGCGAACGCTGCGACAAGAATTCCCCTCGTTCTCCGGGGTGGATGTCGGATCAGACGCGGGCCAAACGACGGGTAAAACACCATGAAGATCGAACTCAAGCCCGTGCGACCGGCCGACGTCGACATGCTGTACCAGTGGTTCACCGCGGTCGAGAACGCGCGCGTTTGGCGGTATCGAGGCGCGACGCCGGACCCGGAAGCGTTCGGAACGCATTTGTGGGCGGGGACGCTGGCCCACTTCTTGTGCATCTCCGAATCCCCTCGCGTCCCGGTCTGCTACGTCTCCATCTACGACGCCAACTTGGCGAGCGGTCACGCGAAGATGGCGTGCATTACCTCGCCGCAGCACAGAAGGACCGGCGCAGGCACGTACGGCTTCATGGCGGGCGCGAGCTACGCATTCAAGCATTGGCCGTTCGAGCGCATCCTGCTGGAATGCAATACGTACAGCGTCGAGGGGTTCGCTTCCGGAATCGAGCGAGGCTTTCTCCAGGAGATCGCCAGAATCCCGCGTTACGAACGGTTCGGCATGAACGACTGGGCGGATCTCATCTGGCTGGAGTATCGGCGGGAAGTCCACGAAAAGAATGCCGAAGCGGGTTATCTCGGCGCTTGGAAATAGTCTGCGGCGCTTCGTAGATTGAATGTTCAGACTGCGCCGGTGAGTCGTATCGACTGCCGTTAGGCGGATGAGCCAAGCGTTATGCGCCTTCTTCGACGCATCCCGCATGGTTCGATACGAAGGCCGCACGACACTTTCGACTGGCGCACCCTCTGGCGAGCCGCAGGCCTCCCGATAGGCTTCGTCGATCGCGAACGTATCGCTTCGGCAGCATGCCTTGCGCCCGAACGAAGCCGCGTCGAGAATGCGAGCGGTCCGCTTGTGCGGGCTGTGGTCGCGGGCGCATCGCGCGCGGCGAAGGATTCCACGGGAGGGGTGGGATGCAGGGATTGAAGAATGTGCGTCGGCGTCGCGACGATGCGATGACGCGGGTCGATTGGGCCGAATTGGAGCGCTTGCTGGCGGCGTATTACCGCGGACAGGGCTGGACCGTGGAGCATTGCGGCACCGGCAGCGGAGGCAGTCGTTTCGACGGCGGCGTCGATCTCAAGCTGCGTCGCCAACACGACTACGTGCTCGTGCAATGCAAGCATTGGAACGCGAAGCAGGTGCCGCACAATGCGGTGCACGAACTGCTCGGCATCATGGTGAACGAGGGCGCGACCGGTGCGATTCTGATCAGCAGCGGCGAGTTCACGCGCGCCGCGCAAGACGCCGCGGACCGTCAAGGGCATGTGCGCTTGATCGACGGCGACGCACTGCGCGAGATGCTGGGGCCGATCGCCGAACCGCCGTCCGCGGCCGCGCGAGGAGCGCAGCGCGACGCGGTGCGCTCGCTGGCGTCGAACGTCGGCGAACGCATGCTGTCGGCGGCGGAGGACCGCATTCGCGGCGAGGCGTCGCGGGCGGGCAAGCGCGTCGGATCGCGCATGATGTCGCGCGCGGGGAATGCGGCATTGATCTGGGCGCTGTCGAAGATCGCGATGGCGCTTCTGATGTTCTTCTCGCTCTGGCTGGGGCTGCGCCTCGTCGTCGGCACGATGCAGAGCATCGCGACGCCCGCCCCGAAGACGACGAGGTCCGCCGTCGCCTTGCCCGCGCCGCAGCCGCCTCCGCAGGGCTATGTCGCGCAGGCCGCGGGCATGAACGACGATCGTTATGCGCCTCGGGTCGAGACCGCGCCCGCCCCGCGTGCCCTCACCGCCGCCGAGATTCGCGAAGCGCAGCGCCGTGCCGACGAGGCGATCAAGGTGATCGAGAAAACGACGCCGGAGATGTGAGGCAGCGGGCAGGCGGAGGAATCGGCGCCGCCAAGGCGCGGCATCTTGCGATTCCGCGTCCTGCCGCGACGCTTCGATCTTCAAATCTCGGCGAACATCAGCTCCATCATTTTTTTCTCGACCTCGTACAGCAGTTTGAGGAAGGTGTAGATCAGCGAGGCCTCGACCTGCATCACGTCGATGGAGACCATCGCGCGTTCCGGCAGGATGGTCAGCGTCATGTTGAGTTGCACCATCGAAGGCGGGAACATCGCCCAGTCCAGAAGCGGTGCGGTGACGACGATGGGCTCGATCGAATTGTCGTAACGCGGGCCGGCGCCGGCGACGAGGTACATTTCGTTCATGTAGACGTACACGCCGGCCGCGAAGGCCCCGGCGCCCAGACTTCCGTCGGGATTCTTCGGCTGCGCCACGATGCAGAACGCGGCGTTGCTGTTGTTCACCATCATCTGCCACAGGTTCATCGTGGACTGCGGCGTCAATTGATTCGGATTGGGCGCGTTGCTTTGGTTCATGGGTTGAAGCGTGCGCGAGAGCGCGCCGCCCATCGTATTCACCCAGTCCTCTCCCGGACGCAGTTCGGGCAAGCCGTAGATTTGGGGTACGACGATGCTGCGATTGAGGCCGGCGGGCATTTCCAGCATCAACAGCACGTCGCCGGGATGGTCGGCGGGCGTGGGGAGGCTGTCGGTCGTACCGCTGCCGCTGGGGAAGGTTTGCGAAAAATAACTCGTCGCGAATGAGGGCGTCATCAACAGCGCGAAATACAGCGCGGCGGCTTGGTCCACTTGCAACTGAAACGTGCCGTCGGCGGCGATATCGGTCAACCAGGCGGTGTTGCCGGTGTATTCGCCGCGCGATTCGACCGCGAACAGCGCGATCTTGTACTGCGAGGGATCGGCGAAACCGATGACCTTGCCGGACGCGGCGCGCGGCGAGGACAGCGCGGTCCAGGGCCCGTAGGGCAAGTTCTCGAACACGACGGTGGGCTGTTGGTTAGTGAAGCCCGAGCCGTTGGCGACGCCGTTGAGGCTGATGATGGTTTGAACTTGCTGCGACACGACGGGCACTCCTTGGCGGTTACGCGTGACCTTGCGCGCAGGCAGTCTAGCGCACCGTGCGCGCCCTGTGTCGACATCCGGCCATCGATGCGGGCGTGTCGCATTGGTTCGGCCGCATGGAGGAGGCGCGCGGCGAGAACGCGCGAGTTCGCGGGCGTCGATTTCGGTTTCGCTTCGTCTTTTTAACCCAGCATGGCGGCCTCGATCGCCGCGACGTCGATCTTGCCCATCGTCATCATCGCTTCGAACACACGTTTGGCGGCGGCGCGATCCGAGCTGGTGTAACCCTCGGTGAGCGCGCGGGGCGTGATTTGCCACGAGATGCCCCATTTGTCCTTGCACCAGCCGCAGGCGCTTTCTTGGCCGCCGTGATCGACGATGGCGTTCCAGTAGCGATCGGTTTCGGCTTGGTCGTCGGTGGCGACCTGGAACGAAAACGCTTCGCTGTGTCTGAACGCGCTGCCGCCGTTCAAGCCGAGGCAGGGAATGCCGAGGACGGTGAAATCGACCGTCAGCACTGCGCCTTCGGGGCTGGACGGGTTATCGGCCGGCGCGCGATGCACGGCGTTGACCGCGCTGTCGGGGAAGGTGGTGGCGTAGAACGTCGCGGCATCCAGCGCGTCGCCGTCGAACCAGAGGCAAACGGTGTTCTTGGGAATCATGGTGTCGTTCTCCGTCGAGGGACTGCTGGGGAGCCGATCTTCCGGATTCGATCGGTTGTGGGATGAAGGGCGGCCACTGTCGCGCGAATGGCATGAGGAGCGATGCGGCGGTACCATCGTCGCACAGATGCGGCCGGTCGTTTTTTCGCCCGCCCCATCATCGATGACTCTTTTGAGACGTATGCGATGTCGCGACAGTGGTGGATCTTCGGTGTGATGATGGCGTGCGCATCGTTCGGCGCGACGTTCGGCGATGCGACTTCCGCGCAGGACGCGCAATCGCGTTTCGAGGGCGTGTGGTCGGCGAAATGGTGCGACGCGAACGCGCCGCAGCGGGACTGCGGGGCCTTCGAGATCGTGCTGGTGCGCGAACGCGAGCGGTTGTGCGGGACGCATTCCGCCGCGACGCTGGGGTTGTCGCGGATCGACGAGGGCGATGCGGCCTCGGTGGTCGGCGTGGAGACGGGCCCGAAAAGCGACACCGCGAGTCTGGTGCTGACCAGCAGTCGCAACGGCGCGAAGTATCTGGCGACGGCGACGCTGCGCGGCGATCGATTGCAATGGCGCATCCACGGGATGATCGCGCAGGGGCTTAGCGACGAGCCGACCATCGTGCCGTACGAGATGAGCTTACGCCGGGACGCGACGCAACAGGCGCGCGATGCCTTGCGGGCGCGCGAGATCGACGCCTGCCGCTGGCCGGACGACTCGACGGCGCCAACGACCACGCCGACGACCGCGCCGACAGCCGCGCCGTAAGCCCGGTCGGAGCGCGACGCGCGCTTCGACGGCGGCGGAGGTCGTCGTTTTTCAGCCGCCGACTTGAGCTGGGTCAGCATTCGCGTGCGACGGACCTTGTTATCGTCGTGCGCATGACCGAACGACTCCTCGCCCTGTGCGTCCTCGCGGCGCTCGATCTCACCACGCTCGGCGAAGACGACACGCCCGCGCGGGTCGCCGCCTTGTGCGATCGCGCGCGTACGCCGCACGGCGCGGTGGCGGCGGTCTGCGTCTATCCCGAGCATATTGTCGCGTCGCGCGCGCGCTTGGATGCGAGCGCACCGCCGACGGTGCGCGTCGCGACGGTGACGAATTTCCCCGACGGTTCCGCCGACGCGGTGCGCGCGGTGCGCGAAACGCGACGCGCGGTGGCGGCGGGCGCGCAGGAAGTCGATGTGGTGTTTCCGTGGCGCGCACTGCTGGACGGCGATGAGGCGATCGGCGCGCGCATCGTCGCCGAATGCCGCGACGCGATGCCCGCGGACGCCGCGCTCAAAGTGATTCTGGAAACCGGCGAATTGCGCGACGCGGCCCTGATTCGCCGCGCCTGCGACATCGCGCTGCGCAATGGTGCCGATTTTCTCAAGACCTCGACCGGGAAAGTGCCGGTGAACGCCACGCCCGAGGCGGCGCGGATCATGCTCGACGCGATCGCCGAATCGGGCGCGCCCTGCGGCTTGAAAGTGGCCGGCGGCATTCGCACGGTCGCCGACGCGGCGACGTATTTCGAACTTGCCGATGCGCGCATGGGGCCGGACTGGGCGACGCCCGCGCGGTTCCGCATCGGCGCCAGCGCGTTGCTCGACGACGTGCTGGCGGTGTTGAACGGCCGCGCGTCCGGCACCGCCGACGGTTATTGAGACGACAATGTCGCGCGCGCTGCTCGTCGTGTTGGATTCGCTCGGTATCGGCGCTGCGCCCGACGCCGCGCGCTTCGGCGACGAAGGCGCGGACACCTTCGGGCATATTCTCGAACGCTGCGCGCCGTCGCTGCCGCATTTGCGCGCGCTCGGTCTGCACGCCGCGCATGCGCGCGCGCACGGCCGCGAACCGTGCGCGGACGCGATGCCTGCGCCAGGCGCGACGTGGGCGGCGATGCGCGAACGTTCGACCGGCAAAGACACCACCAGCGGGCATTGGGAAATGTGCGGCCTGCCGGTGGATTTCGAGTGGGGCTATTTCACCGCGGAGCGCGAGAGTTTTCCGCAGGCATTGCTCACCGCGTTCTGCGAGCGCGCCGGTTTGCCGGGCACGCTCGGGAATTGTCGGGCTTCGGGCACGACCATCATCGAAACGCTCGGCGTCGAACACATCGCGACCGGCAAACCCATCGTCTACACGTCCGCCGATTCGGTGTTCCAGATCGCCGCGCACGAAACGCATTTCGGCTTGGAGCGGCTGTACGAGAGTTGCCGCATCGCGCGCGAACTGCTCGACGATTACCGCATCTCGCGGGTGATCGCACGGCCGTTCGTGGGCGAAGACCCCGCGAGTTTTCGTCGCACCGGTTATCGCCACGATTACGCGGTGCCGCCCGCGGCGCCGACGCTGTTGGATGCGTTGACGCACGCCGGGCGCGACGTGCTGGCGGTCGGCAAAGTGTCGGACATCTTCGCGGGGCAAGGCATCGGCCGCGCGATTCCCGCCAGCGGCCTCGACGCCTTGATCGACGCCACCGAAGCGACGTTCGCGGATGCATCCGACGGCAGCTTGACCTTCGTGAATCTGGTCGATTTCGATTCGGAATACGGCCATCGCCGCGATGTCGCCGGCTACGCCGCAGCGCTCGAGCGTTTCGACGCGCGGCTACCGGCGTTGTTGCGGCTCGCGCGCGACGGCGATCTGCTGCTGTTCACCGCCGATCACGGCAACGACCCGACGTGGCCCGGTTCCGATCACACCCGCGAATGCGTGCCTCTGCTCGCCGTGGGCGGCGGTCTCGCGCCCGGCGATGCCGGCGTGCGCGAGAGCTTCGCCGATCTCGGTCAAACGCTCGCGCGCCATTTCGATATTCCGCCGCTGCGCCATGGCACGGCGCTGCCCGTTTCGTCCTGAGGAATGCCGATGCCCACACCGCATATCGCCGCGCAACCGGGCGACTTCGCCGAGACCGTGCTGCTGCCCGGCGATCCGCTGCGCGCCGAGCATATCGCGCGCACGTTGCTCACCGACGCGGTGGAAGTGACCCGCGTCCGCGCGATGAGCGGATTCACCGGCCTGTGGCGCGGTCGCCGCGTCTCGGTGATGGGCACCGGCATGGGCATTCCGTCGGCGTCGATCTACGCGACGGAACTGGTGCGCGAATACGGCGTGCGTCGCCTGGTGCGCATCGGCACCTGCGGCGCGGTCGCCGACGAACTGCAACTGGGCGACATCGTGCTGGCGCAGGGCGCCTGCACCGATTCGGGCGTCAATCGCACGCGTTTTCGCGGCATGGATTTCGCCGCGATCGCCGGTTACGAGTTGTTATCGCGGGTCGCGGAGGCGGCGCAGCGCGCGGCCGTGCGTGTGGCGATCGGCAACGTGTTCAGCAGCGATCTGTTCTATGGTCCCGACCCGACGTTGATCGATACGCTGTCTGCGATGGGTGTGCTCGGCATCGAAATGGAAGCGGCGGGTTTGTACGGTATCGCCGCCGCGCATCGCGGCGTGCAAGCGCTCGCGGTGTGCGCGGTGTCGGATCATCTTCGCCGCGACGAGCGCTGGTCGGCCGAGCAGCGCCAATACGGCATCGACGCGATGGTGCGGATGGTGCTGGACGGGGTGTTGGTGGGGGATATGGACGACGCCTGCCCCGGATGATGGAGACACCTCATCCCGCATAGGGTGCGCTTAAGCGCACCGCTCTTTCGCTGCGAGATCGTCACCGATTGAACGAAGGCCCATTCACCCCCGCATAGCCGTTCGCGCAGCCGGTGGTGCAGGTGGTGGCGAGCATGTTGTAGACGATGCGGCCGGCGTTGGTTTTCGAGCGGAAATGGCCGATGCCGTTGCTGGTGTCGCCGCCGCCGGAGTTGTAGGGGCTGCCGTCGGCCCAGTCCCAATCGTAGCTGTAGGTGCTGCTGCCGAAACCGATGTCGACCTGCGCCTTGACGTTCGTGGTCGAGTTGAACAGCGCGCCGCTGCTGCAGCCGCTGCTGTAGCTGGAGGTGAAGCAGTGCACCTGGTCGTATAGGCCGGCGGTGATGGTGTAGAAGCCGATGCTCGGGTACTGAGACGGCATCGCGCGCAGGCTGTCGCTGCCGCTGCCGGTCCAACGGTTGTAGCCGTAGAACACCACGCCGGTGCTGGGGTAATAGCCGAAGGTGTAGTAATTGTACGGGTAGACGTAGGCTTCGGCATTGCACGTGGGCGCCAAGGCCGATTGATAACCGGTGGCGTAGCACGTATTGAGCCCGCGCAGGCCGCCGCCGATGTTGACGAAACGGCGCACGCTGCCCGAGTAGCTGTAGTACTTCATCATGGCCAACGCCATGCTCGACCCCATCGAATGCGCGACGATGTCCACCTGCGTTTTGCCGGTGTGGGTTTTCACCGCATCGATGAAGGTCTTGAGGATCTGGTACTTCGTCGGGCTGTGATAGTTGTTCTGCGGCGCGCCGCGTTCGGTGGCGTTGAGATACGTGATGCCGAACAATTCGCAATCCTTGTAGCCGCGGAATTTCAGTTCGTCGTACACCGAGTACGTCGGTGTGGTGTAGCCGGCGACCGTGCGCGGCGGCATGTCGAAGCTGATCGCGCTGTCGCCGTTGCCGTGGATGTAGACCACCGGCGTGCGCGTGGGCGTGCAGGCGCTGGCGCCGCCGAAGCCACCGCTGCCCACGCTCGGGTTGAAGCCGCCCGCGTACTGCGAGGCGGTGCCGCTGCAGGTGAAGCCGTTGTTGGCGCCGCAGTCGAGGGCGAGCGCGTCGCCGGACAGCGACAGGCCCGCGATGCCCAGTATCGGAAGCGCAAGCGCGGAGAGCGCGGCTGCCGAGAGCGCCGTCGACACCGCGGACAGCCCGGTCGACACGAAGCCTGAAGACATACGACGCATAGCACCTCTCCCTGATCGAAGCGAAATATCGAAGCCCACTCTCTGCGACGGCGAAGGCGCCTCGATCAGCGAGGACGCGCGTCGATCCTGCGCCCCTCCGAGCATCCCAGCCATTGCCCGAAAGGGCATGACGCACTGCATCATGAATCGCGGTTGCGCGGCGCCACGCTTGGCGGGGATGCTCGGCTTCCGGCGCGAACGCGGTTTACACTGCGCCGGCATTCGGGGAACAACCACCATGACGACGACGCGGTTCTATCCCATCGGCACGCCGGGGCAGCCCTGGGGCGCGGCCGAAAAAGCCGAGTGGCGCGCGCAGCAGCGCCCGCGTCGGCGCTATGCGGACGATGTGGTGCGCGCGATCGACGCGCTGCGCGACCGCTTCGACGTGATCCAGTACGGCGAACTGGACTATTCGCCGGACGGCCGCTACCCGCTGTTCGCGGTGCGCAGCCGCGGCTGGCGCGACGACCTGCCTTGCGTGTTGGTGACCGGCGGCGTGCATGGCTACGAAACCAGCGGCGTGCGCGGCGCGCTGCGGTTTCTGGAGCGGCACGCGGCAGACTACGCCGGTCGTGCGAATCTGCTGGTCGCGCCCTGCGTCAGCCCGTGGGCGTACGAACGCATTCACCGTTGGAACGCGCACGCCATCGACCCGAACCGCTCCTTCCGCGAAGACAGCCCGGCCGAAGAATCGGCGGCGCTGCTGCGCTTGATCGCACCGTTGCGCGGCCGTTTTCTCGCGCATATCGATTTGCACGAAACCACCGACACCGACGAAACCGAGTTTCGGCCGGCGCTGGCGGCGCGCGACGGCAAAGACTCCGAGCCCGGCACGATTCCCGACGGCTTTTATCTCGTCGACGACACCGAACGCCCGCAGCCCGAATTCCAAGCGGCGATCATCGCGGCGGTGTCGGACGTGACCCACATCGCGCCGGCCGACGCGCAGGGCGAGATCATCGGCTCGCCGGTGGTGGCCCCGGGCGTGATCCGCTATCCGCTGCGCGAATTGGGGCTGTGCGCGGGCATCACCGGCGCGCGCTTCGTCACCACCACCGAGGTCTATCCCGACAGCCCGCGCGCCACGCCGGAGCAGTGCGACGCCGCGCAGGCCGCGGCGGTGTGCGCGGCGATCGAGTTCGCCGCAGGCTTCGCGGTCGAGTTCGCGGTCGATTCCGCGACGGCGTCGACTTGAACCCGGCCCCGGGCACGCGCTACAACACGCCACCGCCGCAACCGCGACCGCACTCCTCCGCTCTGGGGCCGCACCGATGACGGAATCGACACCGATCCAAGCGCCTTCCGCCGCGCCCGTTCGTTTCGGGCGCGCGGATTTCGAACGCATGCTCGAGGCGCACTATCGCGAGCAAGGCTGGGACGTGGAGCGCTGCGCGAACGCGCAAGGCCTCGACCGCGGCATCGACTTCAAGCTGCGCCGGCAAAGCGAATACGTGCTGGTGCACTGCAAGCACTGGAATGCGCCGCAGGTGGCGATGCACGACGTGAACGGCTTGATCGCGGCGATGACCGCCGAAACGGCGAGCGGCGCGGTGTTGATCTGCGGCGGCGAATTTTCGCCCGAAGCGAAATTGGCCGCGCAGCGACAGACGCGGCTGCGCTTGATCGACGGCGCGGCGCTGCGCGAGATGTTGGTCGGCTTGCCGGAATTGCCGCGCAATCGCGCCACCTTCAAAGCCTCCGCGCCGCCGCCCGCGCCCGCGGTGAATGCCTCCGCAAGCGCCCCGCGCGCGACCGTGTCCCGCGCCGCCGCGTCGCGCGCCGCGCGTTCTTCCTCGCCGATGCAGATCGGCGGCGGCGTGTTGTTTCTCGGGTTGCTGATCGCCGCGGCGGTCTTCGCCTACGGCGTGATGAATCAAGTGCCGTCGCCGCCGCCCATCGCGGTCGCGCCGCCCGCGCCGAAACCCGCGCCGCCCGCCGCGCTCGAAACCGCCGCGGAAGAAACGCCGCCGGTCAAACCCACGATCGCCGTGCCCGGCGTGGACGACGCGCCGCCCGGACAGGCAGCGCAAGCGCCGGCGAATCCCGAAGCAGAAGCCCGCGAAGCGCAGCGGCGCGCCGAAGAGGCGATGAAGGTGATCGAGTCGAACACGCCGGAGATCTGAGTCGCGGTCCAGGCGGTTGTCGACGGTCGCCACGGCGCAGACTTCGCGCCGCATCGGTGCGGCAGCGTCGGGGCCATGAATCCGGGATGCGCGACCGACGCATCCGCGTCGGACTGTGGCACTATGCCGGGCATCGGGGCGCATGGGGATGCGCCCGCATCGACGAAACGCCCAGGGGGCTCCGTTCAAGGAAGACGTGTCGCTCACGGCGACCCGGCGGCTTGCGCCGGCGTTTCGGTCGAACACGAAAGTGGAATCGATTTTCGAACCGAACAGCGAACGAAACCGGGGGATCATCAATGACGCGTACCACCTTGATGGCGCAGTTGCGGCGCTTAGCGCGCCTGAGCGCGGAATGCGAACGGACCGGCCGCTCGGCCGACGAGGTCGTCGGCCAGGCGAACGACACCGCCGCGCAAGACGGCCCGCGCGATGCCGGGCGTCGCCGCTTCGCGCAGGGCGCGATCGCGGGCGTGGCCGCCGCTTCGGCCGGCGCGATGGCGCCCACCGCGTGGGTCAACGCGGCGAATCTCAGCCGGCTGGCGATGGCCAAACTCGGCCTGCGCGGCAACGTGGCGGTGGTCGGCGCCGGCTTGGCCGGTCTGGCCTGCGCGACGGAGTTGACGCGTCTGGGCGTGACCGCCCGCGTGTTCGACGCCGATGCGCGCGTCGGCGGCCGCGTGCGCAGCCTGCGCGGGTATTTCCCCGGGCAAACGGTGGAGTTGGGCGGCGAATTCATCGGTCGCTCGCATCACACGATGCTCGGCTATGCGCGCGCGTTCGGCTTGACGTTGGAAGACGCATCGCTGTTCCCCGGTCAGCGCTATTTCGACTTCGGCGGCCAGCGCTACACCGAGGCGCAGGTGTTGGAAGAATTCCGCGGCTTCTCGGCGTCGATCCGGCAAGACCTGGAGACCCTGAGCTATCCCACCGCCGACCGCCACACCGAGGCGGATGCGCTGTTCGATTTCATGACCCTGGAAGATTATTTGCAGTTGTACGGCGCGGGCGATCTGCTGCGCGGCGTGATCGGCGCGGCCTACGCGGCCGAGTACGGCGCCGGCCTCGACGAGCAAAGCGCGGTCGGCTTCCTGCGGTTCGCCTACGCCGATAAACGCGCGAAGTTCGCGTCGTTCGGCGGCGAGGGCGACAGCCATTTCCATATCGTCGAAGGCAACGACAAGATCGCGACCGGTTTGGCGCAAAGCCTGCCGTCGCCGGTCGCGCTGGGGCACCGTTTGGTCGACGTGCGCAAACTCGCCAGCGGGCGCGTGCGTCTCACCTTCGACGTGGGCGGTCGCCGCACGCAGAGCGATTACGACGCGGTGGTGCTGACCCTGCCGTTCAGCGTGCTGCGCAACGTGCAACTGCACGCGAGTCTCGGCATGCCCGATTGGAAGCGTCAGGCCATCGCCAACGCGACGATGAGCGACAACGCCAAATTGCTGGTCGGGTTCAAAAGCTCGTACTGGTACCTGCAGCACGATTGCAACGGCACCGGCTGCAGCGACAATCCGGCGCTGCAGAGCACGTGGGAGACCAACCCCAGCCGCGGCGGCGAATCGCAGGGCGTGCTGGCGCAGTTGCTCGGCGGCGCGCAAGCGCGCGCCCTCGACCCGAAACGCGCGCAGCGTCACGCCGCGGGTTTCGTCGGCGAATTGGAGCGCGTGCTCCCCGGCGCGACCGCCGCGGCGCAGCGCAAAGCCAACGGCGAGTTCCTCGCGCACGCCGAAAACTGGTCGCTGAACCCGTACAGCAAGGGCGCCTACGCCTGCCATCGCCCCGGCTACTTCACCACCATCGCCCACAACGAAGCCAAGGCCGTCGGCAACGTGCTGTTCGCGGGCGAACACACCAGCAGCTTCTACGAATGGCAGGGCACGATGGAAGGCGCGGCCACCTCGGGCCTGCGCGCCGCCTACGAGGCCTACACCCTGCTCGGCGGGCGCTGAGCCGCGTCCGCGCCGCCGCATGCGTCGCGCGCATTCGCGACGCAGCGGCCGCGATTTCGGCGCGCAAGCGCCGAAACGGTTCGCGAGCATGAGCGAACACTGAACGCCATCGCGCGTCGCCGCGCCGCTTCGTACGCACGACCGCATGCGCACGATGCGTGCGAAGGCGATGATCGTTGGCCGCGCTTCGTGCCGTCGCCGTCGTCGAAAACGCCGAAAAATAACCGCTAAAATCGTTTTTTCGCGCGGCGACGACGATTCGCGTGTCTCGCGAATCGCGGCTGCGCCATCGCCGCGCATGGCGTGCGCGCGTTCGGAAAAGCGACCGCAGTCGCAGAACCGCGTCGTTCGCTTTAACGTCGAAACAACATCCGCTTTTGTAGTCTCGCCCAGCGCGAACGGAACCGAGATCGCCGAAGCATCGGCATCGAACGCACAGGGGCTCGCGCGAAGCCGTCGAACGGAAAACGATTCGGCGACCGTCGATTTCATGGAGCGAACCCTGTGCCCCGCAGACCGCATATTCCGATTTTCGCCGCAGCTCCTCCTTCTTGATCCGCCGCATCGAACGCGACGGCCGTACGCGATGCGGCGGCTTGCGCGCGCTTCGCGCGGCGCGTATGCGAGCGCAGGCGACGGCGCACGTTCGCTCGTTCGTGCCGTCGCTCGCGCGATGCGGCGAAGTTTCCCGATTCCATCGCGACACACGCCATGCGGGATGCATGGCCTCATGCGGGCACGGAGCGCCCGCCTTTCCGGACGCGACGCGTGCACGCTGCGTTCGGAGCCCGCCCGCGTTCGCAAGGATCGCGAACGCGTACGCCGCGCACGGCCACGGATGGGCCGTGCGCGGCGGCGGCCGGAAATCGGCGAACGCTCTCGACCTTCGCGTCAAGCCGTCGTCGCGACCGTGGGCCGCGGTGCCCCGAGCGCAGCCTCGGGGCATCGTCGTGGCCGTTCGTCGCGCGCGCTCGCGTTGATCGCGATGGGGCCGCGCGATGCGCGGAGACGACGATCGCGGCGCATCGGCGCCGATCAAAGGGGGCGAGATGTTCCGTCGATTGGTGTGCGCGCTGCTGTACGGCGGCAGTCTGCTGTTTTTGTTTTTCTGCGGGATGTTGGCGGTGATGGGCGTGCTGTGCGGCGTCGCCGCGATCGTGCTCGCGATCCTGTCGTCGATGCCCGAACCGTTGGCGCCCGGCTTAGCGGCCGCCGCGATGGCGTGCACCGTCGCCGCGATCGCCCTGTTGGCGGCGGCCCTGCTGCTGTTCCTGATCGCGGGCGCGTTGGCCATCTCGCACGCCGCGTTGGGCTGCCCGATCGGAATCGATTTGCCGGGATTCGCGGGTTTTTCGGGTTTGTCTGGCGCGGGCGGCGCGCAAGGCGGACTGCCGTTTCCGCCGTTGCCGTTCCCGACGTCATGGCCGCCCGGCTGGCCGACCCCGCCGGGCCTCGATCCCGCAAAGTGGCTGGCGTGTCTCGGTGCGGCCGCGTCCGGCTGCGACTGCGGCGGCAAAACCGCCGATCCGACCCAGCTTTGGAACGGCCTGTGGTCGAAGTTCCAAGAAGGCATGCGCGAACTCGATAAGCTGCGCGCCGAAGCCGAGGAGAAGCGCCGCGCGCTGCAGGCCTACGTCGACAGTTTGGGCGATGCCGCGCCGCAGCCGGTCAAGGATGCGCTGGCGAACGGCGAAGATGCCGTGAAAACGCTCGACCAACAGCGACAGGATTGGATGGCGGGCGCCGGACAAGCGCTCGCTTCGGCGATGCGTCGGCCGTAGCGCGGTCGCCTGAGAGACACGTTGAGCCCTTCGGAGCGTCCGCGCCAGGGATGGCGCGCTCACGGAGTGGTCACGGCAGGATGGCCTGATTCAGACCAGCCTGATTCAGATCGTCCTTAACCTTTCTTCGCGCGCGCCATGCAATTGCGATAGCGCCCATCCACGCGTGTGGCGAACCACTCGGTGGTCAATTTTCGCGTGATTTTCGGGCTGTGCAGCCGAATCCTCGGCAGCGTGGCGCGCGGCAGCGGCGCGCCGTTGCGTCGGTCGGCGATCGCGTAGACCCGCGCGTACAGATCGCTGCGCTCGAAGGCATGGCGTCGACCCAACGCCAAGTCGCGATGGATTTGTTCGTGCGTCATGCCCAGGGGCTCGGCCAATCGACGCACCGCGGCTTCGGTCGCGCCGATCGCATCCTTGCCGTCGGCTTTCGCGCCGCGTAGCAAATCGCCGTCTAAATCCAACTTGATGCCGCCCGCCACCGACACCGCGTTCTGAAACGCGGCGTTGCGACTGGCGTAGTGGCCGGCGTTGAAATCGGCGAAGCGGAACAGCGGCTTGGGGTACGAGGCCGGATAGTCGAGCAAATGCGCGATACCGAAATACACGCCGCCGCGCCGCGTGAAGACTTCGCGCCGGATCGACCCGTCCGCGGCGTAGGGATACGTTCGCTCGCGCGCATGCGCTTCGGCGAAGGCGATGCTCACCTGCATCGGCCCGCCGGTGCGCACGGGGTTGGCTTTGGCGAGAAAACGTCGACCCAACGGCACCGAGGCGATCATTTCTTCGTAGAGATCGCTCAGTTGTTTCTCGGTTTTCGCCGCCGCGATCCGCGATTCCCAGGACTCGCCGTTAGACGATTCCAATCGCAGCGCGGCGCGCACCGCGAACGCGGGCACATGCATGCGCGCGGCGCGCGCTTCGATTTCGCCCAGCGCGATCTTGCCCAAGCCCGGCACCGCCGGATCGACGCGATACGTCGATTCTTGTTCGATCACCGCCAGCACCGAACACAGATTCTGCGACGACGGCTCGATCTCCATCGCCGCGAGCGCCGATTGGATATCGGTCGCCCAACCGGGTCGGTCGGGCACGCGGGCGGGGATCAGTCGCTTCAACGTCGCGCGCACCTCTTCGGGCGTCGGCTGCGGCTCGCCGTCGACGCAGCCGGCGAGCGCGAACGGCAAGGCGACGATCGCGAGCGCGCGCAATACGGCGGTCGCGAGCGAGGAGCGGTGTCGGGGTATCGAGACGGGCGGCGAAAGCGGTCGGGCGGCGTTCATCGGCGCGATCTTACCGACCCGTTCGTCGCGCCGCGCTCGCCGCGACCCGTCTCCAGCGTCTCGGATGCGCGCAGACGGCATCCGCGGTTCATCTAACTGAGCGTTCGCCATCAGTTTCGCGACGAGGTTTCGCGACGCGCGGCAAGAAACGCGCGCTTGGGTCTAGAATCTCGGCCCGTTCGTCGCTACGGTGCTCCGCATGATCCGACGCCTCTTCACCCGCTCGCGTTTCGTTCCCGCATCGCTGGTCGCGTTCGCCTTGCTCGCCGCGCCCTCCGCGTTCGCCGGCGATTCCAACAAATGGCGCTTGCAGTTCAGCGGTGCGGCCGAGTCCGCGGGCGAGATGGTGCTCGAGATCGTGCCGACCGGTCAGGAGCCGGTGATGGTGACCGTGCCGATCGAGCGCAACGACGGCGAAAATCGGGTCGCGCGCAAAGTGAAATCGGCCATCGACCGTCAAGCGGGCCATTGGGTGGACGCCGAACTCGACGACGGCGAGGACGTCTTGGTCAAGCGCCATTTCTTCCGTCAATTCACCATCAAACTGCTGTCCAGCACGGTGAAAGACGTCCGGATCAATTTCGATACCGAGTGATCCGAGCGTCGCCGCACACCGTGTCGCGGCGCAGCACGACCTCGCGGCGAAGCTGAGATCGCGGCAAAGTCCGCACAGCGCTCGGTGGATTCCGGCCTGCGCATTCGGCGCGATCCGAGTCGTTCGCGCAAATCGCGCACGCCCGCCGCGGGTGCGTTCGCATTAGAATCGAGCGCAGTGTTCATACGAACGGGGAGAGAGTCCCATGTCGCCGCGCGTCGCGCCTTCGGTTTCGAAATCACTCGTCGTTTCCGCGCCGACCGCGCTTGCGTGCATCGCGCTGTGTTGCGCGATCGCCGGCTGCGCGCGGCCGACGCCGCAAACCGCGGACCCAAGCACGATATCCGCCGCGTCGCCGCCGCCCGCGGTCGCGAGCGCATCGGTCGAAGCGACGACCGGCGCGACGCCCGTTCGCTCCTTGCCGATGCCCGCGCGACCGGCCGCGCCGTCGCTGTACGTGGCGTCCGGGCTCAGCCCGCTGCCGCCGCAGTGCCATGGGGCGGACGCCAGCGGCATTCTCTACCCGAACGCGGAGGTCGAGCCGTATCTCGCCGCGAATCCGCTGGACCCGCGCATTCTGGTCGGGACATGGCAGCAGGATCGTTGGTCGAACGGCTCGGCGCGCGCGTTGCTCGCCGCCACCTCGTTCGACGGAGGTCGCAGTTGGACGCGGCAACCGCTGCCGTTCTCGCGCTGCGGCGGCGGCAGCGTCCTCAACGGCGGCGATTACGAACGCGCTTCGGACCCTTGGGTGAGCTATTCGCCGAACGGCGTGGTGCATGCGATGGCGCTGTCCACCAACGGCGGTTTGTTTCAGGCCGGTTCCGCCAACGCGATGTTGGCCAGCCGTTCGCTCGACCATGGCCGCACCTGGAGCAATCCCATCGCGTTGATTCAAGACGGCGCAGCGGCGTTCAACGATAAGAACGCGATGACCGCCGACCCGCACGACGCGAATTTCGTCTATGCCGTGTGGGACCGATTGATCGACGCCAACGACAGCGGGCCGGCGTATTTCGCGCGCAGCGTCGACGGCGGCGCGAGTTGGCAGCCGGCGCGGCCGATCCACGACCCCGGTAGCCGCAATCAAACCATCGGCAATCAAATCGTCGTGCTGCCTAACGGCGTCTTGATCGACGTGTTCAACCAGATCGACCGCCCGCTGCTCGGGCCGCAGCGCGCGCGCGTCGGCATCGTGCGCTCGTTCGATCGCGGCGCGACCTGGTCCGCGCCGATTTACGTCGCCGATTTGTTGGCGGTCGGCACGCGCGACCCGCAAAGCGGCGCGAACGTGCGCGACGGTTCGATCATCCCTACGATCGCCGCGTCGCCCCATGGCGAACTGTACGCGGTGTGGCAGGACGCGCGTTTCGGCAGCGGCGCGTTCGACGCCATCGCGCTGTCGCGCTCGATCGACAGCGGCGCGACGTGGTCGGCGCCGATCCGGGTGAATGCGGTCGTCGGCGTGGCGGCGTTCACGCCGAGCGTGCGGGTCGGTCGCGACAGCGTGGTCGCGGTGAGTTATTACGATCTGCGCAGCGACACCGCGACCGCGCCGCTGACCGCCGACGTGTGGCTGGCGCGCTCCGGCGACGGCGGGGCGACCTGGACCGAGCAGCGCATCGGCGCCTCCTTCGATCTGCTGTCCGCGCCGAACGCGAACGGCTTCTTCGTCGGCGACTATCAAGGCTTGATCGAGGCCGACGGCGTGTTGGTCGCGTTCTACGGCAAAGCCAACGACGGCGACACGTTCAACCGCACCGATATTGTTGCCGCGCCGATGCCGTATCTGCCGCCGATCGCGGTCGCGACGGCCAGCGCCGCGACCAAACGCGCCGCGCTGCGCGACCGCGGGACGCCGCCCGGTTTCAAGCCCGGGCCGCGACTGCGCCAGCGCGTGGACGCGAACCTGCGCAGACGCTTACGCGAACCGCCCGCGCCGGGCGTGGAGCCGCGGGTCATGCCGCATTACGCGTTCGCGAGTCTGCTGCAACGTTAGCGGCGGAGCCGCCGCGCTCACTCCCCGCTCGCCGCCTTCGCTAAACGGTCGTGGACATCGCGCCAGTCGTCGTCCTCCGGCGGACGCTCCAGCCAGATCGCCTCGGCGTTCGCGACGTCCAGCGCGTGCAGCGCGCTGTAAAGCTCCCGCGCATAGCCGGATTTGTCGGCCGATAGGCGGCGATGCGCGACGACGCCGACGGCGGGCGGCGCGAGGTCCGCGCTGTGATGCGCCAGCGCGATGCGGGCATCGGCGGTCAGCGCCGCGAGGCGTTCGCGCAGCGCCGCGCTGGCGATCACCCGCAGGGGAGTGTGCGGGCGGTAATGCACGGCGACGTTGCCCGGCACCGCGGCGTCGTGCCGTTCCGGCAGTTCGACCGATTCGCCGAGCGCGGCTTCGATCTGCGCCCGCGTGATCGGGCCGGCGCGGACGATCCGCGGCGTCGCGCCGGTCAGGTCGACGATGGTGGATTCCAGCCCGACCGCGCAGGGGCCGCCATCGAGCACGGCGTCGATGCGACCGTCCAACCCGCGCAGCGCTTGCTCGGCGGTGGTCGGACTCAGGCGCTGGTACGGATTGGCCGACGGCGCGGCGAGGCCGCCGTCCAAGGTCGTCAATAAGTCGCGCAGCACCGGGTGCGCGGGGACGCGCAGCCCGATGGTGGGCCGCCCGCCGGTGGCCTCGGTCGAGGCGGACTCCGATTTGTGCAGCAGGAGCGTGAGCGGACCGGGCCAGAAGGCGTCGGCGAGGCGCCATGCCGTCGGCGGGATGTCCCGCGCCCAGCGCGGCATGCGGTCGGCCGAAGGCAGATGCACGATCAGCGGGTGATTCGTCGGCCGGTCTTTGGCGGCGAAAATCGCCCGCACCGCGTCCGGGTTCGCCGCGTCCCCGGCCAGGCCGTAGACGGTTTCCGTCGGCACCGCGACCAAACGCCCCGCGCGCAGCAGGCGCACGGCCTCGGCGCGGTCTTCGGCGCGGTCGGCGTGGAGCATCCGGGTCGGCATGGCGAGTCGGTGTGCGAAGCGTTCGGCGGCCCGAGCGGCCGCGGGCGGGCACAGTGCGGGCTTGCCGATCGATTGTAAAGACGCGCAGGCCGCGACATCCCCGCGAGGCGCTTGACTTGGGGCGCCGCCCCGGTCGATCCTGGGAAACGCTTGGACGAGCGATGGGGAGAGTCGAAATGCCGCCCGTGAACGACCCGCAGAAGCAAGAGCCCGCGCCCACCGGCGGCACGCCGCAGAGCGGCAAGCCGCCTCAGGATTCGACCCAGGTCGCCGCGCCCGCGCCGCCGCCGGGTGGCTGGGTGTTCAAGTCGCCGCTGTTCGACGGCGATTTCACCGGCCGCATCACCCAGCCCTCGCCGACCCAATACCAGGGCTTGGCCTCGTACCTCTTCAAGAATGGCGACACGCTCGGCGCCAACGCGCTGCTGGGCACGCAGCCCTTATCGCTCGAAAGCTACGGCGCGAACGGCACCTTCGGCTTGGGCCGCGGCGGCAGCGCGAACCTCTCGTTCGACGCGCAGCCGCCCAAGGGCACGTCGCAGTGGCTCGCCGACCTGAAATTCGGCGACGGCAGCCTGCTGAACGCGAATCTGGCCACGTCCCCGCAGGGCGATATCTTCAAGACCAACGGACTTTGGGACATCGGTAAAGGCCAGCAGCTCACCGGCTCCGCCGAGTTGAACGGCGTCGAGAAGTTTTCCGACCTCAAACTCAAGTGGACCGATCGCGATCTGCATTTCTTCAACATCGGTCTGAATGACACGAAGGCCGGCACCGTCGTCAAGGGCGACGGCCAAGCGACGCTGAAACCGGGCGAGCTGGTCACCGGCGGCTTCGAGTTGAACGGCGTCACCAAGATCAACGACTTCAAGTTGAATTGGAACGACAACGGCAAGCATTTCCTCAACTTGAATCTCAACGACAGCCCGGCCGGCACGCTGTTCAAAGGCGATGGCCAAGCGACGCTGAAACCGGGCGAGTTGGTGACCGGTAACGTCGAATTGAACGGCGTCACCAAGACCAACGACTTCAAGTTGAATTGGAACGACAACGGCAAGCATTTCCTCAATTTGAATCTCAACGATAGCCCGGCCGGCACGCTGTTCAAAGGCGACGGGCAGGCGACGTTGAAACCGGGCGAGTTGGTGACCGGTAACGTCGAGTTGAACGGCGTCACCAAGACCAACGACTTCAAGTTGAATTGGAACGACAACGGCAAGCATTTCCTCAATTTGAATCTCAACGATAGCCCGGCTGGCACGCTGTTCAAGGGCGACGGGCAGGCGACGTTGAAAC
>SSGH01000014.1 GCA_008015835.1 Lysobacter sp.
CCAAGTCGCGGTGCTGGTGCCGACGACGCTGCTGGCCGAACAGCATTACCGCACGATGCGCGATCGCTTCGCCGATTGGCCGCTCAAAGTCGAAGTGCTGTCGCGCTTCAAGACCGCCAAGGAAATCAAAGCCGAGTTGGACAAATTGGCCGAGGGCAAGATCGACGTGATCGTCGGCACCCATCGCCTACTGCAGCCGGACGTGAAGTTCAAAGACCTCGGTCTGGTCATCGTCGATGAGGAACAACGTTTCGGCGTGCGCCAGAAAGAAGCGTTGAAGGCGCTGCGCGCGAACGTGCATTTGCTGACGCTGACCGCGACCCCGATCCCGCGCACCTTGAACATGGCGATGGCCGGCCTGCGCGATCTGTCGATCATCGCGACGCCGCCTGCGCACCGTTTGGCGGTGCAGACCTTCGTGGTGCCATGGGACGACGCGCAACTGCGCGAGGCCTTCCAGCGCGAATTGGCGCGCGGCGGCCAGGTCTATTTCCTGCATAACGACGTCGAAAGCATCGGCCGCATGCAGCGCGACCTGGAAGCGCTGGTGCCGGAAGCGCGCATCGGCATCGCCCACGGCCAAATGCCGGAACGCGAGCTGGAGCGGGTGATGCTCGATTTCCATAAGCAGCGCTACAACGTGCTGCTGTGCTCGACGATCATCGAGTCCGGCATCGATATTCCGAACGCGAACACCATCATCATCAACCGCGCGGATAAATTCGGCCTCGCGCAGTTGCATCAATTGCGCGGGCGCGTGGGCCGTTCGCATCATCGCGCTTACGCCTATCTGGTGATTCCCGATGCCCGCACGATCACCTCCGACGCGCGCAAGCGGCTGGAGGCCATCGCCTCGATGGACGAACTCGGCGCGGGCTTCACGCTGGCGACGCACGATCTCGAGATCCGCGGGGCCGGCGAACTCTTGGGCGAGGATCAAAGCGGGCAAATGGCGGAGGTCGGTTTCTCGCTGTACACCGAACTGCTCGAGCGCGCGGTGCGCAGCATCAAGCAAGGCAAATTGCCCGACGTGGACGAACCCGCCGCGCGGGGCGCGGAGATCGATCTGCACGTTCCGGCGCTGATCCCCGACGATTATCTGCCCGACGTGCATACGCGCCTGACCCTGTACAAACGCATCAGCGGCGCGCGCGACGCCGATCGCCTGCGCGAACTGCAGGTCGAGATGATCGACCGATTCGGCTTGCTGCCGGAACCGGCGAAGCATCTGTTCGCTACCGCCGAACTCAAACTCGATGCGACCGCGTTGGGCATCCGCAAATTCGATCTCGGCGCGGCCGGCGGGCGTCTGCAGTTCGTCGAGAAGCCTAATGTCGACCCGATGTCGGTGATCCGCCTCATCCAGGGCCAGCCCAAGCACTACCAGATGGACGGCCCGGACAAGCTGCGGATCAAGCTGGAATTGCCCGACGCGGCCGCGCGCTTCCAAGTCGCGCGCGGCCTGATCTCGACCCTAAGGCCCAACGGATGACGCCTTTGCGCGGCTTGAGCGGAATACTGATCGCGGCTTGCGCCGCGCTCGCGCTGACGTCCGGTTGCGCCCACGACGTTCGCGAACCCGCGGAGCCCGACATCGTCTTCCATCTGGTCCGACATGCCGAAAAGGCGACGGCGCCCGCGAACGATCCGGAATTGAGCGCGACAGGACGAGCGCGCGCGCAGCGGCTCGCGGCGTCGCTGCAGGAGGCTCCGCCGACGGCGATCTACTCGACCGATTACGCCCGAACGCGCGCGACGGCTTCGGCGACGGCGGAACGATACGGTCGCGAGCTCGAAATTTACGATGCGCGCCGCCCTGCCGCCGAATTCGCGGAGGAGCTGCGTCGCCGGCATGTCGGCGGCGACATCGTGTTGATCGTCGGCCACAGCAACACGGTGGCGCCGATCGCCGCCGCCTTGTGTCGCTGCGAGGTACCGCCGTTGAGCGAAGACGAATACGACCGCTGGCTTACGATCCGAATCGCGCACAGCGGCGAAGCGCATCTGCGCACGACGCGTTACTGAGATTCGGAAAGCCTCGCAGAAAACGCGGCCCAAACGAACGCGGCCGGCGAAATGCCGGCCGTTCTGATGAAACTCGTCTGGTATTGCGCCGCGAAAGCGGTGTCGGGACTCAGCTCGAACTTAAACCCAACGCGCGCTGCGGATCGAAATCGATACCGGTGATGTAGCGCTTGCCGGAATGCGACTTGATGTGCACCACCACGTCAATGGTCAGCATCAGCAGGCGCTTGATGACCGCGAATTCCAGGCCGGAACCTTCGTTGGACGCTTTCACCATCAGCGCCAACTGATCCCAGGTCTGGGAAATGCTGCCCGCATGGCAACTGGTGATCGAACCCGGGTGACCGGACGCGCAGTTACGGATGAAGTAGAACGATTCGTCGCCGCGCAACTCGGCCAGGATGATCCGGTCCGGCTTCATACGCAGACAGGCTTCCATGCAGGTCTTCGCGGTGACGTTACTGGTGCTCTGCCCGCCTTTCGAATACAGCAGATGCACGACGTTCGGCTGATCGATGAACAGTTCGCGCGCGTCTTCGATCGTCACCAGACGCTCTTCGTGCGGGATATGGCCGACCAGCGATTTCATGAAGGTGGTCTTACCGCTACCGGTCGCGCCGGCCACCACCACGTTCTTCTTGTACAGCACGCAACGCTTGAAGAACTCGGCGTAATTGCGCTGGGCGCGCAGTTCCAGCAACTCTTTGTCGTGGTCGCTGATCTGCGGATCGCCCTCGAGAATCTGCTTGAAGAAGCCGCTCTCTTCGTAGCTTTGCAGGGTGAAGTTGTGCTTCGCCGGCAAGCGAATCGTGATCGACGATTTGCCTGCGTCGCAGGCCGGCGGGATCACGAACTGGGCGCGCTGCCCGGTCGGGAAGGTCAGCGACACCACCGGATCGATGTCGGTGATGCGCTGACCGGTGTTGCTTTCGTTCACCACCGCGGTGCAGAACTGCCGCGCGCGCTCGAACGTCAGGGTCGGCACCTCGATGCGTTCCCAACCCTTGCGGGTTTCGAGATACAGCTCGCCCGGGCGATTGATGCAGATTTCCGTGACCTCCGGAGAGCTCATGTAATCGAGAATCCCGAGTACCTGGTATTGGTACTCGAGAAACTCGTTGGAAACGTTCGCGATGGGCGAATTATCGATGTCCATTCAACGCTCGCGGATCAGCGCTTCATCACCACGCCCGAGAAATCGACGTCCTGCGAGACATAGATGTTCACGACCGTGCCTTGATTGATGGTGACCGTCGCGGGGCGGCTCATCGCCTTATTGACCGCTTGGTCGGCGAGGCGCTGCACGCTGCGGGCGGTGTTGCTCTCGTACGGCTTGGTCACGACTTCGCCGCCGGTGGTCACCTGCTGCGACTGCGGGCCTTCCTTCTCGCCGAAATACTTGAAGGCGTCGCTGAGCAGACTGATGAACAGCGCCGAGCTGATGCGGCTGCCCCAATGCGCGTTGTAATCGCCCGGGTGGCCGGAGCTGCCGAGGTTATCCACGCCGGGGCTTTCCATCACGACATCGATGCCGGTCGGCGTGGTGATGCGATCCCACACCACCGCGACGCGCGGGCCGTTCGGTTCGCCGGAGTACTTACCGGAGATCTTCGAGCCCTTCGGCAGCAGCAGGCTACGGCCGTTGATGGAGTAGATCGGCTCGGTCACGATGCACGACGTGAAGCCCGGCAGGTCGGTGATGATGCGGGTTTCCAGCACGCAGCGGATGTACGTGCCGCGGACCATCAACGTGTCGGGGTTGTTGAGGAACTTCGCGCGGTCGATCTTATCGGCCAAACCGCTGACCTGCGGCTGCGCCGCAGCGGCGCCGCCGCCGTTCGCGGCCGTGATGCTGCGCATCATGGCGGCGACCGGATCCTCGTTCTGACCGCCCGCGCCGCCATAACCGCCGCCGCCGCGCTCGGTCACGCCCATGCGGCGTTCGGCGAGCGTGGGGCCGCGCGGACCTTCGTCCGGCTGCGAATTGTACGGATCGCGGTTGGCGTTGTTGCGCTGCTGATTGCCCGAGGGCGTCGGCTCGACCGGAATCGGCTCCGGCGGCGGCACTGGCGGCAACTGCTCGACCGGGACCGGGTTCGGATCGGGGTTCAACGGATCGCGCAGCGTCAACGGCGCCTGCGGAGTCACGACCTGTTCTTTCTGGCCGGCCGCGTCGGCTTTTTCTTCGTCGTCGCCGCCTGCGCTCATGACGACGAGAACCGTCAGCAGGACCAGCAACACCACGATGCCGCCCAGGAACAGCAGCGCCTTCGTGTTGATCTTCTGCGATTCCTGATTCTTGAGCTGCGGCGCGTTCGCGTCGAGAGAGGATTGATCGACCGGGGGCTCGGTGTAATAGGGATTGGCGGCCTGACCGGAGCTATAGTCGCCGGACTGACCCGGCTGGTTCGGCGGTAGATTCTGGTTCACTTTTGCTTGTTCCTACGCAGACCGACGACGTTCTTCCCGTGGCGGATGACCAGGAAGGGATAAATGCCATGCACGACGATGGTGTTGTTCTCGACCGTGGTGTTGACCACGAAATCCTCGCCGCTCTCGCGCTCGCGACCGAAGATCGCCGGGAAGTTGCCGGTCGGGAATCGGGTCAGGTCGGTCATGCGCACATAGGTGAACTGACCGTCGTCGTAAACGTTGACCGGGTAGAGCCACTTATTCTTCGTGCGCGTCGAGAACGCGTAATCGAAGTTGTAGTAGCGGTCCTTGGCGATCGACGTGTTCAGCTCCGTCTCCTGCCGGGTTTCCTGCTTGGCGGTTTCGCTCTCTTCGGGGATGAAGCTGGCATTGTTCGGATAGGTGAAGGACACCTTGTAATGAACGCCGGCGCGCTTGGCCTGTTCGAGCGAGGTCCAGTCGGTGGTCACCACCTTGAGCTCGAACAAATAGGAATTCGTCGCGGTGCGGACCACCATGTTGGTGTCCACGTCGACGTTCTTCGGCTTGAGATAGAACACGTTGTCGCGACGAGTCAGCTCCCAGCCGTTGGCGAAGCCGGTGCTGTAATCGATGATGTTCTCGTTCGGACTCAGCTCGATCTGCGTCATGATCCCGAGGCCGGTCCGCACCTCGTAGAGCTTATTCGGCTGATACTCGTATTCGACGATGACCTGCGCCATCGCAGGCATCGAAAGCGATGCCGCGAGGGACAACAGGACGGCGCAGCAATAACGTTGCAAGCGACTCATCAGTTGCGTACTCCATTGACTTGATTAGGGACCTGCCCCGCCGTCGCAACGGGTTGCGGCTGGACGACGGGCTGCGCCGGGTACTGGGATTGCGGCTGGACGTTGGACGGAGCCGCCCCTGCGGGCGCTCCGAACTGGGGAACTTGCAGGTTTTGCGCAGCGGTCGACTGCGGGGCGACAGGTGCGGCGGCCGGCGCGGCCGTCGGCTGCGGGGCCGGCGTCGCGCCTTCGGGCGGCGGGGGCGGCGCGGAGCTGTCGTTATCGACGCGGTAGGCCGTAACGAGAAAGCCGAGAGGATTGTTCGCGCGTTGGTTGCGATCCGAGTGCAGGCGACGATCGAAGGTGAATTCCATCGTAGCGATTTTGCTGTCGTGCAATCGCGCTTTGCCGCCCTTCTTTTCGTAGGTGTGGCGCTGGAACCGAACGGTCGCCTCGTATTTCATATCCTTTTCGTCTTCGATGCGCCGCAATTGCGTGCTGACGAAGACGATCCAGACCGCCTTCTCTTTCCCGAAGGTCTTCAACGGTTCGTCGGGATTATCGGCCTGGTAAATCGCGTCGTACTGTCGGAACACGGCCGGCGTCGACATCCACCGCACCAGTTTGAAATCGCGATAGGCCGTGCGAGGAAAATCGAAGGATTCGCGCGCGTTGATGTAATCGGTGACGCTGGCTCGAAGAATCGGCTCGTTGGCGACCAAGCGAGAGAAGACCTCGTTATCGTCCATACGCGCGGGGCGGGTGACGCCCGTGTACGGATCGGCGATCAACACGTAAGTCTCGAGCTTGTTCAACGGCAGGATCAGGAAGTACGAACACACCATCGTCACGCACAGCATCACGGCCCCAAGCGCGACCCCCAGCGAACGGTTGACGTTGCGCTTGGTGATGTCCGTCATCTGAATTTCAAAATCCACCGCTTTTGCGATCGTATTTTCGATCTGCGGCGTATTTTGTTTCATTCGGCGAATCATGGCGACTTGAAACGTTCCTGAGGTGCGGTGTCGGAAATGCCCGTGGGGGCGGCGAAGGAGGTACGGTTCAGGCGGTCATCGGCATCGGATAAGGAAGCGATGACCATCCTGTGCGGCGGATCAGCGAACTCCGGTGGGTTGGGCGGCAGGCTGTTGGGGCTGGACCGGCTGCGGCTGCGCGGCGGGCGCACCGACCGGCGCGCCGAACTGCGGCGCCTGCGGAACCTGACCGGCCGGCACTTGTCCCGCAGGAGGCGCAGTGCCCGGTTGCGCGGGAAGCGCTTGGCCCGGAAGCGCCTGACCAGGCAGGGCTTGCCCAGGGAGGGCCTGACCCGGCAATGCCTGACCGGGCAGCGCTTGACCCGGCAACGCCTGGCCGGCGCCGAACTGGCCGAGCACCTCCGCCGGAGTCGGTATGGAGGGGCCGGCGATCGGCGGCGCTTCCGTGGCGTCGCTATCCACGCGATAGGACGTGACCTGGAAACCCAGCGGATTATCGATCCGCTGCTTGTCGTTCATCACCAGCTTGTTGTTGTAGACGAACTCGACCGTAGCGGTTCGGTTGTCCAACAAACGAGTCCCGCCGGTGCGCTTGTCGTAAAGCGTGCGCTGGAACCGCACCGTGGCTTCGTAAACCGGTTCTTCCGGCTTACCGCGGGTGCGCAGCGTGGTGCTCTTCAACTCGACGCGCACCGACTTATCGCGACCGTAAATATTCGCAGGCGCATCGGGGCTGTTGGCGTCGTGAATCGCGCTGTAGCCCTTGCCCACGTCCGGCGAGGACATCAGATGCACGAGATTCCAGTCGCGCGAACTCGTCGAGATGTAGTCGAAGGATTCGCGCGCGTTGATGTAGTGCGCGACGTTGCTCTTCTGAACCGCTTCCTGAGTGGTCAGCGATTTGAACACGTAATCGCCTTCGAGCTTCGCGACCGAAGCCGTGCCGGTATACGGGTCGGCCATCACCATGTAGGGCTCGATCTTCTTCAGCGGCAGCATGTAGAAGTAACCGCCGGCCAGGATCAACGACATCACGATGCACGCGAAGGCGACCGACCAGGCGCGCTTCTCGCTGCGACGAGCGACGTCCGCGATGCTGATTTCGAAATTCACCGATCTCGCGGCGGCGTTGCCGCCTTCGACTTTCGGTGCTTCTTGCTTGCTCTTGCCGAACATTAAAAGACCCGTGGTTCTTGGATGCGGTTAGCGTGCCGTTCGGCGCCGACCGGGCGCCGAAACGAGTACGTCGTCAGGGCGCGGCCCCATCGGCGCCGGAGCTGACGCGAACGACGATCTGATCGCCGCTGACGCCGATCGACACCTGCTGCGAGGCGTAGGCTGCGTTCAACTGCGAGACCGCTTCCTGCAGGCTCGGCGTGCGCACGGCGGCGACGGCGGTGTAGAGGGTGTAATCCATCGGGTGGCGATAATCCACCTGCATGTTGGAGTCTTTCGCCCAACGCTCGAGCATCTTCTTGAGCGTGCCGTCCATCGGCGATGCGTAGTAGAGATACGCATCCTGCAGCGGGATGGCTTCGGTGGTTTCGGCGAAGCGATTGACGGATTTCCAACGGCCGCCGAAGTCGGGCGCCGGACGGGTCGCGCAAGCGCCCAGAGCGACGGTCAGGGCGAATACCGCGAAGAATTTGGAGAGCATCGACATAGTCTGTTTCACACGCCACCCGGAGAGATCGAACGAGAAGAATGGGACACACGGAACCCGTCTCCGGCATTGCCGGCGACGAAGGCGGATGTTCGGTTGGTGATGATACTCGGATCGGCGGTCAAGCCGATGGATCGATAAGGCACGAGAAGCCGCATCCTGCGGAAGTCGGATCGACGCAACAGTCTCCCTGTTTTCACGATGTCTAGGCCCCCTGCCCGTATCGACCATTCTATTTCAAACTCGCGCGCCCGAAACGATCGCCTTGTCAGGACATCGCCGGTCGTCGCCCCCACGATCCGCAACCGCTCCCCGGCCCGCACCGACGCGGGCCGATGGCATGGCTCCGAACGCGTCCGGGGAACATATCCCGATCTTGTAGCGCGGGTCAAGGAATTCGAGGCAAGCTTCTGATTTCAGGCCAACTTGGGCCGAAGACCGGCTCGGTCGTGAGACCTTCGTCATACTCCTGTCGCATCGCTGTGGATCGGACAGTCGAAGCGACGTGCCGACCGGTGGCGACGATGGAGAAACCGGGGTTCGCCACGGACGCAAGCCAGCCCGAGGCGCTGGCGGCCCTTAAACCCACTGTGGCCCCTAAACCCGCTCCGGGGCGAGCGGCCGCAAACTGCCCTCGTGAAGTTCGAGGACGCGGTCGAGCTTCCGGGCCAGTCTGCGATCGTGGGTGACCAGCACCAGACTGGTGCCGTGGTCGCGGTTGAGCACCAGCATCTGATCGAACACCGCCAGGGCGGTTTTTTCGTCGAGATTGCCGGTCGGCTCGTCGCCGAGTACGCAGGCCGGACGGTTGACGAGCGCGCGGGCGACCGCCGCCCGTTGGCGTTCGCCGCCGGACAATTCGCCGGGCTTGTGCTCCAGCCGGTGCCCGAGGCCCACCGCTTCCAGCAGCGTACGCGCCCGATCGGCGGCCTCCCGGGCGGTCGTCCCGTTCAGCAGCACCGGCAGCATGACGTTCTCGAGCGCCGAAAACTCCGGCAGCAGATGGTGAAATTGGTAGACGAAACCGAGCGCGCGATTGCGCAGCCGGCCGCGCTCGGCGTCGGAGAGCGCGCTCATCTTGTGCCCGGCGACGTAGACCTCCCCGGCGGTCGGCATATCCAGGCCGCCGAGCAGATGCAGCAAGGTGCTCTTGCCGGCGCCGGAGGCGCCGACGATCGCGACCGTCTCGCCCCGTTCCACCCGCAACTCCAGGCCGTCGAAGACGGGGGTCCGCATCCGCCCTTCGGCGTAGGTCTTGCCGAGGCCTTCGCAACGGATCACCGGATCCGAACCGTGCGCTGCGGCGTCATTCATAACGCAGCGCCTCCGCCGGTGCGGTACGCGCCGCGCGCCACGCCGGATACAAGGTCGCAAGGAATGCCATCGTCAGCGCCACGCAGGCGATCACCACGACATCGCCGGTATTGAGCTGGGTCGGCAAACCTGTGATGTAGTAAACGTCCTCGGGCATCAACACCACGTCGAAGGCGCGCTCGATTCCGCGCAGGATGTGTTCGAGATTGAGCGTGAGCGCGATCCCGGCGATCACGCCCGAGACGGTGCCGATCACGCCGATCAGCGACCCTTGCACCATGAAAACTTGCATCACGCCGCGCGGGGTCAAGCCGAGCGTGCGCAGAATGGCGATATCGGCTTGTTTATCGGTCACCAGCATCACCTGCGAATTTACGAGGGTGAACGCACCCATCAGGATGATCAACGACAGCAGGATCGCGATCATCGTCTTCTCCAGGCGCAGCGCGCGGAACATATTGGCGTTCTCGCGCGTCCAATCGCTGACGCGGTACGCGCCGCGCAAATACACGGCCAGATCGCGCGCTACTTCCCAGGCGATATCCATGTCGTGCAGCTTCAAGCGCACGCCGCTAACGCCGTCGCCCATCCGCAGCAGACGCTGCGCGTCGGCGATGTTGACCACAGCGAGGCTGCGGTCGAATTCCTGATGGCCGACCTCGAACAAACCGACGACTTTGAAACGCTTGAGCTGCGCGAACGCGCCGAGCGGCGTGCTCTGAAATTCGGGGGCGTACACGACGACGGTGTCGCCGACATCCACGCCGAGCCACAGCGCCAGTTCGCGCCCGAGGACGATATTGAAACTCCCAGGCTCCAACGCGTCCAAACGCGCGCCGCCGACCATCTTCTTCGCGATCACCGAGACATCGGCTTCGCTTTTCGGATCGACGCCGCGGAGCAAAGCGCCCTCTTCCCGCGGCCCCTGCAGCATCACCGGACGTTCGATGTAGGGCGCGGCGCCAGCGACGCGCGGGTCGCGACGCGCGGCCTCGACCGCGCGCGGCCAATCGCGCATCGGCTCGCCGTCGGCGCTCACGGTGGCGTGGGCCGCCATCTGCAGCATGCGGTCGCGGATTTCGCGCTGGAAGCCGCTCATCACCGCCAAGGTGGTGATCAGTACCGCCACCCCGAGCGCGATACCCAGCATCGAGGCGAAGGAAATGAAGGAAATGAAGCCGTTGCGGCGTTTCGCGCGCAGGTAACGGAGGCCGATGGCGACGGGAATGGGTTTGAACATGCTGATCGGCGCGCGAATCCAGGAAGCGGCGCGGCTATGGTGCCATCGTGTCGCGGCCGCGCACAGCATCGCTTTCGGGCATCGCCAGTCGCAGTTCACGCCGCAGTGGGGGCGGAAGGGTATCCGGCCACAGGCTTCGACGTTGGAGTTGGCCCTCGCCGTCGCGCCAACTCAGGAACGCCAGCGGGCCGCGCCACTCGACCCGAAACTCGCGAACCGGCGCGTCGTCGATCGCGACGCGGTCCGGCGCATCGATCGCGATCCGCAGCCGCGGCCGTCGCGCTTCGCGCCGCGCGAGCACGAGCCCGGCCGCGCAGGCCGCGATCATCAGCGGCCAGGCGAATACTCGCGGCATTTCGGACACCCATACCGAAAACGGCGCGAGCGCGGCCAAGGCGAGCGACGCCGCGACCGGCCAGCGCGAGGGCCGCCACTCAAACCGGCAGGGCGACGATGCGTTGGACGAGGGCATGCAATTCGGGATCTTCGGGAGTGTCGTAACCCAGACACCACCGCCAGAGTTTGTCGTCTTCGCAGGCGAGCAAACGCTCGAAGGTGGCGCGCTCGTCGGCGCCGGCGTCGAGCCAACGCCGGTCGAGATAGCGGCCGAAGAGTTGATCCAACTCGCGCATGCCGCGGCGGCAGCGCCAACGCAGGCGACGCAGTTCGGCTCGATCCGCGTCGCTCGGCTCGGTCATGCCGCGAAGAGCCCCTGCCGGAGCAGGCCGTAGCCGATGACGCACCACAAGGCCAGCAAAGCGACGACGCTGGCCAGAAACGCGCGGAAACGGTGCATCACCTTGTTGTAGGTGCAATGGATGACGCTGTGCGCCACGCGCGCGATCGCATACGCCCAAGCCAAGCCGAGCACCCACGGGCCGGTTTGCCCGGTGATCGCCGCGACCGCCGTCGCGACGTAGAACAGCATCGGCATTTCGAACAGATTACGGAAGTTATCCGCCGCGGCGACGTCGGTGTACAGCGCCGAAGCTTGCTGCGAGGTCGCGACTTTCTGCGGATGGATGCGGTTGCGCTTCATATCCGCGACGCGACGTTTGAACATCACGCCGAGCACGCCGAAGGTCAAGGCGACCATCGCGAGCGCGGGCAGGAATATCGCGTGCTGAGTCATGCGGTCCTCGCTGAAAGTCGCGAAACGGGGAGGTCGAGTCTGCCGTCGTCGCAGCCGCGAACGAACGCGGATGCGGGGACGTACACGAAGATGCGGTGAATGGCATGCGGCATGCGGCGAATGGCCCGACGCGCCGCGGGCGCGGCATCAGATCTGCCGCGCCAACATCAGTTTCTTGATCTCGCCGATCGCTTTAGCGGGGTTCAAGCCTTTCGGGCAGGTCCGCGCGCAGTTCATGATCGTGTGGCAGCGATAGAGCTTGAACGGGTCTTCCAAATCGTCCAAGCGCGCGCCGGTGTCCTCGTCGCGGCTGTCGACGATCCAGCGATAGGCCTGCAGCAGAATCGCCGGGCCGAGATAGCGGTCGCCGTTCCACCAGTAGCTCGGGCAACTGGTGCTGCAGCACGCGCACAGGATGCATTCGTAGAGGCCGTCGAGCTTGGCGCGGTCGGCTTCCGACTGCAGGCGCTCTTTGTCCGGCGCCGGCGTTTGCGTGCGAATCCACGGCCGGATCGAGGCGTACTGCGCGTAAAAATGCGTGAGGTCCGGCACCAGATCCTTGATCACCGGCATGTGCGGCAGCGGATAGATCGGCACTTCGGCTTTATCGCATTCGGCGATGGCTTTGGTGCAGGCCAGAGTGTTGGTGCCGTCGATATTCATCGCGCACGAACCGCAGATGCCCTCGCGGCAGGAACGGCGGAACGTCAGCGTCGGGTCGATCTCGTTCTTGATCTTGATCAACGCGTCCAAGACCATCGGCCCGCAGGTGTCGAGATCGACTTCGTACACGTCGGTACGCGGATTCTCGTCGTCGTCCGGGCTCCAGCGATACACCTTGAAGCTGCGCACGCGCTTGGCGCCGGCCGGCGCCGAAAAACGCTTGCCGCCGTGGATTTTGGAATTCTTGGGGAGAGTGAACTCGGCCATCGTTGCGATCCGTCAGTAGACGCGTTTCTTGGGCGGAACGACATCGACATCGCCGCTGAGGGTGTACATGTGCACCGGCCGGTAGTCGATACGGGTCTCGCCCGCGTCGTTCACCCAGCACAGCGTGTGCTTCTGCCACTCGCCGTCGTTGCGATCGGGGAAATCCTCGCGAGCGTGCGCACCGCGCGACTCCTTGCGATTTTCGGCCGAGACGATGGTGACCAGCGCCTGATCGAGCAGGTTCTGCAGTTCCAGCGTTTCGATCAGATCGGAGTTCCACACCAGCGAGCGGTCGGCGACTTTGATGTCGGCGAAACCGGAATGGATCTCGCGCATCGCGCGCACGCCCTCGGCGAGCGTTTCGCCGGTGCGGAACACCGCGGCGTCCTTCTGCATCGCGCGCTGCATCTTGTCGCGCAGCGCGGCCGTCGGCGTGCCGCCGTTGGCGTGGCGCAGCTTGTCGAGATTGGCCAGCGCCTTATCGCAAGCGTCGGCCGCGAGCGGCTTGTGGGTCGCGCCGGACTGGATGGTCTCCGCGCAGCGGTTGGCGACCGCGCGCCCGAATACCACCAGATCGAGCAGCGAATTCGAGCCCAAGCGGTTCGCGCCGTGGACCGACACGCACGCCGCTTCGCCGATGGCGTACAGCCCCGGCACCACCGCGTCGTTGTCGTCGCCCTTCTTCTGCACCACTTCGCCGTGGTAGTTGGTCGGGATGCCGCCCATGTTGTAGTGGACGGTCGGAATCACCGGAATGGGTTCTTTCTCCACGTCCACGCCCGCGAAGATGCGCGCGCTCTCGGCGATGCCCGGCAGACGTTTGTGGATCACTTCGGGACCGAGGTGGGTCAGATCGAGCAGGATGTGATCTTTATTCGGGCCGCAGCCGCGGCCTTCGTTGATTTCGATCGTCATCGAACGCGACACCATGTCGCGCGGCGCGAGGTCTTTCACGCTCGGCGCGTAGCGCTCCATGAAACGTTCGCCGTTGATATTGCGCAGAATGCCGCCTTCGCCGCGCACGCCTTCGGTGATCAAACAGCCCGCACCGTAGATGCCGGTGGGATGGAATTGCACGAATTCCATATCCTGCAGGCCCAGGCCCGCGCGCAGCGCCATGCCGCCGCCGTCGCCGGTGCAGGTGTGCGCGGAGGTCGCCGAGAAATACGCGCGGCCGTAGCCGCCGGTGGCCAGCACCACGCCCTGCGAGCGGAACAGATGCAGCGTGCCTTCCGCCATGTCCAACGCGAGCACGCCGCGGCAGGCGCCCTCCTCGTCCATGATCAAATCGAGCGCGAAGTATTCGATGAAGAACCGGGCGCTGTGCGCCAGCGACTGCTGATACAGCGTGTGCAGAATCGCATGGCCGGTGCGGTCGGCCGCGGCGCAGGTGCGCTGCGCGGGCGGACCTTCGCCGTTGCGCGTGGTCATGCCGCCGAACGGGCGCTGATAGATGCGACCGTCTTCGGTGCGCGAGAACGGCACGCCGTAGTGTTCCAGTTCGATGATCGCCGGAATGGCCTCGCGGCACATGTATTCGATCGCGTCCTGATCGCCCAACCAATCCGAACCTTTCACGGTGTCGAAGAAGTGGTAGCGCCAATCGTCTTCGCCCATGTTCGCCAGCGCCGCGGCCACGCCACCCTGCGCCGCGACCGTATGCGAGCGGGTCGGGAAGACTTTGGAGATGCACGCGGTCTGCAGGCCTTTCTGCGCCAAGCCAAAAGTCGCGCGCAAACCCGCGCCGCCGGCGCCGACGACGACCATGTCGTACTTGTGTTCGGTGATCTTATAAGCGGAGGTCATAGGAGCTTCGTGGTTCGTCGATTCAGCGCGCGCTGACGCGCGGCGATAGGAAAGGCCTGGACTGCGGCGCGAGCGCGAGGCTCAGTTCAGCAGCGCGATGCGCGCGAGCGCGTAGAGCGACGTCAGCGCGCCGAGCGCGCAAACGAAAGAGACGAACACTTGCAGGAAAATCTCGGTCGGGCGGTGGTGAATGTAGTCTTCGATCACCACCTGCAGGCCGAGCTTGGCGTGCCAGAACAAGGACAGCACGAACAACGTCATCGGAATCGCGTTGATCGGCTTGCCCAGCGTGGTGAAGGCATGGCCGATATCGGCCCCGGCCAACGCGACCAGCATGCCGAGAATCCAAGGGGTCAACGCGGCCAGAAAGATCGCCGACAGCCGCTGGTGCCAGAAATGACCGGTGCCGGACTTCGCGGAACCCAAGCCGCGCGCGCGCGCCACGGGCGTGCGGAAATCGCGCACGGTGGACCAGGAGTCGCTCATACGCCACCTCGCAATGCCACGAACCAAATGCCCGCGGTCACCACCGCGGTCAGGCCGGCGACGACGTAGCCGGAGCGATACACCATCGGAATCTCGTACCCCCAGCCGCTGTCCCACAGCAGGTGGCGAATGCCGTTCAGCAGGTGATAGACCAAGGCCAACGAGAACACGAACAAGGCCAGCTTGCCGGGTAGCGAGCCCATGATGCCGGCGACGAAGGCGTAGGTGTCGCCGCCGCGGGACACCGCGAACAACCAGCCGGCGAGACCGAACGCGCCGAACGACAGCACGACCCCGCTGATGCGGTGGAAGATCGACATCACGCTGGTGATCTGCTTGCGGTAAATCTGCAGATGCGGCGACAAAGGACGCGCGCGTTTGGTCATCTGCGGGTGCGGCGACGCGGGATCTGCGCGGTTGGTCATCGGTCGAGCGCCTGAAAGTGGGGAGAACGTGAATGCGACGAGGCGGGCGCGGCGGCCCGGGGAGGCGGGAGATTTCGCTCAAAAATCGATACAGCGGCCATTCTTCTCCCAATCGCCGTAACGGGTGGGTTCGAGCCCTTCGCGACCGCCGATTTCGCGCGGTAGCCCTGCCGGAACCGCGCCGGCATCGGCGCCGTCGAGCGCCGCAAGCGAGGACTCGGCGTCCGGCGTCGGGTCGGCTGCGGCGGCATTCACGGTGCGTGGAGCGGTTTCGCCTATCATTTTGGGTTCCTCTGTTCATTATTTTATGTCTCCGCGCCCATGCCGGACAACCCGCAAACCGCCTGGTTCGCCCTGATCGACCATCGTCTAATGGCCTTGACCGGCCGCGACGCGGTGGCGTTCGCCCAGGCGCAGTTCATGAACGACGTAACCGCGCTGCGCGATGGCGACTGGCAGTGGAACGGTTGGCTGACGCCCAAAGGCCGGGTTGTCGCGTTGTTCGCGCTGCTGCGGATCGACGCCGAAACGCTGTGGCTGGTGTCGCAACGGGACGACGCCGAGACGCTCGCCACGGCCTTACGGCGTTTCGTATTCCGCAGCAAGGTCGCGATCGCTTTGCCCGACGACGCCCGCATTCTCGGACGTTTGAAGGCGTCCGAACGCGCCTCCGCCGCTCACTGGGCCGCGGCGCCCGAGGGCGGCGTCGAACTGGACCTCAGCGGCGACGGCGGCGGCCGGGCGATGCGAATCGTCTTCGGGCCTGACACCGCGACCTCGGTCGACGATACGAACGGCCGAGCGATTTGGATGCAACTGGACCTCCTGCACGGCTGGCCGCGTCTGGACGCCTCCCAGCGCGAACAGTGGACCCCACAGCAGTTGTCGCTGGAGCGGCTCAACGCGTTCAGCGTCAAGAAGGGCTGCTACCCCGGGCAGGAAATCGTGGCGCGGACGCACTTTCTGGGGCAGGCCAAACGGGCGCTGGCACGAATCGAGAGCCCGAGCCCGCTGGCGCCGGGCGACGCCCTCGCCCACGGCGACCGCACGTACGGAACGGTCGTTTCTGCGGTCGGCGACACCGCGCTCGCGGTGGTCGCGACGGACGATGCGAGGCCCTCGAACGACGAAAGCCCCGCTTGGGGCGGGGCTTCCTGGCGAATCGGCCCCTTGTTCGAAGGGCTTCGGCGATGAAAGGAATGCCTTAACTGAAGAACGAACGCGACGGCGCGTTCTGCTGCGGGTCGTCGCGGGTGCGGTCGCGCTGCTGCGCCTGCTCGATCGTCATCTGGCGCTGTTGCAGTTCGGCCTCGAACGCGCGGATTTCCTGGATGCTGAGCTGCGCCGGGTGCCCCAGTTCGCTGGTCGGCACGCCCTGGACCCGCAGTTTTTCGTATTCGTGCGGCGAGCCCTGATAGAACGCCATGTACTGGCCGGCGGCCACGCCGGTGTGCGGGTTGGCCTTGCTCAGCGAAGCGCCGTCGATCGGCGAATCCGGGTCGAGACGGTTGGAACGGCTGAGTTCCTGGCCTTTCAGGTAGCGCATCGCCGCCAACGACGTCCGGCCCAGATCGGCGGAGGTCATATCGATCCCGTTCTCGACATTGGTCTTGTCGAGCACGGAACGGATGTTCATGTATTCGTTGTAGAGCTTGTGATTCTTGGGGTCGAACGGATTGTCGTCTTTGCGTTCTGCGGCGTTGGGCTCGTTGCTCATGAGCGGCGTCTCCACGGACGAACGGACACGGGGGAAGCGGACCGACCCGGAAGGCGCGAGGTTCACGCGGCGTTCCGAACGGCATTCCGGCCGATACTACCCGGAGATCCTGCCGTTTGGGTGAACGTCGGTCGTGCCGCAGCCGCCTCCGGTCGCCGCATCGCCGCTCGGTCGCGGCCGCGACGCCCCGAGCCTATGGTTTCAGCGCGCCAGCGCGTCCGCAGCCGCGACGATGTCCTCGTCCGACGGAATCACTAGGAAAGCCGCCCCGGCCAGCGGCGTGAAGCTGTCGGCGCCGACCACGCGCTTGAGCGGCACGCTTCCGAACCCGCCCTCCACCAGCGCGGTGATCACGCCCTCGCCCACGCCGGCGCTGCGGCGGCCCTCGTCGACGATGAGGATCCGCTTCGCGCCGACCGCCTGTTCGCGGATGAACGCCTCGTTGAGCGGCACCAGCCAGCGCAGATCGATCACGCGCGTCTTCCAGCCGTGCTTCGCCTCGATGCGGCGCGCGGCGCGCAGGCTCATCGGCACGCCGTTGCCGAAGGTGAAGATCGCCAGATCGTCGCCGCGGCTGCCGTCCTCCGCCGCGTACACGCGGCCCTCGCCCAGCGGCATCGCCTGCTCGGGCGATGGGTACTCGGTCTGCCACAGGCCGTCGCCGGTCTCGTACAGATCCTTGGTCATGTACAGCGCGATCGGTTCGAGGAAGGCGCAGACGCGTCCGTCCACCTTCGCCAGCGCCATCAAGGTGCGCAGCATCGTCGCCGCATCGTCGCCGCGTGAGGGGCAGCCGACGACGAGCCCCGGAATGTCGCGCAGCGCAGTGATCGAGTTGTCGTTGTGGAAATGCCCGCCGAACCCGCGCTGATAACCCAGCGACGCGATGCGCATCACCATCGGGTTGCGGTACTGGCCGTTGCTGAAGAACTGCAGGCTCGCCGCCTCGCCGCGGATCTGGTCGCAGGCGTTGTGGAAATACGCGAGATATTGGATTTCGGGCATCGGCAGCATGCCCATGTTCGCGTAGCCCTGCGCAAGCCCGAGAATCACGGTCTCGTCGAGTAGCGTGTTGAAGATGCGCCGCGGGCCGAACGCCTTATGCAGACCCTTGGTCACCGTGTACACGCCGCCTTTCTGCGCCACGTCTTCGCCGAACAGCATCGTTTCCGGGTACTTGCAGAACAGATCGTGCAGCGCCTGATTGATCTGGATCGCGAGATGCTTCGCCGGCTGTTTCTCGGGCAGCTTCGCTTCGCCGCCGAAGATCTCAAGGCGCTTTTCGGCGTAATCGAAACGTTCGGCCTCGGCTTTCACCTTATCCGGCGTGTACGGCGCGAGCGGCCGCATCACGTCTTCGAGCGTGGACAACCGCGGGCGCTTGTCCGCGTCTTCCGCCGCCGCGAAACATTTCGATCGCGTCGCCTCGTACAGGTCGAGGATTTCGTCCTTCGACATGAGGCCCGATTCCAGCGCGATCTGCGCGCTGCGCAGCAGCGGGTCGCTGGCTTCCACCGCGCAGAGTTCTTCGATATTCCGCCATTCGATTTCGAAGTCGGTGCCGGCATGGCCCATGATCCGCGTGGTACGCAGATGCAGGAAGGTCGGTCGGCGCGTGCGGCGGCAATGCTCGACCGCGGCCTGCACCTGGCCGTAGCCGGCGGCGAGATCGAGGCCATCGGCGTAAAAATAATCCAGGTCGGCGCGATCGCGGAAATTGCGCGCGACCCAACCGTCCGGCGTCTTCACCGAAATGCCGATGCCGTTGTCCTCGCACACGTACAGCACCGGCGCCGGCAGTTTCTGATACGCCGTCCAGGCCGCGGCGTTGAACGCGGTCTGCGCGGTGGCGTGGTTGCTCGACGCATCGCCGAACGAACAGATCGCGATGCTGTCGTCGGGGATCGGCAGCGCGTGCCCGATGCGGCGCGCATGTTCGATCGCGATCGCGGTACCCAGCGCTTTCGGCAAATGCGACGCGATGGTCGAGGTTTGCGGCAGCACCCACAGCGGTTTGCTGCCCCACACTTTATGGCGGCCGCCGCTGGCCGGGTCTTCGGCGCTGGCGGCGAACGACAGCGCCGAATCCATCACCGGATCCATCCCCGGCAGCTTGCGGAAACGCTCGGCCATGAACCCGCCGGAACGGTAGTGCAAGAATGCGGGATCGGTATGGCGCGTCAGCCGCGCGACCATCGCATTGCCTTCGTGACCCGACGAACCGATGGTGTAGAAGACCTTGTTCTGCACGCGCAGCACGCGGGCCATCAGATCGAGGTGGCGAGAGATCAACTGCGACTCGAACAATTCCCGGAAGCTCCGCGCATCGAGCGCGCTGCCGTCGAGGATGGACTCGTCCGATGCGGGCTTGGCCAGCGCCTTCCCACCCCACTCCTTCACGAACGTCTGAAAATTGACGTCGCAAATCTCGGCGCGGTTCAGGCCCTTCATGCGGGCGGGGATGGGATTCGGAACGGTAGCGAACATGGCGTGGCGCTCGGGTCTCGGTAGAGCGGATCGAAGATCCGCCGTGATGTTTTTCGTCTCGTGAATTTCGGCCGCGCCGATCGGCTTCGGGAACCTGTTCAGCGGAACTTCGTTCCGCTCTGCCGTGCCGGGCTACGAAATTCGGGAAATCAGTCTTCGATGCGGTCGGCGATGCGCATCGGCACGAAACCGGGCTGCTGCATCACATGCTTGATCCAGCGCTCGACGTGCGGATACGCGCCGAGATCGAAACCACCGTCCTCGGCCACGTGGGTGTACGCGAACAACGCGATGTCGGCGATGGTGTAACGTTCGCCGCCGAACCACGGCAAGCGGCACAGGTGCCGTTCCATCGCGGCCAGCGCCTCGTCGCCCGACACCTTGAGCGCGTCCAAGTGCGCGCGACGCGGGTGATCCGGCGGCAGGAATTTGCGCACGAAGCGCGACACCGCGATGTAAGGTTCGTGGCTGTACTGCTCGAAGAACATCCACTGCAGCGTCTTCGCGCGATCCCACGGATCGTCCGGCAGCAGCGGCGTGCCCTGCGCCAGATAATTCAGGATCGCGTTCGATTCGGACATGGTGCGGCCGTCGTCGAGCTTCAGCACCGGCACCTTGCCGCGATCGTTCATCGCCAAGAATTCCGGCGACAGATTCTCGCCACGAGTGATATCGATCTCTTCCCACTCGTATTCGCGATGCAGTTGCGCCATCAGCAACTGGAGTTTGTAGCAATTGCCCGAACTGGACATGCCGTACAGCGTGATCATGCGAAAGCTCCCCGACGCGCGCGCCATTCTTCCCGAGTCTGCCCCCACAGATCGATCGCGTGCGCGTTCAACGGCGGAGGCAGCGTGCCCGGACCGCGGTTGTACGAGCCCAACCGTTTCGCGACGTTCTGCGAGGCGACGTTCTCGGGCGAAATGCAGTGAATCACATCCGTCCAACCGAGGGTGTCGAAGGCCCAATCGATCGCGGCCACGCAGGCCTCGGTGCAATAGCCCTTGCCGTGCGCATCCGGATGAAAGGCATAGCCGACTTCGGTGCCCGGCCAGCCGTTGGGCATCCAAGGCCCCGCTTGTCCGACCCACAGTCCGCTCGATTTTTCGATGACCGAAAACATACCGAACCCCTGCACCATCCACGCGCCCGGCATCTGCAGGAACCGGCGCCACGCGTCGCCGCGCGCGTGCGGACCGCCGATGCCCCGCGAAACCTCGTGTCCGAACAATTCGGCGTAACGCTCGAAATCATCGATCCGCGGCAGGCGCAAGATCAGGCGTTCGGTTTCGATTCGCAGCGCGCCGAGATCCGTCACATGACCACCGAGAAGTTGAATTTCGCCGCGCTTTCCGCCGCAGCGCGCGCGAACGCCAAGCTCTCGCGCAATTCGGCGATCACCGCGTCGCAGTCGTTGCGCAACAGGCCGAAGCGGGGCCGTTTCGTCTCGACGGCTTCGAGCACGGCGGACAACCCGCGCGCGGCCTCGCCGGCGTCGACCCACACGCCATCGCGCGCCATCCATTGATCGGTGGACGTCATGCCGTCCGGCAGACTCATATCCTCGGCATTGAAGCGTAAATCGGTGGTATCGCACCAGGACGATAACGCCGGCACGCCCAGACCCGTCGCGATCCGATCCAACTGCGGCAAATGCTTGTGCAGAGCGAATTTATCGGACTGATCGGAAACGACGGCGCCGTCGCACAAGCGATTGGCCCAAAGAACGGTGCTCATCGTGCGGATGTCGTCGGCGAACGGAACGCGATCAAAACGCGTTGATGCCGGTCAACTCGCGGCCGACCACGAGCTGGTGCACGGTTTCGGTGCCTTCATAGGTGATGACCGATTCGAGATTCAGCGCGTGGCGGATCGGGCAATGCTCGGTGGTGATGCCCGCGCCGCCGAGCAGATCGCGCGCTTCGCGGGCGATGTCGATCGCCATGCGCACGTTGTTCCACTTCGCCAGCGACACCTGCGTGGGCTGCATGTTGCCGGCGTCCTTCAAACGGCCGAGCTGCAGCGACAGCAACTGCGCCAACGTGATGCGGCGCGCCATGTCCGCGAGCTTGAGCTGCGCGGCTTGATTGGCGGCGACCGGGCGGCCGAACAACACGCGCTCTTTGGTGTACTTGAGGGCTTCATCGAGACAGGCGATGGCGGCGCCGATCGGCCCCCAGGTGATGCCGTAACGCGCTTGCGTCAAACACCCCAGCGGGCCTTTCAAGCCTTTCACGTTCGGCAAACGGCTGGAATCGGGCACCCGCACATTGTCGAAGAACAGCGCGCTGGTGACCGACGCGCGCAGGCTCATCTTGTGCTTGATTTCCTGGGCGCTGAAACCCGGCATGCCCTTTTCGAGCAGGAAGCCCTGGATGCCGTCGTCCGTCTGCGCCCACACGATGGCGATATCGGCCAAATTGCCGTTGGTGATCCACATCTTCGAGCCGTTGATCACCCAATCGCCGCCGTCGCGCTTGGCGGTGGTCTTCATGTTCGCCGGATCGGAACCGCCGTGCGGTTCGGTCAGGCCGAAACAGCCGATGACTTTGCCCGCAGCCATGTCCGGCAGCCAGCGCATGCGCTGCTCTTCCGAACCGTAGGCGTAGATCGGATACATGCACAGCGAGGACTGCACGCTCACGAAACTGCGGATGCCGGAATCGCCGCGTTCCAGTTCTTGGCAGATCAAACCGTAGCTCACGCCGTTCAGACCGGCGCATCCGTATTGTTCGGGCAGCGAGGAGCCCAGCAGGCCGAGTTCGGCGATTTCGGGGATCAATTCCTTCGGGAACCGGCCTTCGTCGAAGGCTTGGCCGATGATCGGAAGCACGCGCTCGTCGGTGAAACGGGCGACGGTGTCTTGCACCGCGCGCTCTTCTTCGCTGAGCAGGGAACGGACGTCGTACAGGTCGTAGGGGTGCAGGGCCATGGCTTCGCGGTCGATTCGGGCAAAACGCCATTGTAAGGGGGCAACCTGCGCAATCGATACCTGCGAACAGCCAAGCGGCTCTCGGCGAAACGCCGAATTCCGACGCGAAGCCCGCGATTTCGCCAAAGCCGCCGCGTTCTCCAGGCCCGCGATTCCGCCAAGCCTGCGATCCGGCCGAACCCGAGACGAAAACGGGGCCGGATCGCTCCGGCCCCGTCTGGCGTCACGGCCGCCTAGGATCGGCCGCGAATCTCGTGTCTCGGCCTCAGCCGCGCGTCGAACCGGTCGCGTCCGCGACATCGACCACCACTTGCCCGTCGATCACCGGCAAACGCGCGCCCGGCTTGTCGTCCATGCGCACCTGACGGTCCTGGCCGCCGTAACGGTAGGTCACGTCGTAACCGACCACCTCGGACTCGGTGCCCAGCGAAATGCGCTTGCCGGGCTTCTGATCGGTCCGCAGCATGCCGGTGCGGCCGTTCGGCTCGCGATAGGTCACGTTCCAAGCCACCGTCTTGCTGGTGCTGCTGGTCGACGTTTCGGTGCGGCACTGGCGTTCGGTGCGGTCCACCACTCTGCCGCCGACGTGGCGCTTGTCGATTTCGCGCCCGGCGAAACCGCCGCCGACGGCGCCGGCCACGGTGGCGAGCTTGCGGCCATCGCCTTTCCCGACTTGGTTGCCGATCAGGCCGCCGATCACCGCGCCCGCGACCGCGCCGCCGGCATTGCCGTCGCGCTCCGGCAGACGCTCCTGTACGAGCACGTCTTCGCAGATTTCGCGCGGCACGCTGGCGACCGTGGTTTCGCGCACCGGCTCGGTGCCGATCACGGTGCCGTAGAGCGTGCGGCGCTCGGTGATGGGTTTGGCGGCGATCACATCGACGTAGTCCAGGCGGCCGGCGGACGGCACGGCGATGCGATCGTCGCGCGGCGCGTCGAGATCCGCATCGGCCTGCGACTCGGTCGCGAGCGGCGCGGCCTCGACAGCGGCGGCCTCCATCGCGCGGGGTGCACGGTTGTTGAAGTAAGCGGCGGTGGCGACGCCACCCACCAGCAGCGAGGCGATCGCGACGGCGAGCGTTTGATGTTTCATGGGGGAATCCTCCTGCGGTCTGCGCCGCGATGCGGGTGATCGGATTGCACCACCCGCGAGCTGAACCGATGCGCATAAAGGCGCGAAACTGAACGGAATTCGCGTTTCGTCGTTCAGTCTCGCTTTGGGCTGGGGCGCGTTCGCGGCCTTGCGCACAAGACGCGCGAACGGCCGCGCCGCCGGATCCATGAACGCATCGAAAAAACTCGCGAAGGCGGCCCAATCTTCGACGAACGCGTGTTAGCGTTTCGCCATTCGTCCCCTCTCGAGGCGCGCTGTCATGGCCAACCCGCTCGTCGCTCCCCTGCTCGGCTTTTTGGGTCGCCTCAGCTATCCCAAATTGTTCCTGCTGACCGCCGGTCTGTTCGTCGTGGATTTCTTCGTGCCCGACTTCATTCCCTTCGCCGACGAACTGCTGCTCGGTTTGGGCGCGATGTTGCTTGCGAATTTGCGCAAGAAGCCCGACGCCAAGGTCGAGGCGCGCGCGCAAGGCGTCAAGCCGCCGATCGAAGGGCAGAAAGTCGCCTGAACCGCTCGCTAAAGCTGCTCGCCAGAGCCGCGCGTCGCGGTCGATCGACGATCCATGCTGGTCGATAGCCACTGTCACCTCGATGCCGAGGAATTCGACGCCGACCGCGACGCGGTGATCGCCCGCGCGCGCGCCGCGGGCGTGGCGGCGCAGATCGTACCGGCGGTGGACGCAGCGAGTTGGGAGAAGCTGCGCGCCGTGTGCGCAACGGCCCCGGGCCTGCACCCTGCGTACGGCCTGCACCCGATGTACCTGGAACGGCATCGCCCCGAGCATCTCTCAGCGTTGCGCGAATGGATCGAACGCGAACGCCCGGTGGCGGTGGGCGAATGCGGCCTGGATTTCTTCGTCGACGGTCTGGATGCCGCGCAGCAGCGCACGTATTTCGACGGTCAACTGCGGCTGGCGCGCGAGTTCGCGCTGCCGGTCATCGTGCATGCGCGTCGCGCGGTGGACGATGTGCTCGCCGCGATCCGGCGGTTCGCGCCGCTGACCGGGGTGGCCCACAGTTTTTCCGGTAGCGCCGATCAGGCGAAGCGCTTGTTCGAATCAGGATTTCTGATCGGACTCGGCGGCCCCGTCACCTACGAGCGCGCGCAGCGATTGCGTGGGCTCGTGGCGACGCTGCCGATCGAATCGCTGCTGTTGGAAACCGATGCGCCCGATCAACCGGACAGCGCGCATCGCGGTCAGCGTAACGAACCGGCGCGGCTGGCGACGGTTTGCACGACCATCGCCGCATTGCGCGGCATCGAACCCGATGCGGTCGCGCACGCGACGACCGCGAATGCGGAGCGCCTGTTCCGCCTGCCATCGCTCGCGTAGAGCGTAGCGAAGCTCCGCCGCACCGTTTCTGATACGGGATAGCGGAGCTTCGCTCCGCTCTACGAGACCGGCTTACGGCGGTGTCGCGCCGGTTTTCGGCTTCAACAACATTTCCAGCGCTTTGCCCGCGGCGGCGAAGGCGAACGCGCCGGTGATATGCGTCGCGGCGCCCAAACCCGCGCCGCAGTCGAGCTTCAAGGCCGCGTCGGCGCCGAGTTTCGGACGCAAGCCGCAGACGCTGCCGTCGGCCTGCGGATATTGCACGTTCTCCAGCGAATAGATCGCCGGTACGCCGAAATAGCGCTGCGGATTTTTCGGGAAATTGAATTCGCCGCGCAGTTTCTTGCGGATTAAGGCGAGCATCGCGTCATGCTCGGTGCGGGACAGATCGCGCACGCGCACCAGCGTGGGATCGCGGCGACCGCCCGCCGCGCCGACCACGATCAGCGGCAGTTTGCGGCGACGGCACCAGGCGATCGCTTCGACCTTGGTGCGGAAACTGTCGCAGGCATCGAGGACGAGGTCGTAGCCGCGACCGAGCATGTCGTCGAGATTGCTTGACGTCAGGAAATTCGGAACGGAGTCGACCGCGACCGCGGGGTTGATCGCGCGACAGCGCTCGGCCATCGCGTCGGCCTTGCCGCGGCCGTATTGGCCGGCCAGCGCGGGCAATTGCCGGTTGGTGTTGGAGACGCACAGGTCGTCGGCGTCGATCAGCGTGAACCGCCCCACCCCGCTGCGCGCCAAGGCTTCGACCACCCAGGACCCGACGCCGCCCAAACCGACCACCGCGACGTGCGCGCGCGAAAAGGTCTTCAGCGCGCCGCGGCCGTAGAGCCGATCGACGCCGCCGAAACGTTCGGTCCACGCATCGTCGAGGGCATCGTCGGGCGAGTCGGGTTCTGCATGCATCGCGGCAGTTTATCCGAAGCGATTCGGCGCGATGCCTCCGAGCGTTCGCTACGCGCCCGGCGGTCGGCGGCAGTCGACGGCGGTCGACGGCGATCGATGGCGATACGGCGCGCCGCCGCGAGGGAGACGGCCGGCCTACGAGGCCCGTTTTCGGCGTGTTAAGGTGTCGCAACCCGAACGGAGCCCGCCATGTCCACCTCGCCCGAACCGATCCGACCGAAATCGTCCGCGTTTTCCCGCTATCTCTTCGTCTTGTTGTTCGGTCTGGTGCTCGGCGCCGTGGCGGCGGTGATGCTGCTCAACGCGTGGAAGGCGCGCCAGGACCCCTTCCCGGAAAGCCTGATGCATGTGCAGGGCTGGCATATGAAGCAGTTGGGCACGAAAGCCAGCGAGAACCGCTGCGCCGCCACCGACATCATTCCGCATCTCAAAGCCCTGCGCGTGACCGCCGACGACTTGGAAACCGCCTTCCCCGACGAAAGCGACGACGAACGCTTCCGCAAGCACGCCAGCGCGATGCGCGCCACGCTGGACGAGGCGCAGGCCAATCCGCCGATCAACTGCGATGGCGTGAACGCCGCCGCCGCCAAGATCGGCGAGAACTGCAAAGCCTGCCATCAGGACTTCAAGGGCTGAACCTCAAAGTCTGACGCCCCTCGCAGCCCCGCTTCGCGCATCGACGCCGACGGCCTTCGCCGTCGGCGTCGTCGTTTCCGGACGTCGCGCTCGACCGCGCACGCTCATAGAACCGCGCAGAGCCGCCCCGACGACATGCGTTCGACGAGCGGTGCGCGTCGGAACGCGCGTCCGAAAACGGCCGGACGTCGCATTTCGTTCGCCGCGGGGCGGCATATCGCGCAGCGGCGTGTATCGACACCGCAGGTTCGCCTACCATCGAGTCGCCCGCGTTCGCGGGCTCACTCAACTCTCGGGGGCAACCGAATGAAGAAACGTTATATCAGCGCGCTCGCTACGGGCGCGGTACTGAGCGCCGGCATCGCCGCGGCGCTATCGTCCGCGACCGCCGCGCCCATGCGCAGTCAAGTCAATCCGCTGCGCATCGGCATGATGGCGCTCGGCGATGGCCGAGTCGAAGTGGTCGTGACCAACACCAGCCGCAAAACCGTCCGCGTGCCGAGCTACGCCTTGCCGTCGGCGACGCTGGATTCCAACCTGTTCGCGATCAATCGCGACGGCGAAGAAGTGCGCTACGAAGGCGCGATGATCAAACGCGGCGTGCCGGCCGCGGCCGACTTCGCGATCCTACGCCCGGGCCAAAGCCTGCGCACCGTGGTCGATTTGACCGCCACCTACGACATGTCGAAGGTCGGACAGTACACGGTGGCCTTCGCGTCGCCGCTGCAGTACGGCTCGCTCTCGGGCGGCGCCCGCTTGGTCCAGCCGAACGGTATGCCGATGGTCGCGATGAGCGCGCCGATGCGGATGTGGATGGACGTCGGCGCAGAAACGCCGACCGAACGCCTGAAGCGCGCTGCCGCGCAGAAGCAGGTCGGCCCCACGGCGGTGGTCAACGGCGTGAATTACGTCGGCTGCACTTCGTCGCGCACCACCTCGGCCGGCAGCGCCGTGACCGCGGCGCGCACGTATTCCGAGAACGCGAAGGGCTATCTGAACGCCAATAAGACCGGCGCGCGCTACACCACCTGGTTCGGCGCTTACACCTCGTCGCGCTACTCGACCGCCAAGCAGCATTTCGTCTCGATCGACGCCGCGATGGACCAGAACGCCGGCCAGATCACGATCAACTGCGGCTGCAATCAGAACTACTACGCCTACGTGTACCCGACCCAGCCGTACCAGATTTACGTCTGCAACGCGTTCTGGAGCGCGCCGACCACCGGCACCGACTCCAAGGCCGGCACGCTGATCCACGAGATGAGCCACTTCAACGTGGTCGCGGGCACCGACGACTGGGCCTACGGCCAAAGCGCCGCGAAGAGTCTGGCCACCAGTAACCCGACGCGCGCGCTGGACAACGCCGATAACCACGAGTACTTCGCCGAGAACACCCCGGCGCAGAACTGAGGCTCGAGCTGTTCTGAGGCTTTCGGCGGAATCGCATTCGCCGCAGGGTTTTATCGCATGGCCCGCTTCGGCGGGCCATGCTTTCTCCCGGGGCCGGAGAGCGTCGAGGCTGCGCTCCGCTGTAGCGCGCCGGGGCATCGGCGCTCCGCTTCGCGATAAGCATTCCCGCCTCCGGCCGGTACGCACATGCCCGACCCGGCCTCGACCTGGTAGGATCGGCGCGTGAATTCGTCGTGAATTCGATCGAGCCCGGCCCTCCTCCGTCCGGGCGGGAGAACCCCATGCGCCAGACTTCTTCGCGTCCTCTGCACCGTGTCCTCGCCTCGGCCGCGATAGCCGGCTCCGCCGCGCTCATCGCCACGATCGTCGGCGCATCCGCCGATGTCGACGCAGCACCGCTGCTGAAGCGGTTCTACGAAACGAACTTCGCCGCGCCTCGCGCGAATCTCGCCAAATCCAACCCGCTGCGCGTGGGCCTTTACGCGCTGGGCGACGGTCGAGTCGAAGTAGTGCTCACCAACACCAGCCGCAAAGCCATCCGTATCCCGTACTGGCAATTGCCCTCGGCGGTGAACGAATCCAACGTCTTCCGCGTCAGCCGCGACGGCCAGCCGGTGCGCTTCGACGGCGCCATGGTCAAGCGCGCCGTGCCCGATGCGGAAAGCTTCGAGATTCTATGGCCGGGCCGCAGCTATCGCAGCGTCGTCGATCTATCGACCGCCTACGACATGACCGCTGGCGGTCTGTACACGGTGGCGTTCGAGTCGCCGCTGCAGTTCGCCTCGCTGACCGGTCGCGAGCGTCTGCAGCAGGCCAACGGCGCACCGATGGCCGCGAAGAGCGCGCCGATCCAGATGCGCGCCGTTGCGGCGGTCACGCCCACGGGCGGCCGCCCGCGGCCGCCGGTCTACGCCTCGAGACGCGGCAACTCCAACACCGCGTTCGGTCTGAACCTCTCCTATGTCGGCTGCACGGCCGATCGCCAAGACCAACTCGGCAACGCCGTCATCGCCGCGCGCCAATACGCCGAAAACGCCAAGGGCTATCTCAACAGCGCCGCCGCGGGCCCGCGGTACACCTCGTGGTTCGGCGCGTACAACTCGTCGCGCTACGCCACCGTGCAGCAGCATTTCGTGAACATCGACGCCGCGATGGATCAGAACAACGGCCAGCTCACGCTCAACTGCAATTGCACGCACGTGCCCAGTCCCAGTACGACCTACGCCTATGTGTTCCCGTCGGAGCACTACCAGATCTATCTCTGCGGGCAGTTCTGGGCCACGTCGCTGTTGGGCACGGATTCGAAGGCCGGCACGCTGATCCACGAGATGAGCCACTTCAATATCGTGGCCGGCACCGACGACCACGTGTACGGGCAATCGGGCGCGAATAACCTGGCGAATACCGATCCGAGCTTGGCGGTGGACAACGCCGATAACCACGAATATTTCGCGGAAAACACCCCGTTCCAGAACTGATCGCGCCCCACGCGAAAGACGCTCCGCACGGCCCGCTTCGGCGGGCCGTCGCGTCGATGGCGATCCGTCGATAACGATCCGTCGATGGAATTCCGTCGATAGCGCACTTGGAGCACGAGCGTCGCGCGCGGAACCTGCGCCGCCCGCCGCCCCACCGATGGCCTATGCGCCCGCGACGCCGGGCATGCCATCATGCGCGCGCAGATCGTTCTGCGCGTACGTCGGATGCCATGGATAACCAAACGCTGCTGTTCATTTTCGCCGCGATCCTGATCGTGGTCGGCCTGCTCGGCACCATCCTCCCCGCCCTGCCCGGTCTGCCGCTGGTCTTCGGCGGCATGCTGTTGGCCGCGTGGGCCGACGATTTCCAGCGGATCGGCGTGTGGGTGCTGATTTTGCTCGGCGCATTGACCCTGCTGTCGTTCGTGGTCGATCTGATGGCCTCGGCGATGGGCGCGAAGAAAGTCGGCGCCAGCCGCCTGGCGATACTCGGCGCGATGATCGGCATGGTCGTGGGGCTGTTCATGGGCCTCGTCGGCGTGTTCGTCGCGCCCTTCATCGGCGCCGCGATCGGCGAATTGCTCCACCAGCGCAAACTCGATCGCGCGGGCGTCGGCCAAGCCGCGAAAGTCGGGCTCGGCACCTGGCTCGGCATCGTGGTCGGCGTCGTGCTCAAACTCGCCTTAGCGTTCACCATGCTGGGCGTGTTCCTGGTCGCGTGGTATTTCTGAGATGACGTTGCGCATGTGGGCGTTGATCGCGCTGTTGTGCTGGGCGCCGATGCGGGCCTCCGACGCGTTCGCGGCGTCCATCGCCGACGCCTTCGTCGGCGAGACCGCGACCGCGGCGCTTGCCGCACCCGCGCTCGCGACGACCCCGCCCGCGACATCGCCCCAAGCTGAAAATGCGCCTCCCGCACCGACCGCGCCCGCCGACGCCGAAGCGCGCTGCGCCGCGAGCCACGTAGCGGATTGCTTGGAGGCGGTCTACGCCACCGCGCGACAGGCCGGACTGAATCTGCTGCGCAAGATTCCGCTGTTGATTCTGGCGATGCTGGTGATGCTGATCGCGCACTGGACTTCGCGTTTCGTCGCCAATCGCCTGCATCTGCTCAATATCCGTTCCGACAACCCGTACATGAGCGGCTTGGTGAAGACGATCGTGCGCACCGCGATCCTCTTGATCGGCATCCTGATCTCGCTCGATCTGCTCGGCATGACCTCGGTGGTCGGCGCGGTGCTCGGCTCCGCGGGCGTGGTCGGCTTGGTGTTGGGTTTCGCGTTCCGCGACATCGCCGAGAACTACATCGCCGGCATTCTGCTCAGCGTGCGGCGCTCGTTCGAACCCGGCGATACGGTCAGCATCGACGGACGCGAAGGCAAAGTGATTTCGGTGAATTCGCGCGCGACGGTGCTGATGACCTTCGACGGCAATCAACTGCAGATTCCGAACAGCGTCGTGTTCAAATCGGTGATTCTGAACTACAGCCGCAATCCGAAGCGGCGCTTCGAGTTCACCACCGTTATCGACGGCTCGCAATCGATTCGTCGCTCGGGCGCGGCCGGGCTCGCGGCGATCGCGCGCATCGACGGCGTGCTCGACGATCCCGCGCCCTCGTGGCTGGTGGTCGAAAACGGCGCGAGCGGCATCGTGCTCAAGTTCTACGGTTGGATCGATCAACGCGAAAGCGATTTGGGCAAAACGCGCAGCGAGGCGATCCGGCAGACGAAAAGCGCCTTCGCGCGCGAAGGCATTGAGGCGCCGCGCACGGTCTATCACATCGCGCGGCTGCCCGACGACCGCGACAACGCGACGACCGAAACCGACACCAACGGCGTCGGCGACACCTCGGTCAATCGCGAAATCGACGCGCAAGTCGCCGCCGCGCGCGCGGATGCGACCGGTCAGAATCTGCTGCAAACGAACAAAACCTCGAAGTGATCGAGCGCAGGGGCGACGCCTCGCGGATGCGTTGATCCGCTTGTCGTTTGCGGGGATCATGCGCATTCCGAATCTTCGATAGAGTCGCACGATGCGTTCGTTCTCTCGTCTCGCCCCGGTCGCGCTGTGCGCATTCGCCCTCTTCGTCGGCCACGCCACGGCCGGCCCGCGCCAAGCCGCCGCGAACGGACTGGACGCCGCCGCGAAAGCCAAACTCGTCGGACGGCATCGATTGACCCTTCAATGGATCGGCTGGAGCGATCTCAGCGCCGCCGGCGCATTGACGGTAGAGGATCGCGGCGGCGAACTGCGCGTCAGCGGCGAACAGATCGGCCGCGGCGACAGCGAGGGCGACTTCGTGCGCGTGTCGGGCAAGATCGTCTCCGCCGCGAACGACGGCTTCGTCTTCGAGGGCAAGATCGTCACCCGCGTGAGCCACATCGCGGGCGGCGCCGAATGCGAACGCGACGGCCGCTTCACCTTCAAGACCAAAGGCGGCCGCAAATACTGGCGTCTGCAGGAAATGGACAATCCGTGCGATAGCGCGACGGATTATGTGGATATCTATTTTCGCGGGATTTGACGAACCGAAGTGACTCGGTTCGTCATTCCGGCGAACGCCGGAACCCAGCTTTTGACGCGGCTTCTCAACGCTGGATCCCGGCGTTCGCCGGGATGACGGCTGAAAAAGAAAGCGCAAGCATTTCGAGACAGGTTTCTGCGAGAGCAGATAACCGCGCTTACGCCACCACCACCGGAATCTTCCCGATCGTGCCGCTCGCGATCCGCGCCTGCCACTCGCGCGGGCCGGTGGTGTGGACCGATTCGCCGGTGGAATCGACGGCAACGGTGACGGGCATGTCCTGCACTTCGAATTCGTAGATCGCTTCCATGCCGAGGTCGGCGAAACCGACGACCTTCGCGGCCTTGATCGCTTTCGACACGAGGTACGCGGCGCCGCCGACGGCCATCAGATACACGGAGCGGTGCTTCTTGATCGCCTCGATCGCGACGGGGCCGCGTTCGGCCTTGCCGACCATGCCCATCAGGCCGGTCTGCGCCAGCACCTGCTCGGTGAATTTGTCCATGCGCGTGGCGGTGGTGGGGCCGGCGGGGCCGACCACTTCGTCGCGGACCGGATCGACCGGGCCGACGTAGTAGATGAACTTGCCGCGCAGATCGACCGGCAACGCTTCGCCCTTGTTGAGCATATCGACCATGCGCTTGTGCGCGGCGTCGCGGCCGGTCAACAACTTCCCGTTGAGCAACAGCACTTCACCGGGTTTCCACGACGCGACCTCGTCCTGCGTCACCGTGTCCAGATTCACGCGACGGCCTTTGGACGCGTCGTAAGTCAGCGTCGGCCAATCTTCGAGCGACGGCGGATCGAGCATCACCGGGCCGCTGCCGTCCAGCGTGAAATGCGCGTGACGCGTGGCCGCGCAGTTCGGAATCATCGCGATCGGCAGGTTCGCGGCGTGTGTTGGGTAATCCTTGATCTTGATGTCGAGCACGGTGGTCAAGCCGCCGAGGCCCTGCGCACCGATGCCGAGCGCATTGACCTTCTCGTACAACTCCAGGCGCAGTTCTTCAGCGCGATTCGACGCACCGCGCGCCTGAAGTTCGGTGATATCGATGGGTTCCATCAACGCTTCTTTCGCCAGCAGCATCGCCTTTTCGGCCGTGCCGCCGATGCCGATGCCGAGCATGCCCGGCGGGCACCAGCCGGCGCCCATCGTCGGCACGGTCTTCAGCACCCAATCGACGATGGAATCGGACGGGTTGAGCATCGCGAACTTCGACTTGGCTTCGGAGCCGCCGCCTTTCGCGGCGACGATCACCTCGACCGTATTGCCCGGCACGATCTTCACGTTGACCACCGCGGGCGTGTTGTCTTTGGTGTTCGTGCGTTTGCCGGCCGGGTCGGCCAGCACGCTGGCGCGCAGTTTGTTGTCCGGGTGGTTGTAGGCGCGACGCACGCCTTCGTTGGCCATGTCTTCCAGGCCCATCGTGGCGTCGTCCCAGCGCACGTCCATGCCGACGTCGAGGAACACGGTGACGATGCCGGTGTCCTGGCAGATCGGGCGATGGCCTTCGGCGCACATGCGCGAATTGATCAGGATCTGCGCGATGGCGTCTTTCGCCGCGGCGCTTTCCTCGCGCTCGTAGGCGGCGGCGAGGTTCTTGATGTAGTCGACCGGGTGGTAGTAGCTGATGTACTGCAGCGCGTCGGCGATGGATTGGATCAGGTCGTCCTGTCGGATCGACACCGGGCGGCGCTCGGCGGGCATGGCGGAGGTGTGGGCAGCGGACACGGTCGGCTTCGTCGTGGGAGTGCGGAACCGCGATTTTACCGCGCGCCGGCTGTCGGAATCGCTCTTGCGCGGCCCGCCAACCCGCGCAGAATGCCCGGACACCGACCACTTCGACCAAGGGGAGATGCGGCCATGCTGAAGAAAATCCTGCTCGTCCTGGTGCTCGCGATCGCAGGCGTGCTGATCTACGCCGCGACCAAGCCCGACAGCTTCCAGGTCCAGCGCTCCGCGACCGTCGCTGCGCCGCCCGAAAAGGTCTTCGCCCTGATCGACGATTTCCACCGCTGGGGCGAATGGTCGCCGTGGGAAAAGCTCGACCCGGCCATGAAACGCAGCTTCGGCGGCCCCGACCGTGGCGTCGGTGCGACCTATGCCTGGGAGGGCAACAGCGATGTCGGCAAGGGCCGGATGGAGATCGTCGAGTCGAACGCGCCGGGCAAGCTCACGATCAAGCTGGACTTCATCGAACCGTTCGAATCCGGCAACACCACCGAGTTCGTGTTGACGCCGAAGGACGGCGGTACCGAAGTCACCTGGACGATGCGCGGCCCCAGCCCGTACATGACCAAGCTGATGGACACGGTCATGAGCATGGACCGCATGATCGGCCGCGATTTCGAGACCGGCCTCGCCAATATGAAGGCGGTCGCCGAGCGCTGAAGCCTCCGCCGCGCCCTCGCCGCACTCCGCACGACCTCCGCGTCGCCTTCGCGGCGCATTTCGCACGGACGACTCGCTCGGGGGTCTGGCGCGGGAGCGGTTCGCCGATCGGCGGGCGCAACGCAACATGCGGCTCGACTGATCGGGATCAGCATATCGATTCGTGTTGCGGCGCAGCATTCCGGGTACCCCAGTCCCGGAGCTTCGCCATGAACGACGTTTCGCCCCTCCCCGTCGTCGAGGGTTTCCTGCCTTATGCGATGGAAACCCTTTCGGACGGCCGCCAGGTCCTGATCCGCCCGATGAACCCGGGCGACGCCGACGCCGAGCGCGTCTTCATCGAGGCCCTGTCGCCGCAGTCGCGCCGCTACCGTTTCCAGGAACAGATGACCGAAGCCAGCCCGGAATTGGTGGAGCGGCTGGTGAACGTGGATCACGTCAACGACGAGGCCTTCGTCGCCCTGGGCGATATCGACGGCGAAGAACGGATCGTCGGCGTGTCGCGCTATGCGGTCGGCACCGACCCGCGGCAATGCGAGATCGCGGTGACCGTGCTGGATGCGTGGCAAGGCCACGGCCTGGGCACGGCCTTGATGCGTCGGTTGATCGATGTCGCGCGCGAACGCGGGATCGAACGCATGATCTCGCTGGATTTCGCCGAAAACCGCGAAATGGCGCATCTGGCGCATCATCTGGGGTTCGTGACCGAGCCCGACCAGGACGATCGCACCCAGGTGATCCACCGCCTCGCGCTGTGACCTCTGCGCTGTGACCTCTGCGCCGGCCCGCGACGACGTCTCGGGCCGGTCGCGTTTGTTCCGCATCAAAAAAACGGCTCGGGGCCGTCCGTTACAATTCGCAGGCCCCTCTTCCGATACCCGAACGCATGGCCTCCCCATACGGCACCGAAACGGTGCTCGATGTCCGCCACTGGACCGACGCGTACTTCAGCTTCACCACGACCCGCGACGACGGTTTCCGGTTCGACAACGGCCAGTTCGTGATGATCGGCTTGGAAGTCCCTCAGGAAGACGGCTCGACGAAGCCGCTGATGCGCGCCTATTCCATCGCCAGCGCCAACTGGGAAGAAGAACTGGAGTTCTTCAGCATCAAAGTGCAGAACGGGCCGCTGACCTCGCGCCTGCAGCACATCAAACCCGGCGACACCATTCTCATCGGCCGTAAGCCCACCGGCACGCTGCTGATTTCCGACGTGCATCCGGGCCGCAATCTGTATTTGCTGTCGACCGGCACCGGCTTGGCGCCGTGGCTGGCGGTGATCAAAGACCCGGCCACCTACGAACGCTTCGAGCGCGTGATCGTCTGCCACGGCGTGCGCGGCGAACCGGATTTGGCGTATCGCGATTACATCAGCCGTGGGCTTCAGTGCCACGAATATCTGGGCGAAGAGATTCGCAAGAAATTGCTGTATTACCCGGCGGTGAGCCGCGAGGATTTCTTCTGGCACGGCCGACTGCAGCGCGGCCGCATCACCGATTTGCTCGAGAGCGGGCGGGTCGCCGCCGATCTGGGCATCGAAGCGCTGGACCCCGCGCACGACCGCGCGATGATCTGCGGCAGCCCGCAAATGCTGGCCGATTTCCGCCGCATTCTGGACGCGCGCGGCTTCAACGCCTCGCCGCGCATCGGCACCGCCGGCGAATACGTGTTCGAACGCGCCTTCGTCGAAAAATAAGCGTAGCGCGGCGAGGGACACACCGCGTACGCTGAGGGCCGGTCGTTCGAGAGCCTTCCATGCGCGTTCGCATCCTCGTCGCTGTGTGCTTCGCTGCGCTGGCAGTGAGCGGCTGCGCCTCGCTGCGCACCGCCGAAGACGCGGCAACCGCCCCGATTCCCACGCTGCGCCTGCCCGCGCCGCAACCGGCGACTCGCGCGGTGGTGATCCTGCCCGGCCGCGGCGACGATCTGAAGGACCTGCGTCGCAGCGGCATCGCCGACGCCGTGCAGGGCGTGTGGCCGGACGCCGACGTGATCTTCGCCGAGCTGCGCCTGGGCGATTACCGACGCGGCGATGCGCCGCAGCGTTTGCATACGCAGGTCATCGCGCCCGCGCGCGCCCACGGCTACCGCGAAGTCTGGCTAGGCGGCGCCTCGATGGGCGGCATGGGCACCCTGATGCACGAGCGCCTGTATCCCGGCGCCGTGGACGGTCTGATTCTGCTGGCGCCGTATCTCGGCGGCGGCTCGATTCCGAAAGAGATCCGGCAGGCCGGCGGCTTGGCGCAGTGGGCGCCCGGTCCGGTGCGGCCCGTCTCCGCGAGCACCTGGCAGCGCGAACTGTGGCGACATCTGCAGACGTGGACCGCCGACCCAATGCGCACGCGGCAGGTCTGGCTCGCGTACGGCGATCGCGACCGTCTGCGCGACGCCATCGGCGTGCTCGCGCCGGTGCTGCCCGCGGATCGCGTGCTGGTGCGCCCGGGCGGCCACGCCTGGACGGTATGGACGCCGGCCGCCGCCGAATTGCTGCGCCGCACCTACGCCGCGGCGCGCGAGACGAACCCCGCAACGCCTCAGTCGTCGCCGTAATTCAGCCAAATGCGCGCGCGCTGTTCGTTATCGAACACGCGGCAGTCGTAGCCGCGTTCGCGGCCGAGAATCTCGCCGACTTCCATCCGGCTCACGGCGGTGCCGCGCATATCGACATAGGCGATGCGCACCTCCTCGAAGCCGCGGCCCGCCATCGTCGCCATCAATTGTTTCAACTCGTGCTCGGGCGGCACCACGCCGCGGGTGTGATCGAGCACCAACAGCCGCGTGCAGTGGGTCTCGCGTAGAGCAATCGCGATGTTCGAGAACATCGCGATCATCGCGTCGAGCGTTTCGATCCAACCGGTCACATTCGCGACCAAACAATGACTCTCCGCCCGGAGCGTCAACTCGAATGCCTGCCCCGGCCCCTTCGGGGTGTCTTCCATGCGCCTGATTCCTGAATGATTCCGCTGAGCGGATTGTCGTCGCGCGCGTCGCTGCGCGCTTGGGTGTCGCATTCGCCGCGCCATCGGTTCGAAGCCGAGCGAGCGATGTCCGATGAAGCGGATGTTCGATGAAGCGGGTGTCGAAAAGCAGATATCGATAAAGCAAGTTTCGGTAAAGCGAGTTTCGATGAAGCGAATGCTCACGAAACTATCGTCGGCGAAGCATTAGCCGCGCTCTCACACCGCCGCCGTCGCGCGCATCAGCCGAGCGCGGCCTCGATATCGGCGGCGATCGACTCGGGCTTGTCGGTCGGCGCATAACGCTTGATCACGCGACCGTCGCGGCCGACCAGAAACTTGCTGAAGTTCCATTTGATCGCGTCGATTCCGAGGAAACCGCCCTTCTCGTCCTTCAACCACTTCCACAACGGATGGGTTTTCGGGCCGTTGACGTCGACCTTGGAGAACATCGGGAAATCGACGTCGTAGGTGAGCGAGCAGAAGTTCTTGATCTCGGCCTCGTCGCCGGGTTCTTGATGATTGAACTGATCGCAGGGGAAGCCCAGCACCACCAATCCGCGGTCCTGATAGTCGCGCCAAAGTTTCTGCAGCCCGGTGTACTGCGGCGTGAAGCCGCAGCGCGAGGCCACGTTCACCACCAGCAACACTTTGCCGCGATAGTCGGCCAGCGAACGGTCGTGGCCATCGATGTCGACGGCGGAAAAATCGAATGCGGTGGTCATGGGGCGTCCGGTGAAAGGGGAGACGAAATTCAGTTCGCGGGCGAGTCGATACGGACCGCGGGCACGAACGGCTTGATGCCCAGCGCTTCGTAGATTTCGCTCGGCGCGTACGCGGTGCCGTTCTTGACGACCAAGGCGACCTTGCGCACATCGGAGATGTCTTGAGTGGGGTCGCCGTCGACCAGGATCAAGTCGGCGCGTTTGCCGACCGAGATCGAGCCGCGATCCTCCAGCGTGCGCGAGTATTTCGCGCCGTTCCAGGTCGCGACCTGCAGCGCCTGCGACGGCGTCATGCCGGCTTTGACGTAGAGTTCGAGTTCGCGCTGCAGCGTGAAGCCCGCCAGACCGTCGGTGCCGGCGAGAATCGGCACGCCAGCCTTGTACATGCGGCCGACGAATTCGACCATCTTGTCGTACGACTTGTTGTAGCGCGCCGCGGTTTCGTCGTCGGGGATATCGAACTCGGCCACGCGCAGGCCACGCTGCACGTCCGGCGGCAGATGGTCGGCGATCATGCCGAACGGCGACGACATTTCGCCCGCGCGCTGACGGATGAAATCGAAGGTGGTGACGGTCGGGTCGACCGCGACGCCGCCCTTGGCGAGCGTGGCGATGAAGTCCTGCACCGGCTTGGAATCGAAGTTCAGATCCGCGACGCCTTTGGCCGGCAAATAGAAACGTTCCAGCGTGCGGGTGTCGGTGGTTTCGTTCACCAAGAAGTTCAGCAACACCTGATTGATGTGCTGGATTTCGTCGTAACCCGCGTCCACCGCGTCCTGCGCGCGCAGAAACACCGGAATATGCCCGCTGACCCGCAAATCGAGGCTATGCGCGTAGGTCACGGTGTCGCGCAGAATCTCTTTCGGGAACGAGTTGTAAATCTTGATCTGCGGGTAGCCGTTTTTGGCGTACCAATCGATGGCGCGCTTGGCGCCCGCCAAATCCTTGATCACGAAACCGTTGCGCGCGGACATCGGGCTTTCGCCTTCGATGAAGCCCGCCGGCACCACGCTGGGCGACATCAATCTGCCCGCGCGCTCGGCGGCCATCAGCCGCTGCAGCGAGGCGTTGTCGTTGCCCATATCGCGCACGGTAGTCACGCCGGCCGCCAGATGCAGCCCGCCCTGCCACTCGCCGATATGGCCGTGCATGTCGTACAGGCCGGGCAACAACACGCGCCCGCCGGCATCGATCACGTGTTGCGCCGGGGCTTTTTCTTGCCCGGCGTCGGAAATGGACACGATGCGGCCGTTGCGCAGCAGCAGATCCGAAGCCGGGCCGAGCGCGGCGGCTTCGCTGTCGAAAATGCGCGCGTTGCGGATTATGGTAGTCCCCGTTAGCGGCTTCGCCAGGCGCTTTTGCATATCGATCAGCGCCGCGTTTTCCGAGCCGCGCTGGATTTGCTCCAACGCGTCGGCGTTCGCTTGCCAACCGTCCTCGATCAAATGCAGATAGCCCGGATAGATCAGCGCGAACATGCGCGGAGTCGCGTCGTTCGTGGCCCACACGAAACCGGGGGTGAAACCGACGCCGGTCAACATCAACAGTTGGACCTTGCGGGTTTCGTCGCCCTTGCGCACGTCGGCGTCGGCGACTTTGCGCATGGTCAGCGTGCCGCTGGGGATCAACGGCAATTTGCCGTCCGCGCGTTTGGCCAGCGCGGCGATCGCGACGCTCATGCTCTGCGGCGTGCCGCCCAGCGGCGAGTACGCGGCACCCGCGACGGCGGGCTGTTCGCCGACATCGGACGTGGACGTCCAACGCGCCATACCGTTGTCGATCGCGAACGTTTCTTCGACCGGGGCGCCGAAAGTCGAGGTGCCTTTGACCGAATAGCGCAGATAGGTGCCGTCGGGCGCGAGCGCGTATTCCTCTTTCAGTTCGGGGCCGCGGCCGTTGTCCTTGAACAGGAAATCGACCCGCACCACGCCGTCGTCGCCGACTACGACCTCCTGCTGGCCGGCCTGCTTGCCGCCGTCCACCAGGGCGAGGTATTTGATGGTTTCGGCGCCGAGCGCGCCCCCGGAAACGCCGGCCAGCGCCAACGCCAAGCCAAGAAAACCGCTACGGTTCATGCCCGCTCCCCTCGAAATGAATGATCCGACCTTGAATCCCCAACGCAGGGCGTACCCCGCCTCGGTCATGCCCGAAGTCTAACCTACGGAAAGGCGGGACGATGCCTTCCCGGCCCGTCCCGGCGGGTTCTCGACGCCGAGACGCTTGACCCTGACGCGACGTGGGGCCGCAAGCTGCTCCGCGCATCGCCATCGATGGATATCCGTTATGCCGCCCCGTTACCTCACCGTCGGACAAGTCGCCGCTTCGACGCATCTGACCGTCCGCGCGCTGCACCACTACGACGCGATCGGTTTGGTGCGTCCTTCGCACCGCAGCCCGGCCGGATACAGGCTTTACGCGGAACAAGACTTGCGGCGTTTGCAGCAAGTGCTGGTGTTCCGCGAGCTGGGTTTCGGCCTGGACGAGGTCCGAGCGCTGATCGACGCCCCGCCGGAACGGCGTCGCGATGCGCTGCTGACGCAGCGCGCGGCGTTGTTGGAGCGGAGACGGCACGCGGACGCGATTCTGGAGGCGGTCGATGCGACCCTACGCACACTGGAGACGAACGAAGCCATGACCACCGACACCTTATTCCGCGGCACCGACCGCTTCGCCAACGGCGAATACGCACAGGAAGCCGAACGCCGCTGGGGCGACAGCGACGCGTGGAAAACCGCCCGACAACGCACAGGCGGGTATTCCAAGGACGATTGGGCGCGCATCGAGCGGGAAGCCGACGCGATCTCGACGGAATTTCTCGCTGCGATGCAGCAAAATCGATCCGTCGACGACGAAATCGTGCGGGCGCTCGCGGAAAGGCACCGCGCGCATATCGATCGCTGGCACTACCCGTGCTCGCACGCGATGCACGCGCAGGTCGCCGCGCTGTACACCGCCGACCCGCGGTTCCAGGCGCACTACGACCGACACGGCGTCGGACTCGCCGCCTACATCGAAGCGGCGATCCGTGCGAACGCGGACGCCGTCGCGGCCGACCAAACGACCGGCCAAACGACCGATCGCGCGTCCGACTCGGCATCCGACGACGACACGAACGTACGCGAATAGACCGCAAGATCGAGTGTCGTCGAGCGTCGTCGATCGTCGCCTTCGTCTCGATGTCCGCGCATGCGACATCGAGGCGAGAGGCATGCGCGGAACGATCGACGAACGAAGCGACATCGCTTCGAGAAGCCTCTAGCACACTGTTGAAAAACGATCTTCCTGATCGTTTTGACTCGCCGCATCCATGCGGCTCGCCGCTTCACTGCCGGCTTCGCCGTTCGTGCCGGCTCCTGCCGGCACGGTCAAGTCGCGAGTCAGGCACATGTCCTGACTCGCTCGCGACGAATCAAGCGCTTACGCGCTCGCTTCGTCGTCGCAGCCATCCCTGGCGCGCTAGCAGGCTGTTTTCCAACAGCCTGCTAGCGCACACGCAATGCCTGGACGTGCATCGCAAAAAACAGAAGAGACGCCGCGTGCGCGAGGACGCCGATGCTGCACAGCAGCACGCCTCGTTCGCGTGTATACGATTTCAGATTCGTGCGCGCACGCATCGCACGCGCTAATAATCGCCCCGCCTCGTTCGTCCGCGTAGCGCGCGACGACGATGCGCCATCGCGATGCGCCGCCGCTCGTTCGTCGAGACGCGGCGAGTCGCGATGCGCGACGACGCGCCGCAGGGGACGGCAGCGTCCGAACCGTTGCGACATCGCGTCACCGTTCGCGTTACCACCAGGGAGAGATCACATGAGCATGCGCAAGACGCCGATCGCATTCGCGATCGGCATGGCCCTCGCCGCCTTCGCGATCGACATCGCACCCGCCGCGATTCCCGCTGCGCACGTGTATCACAACCACATGCCGAACTTCTGGCCGTTCTACGCGGTGAACGTGGGCAACGCCTACAACGCCACGCCGGTCGGCGCGCCGATCCGCTACATGTACGACGGCCAAGTGGTGAATCTCAAGAACAATCCGCCCGCCGGCTACAGTTATTACCTGCCGGCCGCGCTCGGCGGCACCATCATGCCGCACGACGATTTGGTGGCCTACTACAGCCACGACGCCAAGACCGGCGCGTATCAGTACTGGCCGCAGCAGGTCGCGGGCGAACTGCGCAATTTCTCCGGGCAGAAAGGGCAAATCCACGTCACGATGTCGGGCGCGGTGGTCAACAACGTCAACAGTCTGCAGAACCTGCAGAACATTCCCGGTTATTCCAATCCCAACTGGGGCGCCTCCTGGCGCAGCGCCTACACCGGACTGCCGACGGTCGGCGGTCATCGCTCGCTCGATTTGATCCACTTCACCGGCCATCACACCATGGGGCCGCTGGTGGGTTCGGAGTATTTCCTCAAGGATCTGATCTATCAAAACGCGACCTTGGCGCAACCGTATTTTCTGGGAAGCGATTTCCGCTCCTCGCGCGGTTTCTTCCCTACCGAACTCGGGTTCTCGGATCGTCTGATCCCGACGCTGGCGAAGCTCGGCATCCAGTGGTCGGTGATCGGCAACAACCATTTCTCGCGCACGCTGAAGGATTATCCCTACGCCACCTACGACGCCAACGGCGACACACTGACCTCGCCGCCGAATCGCGCCGATCTGCGCAACACCTCGACCATCGGCAGTTGGGTCGCCAATCCGATGGCGCACGAACAACAGGTGGTGGTCAATAAGTTTCCGTTCGCGTCCACGCCGCATTGGGTGCGCTACGTCGATCCGGCGACCGGCGCGGTGAGCAAGATCGCGGGCGTGCCGGTGTCGCAGAACGGTTCGTGGCTGGAAGGCTGGGAAGGCGCGGTGACGGTGGACGAGTACGTGCCCTACTCCGCGCTGGAGCCGCGGCAGTTTTACGTGATCGCGCACGACGGCGACAATTCCAGCGGCCGCGCCGGCTCGCTGTCGACCTGGCAGAACGGTTACGGCACCACCTGCACCGGGAACGGCACGTGCCTCGGCATCGACGAATATCTCGCGCGCAATCCGATCCCCGCGAACGATGTGCAGCACGTGCAAGACGGCTCGTGGATCGACACGCGCGATTCCTCGTCGGACCCGACGTGGTATCACTGGCGCTTGCCGATGATGATCTGGAAAGGCCAATTCGCCGATTTCAACGCCGCCACCGGCATGAATCTCGCGCCGAAGACCAATCTCAACGGCGTGACCGAAGGCGCAACCGTGTCGCTGGAATTCGGTTGGCATTATCTCGAGCGCAACTTCGCGCTGCTGCAGGCGGCGTTGAATTGGGCGAAGACGGCCGAGCAGATCTGGCTCGACGATCACCCGACGCATTGGTCGCCGACCACGGTGGTGGATCAGCAGATCACGCATCCGGGCAATCAGCTCAATCCGTGGATGATGTCGTTCCCGGTCAAGGGCGACCCGGCGAACGGCTACGCGGGCGGCGCGAACCCGGCGGAACTCGCGTGGTACTTTCTGCTGCCGGCGATGGACTCGGGCTTCGGCTATTACGACGAGAACAAGGACGACAACGTCAAACCGACGTTGGCGTTCAACAACTCGCTGTATTTCTCCAAATTGTTCGTGCAACCGAATCTGACGAAGGACCGCACCGGCCCGTCGGTGTGGTGGCCGCAGCGCTATCCGTACAACCCCGGTTCGGTGAACGCGTCGAAAGCCGAAGGCTGGACCGTGCAGCACTACAACCACGAGTTCGCGATCTACACCTACGCCTACGACGTGTCCAACATCGCCAGCATCCAGGTGAAAGTGCGGCCGCATGCGTCGGCGAACATCAGCGCAAACGACGACACCTACAAGGTCTACGACCCCGCGGCGATGGTCGGCAAACCCGGGCTGTCGATCACACCGACCAACGTCGGCGCTTGGGCGTCGTATCCGATGCAGATGCGCGACCTGCGCCCGGTGATGAACGGCGTGTCGTGGATGCCGACGACGCAGCAGACCATGCAGGTGCTGCCCGCGCAGGAAATCGGCAATCTCTACTACGCGTACTTCAGCAACTACCGCAACCAATTGCTCGATTACTACATCGAAGCCACCGACAGCAAAGGCAACGTCACCCGCAGCGAAATCCAGCAGGTGTACGTCGGCGCCGGCACATATCGCAAAACCACCACCGGCTCCGGTTACGTCGAAGACACCGCCGGCACCGTGGCGGGCGTACGCCCGTTCCTGACCATCGACACCACCGCGCCGGTGTTCCAAGGCACGCCGACATCGAGCAATCTCACCGACCGCTCGGTGACGATCGCATGGTCGCCCGCGACCGACAACGTGCGCGTCGCCGGCTATCAGATTTTCCGCAACGGCACGTTGGTCGGCACGGGCAGCGGCACGCAGTTCAACGACAGCGGATTGACGCCGTCGACGACCTACAGCTACCAAGTGCTGGCGTTCGACGCGGCGGGCAATCAGTCCGCACGCAGCCCCGCCGTGAGCGTCACCACGCGCGCCGCCGACACCGCCGCGCCCAGCGCGCCGGGCACGCCGACCGTCGGCACGGTCACCGCCAGTTCCATCGCATTGACATGGACCGCATCGACCGATAACTACGGCGTCGCCGACTATCAGATTTATCGCAACGGCGCGCTCGCCGGTACATCGACGACGGCGAGTTTCATCGATACCGGCCTGCAGCCGTCCACGAGCTACAGCTACACGGTCAAAGCGAAGGACGCCGCGGGCAATCAATCCGCCGCATCCGCCGCGCGTTCGGCCACCACGGCGGCAGGCAACGTCGCGACCGTGTTCTATCGCACGCCGACCGGCTGGACCACGGTGAATCTGCATTATTCGCCGAACGGCGGCACGTGGACGGCCGTGCCCGGCGTGGCGATGAGCGTCGCCTGCAGCGGCTGGCACCGCTACACCGCGAATCTCGGTAGCGCGACCGGCCTCGCCGCCACGTTCAACAACGGCAGCGGCGTGTGGGACAACAAGGGCGGCAGCAACTACGCGCTCGGCACCGGCATTCAAGTGGTGCAGAACGGCGCGGTGAGCAGCGGGACCGATCCTTGCAGCGTGGACACGCAGGCGCCCAGCGCGCCGACCGCATTGGCCGGCAACGCGATCGACGCGAACTCGGTCAGTTTGTCGTGGGTCGCATCGAGCGACAACATCGGCGTCGCGGGTTATCGCATCTATCGCGGCGGCACCCAGATCGGGACCGCGACCGCCGGCACCGCTTACGTCGACAACACGGTCGCGCCGTCCACCGCCTACAGCTACACCGTGCGCGCTTACGATGCCGCCGGCAATCTCTCCGCGGCCAGCGCTGCCGTGAGCGTCACCACGCCCGCGCGCGCCGATACGCAGGCGCCCAGCGTGCCGGCGGGGTTGAGCTACAGCGCATTGACGTCGACCTCGCTCACGCTGTCGTGGACGGCGTCGACCGACAACGTCGGCGTCGCCAGCTATCAGGTGTTCCGCAACGGCACGCAGATCGGCACGACCGCCGCGACCAACTTCGCCGTGAGCGGTCTCACCGCGGGCACCGCCTACAGTTTCACTGTCAAGGCGACCGACGCCGTCGGCAACGTCTCCGCGGCCAGTGCGGCGCTCTCCGCGACCACGCCGCCTGTGGTCAACAACACCGCGACCGTGTACTACAAACCCGCCGCGACGTGGACCACCGTGAACATTCACTACGCGGCGAACGGCGGCAGTTGGACCGCCGTGCCCGGCGTGGCGATGAACGCGGCATGCACCGGCTGGCGCGTGAAGATCATCGCGCTCGGCGCGGCGACCGGCGCGCAAGTCACGTTCAACAACGGCAGCGGCGTGTGGGACAGTCGCAACGGCGCGAACTATCCGGTCGGCACCGGCGTGTCGTCGATCCAGAACGGCGCCATCTCCACCACCGACCCGTGTCTGAGCGACGATGCCACCCCGCCGAGCGCGCCGACTGGGCTCGTCGCGAGCGGCGTGACCGCGAGTTCCGCGACGTTGAATTGGACCGCCTCCACCGACAACGTCGGCGTCGCCGGTTATCGCGTGTATCGCAACGGCAATCAGATCGGCAGCACCGCGAGCACGAACTACACCGACTCGGGACTCGCCGCCAGTACCGCGTACGCCTACACCGTGCGCGCCTACGACGCGGCCGGCAACGTCTCCGCCAGCAGCGCCACGCTGAACGTCACGACCATCGCGCCGACGTCCTGCCAAGTCACGTTCACCATCGCGAACGCGAACACGACCTTCGGCCAGAACCTCTACGTCGTCGGCAACGTCGCCGCGCTCGGCGCCTGGGCGCCGGGGTCCGGCTTCGCGCTCACCATCCAAGGCAGCGGCGCGAACGTGCCGTGGACCGGCACCGTCTCACTCCCGCCCAACACCGCCATCCAATACAAATACGTGAAGTGGAACGGCAGCACCGCGGCATGGGAAAGCAACCAAGCCACCGCCTCGGGCAATCGCGAATTCGCCACGCCCGCGAACTGCACGAGCGGCATCGCGCGCAACGACGGGAATTTCAAGTTCTGAGGCCTCAAGTGTTGAAGCGGCGACGTCCCCCCGCTTTCAGTAGTGGGGCTGTTTGGAGTCCAGGGTTAGGTTAGCTGAGTGGCCAGTTGCCTTGCATAGTCAGCGGGCGTCAGCCCGCCGAGAGCCTTCTTCGGTCTCTCCTCGTTGTACTCGCGGCGCCAGGTTTCGATGACGGTGCGGGCCTGCAGCAGGCCGGTGAACCAGTGCTCATTGAGGCATTCATCGCGCAGGCGGCCGTTGAACGATTCGACATAAGCGTTCTGATTCGGTTTGCCCGGCTCGATCAGGCGCAGCTCGACGCCGCGTTCGTGGGCCCACGTCACCATTGCATTTCCGCAGAACGCGTTGCCGTTGTCGGTGCGGATGATCTTCGGCAAGCTGCGGGTGAGCGTCAGGCGATCAAGCACGCGCGCCAGCATCAACCCGGAGATGGCACGTTCGACCTCGACGGCCACCGCTTCGTGAGTGGCGTCTTCGACGATCGTCAGGCACTTGAGAACACGGCCGTCGGCGGTCCGATCGAACACGAAGTCCATCGACCACACCTGGTCGGCTGCGGTTGGACGTAGCAGCGGCTGCCGCTCGCTGATCAGCACCTGCTTGCGCTTTCGCCGTCGCGCCTGCAGCTTCGCTTCCCGGTACAGCGTTCCACGCGCTTGTAGTTCACTATCATTCCTGCCTATCGCAGTTTGAGGTGGTCGTTATTGTTCAGCCAGCCCCAGTTGTCTATTCCGTATACATAAAGCCCCGATGCGTTAGCTAGACGCCGTGCAGTCGAGCGTCTTCCCTTCGGCGAAGCGCCTGAATTACAAGCAAGGGGTCTAATCGTCTTACCTTTTGCAGGACGGAATTCCTGGCAGTGACTCGGACAGATTTCATTCTTTTCGTCATAGCCGAAAAGGCTCAGATCGGTACTCGCAAGCAGCGTCCGATTTGACCAAAATCGAATACTCCTGCTCTGGATCTGACTGCCCCTCAATAAATAGCCCGTCAGCATCATATAGGAAGGTTAATTGCTGGCCCGGCATGATCGATATTGAGCCACTCGGTGGACTGAACTCATCCAGCACAATATTGAATGGACGCCATTGATCGTCGGCATTATGGCGCTGCATTGCTTGCAGAAACTTCTGATGTAAAGTCAGCATCATTGATTCTGAATAGGCGAAACTCACTTCTGACGAACCGCTATTTTTTATAGAGAATTTACCTACCAGGTTACCATATAAATTTCTCTCTTTAGAAAGAAATATCACCTCAAGTTTTGGGCACAAGAGTTTTTTTTCTTGCTGCGTAGAACACGATGCAAGCAATGCCACTATTAAAAATGACAAAGTCGCCAGATTTCTTTTTTTCACTTTCTATCTCCCTGGAACATAGTTATGCCTGCCGCTCGCATCCCAACGATCATACGAGGCTTGAATCGCTGGCACCACATTAGTGGCGAGTTGCCTTTGCATCGCCGCATTAGCGGCCTCAACACATTCCTTTTCCGTATTGAATGCCCTGCCTGAAAACTGATTTTCTAATGCAGCGGCATTCGATTGCTCGGCATTCGCCCAATCCAAAAAATCCTTGACATGATGACCTTCGTCACGCCGAGTATCTCTATCAACTCTTGCCGACTCATATCTTGCACGCAAAAGAACAATGGGCGTTATCGAAACCGCATATTCCTTAAGCAAATACTGGCCTGAAGAGTCACAGAAACACTTTGCAGATATGCTCCAATCAATCGTGGTCCTTCCCATTGTGCTAGCATGAAATTCGACTTCCGGATAACCCGGGAAAGTTCTCGTAAGATCACCTGTATTTGAGCCTCTTCTGTATTCAGCACTATTGACTTGCCATTGCAGCAAACCAGAAAAGTCAAGTAAAATTAGCGGATTACCACTAACATACCCATACGTGCTGATCCCGCCGCCTAGTCCGATAGGATCGCTCTGCACATACCGCCCGCTCTCCGCATCGTAATCCCGGAAGTAGTTGTAGTTGAAGCCGCTCGCGCTGTCGTACTGCTGCCCCGGGTAGCGCATATCCAGCACGAACAGCGTGTTGTCGCCGTCGGGATCTTCGCTAGGCGCTTCTTCGCCGAACGCCTCGTTTTCCAAATCCCAGCGCCAAACCGCCATGCCCTGCGAGCCGCGGGTCGGATCGATGACGACGCGTGGCGTGCCCAACACATCCGGCTGTAAATAGAAGAGTTTGCGCTGGCCGCCGTCCATTCGCGCGACTATGCCTACGGGCAGATCGTTCAGCCAGATCGCTTGTTGGATCGATTGACCGTATTCGTCGTAATCGCCTATCCACTGGCCGTTCGCGCCGAACACCGTATGCGCCGTCTGCCCGCTGCCCGTACGGTACACGCGTTCGCCCGCGCCGTTGTAACGGTAGCTCATCGTCGGAGCGCCATCCACGCTCACGCTCCGCATCCTGTTGCTGGCGTCGTACTCGAAGGTCTTCGTCGCCACGCCTGGCGGCGGGTTGCCGTCGTCGATGCCGGTCGTCGATTGCTCGGTGCCATTGTACGCCGCGCTTTCCAGCGGGTCGCCCGGCGGTGGGTCCTCGTTCGGCGGCGGCACGAACTCCATCGACCGCGGACCGATCCAGATCGTATTGCCGGCAGCGTCGTAGTGCCGCTCGGTGTTGCCGATCGTCATCACACGATGATGGTTCGGCAAATATCCGTAGGTTCGTGTCGTCCAGGTGGTCACCGGGCCCGTCGGCGTGCAGGATTCGCCGGGTTGCACGCCCGTGCAATCCATACCCATCGTGGTCACCAACCGCCCCGACGCCGTGCGATTGCCGGTCGCGTCGTAGGCATAGCTGCCCTGCGCCGCATTCGCGCCGTCGTGCGCGCTGGTCAAACGGTTCAAACCGTCGTAACCGTACGTGCGCTTCGGCGGATCGTTCTGGTTGCCGTTGCGCAGCGTCGTCAGATTGCCCACCGCGTCGAACGCATAGCCGAGACTGATCCCGCCGACGGCAGCGTCCTGCACGATGCCCGGCTGGCCGTTCAGATTTTGCGTGCGCGTCATCGTGCGGCCGTTACCGTACGTCCACTGCGCGGCCGCGCCGAACGGGTGATAGGCCGCATCGCGCAGCAGTTGCTGACGTCCGGCACCTTCTAGGGTCACCCCAATTTCGACCACGTGGCCTAGCGCGTCGTAGAGGTAATCCACCACCGCGCCGTCGGGGTAGGTCGTCGTATTCAAGCGACCGTTGACGTGGTAGCTCCATTGCTGCACGAAGGTCTTGCCCTGCGTGCGTTGGACCTTGCGCGTGAGCTGGCCGAAGCGGTCGTAACACCACGTCGTGCTGCCGCTGTGATCGGTCATCTTCGCTAATCGGCCGATCAGAAAGCCTTCGCCCGCGAGACAGTCGGCTTGCGGCACGTCGTACATGTAGGCGACGTTGAGCTCGGGTTCCTGCGGATAGATCACCGCGATCGAGCGATTCAACGCATCGTACACCATGGTCGCGAGCTTGCCGCGCGCATCGGTACGGCTGACGCGGTTGCCCGCGCTGTCGTAGGCGGATGTCGTGGTGCCGGTGTCCGGGCTTTGCAACGTGATCGTTTCGCCGAACCCGTTATAACCATAGAGGGTCTGCAGGCCTTTAGGATCGGTAACGCGCGTCAAGCGGTCGAGCGCATCGTATTGCGAGACGGTTTCGGCGCGATCGGTCGCGATGATCGCCGCCGTCGCGTTCGCGATCGTACGCGTGCGGCGGCCCAGCGCGTCGGTGTCGTTGTCCGTGACGCGATTGAGGGCATCGGTTATTTGGTCTAGCGCACCCTCCGCATCGTAGGCAAAGCTCGTGGTCTTGCCGTAGGCATCGGTGATGACTTGCAATCGGCCGAGAAGGTCGTACGTATGCGAAACCGTGCGGCGCAAGGTGTCGCTAGCGTCCTTCACGTCCTCTTTCGTGCGCTCGCCGGCCGCATTCAGCGTGTAAACGATGCGGTGGCCCGCATTATCAGCGACTGCGGTCAGGCGGTGCCCCGCATCGTAGGTGTAGTCGAGGAACGCCCCATCGGGCTGGGTCACTCGCTTCACGGAACCATCCGGCCAATACGCGATGCGGACGATGCGGTCGTCGGTCTCGACCGCACTGTCGATTCCGCGTGTCTTTCGTGCCGTGAGCCTACCGCGCGAGTCGTACTCCAGATCGGTGATCGTGCCGTTGGCGTCTTTCAACGACAGTGGACGGCCCGCACCGTCGCTGCGCACGATTTCCGCGACGTGACCCAGGGCGTTGGTGGTTTTCCACAGATCGCCTCTGCGATAGGCGCAGGTCGTCGGAGCGGTCGCGCATGCCGGGTCGTCCGCCGGGCGATAGGTCAACATGGCGACATCGCCGACATCCGTACGCGGGCCGTCGACGGTCTTGAGCAGACCGATGATCGGGCAGGTGCCGGCGGCGACATCAGCCTGCTCGCAATACGTCAACGTCCTCGTGCGCGCCGCGTTGGTCGCGGGATCCGTGACGGTCACGCTCGTCGGCTGACGGCGAGCGTTATAGGCCATCGTTCTTTGGGCGACTTGGATCCCCGCCGCGCTATAAACCCGTTGTTGAGTCGGCAGATTCGTCGCGAGATCGCGACTGTACTCCGTACGTCGCTGCTCGGGCGTGCCGAAGGCTTCGATCGTCGCCGAGCGATTCGCGTCGGTGTATTCGTACTTGGTCACGACGCCGCGTTTATCGGTGCTGGTCAGCGGCCGCCCTTGCGCATCGAACGTCATCGCATCCTGTCCCGTTGTATCGTCGATGCTGGCGATCTTGCGATACAGCCCCGCCTGCATCGTGTACTGACGGATTAAGCCGTTCATGGTGGTCACTACGGCCGTCGTCGGCGTCGGATAGCTCACGGTGGTGACTTCGTTCGGCATGCCCAGCACACGACTCTCGATGGCGCGGCCTTTGGCGTCATAGGTGAACGTGGCGAAGCGTTGACCGCTTTCGCCGGTGATGCCGGTCAAATGATTTACGAACTTCGAATCGGCGAAGCCCGCTTCGTGGTAGTGGTACTGTTTGATCTCGCCGTTGCCGTAATCGACGCTGGTCAGATTGAGATCGCCGTCGTAGCCGTAGCCGACCGTCGCGCCATCGGGTCGCACGATCCGCGCGAGCATGCCGTTTGCGTATTCGAAGCGCAGCGTGCGGCCCGCGCCATCGGTCACGCGCGTCAACAATTCGCCGTCGTAGACCAAGGCGACCGCATTTATCGGATCGGCGGGATCGTACTGAGCGATTAAACGCCCTTGCGCGTCGAACTCGCGCACTTCGCCGTCGGCATCGCGCAGCCGCCACGCGGCATCGCCTTCGTCGATCGCCTCCAAGAGGCGGTCGACCGAATTTTCGCCACGATAGCGACCGTTGCCGATCGATACGAACGACTCGAACGTCCCCGAATCGCCGACGACGCTCACCGACGGCAGGCCTATGAACCCGTACACGCGATCACTGTAGGTGTGCGTCCAGCCCAGCGCGAAGTCGGGATTGTTCCGCAACTGGCCGAGGGAGTGGTAGTAGCGCACGAACGTGCGGCCGGCGAAGTCGAAGTCCGGTTCCTGCCGCGCCTTTTCGCCCGTAGCGGAGTAGATCGGATTCGGACTGGCGGCGCAACTTCCGCACTGCTGCAAGGGGCCAGTGATTTGCGCCAGATCCTTGTTGACCGATTCGCAGAACGCACCGTCGGCACGGGCGTAGGATTCGGAAGCTTCGAAACCGTTCGCGCAAAGGAACGTGGTGTGCCGCAACGCATTCCACAACCGAGTGCGCGGCGCCGGCTCGCCCGGGCACTGCGCGCGGGTTTGATACACCCGATACTGACTGCCGTAGCCGGCAGCCGAACGAATCAAGCCGCGCTGCGCATTCGCTGGGTCGCGCTCGATCAGCGGCTGTGCGTTGTCGGCATGATCGGTCTGCACGCTCGTGCCGATCAAAGTGCAACCGGCTAATTCCCTCGCGATGAGTCGCTGCTGCTCTTGCATCACCAGGGCAGACTCGCTCGCGCACCAATCGGCGTAGGCGACATCCGGGTCCTGCGCGGCTGGCGCGCAGCCGAACCCGCCGATACCGCCTGCGCCGCCCAAGTCGGCCGCGTACATCGTGAACGCGACCGCTGGCACGCGGGGTTTGACGTGGTAATACAGCGTGACCGCCGGGCTGGCCGGCGTGACGCCGAAGAACGAAGCCGCGGCGTCGAAGCGTTCTAGCAACGGCGCCGCGCCGCCGAACGCCGGATCGCTGCGCATGGCCGCTTCCGCATCCTGGCGCGTATCGAAACAGGCGGGCGTCGTCGTACCGACGCGGGTGTAGCAGAACTGATCGGGATTGGCGCTTTGCGACGGCGCCCCAACGACAACGAACAGCAGGGTCAACACCACGAAAAAGCGCCATGCGCGAGACATCCGCCAATGCGTGCCTGCGGTCGGCATCGTCGAAACCGACGACGAGCAGCCGACTGTCCTTGTTCCCTGCATCGTTTCCACCCTATCCGTTTACTGCATCGGCATCAAGACACAGCGCCTAGGCGCCGTCAATAGCGAGCCGCTTTCGATGCCGAACCAACAAATTATTGAACGAGATGTCCATAGATTCCGTCGATGACACCAGGCGACAGTCAGCGCGCCGGCAACGCTTGCTCGGCCCCGAAACCCGACACCTATACGATCACCGCGACTTCGGAGCCGTCGCAGCGCACCAACGAAAACGCCGGGCGATTACTCGCCCGGCGTGCTCGTTTCGCGCGCCCCGACATCATCGGGCGGGTCGACACGATCAGAACTGCGCCTTGAACTCCACGCCCAAGGTACGCGGCTCGTTGAGGAATCCGGTCAGGTTGTTGAAGTCGATGCCGCCGACGATCGCGGTTTCGTCGGTGATGTTGCGGCCGAACAGCGCGATTTCGTACGCGCCGTCGTTCCAGGCGTAGCCCAGGCGCAGACCGCCTTCCAACAGCGGATCGCCGGTGAATTCGGTCGATTCGTAGAGGAAGAAATTCACTTCGCTGCGGTAATTCCAGTCGGTGTAGGCGAAGAATTCGCCGTGGCTGGTCGGGATGCCGTAACGCGCGGTCAGGTTGTAGACGTGTTTCGGCGCCTGCGGCAGCGAGTTGCCGTCGATGCGGAACGTGCCCGCCACGGTGCCGGCCGGATCGTTCACGGTGCAACCACCGCCGCAGCCGAACACCGCCAAATTGTTGTCTTGAATTTCGGTGTCGTTATAGCTGGCGCCGAAGGTGACGTACAAGTTGTCCGTGACCCACGCCTGCAGATCGAGTTCCGCGCCTTGGCCGATCGTGCGATCGGCGTTGACGAGGCGCGCGATGTTGGCGGTGCCGCCGACGGCGGTGAGCTGCTGATCGTTCACGACATAGCGATACAGCGAGAACCCGAAGCGAAAGCGATTATCCAGCGCTTGGCCCTTGATGCCGGCTTCGTAGGAAATCACGGTCTCGGTGTCGGCGACCGTCACCAACTCGCTGGCAGGCAAGGTCGCGTCCGCGAACATCAAACGGCCCTGCACGCTCGGCGCGCGGAAACCCTTGGCGACACGGCCGTAAACGTTCAAGTCGTCGGTGGCCGCGTACACGGCGCTGAGATCCCAGCTGACGTCGGTATCGCTGGGGCTCACCTTGATCGGCGCGATCGGCGGGCCGAACGGACCGACCAGGCGCTGCGCGACGAACTCCTTGCTGTCGTCGGTGTAGCGCAGGCCGCCGCGGAGTTTGAATTTATCGGTGACGTCGAAATCCGCCGAGGCGAACACCGCCCACGCGGTATTGTCCTGGCGCTGCACGGCGTAACCGTTCTGCGCGTTGCCCGGCGCGAAGCTGTCGTAGCTGAAGCTGTCGACGGTGATCTTTTCCTGGAACCAGAACACGCCGGCCTGCCAATCGAAACGACCGAGTTCGTTCGACTCGATGCGCAGTTCCTGGCTCCATTGGCTGTGCTTGGGCAGACCGTCCGCCGATTCGGCCGGGAACAGGGCTTCGCCCAATGCGTCGGTCGGGAAGGCGTAGACCGAGCCGCCGTCGATGTCGCCGCGGCTGAAGGCTTCGACGTTTTCGTAGCCGGTGATCGAATACAGGCTGTACGCACCCATATCCCAGCGCATGCGCACGTTGCCGCCGAACTGTTCGAGGTTCTGCTCGTTGCGGCCGTCGATGGAAACGGTGTCGCGATCGAAATCGTCGCGCAGTTCGTTCGTGCCGGGCTCGATGATGCCGGCGCGGAACAAGCGCGCGGTGCCGTCGAGCTTGCGTGCGTGGATATTCGCGAGCAACTCGAAGGTGTCGCTGGGCTTGAACAGCATCTGCAGGCGGCCGGCGCTTTCTTCGTAGCCTTCCAGATCGTCGCCTTCGCCGTTGAAGGTATTATCGACGTAATCGTCGCGACGCTGATGCAGGCCCGACACGCGCACCGAGGTGGTCTCGTTGATCGCGCCGGTCACGGCGCCGTCGATATTCAGGCCGTTACGCTCGGTGATGCCGGCGCGCACATAACCGCCGAATTCGTCCTGCGGGCGCGCCGATTCGAACTTGATCACGCCGGCCGGCGAGTTGCGGCCGAACAGCGTGCCCTGCGGGCCGCGGGCCATTTCGACCTGTTCGACGTCGAACAGCGGGAAGCCTTTGAGAATCGGGTTCTCCTGCACCACGTCGTCGTACACCAGCGACACCGGCTGCGAGGCGTTCAGATCGAAGTCGGTATTGCCCAGGCCGCGGATGTAGAAACGCGGAAAGGCGCGGCCGAACGAGGATTCGATGTTCAACGCGGGCAGACGGCCCGAGAGCACGCGAATGTCCTCGCCGCTGGCGGTGATCGCGTCCAGCTTCTCGCGATCCACGGTGGTGATCGCCATCGGCACGTCCTGGATGTTTTCGACGCGGCGCTGCGCGGTGACGGTGATGGTGTCGAGGGTGCGAGCGTCGTTTTGCTCGGCGCTGTCCTGGGCGAGCGCCATCGAGGGCAGCGCGAGCGAAACGGCGGCGGCCAGGCCGCCCAGACGGAAGGCACGGCGGCGGAGAGGAGCGTTCATGGGGAAGTCCTGCGGTTGGGGAGGGAGACGCGGGGCGGCCAAAGGCCGAGAGCGCCGGCCCGGCGGGGCGCGAGCGCTTGCGGGTGCGGAAAGGCGCCGCGAATTGTAAACAATTCGTGATGCGCGCGGCCTCCACCGGCTCGCCCCCGCGTTCGGCCAAACCCGGAACGTCGCCGCGCGGGCCGGCGAAGCGCGATCGGATCGCGCCGCGCGGAAGGCCGCCGCGGCGAAATAGGCCTCTAAGCGTTTGATTCGTTGGCGATTCCAGCGTAGGGGCCGCCGGTTCGGCGGCAAGTACGATACACAGCACGTGCGCTTCCGGTCGGTCCATCCCGACCGGTGGCGATATGCCTTTCGTCATGCGCGCGGACGCCGCCCCTGGGCTTACCCTGTCGGGCGCAATTCCGCACGCCCGTACCCGTCTCCGAGGACCGTCCCATGAACCGCCCGATCGCCTGCGCCTTGGCGCTGGCTCTGTCCACAGCCATGCTCGCCGGCTGCGATAAGTCTTCCGAACCGAAGCCCTCCACCGACAAGGCCGCTATGCCCGCCGACGCCGCCCAAGAAAATCCCTTCTTCGCCGAGAGCCCGCTGGCGCTGCACTTCCCGCAGTTCGACAAGATCAAGGACAGCCACTTCGGTCCGGCGTTCGATCGCGGCATGGCCGAACAGCTCAAAGAAATCAAAGCAGTGGCCGACAGCGCCGAGCCGGCGACCTTCGACAACACCGTTCTCGCGATGGAGCGTTCGGGTCAGTTGCTCAGCCGCGCCATCAAGGTATTCGGCAACCTCACCAGCGCCAACACCAACGACGCGCTGGATAAGCTGGACGAAGAATACTCGCCGAAATTCGCGGCGCATTTCGACAGCATCTACCTCGACCCCAAACTGTTCGCGCGCATCAAATCGCTGTACGAAAAGCGCGACACTCTCGGCCTCGACGCGCAGGGCGTGCGCTTGATCGAACGCTACTACACCGATTTCGTGCGCGCCGGCGCCAACCTCGACGACGCGCAGAAAGCGCGAGTCAAGGAAATCAACGCCGAGATGGCGACGCTGTCCACCAAGTTCGGTCAGAACGTGCTGGACGAAGTGAACGATTCGGCGGTCGTGGTCGATTCGCTCGACGAACTGAAAGGCCTCTCCGAAGATCAGATCGCGCCGCTGGCCGAAGCCGCGGAAAAGAAAGGCCTGAAGGGCAAGTACGTCATCGCCCTGCTCAACACCACGATCCAACCGCTCACCGCGCAGCTCGAAAACCGCGCGCTGCGCGAGCGCATCTATAAGGCGTCGATGTCGCGCGGCAGCCGCGGCAATCAGTGGGATACCACCGAAATCGTGTCGAAGGTCGCCAAGCTCCGCGCCGAACGCGCGAAGATCATGGGCTACCCGAACTACGCCGCGTTCGCCGTCGCCGAAGAAACCGCGAAATCGCCCGACGCCATCAACAAGATGCTCGGCCAACTGGCCCCGGCCGCCGTCGCCAACGCGAAGAAAGAAGCGGCCGAACTGCAGGCGATGATCGATCAGGAACAGAAGGCCAAGGGCGAACCGACCTTCCCGCTGCAGGCTTGGGACTGGGCCTACTACAGCGAGAAAGTGCGTCAGGCGAAGTACAACTTCGACGAAGCGCAGCTCAAGCCCTACCTGGAGATGGACAACGTCCTCAACAACGGCGTGTTCTTCGCCGCCGAGAAACTCTACGGCTTGAAGATGAAGCGCCGCACCGACTTCCCGGTCTATCAGGAAGACGTGCGCGTGTACGACGTCTTCAACGAAGACGGTTCGCAGTTGGCGATGGTGCTGGTCGACCCGTACGCCCGCGATTCCAAGCGCGGCGGCGCATGGATGAGCTCCTACGTCGATCAATCCGAACTGCTCGGCACCAAGCCCGTGGTCGCGCTGCACTTGAACGTGACCAAGCCGGCCGCCGGCAAACCCGCGCTGATGACGTGGGACGACGTGAACACCACCTTCCACGAATTCGGCCATGTGCTGCATGGCATGTTGTCGAACGTGAAGTACCCGTACTTCAGCGGCACGAATGTCCCGCGCGATTTCGTGGAATATCCGTCGCAGGTCAACGAAATGTGGTCGACGTGGCCGGAAGTGTTGGCGAACTACGCCAAGCACTACCAGACCGGCGAACCGATGCCGAAGGAACTGCTGGATAAGGTGTTGGCGGCCGATAAGTTCAACCAAGGCTTCGCGACCACCGAGTATTTGGGCGCCGCGATGCTCGATCAGCGTTGGCACCAAGTGGGCGCCGACCAATTGCCCGACGCGAAAGGCGTGATGGCGTACGAGGCGAAAGCGCTGAAAGACATCGGCGTGGATTACGCCCCGGTGCCGCCGCGCTATCGCACGCCGTATTTCAGCCACATCATGGGCGGCTACGCGGCCGGCTATTACGCGTACATCTGGTCGGAAGTGCTCGACGCCGATAGCGTGGAATGGTTCAAGCAGAACGGCGGCATGACCCGCGCCAACGGCGATCGGTTCCGCAACACGCTGTTGTCGCAAGGCGGCAGCAAGGACGCGATGCAGTTGTTCCGCGACTTCACCGGCAGCGAACCGTCGATCCAGCCGCTGCTGGAGCGCCGCGGCCTGACCGCGAAGTAAGTTCTTCTCGAACGCTGCGACACCCGACACCGCCCGATTCCGATCGGGCGGTGTCGTTTGAGGCCAGCGCCGCGACGCAGCGTCGCTCGCCTTCCTGCCCTACCCGCCTCGCCTCGCGACCGCCTTTCACGTCATCGAAGCCATGTCGCATCCCGCGCACGACCGCCTCGCATCGACATCGACACCGCGCGACGCCGCCGACGCGCTGCGCGACTGGCTCGATCGCGCGGGACGCGTGTTCGTCATCACCGGCGCGGGCGTCAGCACCGCTTCGGGCATTCCCGACTATCGCGACGCCGACGGCGAATGGAAACGCACGCCGCCGGTCACCTATCAAGCCTTCGTCGGCGACGCCGCGACCTATCGCCGCTACTGGGCGCGCAGTTTCGTCGGCTGGCCGATGTTTTCCAAAGCGCAGCCCAGCGCGGCGCATCGCGCCTTGGCCGCTTGGCCGGGGAACGACCGCATCTCCGGGCTGATCACGCAGAACGTCGATGGCCTGCATCAACGCGCCGGCAGCGCGAACGTCATCGATCTGCACGGCCGTTTGGATCGCGTAGTCTGCCTGTCCTGCGGCGCGGAACAAACCCGCGACGCGCTGCAGACGACGATGTCGCGCACGAACGCCGATTGGCGCTCGAACGAAGCGAGCGCGGCGCCGGACGGCGATGCCGATATCGATCTCGCGGCAGTCGCGCGATTCGCGCCGCCGCATTGCGCGGTCTGCGACGGCCTGCTGAAACCCGACGTGGTGTTTTTCGGCGAGAACGTACCGCGCGCGCGTTACGCGCAAGCGCTCGCGGCGCTGGACGCCGCCGACGCGCTGCTCGCGGTGGGCTCGTCGCTGATGGTGTATTCGGGCTTCCGCTTCGCGCGCATGGCGCACGAGCGCGGATTGCCGGTCGCGATCCTCAACCGCGGCCGCACCCGCGCCGATGCGCTGGCGAGCTTGAAACTCGAAGCCGACTGCGGCGAAACGCTCGCCGCCGCGCTGCGCGACTGAACGGCGGCGGCGATCTCGCGACGATCGATCAGGGCTTGCCGGCCGGCGCGGTCGTCGCGGGCGCTTCGAGTTCGGGCGCCGCGCCGGCCTGCGGCGCCACCGCGGGCGTCTTCGGCATCGGCGGAGCCTCGGTGGTGAACATCGCGCGATATTCCGGCGCCAGCAGCGGCATCAGCATCGTGGCCGGCACTTCGACCGAGCGCGTGCCGTCCACGTACGGCCCCACCTGATACGGCGGGAACACGAACCGTAAGGCCATGATCTTGCCGTCTTCGGGCACCAGCACCGGTTCGAACCAGCGGAACGACAGCGGCTTGGGCTCGGTGCCGGTATCGATCAATTTGCCGATCGCGCGCATGGTCTCGGCGCGCTCTTCGGGCGGCAGTTCGTCGGCGTCGATCCGCTGCGATAGCGCTGCGTGCAGTTGCTCGCGCACGTAATCGGAAATCGGCCCCCATCCGGCCGGATCGGCCAGCAGCGTGTCCGCGCGCATCATCTTGTTGGCCTGCGGCAACCACACGTAACGGGCGGTGATCGGCACGCTGTGCGCGCCGCCCAGGAAACTGCTGCCGTCGGCGGCTACCGCCACCAATTGCGGGCTTTCCGCCAGCAGGGCGAAGTTCAAGGTGAGGTCGTAGGGAACGGTCTGCTTCTGCGGGTCGGTCTCGGCGACCGCCTTCATCAGGTCCTGACGCGCCGCTTCGGCGAAACGCTGCAGCTCCGCCGCCAGCGCAGGATATTTGACGGCGGCCGGCGGGTAGCTGATCCCCACGATGAAGCGCGGGTCGGTTTGGATCACGTCTTTCAATTCAACCGGAGCCGGTGCGGGCGTTTGCGCGGCGGCCGGCGGCGCGGGCGCCTCGGACGCGGTTTCGGCCTCTTTTTTACAGGCGGTCAGCAACGAAGAAGACAGCAAGGTAGCGACCAAAGCGGCGGCGGACAGTGCGCGAGCGGCGCGGGCGGGCGTGGAGGACATCGGAGTCATGGCGGTACTCCCTTCCATGGGGGGAAGGATCGGGAACGGGAGATGTAGGGCGATGTTAAATCAATTCGGCGACGGGAAAGGCCGAACGCCCATACGAAAAAGCCCCGGGCGCGAACGCCCGGGGCTCGTGTTTCGAGCGAAGCGACTTACAGCGCCTGCACTTCGTCGGCCTGCAGGCCTTTCTGGCCCTGCACGACCTTGAAGGTGACCTTCTGGCCTTCCTTCAAGGACTTGAAGCCGGTGCCTTGGATCGAGCGGAAATGGACGAAGAGGTCTTGGCCGTTTTCCGGGGTGATGAAACCGAAACCTTTGGCGTCGTTGAACCACTTCACGGTGCCGCTCTGACGATCGGACATGGGGATTGCTCCTGAAGATGTATGCGGGATGACGGGGGCGAGAACCGAAGCGAATCGAGGGCGCCGACGTCGTTGGGACAGACGTAAAACCCCGGACGCGAACGTCCGGGGTCGGAGAGTTGTGCGACCTGAGTTACAGCGGCTGCACTTCGTCGGCTTGCAGGCCCTTCTGGCCCTGCACGACTTTGAAGGTGACCTTCTGGCCTTCCTTCAACGACTTGAAGCCGGTGCCCTGGATCGAGCGGAAATGCACGAACAGATCCTGGCCGGTTTCCGGGGTGATAAAGCCGTAGCCCTTGGCATCGTTGAACCACTTGACGGTGCCGCTCTGACGATCGGACATGGGTGTTACTCCTCACTTTCAACAGTTGGTGGATACACGGAGCCTTTCGGCGCCGCGACTGTCTAGCCAGGGGTAACGCGAACGATGAGTGGATCGTCTGGGCCGGCGGGCGGGCGAGCTTGCGCTCGGTTCCGCAACGCCTTTCGAGCGGCCGTTTCCGGCGTGCAAACCTTGGATCTACCGCATCGGGCCACGATGTACCGTGATCCCGCTTGGAACAGTACGCGCACCTTACACCACAACGGGGGCGTTTTGTGAAGCGGGTCCGGGAACTTTTTTCGCCTCGAGCGGTAGCGAATCGACGAACGGCAAGCCCCGGCCGGCCGGGCTTTGCGGGCTCGTTCGGGCTCGGTAAAGGCGCTCCAGTCGACGCTCGCGCGATCAACCCAACCCGCAGGCGGCGGACCTGAACGTAAGCGCTTGATTCGTGAGGCGCGAGCTCCGTCCGTGGCCCGCCCCCCGATTCGGCCAACCGCACATTTCGACACGCGAGAGGATCGCGGTCGCCGAGCCGCATGCCGCAAGCGCACCCGACGGCCCCATCGCGCACAGCACGCTTCGCCCGACTCATCCCCGAGCGGCGACGGCTTCGTTTTCGGCCCGTATCGCGACACCGTCCACGCGCGTCGATCATGGACGCGTTGTGACCGCTTACGTCACTCGATCGAATCGCTGGGGGTCGAAATGATTGGCACGATCTCTGCTTCGATGTCCTTGCGCTCGCGGAGCGCCCGCGTTTCGGCTCTCGGCCGCCGCGGCCCGAACCGCTTACTCACAACGCAGGAGACGACCGATGGACATTGCGATCGACACGGCCGTCACGGACGATGACACCGTCGTTTACCGCCTTTTCGATTTGGCGCGCAACGGCGATACCGACAGCCGCGAATTCATTCAACTCGGCCATCTGGTTTCCGACCGTTTGGAAAAGACCTACGGCAGCGAAATCTTGCCGCTGCGGCATTTGGCGGCCTGAGCGAAGAACGCCGCGACGCATCGATCCGCACGACGGATCGGTGCGCGCGTCGGCGAATTCGCTCGAATCGATCCGCTCGGCCGCGAAGCCCATCGCTTCGCGGCGATACGATTACGGCGATAAGCCGGGGTGCATCAGCGTTTCCACGAAATGCGGGCCGAGCCGCGGCTCGACCGCGAGCGCGAAGAGGATGCCGTAGACCGCGCCCCACAAATGGGCGCTATGGTTGATGTTGTCGCCGCCTTTCTTATCCATCCAGATGCTGTAGGCGACGTACAGCACGGCGAACACGATCGCCGGCAGCGGCACGATGAAGAACAGCAGCAAGGTCGACCACGGCGACAACAGCACCGACGAGAACAGCACGGCCGAGACCGCGCCCGAGGCGCCGAGACTGCGGTAGCGCGCATCGCGCCGATGACGCAGGAACGTCGGCAGAATCGCGATCACGATCGCCGACAGATAAAAGGCCAAATAACCGATCGACCCGATCCGTTGCGCGAAAAAGCCTTCCATCGCCGCGCCGAACGAATACAGCGTCACCATATTCACGACCAGATGCACGCCGTTGGCGTGGATGAAGCCATGCGAAACCAGACGATCGTATTGGCGCTGACGGTCGATCGCCGGCGGCCACAGGATCAGACGATCGAACAGCCGCGTGCGCTCCCAGGCCTGCCAGGAGATCAAGCACGTGATCGCGACCAGCAGCAGAGTGATCGGGGCGTTCATATCTCTGTTGTCCGAGCGAAGCGGCGGTAGGCGCGATCAGGCTTCACGGTAGTAGTCCTGCACCGGATAGCGGCGTGCGTACCACGCGAACACGAGCGCGGCGACGAAGGCGAAACCGGCGAAGAAGAACATCAGGAATGCGTTCTCGCTGAGGCCGGTCGATGCGATCTGGGTTTTCATCGCTTCGCTCTTCACACCGGCGTTAGTCAACAGCACCCAAACGTTGCCGAACGTCACCGACAGCATCCAGAAGCTCATGATCACGCCTTTCATCGTCGGCGGCGATTGACTGTACGCGAATTCCAAACCGGTCGCGGACACCAGCACTTCGCCGAACGTGAGCAGCGCGTACGGCGCGATCTGCCAGGCGAGCGACACCGGATCGCCGCCGTCGATCCAAAGCTGGATGATGCCCGCCACCACCCACGCCAAGCCCGAAAACCCGATGCCGAAGCCCATGCGGCGCAGCGCGGTGACTTTGAAGCCCAGTTTGGTCAGCAGCGGATACAGCACGAGGTTGTTGAACGGAATCAGCAGCATCACCAACAGCGGGTTCAACGCCTGCATTTGGCCGGCGTCTTTCACCAGCCAACTCGGCCACCACCATTCGTCGTGCGGCAACACCATCGCCTTGCCCTGCAGCACCCAGGTCGAGGCCTTTTGATCGAACAGCGACCAGAACGGACTGACGATAGCGAACACGATGAGAATGCGCAGCACCGCGCGCACGCCGTCCACCGCCGCATCCGGATGCGCGCCGCGCGCGCGTTCGAGCTGCAGCGCGGTGCCGACGCCGCCGAACAGCAGCACCGAGCCGAGCGCCAGACAGAACGTCGGCACGAAGCCCAGGCTTTCCGGCCACCACGGGGCCGCGGTGGCCCAGCCGCCGAGCAGCACTACGGCGAGCGCCGCGCCGAACGCCGCGACGTAGGTGCCGCCGCCCGGGCCGGCCCCGCCGCCGCGCAGCGCGGTCTTGACCACGTTCATGAAGGAATGCGGATCCGGCGGCGACGGCGGCACGTTCACGTACGTGGCGCGGCCGGCCCAGAAGATGATCGTCGCGATGAACATCAAGACGCCGGGCACGCCGAACGCGACCGCCGGACCGAATTCGCGCAGCAGCAGCGGCATCAGCAGCGATGCGAAGAACGAACCGAAATTGATCGTCCAATAGAACGCGTCGTAAACGATTTTCGCCAGGTGCTTGTTGTGCTGCGTGAATTGATCGCCGACGAACGACGACACCAACGGTTTGATGCCGCCGGAGCCCAACGCGATCAAAAACAACCCCGTGTAGAAGCCCGTGCGATTGCTTTCGAAGAGCGCTAAACAGGCGTGGCCCACGCAGTACAACAGGGACAGCCAGAGGATCGTGTGGTACTTGCCGAAGAAACGGTCCGACAGCCAGCCGCCGAGCAGCGGAAAGAAATACACGCCGATGACGAAGCTGTGGAAGACCTCCTTGGCCATGCCCTCGCGCTCGGCTTCGGGCAGGTAGCCCAACAGCACGCTGCCGGCGAGAAACGAGACCAGGATGTTGCGCATCCCGTAGAAACTGAAACGCTCGCAGGCCTCGTTGCCGATGATGAAGGGAATCTGCTTCGGCATCTTCGCCGAAGCGTCTCGAGCGGCGGGCGCGCCGGCATCTGCGTGTGCGGTCATCGGATCGGAATCCCCTGATTCGGTGCTGAGAACGGCAGCGGTTCGGTCGCGTCGAGTCCCTTGAGCGGGTTCGGCGCGAGCCGTCGAGGGTACCCGAATTCGCGCGCCTTATCCCGAACGCAGGCGGAACGACGCCGTCGCGCGTTAGGCCGCTTCGACGAGGGCCCCGCAGCGGAGCGGCCGCGCGTCGCGCGCGGGGCTCAAGGCCATTCGGTCAGGCCTTCGCGCGCATACAAGGTCGCGAACGACGGCCGCGCGGCCATCGCGCTCGCCAACGCGGCGAGATGCGGCCACGTCGTGGCCGGCCGCGGCATATTGCGCGACCACCGCATCAGCATCGTCAGGTAGAAATCGGCGGCGGTGCGCGTGTCGCCCAGCAAGTACGGACCGTGCGCAGCGAGATGCGCATCGATCCGCGCCCAATGCGCGCCGAGTCGCTCGCCCAACCGTTCGCGCACCGCATCGGCCTGGGCTTCGCCCGCGGGTTCGTGCGGATACCACCACTGCCGCAACAGCGGTTGCACCATGTTCGCCAGATTGAACATCCACTGCAGATACGCCGCGCGCGTCGGATCGTCGGCCGACGGCGCGAGCCCCGCTTGCGGGAAGGCCTCCGCTAAATGCATCGCCATCGCTGCCGCTTCGTAATGCGGCGTGCCGTCGATCGACAAGGTCGGCACCACGCCGTTCGGATTCATCGCCAAATACTCCGGGCGCTTGTGCTCGCCCGACGCGGTATCGACCTTCACCAGCGTATGCGGCGCATCGGTTTCGATCAGCAGCCAATGCACCAGCAAGCTGGCCGAACCGGGCGAATAGAACAAGGTGTACATACGAATCGCGCTCCTCGCGTTGCGCCGATGGCGGCGACGGGCCGCCATCTTCGCATAGACCGCATCGCAGGCACGCCGCATCGCATCGCGCACGATTCGGGCGCTGGAACTCTCCGTCGCCGCCGCGCGCCACGTCCGGCATAGCGCTCGCCCGCGGCGCACGGCACAATCGGCATTCGTTATCCGCCTCCGATGCTTTCGCCGATGCCCTTGCCCACTCGTCTCGCCGCCGCGCTCGTAACGACGCTCGCTCTCGCGCTTAGCGCCCCGCTGTCGACCCATGCCGCGAAACGCGGCGATACGCCCCGCGACGATGCGCTGACCACGCTCGCCGAGCGCAGCGGTTATGCGCGCACCGGCCGTTACGACGAAACCATCGCGCTCTGCGGCGCGTTCGCGGCGCGTTATCCGGAGCGCGTGCGCTGCACGGAGTTCGGCGTCACGCCCGAAGGCCGGCCGATGAAAGCGCTGGTCGTCACCGCGACCGGCGCGTTCGACGCCGCCGCCGCGCGCGCTGCGAACACCCCGGTGCTGTTGATCCAGGGCGGCATCCACGCCGGCGAAATCGACGGCAAGGACGCGGGATTTTTGGCCTTACGCGAGATTCTCGAAGGCAAGGCCGCGCGCGGCGCGCTCGACAAGGTCGTGCTGATCTTCGTGCCGGTATTCAACGTCGACGGCCACGAGCGTTTCAAGGCGTGGAACCGCCCGAACCAAAACGGCCCGGCGGAAATGGGCTGGCGCACCACCGCGCAGAACTACAATCTCAATCGCGATTACGCCAAAGCCGATACGCCGGAAATGCAGGCGATGTTGGCGCTGGCGAACGCGTGGGATCCGATCGCCGTCGTGGATCTGCACGTCACCGACGGCGCGAAATTCGAGCACGATATCTCGATCATCGTCGAACCCATCGACGCGAGCGACCCGGGCCTGCGTCCCGCTGGTCGCGCGTTCCGCGACGAGACCATCGCCGCGCTGACCGCGCAGGGCTCGCTGCCGGTACCGTTCTACCCGTCCTTCGACACCAGCGACGATCCGTCGTCGGGGTTCACCCACGGCGTGGCGCCGCCGCGGTTTTCGACCGGCTATTTCCACCTGCGCAATCGTTTGGGCATGTTAGTGGAAACGCATTCGTGGAAGGATTATCCGACGCGCGTACGGATCACCCGCAACACCTTCATCGCCGCGCTGGAATCGACGGCGCGCCACGGCGCCAGGTGGCGCGCGCTGGCCGACGAGGCCGATCGCGCGGCGAGCGTATTGGCCGGGCAACCGGTGGCCTTGGACTACGTCACCGCGAAGACCAGCCGCATCATCGATTTCCGCGGCTACGCCTACACGCGGACGCCGTCGGAAGTGTCCGGCGCGCTGATGACGCGCTACGACGACACCAAACCGCAGATATGGAAGCTGCCGCTGCGCGACGAGATCGCGCCGGGGCGCACGGTGCCCGCACCGAAAGCCGGCTATCTGGTGCCCGCCGCGCACGCGGACACGGTCGCTCGCAAACTCGCCGTGCACGCCATCGAATTCGTGCGCTTGAATCGCGCGCCCGCGACGAGTCGCGTCGAGAGTTTCCGCGCCGAGAAGACCACGTATTCGCCCGGCACGGTCGAAGGCCGCCATCGCTTGAGCGTGGAAGGCCGCTGGACCTCGGACGACCGTCCGCTCGGCTCGGGCGCGCTGTACGTGCCGATCGCGCAGCCGAAAGCGCGCCTCGTCATGGCCCTGCTCGAACCGCAGGCGCCGGATTCGCTGCTGGCTTGGGGCGGCTTCAACAACGCCTTCGAGCAAAAGGAATACATGGAAGACTACGTGGCCGAAGACGTGGCCCGCGACATGCTGGCGAACGATCCGGCGCTGCGCGCGGAATTCGAGCGCAAATTGAAGGACGATGCCGCCTTCGCGGCTGACCCCGCTCAACGCTTGGAATTCTTCTATCGCCGACACAGCGCCTGGGACGAACGCTTCGGCTTGTATCCGATTTTCCGCACCGACGTCGCGCCGTGATCATTGCGCGATCGTCAGCATGATCGCAGCGTCGAAGCGCGCTCAGCCCATACCGGATTCCAACGCCTCCCAGCGCGCATACGCATGCTCGAGCTCGGCCTGCAGGTCGGTCAGCGTGCGTTCGTGCGCCGCGACGACATCGCGGGCTTGCGCGAAGAATCCCGGCGCGTGCATCGCTGCGGTCGCCGCCGCTACGCGCGTTTCGAGGTCTTCGATCCGCTGCGGCAACGTCTCCAATTCGCGCGCGTCCTTGTAGCTGAGCTTGCGCTTGGCGGCGGGCGCCGTCTCGCTCGACATGTTCGCCGCGCCCGCCCCCGGTTTCGCGGCGGACGGCGGATTCGTGGCGGATTTAGCCGCCGGCTTGTCGGACGCGGCCGATTCCGATGCGGGTCGCTGACGCAGCCAATCGCTGTAGCCGCCGACGTACTCGCCGACGCGGCCGTCGGCTTCCATCGCCAAAGTCGAGGTCACGACGTTGTCGAGAAAGTCGCGGTCGTGGCTGACCAGCAGCAGCGTGCCCGGATAGTCCGCGAGCAATTCTTCGAGCAATTCCAGGGTTTCGACGTCGAGATCGTTGGTCGGTTCGTCCATCACCAACAGATTCGACGGCTGCGCGAACAGCTTGGCCAGCAACAGTCGATTGCGTTCGCCGCCGGACAGGCGCGTGATCGGCGCGCGCGCGCGTTCCGGCGTGAACAGAAAATCCTGCAGATAGCCGATGACGTGTTTGTGCTTGCCGTTGATTTCGACCGAATCCTTGCCCTCGGCCACGTTCTCGATCGCGTTCCAGTCTTCGCGCAGAGTCGATCGGTATTGATCGAAGTACGCGATCTGCAACTGCGTTCCGACCCGCAGTTCTCCCGATTGCGGGACTAAATCGCCCAGCAGCAGTTTCAGCAGCGTGGTTTTGCCGCTGCCGTTCGCGCCGATCAGGCCGATGCGATCGCCGCGCAGAATCGTCGTCGAGAAATCCCGCACGATCGTACGGTCGCCGTACGCGAAGCTGAGATGTTTCGCCTCGGCGACTTTCTTGCCCGACGACCCGGCCTGCGCGACTTCCATCTTCACGTCGCCGGTCTGCTCGCGGCGCGCGGCGCGCTCGTTGCGCATCGCTTTCAGGCGGCGTACGCGGCCCTCGTCGCGGGTGCGTCGGGCCTTGATGCCCTGACGGATCCACACCTCTTCCTGCGCCAGCAGTTTGTCGAAGCGCGCGTTTTCCTGGGCCTCGGCGTGCAGTCGTTCGTCGCGACGACGCTGATAGTTCTCCCAATCGCCGGGCCAACTCGTCAGTCGCCCGCGATCGATTTCGACGATGCGCGTGGCGAGTTGGCGCAGGAACCGACGATCGTGGGTGACGAAGATCAACGCGCCGTTCCAGGCTTTGAGGAAGCCTTCGAGCCAATCGATCGCGGCGATGTCGAGATGGTTCGTCGGTTCGTCCAACAGCAACAGATCCGGCGCGGACACCAGCGCGCGCGCCAACAGCACGCGGCGCTTCATCCCGCCCGACAACCGCGCGAAGTCGGCATCGCCGTCGAGACCGAGACGATCGAGCGTTTCGCTCACGCGCTGATCCAGCGACCACGCGCCCGCCGCCTCGATCGCGGTCTGTACGCGCGCGAGCGCCGCGGTGTCGACCGTGTCGTCGTGAATGCGATGATGGTACTCGGCGAGCAATGCGCCGAGCTCCCCTAACCCGTCGGCGACCACGTCGAACACGCTGCCGGCGGCGCCGGCCGGCACTTCCTGCTCCAAACGCGCGATGCGCATGCCGCCTTCGCGACGAAGATCGCCGTCGTCGGGTTTGATCTCGCCCGCGAGCAACCGCAGCAAAGTGGATTTGCCCGCGCCGTTGCGGCCGATGAGCGCGACGCGCTCGCCCGGTTCGATCGAGAAATCGACGTGGTCGAGCAGCAGCGGGCCGCCGACGCTGTAATCGACGGCGTTGAGAGTGATGATCGGCATGGCGTCAGTGTAACGGGTCGCGCCCGCGCTCGGCGCGCGGGCGACGCTCAGGAACTGCAGGACAGCATCGAACAACCCGCGCGGGTTCGCGCCCATTCCGGCCGTTTCGCGGCGAAACGCTCGCGCCCCGCCTGTTTCTCGTAGGGGCGGCGCAGAAGATCGAGCAGTTCGGTCACGCCCTCGTGATCGCCTCGCTCGACGCGGTCGATCGCCTCTTGCGCCAAATAATTGCGCAAGACGTACACCGGATTAGCGCTGCGCATCCGCGCGCGACGCTGCGCGTCGGTGTCGGCGTCGACGGCCGCATCGCGCACGCCGCCGTCTTCGCCGACGCGCCGCGTATACGCGCGCAGCCAGGCCAGCCAACGTTCGCGCTGCGCATCGCGTTTGCTCGGGTCGTAGAACGCATCGCGCAGCGCTTCGAATGCGGCTTCGGCAGTTTCGTCGTCTGCGGCGCGCAGTTCGAGATCGGTCAATCCCGAGAACGTCAGCGTCATATCCGCTTCGCTCACGTGCATCATCGCGTACAAGTCGCGGATCGCGACCACGTCCTCGTCGCGGCATTCGCGCAGGCCCAGCTTGCGCGCGGTGTTCGCGCGCTCGGCGGCGGTGTACGCGACGCCGAAGCGTTCGATCCCGTCGCGCAGGACATCGGCGTCGGCGAACAAGGGCGAGAGCGCCTGCGCGAGGCGACCGAGATTCCAGCGCACGATCGCCGGCTGCCAGCCGAAGCGATAACGCCGGCCCTGCGCATCGGTGGTGTTCGGCGTCCAATCCGGGTCGTAATCCTCGATCCAGCCGTACGGGCCGTAATCGATGGTCAGGCCGAGGATCGACATGTTATCGGTGTTCATCACGCCGTGAACGAAGCCCACGCGCATCCATTCGGCGACCATGCGCGCGCTGCGCTCGCAGACCTGCCCGAACCACTCGGCGTCGCGCGCGCGCGAGTCGGCGATCTCGGCCAATTCCGGAAAATCGCGGTCGATGGCGAAATCGACCAAGCGCCGAAGCAGCGGGCTGTCGCCGCGCGAAAACGGCAGTTCGAAATGCCCGAACCGCAGGAACGAAGGCGCGACGCGGCAAACCACCGCGCCCGGCTCGGGGCGCGGGTGGCCGTCGTAGAACATGTCGCGAATCACGTCTTCGCCGGTGGCGATCAGCGACAGTGCGCGCGTGGTCGGTACGCCGAGATGATGCATCGCTTCGCTGCACAGAAACTCGCGCACCGACGAGCGCATCACCGCGCGGCCGTCGGCGCTGCGCGCGTACGGCGTTTCGCCCGCGCCTTTGAGCTGCAGTTCCCATCGCCGACCGTCGACCACGGTTTCTCCAAGAGAAATCGCGCGGCCGTCGCCGAGTTGCCCGGCCCAATGGCCGAATTGATGGCCACCGTAATTGCTCGCGTACGGCTCCATGCCGGGGATCACGCCATTGCCGACCAGGGCCTGCAGCCAAGGCTCCGAGCGCAGCTCGGTTTCGCTCAGCCCCAGCAGCGACGCCACATCCGCGGAGTGCGCCACCCAACGCGGTGCACGCACAGGCGTCGGCGCGACCCGCGACCACAGCGCCGCGACTTGCCGACGACGCGGGCCCGTTTCGGGATCGCCGGGCAATTCGTAGAGGAATCGGTTATCGAACCGCATGGCGCAGCGCGCTCCGGATGCCAGGTCGCGGCCGCGTCACCACGGCAACGGCAGCCCGATCGTCGGCGCGAAATACCAGTACGCCCCGGCCAGCACCACGCCCCACAGCAGCGTTTTGATCACGAATTTGACGACTTTGATCGCGAAGTACGCGGCGACGATCGCCAGAACCAAGCCGATCCAACTCATGCTGGCGATGTCTTCCATCGGAATCTCCGGTGAGTGCGCGATATCGATCGTCGCAGGTCGTTTCAAACGCGCGGTTGGGGGCGATCGACGCCATCGGTGGACGTCCGGTTCTGCGCATCGGCAGGCATGCCATAAGTGGGCCGCAGCGCGGGGTCGAGCGCGACGCGGTCGTCGAACACGAAACAGTCGCCGCGATACCCCGCGCCGCCTTCGCGTTCGAAATACCCCAGAATGCCGCCGTCGAGCTGCAGCGCGTGCGGAAACCCGTTCGCGCGCATCCACAGCACGGCTTTTTCGCAGCGGATCCCGCCGGTGCAGAACCCGACCACCGCGGCGCCCGCGAGCGCATCGCGATGCGCATCGAGTGCGGCGGGCAATTCGGTGAAATTATCGATCGGCAGCAGCAACGCATCGTCGAAACTTCCGTACGCCGTCTCTTCGCGATTGCGGGTATCCACCAGCGCCAATCGACGGCCATCGTCGTCGTGCCCCTGCGCGATCCAGCGCCGCAACGCGCTCGACGAGACGACCGGCGCGCGCGGCGCGTCCAGCGGCGATGCGTCTTCGCGACGGAACGCGATGATTTCGCGCTTGGTCTTCACTTTGAGCTTGGCGAACGGCACCGCCTCGGAGCGGCTGCGCTTCACCTCGATCTCGGCGAAACGCGCATCCTCGCGCAGCGACGACACAAACGCCTCGATGTTCGCGAGCGGGCCAGCCAAGAACAGATTCAAGCCTTCGGGCGCCACCAAGACGGTGCCCCGCAATTCGAGCGATTCGGCGCGTTCGCGAACCCGTGCCGCCAACGCATCGGGATCGTCGATCGGCACGAAGCGGTAGGCCGCGATATTTTCGATGTGACCGGCGTTCATGCGGGCATTTTAGCGCGATGGCGCCATCGGACGCCGCCTTGCGCCGCGGACGAATCGAGTTCGACGACCGCCGCGAAGCGCGACGCCTTTCGCTCGCGAACGACGGACGAAGGGTTCAAGACGCCGCGAGCGTCCGTTCGAGATTGCGTCGCGCCTCGGCTTCGAGCCGGTCGCGAAAGAAATCGCTGAGGAAAATCCGCTCGCTGTCCAGTAGCCTGCGGAAGAACTGGCGACGCTTGCGTCGGTACAGCCAGCGGGGAACCGCGCGGTATTCCTCGGCGATGGCGCGGTCGTAGGCGTCGAATCGCGGCGGCGGCGCGCCGAGGATCGCCATGTCGCAATCCAGAAAATGCAGCGTATCGTCGACATCGGCCGTGGCTTCGGCGTTGGCGGCCGCATCGCGAATCAGCGTCGCGCGACTCAGCGCGCCGTGGCGCGCGGTGAGTTCGATCAGCGCGACGATACGTTCGCTGTCGAACGACGCGTTCGCGCCATCGTTCGCGGACACGGAGGGCCAACGTTCGAGATGCGCGCGCGCCAAACGCGCCGATGCGGCTTCGTTGTCTTGGCGTCCCGGGCGATACACCGCATCGTGATACAGCACGGCCCACGCGACTTCGCGCGGCCGCCGCCAGCCGGGGCCGGCCGCGACATCGGCGTAGTGGCGCATCACCTCGGCGACGTGCCCGATATGGTGATAAGCGCGCGTCGGTTCGGCGTAGGCCGCGATCAACGCCGCCCGCTGTTCGTCGGGCAACGCGAAGGGGAGCGAAAGGTCGTCCAGCGGGTGCGCGGCGGCGCGATCGTCCGCCGCGATTCCGGCATCGGTGCGATGCCGGTCTTCAGCCACCGACCACGGTCAGCGTCGGCGACGCGCGCTTGGAGCGCTGATCCGTGGCGGCGTCCGCGGTGTAGGCGCAGACGCGGTTGCGGCCTTCGTTCTTGGCGCGATACAGCATCTGATCCGCGTGCGAGAGCAAGCGCGAAAGGTCGTAACCCGATTGCGCCGTGGACGTCACGCCGAAACTCGCGGTGACGACGAAGGAGTAACCGCTCTCGCGCGTGTCGAGTTGCGCCAGCTTCGAGCGGCATTCTTCGGCCACGCGCATCGCGCCAGCGAGGTCCGCGCCGCGCAGCAGCACAGCGAATTCCTCGCCACCCAAGCGGCCGATGAAGTCCGCTTTGCGGCAGTGCGCGAGACAGACTTTGCCGACCTGCTTGAGCACCCAGTCGCCCGCGCCGTGGCCGTAGGTGTCGTTGATCGCCTTGAAATGATCGAGGTCGAACATGACCAGCGCGCCGACTTCGCCGTCGCGCGCGGCTTCTTGCAGCGCGCGCTCGGAACTCTTGGTGAAATAGTGGCGATTGCCGACGCCGGTGAGCGTATCGGTCTGCGCCAATTGGCGCAGTTGATTCTGGTGGCGTTTGATCTGCAGCGCCCAGAAGACCAACGCGGCCACGGCGACCAGCAGCAGCACGGTCGCCAACTGCGCTTTCTGCGCAGCCTCGCGCTCCAACTCCTGCTCCAGCAGCAACACCTTCTGCTGGCGCTCCAGTTGCGCGATGGTTTGATTCTGTTCGCGGGTCTTGTGCCGATAGATCTCGTAGGCCAGTTCGCGGGTTTTGATGTTGCGCTCGCGCGTCATCTCGCTTTCGGCGTACAGCTTGTACATCGCGAGCGCCTGTTCGGGACGGCCGCGGTTCTGTTCGATCCGGTAGAGCGTTTTGTAGCCGCGGATCAGCGACATCGCCGGTTCCAAGCCGCCGCTGAACGTAATCGCCTGCCGCGCGTGCGACTCGGCGGATTCGGCGTCGTTTCGAGCCAACTTGAGCTCGCCCAGAATCGAGTGCAGTTCGGCGTTCAACTGCGGATAACCGATGCTTTCGGCGTCCTTCAGCGCATCTTCCAGCAGGCGCACGGCGTCGGCCGTGCGGCCTTCGTCGTTCATTTTCTTCGCGAGGATGGCGCGAAGGAAATTGGCCGGCATGCGCTCGCCGATCGACGCGCACTGCTCGATCGCGTCTTGGATTTCGCGATCGCCCTGCGGCAGCGAGCGCAGCGCGTATTTGGATTCGTTCTTGAACAGCCCCGCCAAACAGCGCATGCGCGGGCTGGGGGAATCTTTCAGGATTTCGTCCGCGTGGCGCAGGCCGAAATTGTGTTGACCGTATTGGTTGTAGAGCATCGCGGCGACGGCGACGCCCTCATGACGGATGTTCTTGTCGGCGACCTTGTCGCGCATCGCCAGGGTGCGATCCAAATAACGCAGACCGGTCTCGAAGCGACGGTTGATCGCGGCGAAATTAGCGACCAAGGCGTTCGCGCGGTACTTCACGCCGACGTCTTTGGTTTCGGCGATCAATTGCTTGGCGATTTCGATGCCTTGATCGCGGCGGTCGCGATACACGCCGAATTCGTAGGCTTGCAGGTATCTCAGGCGCTGCCGCTGCAGTTTGGTGGCGGCCGCCGGTTTGGCGTCGATCTCAGCGCCGATCCGTTTCACCATTTCCGAGAAGCGCGCGCCGCCGGTGCTGCGGAGGTTTTCGGCCTCCGTGAGCATCTGATCGACGGTGCGCGTCGTCGCCGCCGATGACGGCGGCGCGACGGCGAAAGCATCGAGCGCGAGTCCGAGGTTCGCGATGGCGAGAAGAACGATGAGAAGCTTCCGTTGCATGATCGACACTCTATAACGGGTGGTGAAGCGGGCTTCAACTGGCTTGCATGGGCGGCTCGTCGGGCGTTTCCGGCGCATCTTCGGCCGGCGACTCCGCCGGTTCGTTGCCTTCGCCCGGGGCGACGACCATGCACATCATGAACGGCCGGGCGTCGAGCGCGTCGACCAACATGCCGGGATCGCGAGCGAGCAATGCGCGTCGGGAGGATTCGTCGGCATCCAGCGCCGCGACCGCAGCGAGGTATTCGGCCGTCGACATCCGCGCCGCAGCAGCGTTTCCGCCCATGGTTTCGAGAAACTGGATCACATTCGACATTAGGTTCCCCCTATTTTGTCCTATGGAAATACGCGATTTCGGCCGTTCGTCGGACGCGACCGCGGGATTGTCCAGCGCATTCGGAGTTTCGAAGCCCGATCGGGCCGGTTTTCGCTCCGAACCGTCCACCGCTCCCCGCGGCAGACGATTGCAGGCTAAGCGAAAAGCCCATAGCGATCAATCACTTCGACGATTATTTTCAACGGCGCGGCCGGCCGGCATCGCGGGCGGGGAAAAAGCCGAAGGCGCGGCGACCGTTAATCGGCTTCCCTCGCCCTATTCAGCTTTCGAGCGATCTAACGTCCAGGGGCGTGGCGTCGCCACTCTCACCCGCGCGGATCGAAGCATCGATGGCGTCGATCCGCGCCAGCATCGCCTCGTCGCGGACCATCGGACGCGCCGGCGGCACGGCCAGAGTGCTCTGCAGCCGCACGTCGGCCGCGGCCAGCCCCGACAACGGAATCCGCTCGATGCGGGGCGTCGCGATCGGCAGGGTCGCGGCTTCGTAAATGACGACCTCATGCTCCGGCGGATAGCCGGCCTCGACCAAGCGCTCGATCAACAATCGCCGATAGGCCGGTCCGGTTCCGTAGCGGGCCAAGCTGCGGTCGCCGGTCAGGCCGATTTGCCAGATCACCAGATAAGCGGACGGGTCGAGCCGCCGCCGGAAAAACAGCAATTGGCTGGCTTCGTAGTGCTGGCAGCCGTAAGTCGCCGGGTCGACGCCCAGGTCGGCGTAGAGGCAATCCTCGGCCGAAATGCCCGGCTGCATCTCGGCCTCGAACCCTTCGGCGCGCGCCCGCGCGACGGCATGATGCGGCACTTGGGCGAAGACGCCGGGATGGCCGTAGAACACGCCGCAGACCCGACGCCCGGCGCGGACCTCGGCCATCATCGCGTCGATCATCTCGCGATAGCTGTCGGTGCGCCGCTTTCCCTCGGCGTAGTACGGCTGCAGGCTGCGCAGATCCGGGCGCATGCGCTGCAGCCACAGTTCGACGATGGCGTCCGACACCAGCGCGAATACGGCATCGGCCTGTTCGATCTCGCTGCGCGAGCGCGGGCTGAGGTGGGCGCCGAGCATCATGCCGAGACCGACCGCAACGAAACTGCCTTTGGATTCCATCGGTTAGCGCTCTTTCTTCGAAAAATGCTTGATGCCGCCCGCGGCGGATGGCCAGGCGTCGCGGCGCGCGCGCCAGTCGCGACGCCGCAAATACCAGCGCACCGAACCGCTGTCGTCGTCGGGCTGACGCTCGAAACCCAACGCCTCGGTCAATCGGCCGGCATTGGGATTGCGCGCAGCATGTCGGCCGATCAGCAGGTCGACCTCGCCCAGCCAGCGGCCGGCGATCACGCCGTCGACCGCGCCGGCCAACGCCGGCAGCCCGACGCCCCGGTTGTGCCAGCGCGGCAACAGCATGACCCCAAGTTCGCCGCGATCGGGCGCACGCGCCTTGCGCACCAGGGCCACGATGCCGACGGCCTCGCCGCTGCGGAGGTCGTCCACGCGCCAGTACCGCGCCAGCGCCGCGGGGTCGCGATTGCAGCGCACGGATTGCTCGAACATCTCGGCTGCGGCGTCCGCGCTCATCGCCTCGCCGATATGCGCCATCACCGCCGACTCGGCGTACAGCGCGACGTACAGCGCACGGTCGCCGTCGCTCGCGTCGAGCAAACGGCCGCGCACGCGACCGACGGCGAAGCGCCAGTCGATCGCATCGGCGTCCGACGCATTCATCGGCTCATACGAACGCGGCATAGCGCGACAGCGGCAAGCGCTCGATCGCCGGCACCCGGCAGCCCGGCGCCGCATGGCCCACGACGAGCAACAGATACGGCATTTCGTTTTTCGGTCTATCGAGCAGTTCGTTGAGAAAGCCCATCGGGCTCGGCGTGTGCGTCAAGGTCGCGAGGCCGGCGCGATGCAGCGCGGCGATCAGCAGGCCGGTAGCGATCCCGACCGACTCGTGCGGGTAGTAGCGCTTGACTTTGCGACCGTCCTCATCGAATCCGAAGCGTTCGTAGAACACGGCGATCAGCCACGGCGCGATCTCCAAGAACGGCTTGTCGGCGTCGGTGCCGAGCGGCGCCAGCGCGTTCAACCACTCCTCCGGCGCGCGATGGGCGTAGAACTCGCGCTCCTCGGCTTCGGCGGCTTCGCGAATTTTGGCTTTCGTCGCCGGGCATTGGATCGCGACGAAGCGCCACGGCTGCTGATTCGCGCCGCTGGGCGCGGAACCGGCGGCGCGCAGGCAATGTTCGATGATCTCGCGCGACACCGGCGTCGGCGCGAAATCGCGCACGGTGCGGCGAGTCGCGAGTTCGTCGGCGAAGTCGGCGGCGCGCTCGATGCGCGCGTCCTCGCTCATTTCGGGCGCGGGCGCGTAGGCGACGGTGGCGGGTGCGGACATGGCGAAGGCTCCCTACGAATGCGTTCCGTGCGAATGCGATCCGTGCCGCTGCGCCCGACGCCGTGGCGCCGCGAGCGCGCCGCGGGTCCATGCCGCAGCCCGCGCACGATACCAGCCCGAGCCGCGGACGGGACCGACCGGATCGGCCGCGATGCGCTATTGAAGACGCGTCGCGCCCTCGCGAACGTGCGCGCGACGAGACGCGCGAGTAACCTCCGCGCATGCACGAAACGCCCGCCCTGCCGATGTGGTTGCCGCGCCCGCGAGAGGCCGCATCGACGCCGGTGTTGGTGGGCCTCAGCGGCGGCCTGGATTCGACCGTGCTGCTGCATCGGCTCGCTCGCGATTCCGCGATCCGCGCATCGGGCCTGCGCGCCGTGCATGTGAATCATGGCCTGCATCCGGACGCCGCGTGCTGGGCGGAACATGCGCAAGCCCTCTGCGCGGCGCTGAACATCGAATGTCGCGTGGTCGTCGTCCGTGTGCCGCACGAGAGCGGACTCGGCCCGGAAGGGGCGGCCCGACGCGCGCGTCGCGCGGCGTTCGCCGATGCGCTTGGGGTCGGCGAAACTTTGGCCCTCGCCCAACATCGCGACGACCAAGCTGAAACCGTTCTGCTGCGCGCCTTGCGCGCGTCCGGACCGGACGGATTAGCGGCCATGCGTCCCTGGCGAAACTTCGCGGCGGGCTGGCTGTGGCGCCCGCTGTTGGACACGCCGCGCGCCGCGCTGCAGGCCTACGCCGAACGCGAGGGCTTGCGCTGGATCGACGACCCGAGCAATCGAGACGAGTCGTTCGACCGCAATTGGCTGCGGCATCGCGTGTTGCCGCTGTTGCGCGAGCGCTGGCCGCAGGCCGATGCCGCCCTCGCCCGCGCCGCGGCGCTGTCGGCGGAGGCATCGGACCTGTTGATCGCGGACGACGAAATCGCGTTGGCGAAAGCGCGCGCGCAGCCGCATGGCAACGCGCTGTCGCGCCGTGCGCTCGCGGCGCTCGCGCCCGAACGGCGCGCGCGCGTGCTGCGACGTTGGACGGACACCCAAGGCCTGCCGCCGCTGCCGGCCGAGGGGATCGCCCGGATCGAACGCGACTTGCTGCCTTGCGCGGACGACCGCGCCCCGGTCTTCGCCTGGCACGGCGCGCGCATCGCAGTCTGGCGCGACGCGCTGTACGCCTTCGACGAGGCGGCGCTGTCGCGTTCGGCGCTGCCGCCGGAGTGGTCGGCCGATTGGGACGGCCGCGCAACGCTCGCGCTGCCCAACGACGACGCGCTCGCCATCGTCGACGCCGATGGACGCGCGCGCGCCCTGCCCTGGCCGGTGCGCGTCCATGCGCGACGCGGCGGTGAGCGCATTCGACTGCCCGGCCGCTCGCATCGCCATACGCTGAAACATCTGCTGCAGGACGCCGAAATGCCGCCCTGGGAACGCGCGCGGCTGCCGGTCATCGAAGGCCCCGACGGCGCGACGCTCGCGGCCGGCGACCGCATCGTGTCGGCCGAACTCGACGCATGGCTGCGCGCCGAAAACGCCGAATTGCGCTGGCATCGGAACGACGGGGCGCCGCCACCGCGCGAGGCGTGAACACCGACGCGAGAAGACCGCGCGCGACATGCGCCGCCGCGCATGAAAATCCTCGCTTCACGCTCTACACTTGGCGCATGAGCAAAAAGACCGCGCCCGCCGCCGACGCCGCAACGACCGCACCGGACTTCGAAGCCTCGTTGGACGCGCTCGAAGCCCTGGTGGAACGCATGGAACAAGGTCAACTGAGCCTGGAAGACTCGCTCGCCGCTTACGAACGCGGCGTCGGCCTCTATCGACGCTGCCAACAAGCGCTGGAACAAGCCGAACTGCGCGTGCGCTTGCTGAGCGACCCCGAACGTCCCGAAGGCGCGCAGCCCTTCGGCGACGATGTCTGACCCGGCCGCGACCGAAGCCGCGGTCGCCGAGTCCTTCGCCCGTTGGCGCGAACGCGCCGATGCGGCCATCGCCTCCACGCTCGACGCCGCGCAGGCGAATACGCCGGAAAACGCGCGCTTGCTCGCCGCGATGCGGCATGCCGCTCTGCTCGGCGGAAAGCGCATGCGGCCCTTGTTGGTCTACGCGACGGGCACGCTGCTGGGCGCCGACGAACGCGCGCTCGACGCATCGGCGGTCGCGGTCGAATCGATCCACGCTTACTCGCTGGTCCACGACGATTTGCCGGCGATGGACGACGACGCCCTGCGCCGCGGGCAACCCACCGTCCACATCGCTTTCGACGAAGCCACCGCGATTCTCGCCGGCGACGCGCTGCAGACGCTGGCTTTCCAAACGCTGAGCGAAGCGCCGCTGTCGGCCGAGGCGCGGATCGCGCTGGTCGCCGAATTGGCGCAGGCCTCCGGCGTGGCCGGCATGTGCGGCGGCCAAGCGCTCGATATCGAAGCCACCGGGCGCGGCGGCGCCATCGCGCTCGCCGATCTGCAGCGCCTGCATGCGCTGAAAACCGGCGCGTTGCTGCGCGCGGCGGTGCGCATGGGCGCGATCGCCGCGCAGGCGCCCGCCGATGCGCGCGTCGCGCTGGACCGCTACGCCGACGCGCTCGGTCTCGCGTTCCAGATTCGCGACGACCTGTTGGACGTGGAAGCCGACAGCGCGACGCTGGGCAAAACCGCGGGCAAGGACGCCGCGCAGAACAAAGCGACCTTCCCTGCCCTGCTCGGCATCGACGGCTCGCGCGCGCGGCTCGCGGAACTGACCGAGCTCATGCGCGAGGCGATCGCCGGCTTCGGCGAACGCAACGGTCATCTGGCCGAGCTCGCGCGCCAAGTCGTCGAACGCGATCGCTGACCGACGTCGATCGAGCGAGCCAGCGCCGCGCATCGGCCGAAACGCGGCGGCGGACGCGAACGACCGCAATGGATCGACGGCGCGAACGCGCTGCGAACGCGAAAAAAACGACGGGCCGGAGAACCGGCCCGTCGGGGGGAGGCGGAGCGACGACGGCGGAGCGATCGCTCCGCCGCGGGCGTCACACGAAGCGCATGGTCAGCGGGTAGCGATAGGTCTGGCCGTCGAACGCCTTGTACGCGGCGACGATCGTGCACACGATCCAGATCAGCGAGAGCACGATCCACAGCGGGATGGCGATCACCAGCCCGAGCCCCAGCGTGAACACCACCAGGACGATGCTGGCGATCGCGTAGAGGAACATGCTCAGGTTGAAGTTGATCGCTTCGCGGGCGTGTTCGGCGGCGAAGGTCGAGCGGTCGCGCACGGCGAACCACACGATCAGCGCGCCGACGACCCCGGCGATGCCGGCGAACCAACTGGTGACCAAGGCGGCGAGCAAGGCGACCAAGTGCGCTGCGGACGCCATCTGGCGATCGCTCGCGGAAGGACCGACATGGGCCTCGGCGGCAGCCGCTGGCGCGGCGAGCGGGGCTTGACCGGCGTCGGCGTCGAAATCGGAATGAAGATCGGTACTGGTCATGGCGGGATCCCTCGCGAGTGCGAGATGGCGCGGCGCACGCTGGCCGCGCAACCATGATGGGGCCCGCACAGGGGCGCACAACCCAACCGAAGACATAGCCGCGGACGGCCGAGGCGTTTTTCGAGCGTTTTTCGAGCGTTTTCCGAGCGTCTGCGGCGGCTTTTCCGGGCGAAGTCTTCGGGAGCGCGGCGTTTCGAAGCCCGTTTTTAGAGCCCGTCGCGATCGAAGCCACCCGACGCCGTCAGCCGTTCACCAACCCGGACATCGCTTTCGCGGCCGCGCTGTCGGGGAAGATCGTGCGCTCCAGGGCCGACTCCGGCATGCGCAGATGCGCGGCGAGCAGCCCTTTGAACAGCGCGCGCATGTCCGTGGTCGGGCGCAGATCGCGGCCGTCGAGCAACTGGCCCTGCGCCAAGCCCGGCCAATCGCCTTCGATGCGACCGCCACGCACCGCGCCGCCGGCCAACAGCGCGTTGCCGCCGACGCCGTGGTCGGTGCCGGCGCTGCCGTTCGTCGCGACGGTGCGGCCGAACTCGGTGACGACCACCACCACGGTCTTCGACCACAACGCGCCGACGCCGTCGCGCACCGCGCGCAGGCCGGCGTCGAGTTCGCCGAATTTGCGATCCAAGGCCGCCGCTTGCCCGCGATGCGTGTCCCAGCCGGTGTCTTCGACGAACGCGATGCGCGCGCCGTCGGCGCCCTGCATCAAGGTCGCCGCCGCGGCCATCGCCTGCGGCAGACCGAAACCGTTACCCAGGCCGCGCCGCTTGCCGCCCTCGCCCTCCGCATCGACGTCGAGCATGACCTCATCCGCCTGCATCGCATCGGCGAACGCGGCGGCGAGCATCGGGTCTGCGGCGTACAACGGCTGCAGTTGGCGCAGCAAGTCGTCGTCGAGATCGCGCGGCAACGGCGGCGACCAAATCTCCGCATTCGCCGCGCCGCGCATCGCCAGTGGCATCACTTGCGCGATCGCGATCCCCGCCGCCGTCGCGCTCGATGCGCCGCGCGTCGCGGACATCGCGCCGACGCAGCGACCGAGCCAGCCATCGCGCGCGCCGCCGGGGCGATCGGTGCCGTTCTCCAAGCAATCCTGCGCCTCGAAATGCGAGCGCTGCCGATACGGCGGCGCCACCGCCAACACCGGCAGCAGTTGTTTCTGCGCGTACAGCCCGTGCGCGAAACTCATCTTCGGATGCAGGCCGAAACTGCCGTCCAATCGGAGCGCATTCGTCACCGCCAACGCGCCGCGCGCGCGGGCATAGCCGGGATCGGCGATCGGCGGCAGCAAATGCAAACCATCCATCGCGCCGCGCAACAGCACCACCAGCAGGCGACGATCGTCGGCGCCGACCGCGGCGGCGGCCGACGCGAAGCGCGGATACACCGTGAGCATCGCGCCCGCGCCGAGACCGGCTAGGCCGCTCAAAAACCGGCGCCGCGAGACATCGTGCGCCAGGTCGCCGGCAAGCGCGCGCGCAGGCTGCGCCTGCGCGTCGATGGTCGACGCCGCCGTATCGGAGATTCGATCGTTGCGCATCACACTCTCCACTGGAACGCGGGACTGGAAAACAACAGCGCGACACCTTCCTGCGGCGAACCCGCACGACGCAGCAACGCGCCGAGATCGCCGTCGGCGACCTCGCCGAGCGCATCGTTCGCCATGGCGTAGGGCGTTCGCGCATCGCGCACGCGTTCGGCCAATTGCGCGGCGGCCTGCACGCGCTTGCGCAGCGCGTCGCCCGTGGCCCAATCGCCGGCGGTGTCGGGAAATCCGGCCGGCGAGCGCGGCGTGAACACCGGCTGGCCGAGCCCATTCAGCAGACGCGTCAACGTACGCGGCTCGATTCGCTCGCCGATGCCGCCCGCGCGCAGCGCGGAGACGACGAAATCGTCGGGAGTTTTGAATTTGCGCGCGTCGTCCGACCACGCGGCATCGTCGTCGATCATCGCGCGGTACAGCGCGCGCAGTTCGCCGCCGCTGCGCAGATACGCGGCGGACATGCGCTGCACCAGCGCGGGCGGCGGCGCGTCCGCGACGAAATGCCGCGCGAGTTTGAAGCTCAAATGCCGCGCGGTGGCCGGGTGCAGCGCGAGGTCGCGCAAGATCGTCCGCCCCTGCGCTTCGCCGGCTTCGGCGTAGCGCTTGCCGAGCACGGTGCGCGCGCCGGGCTCATGCGCGGCGGCGCGAAACACGTACGCCGTCGTCGCCTCGGCGAGTTCTCGCAGCGGCGGCGTGCCCCAACCGGTGATGGCGCGGGCGAGTTCCTGCACGTCGTTTTGCGCATAACCGCCGTCGACGCCCAGCGTATGCAGTTCGAGAATTTCGCGGGCGAGATTTTCGTTCAGACCCAATTTTCGCGGCGGTTTATCACCGCTGAGCCGCGCGGCGGCGCGACGCTCGGCGAACTGCGCCATGCGCGAGTCGTCGCCGACCGAGGCCACGTTGTCCAGATACAGCAGCATCGCCGGGTGCCGCTCCACCGCCAGCAGCATGTCGGCGAAATTGCCGAGCAGATGCGGACGAATGGCTTCGCGCTCCATCGGCGCCGCCTGCAGGCGGGCGACGTTCTTATCCGCCGACACCGCGAAATGATTCGACCAGAACCGCACCAACCGCTCGGCGAACGGCCGCGCGGTGGTCGTCGCGACGCGATAGCGCGCGGCGATATCGGCGAGACCGTCGCGCGCGAGCGCCGCCGGGGTGGCGTCTTCGACTTCGCCCCAACGCGCCGCCTGCTGGCCGGCGCGACCGCGACGGCGCGGCGGCGCGACTTCGCTCGCGGCGGACGCCATCTGCGCATCTTCGCCAGCGCCTTTCTTTCGATCCGCACGGCGCATGGCCTGCACGGCCGCGCGGCGTTGCAGCAACTCCAGCCCGGACGGCAGGTTCGCGAATGGGGCCAAGTCCGGGGGCGCATCCAACTGCGCCTTCAACCACGCGCGCGGATCGCGGCCCACGCGATCGAGTTCTCCGGGCATCGCCCCCAATCCGAAGCGATTGGCCGCGGCGGCTTGCGATTTCGAGGACATCTTCGGCTCCTGGCCCGCGAGCGGGCGGGACGTACGAACGCGAACGCCTCAGCGCGGTGGAGGTTGACATCGAATGCTGAACCGACGCGTCGGGGATCGCCCCGAGCGGGATTGCGCGGCGCTCGATCGCCTCGCCGACGATCCGCGTTTCGATCGCTCGCCGAGCGTTAACCGACCGAGGATGCGGCCGAAGGTACCGTCGACTCCGCGCAACCCGGGCAATACGTCGAGCCCAGGCGCAGATGGTAACGAACGGTTTCGCCGGGGTGGATCTCGCCGGAACAGCCGTCGCAGACCGAGCCGACATCGATGATCATCGTGCCGAAACCGTCCAGCGGCAACGCCTCGCCATGCACTATTTTCGGCCAGGGCGCCGATTTCACGATGTCGGGCCGATAGCGCGCCTGCATCGCGCGCCAACGTTCGATCATCGGCTCGGCCAGACCGTAACGCCGCACCACCGCGAAGAACATGTCTTCGCGATAATCGAACAATTGGTTGGAGATGGTCATCCAGTGATGCGCATTGCGCGGACGGTCGCCGAAATAGACTTTTTTGCCGGTCAGCACTTGATGCAGGAAGGAATACACCTTCTCGATCGCGCGCTGGCGGGTGCTGCCGTGGAAATAGGGCGACAACAGCGGGTCCTCGAACACCTGCGCATAGAAGGTTTCGAGAATCGGCAACAGCAGCCCGCCTTCGCCCAAGGCGGCCCACAGCTCGGGATCGGGCACGGGCTGCGGCACTTCCTCCGAGGGCGGCGCCGCGGCTTCGACGATGTGCGCGGCGATCGCGTCGGCCACCGGATGCGCCGCAGGCGCTTCGAAAGGATCGACCACCAGATCGCTTTCGACGACGCCACGCGCGCGGAATAGCGCGGACGCTGCGGACACCATCGCCGGCAAGCCCGCCAAATGGACGCGCCAGCCAGTGAGATCGGATAGATCCTTCGCCGCGACCGTATGCGCGCGACCGGCGCGGATATCGCCCTCGTCGCGCGCGAGCGAGGATAGGCATGGACGGTAATGCAGATTCGGGTGCGCAGCGGACAGCGCGCGCAGCGCGTCGTCTTGGTAAAGACCTTCGGCGTGCCGTGCGCCGAGATACAGATGAATCGGCCCACGATGCCCGTGCTCCAGCGCATCGCGCACGACGCCCAGAGCGGGCGCGAGCCCGGTACCGGTCGCGACGAGCAATAACGGCTGTTCCAGGTGCGACGGCGCGTAGACGAACTCGCCGTCGGGACCGAGCAGTTCGAGTTCTTCGCCGACCGCCAAAGTCTCGCATAGCCATTCCCCGACGGCTCCGCCAGGAATGCGCTTGACGTGCAATTCCAACCATGGCGTTTGCATCGGATGGCCAGCGATGGAGTAACAGCGGGCGCGCAGGGCGTCGCGACGTATCGTCACGTGCTGCCCCGGCCGGTAATCGAATTGGGTGAAGGTTTCCAGCCGAACGCTGCACACGTCCGGCGATAGCCATTCGCGCGCCTGCAGCACGGCGCGAACGGTCATGTCGTCCGCCCTCGGCGGTTCGAACCGAAGATCGCTCTCGGGCACGCACACGCAGGGCAGGAAATAGCCTTTCGCGGCGAGATCCGGCCGCAATCCGCGACGCGCGCGATCGGGGACGGGGTCGTGGCTGCGGCATACGCAACTGTGGCAAGAACCGCCGCGACAAGAAAACGGCAAGTTCACGCCCTGCCGCAAGCAAGCGTCGAGTACGCTTTCGCCGGGGCGGGCTTCGATCGACTGTCCTCGATATTCGAGTCTTGGCATAAACGAATGCTCTCGCCGCGCAGCGGTGGCGTGCGCTGTCGAACGTGCGCCGCCGAATCAGCCCTGCGGCGACGGCACTGCGGCGGCGGTCTTGCGCGCTTGATTGAAGACCATGCCGAGGTTGGCTTTCGGGCTCGCGGCCACCGCCAACACTTGGTCGTCGGCCGCACGCACCAGCAACATCGCGCCCATCACGCCTTGCACCAGCACCATTTGCAGCTCGCCGCGTTGCGCCTCTTTCGAAGCGCGCTCGGACAACGCGAGCAACGCCGCGCACATCGCCGCATACCGATCGGCATCGATGCCCGAGCCCAGTTGGGAAGCGACGATCAGGCCGTCGCTGGAGATCACCGCGGACGCCTCGATATCGGGCAAGGCGACGTGCAGGGCGCGGAGCAAGCCGCGTAAGCGGCTGGCGTATGCGACGTACGGATCGGATGAGGACATGGGGAATTCGGCGAAAGGGCTTAGGAAGGCGCCGATAACAGTACTCGGCGGTCGGCCCCGACGCGAGTCCGGGGCCGACGATCCCCCGTATCAGACCAGGGTTTCGAGTTCCGGCATCGCCACGCGGACTTTCGTCAGCGCCATGCCGAGGTTGGTCGACCGGCGGCACACGAAACAGGCCACGTAGTTCTGATGCGTTTTACCGCGCACGAACACATGCACCAAGTTGTCGCTATTGACGATGATTTCCTGGAAGTAATGGTGGTCGTTGGCGGGCAGCCCACGCGCCTTCTTGAAGATCTGTTCGATCATCGTGACGTTGGTGCCCTGGAACAGGTCCGAGGTCGCCGCCGCCAGCAAGTCCATCACCTCGGACGGGTGCGAATCGACGGTTTTCACGCCCAGCAGCATGCCGGACGACAGGTCGATGAAACCGGCGGCGATGCATTCCGGAACGCTGGTCATGGCTTTTTGAAGACCTTGGTCGAGCGACATCAGTTGACTCCTCTAGTTGGTGTTGGATGCGGCGTTGGATGGGGGATTGGATATCGCGCCGTCGGCGATATGAGCGGACGCGCGACGATCGAAGCCGGGGCGCGACAAGATGGACTCGGCGCGCATGCGCGCGCTCAGCGAAGCGAAGGTTTCGAGCGCGTCGATCTGCTCTTGCGATTGCACCCAGCGCGGCTCGACGCGACGCACGGCTTCCAGCGCTTCGAGGCCGCCTAATCCGGTGGAAATCAAATACATCGCTAGCGCGGTGCCCGTGCGCCCGAAGCCCGCCCGGCAGTGCGCCGCGATGGGCTCGCCCGCGGCGATCGAGCGCTCGATCAACTTGCATATCTGGACCGCTTGCGTCATCGACGGCGGCGTCATGTCGACGACGGGAAACCAATGGCTGACGATGCCGAAACGCGCGGTCGCTTCCGACGGCATTTCGTGCTCGGTCAAATTGATCAAATGGCGGATGCCGACGCGCTGCAATGCGGCGAGATCGTAATCGCGGTCGTGGAAGACGCCGGGCAGCGGCGTTCCCGCCAATTCGCCGGGACGCAACCACAGAAAGCCCCGCGGCCCGCAGGCGTCGCTGATCGCATGGCGCGCCGCGGCCGGCAGCGGCGGCGGTGGCGGCACGCTCTCGTCCAGATCCCGCGGATCGGCATCGGGCGACGGCAGCAGACAGGTGCCGCTACGCACGAATTCGCGGCCCGCCTGCGTCGTCGGCGCATCGAAGAAGCGTTCGACCGGTTGGATTTCCTGAAAACGGCCGCCCGCCAAGAACGCGACGCGTCCGCCGAGCCGACGAGCATGGCCTTGATGATGGGTCGACACGATCAAGGCGCGTCGCTGCGCTTCGCGCAGCAGATGCTCGATCAAGCGAGTCGCCTCCTCGTCGGAGACGTTCGCGGTCGGCTCGTCCAAGCACAACAGGAGAGGCTCGGCGGCCGCGGCGCGCACGATGGCGACATGCCGCTGCAGCGCCAACTGCAGATTGACCACCGGCTCGTCCAGTCGCGAGGACAATTCGTCCAACGCGTTCTGCGCCAACCAGCGCTCGACGATCTCGCGCTGCTCGATCCGCGTGAGGCGCGCGCGATCGGGCAGATTGCAAATCAAATTCTCGAACACGCTGGACATCATCAGCCGCGCGCTTTGACCGACCAACGCCGGCAAAGCGGCCGCCGCGCCCAGCGGCAATCCGGCGAAATCCGCCTGGCCCCAGGTTCGCAGCGCCGGATTGGCGGCGCTCTGTCCCGACAACGTCCGCAACAACGTGGATTTGCCCGTGCCGCAAGGGCCGACCAAGACGGTCATGCCGGCGCTCGCGATCTCGAGGTCGATTTCCGCCAGGATCACTTTGCTGCCATAGGCGACGCCGAATCCGCGCAAGACGAGCACAGGCGCGCCCATCGCGTTCGAAGGCAGAGCGGAAACGTCCTCGACGGCGCGATCGCGCGCGTTCATCGGAAACGCCTCACCGCGGGGTCGACCAGACTGAGCAACGCCAAGATCAAGCGACGGACGTCGTCGCGCTCGCGCGCGTCCACTTCGAACACCGGTACGTTCCAGCCTTTTTCCAGCAACTTGGCGCGGATCGGCTCGACCGTGGCGCCGGGCCGCAGATCCATGCGACTGATGCCGATCACCATCGCGCCTTCGGTGCGTTTGACGAAACCGGCGAAGGCGTCGAGAAAGTGTTCCAGATCGGCGACAGGGTCGGGCCGCATTTGATCGAGCATCAGCACCAATCCGATTCCGCCGACGGTGAGGATGTCCCACATGAAATCGAAGCGATCCTGTCCGGGCGCGCCGTAAAGATGCACTTTCCCGCCGTCGGCCAACTGCAGCACGCCGTAGTCCATCGCCACCGTGGTTCGCGCCTTGCGCAGCGCGACCTCGTCGGTGGCTGCGCCTTCGGTCGACACCACGGGGATGTCGCTGATCGCGCCGATGGCGGTGGTTTTGCCGGCGCCGACGGGGCCGGCGAAGATGATTTTTCGCTCCATCGCTCAGCGCCCCGTCATCTTGGCCCACAACAGCTTCACCATCGACGTCAACGACGTCTCCGACAAAGGCGCGGACTTGGCTTCGAACTCGGCGTCGAACGTCGAGGACTCTTCGACCTGGGCGAGAATTTCGATCGCGCCGCATGCGTGCGCGGCGCTGAAGAAACGGAACATCTCGGGCTCGTCCACGCCCACCAAACGGCTGGCGAGACGAATGCTGCTCGGGCGCCGCGCCAACAGCGCGCACAACCGGTACATCTCCGGCGAATGCGGCAGGCGCGACAAATTCGGCCAATGCGAGAGTTTGATCACCGTGTGTTGGCCGACCCCAGCAGGCAGACGCCCGGCCGAAGCCCAGTACGCCAACGTCCACTGCAATTCGGCCAAATCGCGCTGCGACGCGTCGGCCGGCATGCTCGCGACCGCGACGCGCACCCGCGCCGTCGGCGCGAGGCCGAACGCGCTCCAATCGGCGACGTTGGCGACGTATCGCCGAGTCGAGGCATCGATCCACACCTCACCCACGCCCTCCACCGTCGCCTGCATGCAACCGCGCGTGGTCGCGATCGCGCGAGCGACGACCGCCAGAACGCCGACGTCGGTCTTGAAGACCTCGCCCGGCTGGCTGGTGGTCGTCATCGATGGATCGGCATAGTTGCTCATCGCGCGCTGATTCGGATTCGGACTCGGCAAACATCAAGACCGCGGGTACCGTGTCGACCTCAAGGCGCGATACGGCGTTGAATATTGTGAACGGCCCGAGCGCGAACTCTTGGCCCACGCGATCGGCAGGGCCGCGAGCCACGCTGGCTAGCCATGACGGTGAGTGCATTCCAGCAATTTATGTGCCAACGTTTGCAAGCCGCTCGCCGAATGCGCGAATACCAGAAAATAAGCGAAATCATGGTGCCGAAAGCGACCCTTCGCATCGCATGGTCCGCGCTCGCGTCTGCGGGAGGCCGAGCTTTCGGGTTTCGACGACCGTGCGGAGCGAGGACCGGCGCATCAGCGGAGCCATGGCGCGTCAAGTCAATCGCAACACCCAACCGAAACCGTCCGTGAAGTGACGAAGCGCGTCAGTAACTGTCTACGTGCGATTTGAGACTTCCGTCGTATTCGCGCAGCTCTGGAGTCGAATACGGTTCACGCGCCCCTTCGATTCGCGAGCGTCCGAGATTCGAAGCGCCTCCGATCCCGTGCGATCTCGGCCGGCGGACACTCCGCGCACTCACTACACTGGCCTCCGGGCCGACGAGCGTTCGGGAACGGAGGCACTCCGATCGACATTCCGGCATCAAGGCGCGCGGATGCCCGAAACGAAACACCCCGGCCGTCGCCGGCCGGGGTGTCGTGAAAATGTCGCGAATCGGAGGCCGGAACCGAAATCCGGTCACCGCGAATGGCGGCGAGGGTCAACTCACCAATCGCAACGCGAACGGGTAGCGATAGTTCTCGCCCTTGCTGGCGGCGATGCCGGCGATGATGGTGAACACGATCCACACGATCATCACGATCGGCAACAGAACGAAGCCGATCACCACGAATATCAGTACCGCGGAGATGATTCCTGCGATCGAAACGGTGATATTGAAGTTCAGCGCTTCCTTCGCTTGCTCAGCCGCGAAGGGCATAGTGTCTTTCTTGATTTGCCAAATGATCAGCGGCGCGATCACGTTCGCGAAAGGGATTCCGGTGAACCCCGCGAACGCGGACAGGTGGCCGATCATCGCCATGGTCTTCTCGTCGGAGGACAGGCCGCCCGAAGACGGGTCGGCGGGCATTTGTTCGTTCATCGAGGGATTCCCCAAGTGGTCAGGTCGCGAGACCGCGACGAAGCGCGGCGTTCCGGCGATGATAACGTCAATCGGTGCCCGCGACGGTCATGCCGCCGATCAGGATCGACCCGCAGCGGATCGAAGCGCGCGGGTCGCGGTCGCTGCCGACCGCCTCGATCGCCTGGAACATTCGGCGCAAATTGCCGGCGATGGTGATGCCGTCGACCGCATAAGCGATTTCGCCGCCCTCGATCTTGAAGCCGGCCGCGCCGCGCGAGTAGTCGCCGGTCACCGCGTTCACGCCCTGCCCCATCAGCTCGGTGATCAACAGGCCGTCGCCCATGCCGCGCAGCAACTCCTTCAATTCGCCCGCGTTGGGCGCGACTTCCAGATTGAACACGCCGCCGGAATTGCCGGTGCTGCGGAGGCCCAGCTTGCGCGCCGAATAGCTGCCGAGCACGTAACGCTGCAGCACGCCGTCTTCGACCAGCGCCGATTCGGAGGTCGCCACGCCTTCGGCGTCGTACGCGGTGGAGCGCAGACCGCGGCGCAGGAACGGCCGTTCCCGGATCGCGCACCACGACGGCAGAATCCGGGTGCCGACGCTATCGAGCAGGAAACTCGCGCGCCGATACAGCGCGTTGCCGGAGACCGCGTTGACCAGCGCCACGATCAGGCTATGGGCCACTTCGGCATGGAAGATCACCGGCATTTCGGCGGTCGGCAGCGAGCGCGGGTCCAATCGCGCCAGCGTGCGCTCGGCGGCGCGGCGACCGATGGATTCGGGCGATTCCAAATCGTCCGCGCACACGCCCAAGCTGTACCAGTACTGCGACTGCATCCGATCGCCCTGCCCGGCGATCAAGCTGCAACTGATGCTGTGCTGGGTCTCGCGCTCGGCGCCGACGAAACCGTGCGAGTTGGCGTAGACGTCGATCGATTCGCCGGTGGACACCGCGGCGCCGTCGGAATTGGCGATGCGCGGGTCGAGGTCGCGGCCGGCGGTTTCGCAGACCATCGCCACGTCGAGCGCGCGGTCCGGATCGATCGCCCACGGGTGCCAGAGATCGAAATCCGGCCAGCGCCCGTCCGGGCCGGGCCGCGCCATGCGGTCGGCGTCGGCTAAGCCGGCGGCGGGGTCGTCCTCGGTGTGACGCGCGATCAAGCACGCTTGCGCGAGCGTGGCTTCGAGGCTCTCGTCGCGCAGGTCGGCGGTGCTGGCGCTGCCTTTGCGATGGCCGAAATACACCGTGACCGACACGCTGCGGTCGCGGTTGGATTCGACCGTTTCCACTTCGCCCATGCGCACGCCGACGTTGAAGCCGCGGTCTTCGCCGCATTCCACTTCGGCCTGGGTCGCGCCGAGCGCTCGGGCGCGTTCGAGCAGCCGCTGCGAGAGCGCGGTCAGCCGCGCCAGTCGCGCTTCGCTGTCGTCGTCGCGGCTGTCGTGGCGATAGTTGGCGGCGGCGAGCGCCGCCTGAAGATCGGGAGTGGTCGCGTTCAATGCTTTATCCTGTTCGAGCGAGCGATCGGCTCTGGAAACGAAGCGCAATGGTCCGACGATGAGAGGCAAAGATCCCGACACCGGCGAATTCCTGTCGCCCAGCCGCAGCCAGCAGCGCCGGGACGCGCTGGAAGTGCTGGACTTGGCGCGGCGATTGTCGGAACTCACGCCGCAGCAAGTCGCGCGCTTGCCGGTGCCGGAGCGCCTGATTCCGCACATCGACGAAACCCGACGCATCACCTCGCACGTCGCGCATAAGCGGCAGTTGCAGTTTCTCGCGAAACAGATGCGTCGCGAAGACGACGAGACGCTGGAAGCGATCCGCGACGCGATGGACGCCAACGGCCACGCCGCGCGCGAGGAAGCGGCGATGCTGCATCGCGCCGAGCAGTGGCGCGACCGGTTGATCGCCGACGGCGACGCCGCGCTGGGCGAATTGCTGGCCGCCTACCCGCACGCCGAACGCCAACATTTGCGTCAACTCGCGCGTAACGCGCACGATGAGCGGCTGAAGAACAAACCGCCGCACGCGTATCGCGAGTTGTTTCGGGAGTTGCGCGAGATGCTGCAAACGTCGGAAACCGACGGCGAAGCCTCGGACGTGGAAGAGACGTTCGACGACGAGACCTGATCGCCGCCCCGTAGAGCGGAGCGCAGCTCCGCTTGCCCCAAACCCCGTAGAGCGGAGCGCAGCTCCGCTGAGCCATTTAGCGGAGCTGCGCTCCGCTCTACGTGAGGCGCCGATTATGCGGTGCGCGTCGGCAATCCCCACAACGCTCACGCCCGCGTCCCGCCCACCGTCAGTTGATCGATCAACAGCGACGGCTGACCGACGCCGACCGGCACGCTCTGACCGTCTTTGCCGCAGGTGCCGACGCCGTCGTCGAGCGCGAGATCGTGGCCGATCATGCGCACCCGCTGCATCGTTTCCGGGCCGTCGCCGATCAGCGTCGCGCCTTTCACCGGCGCGGTGATCTTGCCGTCTTCGATCAGATACGCCTCGGTCGCCGAGAACACGTATTTGCCGGTGGTGATATCGACTTGGCCGCCGCCGAAATTCACCGCGTACAGGCCTTTTTTCACCGAACGGATCATGTCTTCGGGCGCGTCTTGGCCGGCGCGCATGTAGGTATTGGTCATGCGCGGCATCGGCCGATGCGCGAAAGATTCGCGACGCCCGTTGCCCGTCGGGGCCATGCCCATCAAGCGCGCGTTGTGGGTGTCCTGCATGTAGCCGACCAGCACACCGTCTTCGATCAACGTGGTGCAGGCGGTCGGCGTGCCCTCGTCGTCGATGTTGAGCGAGCCGCGGCGGCCGTCGAGCGTGCCGTCGTCGACGATGGTGACGCCCGACGCGGCGACGCGCTGACCGATGCGGCCGCTGTAGGTCGAGGTGCCTTTACGGTTGAAGTCGCCCTCCAAACCGTGGCCGACCGCTTCGTGCAGCAGCACGCCCGGCCAACCGCTGCCCAGCACCACCGGCATCATGCCCGCGGGCGCGTCGATCGCCTCCAGATTCACCAGCGCCTGACGCAGCGCCTCGCGCGCGAAGCGCTCGGGCTTCCCGTCGGCGAACAGCGTCGCGTAGTCGTAACGGCCCCCGAAACCCGCGGTGGCGGATTCGCGACGACCGTTCTGTTCGACCAGCACCTGCACGTTCATGCGCACCAACGGGCGGATGTCGCCGGCCAACACACCGTCGCTGCGCGCGACCAAAACGGTGTCGGCCGTCGCCACCAGCGAGACCACCACCTGACGCACGCGCGGATCGGCGGCGCGCAGCAAGCGATCGACGCGGCGCATCTGCTCCAGTTTGTCGGCGTGCGGATAGGCATCGATCGGATCGAGACCGGCGTAGAGCGGCGTGGCGCGACCGGACGCGCGCGTCAGCGCGCGGCGCGGGTCGACGGCGTGCTCGGCCGATCCCTTGGAAATGGCGCGCGCCGAATGCGCGGCGGCGAGCAAGGCATCGGCGTTGATCTCGTCGGAATACGCGAACCCGGTTTTTTCGCCGGACACCGCGCGCACGCCCACGCCTTCGTCGATCGAATGCGCGCCGTCCTTGACGATGCCGTCCTCGACGGTCCAGCTCTCGCGCCGGGTGTGTTGGAAATACAGGTCGCCGAAATCGACGCCCGGCCCCATCAGCGCCGCGAACCCGCGATCCAAAGCCGCGGCGTCGAGGCCGGCGGGAACGAGCAGTCGGGTTTCGGACAGTTGCAGCATCGAGGTCATGAACGAGATCCGGTAAACGGTGGGGCATCGCCGCGGCCTGCGGCAGGGCGCGCGTACGCACGATCGGCGGCGCGCCGCGAGCGGCGGCGGCGAGACGTCGGCGCGCGCTCGGGCACGACGATAGGCATGGCGGCGGCGCGGCGCGGAATCAACCCGAGGTCTGCCGGGTCGGGCGTACTGGCTTCGCGGCGGCGGGCCGCTCCACCACTTCGACTTTCGGGTCTTTCCATGGGCCGGTGACGCGATAGTTTTTCGCCGTCATCTGGCCGATGGGTTTCTGCAGCACCGCGTTCGCGACCGCGCCGACCGCCGCGCCCACCGGACCGCCCGCGATCGCGCCGACCGCGGTCAGCAGATTGCCGGCCTTCGGCAGCACTTCGATGGTCTGATCGAAGGTCTGCGCGCGCATGTCGGCCGCACCGCGGATATTGATCTGCGCGGACGAGCCGTCGATCGTCAAATCGTCGCTGCGCGCCAAACCGCCGTCGAAGCGCACGGTGCCGCCGAGTTTGTTGAACGCGAAGCCTTTGTTGAAGAAATCGCGGAAATCCAGCAGCAAACGCCGCGGCAACTGCGCGATGCTCAATAAGCCGAGCACGCGACCGGTGCCGCCGGGCTCCACTTCGACCAAGCGCCCGTCTTTGATGTCGATCTTGAGCGTACCTTCCAGCGCGCCCGGCCGGAACGCCATCGGGCTGCCGGCCCAGGCCGCATCGAAGCGCACGCTGCCCTTGCCGCCGCCGATGCGTCCGCCCGCGCCCAAATCGTCGAAGAACGCACCGAAATCCTCGCTTGCGGCGGTGGCGGACAAGCGCGTGCGCGCCGCCGCGCCGCGGCCGCTCCATTCGCCAGTCAGGTCGATCCGCCGTTTCGGCGCGCGCGTTTGCAGTTGCGCGATCTCCATCCCGGTCGCGGTGGGGCGGGAGCGGAATTGCGTGTCGCCGAGAGCCGCGTTCATCACCCGCAAATCGTCGATCTTCAGCGTGAGCGGCGGTATTCGCGTGGGGTCGACGCTATCGGTGGGCGCCGCCGCGGCGGCGGATGCGCCCGCCGCGACGCCGTCGTTTTTCGCGAACGATTCCGCGCTGCGCCAATGCAAACGCTGCAGGCGGCCGGCGATCGCCGCGCCGTCGGCGTCGGGCACCATCACGCTGCCGGCGAGCGCGGCGCCGTCCAACTGCACCGCCAAACCGCCGCTCGCGGGCACCACTTGCACGCGCGTGTCGGGAAACACGCCGCCGAGCATGCGCAGCCGGTCGACCGAGACATCGACGCGGCGCAGCGGCAGCGCATCGCCGCCCGCATTGCTTCCGCCGCGCAGCAGCGTCACCCAGTCGATGGCGTCGACGGTGCCGCCGCGACCGGTCAACACCAACCCGGACGGCGGCGGCGCTTCCTGCACGCGATCGGTGCCGAACTGCGCGCGAATCCCCAACTTGCCCTGCGTGTGTTTGGCGCGCAGCGCGAGCCGCTGGGCGAACGCAACCGCGATCTCGCCCTTGCCGATCGGCAGTTCCAAATCGATCGTCGTCGGCAGCGCCGCGCTCGCGGGCTTGTCCATCGGCGCGGGCAAGCTCAACGCGGTGCCGATCAAATCGGAGCGCAGTTGCAGGCGGGTGATCGTCGCCGTCGGCGATTTTCCGGCGGGCCTGGCCGCCGCTCTCGCGGGCGACGGCGCGCTCGGTCGCGTCGCCGCCGTCGGAATCGCGATGCCCGCGGTCCAGCGCGAGCGCCCTTTCGCGTACGGCTTGAGCCACGCCATGTCCGCACTGCGATCGAGCAAGTCGTCGCTGGTCATCGTCGCTTCGAGCTCGGCCTCGAAGCCGTTGCGGCGTTCGCGCACGTGCCCCGGCCCTGCGCGCAGCGATAGCCGGCTCTGCTGCTGGTCGTAGACCGCGTTCAAGCCGTTGGCGGTGAAGCCGTCGCGGTCGTAGCGCGCAACGCCGGCGACCTTCGCGAACGCGAGCTTCCACTCCGCTTCGCTCAGACGCACGCCGCGCAGCGCGACTTCGCCCGCGATTTTCGGCGGCGCGCCTTTATCGTGCACCGGCAGCCGCAGCGAGAAGGTCACGCTGGCCGGGCCGGCCGCGGCGAGTTTGGCCATCGTCTCGCCATGTTCGCGCTGCAGCGGGCTTTGCTTCATCAGCGCCAATAGTTTCGCCGCGTCGGCGTCGGCGGCGGCATCGACGGTCATATCGCTATGCCCGAAATCCTCCATGCCGGCGCTGAATTCGCGAATGCCGACCTGCAGCAACTGCGCCTGACCGGCGACCCGGAAGCCGTTGGCGACGAAGGCGATCTCCGCGTCCATGTCGGACGTGACCGGCCAGTCCTCGTGGAATTTCACGCGCATGTCGCGCAGGCTGGCGCGCGCGTCGAACACGCCGCGCGCAGGCTGGCCCTTGCGCGCGACGAACGGCCAATCGTCCAAATCGCCGGAAATCACCGCGCGGCCGTCGCGCACCCAGCCGCCCACCAAGGCGTTATCGAGCCAACGCACCAACGCCGCGCTCATCACGTGCTTGGGCCAGAATTTTTTCGCGACCGGCGCCTGCGCATCGTCCAGATCGGCGGCGATATCGATGTAGGGGCGCGTGCCGTCGCCTTGGAACAGCATTCCTCCGCGCAAGTCCGCGCCGTAGCCGACGCCGTCGACGCGCAGCGCCGATGTGGCGACCTGCCACCCCGCCCCTTCGCGCCAGACGCCGAGCTCGCCGCGCAGATGCACGTCGTGCGGCACGCCGAAGCCGCGCGGCCAATCGAACCGCAGTCGCGCGTCGGGATCGAACGCGAACGCATATCCATCGGCATCGCCGCGCAGCGACCCGCTCAAACCGGACACGCCCGGCGCGTTGCCGACGGCGGCGATGCCCAGGTCGCGCACATCGGCGCGCACGCGCAGCGGGCCGTCGCGTTCGCCGCTCACTTCCACGCGCTGCAGCACCGCGCCGGGGCGCGCCGTCGTCAACCAGCGGCGCAAGCCCGGCTCGAGTCGGTCGCTCAACGCGGCGACCGCGAACAGCGGCGCGGCATCGATGCGCTCGGCCAACAGGCCGTAGCGACGCCCACCGGCGATCAGCAATCCGTCCAACACCTGCGCCTCGCCTTGCTCGGCCGCATGCACGCGCAATCGCGGCGCATCCAATCGCCAACGCCCGCCTTCGGCGCGCCAATGCGCGATGGTGTTGACCTCCGCGAACGCGGCGAGCGGCGCGGGTTCGGCGGCCGCGCCCGACGTCGCCTTCGCGGTATCCTCCACGAACGGCGCGCCGCGCAGACGCACGTTCTTCAAATCGGCGTCGACGCTCATGCCGACGATTTGATGCGCGCGCAGCGTCGCCCACGCCTCGACGCGCCCCTTGCCCGCGGTGGCGGCGACGCCCAGCGCATGCAGCAGCGGCGACCACGCGGACAGATCGGCGCGTTTCGCCGCAGCGTAGGCGCGGCCATCACCGCGCTCGCGATCGAAATCGAACGCCACGTCGATCGGCGCGAACGCGTCGTCGGCATCGCGCTCGTTCGCGCCCGGTTTGGGCATCGTCGCCCGCGCGCCCGCGCGAACGCGCGAGCCGCTGACGCGCACGCGCAGATCGACATCGGGAATGCGCGTATCGATCTTCAGCGACGGCGCGACGATGCCGAGTTGGGCGTCGATGACCTGCAGCTCGCCCAACCCCTCCAACTGCGAGAGCGGATCGCCGCCCTGGCCTTGTCCGGGCAGGCCGCGCACGTCCCAGCGCCCGTCGTCGCGACGCTCCAGCGTGAGTTCGAGATTGCGCACGCGCAGTTCGGTGAACGAACGGCCCGGAAGCAAGCCGGCGTATTGCGACACCAAAATTTCCGCTGCGCCGATCGGAATCGCGTCTTTGCCCTCGCCGACGCGCAAGCCGTCCAGCCGCAGCAGCGGGCCGCGGCGCGTCCAGGCCGTGCGCACGCGATCGAACGCGATCGGCCGGCCCGCGCGCGCGCTGAGCCACTCGGCGATGCGATCCGGATGCCGCTCGGCGAGCGGCAGCAATTGGCTGACGATGCCCACCGCCAGCGCCACCAGCACCAGCGACACCGCCACCGCGTACCACAGCCCGCGGCGCGCGAGACGCAAACGGCGGCGCAGCGTGGTCGGCATCAGGCGGCCGCCTCGCATGCGCGCGCGGACGCGGACGACGCGCAGGATACGCAGAGCACGCAGAGCGGGCGATCGCGGCGATCCACCATAGCGCTCGCCGCGCGCGCGACCTTACAGAAGCACCACATCGAACTGCTCCTGCGTGTACTGCTCGTCCGCTTGGAAGCGAATGGTCTTGCCGAGGAATTCCTCCAACTCCGCCACCGCGGGCGATTCCTCCTCGGTGATGCGCGCCACCACTTTCGGCGAGGCGATGACCAGAAGGCGTTCGGCGTCGAATTGGCGCACGGCGCGGGTGATCTCGCGGAAAATCTCGTAGGTCACGGTCTCGGCGGTCTTGAGCATGCCGCGCCCGGCGCATTCGTGGCAGGGTTCGGACAACTGCCGCTGCAGGCTCTCGACCGTGCGCTTGCGGGTCATCTCGACCAAGCCCAGCGGCGAGAAATCGTAGACCGTGGTTTTGGCGTGATCTTTCGACAGCGATTTTTCGAGCGTGCGCAGCACTTGCCGGCGATGCTCGGGATCGATCATGTCGATGAAATCGATGATGACGATGCCGCCCAGATTGCGCAGCCGCAGTTGCCGCGCCACCGCCTGCGCCGCTTCCAGATTGGTGCGGTAAACGGTTTCCTCCAGATTGCGCTGCCCGAGGAACGAGCCGGTGTTCACGTCGACCGTGGTCATCGCCTCGGTCTGATCGATCACCAGATAGCCGCCGGATTTCAGCGGCACTTCCTTGTCCAACGCGCGCTGGATTTCGTCTTCCACGCCGTACAGATCGAACACCGGACGCGCACCGCTGTAATGCTCGATCTTCTCGGCCAAGCCCGGCATGTACTGCGCGGCGAAATCGCGCAATTTGTCGCAGGTTTCGCGCGAATCGACTTTGACCTTCTCCACGTCGCGGCGCAGCAGGTCGCGCACCGCGCGCATCGGCAGGGTCAAATCTTCGTAGACGCAACTGCCGACGCGGGCGTGACGCACGTTCTGTTCGACCAAGGCCCAGACACGGCGCAAATAGGCGATATCCTCGGCCAAGGCCTCTTCGGGCTGACCTTCGGCGTTGGTGCGCACGATGTAACCGGGCGCGGACGGCGGCGCGCTCTGACCGGGAAGCGCGCTCGGCGCGAGTTGACCCTGCGCGGCGACCAAGCCCTTCAGGCGCTGGCGCTCGGCCTCGTCCTCGATGCGCGAGGACACGCCGATCACGCGCGATTGCGGCAACAGCACGAGATAGCGCGAGGGAATGCTGATCTGCGTGGTCAGCCGCGCGCCCTTGCTGCCGATCGGGTCCTTGACCACCTGGACCACGATTTCCTGGCCTTCGCGCAGCAATTCGCCGATCGGCGGAACGGCTTGCGGCGGCGTCGGGCCGGGCACGACCACCGTAGCGGGCGCCGCCGGCGCGCTCTCGCCTTCCAGCGCGCCGTCGATGCTGCGTTCCAGCGCGGTTTCCAACGTGCTGTCGGCCGCGCTCTCGGCGATGCGCTCGCCCGCGGGCGCCACCGCGCGAAAAATATCGTTGGCGTGCAAAAACGCGGCGCGATCCAAGCCGATTTCCACGAACGCGGCCTGCATGCCGGGCATCACCCGCTGCACACGGCCCTTGTAGATATTGCCGACGACGCCGCGGCGCCAACCGCGCTCGATATGCAGCTCCTGCAGCATGCCGTTTTCGACGACGGCCACTCGGGTTTCGCGCGGAGTCACATTGACCAGGATTTCCTCGGTCATGCGGCGGCCTCGGCCGCGAGCGGCGCCTCGTCGCGTCGCTCGCGCACGCCGAATTCGCGCAGCAGCGCGACGGTCTCGAACATCGGCAAGCCCATCACGCCCGAATAACTGCCCGATAGATGCGCGACAAAGGCTTCGGCGCGGCCCTGGATCGCATACGCACCGGCTTTGCCGCGCCACTCGCCGCTCGCCAGGTACTCGGCGATGCGGGCTTCGTCCAGCGGCGCGAACGCGACGTCGGTGACGCTGGTCGCTTGCGCTTCGCGCGCGGCGGAGACCAGCGCGACCGAGGAGATCACCCGATGCGTGCGCCCGGACAACGCGCGCAGCATCGCCGCCGCGTCCTCCGCGTCGACCGGTTTGCCGAAGATGCGGTCGTCGAGCGCCACCTCGGTATCGGCGCCGAGCACCACCGCATCGGCTTGGCCGATCACGCGCAGCAGACCGGCTCCGGCTTTCTCGCGCGCGACGCGGCGCACGTAGTCCTCCGGCGATTCGCCGGGCGCGGGGTGTTCGGGGATGTCCAGGTCGAGAAGACCGAAGTCGAAACCGTGCCTAAGCAACAGTTCGCGGCGGCGGGGGGATTTCGAGGCAAGATGCAGCATCCGGGTAGGATACCCCGAGCCTGCGGCGAGCCGGGCGCGCGATCGGCGATGCCCCGCCCGCGACCCCCAACCGGCTCACCGCCCGTTCACTCGCGTCACCGGGCGCACCGCCCGCCATCGATTGGAGATCCGCTCGCATGCACCCCGCCCTCCCCCGTCTCGCGCTGTCCCGACGCGTTCTCGCGTCGGCGCTCCTCGCACTCTTCGCTCTGGGTCCCGTTATGAACGCTTCCGCGCAAGTCGCCGCCCCCGCTTCCGCCGCCAACGACGGCACCCTGCTCTCGGTCTCGGCCGAAGCCAAAGCCACCCGCATTCCCGACGTGGCGACGATGTCCACTGGCGTGGTCACGCAGGCCGCCGACGCCAACGGCGCGCTGCGCGCGAACGCCGAGGAAATGAGCAGAGTCATGGCCGCGGTGAAGGCCGCCGGCATCGCCGAACGCGACGTGCAGACTTCGGGCATCAGCATCTACCCGCAGTACCGCTACCTCGAGAACAAGCCGCCGGTCATCACCGGCTATCAGGCCAGCAATACGGTGAATCTGAAGGTTCGCGACATCGCCAAGCTGGGCAAAGTGCTGGACGCGTTGGTCGCCAGCGGCGCGAATCAGGTCAACGGCCCGAACTTCGAGATCGATCAGCCGGAAGAGGCCTACGACGAGGCGCGTCGCAACGCCTTGGCGAAGGCGCAGGCGCGCGCCGAGATGTACGCCAAAACGCTGGGCCTGCGCGTGCGCCGGATCGTCAGCATCGACGAGGGCACGGGATACCAGCCGCCGGTGATGCTGCGCGGCACGATGATGAAAGCCGCCGCGATGGACGCGATGGAAACGCCGGTGTCCCCGGGCGAAAGCACGCTGTCGGCCAATCTCAACGTCGTGTTCGAATTGGGACGCTGATCGCGAAACGAAACCGCGTCGCGCACGCTCGAAACCATCGCGAGGCTTCCTCGACACCCGCTTCGGCGGGTGTCGTCGTTTCGGACGGTCGAAGCCCTACCTCCGCCTCACCGAAGCGCGCGCACGGATTTTTGCGGTCGGCCAACCCCACCCGGCGAACCCGCGCGTTGGAACCGCTGTCCCCAACCGCTGGAGGTGCCCGATGGTCCTGAGCCAACGCCATTCCCCGCTAGCGCGCGCGCAGACGGCGCCGCTTTCTTTGGACATCGGTCGTATCGCCGGCATGGCCGCCGCGATGACCCTCAACATCGCCGCGTTGATGCTGCTGCTGGTGCCGGTGTCGGCGCCGATGCCGTCATCGGCGCTCGACGACAGCGACCACGTCATCAAATGGGTCGACTACGAAAAACCGAAGCCCAAACCCGAGCCGATCCCGATCTTCGAGAAAATCAGACCCGCGACGAACGATCCGAAGCCGAAGATCGTGCAGGCGCAGCCGACGCCGCAGCCGGTCGCGACGCAAACCGACATCGTAGTGCCCGAGGGCACCGAATACGTCGAGCCGCAGCCGGTCGGGCCGCAGGTGGATACGACCGCGATCGCCACGCCGACCGAGCCGCAAGCCGCCTCCAGCCTCGAATACGCGCTTGCGCCGCCACCCGCCTATCCGCGCGATGCGTTGATGGACGGCCTGCAGGGCACGGTGTACCTCAAGGTGCTGGTGGACGTGGACGGCAAACCGCTGTCGGTGGAAATACAACGCAGCAGCGGCCATCGCAAACTCGACGACGCGGCGAAGCGACAAGTGCTGAAGAAGTGGAAATTCCGCCCGGCGATCCAGAACGGCCAAGCGATCCAGGTGTACGGCATCGTGCCGGTGCATTTCTCGCTGGAACGGCAATAACGCGAGACGCGTGGTCGCGGGAACGCAGCGCCACCGGTCGCCCACGAGGCGGCCGGTGGCGTTTTCGTCGGAATTCCAGTGCGATCCGCGCGCCGCATCGTTCCGCGGATGCGCGTGGCGCGAGCTGCGGGCGCGGGCGACACTGACCGCCCTTTTTGCAGGATCGTTCGATCGATGGACTCTCTGTTCGCTCCGCTGCAGGCCGGCGACCTGCATCTGCCTAATCGCATTCTGATGGCGCCGCTCACCCGCTGCCGCGCCGAAGCCGATCACGTGCCCGGCGCGCTGATGGCCGAGTACTACGCGCAGCGCGCCAGCGCCGGCTTGATCGTCGCCGAAGCGACGATGGCGATGGCCGGCAACTCCGCGTTCTGGCACGAGCCGGGCATCTACGGCGAGCCGCAAATCGCGGGCTGGAAGCGCGTCACCGACGCCGTGCACGCTGCCGGCGGGCGCATCGTGCTGCAGATCTGGCACGGCGGCCGCGCCTGCCATCCCGATCTCAACGACGACGCGCAGCCGGTCGCGCCCAGCGCGCTGCGCATCGACAACGATCAGGTCTACACGCCGAAAGGCAAAGTCGATTACGTGACGCCGCGCGCGCTGGACGACGCCGAACTGCCGGGCATCGTCGCCGGCTTCGCGGCCGCCGCGCGCAATGCGCTGGAGGCGGGCTTCGATGGCGTCGAAGTGCACGGCGCGAACGGCTATCTGCTCGACGAATTCCTGCGCGACGGCGCGAACCATCGCCAAGGGCCGTACGGCGGGCCGATCGAACATCGCGCGCGACTGCTGCTCGAAGTGATCGAAGCGACCTGCGCGGTGTGGGGCAGCCGCAAGGTCGGCGTGCGCGTCTCGCCGCTCAATAGCTACAACGCGATGCGCGACAGCGACCCGGTCGGCCTGATGCGTTGGCTCGGCAAGCGCTTGAACGACTTCGACCTCGCCTACTGGCACGTGATGCGCGCCGATTTCTTAGGGCAGCAGACAGGCGACGTGATGACGCCGGCGCGCGAAGCCTACGACGGCACGCTGATCGGCAATATGGGCTACACACCTGCGGAAGCGTCGGCCGCGATCGCGGAGGGAAAACTCGACGCAGTGGCGTTCGGCGGCGCGTTCATCGCCAACCCCGACTTGCCGGAACGCATTCGCGCCAACGCGCCGCTGGCGACGCCCGACAGCAGCACCTTCTACTCGCCGGGCGCGAAAGGCTACACCGACTATCCGCGTTTCGCGGGCTGAAACCGCAGGTCGCAGCCGCGCCGGGCGGTCGCGCCGGGCGAGCGCACTCAACGACCGCACGGCGCATGTCGCGCGGTCGCCGCGCGACACAAGGTCATCGCGCGCGCCGACCGGCGCTCAAGCGCGATGGTAGGGATGATTCGCCAGCATCGCCGCCGCGCGATACACCTGTTCGGCGAGCACCAATCTCACCAGCATATGCGGCAGAGTCAGCGGCCCGAGCGACCACGTTTCGTCGGCGCGCGCCAGCACTTCGGGCGCGTGCCCTTCCGGACCGCCGATCAAGAACGCGAGGTCGCGGCCGCCGCCGCGCCAATGCTCCAATCGCTGCGCGAGCGCTTCGGAACTGTGCATTTTTCCGCGACCGTCCAAGGCCACGACATGCGCGGCTTTCGGCAGCGCCGCCAGCACGCGCGCGCCTTCATCCAAGGTGGCGCGCGCGGCGTCGTGCCCCTTGCCGCGAATGCCGGGTTCGATTTCGATCAAGTCCAACGGCAGCCAGCGCGATAGCCGCTTTTGATATTCGGCGAACCCCTGCGCGACCCACGCGGGCGCGCGTTCGCCGACGGCGATCAGGCGGGCTTTCATCGACTGGAACTGCGCATGTCGATGCGACTACTGCAGCCCGCTCGAACCGGGTACGAGCCGAACATCGGGAACACGATGTCGATGACGCCACAACCCAATCTTTTCGCCGCAAGTGCAAGCGACCACATCTCCATCGTGGGGCGCTTGATGAACTGCGCAGTCTGCACCGTGGGCGCAGCAATACGACGAGTTCGGCAAGGGTTGTTTGGCCCAGTCGTCATCGACCTCGGACATCGACGCCTCCACGGAAAACAAAAGCGGACATCGCCGATCCTCAATCCTCAGGCGGTTGATCGCCGACCGTCCACAGCCGCTCCAGCGCGTAGAACTCGCGCACGCGCGGCAGCATGACGTGCACGACCACATCGCCCAGGTCGGCGAGCACCCACTCGGCTTCGCGTTCGCCTTCCACGCCCAGCGGCATCACGCCGAGGTCTTTGATCGCCTTCACCACTTCGTCGGCGATCGATTTGACGTGGCGCGTCGACGTGCCGGAGGCGATGACGAGGTAATCGCAGACGCTGGTCTTACCGCGAACATCGATCTCGACCACATCCTTGGCTTTGAGGTTTTCCACCGCCGCGTGGACGTGCTTGAGAATGGCTTGGGCCGACGGCGGCGGTTCGGGCAGCACGGTCTTGATGACGTGCGCATTATTGGAACTGGACAAGAGCGGTCCTCGCATGGAATGGCGGGATTATAGCGTCGGGGGCGCGATTGGCTGGGTCACGGCCTGGTCAAGAGGCCGGGTCGCGGGGGCGGATGACGGGGCCGGGCGTCGCGCCGTAGAGGCCGTGCTCGACGATGTAGCGGGCCACCGGCAGCGGCAGCAGGTGATGCCAGGTTTCGCCGGCGGCGATCCGGCGCCGGATCTGAGTGGCCGATTCGCCGTGCAGCGGCTGGCGCAGCCGCAACAGCTTGCCGCCGGGGCTGTCGTGCAGCGACGCCGCGTTCAAGGTCCAGCGACCGGCCGCTAGCCGCGCCGAGGCCGGCGGCAAATAGGCGTCCAGATCGCTGCCCGGCCGCTCGGCGACCACCCAGTGCGCGCCCGCGAGCAGGGCCTCGGGCTCTTTCCAGGTCGCGAAGCCGTACAGGCTGTCGGCGCCGATCAAAAACGCGATCGGCGCCCGTTCGCCCAGTTCGGCGCGCAGTTCGCGCAGGGTGTCGATGGTGTAGCTCGGCGCATTCGGGTCGCGCGCCGCGCGCTCGAGCTCGCGACGGTCGACGCGCAGACCGACGTGCCCGTCCACCGCCAGGTCGAGCATCGTCGCGCGCTGTTCGGCGCTGGCGCCCGGCGCGTCGCGATGCGGCGGATCGGCGGCCGGCAGTAAGCGAACCGTCGTCGACAGCGCCTCGCGCGCCGCGCGGGCGATGGCAAGATGGCCGTTGTGGACCGGGTCGAAGGTGCCGCCGTAGAACAGGCGCAACATGCGCGACTCAGGTGCCAGCGCTCGCGGATTTCGCAAGAAACCCGCCGCCGCGCGGTTCGGCGACGGCGATCAGCAACCGTTCCAACGCCAACCACGCGTCGGCGGGTTCTTCGCCGATGCGCGGCCGGCCTTTGGCGATGCGATCGACGCGGCCGGCTTCGGCGACGAATCGCTCCCAGCGCGCGGCGTCGTGGCGCTGCAATGCGCGGCGATACACCGCCTGCTTGGCGTCCCATACGCGCTGGGCCTTGAATTCCGCAGCCAAATTGCCGCCTTTCGCGTTCACCCGCGCCAGGGCCGCGGCGCGCTGCAGTTCCATCACCACCATGCCCATCAACGCCGGCACCGCCTCGCCTTCCGCGCGCAGGCCGTGCAGCATGCGCAGCGCTTGCGCGGATTGGCCGTTGAGCGTGGCGTCGAGCAAGCGGAACACGTCGAAACGCGCGGCATCGGCGACGTAAGACTCCATTCGCGCGAGATCGATGGCGTCGCCGTCGCTGAGGAGAACCAGTTTGTCGATCTCCTGTGCGGCGGCGAGCAAATTGCCTTCCACGCGTTCGACCAAGCGCTGCACCGCATCGCGATCCGCGCGCAGGCCGCGCGCGCGCAGGCGACGCTCGACCCAATCGGTCAGTTCGTGCGGCTTCAAGGCCCATGCGATGGCGTGATGGCCGACCCGCGCGATGGCCTCGCTCCACTTGCCGCCGTGCTGGCGGCTCCAATCGTCGCCGGTGATCAACAGCACCACGTCCTGCGGCGGATTCGCGCAGAACTCGACGATGGTTTCGCTGCCGTCCTTGCCGGGTTTCGCCGAAGGCAAGCGCACTTCGAGCAAGCGACGCGAGGCGAACAGGCTCATCGCGCTCACGCTCTGCGCGATCTGGTTCCAGTCGAAATCGCGACTATCGGCGTCGAACACTTCGCGCTCGCCGATGCCTTCGGCGCGGGCCTGCGCGCGGACGGCGTCGGCGGCTTCCAACACCCGCAGCGGTTCGGGGCCGGCGATGAGATACGCGGGACGCAGCGGTTCGGCGCCGAGTTGCGCGATCAGCCGTTCCGGCGTCAGTTCCACGGCGCGTCGCCCGTCGGTGCGCGGCTCAGCCGCCGGCGCTCGGCGCGGTGACGTGCAACGCCGCGTTGACGCGGCGCAGAATCGCCGCGCTCATGTCGCGGCGCATTTCGTTCAACAGCAATTCGCGTTCGCTGGTGTTGCCGATGGCGTCGGACGCGGGCGCGACGTAATCGCGCGACATCTCCACCGCCTGCTGCGGCACCAACAGGTCGCCGTCGGGCTTGCGCATCCGAAACACCACCGCGTAGCGCAGGCTGTATTCCTGCGCGCGGCCCTGGGTATCCACCGCGATCGGCAGATCGGCCCATTTTTCCGAGAGGATTTCGAGTTTGGTCGCGGCGTCGACGGCGTCGGTCGCCGCCGGCTGCGCGCCGCCGCGCTCCAGCGCGCGCGCCAGCGAATCGGCCAGCGGACTGTAGGGGTCGGTCGCGGTCACCGCCACCGGCCCGAGGTCCGACGGCAGTTTGGCGACGTTGCGCAGTTGGAAGCCGCAGCCGCTCATGGCGGCGGCGAGCAGGACGGCGAGCGCGAGACGGGGCATCGTTTTCATGGGCGAAGTCTGGACGAGGCGACGACGGCGGGCAAGCGCGATCGCGGGGGCCGGTTCATGCGCGGGCGCGCCGACGCGCGGGCTCGCGCAAACCGTGCCCCGGCCGAATGCGAGCGCTCGCGATCAACCGGCGACGATGTTCACGATCTTCCCGGGCACCACGATGATCTTTTTCACCGTCATGGCTTCCAGGAATTTGGCGACGTTCGGTTCGGCCAAGGCCGCGGCTTCGATGTCTTCGCGCGGCGTCTGCGCACCGACCTCGATCGTGCCGCGCAGCTTGCCGTTGACCTGCACCGCGAGCGTGACCGAGTCGCGCACCAGCGCGGCCGGATCGGCCTGCGGGAAGGGCTGGTCTTCCAGCAGCGTCTCGGTATGGCCCAACGCCTGCCACAGGCGATGGCAGATATGCGGCGTGACCGGATTGAGCAGCAGCACCATGGTCTGCAACGTCTCGTGGCGCACGGCGCGGCCCTGATCGCTCATGTCGTCGAACTTCGACACATGATTGAGCAGTTCCATCAGCGCCGCGATCGCGGTGTTGAAGCTGTAGCGGCGGCCATAATCGTCGCCGATCTTCTGGATCGCTTCGTGCAGTTGGCGGCGCATCGTTTTCTGCGCGGCGTTCAATGCGGCGACATCGACCTCCGGATGATCCGGCTGGGCGACATGCGTCGTGACTTCGCGCCAGAACCGGCGCAGGAAGCGCGACATGCCTTCGACACCGGCCTCGTTCCATTCCAACGACTGTTCCGGCGGCGAAGCGAACATCGAGAACAGACGCACGGTGTCGGCACCGTATTTGTCGACCATCGCTTGCGGGTTGACGCCGTTATTCTTGCCTTTCGACATTTTTTCGACGCCGCCATAGCGAACGGGCTGCCCGTCGTCTTTGAAAATGCCGCCGATGACATGTCCTTTCTCGTCACGGACGTATTCCACATCCGCCGGGTTGAACCAGTCCTTCGACTGATCGGCGTTCTCGCGATAGAACGTCTCCGCGATCACCATGCCCTGGCACAGCAGATTCGTCGCCGGTTCGTCGCTGTTCACCAAGCCTTCGTCGCGCAGAAGTTTGTGATAGAAACGGAAATACAGCAGATGCAGAATCGCGTGTTCGATGCCGCCGATGTATTGATCCACTGGCGTCCAATACTTCGCGCGTTCGTCGACCATATCGGCCGCGCCGGGCGAGGTATAGCGCGCGTAGTACCAGCTCGACTCCATGAAAGTATCGAAGGTGTCGGTCTCGCGCTCGGCGGGGCCGCCGCACTGCGGGCACGTGGTCTTGCGCCAGTTCGGGTCGGCCTTGATCGGCGAGAGTACGGTGCCCGCAGCGAAGGCCTCGGCCACGTCCTCGGGCAACACCACCGGCAGTTGATCCTCGGGCACCGGCACCGCATCGCAGTTCGGGCAATAGATCACCGGAATCGGGCAGCCCCAGTAGCGCTGACGGCTCACGCCCCAATCGCGCAGACGGAAGTTGATCTTGCGCTCGCCGCGGCCCTCGCGCTCGAACTTCGCGACGAGGTGCTCGAACGCCTGCTTGTAGCCCATGCCGTCGAGTTCGCCCGAATTCACGCACATCAAATCGTCGCGTGTCTTATCGCCGTACCACTCCTTCCAGCGGGTCGCGTCGTACTGCATCTCGTCGCCCAGCAGATGCGGCGGCACGATGCCGCGCGGGCCGACGACCTGTCGGGTCGGCAACCCGTACTTCGTGGCGAACTCGAAATCGCGTTCGTCGTGGCCGGGCACCGCCATCACCGCGCCGGTGCCGTAGCCCATCAGCACGAAGTTCGCGACCCAGATCGGCACCTGCTCGCCGCTGATCGGATGCACCGCGAACAGGCCGGTCGGCATGCCGCGTTTTTCCTGGGTTTCCAACTCGGCTTCCGACACCCCACCCTTGCGCAGATCGGCGATGAAGGCGGCGAGTTCGGGATTGGATTCGGCGGCACGCAGCGCCAGGGGATGTTCGGCGGCGATGCTGACGAAGGTGACGCCCATCAGCGTGTCGGGGCGCGTGGTGTAAACGCGCAGTGTTTCGTGCGAATCCGCGACATCGAACGCGAACTCCAAGCCTTCGCTGCGGCCGATCCAGTTGCGCTGCATGGTCTTGACCGAATCCGGCCAGCCGTCCAGCGTGTCCAGGCCGTCCAGCAGTTCCTGCGCGTAGGCGGTGATCTTCAGGAACCATTGCGGAATTTCGCGCTTTTCGACCACCGCGCCGGAACGCCAGCCGCGGCCGTCGATCACCTGCTCGTTCGCCAGCACGGTTTGATCGACCGGGTCCCAGTTCACCACCGAATTCTTGCGATACACCAGGCCTTTCCTCATCAGCCGGGTGAACATGCGCTGCTCGTGGACGTAGTAGTCGGGGCGGCAGGTGGCGAATTCGCGCGACCAATCGATCGCGTAACCCAGCGCCTGCAACTGGCCGCGCATGTGGTCGATGTTGGCGTAGGTCCACTTCGCGGGCGCGGTGCGGTTCTTGATCGCCGCGTTCTCGGCCGGCAGACCGAACGCATCCCAACCCATCGGCTGCAGCACGTTATGCCCGGTCATCCGGCGGAAACGGCTGATCACATCGCCGATGGTGTAATTGCGCACGTGGCCCATGTGCAGCGCGCCCGACGGGTACGGCAGCATCGAGAGGCAGAAGTATTTCGGCTTCGGCGAGGCTTCGTTCACCTCGAAGGCGCGGGTATCGCGCCAGAAGCTCTGGGCGGCGGTTTCGACGGATCGGGGATCGTACGGACTGGCGGGCTCGGCGGACACGGTCGGCGGGTCGATTCGGACAGAATCGCCAAGCCTACCGCAGCGCAACATTCGCCGCCACGCGGAGCGGCGGCGAACGGCCAGAATCGGGGGAAATCGCGGCGTCGGCGACCCGAATAGGGGCGCCTGGACGGGACGTAGCGACGGGCCGGGCGATGGCCGCCGGTCGCAGACCGTGCGCGCGAAGGCGAACCCGCGCGGCTTCGCGATGCCCGGGCGCAGGCCTCGCGACCTACGCCGGCCAGGGTCGGACCAAGACGGCACCGCGAACGACGCGCGCCCTCAACGGCGCGCGATTGAAGCTAGACGAAGACTCGTCCGAAACTCACGACCAGAATTCGTCGCGCCGCTGCGGCGACACATCGCCGTGATGGGTGATCTCGAAATGGCAGCGCTGCGCGCCGTGGTGCATGCACTGCGTTTCGCGCACTTCGATGCGTTCGCCGAATTTTTGCGAGAGCCCGAGAATGATCCCCTTCGCGACGAAGCACAGTTTGCGGTCCGACTGATAGGTCAGCTTCATATGCTGATCGTCGATCCGCGTCGCGCGCAGTTCCGGCGGGTTTCGCTTCGGATTGTAGCGGTGGATCGCATCGTGGATTTTCGCGCTGGCGTTCTCCAGCACTTCGAACGTGCGCCACTCCGGCCGCACGAACATTTCGTAGTAAGTGACCAGCGAAGGTCCGACGAACTTGCCGAAATCCTCGAGCACCGCGGTCAGCGGCACTTTCAGCATCTGCGAGGCGGTGGTCGCCAGTTTGACGATTTCCTCGTCGGGGTATTGCGCCACCGGGAAATACACTTTGTAGCCGATGCCCGCTTCGTCCAACAGGGCGTCCCACGTCGCGCGCCCCCCGTGCCGTTCGATGACGTAGCTGCGCAGCAAATCGAAAATGACGCCGTACATGCGTTCTCCTGAAACCTATCATGACCTTCATACCCTCGAAGGCCGGCCGTGGGCGCGATATCCCCATATCGCAATCGGACCGCTCGCGGCCGCCCGACGCCCCCTCCACACACGAATCCCGATTTAAACACGAATCGCCCTCGCGAGCGCAAGCCCAAAGGCTGCCCAACACCGGGCCGAGCCGCTCGAATCCGAAACTGTGACTTGCGCACTCCGCAGTCCAGGGCGCGCGGCATCGGCCCGAACAATGCCCGAGCCGCACTCGCTACGAGGATCGCGCCGCCGTCGCTGCGAACGCCTCCGCCTACCGTGAAGGCGGTCGACCCTGCGTCGACTCCCACTTCCGGCCTATGCGCGCCGACGAGGGAACGCGCAGACTGTACCGGCCGTTCGGCATTCACTTCGATTTTCCGCCACGTCCCCACGCGCCATCCCATCGCTGTCCGCCGGCCCTCCTCACGCGATGCGCGCCGGCGTCGATACCAGCTTGAAACGGACGTCGCGCCGAGCGCGCATCTCAATCATTCCCAGGACAAACATCCATGTACAGCATCCTCTCGGAACAGAGCTGGCTGTTCGCGGCCGGCATCGTCGCGATCCCGCTCTTCGCGGCCGTCGCCGCGCTCTATTTTTCCGGCTGCGTCCGCTACATCCCCAACGACAAAGTCGGCGTGGTCGAAAAGATATGGAGCGCCAAGGGCTCCGTGCGCAGCGGCCTGCTCGCGCTCGAAGGCGAGGCCGGTTTCCAACCCGACCTGCTCCGCGGCGGTTTCCACTTTTTCCTGCCGTTCCAATACCGCGTGCATCTCCATCCGATGGTCTCGGTCACGCAGGGCAAGATCGGCTACGTCTTCGCGCGCGACGGTCACGACCTGCCCGCCGGGCAAACGCTCGCCGATAACGCGCAAGCCGCCGATTTCCGCGACGTGCGCGCGTTCCTCGGAAGCGGCGGCCAAAAGGGCCCGCAGCGAAAAGTGCTGCGCGAAGGCACCCACATCATCAACCCGGTGATGTTCGTGGTCATGACCGAAGAAGCCACCTACTCGCTCACGCTCGACAAAGACGAGCAGGCCTACTACGCCAAAATGCGCGACGTGCTCGACCAACGCGCGGCGTTCGTGCCGGTGGTCATCAAAGAGGAGAGCGGCGCGCACGAATCCGATCAACTCGCGATCGTCACCGTCATGGACGGCCCGGGCTTGCCCAAGGACGAATTGTTGGCGCCGGACGTGGGCGACGACCACAACTCCTTCCAGGAACCCGAGAAATTCCTCGCCGCCGGCGGTTTGCGCGGCCGTCAGGAACGCGTGTTGGTCGAAGGCACGTATTACATCAACCGCCTGTTCGCGACGGTCGAATTCATCAAGAAGACGATCATCCCGGTCGGCCACGTCGGCGTGGTGGTGTCGTACACCGGCGGCAAGGGCGAGGACATCACCGGCAAGGACTACAGCCACGGCGAACTGGTGCAGAACGGCTGTCGCGGCGTCTGGCGCGACCCGTTGATGCCCGGCAAGTACGCATTCAACACCTACGCCGGCAAGATCGAACTGGTGCCGACCACCAACTTCGTGCTGATGTGGAAATCGGGCGAAAGCGGCTCGCATTTCGATTCGAACCTGCGCGAGATCACGCTGATCACGAAAGACGCCTTCGAACCCAATCTGCCGCTGTCGGTGGTGGTGCATATCGACTACCGCAAGGCACCGCTGGTGATTCAGCGCTTCGGCAACGTCGCGCAATTGGTGGAGCAGACGCTCGACCCGATGGTGTCGTCGTATTTCAAGAACGTGTCGCAGACCAAGACCTTCATCGAGCTGATCCAGTCGCGCAGCGAATTGCAAAGCCATGCGTCGGTGGATATGAAGGAGCGTTTTCTGGCCTACTCGCTGGAATTCCAAGAAGTGCTGATCGGCACGCCGAAGCCGCAGCCAGGCGATACCCAGATCGAGTACATCATGGCGCAGTTGCGCGACCGTCAGATCGCGCGCGAACAGGTGGAAACCTTCGCGCAGAAGCAGATCGCCGCGGACAAGCAGCGCGAATTGAACGAAGCCGAACAGCGCGCGTCGAAGCAGAAAGAGCTGACGGCCTCGCAGGTCGATATTTCGATCAAGGAAAACATGGGCTCGGCCGCGGTGAAAGCCGCCGAGAAGAAACGACAGGAAATCGAAGCGCTGGCGCAGGCCGAGAAATTCCGGCAAGAAATGGAAGGCAGCGGCCGCGCGTCCGCGATCCGCTCGATCGGCGAGGCCGAAGCCTCGGCGATCAAGGCCAAATCCGAGGCGCTGGAAGGCGAAGGCGCCGATAAGCAGTTGATGCAAACGGTGATGCTGCGCCTGGCCGAAGCGCTGGAAACGTCGAAAGTGCCGCTGGTGCCGCATATCCAACTCGGCGGCGGCGGCGGCGACGGCAACGCGCTCGGCACGCTGCTGTCGCTGATGAGCTCGCTCAAGGCCAAAGAGCTGGCGGGCGAGACCCGGGCCGAGGCGCACAGCGCCTAAGACATCGCGAACCGCCGTCCGATCTTGGGTCGGACGGCGGTCGATCTGCGGTGAAGACGATCCGTCGCGCGTCGCGCGAGCCTCGACTCGCGCTCGATCGAACGTCGATCAGGGCTCGATCAGAATGGGCGTGCCGACCGGCACCAAGCGCCAGACTTCTTCGATTTGCGCATTGGTGAGCGCGATGCAGCCGTCGGTCCAGTCGCGGTCGTACCCCGGCGGCGTGCCGCCGTGGATCATGATGTCGCCGCCCGGATCGACGCCGCGCGCTTCGGCCTGCGCGCGATCGGCTTCGTTCGGGTACGACACGCGCAGCGAGAGGTGAAAGCGGCTTTTGTCGTTGCGAAAAGTAATGGAATAACGGCCTTCGGGCGTGCGTTCGTCGCCCTGCTGTCGCTTGTGGCCGACCGGCGCGTCGCCGAGCAAAATGCGATAGCTGCGGACGATCTTGCCGTCGCGCAGCAGTTCCATTCGGCGCTGCTGCTTGAACACATGGATTTCGTCGACGCGTTCGGCCGCGGACGCCAGAGCCGGCGGCCAGTCGGGCTTCGCCTGCGTCGGCGCGGATTGCGCGGATTGCGCGGACACGCCGACGAAAGCGAACAAAAACACGAATGCCGACGCGCGCGCGACCGCGCGCAAGCTCCGCGCGGGCCGCCTGCGCGCCACCGCCGAGCGCGGAATCGTCGGGATCGAGCGCGATGCGCCCGGTGCTTGCGATTCGAACATCCTCATTCTCCTCCGACGCGCGCCAAGCACGTCGCGAAATCGATATTGTCGGTCAACGTGCCGTAGCCGACGCCGTGTTGCCCACCCAAACGGCTGCGGCAAAACGCATCCGCAAGGGGGCTTTGCGCGCGCAGCAGCAGCGACGCTTGCAACGCCAGCGCGAGGCGCTCCACCAAGCGCCGCGCGCCGGATTGCGCGCGTTCGGCGTCGGCCGCCAAGGCTTCGTCCAGCCGCACCAGCACCGCGGGTAGCGCGGTATCGAACGCGGAATTCAATCCGCGCGCGACCTCTAATTCGGCGCGCAGCGCGGCGACCGCCTGCGGTTCGCGCTGCAGCGCGCGCAAGGTATCGAGACACTGGATATTGCCGCTGCCTTCCCAGATCGAATTCAGCGGCGCTTGCCGATATAGCCGCGGCAGGATCGAGTCCTCCACGTAGCCCGCGCCGCCGAGGCACTCCTGCGCTTCGTTGACGAAAGCCGGCGCGCGTTTGCAGATCCAATACTTGCCGATGGCGGTCGCCGCGCGCGCGAACGCCGATTCATGGCGATCGCGCGCGGCGCGATCCACCGCGCCGGCGATGCGCATCGCGAACGCGGTGGCGGCTTCCGATTCGATCGCCAGATCCGCGAGCACATTGCGCATCAGCGGTTGGTCGATCAATACGCGACCGAACGCATGGCGATGCCGCGCATGGTGCATCGCCTGGATCAAAGCCATCCGCATCTGCGCGGCCGAGCCGAGCATGCAATCCAGACGCGTCAACATCACCATTTCGATGATGACCGCGACGCCGCGCCCTTCCTCGCCGATGCGATACGCGCGCGCGCCGTCGAACTCCACTTCCGACGACGCGTTCGACCAATCGCCGAGCTTGTCCTTCAAACGCATCAGGCGGAACGCGTTCTTTTCGCCGTCGGGCAAGCGCCGCGGCATCAGCAAACAGGTCAGGCCGCCGGGCGCTTGCGCCAACACCAGAAAGCCGTCGCACATCGGCGCGGAAAAGAACCATTTGTGGCCGGTCAAGGCGTACTCGCCCTCGCCCGCCAACGGCGCGGCGACGGTGGCGTTGCTGCGCACGTCGCTGCCGCCCTGCCGTTCGGTCATGCCCATGCCGAGGGTGACGCCGCTTTTCTCGGCGATGGGCACGTCGCGCGGGTCGTACGCGCCCGAGACCGCTTTTTCCACCCATTCGCGCAACGACGGTACGCGTCGCAGCGCGGGCACCGCGGCATGCGTCATCGTCAGCGAGCAGCCGCTGCCCGGTTCCACTTGATGATGCAGAAAGCACAGCGCCGCGCGCGCGACGTGACCGCCGGTGAGCGGGCCGGTCCATTCCGGCGTTTTCCATGCGTGCGGCGCCCACGACAGCCCGACCATGCCGTGCGCGATCGCCTCGGACATGACCTGGTGATACGCAGGATGGAATTCGACGCGATCGATGCGATGGCCGAAACGGTCATGCGTGCGCAGACGCGGGCGATCCCGATGCGCGTCCCAACTCGCCGCGTACAGCGCATCGCCGACCAAGCGGCCGTACGCCGAGAGCGTGGCGTCGAAGCCTTCGCCGCCCTCGCGCGCCACCGCTTCGCGCAGCGCGGCGTCGCCGCTCCACAGATCGCGCGGCGCGAATTCCGGGGGTTGGTTGCGTACGCCGAAAGGATCGGCGGGGACGTCTAGGGGCAGCGAAGGGTCCGACATCGAATTCGCCTCGGGGGAAGCGGCCTCACTGTATCAGTTCGTCGAAAAAAGCGACCGTACGAGAGATCGTCCTCATCGCGAAGGCGGCGCAGCGCCGGCGCGATGGAATACGCGCGAACCCGCGCGCGGACACGACGTTCCCGCCTACGAAAAAAGCCCCGCCTAAGCGGGGCTTCGAAGGATCGTTCGCGTCCGCGTTCTCGGCCGGTCGGCGATGTGTTGCGACCGCTCCGACGACGCGACGCGATTCAGGCGACGGGCACGACGCTGGCGGCTTGCGCGCCTTTCGGTCCGGTGGTCACCTCGTAGCTCACGCGTTGCCCTTCTTGCAGACTGCGGAAGCCTTTGGCGTTGATCGCGGAAAAATGCACGAATACGTCGGCGCTTCCGTCTTCCGGGGCGATGAACCCAAATCCCTTTGCATCGTTGAACCACTTCACTGTTCCGTACGGCATATTCCTCGAACCTCGTCTGATATTGGCCTGAGTGTTGCGCATGCGCGGGGCCTCGCCCCCCGGCGCAGGCGGAGTATGCCTGAGCGGATCGGCCTTGCAAGAGGGTGACCAGGGCGGGCGGACCCTCGCATCGGTCGCCGCGCCGGGCGCGACCGAAGCTCAGCCGCGCAGCAGCGCGTCCAGCAGTGCCGCCAACCCGGCGCTGGCCGCCTCGACGTTCGCCAGCACCTCGGCGAGCGTGATCTGCTCGTCCGGATGGGGACCCGCGCCCGCGGCCCAGTTCGCGACGATCGCCAAACACGCGTAATCCAAGCCGAATTCGCGCGCCAAGCCCGCTTCGGGCATGCCGGTCATGCCGACCAGATCGCAGCCGTCGCGACGCATACGCGCGATTTCGGCCTTGGTCTCCAAGCGCGGCCCCTGGGTTGCGCCGTAGCAACCGCCGTCGACCACCGCGACGCCGGCCGCGACCGCGGCGCGCAGAACGTCCGCGCGCAGCGTCGGCGTATACGGGTCGCCGAAGTCGACGTGCAGCACCTCGGTGCCCTCCTCTTCGCAGAGGGTGGAAATCCGGCCCCAGGTGTAATCGATCAGTTGATCCGGACAGGCCAAGACCCGCGGCCCGAAACGTTCGCCGATGCCGCCGACGGTGTTCAAGGCCAATACGCGGCCGGCGCCCAGCGCTTTGAGCGCGGCGAGATTCGCGCGATAGTTGATTTTGTGCGGCGGCACGGAGTGGCCTTCGCCGTGCCGCGCGAGAAACGCGACGCGACGGCCGGCCAGCATGCCGACGCGCACCGGCCCGGACGGCGCGCCGTAGCGCGTGACCGGCTGATGGCTTTCGACGTTCTCGAGCGCGGCCAGCTTATACAGGCCGGTGCCGCCGATGATGGCGAGCGCGATGTCGCTCATCCTCATTCCTTCAGGGCGTAAATCGCGGGCAGATTGCGGCCTTGTTCGCGATAGTCCATGCCGTAGCCGAACACGTAGCGGTCCGGCACTTCGACGCCGACGTAATCGGCTTCGATCTCGTCGACGCAGCGGTCGTGCACTTTGCGCGCCAGCACCGCGACGCGCACATCGTCGGCGCCTTGGTCTTCGCACCAGCGCTTCACCGCCAGCAGAGTGTGGCCTTCGTCGAGGATGTCGTCGGCCAGCAGCACGCGGCGTCCGCGCATCGGCGTCGCCGGGCGATGCAGCCACGCCAACCCGGAACCTGAGGTGCTGCCGCGGTAGCGCGTCGCGTGCAGATAATCGAATTCCAGATCCAAGCCGCGCTCGCCCAACGCGAACGCGAGCTGCGCGGCGAACGGTAGGCCGCCGTGCATGATCGTCACGTACAGCGGCGGAAGCTCGGGCGTGCCGTCTTCGGGGAGCGCAGGATCGGCGACGGCAGGATCGGCGTAATCCGCGCGAATCGCGTCGGCGATGCGCCCGATCGCGGCATCGAGGGCGGCCCGATCGAACAGCAGATCGGCATCGCGCAGCGCTTCGGCCAAACGCGGCGCGGTCATGCGCGCTCTCCGCTGGTGACGGCGCCGCTGATGGCGGCACCGCCGATCGACGCGACGGCGAGTTCGCTCGCGACCTCAGCCCCGCCGAGTTCCGCCGCCAATCGCGCTTGCGCGTCGCCGTAGCGCGCGTCGGCGGTCAACGTCGTCCATGCGGGCGCGTCGCGGCCCATCACGCTCGCCAATGCGTTCGGGTCGAAACGACGATCATCGACCGCCGCCAGCGATTCCTCGACCAAATCCGGATGACAGACCAACACCGCATCGCACCCCGCGTCCAAATGCGCATCGATGCGCTGTTTGACGCCGCCGGCCGAGAACGCCGCGGCCATCCCGATATCGTCGGAAAACACGATGCCGCGGAAACCCATGCGTTCGCGCAGCACGGTGCGAATCCAGAACGGCGAATAGCCCGCGGGTTCCGGCGCCACCTGCGGATACACCACATGCGCCAGCATCACCGCTTCGGCGCCGGCCTCGATCCCAGCGACGAACGGCACCAGATCGAGCGCGGCGATCGCGTCCAACGAACGATCGTCCACCGCATCGTCGAAATGCGTGTCCTCGCGCACCGAGCCGTGGCCCGGGAAGTGCTTGATCGTCGCCGCCATGCCCCCGCCGTGCATACCGCGCACGTAGGCCTTCGCGAATTCCGCCACGATCTGCGGGCTCTCCGAAAATGCGCGATCGCCGATCGCCAGATTGCCGCGCCCCAAGTCCACCACCGGCGCGAAACTCAGATCCACGCCGCTGGCGCGCACTTCGCTGGCCATCAACCACGCGTGTTCTTCGGCCAACGCCAGCGCGCGCGCGGGGTCGGCGGCATAGGCGCGCGCGAAGCGTTCCAGCGGCGGCAGATCGCTATAGCCCTCGCGGAAACGCTGCACGCGGCCGCCTTCCTGATCGACGCAGATCAATTGCGGCCGCGGCGTCGCTTCGCGGATCGCGGCGCACAACTCGGCGATTTGCGCTTTCGACGCGAAGTTGCGCTTGAACAGAATGACGCCGCCGCAGCCGTCGTGCTGCAGCCAGTCGCGTTCGCGCGCGGTCAGTTCGGTACCGGCGACGCCGATCACAAGCATGGTGTGGACTCCAGATCGGCCGCGGCGCGTTCGTCCTCGCTCCATTGCGAATACGGGCGCGAAGCCAAAGCGAGATTGTAATAGCGCAGGCTGTCGGTGACTTCCATGCCCAACCACCCGGGCCGTTCGAACCCTTCGTCGCCCGAAGACAATTCGATCTCGGCGACGATCAAACCGGCGTTCTCGTCGAGGAATTCGTCGATTTCCCAGCGATGGTCGCCGTGATCCAGCAGATGTCTGGATTTGCGGATCAGGCCGCCCACGCACAGCGACAGCAGTTCCTGCGCGTCGGCCAGCGGCAGCGCGTAATCGAATTCCTGACGGGTGTGGCCGGCTTCGCGCGACTTGATGTTCAACCGCGCTTCGGCGCCTTCGATCCGGACCCGCACCGAAGCGCGCTGCGCGCCGATGTCCATGGCCCGTTGATCGTTGATGTAGCCCTGCGCCATCGGCACCGTCTCGTGGACGCCGGCGCGCCACGCGTCGCCGACGACCAGGAATTTGCGTTCGATTTCGATGCCCATGGCCTTCGCCGGCTGCTTGCGGCCGGGGATTGTAGCCCGCCCCCGCGCCATGCGTCGGGCCGCGCCGAAACTGCGACGGCCGCGCATCGGCGCGCTTGCGCACGCGTGATAGCATGGAACCGTCGTATCCGGCGATTAACGATAGCGTAACAATTCCCCCGGCCAACGCATCGCCTCGCGGCGGTTCCGACGATCCGGAACGCGCGAACGCATCGACCATAGGATCAACGCCATGAGCAGTGGACAACACCCGGAAGGCAACGCGCCCCTGCCGTCGTTCGCGGATCTCGATCCGCGCGCGACCCCGCAAGACGGCCCTACGCAAGAAGCCAGCCCGATCGAGGTATTGGTCGAAAGCTTCGACGCTTCCGCGCTCGATGTCGGCGATCCCGATCAACTCCAAGACGCCGGCCTCGCCGGTTTGGTGGTGACGCCGGGCGAACGCAAGCTGTCGCGAGGCGAGCTGTCGCGATTGATCGCCGCGCGCCGTCGCGGCAACGACGGCATCGACGACCCGACGCCCCAGCAGGTGCAGTCCAACTACGCGCAATCCCAACAGCCGTCGCCCTCGCAGGACGAACAACTCGCGCGCAATGCGCACAACGCCGCATCGGCGTCCGACGCGCGTTACGCGTACGACGATCTCTACGCGAACGCCGACGGCGATTCATCGAACGCGAGCGGCAGCGGCGGCGGAACGCGCTTCGAGAAAGCATCGTCCGCCGACCCGACGACGAGCCACTCCTCCAACGCCGGTCAGCGCGTCGACTACAACGCGAACAGCGACAGCGCTTCGAGCGCGAACGCGTCGAGCGCGAACGCATCCGGCGCGAGCGGCGCTACCGACGCGGCGGCGTCCTCATCTTCGTCCAGCGGCGGCGGTATGCGCGTCGAACGCGCGGCGGTCGATCCGAGCGCCAGCCAGAACGCGAATCAGAACGCCGCGAAATCGAACTTCAACGCCGCGACCGACGCCAACGCTTCGGCGAACGCCAACGGCGCCACCGGCGCAGCCAATGCGAGCGGTTCGGCTTCCAGCGCCGCCTCCGGCGCGTCGAGTTCGTCCTCCGGCACCGGCGGCGGCATTCGCATCGAAAAAGCCGACGTGAACGCTAATGCGACCGCGGCGACGGGCAAGAACGGCGCCGACGCCACCGGTACGAACGCATCGGGTACCAATGCGTCCGGCACGAATGCATCCGGGACGGCGGCCTCGAGCGCGTCGGGCTCGGCCGCATCGTCGGCGTCGGGCGCTGCGAGTTCGAGCGCGTCCGGCGCGGCTAGCGGCACCGGCGGCGGCATCAAAATCGAGAAAACCGACCCCACCGCGGCGCAGGGCGCCGCGAGCGGCGGCAAGAACGGAACCGCCGACGGCAGCGCGGCGAACGCCAGCGGGACGCACGCCGGCGCGTCCGGTACGAACGCCAGCGGCACCGGTTCGACCGCCTCCGGCGCCAGCGGCACGGCCTCGGGCAGCAGCGGCACGGCGGGCGGCACCAAGATCGAGAAGAGCGGCAGCGACGCCGAATCGAGCGCCAGCGGCACCGCCGGCGGTACGAAGATCGAGAAGCGCGACCCGAACGCCGCGAACGCCTCCAACTCCGCCGCGAACGCTTCGGCCACCGGCGCGAAAGACGCCGGCAGCGCCAGCGGCTCCGCGCCGGCGTCCAAACCCGCCGAGACGCCCGCGCCCCAAGCGGCCGCGAAACCGGGCGATGCCGCCCCGACGGCCGCCAGCGCCAAACCCGCCGATGCACCGGCAGCGCAGGCCGCGAAGCCCGGGGATGCGCCGGCTGCGCAAGCCGCGAAACCTGCGGACGCGCCCGGCACGCAAGCGGCGAAGCCCGCCGAACCCACTGCGCAAGCCGCCAAGCCCGGCGGCGACGCCCCGGCCGCGCAGGCCGCGAAGCCCAGCGAAGCCCCTGGGGCGCAGGCGAGCAAACCCGCGGAGCCCGCGGCCTCTGCGGCGAAACCCGCCGAAGCGCCCAGCACGCAGGCGACCAAACCGACCGAGCCTGCAGCGTCCGCGGCGAAACCGACGGAAGCCCCGGGCGCGCAGGCCAAGCCTGCGCAACCGACCGAACCGGGCGCGCAGACGAAGCCCGCTCAAACCGCCGAGCCGGGCGCTCAAGGCAAACCTACGCAGCCGGCAGACCCTAGCGCGCAGGCGAAACCGGCCCAGGCAGCGGATCCCAACGCCGCGCCGCGCGGCGCGGCCAATGCCACCCCTCCCGGCCCGACAACGCCGACCACACCGACCTCGCCGACCAATACGCCGAACGCGGCGGGCGCGAATCCCGGCGCCACCGCGGCACCGGGCGCGACGGCCACCACGCCCGGCGGAACGAATACCCCAGCGACCGGCAGCACGAATCCGACAACGGGCGCGAACACCACGCCAGGCGCGAATGCGGCTGCGCCGACCGGCAACAACCCGACCTCCGGTGCGAACACCACGCCAGGCGCGAACGCGACCGCGCCGACCGGCAACAACCCGACCTCCGGCGCGAACACCACGCCGGGCGCGAACGCGACCGCGCCGACCGGCAACAACCCGACCTCCGGCGCGAACACCACGCAGGGCACAAACGCGACCGCACCGACCGGCAACAACCCGACCTCCGGCGCGAATACCACGCCAGGCGCGAACGCGACCGCGC
>SSGH01000031.1 GCA_008015835.1 Lysobacter sp.
CGTAAATCTTTGATCTAAAAGGAAACACAAAAACCATCCTGTGGACTTGACAATCGGGAAGTCCACAGGGCCGGAGAAAGAGAGAGAGAATTTGGCGAATTTTTCGCCAAACCGGGCACCAAGGCGCAGGACTGAAGTCCACAGCCAAAACGCGAAAACCCCGCAATTTGCGGGGTTTTCGGAATACGGCAGAGAGGGTTTGCCGTCATGTATTGGTCGGGGTAGCCGGATTCGAACCGACGACCACCAGTCCCCCAGACTGGTGCGCTACCAGGCTGCGCTATACCCCGGGTAGGTCGGGCATTGTACCCGCTCGGGTGCGGGCAGGGCCAGCGTCGGTCAGCGCTTGAGCAGTTGCAGCACTTCTTCCAGTTCCATCCGCACTTGGCGGATGACTTGCGAGGTCATGGCCGAGTCCTGCTTGGCGCCCTCGCCGTCCAGGCGCAGGCGCGCGCCGCCGATGGTGTAGCCCTGTTCGTAGAGCAGGCTGCGGATCTGGCGGACCATCAGCACGTCGTGGCGCTGGTAGTAGCGACGGTTGCCGCGGCGCTTGACGGGTTTGAGGCTGGGGAATTCGGTTTCCCAGTAGCGCAACACGTGCGGCTTCACGTCGCACAGTTCGCTGACCTCGCCGATGGTGAAGTAGCGCTTCGCCGGGATCGGCGGAAGCTCGCGATTGCTGCCGGGATCAAGCATCGCCGCCGGCTCCCGTGTAGGCCTCGACGCGTTCCTTCAGCTTTTGGCCGGGACGGAAGGTGACGACGGTGCGGGCGGAGATCGGAATCTCTTCGCCGGTTTTGGGGTTGCGGCCGGGGCGCTGGTTTTTGCGGCGGAGGTCGAAATTGCCGAACCCGGACAGTTTGACCTGTCGGCCCTGCTCCAGGGCTTCGCGCAAGACATCGAAGAACGCGTCGACGAATTCCTTCGCCTCGCGCTTGTTCAGGCCGACATCGTCGAACAAGCGTTCGGCCATTTCTGCCTTGGTCAATGCCATCCGTTCCCCCAAACGTATCGAATCGACTCCGCGAACCTGTTTGACGTTGTCCCCATCAAGACCGGATTTCGGCGCCGTGCTCCCCGCGTAGCGCCGCGACGACCGCGGCTACCGCTTGATCGACTTCGCGGTCGGTCAGAGTGCGCGATTCCTCTTGCAGAATCAAGCCCATAGCGAGGCTCTTGCATCCGGTTTCGACCCCCTTGCCCACGTACCGATCGAACAGGCGCAAATCCCGAAGCGACGGGCCTGCGGCGCGTTTGGCGGTGGCTTCCAGGGCGGCCCAGGAGACGCTCTCCGAGACGACGAACGCGAGGTCTCGGCGGACGGACGGATAGCGGCTGAGGGCGGCGGCGCGGGGCAATTCGCGGCGCTGCAGCGGGGCGAGGTCGATTTCGAAGGCCAGCACCGAGGCGTCCAGGTCGAGGGCGCGCTGCAGACGCGGGTGCAGTTCGCCAATCCAGCCCAGTCTCGTCTCGTCGCGATACACGTCGGCCGAGCGGCCTGGGTGTCCCCAAAGCGCTTGCGACGGCCGGTAGTCGAGCGCAGCGCCCGCGGCGGCGGCGAGGCTGTCCAGGTCGCCCTTGATGTCGTGGAAATCGGCGGCGCGCGCGGCCGCGCCCCACTGCTCGCCCGCGGCATCGCCGCAGACGGCGGCGGCGAGCCGGCGGGTTTCCAGCGGCGCCTCGCCAGTAGCGGCGAACACTTTGCCGATTTCGAACAATCTCAAACGGGTTTGCTGCCGCGCGGCGTTCCGCGCGACTGCCGAGACCAGCCCGGGCAGCAGCATCGTGCGCATGGTGCTGAGTTCGGCGCTCAGCGGGTTCGCCAGCGGCACCGCGCCGTCGGCGGCGTGCCAGGTCGCGAGCAGCGCGTCCTCGACGAAGGCGTAGTTGATCGCCTCCAGATAGTCGCGCGCGATCATGCGGCGGCGCAGATCGCCCTCGCCCAGGATCGATTCGGTCGGCGACACCACGCGCGCCGCGCCGGCGGGCAGCGTAGTCGGAATGGCGTCGTAGCCGTGGATGCGAGCGATCTCTTCGATCAGGTCTTCCTCGATCGCGAGATCGAAGCGACGCGTCGGCGCGGTCACGGTCCAGCCGTCGTCGGCGTTCGCCACGCCCAAGCCGAGCGCGCGCAAGATGCGTTCGACTTCGGCGTCGGCCACGCGCACGCCCAGCACGCGCGCGAGACGCTCGCGACGCAGCGCGATGGTCCGCGGCTTAGGCAGATCGTCTTCGCGCACCGCTTCAACCACCGGGCCGGGCACGCCGCCGGCGATGTCGAGAATGAGTTTGGTCGCGTATTCGACCGCGATGCGCGGCAATTCCGGATCGACGCCGCGCTCGAAGCGGTGGCCGGCGTCGGTGTGCATGCCGAGTTTGCGGCTGCGGCCGATGATGGCCGAGGGAATCCAGTGCGCGGCTTCGAGGAACACGCTGCGGGTGGCGTCGGTGACGCGCGTGTCGTAGCCGCCCATGATGCCGCCGAGCGCGACCGCGCGCGCGGCGCGACCGCCGGTGCTGTCGGAGACGACGAGGAAATCCTCGTCGAGCGCGACCGTGCGGCCGTCGAGCAGTTTCGTTTCCTCGCCCGCGCGCGCATGACGCACCACGACCGGCCCCTGCAGCGCGTCCTTGTCGAAGGCGTGCATCGGCTGGCCGAGTTCCAACATCACGTACTGGGTCACGTCGACCAGGAAGCTGATCGGGCGTACGCCGCTGCGGCGCAGGCGTTCGGCCATCCACATCGGCGTCTTCGCGGTGGCGTCGACGCCGTCGATGACGCGGCCGACGAAGCGCGGCACTTTCGCGCCGGCGTCCAGTTCGACTGCGAGCGCGGCGTCGCTGCCTGCGGGCACGGGTTGCGCGTTCAACGGCTCGACTGCGCTGCCGAGCGCGGCGGCCACGTCGAACGCGATGCCGCGCACGCCGAAGCAATCGGCGCGGTTGGGCGTGAGTTTCAGTTCGATCGCGGCATCGGGCAGGCCGAGATACTCGGCCAGCGCCGCGCCCACCGGCGCATCGGCCGGCAATTCCAACAAACCGGACGCGTCGGCATCGAGGCCGAGTTCTTTCGCCGAACACAGCATGCCGTTGGATTCGACGCCGCGGAGTTTCGCGGCTTTGATCGTGAGCGTGCCGACAGTGGTGCCGATGGTCGCGAGCGGCGCGCGCAAACCGGGACGCGCATTCGGCGCGCCGCATACGATCTGCAGCATGCCGCGCTCGCCGGCATCGACCTGGCACACCTGCAGGCGATCGGCTTCGGGATGCTTCGCGCATTCGACGATGCGCGCGACGACCACGCCGTCGAGCGACGCGCCGAGCGCGGTCATCTCTTCGACTTCTAGGCCGATGGCCGTCAACGTCGCCGCGAGCGTGTCGCGCGAGGCGTCGGTCTTCACATGCTGACGCAGCCAGTTTTCGGAGAATTTCATGCGTTGAAACCCTTGTTTCGCCGTAGGGTGGGCCCTGGCCCACCGTCATGTTCTTTCGGATGCTTCGACATTGATCGGAACCGTTTCGCCGCGCGTTCGACGCGAGCGGAGACGCCGCGATGGCGGGCCAGGGGCCCGCCCTACGCGAACTGCCTGAGAAACCGCACGTCGTTGTCGAAGAAGTCGCGCAGGTCGCTCACACCGTAGCGCAGCATCGTGAAGCGCTCCACGCCGAGGCCGAAGGCGAAACCGGTGTAGCGTTCGGGATCGATACCGACGTTGCGAAGCACGTTCGGATGGACCATGCCGCAGCCGAGCACTTCCAGCCAACGATTCGAGCCGTCGGGCTGTTGCCACGCGATATCGACTTCCGCCGACGGTTCGGTGAACGGGAAGTAGCTCGGGCGGAAACGCATCTCGAAATCGCGCTCGAAGAAGGCGCGCACGAATTCGGCGAGCGTACCTTTGAGATCCGCGAAACTCGCGCGCTCGTCCACCAGCAGACCTTCGACCTGATGGAACATCGGCGTGTGGGTTTGGTCGCTGTCGCTGCGATACACCTTGCCTGCCGCGATCATGCGCAGCGGCGGCTTCGATTGCAGCATGTAGCGCACCTGCACGCCGGACGTATGCGTCCGCAGCAAGCGCGCTTCGCCGCGCGCGTCGGGCGCGAAATAGAACGTGTCGTGCATGGCGCGCGCCGGATGATGCGGCGGGAAGTTCAGCGCCTCGAAGTTGTGCCAATCGTCTTCGATTTCAGGACCATCGGCGAGTTCGTAACCGAGACGGCCGAAAATCTCGACGATGCGCTCCAGCGTGCGCGTGACCGGATGCAGGCCGCCATGTGCGACATCGCGACCGGGCAAGGTCACGTCGATACGTTCGTGTTCCAGACGCGCGGCGAGCACGGCGTCGTCCAGCGCCGCTTTGCGCGCGGCCAACGCATCGCCGATGGCGTCGCGCGCGCGATTGATCGCCTCGCCCGCGGTTTTGCGCTCGTCAGCGGGCAACGCGCCCAGCGATTTCAATTGCGCGGTGATGCTGCCGCTCTTGCCGAGCAATGCGACGCGCAAGGCTTCCAGCGCGTCGGGGCGATCGGCCGCCGCGATCTCGGCGAGCGCTTGCTGACGGAGAGTTTCGATATCGCTCATTCGCTCACAGCCTTATCGGTGTCGTCTCGCGAACGCGACCGCACGGGTCGCGTCGTCGCGCGGCGTCGCATCGAACGCGCGCGCCGCGGCGTCTGAAAGTGAGGATGCCCGAAAAACGAATGGGGAAGGACTCGCGCCCTTCCCCATGCGTACAGCGCGGGCGACGGAACGCGGCGCGATTAAGCGGCGCGACCGCCCTGCAACTCGTCCTGCAGCGCCTTCAGCGCGTCCATCTTGCCTTCGGCGGCGAGCTTGGCCTGCTGCGGCCACGTCGCCGGGTCGTGCGAGGCGAACTTGCTGCCGGCGGCGTCGAGGATTTCGCGCAGCTTGGCGACGTCGGTGGCCGCGAGCTTGGCGAAGGTCGAGATACCGGCGGCGATAAACAGCTCGGCGATCTTCGGGCCGATGCCTTCGATGATCTTCAGGTCGTCCGGCTTCCCGGCGGCCTTGTTCGCACCGGCGGCGCCGAGCGCATTGCCGGCCGCGGCGACCAGGGCGTCGAAACCCTTGGCATCGTGCACGGCGATGTCGGCCAGCACTTTGCGGTCCAGGGTGATACCGGCTTTCAGCAGACCGTTGATGAAACGGCTGTAGCTCATGCCGCGCGCGCGGGTGGCGGCGTTGATGCGCGCGATCCACAGCGAACGGAAATTGCGCTTCTTCTGCTTGCGGCCGATGTAGGCGTACTGCAGGGCCTTGGTGACGGCCTGCTTGGCGACGCGGAAGACTTTGCGGCGGGCGTTGTAATAACCCTTCGCGGCTTTGATGATTTTCTTATGACGACGGCGGGCCGTCACACCACGTTTGACTCGTGCCATTGTTCAGCCCTCCTCAGAGATACGGCAGCATGCGGTCCAGACGGCCGGCATCCTCGGCGCGAACATGGTTCGTCTGCCGCAGGTTGCGCTTCCGCTTGGTCGCTTTCTTGGTGAGGATGTGGCTCTTGTTGGCGTGGCCGCACTTGTACTTGCCGGAAGCGGTCTTCCGGAAGCGCTTGGCCGCCGCCCGATTGGTCTTGATCTTGGGCATTGGTAGAGGTCCTGGGGTCTGTTCGAGTACTGGCCGAGGCGGTGGCGACGCCACACTTTCCGTCCTGCCTTGCCGGTTTAAGCCATTGATCCGAATGGAGAATTCGTGAGCTTTGGCGGGTCCGTCGCGCTGCCCGCGAAACGCCGGACAACGGCCCAGCGAACTGGGCCGCGCATTATGCCCGCGCCAGGTTTTCTTTGCAAATCATCGATTTGGCGCAGACTCCGCGCCCGAGCCAGAGACCGCGCATCACTGTCGGAGCGATGCGCGAAGCGGCTGGCGGCGAATCGAAAGCCGCGGCCGCGACTCAGCGTGCGGCGGCGCGGCCGGGGTTCGTCAATTCGGGGTTAGCGAGTTCGGGATTCGGCGTTTCCTTCGCCTGCCCCGCGCCGGAGGTCGCCTGCTGCGCGTGCAGCGCCAGCGCCTGACGGCTGGACTCGACCAGCGGCGTTCTCGACGCGACATCCGTATCGACGTGCGCGACCCGCTGGGTTTCGTGAGTCAGGCCCTGAATCGCGAACGCGCGGCCTTGGTCGCCGAACGCGACCCGGTCGATCGAGATGCCCGCCCGATGCGATTCCAGCGCCAACGCGCCGGCCACGTTTTGGGTCTGGGCGTCGAACGATTTACCGCGCTCCCGCTCCGCCGCTTGGACGTGCTGCAGCGAGCGTTCGTACTGCGGGTTGAACGGGTGATCGCGATCGGACATCAGCGTTTTGTCGGTGACCTTGCTCTGCCCCGAGGCTTTTTCCATCGCCTCGATCACCGAATCGATGTAATGCAGTTCGACCGCGTGCTTGGCGACTTTCACCGGATTGAATTTCTGCCAGAAGTTCAGCGGATCCGGATCGGGCAATTCGATCTTATGGCCGAGCGCATCGGGCATCAGCCCGCGCATGACCGGCGTGTGTTCCTGCAATTCGGTCAAGATTTCGTTCTTCACCGCATAGCGACGGATCAAGCCGTTTTCGGCTTCGCGCGCGGCGGCGTCCGGGTCCAGACCGATCCGCTCCATCGTTTTGTCGTGGACGCCCGCGGCGTTGAACGTGACCGCCGGGGTGTCGGTGGCGACCGACGCGGCCGCGGCCAGGCCGCCGCCGAGCGACTGCCCGGTGATCACGAATTCGTCGCCGAACGCGACTTTGGCTTGGCGCGCGAGCGCCATCGCTTGGTTGTACTGCGCGGTCTCGAAACCCAGGCCCTGCGCGAAGTTGGTCTTCCAATCTTTACCTTCGTCGGTGCCGCTGAAGGCCAGCACGTAATGGCCGTCGCCGTCGCCGTAGATGCGCGCTTTGAAGCCGCTCTTGGGGTCGTCCAGGCTCTTCGGGTCGATGCCGAAGCCGCGCAACTGCGCGTCCGGCACCCGCGACCAACCGTCGACCGATTTCCCGGTCTCGCGACCGAAGGTCTCGTCGTACAGATCGTCCATGATCTTCGCGAGCGTCAGATCGATCGGTTTACCCGACGTGCCGGACACCCGCTCCGCGAACGAGGGCTCCGGCGCGGCGGCGCTGGCCGCATGCGCGCCGGTCGCGGCATCCAGGGGGGACGAATTCGCCTGATCCTGCGTCATACCGCGCTCCCGAACACGAAGTGGATGGAGATGTCGCGACCTCGAACCGCGGCCGGATCAGCGCGCGCCGCGCGCGACCGCGAGCCCGCCGATGTCCGGATTCGCCTGCTCGGGCGCCGGCGCCTGCTGCGCGCGGTTCTGGCCGTCGTTGGCGGCGACCGGCGCGGCGTTGACCAACGCCGCCGATTCGCGGCTGATCTCGGTGAACGATTTGTCCTTGCTCTCGCCGATGTTCACCTGGCTGTAGGACTTGGTGTCGCCTTCGGGCACCGCGAACACGCGCTGCTGGTCCTTGCCCAGTTCGAAGCGCGCCGGAACGACACCGTCGCGCTGCGCCTGCAGGGTGAGATCGGCGGTGACCGTGCGCGACTGATCGGCGGTCAAGCCGATCGACTGCAGTTTCGGTCCGAGTTCGGTATTGGCGCGCTCGAAGTTCGTGTTCGCCGGATGCGCGGTGTCGGCCATCGTCGGCGCGGTCTGCGCCGGCGTTTGTTGCGTGAGCAGATTGCCGTGCTTCATTTGCCAGGACTCGAGCACCGTGTCCATCGAATGCAGATCGACGCGATGCGGCACGCGTTCGAACGGATTGATCTTGTGCAGACCTTTCAGCGGCTCCGGATCGGGCAACGGCATGTCGCGGCCGATGGCGTCGGGCATCACCCAGCGCGTGGCGAGGTTCTTTTCCTGCAGATGGGTGAGGATTTCGCCCTTCACCTGATAGTTGCGGATCTGGCCGTTTTCGACGTGTTCTTTCACCGCGTCCGGTTCGAAACCGAGGCGCTTGAGCGTCTTGTCGCTCAGGCCGGCGGCGTTGAAGGTCATGCCGGGGGTGTCGGTGGCGGCCATCGCCGTGGCGGCCAAACCGCCGCCGAGCGAATGCCCGACGAAGGCCACGTTGTCGCCGAACGCGACCTTGGCCTGCCGGCCGAGCTCGGTGGCGAGGTTGTACTGGGTGGTGTCGAAGCCGAGGCCCTGGCCGAGATTGGTTTTCCAATCCTTGGCCTGATCGGTGCCGCGATACGAGACGACGTAACGGCCGTCGTTGTCGGTGTAGACCGCGGCGTCGTAGCCGCTCTTCTTATCGTGCATCAGCTTGGGATCGATGCCGACCTGGCGCAGTTGATCCGGGCTCAACGCGGTCCAGCCGTCGATCGGCGGGCGGCTCTGCTCGTGGGATTTGTAGACGTCCTGCGCCAGCTTCGCCATCGTGAAGTCGATCGGCTTGGCTTCGGTACCGCGCACTTCGTCGGCGAACGACGTGCGGTTGTAGGTTCTGCCGTTCAGCGGATCGACGAATTCCTTGGGTTGCGATTCGCCGTTGGTTTGAGATCCCGTTGCCATCCTGATGCCTCCCGGTGTGGAACGACGCGGACGGATCGGTCGCGCGCCGTATCGAAAATCGTTGAAGGAATTGCGTCTGAACCCGGCGCGTCGTCACCCGACGCGGCCACCTCGCGTCAGCGGGGCGCTTCCGGCGCGATGCCGTGCTCGGTCAACCACGCCTGCACCGCTTCGCGGTCCTTGCGGGTTTCCGCGTTGAGCAGATCGGCGCGGGTCATGAACAGATAGCGCTGGAACGTGGCGCCCTGCAGATTCTTGGCCATCGGGTCGGCGCCGGCCTGCAGCAAATCCAGCGCGCGCGCCGGTTCGTTGATTTGACCGGCCACGTGCAGCGGCGTGTTGCCCATGCGGTCGGCGCGGTTGGGGTCGGCCCCGGCGGCCAACAGCGCGCGGAACTGCTCCGCTCGTTCGCCCATCATCGCCGCGCGCAGCGGCGTCGCGCCGGTCTCGCCGTGCGGGGCGTTCGGATCGGCGCCCTTCGCCAGCAGAATTTTCAGATAGCTCTCGTCGTTGGCCATCGCCGCCAGATGCACCACGGTGTCGCCGTCGAGCCCGGGCTGGTTCGGGTTCGCGCCGGCCTCCAGCAACGCTTCCAAACCGTCGGCGCTTTTGTTGAACAACGCCCACTGCAGCAGGGTCACGCCGTCGTCGCCGGTCGCGGACAGATCGACGCTCGGCGCACGCTCGGCGATTTCGCGGCGATCACCGCGCGCGGCGGCGTCTGCGAGCCGAGCGACGCCCGGATCCGGAAAGATACGATTCACATCCACCACTTCTTCTGCTGCAGCCGACATCGTCTTTCTCTCCTTTGCGCGAACGGTTCCCGCGTGGGTCGCGTTCATCATAAACGATATGGCGATGCAACAAGCCAGAGCGACCGGCCTGCGCATGAGGGCTCCCTGGGCCGTCCGGCCCGGCTCCGCCGGGATTGGCGCCCCTCGATGCTACACCGGGGCTGCGGCGGCGGTGCGACGTTGGGGGCGGCGCTCTCGGCACGACTGAGGAGCATCGAGGCCCACCGATCGCGATGGCGTCGAAGGCCCCTCATCCGGCCTGCGGCCACCTTCTCCCCGCCATGCGGGGAGAAGGAGATGCGTGGAGTTCGATGCTGATGGGCAGCGTCATGGGCGCCGATCGTCGTGGCGACTCGGCCCCTCATACGGCCTGCGGCCACCTTCTCCCCGCCATGCGGGGACAAGGAAGAGCACGCGCTTTGAGCCCTCTGTGCCGCATCGCCTCAGCGATGGCCTAGGTCACGGCCTCGGGCATCGGTTCGAGCATGGCCGCGTCCATGGGTTTGGTACCGAGCGATGGACATGCAGAACATCCAGACAAAGCGCGCCGGAGCCGCTCCCACATCTCCGCGCGGCGGGGAAAGAACCTCTGTGCTGAATCGATGCGACAGCGCGCCGGAGCCGCTCTCGCTTCCCATCGCAGCGCGGGAAACCACTGTGGCGAGTGGCTGCAGCAGCGCGCTGGAGCCGCTCTGCCTTCTCCCCGCCCAGCGGGGAGAAGGTGTCCGAAGGCCGGATGAGGGGCGAGCCTCGCGCGATAGCGCAATGACGCGCCCACCGCACGCCCGCTTTTTCGTGGCTCGATTCGAGGTCCACGCGAAACGAAAGGGCGCCATACGGCGCCCCTTCGGCTGGACTTCGATCGCATCGACCCGGAACGCGCCGCGTCGACGCTGGCCGAGGTCACTTTTTCTTCGGCGCGATCATCATCACCATCTGCCGGCCTTCCAGGCGCGGGCGGGATTCGATCACGATGTCCTCGCCGAGGTCGGCTTCGATGCGGTTGGCCATTTCGCGCCCCAATTCCATGTGGCTCATTTCGCGGCCGCGGAACCGGATGTTGACCTTGATCTTGTCGCCCTCTTCCAAGAACTCGCGCATTTTGCGCAGCTTGATCTGGTAGTCGCCTTCGTCCGTGACCGGGCGGAATTTGACTTCCTTGATCTCGACGACCTTCTGCTTCTTCTTCGCGGCGGAGGCTTTTTTCTGCTGCTCGAAGCGGAATTTGCCGAAATCCATGATCCGGCAGACCGGCGGATCGGCGTTCGGTTGGATTTCGACCAAGTCGAGGCCTTCTTCTTCGGCCATGCGCAAGGCTTCGTCGCGCGAGAGGACGCCGATCATTTCGCCGTCGCTGCCGATCACGCGCACCCGCGGAACGCGGATCTCGTTGTTCTTGCGGTTCTGCTTATCCTGAGGGGTACTGATGTTTCGATCTCCAAGGAGGGATGACCCGGACGGTGCGCACCGTCCGGTACGTCGTGCGTCAGGCTGCGTCGGCGCCGTGCGAGGGTTTTTCGGCGGCGATGCGCGCGGCGAAGTCGGCGATGGACATGTTCCCCAGATCCTCCCCGGCTCGCGTACGCACCGCGACCACCCCGTTTTCCTTTTCGCGGTCTCCGACCACGAGCAGGTACGGCACCCGCTGCAGCGTGTGCTCGCGAATCTTATAGCCGATTTTTTCGTTCCGCAAATCCGCCGAGACCCGCAAACCTTGATTCATAAGGGTTTTTCGAACCTGTTCGACATATTCGGACTGCGCGTCCGTGATGTTCATCACGACCGCCTGGATCGGAGCCAGCCAAACCGGCATTTGCCCGGCGTGGTGCTCGATCAAAATGCCGATGAAACGCTCCATCGAGCCGACGATAGCCCGGTGCAGCATGACCGGGTGGCGGCGCTGGCTGTGCTCGTCCACGTACTCGGCGCCGAGGCGGCCGGGCATCATGAAATCCACCTGCATCGTGCCCAACTGCCAGGTCCGGCCGATGGCGTCCTGCAGGTGGTACTCGATCTTCGGGCCGTAGAAGGCGCCCTCGCCCGGCAATTCCTCCCAAGCCACGCCCGCGGCGCTCAGGGCCGAACGCAGGGCGTTCTCGGCCTTGTCCCAGGTGGCGTCGTCGCCCAGGCGCGAATCCGGGCGCAGCGCGATCTTGATCTGGATGTCCGTAAAGCCGAACTCGCCGTAGACCTTGAGCGCCTGTTCGTGGAACGCGCGGACCTCGCTCTCGATCTGCGACTCGGTGCAGAAGATGTGGCCGTCGTCCTGGGTGAAGCCGCGCACGCGCAGGATGCCGTGCAGCGCGCCGGAGGGCTCGTTGCGATGGCAGGCGCCGAACTCGCCGTAGCGGATCGGCAGGTCGCGGTAGCTGTGCAGGCCCTGGTTGAAGACCTGGATGTGGCCGGGGCAATTCATCGGTTTCAGCGCGTAGGTGCGCTTTTCCGATTCGGTGAAGAACATATTGTCTTTGTAGTTGTCCCAGTGGCCGGATTTCTGCCACAACGACACGTCGAGAATCTGCGGGCAGCGCACTTCCTGATAGCCGCTGTCGCGATAGACCTTGCGCATGTGCTGCTCGACGATCTGCCAGATCGCCCAGCCTTTCGGGTGCCAGAAGATCAGGCCGGGGCCTTCTTCCTGCAGATGGAACAGGTCGAGCGCTTTGGCGATCTTGCGGTGATCGCGCTTCTCGGCTTCTTCCAACTGCGTGAGATACGCCTTCAGATCCTTGTCGTTCAACCAGGCCGTGCCGTAGATGCGGCTGAGCATTTGGTTGTTGGAATCGCCGCGCCAATACGCGCCGGCGACTTTCATCAGCTTGAACGCGCGCAATTTGTCGGTGCCGGGCACGTGCGGGCCGCGGCAGAGGTCGGTGAATTCGCCCTGCGAATATAGCGAGAGGTCTTCGCTGGAGGGAATGCTTTCGATGATCTCGGCTTTGTAGGCTTCGCCGAGACTTTTGAAAAACGCCACCGCGTCGTCGCGCGACTTCACGCTGCGCGAGACCGGATGCGCTTCCTTCACGATCTTCTGCATCTCCGCCTCGATCGCCGGCAGGTCTTCCGGCGTGAACGGGCGCTCGTAGGCGAAGTCGTAGTAGAAGCCGTTGTCGATCACCGGACCGATGGTGACCTGCGCGCCGGGAAACAGGCGCTGCACGGCTTGCGCCAACAAGTGCGCGGTGGAGTGACGCAGGATGTCGAGCGCGTCGGGATGCTTGTCGGTGACGATTTCGAGCGCGGCATCGCATTCGATGCGGTAGCTGGTATCGACCAGTTTGCCGTCGACCTTGCCGGCGAGCGCGGCCTTAGCGAGGCCGGCGCCGATGGAGGCGGCGACGTCGCCGACCGTGGGAGCGGATTCGAATTCGCGGCGGCTGCCGTCGGGGAGCGTGATGGCGATCATGGGGTTCTGATGATTCTGTACTAGCGTTTCTGAAGGTCGGTCGCGATGCGTCCAGCGTTGCGGCGCGCGGCGGCGCGGCAAACTGTGTGGTGAACCGGACGCTACGGCGGCGCGGCAATAAAAAAGCGCCCGAGGGCGCTGCGCGGTGTCGCGGGCCTCGGCGGTTTCGTCAGTGGGCGGTGGTAGTGCTCATGTCGCACGCTCGACGGCCGTTTCCGGGCGTCACCTTCGCGGGTTTGGATGGCGGCACGTTAGGGGGACGGGCGGCGAAAGTCAACGAATCTCGGGCATTTCGCCGCATCGCGCGCTCGGGCGGACCACCGCGAACGCCTGCGGATTACACTCGATGCCTTCGAATACCCGGCGACCGAACCACATGCCCCAGAGCATTCAGGATTTTCACGACGACCCGCGCAACGCCGAGATCCGCATTTGGGTGAATGGCGCCCTGAAGCCGCGCGCCGAAGCCATGGTCTCGGTGTTCGACAGCGGCTTCGTGCTGGGCGACGGCGTGTGGGAAGGCCTGCGCGTGGTCGGCGGACATCCGGTGTTTCTGGACGAACACCTGGATCGGCTGTTCGAGGGCGCGAAAGCGCTGCTGCTGGACATCGGCATGGACCGCGCGGCGTTGACTCGCGCGATCTACGGCACGCTCGACGCCAACGGCATGCGCGACGGCGTGCATGTGCGGTTGATGGTCTCGCGCGGCGTGAAGCGCACGCCGTATCAGGACCCGCGCGTCACCGTTGGCCCGGCGACGGTCGTCATCCTTCCAGAATTCAAGGTGGCGAAACCGGAAACGCTCGCGGCGGGGCTCAAATTGTTCACCGTGCATGTGCGCCGCGGCTATCCCGACGTGCAGGACCCGAAGCTCAACAGCCACAGCAAACTCAATTGCATCACCGCGTGCATTCAAGCCACGCAGGCCGGCGCCGACGAAGCCCTGATGCTCGATCCGCACGGCTTCGTCGCCACCTGCAATTCCACGCATTTCTTCATCGTGCGCAAAGGCGAGGTGTGGACGTCGACCGGCGATTACTGTTTGGGCGGCATCACCCGCGGCAACGTGCTGCGCGCCTGCCGCGAAGCGGGTATTCCCTGCTTCGAAAAGAATTTCAGCCTGATGCAGGCGTACTCCGCCGACGAGGCGTTCACCACCGGCACGTTCGCGGGTTTGGCGCCGGTGCGCGAGATCGACGGGCGAATGATCGGCGAAGCGCGCGGCGACGGCAGCGCCCTCCCCGGCCCGATCACCGCGCGCCTGCAATCGCTTTACGCCGACTTGATCGCGCGCGATGTGGCCTTCCGCGCCGGGATGCGGCTGGCATGAACGCAACTGGGATCGGCGCCGCCGCGCCGCTGCGGATCGCGATGTGGAGCGGCCCGCGCAATATCTCCACCGCGATGATGCGCGCCTGGGAAAACCGCGAGGATTGCGCGGTCAGCGACGAACCGCTGTACGCGGCGTATTTGGCGAACACCGGGCTCGATCATCCGGGCCGCGACGAGGTGATCGCCGCGGGCGATACCGATTGGCGCCGCGTCGTCGACGCGCTGCTCGGCCCTTCGCCCGGCGGCGCGCCGATTTGGTATCAGAAGCACATGAGCCACCATCTGTCGGCGGACATGGATCTCGACTGGGTGCTCGCATTGCGCAACGTGTTTTTGATTCGCGACCCGAGCGAGGTGGTGGCGTCGTATCTCAAATCGCGCGCGACGGTCGCGCCCGACGACATCGGCTTGCCGCAGCAAGCGCGGCTGTTCGATTTCTTGCGCGAGCGCACCGGCGAAACTCCGACGGTGATCGATGCCGGCGATTTTCTGCGCGCGCCCGAAGCGCATTTGCGCGCGTTGTGCGCTCGGCTCGGCATCGACTTCACGCCGCGCATGCTGAGCTGGCCTGCGGGTCCGCGCGACAGCGACGGCGTCTGGGCACCGTATTGGTACGACGCGGTGTGGGCGTCCACCGGGTTCGAGCCCTGGCGCGCCCGGGAAACGGCTCTATTCGGCGAAGCGGCGGACGTCGCGGCCGCATGTCGCCCGCTCTACGACACGCTGCGCGGGCACCGCATGACGCTGTGAGCGCCGCGCGGATCGGCCGCCGCGTCGCGACGGCGACCGCCTCGCATGCCGAACGACGCCGTCAGCCGCGCAACGCCCACCACGCGCTGACGCCGATCGCCAAGGCCACGCCCGCCGCCACGCCGCCGAGAATGCGATTCTGTTTGCGCGCGCGCACCAGCGCGTCGCCGTACGGCATCGTGGTGTGCGAAATCATGGTGTAGATCGGCAACCACCACTTCGGCATCAATCGGTTGAGCAGCACGTCCAGTCGCTTGCGCAGCAGGAACAGCGGCGAATTGACCTTCTGCCGCAGCTCGATGAAGTTGGCCTTCGACAATTCCATCAGCACGTCGGTGTGCGGGCGGCGCGCGTTCTCGTAAGCGGCGAACGCGGCGGAACGGTCGTTCGGGTGCGCTTTCAACGACGACAGCAGGGCTGAGCAATCCTCGAACGCGGAGTTCATGCCCTGGCCGTAGAACGGATACACCGCGTGCGCGGAATCGCCGACCAAGACCATCCAGTTCTCGAACCGCCACGGCGCGGTCTTGGTGGTGAGCAGAGCGCCGGTGGGGCGCGCCATCCACTGTTCCACCAGCGACGGCAGCATCGGCTGCAGGTCCGGGAAATATTTCTTGAACAGCGCGCGGATGCCCTCGGGCGTCTGCGTGGTCGCGAAGCTGTCCTCGCCTTCGTGCGGCAGGAACAGCGTCAGCGTATGAGAACCGTCGCGGTTCGGATGCGAAACGAACAGGCAGTGCGCGCGCGGCCACACGTGCAGCGCGGTGAGATCGATCACCGACTCGCCGTTCGGGCCGGCCGCGAGCGACAGTTCCTTGTAGCCCCACTCCAAATATTCCTGGTGATAGTCCGCGCGCAGGCCGCGGTGCATTTCCGGCCGCGCGCGCGAGAACGCGCCGTCGGCGCAGATCACCCAATCCGGGCGCACGGTGCGCGCGCCGTCGGGCGTGTCCAGCTCCAGGGTCCGCGCGTCCTTGTCGACGGACTGCAGTTTGTGCTCGAAATGCAGACGCACATGCGGCTGCTTTTCGGCGCGATCGAGCAGGATGCGGATCAGTTCGCTGCGATCGATCGAATACAGCACTTCGCCGCGATTCTTGCCGTAAGGCTGGAACCGCGTGCTGCCGTCCATCGCGTGGATCACGCGGCCGCGCATCACCACCGTCAGCGGCATGACCATCTCGATCAAGCCGACTTCGGTCAAGGCCTGGATGCCGCGCTTGGACAGGCCCAGATTGATCGAACGCCCGCCCTCCGCGCCTTCCGCGCGCGGGTCGCTGCGGCGCTCGTAGACATCCACTTCGTAACCGCGCTCGGACAGCGCCAACGCGAGCAGCGAGCCGGCCAAGCCGCCGCCGACGATGGCGACGTTGCGGCCGGCACCGCCGCCGACCGCGGCGGCGGAAGCCGTAGCGTTCGGCGCGGACGACGCGGCCGCGGAGGTTTCGGCGAAACTCATCGTGCGGCTCCTTGCGCGGCGGCGCGCAGTTCGATTTCGGCGTTGACCAAGGCGTCCACCGCTTGATCGAAATAGTTGCGACGGATGCTGGTGCCCAATTGCCGCAGGTACGAGCGCAAATACGAAATGCGCACTTCCGGCTTATCGGTCTCGCGTTTGAGGAAAGGCAAGTCCGATTCGACCATGTGCCGGATCACCAGCATGGGAATCGGGCTGCGCAGCGGGCGGAAGGCTTCGTTGCGCAGCCCCGGCGTTTCGTTGCGCGAGTGGAATTCGCCTAACATCAAGCCGACATCGACGAAGTTCGGTTTGAGCTTGGCCTGCATCGCGTCGATCCACGTCGCCGCATCCTCGCCGAGCCCCGAGAACACCACCATGATGACTTTGTTGATCGCCATCGGGCCTTCGCGCGGCTCGGTTTCGACGAAGATCTTGCGGCATTCCTCGATCACGTCCTGGATGCGCTGCGGATCGGGCGCCGTTTCTTGAATCTCGGTCATCCAGATCGTGTCGAGCTCCAACGCCATCGGCGTGAACGGGCAGACCGGACCGGCGCGGCCGAGGTCGGGATTCGGGCGCGCCAGGAACCGACGCACCCAGGCGATCGTCGAGCCCAGCGGCGATTCCGCGTCGGCGGCGGCGTCGACCTCGGACGCGCGCCGCAGCACGAAATGGGCCGGCGACTTGCTCGTCGCCGGGCCAGCGGCGCCGTGCGCATCGGCATGGACCGGGCAACCCGTCGCGGAGTGATTGTTAGCGTTCATTGCGTTCTTCCTATGAATGAGCTGCGTGGTGCGCATTGCATTGCGCGTCGCGCGATTCGGGCGGTGCCCCGATCGATGCGCGATCGCGGTTCGATGGCGGTTCGACCGCGATCGACCGATTGCGGATCTTTCGAGCGTTTCCGACCCTTTCGATGATCTCTCGGCCATCCCTCGGCCGACCCGCGCGCGAACGCGCCCGAAGGCCGCCCGCATTCCGTTCATCCGCATGCACGCGATGGCGCGCCGAAAACGGACAGCGCGCCGGACGCGCGGCGTCGCGCGCCGCCCGCTGTCGCATGCTTTCCGTTCGTTCCATCGTCGTCTCCGCGTGCATCGCTAGTCCGTCGAGTCCTGGGGTCGCCCGCATCACGTCGCCGAAGCGATCGGGTCCGGCGCGTCGGGCAGCGCGCTGTCGATCTCGCGCACCGACCGAATGGCGTAACCGGCCGCCGCGATCGCGCTCATCGCCAAGCCCAGCACGACGAACATCAATCCCAGCCCTCGCCCCTCGCCGACGCCGATCACGGCGCCGACGCTGGAGGCCAACGCGCCGCCGGGCATCATCGCGGGCTCGAAGACGTATTCCGCCAACGGCCCGGCCAACAGATAGCCCAGCGGCAGCGCCGCTTCGCCGGTCATGCGCAGCATGGCCATACAGCGTCCCAGCAAGTGCGACGGGACCTTGCTTTGCCATAAGGCATAGTTCGCCGACTGCGCGGGCGGGATGCTGAGGAACATCAGGAAACCGGCGACGATCAGCAGCGTCAGCGACGGCGCTAAGCCGTGGATCGCGACCATCAAACCGCTGAAAATGCTGAAGCCGAGCACGCCGTGAACTTTCAGCCGCGGCCCGCCCCATAGCGTGATGAGCAGGCCGCCCACCAGCAAACCGCTGCACGCCAGCGACATCTGCATGCCGAGCAGCGCCTTGTCGCCGTTCGCCACGATCAACACCAAGGGCGTGATCGCGATACTGGCGATGGCGAACACGAAACTGCTGGCGGCGCTGAGCGAAAGCAAACCGAGCAACCCGGGACGTTCGGCGATATAGCGCCAGCCGTCGCGGGCCTCGCGCACCAAGTTCTGCTCGCCTGGATCCGCCTGCGGCGGACGCGGGATGCGCGCGATCGCGAGGCAAAGCGCGCCCACCACGAACGTGGCCGCATCCACCCACAGCACGCTGTCCAGCCCGAGGTACTTCATCAAGACGCCGGCCAGCACCGGGCCGCCGACCAAGGCGAAGCCCTGCCCGGTCTGGATCAAACCGTTCAAGCGCACCAAGCGTTCGCGGTCGGCCAGCAGCGGCACGCTGGCCGCGTAGGCCGGCTGCAGGAAACAGTTCGCGACCGCGGTCAAGCCGACGCCGAGGTAGATCTGCCACATCGTCAAATGCCCGGTCGCGACCGACAGCGCCAAGGCGCCGATGGTCACCGCCGACAGCGATTCGCAGGCGATCATGGTGCGCCGCCGATCCCAACGATCGACCAGCGCCCCCGCGAACGGCGAGATCAGCACTACCGGCACCGCCATCGCCACGAAGACCATCGCGAACTGCGTGGTCGAGCCGGTGGTGTCGTACACCCACACGCCCAGCGCGAAGCTGGTGAGACGCGAACCGACGCCCGAGACCAATTGCCCGAACCAGATCAGCAGAAAATCGCGCAGGCTTGCGCGTTTCTGGGCGGCATCCGCCGGGAGACTCGCGCTCGCGTCGACGCTCATCTCGACGGTTTTGGCGGTGTCGTTCGCGGTGCTCATCTCGACGCTCACGCCCCGACCTGCGCGGGCAATGCGCCGCAGGCGCGCAGGAAGTCGACGTAACGACCGAACAGGGCGCTATCCGCCGGCAAGCACTCAATGCCGTAGCGCGCCGCGACGGCTTCTGTCGCGCTGCAGTCGAAACGCGGCATCGCCCATTCGCTCTCGCCGGACGCGTCGTCGGTTTCGCCGGTCGCCTCGTGGAACATGCCCGCGAATGGTTTCAGCGCGTTGTCCTCGCCGGCGTCCACCGCATCGAGCAGCGCGCGACGCCACTGCGGGTACTGCACTTCCTCGATGGCGTAGCCGCGCTCGCGCAGCGTCGCCACCGCATCGGTCACCGGCAGGGTCTTCGGGTTGAAGTAGTGATAATCGCCGTTGGCGTCGCCGCCGCCCAGCATCGCGCGCACCAGCGTTTTCGCGACGTAGTCCACCGGGGTCATATCGAAGAAATCGCCCGGCGTGTACGGCGCTTTGCCCAACTGCGCGCAGCCGCGGATCCAGGCGCTGAAGTAATCGCCCGGGTTGCCGATGCCGGTCGCGCCGTCGCCGGTGATGCGCGCCGGGCGATGGATCGCCACCGGCACGCCGCGCGAACGCGCGAGCAAGCCCAATTGCTCGCTCACCCATTTGCTCTGGTTGTAACCGCCGTATTGGCCTTCCGGATCGGGCGGCGGGCTGGATTCGCGCACGAGCGCGCCGGAATGCTTGCGAGTGACGTACACGCCCAGCGTGGACACCAACTGCACCGGCTTGAGCGCGCCCATCGTCGCGAGCTTCAATACTTCGGCGGTGCCGCCGACGTTCGCGGCTTCCAGATGGCCGTAGTGCGCGATGAAATTGACCTGGCCGCCGTTGTGGACGATCGCATCCACGCGTTCGGCCAAAGCCGCGAAGTCCGCTTCGCTTAACCCTAGCCGCGGCGACGCCAAATCGCCCAGCACCGGATGCAGCCGGGCTGCGTCGCCTTCGCGCCACAGCTCGTAGCTTTCGAGATTGCGGCGAATGCGATGCAGACCTTCGGCGGCATCGTCGGCGCGCACCAAGCACACCATCTCCGCCGCGGTGGTATCGAGCAATTCGCGCAAGATGTACGCGCCGAGAAACCCGGTCGCGCCGGTCAGCAGCACAGAGGTCGGCGCTTCGCGCGGCGCGCGCGGCGCAGACGCATGCGCCGCGGACACGCTGTCGGGCAGCGCGACTTTTTCGCGCAAATCCAAGGTATCGGCCTCGCCGCCGGCGCGCACGCGGTCGATGGTGCGCGCCAATCCGGCGATGGTCGGCGAGGCGAACACTTCCGACAGCGGCAATTCGACGCCGGTGGCCGCGTGCAGTTTGAACACCAGCGGCAAGGTCGCGAGCGAATCGCCGCCCGAGGCGAAGAAATCGTCGTCGGTGCTGAGCGATTCGCGCCCCAATACTTCGCGCCACACAGCCAGCACCGCCGCTTCGGTGTCGGTCTTCGGCACGAGGATGGCGCGGTCGCGCGCATCGTCTTCGGCCGGCGCCGGCAAAGCGCGGCGATCGATCTTGCCGTTGGCGTTCAGCGGCATCGCGTCGAGGAAGACGTACGCCGACGGCATCATCGCGTCCGGCAACCGCTGCGCCAATCCGGCGCGCATCGCGGTCGGCGTGGCGTCCGCGTCGGCGACGACGTAAGCGACCAATCGCTTATCGCCGGGACGATCCTCGCGCAACAACACCGCGGCGGTCTGCACGCCCGGCACCGCGGCGAGCGCGGCCTCCACTTCGCCCAGTTCGATGCGCACGCCGCGCAGCTTGATCTGATGATCGCGACGGCCGACGAATTGCAGCGTGCCGTCGGCGTTCCACCGCACCAGATCGCCGGTACGGTACATGCGCGGCGCGCGCGCGTCGTCGGATGCGGCATGCGCATCGGACGCGAATGGATCGGGCACGAAGCGTTCGTTGGTCAGCGCAGGCGCGCCGACATATCCGCGGGCCACGCCCAAACCGCCGATATGCAATTCGCCGACCACGCCCCTCGGGCACAGCGCGCCGTGCGCATCCAACACGTAGAGGCGCACGCCCGGCAGCGGCCGGCCGATCGGCAGGTCCGAGGACGGACGTTCGCCCAATTCGGCGCCGTCGACCGTCGGCAGCAGCGCGGCGCAGACCGAGGCCTCGGTGGGGCCGTAGTGATTGCACAGCGTCGCGCGGCGTTCGGTGAGCTGAGCGAAACGCCGCACCTGCTCGATCGGCACGCTCTCGCCGCCGATCATCATCAGCCGCAGATGCGGCAGATGCGGGCCGGCGCCGCGCGCGGCCAAGGCTTCGTTCCAGCGCCGCCACAGCGCCGCGGGCGCGTCGATCGCGCTGACGCGGTATTCCTCGCAGAAACGTTCGAGCTCCGCCGCGCCGAGTTCGGTGGGATTCGGGTGCAGCACCAAGGCCGAGCCGCAGGCCAAGGCCGGAAAAATATCGCCGACGGACGCGTCGAAGATCAGCGGCGGAATCATCAACAAGCGCTGGCCGGCGAAATCGTGGCGCGCTAAGAACCCGCGCACCAGATTGACCGCACCGCGATGCTCCACCAGCACGCCCTTCGGCTGACCGGTCGAGCCGGAGGTGTAGATGACGTAGGCCGCATCGTGCGCGCGGCGTTCGAGCGCGGGCGCTTCGGACGACGGCGGCACCTCGTCGAGCGCGATGATCGGTGGAATGTCCTGGGGGATGGTCTGCGCACCGTCCGCATCGTCGCTCCGAGCGCGCAACGCACGCATCAACGTCTCGGCGCGCGAACGCTGCGACGCGGGCACCAACACGGCGCGCGCGCCGGCATCCTCCAGCAGGAACTGCAGGCGTTCGTCGGGGCTGGAAGGGTCCAGCGGCAAGTACGCGGCGCCCGCGGCATGCGCACCGAGCACGCCGAGCACGGCGTCGGCGGAACGATCGGCCAGCACCGCGACGACGGGGTCGGCTTCGCGGCGCGGGTCGACGCCGACTTCGAGCAACCGGCGACCGATGCCGTTGGCATGCGCCAAGGTGTCCGCGTAGCTCAAGCAGCGCCCCGGTTCGACCAAGGCATCGGCTTGCGGCGTGCGCGCGGCCTGCGCGGCGAACAAACCGTATAGCGTCGCATCGGCTTCGACCTGCGCGGGACCGCCATCGCCCATCGTCAGCAACGCGGCGGTTTCGGCTTCGCTCAGTATCGGCAACCGCGACAGCGGCACGGTCGGATTCGCGGCCGCTTCGCGCAGCAGCGCGCTGTAGTGCTCGGCGAAACGGGCGATCGTCTCCGGCAGGAACAGATCGGTGTTGTAGTCGAGCGAACACAACACTTCGTGTTCGCGCACCATGACCGACAAGGTGATCTCGAAGCGCGCGTTCTCGAGTTTGGACTCGATCCACTCCGAACGCAGGCCGTCCATGTCCAAAGCGCCCATGCCGCGCTCGTTCTGCAGCACGAACATGGTTTGGAACAGCGGCGAGCGACCGGGCGCGCGCTCCAGCCCGAGCTGTTCGATCACGCCCTCCATCGGCGCCAACGCGTTCTCCATGGCGTCGAGCACATGGCGACGCGTGCGCGGCAGCAGATCGCGCAGCGACGGGTCGTCGCCGAAGTCTTCGCGCAGCGCGACGCTGTTGACGAACAGGCCGACGATGGATTCGAGCGTCTCGTTCGAGCGATTGGCCACCGGCGAACCGACGACGATGTCGCGATCGTCGGAATAGCGCGCCAACAAGGCTTGAAACACCGCCAAGTACAGCATGAACCCGGTGACGTTCTCGCTGCGGCAACGCTCGCCGAGCGACGCGATCGTCGCATCCGAAAGACGCCATTCGTAATGCGCGCCGTTGGCGGTGATGACGGTGCCGTAGGGGCGGTCGTTGGGCAAATCCAGCAAGCCGGAGGTACCGGCGAGGCGGTCGCGCCAGTAGGCGAGCTGACGCGCGACGCGCGCCTGTTGCTCCGGTTGGCGTTGCCACAGCACCACGTCGGCGAACTGCGGCGGGTCTTCGCTCGGCTGCGGCGAACGTCCGGCGCGCAGCGCGTTGTAGGCGCCGACCAAATCGTTGCGGATGGCGATGATCGACCACGCGTCGGACATGATGTGGTGCACGGTGACCACCATCGCGTGGCGACCGGGCTCCAGTCGCAGCACCGCCAACCGCATCAGCGGCGGCCCCGAAAGATCGAACGGCCGCTGCGACACGCGATCGATCGCGCGCTGCCGCGCCGTCTCGCCTTCCGCACGCCATTCGGTTTCGATATCGACGAATTCGATGTCGATTTCGGGGCACTCGCGGATCGTCTGCGTCGGGCGACCGGCCTCTTCCGCGAACGACAGCCGCATCGCGTCGCGACGCGCGATGGTCGCGTTCAGCGCGCCGCGCAGGGCGTTCAAATCCAATTCGCCGAACAATTCCGACATATCGTAGATGTGATAGGTCGGCGTGCCCGGCTGCAGGCGCTCGAACACCCAAATCTGCTGCTGCGCCGGCGACAACGGCAGCGGCTCGCCGACGCGCGCGCGCGGCATCGCGTCCTGAGCGTCCGCGGCGACATCCTTGCCTTGCGCGCGCTGCGCGAGATTGCGCAGCAACAGCTCGCGCTGCTGCGGCGACAGCTTGGCCAAACGTTCGGCCAGCGCGTCGGGAATCGCCGGGTTGTCGGGGGATGCGGTCATGCGCGTGACGGAGTCCTATCGCTCTTCCTGAAGCCTTGGCCGACGAGGCCGAGGACGCGCGCGCGACATCGCGCGGCGACCGCGGAAACGTCAGCTCGCCAACAAATTCTGGATGTCCTCTTCGGACAATCCTTCCAACTCTTGCAGCATGCCGGCGAGCGCGTCGGCATCGACGTTCTGCATGCGCTGACGCAGCAGCAGATCGGCGAACTCGGCGATCGTCGGCGCCTCGAACAGCATGCGCAGCGTGATGTCCCCGCCCATCGTCTTCTGCATGCGCGCGACCAACTGCGTCGCCAACAGCGAATGCCCGCCCAAATCGAAGAAATTGTCGTGGATGCCGATCTTCGGGCGGCCGAGAATGTCGCCCCACAGCGTCGCCAGCGTTTCTTCTTCTGCGTTGCGCGGCGCGACGTAGGCGTCGGCGGCGGTCTCCTCGGCGTCCGGCGCGGGCAAAGCGCGGCGATCGACCTTGCCGTTCGGCGTCAGCGGCATCGCGTCCATCGTCACGATGGCCGAGGGCATCATGTAATCGGGCAACCGCTGCCGCGCCTGCGCGCGCAGCGACGCGACGTCGATCTCGGCCACGCCGTCGGCGCGAGTGACGTACGCGACCAGCCGCTTATCGCCGGGCCGGTCCTCGCGCACGATCACCACCGCTTGACGCACCTGCGGATGCGCGCCGAGTGTCGATTCGATTTCGCCCAATTCGATGCGATACCCGCGCAATTTCACCTGATGGTCGATGCGACCGACCACTTCGAGACGGCCGTCGCGACGCCAGCGCGCGAGGTCGCCGGTGCGGTAGAGCAGGCCGTTCGGTCGCGGCCCGAACGGATCGGGCACGAATTTCTCGGCGGTGAGCTCGGGGCGATCCAAATAGCCCTGCGAGACGCCCAAACCGCCGATCAGCAGTTCGCCGGGAATGCCCGGCGGCAGCGGCCGCATGCGTTTATCGACGATGTAGATTTCGGTATTCGCGATCGGCTTGCCGATGCTGATCGCGCCCTCGCCCGCTTCGACGCGATCGACCGTGGACCACACCGTGGTTTCGGTCGGGCCGTACAGATTCCACAGCTCGCGGCCGTGACCGAGCAAGCGGTCGGCCAACTCGCGCGGAAGCCCTTCGCCGCCGCAGAACATCCGCAGCTCTTTGCGTCCGCGCCAACCCGATTCCAGCAGCATGCGCCAGGTCGCGGGCGTGGCCTGCATCGCGGTCGCTTCGGCGCGATCGAGCAACGCGGCCAAGGCCTGACCGTCGGCGGCGGTGGCGCGATCGGCCAAGATCACGCGCGCGCCCACCGTCAGCGGCAGCATCAGTTCCAGCAGCGCGATGTCGAACGACAGCGTGGTGATCGCGCACAGCGCATCGTCCGCGCGCAGGCCCGGCGTTCGCGCCATCGACGCGAGGAAATTCGCGCCGGCGCGATGCGGCACGCGCACGCCCTTCGGCCGTCCGGTCGAACCGGAGGTGAAAATCACATAAGCCGTGTCTTCCGGGCCCGCCGAACCGAGCGAATCGGAGGCGGCCGGGGCCTCTGCGGTCAAAGCGTCGACGATCGACAGCACGGCGCGCGCGCCGGCCGGCAATTCGGCGATCAATTCGGGATCGGCGAGCACGACCGGCGCGACCGAATCCTCCAACATCCAGGCGATGCGTTCGGCCGGATAGCTCGGATCCAACGGCACGTAGGCGGCGCCGGCTTTCCAGGCGCCGAGCATCGCGGCCAGCATATGCGGCTTGCGATGCAGGAACAGGCCGACCATCTTGCCCGGACCGCAGCCGCGCGCGCGCAACTGCGCGGCGATGCGCTCGGCGCGCGCGTCGAGTTCGGCGTAGCTGAGACGTTCGATGCCGCCATTCGGCTCGGCGGCATGCTGTTCGACGGCGATCGCATTCGGCGTGCGCGCCGCCTGCGCTTCGAACATGGCGTGCATGGTCGCTTCGGCCGGCAACGGCTGCGCCGTGGCGTTCCATTGCTCGACCACGCGCTTGCGCTGTTCGGGCGACATCAGTTCGATTTCGGACAAACGCTTGCCCGGGTCTTCGGCGATCGCGACCAGCACCTGCTGCAGATGCGCGGCGAAATCCCCGATGTACTCGTCGTCGAACAGATCGGTGGCGTATTCGATCAACAATTGGAGTTCGCCGGCCACTTCGCTGGCGAACAGAGTCACGTCGGTACGCGACGTGCCCGAATGCGCGCCTTCGAGGCTGACCGGCAGAATCTGCAATCCCGCCAAATCGATGTTGCGTTCCGGGAAATTCTGGAAGAACACCATCGTCTGGAACAGCGGCGTGTGGCTGAGGTTGCGCTCGACGTTGAGCGTTTCCAGCAGACGCTCGAACGGCATGTCCTGATTGGCGTAGCTGTCGACGGTGCGTTGCTTCACCTGCGCCAGCAGTTCGCGGAACGTCGGGTCGCCCGACAAGTCGCCGCGCAACGGCAAGGTGTTGACGAAGAACCCGATCAGCGATTCGAGCTCGCGCCGCGGGCGATTCGCGTTGCCGACGCCGATCGCCAAATCCTCTTGGCCGGAATAGCGCGAAAGCAGCACTTCGTAGGCCGCCAGGAACGCCATGAACGCGGTCGCGCCTTCTTGGCGCGCGACCCGTTTCACCGCTTCGAACACCGACGCCGGCACGATGTAACGGTGCAGCGAACCGCGGTAACTCTGCGCAGCCGGACGCGGCCGATCGCCCGGCAATTCCAGCACCGGCGGCAGGGTCTCGAATTGCGTCTTCCAGTAGTCCAGTTGTTTGCGCAGCCCCTCGCCTTCCATCTCGTCGCGTTGCCACAACGTGTAGTCGGCGTACTGGATCGGGAGTTCCGGCAGCGGCGAGGGCTGTCCCTTGATGTAAGCGGCGTAGAGTTCGGTCAATTCGCCGGCCAAGATACCGAACGACCAGCCGTCTACGGCGATGTGGTGCGCGCTCATCATCAGCAGATGATCGTCGTGACCGAGCTTGACCAAGCCGGCGCGCAGGATCGGACCGTTCACCAAATCGAAGGAGGCCGCCGCGTCGTCGCGCGCGAGCGCCATCGCCGCTTTCATGCGTTCGTCTTCGGGCAGATCGGCGAGGTCGAAGCGCGCGATCGGCAGCGGCTCCGCGGGCAGAATACGCTGATACGGGCCGTCGTCGTCGCTCACGAAGACCGTGCGCAGGGTTTCGTGTCGGCGCACGATTTCGCTGAGCGTGCGCGACAGCACGTCGGTATCGAGCGGACCGACCATCCGCAGCAGCAACGTGACGTTGTAGACCGAGTTGCCCGGATCGAAGCGATCGAGAATCCATAGGCGCTGCTGCGCGGACGACAGCGGCAGACGCTCGGGACGCGGGCGACGGCCGATCTCCTGCTGCGCGTTGTCTCTCGCCGCGCTCTTGGCGAGTTGTTGCATCAACAGCGCCCGTTTTTCGGGCGACAGATTCGCCAACCGCTTTTCCAACTCGCTCATGCTTCGCTCCGTCACCGACCGCGCTCGAGGCGCTGTCGCAGCTCTTCGTCGCTCAAATCGTCGTAATCGCCCATCAATTCGTCGAGTTCGTCGATGGCCTCGGCGACGCGCGCCGCCAGCCGCTCCAACACCGGCGCGTCGAACAGCGTGCGCAGCGGCAACTCGACACCGAACTCGTCTTCGATCCGCGCCAACATGCGCGTTCCGAGCAACGAATGCCCGCCCAAATCGAAGAAATTCGCGCGCACGTCGACGCGCGGCAGCGCCAGCAATTCGCACCACAATTCGGCCAGCGCCTGCTCTTCCGCGGTGCGCGGGCCGAGGAAATCGCCGTCGTCGCCGGCCGCGCCGCCCGCCTGCGGCGCCGGCAAGGCGCGCCGATCGACTTTTCCGTTCGGCGTCAGCGGGAACGCATCCAGACGCACGAATGCGCCCGGCACCATGTACTCGGGCAGCGCGTTCTTCAAATGCGCGCGCAGCGCGGATTCGTCGGGCGCGGCGCCGTCGTGGGTGAAATACGCGGCGAGATAGCGGTCGCCCGGGCGATCCTCGCGGCAGTGCACCACCGCTTGGGTGATGCCGGGGAATTCGCCGAGCACCGACTCGATTTCGCCCAACTCGATGCGGAAGCCGCGCAGTTTGATCTGATGATCGAGACGGCCGACCACTTGCACCGTGCCGTCGTCGCGCCACAGCGCCAGATCGCCGGTGCGGTACAGCCGCGCATCGGGCGCATCGGAGAAGGGATCGGCGATGAATTTTTCGGCGGTCAGATCGGGACGTCCGCGATAACCGGCGGCCAAACCGACGCCGCCGATCAGCAATTCGCCCGGCACGCCCACCGGCAGCGGCTGCATGCGTTTATCGACGATGCGCAGCACGGTATTGTCGACCGGACGCCCTACGATGATCGGGCCGCTGCCCGCGTCGACGCGACACAGCGCGGAGTACACCGTGGTCTCGGTCGGCCCGTAGAGATTCCACAGCGACGGCGTACAGGGCAGCAGGCGATCGGCCAAATCGCGCGGCAGCGCTTCGCCGGTGGAGATGATGCGCATGCCGGGCTTACCGGCCCAACCCAGTTCCAACAGCATGCGCCAGGTGGCGGGCGTCGCCTGCATGATGGTGATCGCTTCGGCGTCGACGAGTTTGCGCAGCCGCACCACGTCGCGCACGGTGTCGCGATCCACCAGCAGAATGCGCGCGCCCACCGTCAGCGGCAGCACCAATTCGCTGAGCGCGATATCGAACGACAGCGTGCTGATCGCGCAGATGGTGTCGCGATCGCTTAGGCCCGGCTCGCGCGCGATCGAACGCAGCAGATTCACCGCCGAACGCTGGCGGATTTCGACGCCTTTCGGTTTGCCGGTGGACCCCGAGGTGAAGATCACGTACGCCGGATCGTGCTCGCCCGACGGGCCTTCGGGCGGCGCATCGGCCTCGGCCCCGAGCGCGGCATCGGCGTCGATCGCCACCACGGCCGGCGACATGCCGGCGGGCACGATCGACGGCAACGCCTCGCGCAAAGACGCCTGCGTCGCCAACACCGGCGATTCCGACAATTCCACCATGTAGCCCAGACGCTCGGCCGGATAGCTCGGATCCAGCGGCACGTAGGCGCCGCCGGCTTTGAGGATGCCGACCAAGCCGATCAGCATCTCCAGCGAACGTTCGACGTACAGACCGACCAGCACGCCCGGCCCGACGCCGTGCGTGCGCAGCGCATGCGCGAGCGCGTTGCCGCGACGGTCCAATTCGCGATAGCTCATCCGCCGACCGGCGAACTCCACCGCGGTCGCGTCGGGCGTGCGCGCGACCTGCGCGGCGATTTGCGCGGCGATGGTCGCCGGCTCCGGCAATGCGCGTTCGGTGCGGTTCCATTCGGCCAAGCGCGCGTGTTCGTCGGCGGTCAGGAGCGGCAAATCGCCGACGGCGGTCGTCGGCGCATCGGCGACCGCTTCGAGCAGGCGCACCAAGTGCCCGCCCATGCGCCGGATCGTCGATTCGTCGTACAGATCGACGGCGTATTCGAACATCAACTCGCCTTCGAAATGCTGATTGACGAACAGCGTGACGTCCGCCTGCGCCGTGGGCTGCCGGATCTGCGACAGATGCGGGAATTCCACGCTGACCCCGCGCATACCCAAATCCAGACGCGGATAGTTCTGGAAGAAGTACATCACCTGCGCGTACGGCGTGTAGCTGGCCGAACGCGGCGCGCGCAGCGCTTCGAGAATTCTGTCGAGCGGCGCGTCGCCGTTGTCCATGCCCGCCAGCATCGCGTCGCGCGTGCGGTCCATGGCGTCGAGAAAACTCGGCGCGTCGGAAAGATCCAACGGCAGCGGCAGCAGATTGATGAAGAAACCGACGACTTGTTCCAGTTCGAGACGGGTGCGGCCGGCCGAGCCCGCGGCGATCACCACCTGATCTTGGCCGCTGTAGCGCGACAACAGAATTTGGAAGGCGGTCAACACCAGCATCGACATCGTCGCCTGACGCTCGCGGCCGATGTTTTCGAGCTTGCGGTATAGCGGTTCGGGAATGCGCGTCGACCAACTGCCGCCGCGGAAGCTTTGCCCGGCCGGACGCGAACGATCGGTCGGCAAATCGAGCACTGCGGGCGCGCCCTGCAAACGCTCTTTCCAAAACTCGACTTGTTTTTCGAGCGCCTGGCCCGAGACGTTGTTTTGTTGCCACAGAGCCACGTCGGCGATCTGCAATTCCGGCGGGGTCGCGTCGGGCGATGCCCCGGCCAGCAACGCGTTGTAGGCCTGCGCGAATTCCTTGGCCAGCATCGCCATCGACCAGCCGTCGATCGCGATGTGGTGATAGACCAAGCACAGCAAATGCAAATCGGGCTCGACGCGAACGAGCGCAGCGCGCAGGGACGCGTCGCGGGTCAGATCGAACGGCTGCGATGCGGCGTCGCGCGCATGCGCGAGCGCATCGTCGCGCCGCGCTTCGGGCGTCTCGCCTCGCGCGTCGAACGTGTCCCAGCGCAAAGGAAGCGTCGGCAGAATGCGTTGGTAGGGTTCGCCGCTTTGCGCGAGATATACCGTCCGCAGCACTTCATGGCGATCGATCAGACTCTGCAGCGCATCGCGGAGCGCATTCGCGTTCAACTCGCCGCGCAGCCAATACACCGTCGGCGCGTTGTAAGCGGTCAGCCCCGGAAACAGTTGATCCAGCCACCACAAACGACGCTGGCCCGAACTCAAGGGAATGCGTTCTGGGCGGACCGCGCGTTCGATGCGACTGCGCTTTCCGCGCGCTTGAGCGGCCAGTTTCCGCAGCAGTTCCCGTCGATCTTGGGAGGCTTCGGTACTTTGTCGGTCGGCTTCGCTCATGGGGTCAACATCCCTGTCGCATGGGGGTTCGGTAAATGAAATGGATTCGCAAATCAGTCGGCGCCGCGCCGCGCGTACCGCTTTCCAACGTATCATACACGGCTTATTCTGCAAGCCGCGATCACAAAACGAGGTCGCGTTCCGTCCCCCACCCGTCGGCGTACGTTCGCATGTGCATCGTGGCTTCAGAGACAAGGATCGTGCCGCTCTCGCAATCGCGTGCATTACGGCGTTTCGCGAAAATTCCGGACAGCCGCGCAACGTCCCGGAGGTCCCGTTGAACGCGACGCCCGACCTTCCGTCTTCGCCTCGATCGCCATCGGCGCCGGCCGAATTGGCAGCGTTGTCCGCGCGGTTGGGCGCCGATCGCGGATCGGTCCAAGGCGGCGGCGGCAACACGTCCTACAAGTCCGGCGACGATTTCTGGGTGAAAGCATCCGGCACCTGGCTCGCACACGCTGAGACGCAGGACATCTTCGTGCATTTGCCGCTGAGCGGCGTGCGCGCGGCCATGGCAGAACCCGACCCGGAGGCGGCGCTCCTTGCGCTCGCGCCGACGGGCGGCGCCCGTCCGTCCATCGAAACCTCGCTGCATGCGCTGATGCCGCAAGCGGTGGTGCTGCACGTGCATTCGGTGAACACGATCGCCTATGCGGTGCGCGCCGACGCCGAAACCGCGCTCGCGGCGCGGCTGGAGGGTTCGAATTGGGCGTGGGTGCCGTATCGACGCCCGGGCCTGCCGCTGACCGACGCGATCCGCGACGCTTTGGCCAACGCGCGCGGCACGCCGGACATCCTGATTTTGGGCAATCATGGCCTTGTCGTCGCTGGAAACGATTACACGAGCGCCGAGGCGCGGTTGCGCGAGGTCGAAACGCGATTGGCGCTGCCGGCGCGCGCGCCGTCGCCGCCCGATCTCGCGCGTTTGGTCGCCGTCAACGACGCCGGATGGACCATCGCCGACGATCCGTCGCTGCACGCCATCGGCACCGATGCCACGACGCGCGCGATCGCCCTCCGCGGCGCGCTGTATCCCGACCATGTCGTGTTTCTCGGCGAACGCGCCTTCGCCCTGCCCGATGCGACCGAGGCCGATTCGCCTGCGTCGCTGCGCGCCGCCTTAAATCTAGTGGCCGCGCGCGGCGCGCCGGAACCCGCCTACGTCATCGTCGAGGGCGCAGGGGTATTGCTCTCGCCCAGTCTCAGCCCCGGCGCCTGCGCCATGCTAGGTTGCCTGGCCGATGTCGGCTTGCGCCTGGACGGCCGCGAATCCCTGCGTTATCTGACGCTGGAGGACGTGGCCGCGCTGATGGGCTGGGAAGCGGAAGCCTATCGGCGCGCGCGCGATGCGACGGCGCCCGATCCGGCCGCGAGCGATTCGCCGCCCGTCCCGGTCTGACCTCCTCTTTCGTTCCTCGTTTCGTTCGCTCTCGTCCCCTCACCGACCGCCAAGGAAGACCACCCGCATGCAGATCGTCGTACCGATGTCGGGCTTCGGAGAGCGCTTTCGCCGCGCGGGCTACACCGTGCCGAAACCGCTGATCGAAGTCGAAGGCAAGCCGATCGTCTCGCATGTGATGGATCTGTTTCCGGGCGAAACCGATTTCGTGTTCGTGTGCAATCGCGATCACTTGGACGCGCCGGAATTCGCGATGGCGGAGCGCTTGATGCGCGATTGCCCGACCGGGCGCATCGTTGGCATCGCGCCGCACAAACTCGGTCCGGTGAACGCGGTGATGCAAGCCCTCGACGCGCTCGACCCGGCGAAACCCACCATCGTCAACTACTGCGATTTCACCGCGGTATGGGACTACGCGGCCTTCCTGCGCGATGTGGCCGACAGCGGCTGCGACGGCGCGATCCCGTGCTACACCGGTTTCCATCCGCACATGACCGGCTCGACCAACTACGCCTACGTGCGCACCGAGCCGATGGCCGCGAGCGACGGCCGCACGCGGCCGCGCGTGTTGGCGATTCAGGAAAAGCAGCCCTACACCGACCAGCCGATGCGCGAGTACGCATCGAGCGGAACGTACTATTTCTCGTCGGCGGCGAAGATGGCCGATTGTTTCGCGCGCACGATGGCGCGGCCCGATCTGGCCTTGAACGGCGAGTATTACGCGAGTCTCGCGTATCGGCCGCTGCTGGAAGACGGCGGTCTGGTCACGGTCTTCGAACTCGACCATTTCATGCAGTGGGGCACGCCGGAAGATCTCGCCGAATATCGCTATTGGTCGCAGGCGTTCCGCGGCTTGGTCAATCCTAAGCGCGTTCGTCGCGCCGTGCGCCAACGCGGCACGACGATGGTGCCGATGGCCGGTTTGGGCTCGCGTTTCGCGCAGGAAGGCCACACCTTGCCCAAACCGCTGATTCCCGTCTCGGGCGAACCGATGGTGGTGCAGGCCACGCTGGATTTGCCCGCCGCGGACAAGCACGTCTTCGTACTGCGCCGCGATCTGCCCGGACTCGACGCGATCGAAACAACGCTGCGGCAGCGTTTCCCCGGCTGCGCGACGGTCGAGTTGGAGGCCGTGACCGACGGTCAAGCGCGCACCTGCCTGATGGGTTTGAGCGAGACCGAACTCGACGCGCCGCTCACCATCGGCGCCTGCGACAACGGCGCGATCTTCGATGCCGACGCGCTGCGCGCCGCGCTCGACGACGACGAGGCCGATGTGCTGATTTGGACCGCGCGCGGCTATCCGGGCGCGATCCGCCGGCCGCAGCATTACGGGTGGGTGGACGAACGCGACGGCATCGTGCGCTCGGTGTCGGTGAAAACGCCGCTCGCCGATCCGACCCGCGATCCGATCGTCGTCGGCGCGTTCACGTTCAAACGCGCGCGCGATTTCGCGGCCGCGGCCGAAGCGATGATCGCCCGCGACGGCCGCATCAACGGCGAGTTCTACGTCGATACCTGCATCAACGACGCGATCGCGCTCGGTTTGCGCTGCAAAATCTTCGAAATCGAGCATTATCTGTGCTGGGGCACACCGGACGATCTGCGCACGTTCGAGTACTGGCAGCGCTGTTTCGACCGCTGGCCCGCGCATCCCTACGCGAAAGCGCTCGACGGCCGGATCCCGGCCGCGGCGCCTTCGCCTTCCGCTCTCGCCACCATGGAATAAGGACAGACCATGCCGCGCTCACTCGCATTGCTCACCTCGATCGCGCTGGCCTTCGGCACGATTTTCGGCGCCACCACCGCCGCGCGCGCCGACGCCGACGGCCGTTACGGCGACCGCGGCGAACTCGAAACGCCGATCCTGCGCCACGCACGCTCGGCGCGAACTGCGTTGCGTCGTCATGCGCGCAAAAAAGACGGCGACGACGCGAACGCCCGACGCAAAGGCCCCGCATCCTGGCCGCTGCCGCGCACCTACTTCCCCACGCACGAAGAGAACCGCTTCGAGCACGAAGGCGATGTCGCCCGGGCGCGCGAATATTTTTTGACGCATCGCCCGCGCAATCTCGAATTCCTCCTGCATAAGCGCTACGACTGGATGAACGCACATTTGCGCCCCGGCATGCGCGTGGTCGAATTCGGCGCCGGTTCGGGATTGAGCAAGGAATTCATCCGACACGAGGGGTTCCGCATCTCCGACGTCGAACCGCGCCCGTGGACCGACGATGTGGCCGATGCGATGGACCCGCCCTACCCCGATGGCTCGATCGATGCGGCGATCTTCAGCCACATGATTCACCACTTGACGAATCCCGCGCGTTTCTTCGCCAGCGTGCGCAAGATGCTGGCCCCGAACGGCGTGGTGCTGATCCAGGAACTCAACACCTGCTTCCTGCTCAAGCTGGCGCTGCGCGCGATGCGGCACGAGGGTTGGTCCTACGACATCGACGTGTTCGATCCGAACGTCGTCGCCAACGACCCGCGCGACCCGTGGTCGGCGAATTGCGCGATTCCCGAACTGATGTTCCGGGACGAGGGCGAATTCGAACGGCGCATTCCCGGCTTCCGCATCGAAAAGAACGAATTGAACGAATGTTTCGTGTTCCTCGCCTCCGGCGGCGTGGTGGTGCGCGCGAAGACGGTGGAATTGCCGCGGTTCGCGCTGCGCGCGATCGACGCGATGGACGGCGCATTGGTGAAGCTGATGCCCTCGGTGTTCGCGATGGGCCGGTCGGTCGTGCTGCGCAAGATCGACGCGGAGTGAGCCCGGCATGCGACTGAGTTTGGTCATCCCCTGCTACAACGAAGCGCGCAATCTGCCGCTTCTGGTGGCGCGCTTGCGCGAAATTTTCGTGCGCGAGGATGTCGAGGCGATTCTGGTCGACAACGGCTCCACCGACGATTCGCCCGCGGTGCTGGCGGAACTGCTGCGCGCACCTTCGCGCATCCGCAGCGTGCGGGTCGAGAAGAACCAAGGTTACGGCTTCGGCATTCTCGCCGGCCTCGCCGCGGCCGAGGGCGAGATCATCGGTTGGACGCATGCCGACATGCAGACCGACCCGGCCGATGCGATCCGCGGGCTGGACTTGTTCGAAGGCGCGGTCGACGGCGTCTTCGTCAAAGGCCGCCGTTACGGCCGGCCGCTCGCCGATACGGTGTTCACGATCGGCATGTCGATCTTCGAAACCGGTTTGCTGCGTCGTCGGCTGTGGGACATCAACGCGCAGCCGACGCTGTTCCCGCGCGCGTTCTTCGCGCGTTGGCGTTCGCCGCCGCACGATTTCTCGCTCGATCTGTACGCCTACTACCAAGCGCTGCATCAGGGCCTGCGCGTCCGCCGCTTCCCCGTGCGTTTCGGCGAGCGCGCGCACGGGGTCTCGCACTGGAACGTGAACTGGCGCGCGAAGGCGCGCTTCATCCGCCGCACGGTGGACTACAGCCTGCGCCTGCGCCGCGAACTCGCCCGCGAGGACGCCCCGCCCTCATCACCGGCCCGCCCCGCATGATTCTGGTTCGCCATCGCCGCAACACCGCCGAAGACCTGCGCGCGACGCCCGTCGAGTACGGCGTCGAACTCGATCTGCGCAGCTATGGCGACCGTCTGATCGTGCATCACGACGCGTTCGTCGACGGCGAGGATTTCGAACGCTGGCTCGACGCGTATCGGCATCGCCTGCTGATCCTCAACGTCAAGGAAGAAGGGTTGGAACAGCGTTTGATCGCGCTGATGCGCGAACGCGGCATTGAGGATTGGTTCTTCCTCGATCAGTCGTTTCCGTTCCTGATCCGCACCGCGCGCATGGGCGAATCGCGCTGCGCGGTGCGCGTGTCCGAATTCGAGTCGATCGACACCGCGCTGACGCTGGCGGGCCAAGTCGACTGGGTGTGGGTCGATTGCTTCACGCGGTTCCCGCTGGATCGCGCGCAAGCCGAGCGCCTGCGCGGGGCCGGATTCAAGCTGTGCCTGGTCTCGCCCGAACTGCAGGGACGCGAGGCCGCGACCGAAATTCCCGCTCTGCGCGCGCTGCTGGCGCGCGAGGGCATCGTGGCCGACGCCGTCTGCACCAAGGAACCCGCGCTGTGGCGTTGAGCATCGAAACGCTGTCGTCGAAAATCGGGTTGCCGAAGTCGATTCGGCGTTCGCCCGTCTTTCTCGCGGGCCTCGCGCTGCGACTGCTGTTGATCGTGTGTTTAGCGCCGCAGATTCAGCAGACGTGGTTCGTGCCGTTCGTCGAACACGCGATCGCGCATCCGTCGCTCGACCCGTGGACGACCTTTCTCGACGACGGCGGCACGCCGCTGGCGTATCCCTACGGCCCGATGATGCTGATAGCGCACCTGCCGACGCTCGCGCTCGGCTGGTCGCTCGCCGCCGCCAGCGGTCACGCGATCTTCCTCGCCATCGGTTTCCGCGCCAGCTTATTGCTCGCCGATTTCGCCGCCCTGCTTCTGCTGAACCGTTTGTTCCCGCAGCACCCGCGCAAACTGCTGTGGCTGTATTGGTGGTCGCCGATCGCGCTGTACGTGACCTATTGGAACGGGCAGACCGACATCATTCCGATCGCGCTGTTGTTGGCGTCGTTGGTGCTGCTGCGCGATCTGCGCCCGCGCGCCAGCGGGATCGCGCTCGGCCTGTCGCTGTCGGCGAAGTTCAGCATGCTGCTCGCCGTGCCGTTCCTGGCGATTTATCTGTGGCGCAACAAACGCCTGCGCACGCTGCAGACGCCGTTCGCGGCCGGCTTGGCGATCGGCCTGATTCCGCAGGCGCTGTGCCTGTTCTCGCCCGGCTTCCTGCGGATGGTGCTCGGCACGCAGGAATCCGCGCGCATCTTCGATTTCGCGCTGCCGCTCGGGCACACGATGCAGTTGTATCTCACGCCGACGCTGTATCTGCTGGCCGCGTATGCGGTCTGGCGCCTGCGCCGCATCAGTTTCGATCTGCTGTTGGCCGTGACCGGCCTGTCGTTCTTCCTGGTGGTGATGACGACGCCGGCGCCGCCCGGTTGGTATTTGTGGCTGGTGCCGTTTCTGGTCGCGCATCAATTGCAGGGCGACCGCAGCGCGATCCTATTGACCGCGGCGTTGTCGGCGTTGGTGATCGGCATGCATGCGCTGATTTCGCCCGGCGCGACCATCGAGCCGTTCGGCTGGACGCTCGCCGAACCGCTCGCGCCGCTCGCCGCGGCGATGAGCCCGCACGTCGCATCGCTGTGGATGACGCTGGTGATCGCCACCGGCGTGGTGTTGATTCTGCAGATGCTGCGCGAGCGCGTCGCGCGCAACGATTATTTCCGCATTTCGCAGAAACCGCTGCGGCTGGGCATCGCCGGCGATTCCGGCGCGGGCAAGGACACGCTGGCGCGCGCGCTCACCGGCATTTTCGGCTCGCACACGGTCGTGCATTTGTCCGGCGACGATTACCACGTCTGGGATCGTTATGCGCCGATGTGGAAAGGCCTGACCCACCTCAACCCGCGCGCGAACGATCTGCAGCGCTTCAACAGCGATGCGCTGGCGCTGATGGACGGCAAACCGGTGGTCTGTCGTCACTACGATCACAAAGCCGGACGTTTTCTGGCGCCGGTCGTCCTGCAGCGGAACGATGTCGTGGTCGTCTCGGGTCTGCATGCGCTGCGCATGCCGCGACTGAGCAAACGCTTCGATGTCGCGGTATTCCTGGACATCGACGAAGATCTGCGCCGCGCGTGGAAGATCCATCGCGACGTGAACGAGCGCGGTCACGCGCTGGACACGGTCTTGCGCTCGCTGGAGCGTCGCGCGATCGATTCGCAGCGCTATATCCACCCGCAGCGCGCGGCGGCCGATTTGATCCTCAAGCTGCGGCCGGTCAATCAACGTCAGCTCGAATCGGCCGCGTCGCCGCACGCCATTCCGCTCAAATTGTCCGCGCAGATCCGCAACGGCACCTACCACGAGCGCCTGGCGCGGATTCTGATCGGCATTTGCGGCCTGCATTTGGACATCGAACTGGCCGAGGATTCCGACGAAGTCGGCATGACCATCGAAGGCGACGTGTCGGCGGAGGACATCGCGCTGGCCGCCGCGTCGCTGGCGCCGAATCTGCAGGAAATGCTCGACATCCGGCCGCAGTGGGAAGACGGCATGACCGGGATCATGCAGTTGATGGTACTGCTGCAGATCGAAGAATCCCTTAAGAACAGGATACGCTGACATGGTGGTCCAACATCCGGCGAAAACGCTTCGCGCGCCGCGCGCGATCATTTTCGACACCGACAACACGCTGTACGCCTACGAAGAACCGCACGCGAAAGCGACCGCGGCGACCGAGGCGAAAGCCGTGCGCCTGTTAGGCGCCGATCTGGACAGCGTGCGCAGCGCTTTCGCGCAGGCCCGCGACGACGTCAAGAAACAGCTCGGCGCCTGCGCCAGCTCGCACAGCCGCTTGCTGTATTTTCAGCGCGGCATCGAAATTCTCGGCCGCAAGACGCAGTTGCTGATCACGCTCGACCTGGAACAGACGTATTGGCGCACGTTCCTCTCGCATTGCGCGCTGTATCCGGGCGTGCGCGAGCTGCTGACGAATCTGCGCAATCGCGACATCGCCACCGCGATCATCACCGACCTCACCTCGCAGATCCAATTCCGCAAGATCGTGTATTTCGGTCTCGACGATTGCTTCGATTACGTGGTCACGTCCGAAGAGGCCGGCGCCGACAAACCCGATCCCGCGCCGTTCGAATTGGCGATCCAGAAACTCGGAATCGAACCGCACGAGATATGGATGGTAGGCGACAGCCCGCGCTGCGATGTCGAGGGCGCCAATCGATTCGGCATGACCACGCTGCTGCGTGTGGATCGCGTTTCCGGCGATGCGCGCGCGCAGGGTGCGGATATCGTGTTCGACGATTTCCAAGATCTCGATCGTTTTCTGTTCTCGGGCAAGGTCGACGGCCTCGCCGCCTGAGCCCTGCGCCGCACGCTTTCGCGACACGCTTCGTTCGCTACACGCTTCGCCCGCACGCCCCGCTTCCGACTGATTTCGACGCACCCCGACGCATTCAAGGAGTCCGCGCATGAATTCGAGCCACGCTCTCGCCCCGTCTCTCGATCGCTGGGTCGCGGCCGGACTGCTCTCGACGCTGATCGCGATCTTGGCCGGCACCGCGCTCGCCGCGTTCGGCCTGCCGCCGATCGCCGCCTTCGCGATCGCCGCGATCGGCGCCGCCATCGGGTGCTCGCCGCTCGCCAAGCGTTTGCCGGCCGCGCTCGATACGCTGCGTCGCGACCGCCCGATGCTCGCGTTCTTCTGGCTGTTGATCGCGGCGGCGGCGCTCGGCCGCACGGTCGGCATCGCCTGGTTCATGCTCGACCCGCAGGCGCAGCAGGCCTCGGCGTTCGGCTTCGATCAGTTCTACACACGCCACAGTTGCATGTCGGGCTACTGGCATGCGGCCGAACTGGCCGATCAAAACACGCCGAACGTTTACCTCGGCGAGCACTACGCCGGGTTCTACGGCATCTTCAAGATCGACGAATACCTCTACCTGCCGCAGTTCTTGATCCTGCCGATGCTCGGCGTCGCCGCGGGCCTGGATTTCGAGCAGATGCGCGGCGTGTGGTTCGCGATGCAGGGCTTGATCGTGCTGCTGTGCGCGCTCGGCGTCGCGAAGTGGATCGGCGGCTCCGTCGGGCGTCGCGCCGCGCTGCTGATTCCCGCGATCTGGGTGGCCACGCCGACCGCGCTCACCCTGCAATTGGGCAACTTCCAATTGTCGGCGATCGCGCTGTCGCTGATGGCGTTCGCGTTGTTCTGGCGCGACAAACCGATCCTCGGCGGCGCGCTGTTCGGCTTCGCCGTGTTCAAGCTGTTTCCGGGCCTGCTCGGCATTTATCTGATTCTGACCAAACGCTGGCGCGCGCTGTTCTGGACCTTGGGCTTCTCGGCGATCTACACGGTCGTGGCGTTTTTGTGGCTCGGGGAAAACCCGTTCCGCGCGCTGTTCGAATTCCATCTGCCGCGTTTGGCTAGCGGCGAGGCTTGGGCGTTCTTGGAAATCCCGCAGTTGGCGCCGGTCGCGGCGATCAACGATTCGGTGCCCGGCGTGATCTTGAAGCTGAAAGCGCTGGGCGTGCCCGGCATGGACATGGCGCTGAGTCGGCATGTGGGCTGGGTGTGGACGCTGATCATCGTCGCGCTTACCGCCTTGGCCGCGCGCCGTGCGCCGCGCATGTCGCGTCACGAATTGGCGATGACCTGGACCGCCTTGCTCGCGCTGGCCGCGTTCCGCAGCCCGTTCCTGCCCGATCACACCGGCCTGTTCGCGCCGCTGTGGCTGTGGAGTCTCGTCGCTGCGGGCGGCGCGTTGGCGGGCGGCCGCTTGTTCAAGATGGCGCTGCTGTGGCTCGCGTTCGCCGCGGTGATACCGTTCATGGGCACGCCGCTCGATAACGGCCTGGACCGCTTCGTCGTCTCCGGCATCAGCCAGATCGTCGCCATCGCGCTCTGCCTCTGGACGGTGCTGCGCACACCGACCGGCGTCGAGAGCGAAGACGCGCCCACCGCGAACGCCGCGGCGCAAGCGATGCCGCAAGAAGGCGAAGCGCGGGCGGCGTGAGCCGAACGCAAGCGATGGCGCAGCGTCGCACGACGCTGCGCACTATCGTGCGAATGCGTGCGCAAACGAAAACGGCCAAGGTCGCGAGACCTTGGCCGTCGTATCCACAAAAGTGGTGGGCGGTACAGGGTTCGAACCTGTGACCCCTACCATGTCAAGGTAGTGCTCTACCGCTGAGCTAACCGCCCGTCGAGCGTATGCCGCTGCCCGAAAGGGCGGCTATGGTAACACCAGTCGTTACGGGACGGAACCGTCGGCCGGCTTCGACACGGAGGCCGACGCGGGCGCGGAAGCCCGCAAAGGATCGGCCGGGCGGGAAAAGACGCGGCGCAGCAGCAGATGGGTGGCGCCGTAGGCCACGCCGGACAGTACGCCCCAGCAGGTCAGCAAGTGCAGCGGGGTCGGGCCGAGCTGTCGGCCCCAGAACGGGTCGGTCCACGCGAAATTGATGTTTTCGGTAGCCGGCGCGAGCCAGCGCCCGGCGATCATCGCCAAGGCCGCGATACCCGCCTGCAGCGGCCAGCCGCGCGGGTCGTAGCCGACGCGGCGCAGCATCCACCACAGCAGCAGCGGCCAAGCGATGTGGTACAGGGACAGCAACCGGGCGAACAGCGGGAACGCGGGGTCCCACATGTACGCGGTGGCGCCGTACAGAAACTCGCCGGTCGCGAGTTTCCAGCCGACATCGAGCACCCAGGCCAGCGCGATCACCGGCGCGGCCACCGCCTGGCTCGACAGCAGCAGGCGGTTGCGCGCGATCAGGCCGGCCGCAGTGAGGATCACGCCGATATTGCACAGGAACAGAAAATTCCGCGCGCCGTAGGCCGTTTGGTACGTCGGCAGGTAGACCGCCAGCCACGCCAAGCCGATCCACTGCACGCGCGGGAAACGCGCGCGCGATTCGGTCGCGACGGCGACGGCCTCGTTCACGACGGCGGCCTCGACGCGGACGCGTTCATCCGAGGCTCGACTCTTTGAGTCGGCGGATTTCGTCGCGCACGCGCGCGGCGTCCTCGAATTCGAGATCGCGCGCATGCCGATACATCGTCTGTTCGAGCGCCGCGATCTTCGCCGCGACCTGCGCCGGGGTGAGCGCGGCGTAGTCCTCGCGCGTTTCGGCGACGCGACCGCTCGGCCCGCGCGCCTTCTTGTCGCTCGGGGCGGGTTCGGCGCGCGCGCCTTCCATCACGTCCATCACCTGGCGCACGATCGATGTCGGCACGATGCCGTGAGCCGCGTTGTATTCGAGCTGTTTCTCGCGACGGCGACCGGTTTCGTCGAGCGCGGCCTGCATCGAGCGGGTGACGACATCGGCATAGAGAATCGCTTTGCCGCGCACGTTGCGCGCGGCGCGGCCGATGGTCTGGATCAACGAGCCGGCCGAACGCAGGAAGCCTTCCTTGTCGGCGTCGAGGATCGCGACCAGCGACACCTCGGGCATATCCAAACCTTCGCGGAGCAGATTGATGCCGACCAGCACATCGAACACGCCCAGGCGCAGGTCGCGCAGGATCTCCACGCGCTCCACGGTTTCGATGTCGGAGTGCAGATAACGCACGCGAACGCCGTGATCGCCGAGATACTCGGTGAGATTCTCGGCCATGCGTTTGGTCAACGTGGTGACCAGCACGCGGTCGCCCATCGCGACGCGCTCGTGGATTTCGCCGAGCAGGTCGTCCACCTGCGTGGCGACCGGGCGGATTTCGACCTCCGGGTCGACCAAACCGGTCGGGCGCACCACCAGTTCGACCACCTGCCCTTCGGATTTCTCCAATTCGTATTTGCCCGGCGTGGCCGAGACGAAAATGGTGCGCGGCGCGCGGCCTTCCCATTCCTCGAACCGCAGCGGCCGGTTATCCAGCGCCGACGGCAGACGAAACCCGAATTCCACCAGCGTTTCCTTGCGCGACCGATCGCCTTTGAACATCGCGCCGATCTGCGGCACGGTCACGTGCGATTCGTCCACCACCAACAGCGCGTCCGGCGGCAAATAATCGAACAAGCACGGCGGCGCTTCGCCTTCCATGCGGCCGGTGAGTTGGCGCGAGTAGTTTTCGATGCCGGTGCAGAACCCGACTTCGGCCATCATCTCGATGTCGAACTGCGTACGCTGCGCCAAGCGCTGCGCTTCCACCAATTTGTTCGCGGCGTAGAAATACTCCAAGCGCGGCGTCAGCTCGGTCTTGATCGCCTCGATCGCCTCCAGCACCGTGCGTCGCGTGGTGACGTAATGCGATTTCGGATAGATGGTGTAGCGCGGCACCTTGCGCAGGCTTTCGCCGGTCAGCGGGTCGAACAGCGTCAATTGCTCGATCTCGCCGTCGAACAGTTCGATCCGCAGCGCTTCGTTGTCGGATTCGGCCGGATGCACGTCGATCACTTCGCCGCGTACGCGATACGTCGCGCGCCGCAGTTCCATGTCGTTGCGGGTGTACTGCATTTCGGTGAGGCGACGGATCAATTCGCGCTGATCGATGCGCTCGCCGCGCACCATATGCAGCACCATCCGGAAATACTCGTTCGGATCGCCCAAGCCGTAGATCGCGGACACCGTGCAGACGATGATCGCGTCGCGCCGCTCCAGCAGCGCCTTGGTCGCGGACAGGCGCATCTGCTCGATGTGCTCGTTCACCGAGCTGTCCTTCTCGATGTAGGTGTCGCTGGACGGGACGTACGCTTCCGGCTGGTAATAGTCGTAGTAACTGACGAAGTATTCGACCGCGTTATCCGGGAAGAACGCTTTGAACTCGCCGTACAACTGCGCCGCGAGCGTTTTGTTGTGCGCCATTACGAGCGTGGGTTTCTGCACCGCCTGGATCACGTTGGCGACGGTGTAGGTTTTGCCCGAGCCGGTCACGCCCAGCAGGGTCTGTCGCGCGAGCCCGTTGTCGAACCCCTCGATCAAGCGCGCGATCGCCTGCGGCTGATCGCCGGCGGGCGTGTACGGCGCGACCAGGCGGAAAGCGCTGTCCGAAGTTTCGCGGTGCAGAGTGGTCATGGTCGGCGCGTTCGCCGCGCGGCGCGGTGGAAACGGCACAGTGTAGAACGTCGCGAACCCGCGCGCGGGAATGCGGCGGGCCGCAGGACGACGACGACGCGCGTATCGGGATTTTCCTACGCGGCGGCGCGGCGGCGCCCGATGGGTCGGGACGGGGCGCGAACGGAGACTGACGCCCTCCCTTCGCCACTCACGAGACTCCGCATGTCCGCCGCAATTCCGTTCGCGACCTCCCTGTTCGCCCGACGCCGGGCCCGTAAGCTCGCTCTCGCCCGCCCGCGCGGCTTCACGCTGCTGGACGCCCTGCTCGGCATGGGGCTCGCCATTCTGGTATTCGGCTTCGCCCTGCCCAATTACCGCGCGGCGATGGCCCAATCGCACGCGGCCTCGGCCCGCAGCGCGATGACGATGACCCTCTACGCGGCGATGCGCGACGCCGTGGTCCACAACCGCGACGCGGTGGTCTGCCCCAGCGCCGATCGCGAGACCTGCGCAGGCGGGATCGACTGGAGCGACGGCTGGATCGCATTCATCGATCTGAACGGCGACCGCGAGCGCAGCGGAAGCGAGCCCCTCGTCCATCGCCAGTCGAAATTGAGCGGCGACGTACGGCTACGCAGCACGCAGGGCCGTCCGCGGCTGGTGGTGCAAGCCAACGGCAGCAACGCCGGCTCCAACGTTACCTTCACCCTCTGCGACCGGCGCGGGCCCACGAAGGCGCTCAGCCTAGTGCTGGCCAACAGCGGACGCCTACGCGCGCAACCCGCGCGACCCGGCGCCGCCACGGCCTGCGCCGACGGCGGGTGAGCGCCGCGCTTGATCGCGCGCGGCCGGCTCATTAAGATATGCAGCCCCGCCCGAATAGCTCAGCCGGTTAGAGCACTTGACTGTTAATCAGGGGGTCGTTGGTTCGAGTCCAACTTCGGGCGCCAAATACCGAAAACCCGCGACGCGAGTCGCGGGTTTTTCTTTGCCCTTCGGCCGCATTCGACGCGCCGTTCGCCTTTCTCGAACGAATGCGCGGACTGACCCGCGCGACTCGCGTTTGCCTATGTCGCGCGTTCGCGACTCACATCCGTCGCGCGGCGAGCAGTTTGGAGTTCGCGCAGCCCCAGAAACGAAAAACGACCCGCCGAGGGGCGGGTCGTTCGTCGAACATCTCGCGCCGGCGCGGCGTTACCAGCAATCGTCGACGCTGCCGGTGCCGGACTCTGTCTTGGTGCCGACCTGATTGATGGTCATCGTCATGCAGCGCGTGTCTCTGGCCGCTTGCACGGCGGTCGGCACCGCTCGCAGCGTGAACGCGGTCGCCGTCGGCGCCGCCGCGAAGCTCACGGTGTAGAAGTTGTTCACGTCCGGGCCGGCGGTGCAGGTCGGGGCCGGCACCGCGACGCCGTTGCGGTCCTGGTCGTAGCGCAGATTGGTGGTGTAGAAGCGCTCCATGAACTGCGAATACTCCAGCAAGCAACCCTGCGCAGCGCTGCGGCGCGTCCGCACCAACGAGTCCTGGTACGTGCTGTAGGCGATCATCGTCAGCACGGAGATGATGAACACCACGATCAGCACTTCGACGAGCGTGAAGCCGGTCTGCCGGGCCGATGGCGCGAATTGCGGTCGTTTCTGGATCGTCATGGTCAGTTCCTAATGATTTCGCGCCAAGAGACGCGGATCGGCGGCTGCGTCCCGAAGGGCACGCGTCCTTGCGTGATATTGGCGTTTTGGTCGTTCAAATAGAAGCGGTCGCTGATCAACAACGGACTGTAGGTGCCCGCATCCAAGCCGAAGCCGAACGCCGGCGTGCCGTTGAGGTTGTCGCCCGCGTTGAATTGACCGTCGCCGTTGATGTCGAACGGCGGCGTATCCAGCCGTCCACCGGTGAACGGATTGACCGCCATGATGAAGCCTGTCGCGCCGCTGGCGTTGCAGGGGTCGCTGACGGTGTTGTCGGGAATCCGGGTCACGCCGATCAACGCTCCGCCGCGGAAGATATTCGGCACGACCATGCGTTCGCCGGTATCGGTGGCGCCCGGTTCGATCAAGTCGATGTACCAGCCGTCCACGCCCGGGGCCGCGTTGGTTTCGATGGTGCGCACCAACGTGCCGTTGCTCGTGCCCTGCTGGAGAATATCGACCTGCTCCAGGCCGCTGCGATCGAGGATCGCGGTGCCGCGATCGATCAACCCGAACCACTGCTGCAGGTCGCGATTGGTTTGGTCGGCCACGGTGAAGTAACTGCCGGTGCCGAACATCACCCAAGTTTCGCCGGTGCTCGGATTGACCGCGACCGTCGGCGTGACGGTGATCGGACGCACGACGCCGCCGCTGTTGGCGTTGAAGAAGCGCTGGACCGTCGGCGTACTGTCGAGATCGGTGATCTTCCACATATTGCCGCGCAGATCGCCGGCGTACACGGTGTCGACGAACTCGCTCAGGCCGCTAGCCCACGCGTTCACGCCGAACATACCGTTGTCGTTGCCTTCGCCGGTGTCCACGACGGTGTCGTCGCCGTCCTCGAGATCGAACATCAGCAGTTGCGCGCGGTCGCCGTTGCCGTTCGGACCGTTGCCGATCAGCACGCGCCAATCGCCGTCGGCGACCTGCGCGATGATCGGCTTACCGATGATGTTGCCGATGGCCGAGACGTCGTCGGAGGTTTTTTCCCACAGGAATTCCACGTCGTCCGGATCGGTGACGTCGAGCGCGAACACGCTGCGACCGCCGCGGCCCATGGTGCCGACCAGCACCGAGCGCCAGCGATTGCCGAAGTAGGCGTCGGCGATGGTGATTTCGCCGTCGACGTAATAGCGGTGGACGTAATCGGGATCGGTGTAGTCGCGCAGATTCGGGATCGCGGCCGAAGGCACGAACGCGTAGGTTTCCGCGCCGGTGGTGGCGTCGAACCCGTGCAGCATGCCGTCGTTGGCGCCGACGTAAACCACCGAGCGGCGCGAAGCCTGCGTCGCGGCGTAGGCGGCGTAGGAGCTGGCCCCGCTGAAGAGCTTGCCGTTGTGCAGCGACGCATTGGGAGCGCCCACGTAAATCGGCTGCGAGTCGACGATATCGCCGATCAAGCTGCTGCGCGCGCGCAGCAGCAGGCCGTTCGGCGTTTCGTTGGAGCGATCGCCGCGCAGATAATCGACCACCTGCTGCGAACCTAGCGCCGCAGCGTCCGTGCCGCTGAGATTGGCGTAGGTGAATTGACGATAGTTGTTGCCGGTGTGCACGTAGATCTTGCGCGACGCCCACGCCGGGACGTTGGAAGACGCGCGCCAATCCTCGGTCAACGCGCCGCTCACCGGATCGACGTTGTAGGCGAGGATGTCGCCGCTCCAGCGTCCGGTCACGTATTGCGCTTGATAGATCTTGGTGCCGTTGCGCAGCACGGTGCTATTGGCGGACAGCGAGCTGCCCGAGGCGGTCGCCTCTTGCACGATGTTCTGGAACGCGCGGCGCAGGCCGGCGACCATCTTGTCGGCTTCCGACGCGACATAGAAATTGTCCGGACGCGGCAACTGCACGCCGTTGCGGTCGGTCAGGGTCTCGTTGGTGGAGTTCCACCAGGTCAAGTCCAAAGGCGTCGCGCCGTTGGCGTCGGGATCGAAGCCGAGCGGCACTTTGAAGCCGCCGTACTTCGCCGCCAACCAATACGGGTTGTCCGCACGGCCTTCCAACTGCTGATTCTCGCGGACGTCGACCCAGTGCGTGGAGATGGTTTGCATGCCGGGCAAATCGACCGGGCGAATGTCGCGCGTATGCGCGTCGTACGCCAAGGACGCGAGGTAGGGCGCATTCAAACGACCGCCGCTGAACAAATTGCCCGTGTGGCCCGGCGCGAACCCTTCCATCGAGAAAATTTGAGCGATGCGCGTTTCGACGTTGACGGTCGTATCCGCATTCACCGCGGCCGGGACGTTTTCGTTGCCGGCTCGCCCGCCGGGCAAGCCGCGGTCGAACCACGTATACACGTCGCCGATGCCGAGGATCGCGTTCGACTGGCACGCATACAGCATCGGGTCGTCCCAGGCGGTGATGACAGGGAAACCGTCGGCCATCTCGTAACGCTGCGCGGCGTTACCCGTCATGTTCGAGTACTCGGGCACGTTACCCTGATTCTTGAAGTAGCGCAGTGCCGTGTAATACAGCTCGCTCACCGGGTCGTTCGACTTCGGATTGCGGTTGGTCATCTGCGCGAACTTATTGATGTAGTTGATCACGCCGCTATCGGCGACGCCGTTGCCGGTCGCATTGGCGTCGGCGGTGTCGGGGTTGCGGACCAACACGCCGGTGACGGGATCCCATTCGGTCGCCGGGTTCACGGCCGGCGGGCTACCGGGCAGATAGGTGGACGGCCCCACGTATTTCTGGCGCGCGCGCATCACGCCGCCGTTACGCGCCGCACCGCTCTCGTTGAGATAGGCGAAGACGCTATAGCGCAGTTTCTGGTGATATTCCTGAATCAAGCCTTCCGGCTTCCAGCCCTGCGCATACTGTTTGCAGAACGGTTCGACGCCGACGTTCGGATCGCAGACTTTGACGCGCACGCTGACGCGATACACACGGCTGCGATCCGCAGCGTTGTTGCCGAGGTTATGGATCGCCGGGTTGTACTCGACCAACAGGGCCGGCGCATCGACGTTGCCCGTATCGGTGAAATACATCTCGTTGCGCAAATCGCGGATGCGCAAATTGAAGGTGTTGAAGTTAGAGGGAGTCGAATCGGTGACGTTGCCGCCGTTGATCGAACGGTTCGGATACTGACCGAAGCCGGGCGAATGGCGGGCTTTTTCCAGCCACGTTTCGGTCGGGGTATCCCTAACGCGGTAACCGCCGGTCAACGCGAAGCGGAACGGGTCGATGGTCTGCGTCGCCGCCCACGACAAGAAGTTACCGCTCCAAGCGTTTTGACCGTTGCATCGGCCGTTGGCGGTCTTGGACACCGGATAGAAATGCCGATCCGGCTCGTTCGCGGAATAGGAATAGCGGTAGCACGTCTTCGAGTCGAAATAACCGATGTATACGCGCGCTGGGTTGTAAGCGCCCAAGTTCGCTTGCGTATGGATGGTCGGCCATTCCACCGATGGCGTCAGCGCCAAGTTGCCCGGCACCGGCGTGCCCAGCGACAGCGGCGATTGCGGGATGGTCACGCCCGCATGCGTCGGCAGCGAGGACAAACCGGCCAGCAAGCCGATGGACATCGCGGCGCAGCCGACCATCGCGCGATGCAGGCGCGCGCGCAGTCCGCTGCGGAAAGAGGTGCGATTCGAGAAGACGGAAGACATGGTCGATTACCTCACCGCAACGGAAGATTGCAGGACGACGAAGGAGCGATCGTTGGCGCCCGGGTCGCGGCTGCGCGCGGTGACCCGGTAGAAACGTCGGAGTTGGATGCCGCCCTGCCCGCCGTACTGCGCTTCGTTCGCGCTGCGGTTGAGCTGGTTGGCGAGAATGTCGGGGAATTCGCCCATGTACTCGATGATGTACTGCGGGCGGTTGGCCGGATCGGCGGCGGAAATGTTGGGGCTGGTGGCCCAACCGACGAAGCCGGGGTTGAGCCAGCGTTCTTGATCGGCGGCGATCGGCGTCGCGCAGATGCCCTGCGCGTTGCAGCCGTTGGCGGGCACCACGATCGCGCCGGAGACGAGCGCTTCGGCCTCGCGCAACGCCGCTTCGGCGTTCTGGAAACCGATGCTGCGATCGAGCAGGTTCGAGGTCATGCGCTCTTCGAGCAGCGTGCCGCGCAAGCTCGCCAGGCCCAGCAGCGTCATCACCAACAGCAGCACCAAGACGACGACGAGCGTGGCGCCGCGCTGACGCAGCGGCGATCGACCGAAAGCCGCGCGCGCGGCGAGAGAGGAGAATCTGCTCATTGCATGCGATTCCGCATAGTGACGGTGTGCGCGAGATTGCGCTGGAGGACGTTGCCGTCGGTGCCGATGCGATCGGTGCCGGCCATGGTCAACATCACGCGGACGGCGACGACGTTGCCCCAGTTGGCGACGGCGCCCGCATCGACGTAGTCGCCGGTATTGCGGACCAGATACTGCAGGTCCATATCGTTCACGCCGCTGACGATTTCTTCGTTGCGGGTGGCCGCGTTGCCGCCGGCGTTGGTGAGAACGGTGCGGAACAGCGAGCGTCCGCCGTTGGCGTTGTTGCCGATGTACCAACGGGACGCCTGCACCTTGACGATGGTCGAGCCGGGGCCGTAGGTGTGGGGCGTGCCGACCGCGGACCCGCAATTGGTCGGGAACCCGAGCCCCTTCGAACAGTTACCGGGCGCGCCGGCGCCGTTGTTGTGCACGATGTTGTCGTTGATGCCGGGCGACGCGTTGGTGACCTGCAAGACGGTGGACTGCAGGAAATCGCAGACCATGATGATGTCGCCGGGCGACAGCGGATGGTTGACGGTATTGACCTTGAATTCCGCCGAAGGGGCGTTGTGGCTCACCACGGTCACGCCGCTGATGTTATCGGCGGATTTCAGCTCGATGGCGTCGGTGCCGTTCACGCGCCCGCCCACGCCGCCGGCGAACGGGAATGTACCGTCATTGTCTTCGTAGCCGATGACGGCGTTGTTCCAGTTGCTCCACCAGTTGGCGGCGGCGTTGTTCAACACGTTGGCCGCCGGCAAATCCTGTGCGCACGGGTTGCCCGCCGCTTGGCGGATATCGCGCGACATCATCTCGAACGACACGCGGCCGCCCTCCTGCACGCGCGCCATCGATTCGGTGGCGCGATAGGTTTGGCGGTTGGAGATGAAAATGGCGCTGGCGCTGGCGACGACGACCATCCCGATCACCATCGAGATCATCAGTTCGACCAAGCTCAGGCCGTGGATGCGCGAACGAGCCTGGAGGCGGCGCGGAGAGCGACGATGCGTAGTCATTCGGGCCGGACTCAGATGCGGGAAGTGGTGGTGAAGCTTTGATTGACGACGCCGCCGGTCCCGCGCGTATCGTCCCATCGCACGACGACCGTGCAGGCGTCGACGACGCAGTTGATCGAGCCGCAGGCGCTCGCGCCCAGATCGCGCTGCATGATCGTGAGCCACGCGCGTTGATCGTTCTGGGCCAACGTGCCGCCGGCGGGGGCGACGCAGGTCATCGCGAGGTTGTAGTCGCCGGCGCGCGCGGCCGCCGGATTGGCGCGCATCGAATCGAAGATCGCGTACGCGTGGACCACGCCCTGGCTGCGCTCCATCGCGCTCAGGCTGTTCTTCAGCGCCGTCGCCTGCAGCGCGGCGATGCCGAGCAGGCCGATCGCGAGAATGAGCACGGCGACGAGCACTTCGACCATGCCGACGCCGCGCTGGGCGCTCGACGAGGACATCGCGCCGCGGCGAAAGGCTCGGCGGCCGAAATTCTGGGGTTGCGAAAAAGGTAGGCGCATGGTCAGTTCGGCGATGGGTTGCAGATGTTCGTCGCCGGGACGGCGGCATCGATGTTGGCGCGGCCGCCGGCGGCGATGCGGATATCGCGGGCGTTCAAATTCGGCGTATCGGTCGGCATGCAGACCCGGAGGGTGCCGGCCAAGAGCGTGTTGGTGCCGTTCTGGTAGGCCAAGCCGTCCGAGCGGAAGACCACGCGGTTGTTGGGCAGATTGGTGCCTCTGACCAGCATCGGGTTCTCGACGTTGCCGGTGCGGACGAGTTCGTCGGCGTCGGCCACGTTGTCGTTATCGCGGTCGTTGAACACGCCCCAGCCCGGCCAAGGATCGCCGCCGTTGCAGCCCACCGGGTTGAGGGGATTCATCGAACAGAAGATCACGCGGCGGTTGGCGCGCACCGCTTCGGCGCGCGCGAACTGCAGGCCGCCGATGATTTCGTTGGCGTTGCCGGTGATGCGGCTGGAGTTGATCACGGCGGTGATCTGCGGCAGCGCGACCGCGGTCAGAATCGACAGGACCACCAGCACGACGACCAGTTCGACGATGCTGAAGCCGGCGACCCGGCGCATGCCGTGGCGACGACCGGGACGGCCTCGGCGGCGGTCGACGCGGTTGCCGTCGATATGGCCTTCGGAATGAGATCGCATGTCGCCTCCCTGATCGATGGCGGCCAGCATAGGCGGGGGCTCGCGAGGCGACTAGCGCATGGCCGATGGGCGGCCCGCGCAGCGGCATAAGCGGCACCCCCTGCCCCGGATGCGCCCCGCAGGGCATCATGGCCTCCCCGATCCCGAGCGCCGTATGCCCGCCACGCCCCTCCCGTACACCCCGCTCGACAGCCTGTGGCAAGGGCGGGTCGTGATCTGGGTGCTGCTCGCGGGCGAGGGGCTCGCCACGGTGCTGACCCTGGCTTACGACGAGCCGCAGGGGCGCTGGGTCCGCTTCGGCTTGCTTTCGCTGCTGGTGCAATGGATCGCCCTGCTGACGCTCGGCGGCCTCTACGTGCTGCGTCGCACGCTGCGCACGCGCCGTCCGCAAACCGTCGCCTACGTCGCGTTGGCGCTGTTGGTGCTCGTCACGCTGGCCGTGGTGCATCTGTTCTGGTGGACGATGGGCATGTCCAGCGCTTGGCAGGTGGAGCGCGGCGACATTCTGCTGCGCAGCGTCGGCATCGCGCTGGTGGTGGGCTGGCTCGGCCTCGCGGCGTTCCAAAACCACTGGAACGCGCGACAGCTCGCCGTGCGCGCCAAACAGGCCGAGCTCACCGCGCTGCAGGCCCGAGTGCGTCCGCATTTTCTGTTCAATACCCTCAACACCGGCGCCGCATTGGTGCATCTGCGGCCGGACGAAGCCGAACAATTGCTGTTGGATTTGGCGGATCTTTTTCGCGCCGCCTTGGGCGGGCCGCGCGAGATTCCGCTGGACGAGGAACTGGCGCTGATCCGTCGCTATCTGGAAATCGAATCGCTGCGGTTCCGCGACCGCCTGCGCGTGCGCTGGACGTTGCCCGACGCGCTGCCGGAGGTACGCGTGCCGACGTTGTCGATCCAGCCGCTGGTGGAGAACGCGATCAAGCACGGGATCGAACGCATCCCCGGCGGCGGCGAACTGTCGATCGCGGTCGTCGCCGAAGACGATGAGGTGCGGATCGCGATCGAGAACCCCTACCCGATCGACAGCGAAGCCGAAACGCGCGGTCACAACGTCGGTTTGCCGGCGTCGGCCGCGCAAATCGAGGCGTTCACCGAAGGCCGCGGCGGCATCGAAACGCGCTCGGCCGACGGCGTGTTCACCGCGACGGTGCGGCTGCCGCTGCGCGAATGAACCCGGGCCGAGGCGCCGATCCGCCTGCGGATCGTTCGCCCCGACGCCGCCGTTGGGTTCAGGCGATCACTTCGTAGCAGGGCCGGTACGCGCCGGAAATTTTCATGCGTCGCTGTTCGACGAAGGCGCGCAGCAGCGCATCGAGCGACTGCATGATGCCGGGGTCGCCGGAAATCCGGAACGGGCCGTGCGCTTCGATGCGGCGCAGGCCGTCTTCCTTCACGTTGCCGGCGACGATGCCGGAAAACGCGCGGCGCAGATCGGCCGCGAGTTCGTGCGGCTTACGGCCGTGATGCAGATCGAGCGCAGCCATCGCCTCATGCGTCGGAACGAACGGCTGCTGGAACGCCAGCGGAATCTCCAGCGACCAGTTGAAGAAGAACGAGTCTTTCTCGGCGATGCGGTACTCGCGCACTTTGCGGATGCCCGCGGCCATGCGCTTGGCCACTTTGTCCGGGTCGGCGACGATGATTTCGTAGCGCGAGGCCGCATCGTCGCCCAGCGTGAGGCGGATGAACTTGTCGATCTGTTCGAAGTACGGCGCGGCGCTGGTCGGGCCGGTCAGGATGAACGGGAACGGCAGCTTGGCGTTCTCCTCGCGCAGCAGAATGCCGAGCAAATACAGGATCTCTTCGGCCGTGCCGACGCCGCCCGGGAACACGATGATGCCGTGGCCCATGCGCACGAAAGCTTCGAGACGTTTCTCGATGTCCGGCATGATCACCAGATGATTCACGATCGGGTTCGGCGACTCCGCGGCGATGATGCCCGGCTCGGTGATGCCGATGTAACGCATGCGGCGATGGCGTTGTTTCGCGTGCGCGATCGTCGCGCCCTTCATCGGCCCTTTCATCGCGCCCGGGCCGCAGCCCGTGCAGATGTCCAAACCGCGCAGGCCGAGGTCGTAACCGACTTGCTTGGTGTAGAGATATTCCTCGCGATTGATCGAATGGCCGCCCCAGCAGACGACGAGGTTCGGGTCGATCGGATGCAGGATGCGCGCGTTGCGCAGCAAGCCGAACACCGCGTCGGTGATGCCCTCGGACGTGCTCAAATCGCGCGCGCCGGATTTGCCGTTGTTCAATTCGATCGCGGTGTAGGCCAAATCGCGCACCACCGCGAACAGCAATTCGGCCACGCCGCGGATAATCTCGCCGTCGACGAAAGCCATCGCCGGCGCGGCGACCAAGTCGATGCGCACGCCGCGATCCTGCTGCAGCACCTGAATGTCGAAATCCGGATACAGCTCGCGCGCCGCGCGCGGGTCGTCGGAGGCGCTACCGCTGGTGAGCACCGCCAGCGCGCAGCGGCGCAACAATTCGTGCATGCCGCCGGTGGACGCGTCGCGCAGGCGCGCGACTTCGTCGCGAGACAGCACATCGAGCCCGCCGCGCGGGTAAATGGACGCATTGACCGTCGGCAGCGCCGAGGCGGAGGAATGGGAGGACGCGGAATCTTTCATGACGTGTCTGTCGTTGTTCGTCGTTTATCGGGTCCGGGCGACTTTATCGCAGCGGCATCGGGATGAACAGTCGCGATGCCGCGCGTCGGATGCGCGCCCGGAGAAAGAAAACGGCCGGGTTTCCCCGGCCGTTTTCGCAGCGAAACGAGACCTTCGCCGAATCAGAACTTGTAGCGCAAGCTGATCTGCGCCGACCAACGCGAGATGCCGCGGTCGTCGTAGATGTTGGTGCCGTCCGGGGTATTGAAGCGGTACACGTACTTGCCGGTGCCCGGATCGATACCGCCGTACTCGACGACGCCGCGCATGCCCGGGAAGCCGACTTCCTCGATCACGCCCCAGTCCTTGTTCAGCAGGTTGCCGACGTTGGCGATGTCGAGCGCGATTTCGGCCTTGTGGCCTTCCATGAAGCCCGGCAGCTCTTGCGAGACGCGCAGATCGAACTGGTTCACCCACGTGCCGCGCGCGGCGTTGCGGCCGGCGATCTGGCCGCGATGGCTGCGCAGGTACTCGTTGCTCTGCAGATACGCCCAGAACGCGGCTTCTTCGGCCGGCGTGCCGAACAGCACGTCGCCGGGGGCCGCCGGGATGTACAGCAGATCGTTGTTGCGACCGTCGCCGTTGGCGTCGTTATCGAAGGTGTAGCTGTACGGACGACCGCTACGGCCTTCGTAGAACAAACCGACCGAGGTGGTGTTGTCGCCGAAGAAGTCGTGCTTCCAGTTCACCGCCGCGGTGAAGCGGTCGCGGATCTCGTAGTTCGAGCGCGAAGCGACTTCTTCGTTGGCGCCGAAGATCGCCACGTTGCCCAACTGCGAGCTGGAGGTCGAGCTGGTCAGCGGGCTGACTTCCTTCGCATTGGTGTAGGTGTACGCCAACTGCCAGGACCAATCGCTTTCGCGGCTGAACGGCTTCTCGAGCGAGACCGTCAACTGCTGGCTTTCGCCCTTGCTGGTCGGGCTCGCGATCAACGCATCGTTGTAGCTGTTGTTGCTGCCGGCGCGCGAGGTGACGGTGCCGGTGGAGTTGCCCAGGTTGTTCCAGCGCGTCGGGTTACGGCCGTTGGCGTCCCAGTAGATCGGGCGACCGTCTTGACCCACGGCCTGCACCGCGCCGAGATTCAACTGCTGATAGAAGATGCCTTCCTTCACGTCGGTCGCGACGATTTCGGCGCCGAACACCATGCCCCAGATCGGCAATTCGGTATCGAACGCGAGGTTGGCTTTCCACACCGACGGCTGACCGAGGTCCGGATCGACGAAGTCGATCGACTGACGGCCCGGGATACCGCCCGAGAGCGCGACCGGCAACTGCGCGTTGGGGTTCGGCGAGAACAGGTTGGTGCCGTTCGAGTCGAGGTAGTCGATGTACGAGATACCGTTGTTCGAGTACGGGTTGGACAGCCACACCGAGGCGGCCGCGCCCTGGAACAGACCGAAACCGCCGCGCACCTGCATCTGGCGCTCGCCGTCGAAGCGATAGTTGAAGCCGACGCGCGGTTCGAGCAGGCCGTTGCCGTCGATGGTCGCGCTGTTGTCGAAGCCGAAACCGCCGGTCATGCGGCCGGCGACGACCGGGCCGACCGGGGCCGAAGCCGCGGCGTTGTACAGCGGCGAGTTCTTCACCATCGGCTCGTCGTAACGCAGGCCGAAGGTCAGGGTCAGGTTGTCGTTGACCACCCACGAATCCTGCACGAACAGGCCGACGTTCTTGATGCCCCAGATCGCGGCCATGTTGTCGCGATTGCCGCCCTGCGGATAGAACAACTGGTAGCGGCTGGAGACGCCCGATTCGAACGACTGCGCGCAGCCGGCGCCGAACTGGGGCGTGGTCGCGGTGCGGATGCAGTTGAAGGTGTACACGCCGTTGGTGCGGCGGCCGAACAGGTTGTAGATATCGTTGTCTTCGTAATCGAAGCCGAACTTCAGGCTGTGATCGCCGACGAACAAGTTGGCGGCGAAGAACGCGTTCCAGGTCTCGGTCGTGAGGACGTTGGCGTGGGTGTTCTCTTCGGTGCCGAGGTTCAGCGTCGCGCCGCCGATGCGGACCGCGATGGCCGGCAAATCGGCCAGCGGGTTACGGATCGCGGAGTAGTCGCGGAACGAGACTTTGGCTTCGGTCGAGAAGTTTTCGGTCCAGTCGCTGTACAGCGCGCCGGTGTAGGTTTCCAGATCGAAGTCGCGAGCGTACTGGTACGAGCTCAGCGCGAGGCTGGTGGCGCCGAAGCCGTTGAGGTTGGCCTGGCTCTGCTCGGACTTGCCGTAGCGGAAGCTGGCGCGGTGCTTATCGCTGATGTTCCAGTCGATCTTGACGCCGTACTCTTCGGCTTCCGTGTCGAGCGCGGGCAGCGCCAGCGTGCCGGGGTTGAAGCCCCACACGTTGTTGGCGATGCGCAAGACTTCGTCGATCTGCGCCTGGGTGATGTTGACGATGTTGCTGGCGCCCGAGCCGACCGGGCCGCTGCTGGCGCCGGTGCCGACGAACAGTTCCTTACCGGTGTACTTCTCGTAGTTGGCGAAGAAGAACAGCTTGTCCTTCACGATCGGGCCGCCGAGGGTGAAGCCGTAGGTCTGCTCGTTGTCGAACAGCACCGGACGCACGTTGTTCTGGTTCTTGCCCGACCAATCGTTGTCGCGATAGATGCCGTAGACCGAACCGTGGAATTCGTTGGTGCCCGACTTGGTGACGGCGTTGATCACGCCGCCGGTGCCGCCCGAGATGGTCACGTCGTAGTTGGCGACGTCGACCGCGATTTCGTCGATGACGTCGAGCGAGAACGGCTGCTTCGGCGTGGGCAGGCTGTTCGATTCCAGGCCGAACGCGTCGTTGGTGCTGATGCCGTCGACGCGGATCGCGTTGTAGCGCGGGTTCTGGCCGCCGACCGAGATTTCGTTGCGCGACTTGTCCGTCTGCGCGATGCGGGGGTCGAAGCGGACGTAGTCCTGCAGATTGCGGTTGATCGACGAGTAGGTTTCGATCTGCTGGCGGGTCACGTTGGAGCCCGAACCCATCTTGTCGGAAGCGAACACCTGGCTGAAGCCGCTGGCGGTGACCTGGATGGTTTCCAGCTCGTCGGCGCCGAACGCGATGTTGATTTGCGAGACTTCGTCGAGGTTGAGGTAGACGTCGTCCTGGCTCTGCGAACCGCCGTCGCTGTTCGCGGTGATCTTGTACGGGCCGCCGACGCGCAGACCGCGCGCGTTGTAGCGACCGGCGGCGTCGGTGGTGACGCGGCTGACGGTGCCCGATTCGACGTGGACGATCGTCACTTCGGCGCCGGACACCGGCTGGCCGTCGGCGTTCAACACTTGACCGCCCACACCCGCGGAGGTGCTCTGGGCGAAAGCGGGCGCCACGGCGAGTGCGGCGAGCAATCCGATCGAAAGTTTCGACAGTCGGATACGGCTGGAATGGTTCATTGCGCTTAACCTCGGAGGAGTGAAGACGATGCGTTAGGTCGTGCGATTCGAGCGACGCCGGAGCGCCGTGGATCAATAGCCGGGGGAATTCGCGAAACGGGCCGCGATTCGCGGCCACCGTTATTAACTATAGGTTAACACGATAAGCACTTGAGGTGACACTCTAATGACAGACGGTCATGGGCCAAGTCATTGAAATTAATGGCTGAACGTTCTTCAGAAACCACTTTAGAGACGAGCCGGAAACCACGATATTTCGGTCGCGGACATCGGCTCGCGCGACGCGATACCGACCGTGGTCGATCGCCTCGTCCTCGCCTCAACCGCCGCCGAGATTGAGGTATTTGGCGATGCCGTCGAGGAACATTTGCACCGAAATCGCGACCAGCAGCATGCCCATCAGGCGTTCGACCGCGGTCAGCACGCGCTGGCCCAACCATCGGTACAGATAGGTCGCGGAAAACAGGATGAGCGCGGTGGCGCCCCAGGCGATCGTGAGCGCGAGGCTCCAGTCGCCTAAGCGCTGCGGATTGTCGCTGCCCATCAGGATCACCGCGGCCATGCCGGACGGGCCGGCGATCAGCGGAATGGCCATCGGCACGATGAACGGCTCGCCGTCCGGAAGCTCGCCCATCAGGCCCTCCGGCGGCGGGAAAATCATCCGGATGCCGATCAGGAACAGCACGATGCCGCCGGCGATCGACACCGACTCCTGACGCAGATGCATCAGCTCCAGGGCGTATTTGCCGCCCCAAAGGAACGCCATCAGCACGCCGAGCGCGATCAGCAGTTCGCGCGCCAGGACGATCCGCTGCCGGCGCGGCGGCAGGCCGCGCAGCATGCTCAGGAACACCGGGATATTGCCCAGCGGGTCGAGAATCAGAAACAGCAGCAGCGCCGCCGAGGCGATGCTCACGCCGATGGGTTCCAGATCGCGCCGCGATGCGCGATGCCCGCCGCCGACAGCAATTCGACGCAGGCGGCGGCGTACTCCGCAGCGTCGCGCGCGGCGTCCGGCGCGTCCTCGACGTAGGCCCGCGCGCGCAGCGGCGTGCGCATCGGCCCAGGCGCCAGCGCCGCGACCCGCACGGAGGACGCCGCGAGTTCCGCGTGCAGCATCTTCGCGAGCGACGCATTGGCCGCCTGGGCGATGCCGTACCCGCCCCAGTAGGCGGCGGAGGTGCGTTCGGGGGCATCCAGCGCGAACACCACCGCGGCGTCGGCCGCGCGCCGCAGCGCGGGCAAGCAGGCCTGGGTCAGCCACCAGCGTGCGGTGAGGTTGATGTGCAGATCGCGCGCGAACGTGGCCGGTTCGGTGTTTTCCAGCGGGGTCAACCCGGGAAACGAAGCCGCGACGTGCAGCACGCCGTCCAGGCGGCCCAGCCCGGTCTCGATGCGCTCGGCCATGTCCGCATAGTCGTCGGGCGTGGCGCCCTCCAAATCCAGCGGATACAGCAGCGCTTCGCCGCCGTCGCGCACGATGGCGTCGTAGACGCGATTGAGCTTGGGCACTTTGCGCCCCAGCAGCACGACGCTGGCGCCCGCGGCGGCGCAGGCGCGCGACGCCGCGAAGCCCAAGCCGCCATGCGCGCCGACGATCAGGACGACGCGTTCGTTCAGTGCGCGTTCGTTCGAAGCGCGCTCGTCTGCAGCGCGCTCGCCCGTAGGCTCGACGGAGGCGTTCGCGCCGGAAACCGGCATGGTCACGCTTTTTGCGACTCGGCGATCATCCGGGCCAATTCGCCGGATTCGTACAGCTCGAGCGTGATGTCGCAACCGCCGATCAGCTCGCCGTTGATGAACAACTGCGGGAAGGTCGGCCAGTTCGAGAAACGCGGCAAATTCGCGCGCACTTCGGGGTCTTCCAGCACGTTGATCGAGCGATAGTCGCTGGCGCCGGCGGCTTTCAGCGCCTGCGCGGTGCGGCTGGAAAAGCCGCACATCGGGAATTGGGGCGTGCCTTTCATGAACAGCACGATCGGATGGCCTTCGACTTCGGATTGGATCCGTTCCATCACGGACATCGGTGTCTCCTACGGATGGCGCGTCCGACGGGAGCCGGGTTCGCGCGCTGTGGGGTTAGAATTGCGGTTCGCTATTGTAGAACCTAACTCGGGCGACGGCTCGCGTTGATCTCTCGGCGGTTCGCGATCCGCGAACGTCCGAGCGCGCGACGCGGTCGCTTTCCCCCACCGCCGTCGCCGGAGCGCCCGCTCCGGACGTCGCCCCCTTTCCGCGCATTCGCACGACCGCGCCCCACGACCAAGGACCCGCCATGGCCATCGAACTGCCCGCCCTGCCCTACGACCGCACCGCTCTGGAACCGCATATTTCGGCCGAGACCATCGATTTCCATTACGGCAAGCATCACCAGACCTACGTCACCAACCTCAACAACATGATCGGCGGCACCGAGTTCGCCGAGATGTCGCTGGAGGAGATCGTCCGCAAGTCGCAAGGCGGCATGTTCAACAACGCGGCGCAGGTGTGGAACCACACGTTCTACTGGAACTGCCTCAAGCCGGCCGGCGGTGGCGCCCCGACCGGCAAGCTCGCCGAAGCCATCGACGCCGCGTTCGGCGGTTTCGACAAGTTCAAGGAAGAATTCACCAAAACCGCGATCGGCACCTTCGGTTCGGGTTGGGCCTGGCTGGTGCAGCGCCCGGACGGCGCGCTGGCCCTGGTCAGCACCTCGAACGCCGCCACGCCACTGACCGGCGAGGACACCCCGCTGCTCACCTGCGACGTGTGGGAACACGCCTACTACGTCGACTACCGCAACGCCCGCGCGAAGTACGTCGAAGCGTTCTGGAACCTGGTGAACTGGGATTTCGTCGCCGCGCAGATGAAGTGATCGCCGCACGGCGCTTTCGCCGCCATGCGTCACGACGAACGGCCGGGGCGACCCGGCCGTTCGCATGTCTGGAAAGACTGCGCGTGGCGGGCCGGGAACGGTCCGCGTGCGCGAATCGAGCCGCTAGCTCCGGCGTGCGCCCCGAGCGGGGACGCGTTCGCGTCCGACGAGCATGTCTTTCGCCGTTTTCACTGGCGAGCATCGTTCCCGACTCGGCCGCAATTGGAGGCGCCCCATGGGCATCGAAGTCCGCGCGTATCGGCGCATCCGCTCCTCGTCGCTCGCCCTGCTCTGTCTGTTCGCGCTTCTCGCCTCGACCACGAGCTGCAAAAAAGACCCGCCGCCGAAACCCGACGACGAGCGTCCGGCGGCGCAGGCGAACAGCAAGGACCCGCATTGGGTGTATCCGCCGTCCACGCCGCCGGCCCGCATCGCCGTGGTCTTCGTCCACGGTCTGTTCGGCGACACCGACGGCACCTGGACCGACGCGAAAAGCGGCCGCAGCTTTTTCGAATTCGCGAAAGCCGCGCCCGGCATCGGCGACAAGATCGAAGTTTTCGCCTTCGGTTTCACCTCGAAGATGGCCGGCGGCGGCTCGCTAGACATCCGCGAAGCTTCGAACAAGCTCTACGATCATCTGCGCTTTCACGGCCTGATGCAGTACGACAACATCGTGTTCGTCGGTCACAGCATGGGCGGGTTGGTCGCGATGCGAACGGTGATCGGCAATGCCGATCTCAGCGAGAAGACGCCGCTGATGATTCTGTACGCATCGCCGCAGGAAGGCTCGCAAGTCGCGCAAATCGGCAAACTACTGATCCCCAACGGCGCGCTCGGGCAAATGACACCGGCCGACGCCAACGATTACCTCCAACAATTGAGCGACGATTGGGTGCGCCTGAAACAGCGCGGCCGCGCGCCGTTCGTCGAATGCGCCTACGAAACCAAGAAAACCTTCGGGGTCATGATCGTGCCGTGGTCCAGCGCCACCCGCTTCTGCGACGCGGTCGCGCCGGGCATCGGCGACGCCGATCATTTGTCGATCGTCAAACCCGATCGCCCGGAACACGACGCGGTGATCCGTTTCGTGGTGTCGATGCGCGAACACGTGCTGCCGCGGCTGGAAGCGACGTCGTGGGAAACGCCCGACTTCATCGGCGAAGACCGACACTGGGTGTATTCGCTGGGCAACGTGACGAATCGCAATCCCGCGGTGCTCAAGAACGCCAGCAAAGTGCGGCAACGTTACGAAATCGCCGCGCTCGCCGGCAAAGATCTGCTGATCCTGCCGGCGTTGGAACCGGGCAAGCCGCGCGAGCTGTCGCCGGGGCAAAGCGAAACCCTGGAATTCGTCGTGCTGGGCGACCTGCGCCCGGAATATCGCTTCGATCTGAAACTCTCGTCGTTGGAAACGCGCACGGTGCTGGTGCGGATTCCGAACATGGCGGCGGCGCAGGCCGAACGCGATGCGCAACAGGCGGCGTTCGCGCAGAAGATCCGCGATTTCATCGCGTCGCCGGAACAAGTCGCGCGCTTCGAGCGTTTGCCCGAAGCGCAGACGCAGGCCGTCATCGCCGATTTCGCCAGAACCACGTTCGCCGAGCGCATTCCCGGCTTGAACGAAGGCGGCCAATGGTTGCTGGCCAGCGATGCGCTGGCGCGGATCAATTTCCTCGATAGCGCCGCGGCGGCGTTGAGCCAAGCGAAAACCCGACTGCCCGCGGCGATCGAGCAGCCGAGCGTGGAGCGTCTGGACAGCGCGATTCGGCTGCGCGCGAACGAACGTCCGGATCGTCCGACGACGCCGCAACCGCGCCCGACCGATGCGCGCGCCGCGGCGCCGCTCGAAACCGCGCCGCGCACCGCGCGCCAACAAGCCGTGTATCTGGACCTCGCCGAACAGGCGCAGAAAATCGACGCGCTCAAACCCGAAGGCTTGGTGCTGGAGGGCGATGTGATGCACGCGCGCGGCGACCGCGCCGCCGCCGCCGCCGCGTATCGCGACGCGGGCGCGATCCGGCCTTCGCCGGTGGTCACGCGCAAACTGGACGCGGTGTCGACCGAGCGACATCGCTGAGCCGTCGATTCGCGCGCGACCGTCGTCGCGCACGCATCGCGCGCAACCCATACGCGAGATGAACCCGGCGGAGGCGCGGGTCAACGCGGCGGCTCGTCGCGCATTTTCCATCGCGAGTCCCCTCACGTTTTCGGAGTTCGCGATGACCTTCCGCTTCTCGATTCTCGCTCCCCTCGCGCTCGGCGCGAGTCTGCTGTTTTCGTCCTGCGCCAGCGCGCATCCGCACGACCGCGACGGCAACCCGCCCGGCCCCGCCGGCGGCCCCGGCACGAATTGGGAAAACCCGCCGGGTTGGCGCGGCGGCCCTGGCGCATCGCCGGATTACCGGTATTACAAACACGCCGGCAAACGCTACAAATTCACCGTCGTCGGCGGCGGCTATTACTTCAACGCCCAGTACGGCTATTGGCACCCGCATTACGGTTGGTGGAATCAAAGCGCGCGCTGCTGGCGCGATCGCGACGGCAACCCGCCGGGCCCCGCCGGCGGCCCCGGCACGAACTGGGAAAACCCGCCCGGCCGCAAAGGCGGCCCCGGCGCCTCGCCGGATCGCTACGGGCGCTGCCGCTGAACGCATCGCCGACGAATCGCCGACGAATCGCCGACGAATCATCGACGAATCATCGACGAATCATCGACGAATCATCGACGAATCATCGACGAACCGAACGACGACGGCCGGACCTCCGGCCGTCGTCGCGTTGGCGCGTCCGAAACGCCAACCGGCGGACCGCGCAAAGCCTTGCCTGCGGCCCTGCGGCTGGCGATACTCGGCGTATTCTTTTCACGGGTCGCGCTAGGGATGGACGGGAAGTCGAACGCCGCGCTCCGCGCGATGCCCACACCGCGCCGGGTACTCCCGGGGCTGCTCTTACTTCTCGCAGGCTGCGCCATGACCTCGACCAAAGACTCGGAACGACACTTTCTCCAGCGGATCGCCGATACGCTCGCCCAACAGGACTCCGCCGTCGTGAAGGCCTCGGAGCTCACCGATTTCGATTGGGACACGCTGTGCTTCGAACGGGATAAGAAACTCTTGCTCAAGTTCTCGTCCGGCGGCCAGGAAACGGTGTTCGCCTTGCCTTACGAAACCCACTACGTCGCCGAACCCTACGTGGAGAAATCGCTGGCCGAGCGCTGCGTCGGCCGCGAGGATCGGATCGTGATCCGCAAGAAATATCCCGGTTACCAAGACGTCATCGAATTCCAACAAGCGGACTGATAGGAGCGCACCATGGCCGACTACACCAATCCCAGCGGTATGAAGCGCGAAATCGAGCAGGAAGCGTATCGCTACTACGAAGAATTCACCGGTCGGCGTCTGGCGCGCGACGACCAAGGCAATATTCGTCCGCAGGGGCACAACGACGAACTCGACGCGTTCCGCCATGCCTACACCAGCGGCCGCGTCACCCAGCACGCGCTCGGCCAGCAGTGGGTCGCCCGCCATTTCGGCGACGACAACGAAATCGGCCCCGCGCATCGCAACGATCCCTACGAACACCGCATGGATCTGTGGAACAACGAAGTCGGCCGTCGTCTGGGCGACGATACCTCCGGCCCGCGCGAGCTGGCGCAGCGCACGTTCGAAGCGATGCGCGACGGTACGCTGGTGACCGGCTTGTCCGATCCGCGTTTGCGGCAGTTGTATCCGGACGATCCGCGTCTGCAGCGCCCCGCAGGCGACCCGGAACGCGAAATCCTCAGCTCGGGCGATGTCGACCGCATCAATCGCGACGTGAACCGCGCGCTCGATCAGCGTCAAGAACAGCAGCGCGACCGGCAAACCGCGCCGCCGGCCGATCGCGACGCGCCCGCGTCGCCCGCCAATCCGCGTTACGGCGCGGCCAACGGCGGCGCGGAGCCGACGACCGTCGCATCGGCCTCGCATCCGGGCAACGGCCTGTTCGAGCAGGCGATGACCGGTTTGCGCCAGTCGCCGAACATCCCCGCCGGCACATTCACGCCCGAGCAACTGCCGCAGGTGGCCGCGAACGTGGCCGCCGCCAGCCAAAGTCAGGGCGCGTTCCCGGGCACGGATCGGCAGAACGAGCGTTTGGATCGCATCGACAGCGTGCTGTTCAATCGCGATCAAACCACCATGATCGCGGTGCAGGGCCAAGCCGGCGACCCGAACACGCGTATGGCGGGCGTCGGCGTCGCGGCCGCGCTGTCCACGCCGATCGAGACCGCGTCGTTGTCGCTCCAAGACAGTTTGGAACGCCAAAACGCGCGTCAGCAGGCGCTCGGCCAGAACGCGCCGCAGCAACAGCAGGATCAGCCGTCGGTCGCCGCGCCGCGCATGGCTTGAGGTCGCTCGTCGATCGCATGCGTCGCCTGCCCCGCATCGCACTCGTGGGCGTTCTCGCGATGCCGGGCGCGGTCGGCGCGGTCGAGCCGCCGCCGACATCGCGGGAAACGGCGTCGTGCGACGTCGTGCTGAATGTGATCGACCCGGACCCGAACGGCACGAACGTGCGCGCCGCGCCGAACCTCGGCGGCAAAATTCTCACCGTGCTCGCGCCGGGCGACGAAGCGATCACGGCGCACGTCGTCGCGCAGCGCGGCGACTGGATGCGCATCGATCGCGCGCACATCACCGACGAAACCCAGGCCGACGGGCTGCGACGGCTGTTCGAAGGCGACGGTTGGATCCACGCGCGTTTGCTCGGCATAGCCAGTCTCTTCGTCGGCGGCGGAACCGCGCTGCGCGCGCGCCCCGACGCCGAATCGCCGGTCGTGTTCCGACTCGACCGCGACGACACCCGACCCACGCGTCTGCTGGGCTGCAGCGGCCGGTTCGTTCGGGTGCGCTACGGCGAAACCGTCGGCTGGACCGACCGCTGGTGCGCGAACGAACGCACGACCTGCAATTGAAGTCTATTCGGGCCTGTTAACGCGATCCGGGCGCGTTGTGCGCATCGACGGCATGCTTTTCGAGGGCATGCTTTTCGACGGCATGCTCATCGACGACATCCTCATCGATGGCATGCGCATCGGTCGGCGTTCGGCTCAATCGCAGATTTCGCGCGGGAAGTCGTCGAAGCCGCGCATGAAACCGCCGCCCGCGCGCGAAGCCGTGCCGAAGTCCAACGTCGCGCCGTCGCCGATGGGCGACGGCGCGGTACGCGCGCGCTGCGCCGCGTCCGGGCCCAGATCGCGCTCCAAGGTCGCGATGCGTTGTTGCAGCCTGCCGACGAAACGATCGCTCGGCGCGGCGCCGCCTGCGTTGCGTTCGTTCGCCGCGCGCAGGCCGTAGAGCAAGGTCAGCGCTTTTTCCGGCGCGGGATTCACCGCTTGCGCCAACAACGAGCGCCGCGGGTCGTCGGGATCGCTCGCGTAGGCCTCGGCGAGCGCCCAGGCGGCGCGGGCGTCGCCCTGCGCCACCGCCGCGTTGGCGAGGCGTTCGGCCTGCTCGCGATAGAGCGACAACTCCGGCAGCGACGACAGCGTGTCGCGCGCACGGAACAGATCGCCCGTGGCGTAGTAACTCGCGGCCTTGACGTGCCCGGCGACGGCCGATTCGCGCATGTAGCGCACGATCTCGCTGCTCGGCGGCAGATCGACGCCTTCGCAATGCGCGGACTTCGCGCTGACGTCTTCGAACGCATCGCTCATCCACTCGGCACCGCCGAAACGGCCACCTTCGCGACCGCCCGGGCCGCCGCCCTCGGACGCCGATTGCGCACGCGCCACGCCGCTTTCGATCATTTTCATGCGAATGCGCAAACCGGCGCAGTACTGATAC
>SSGH01000062.1 GCA_008015835.1 Lysobacter sp.
GGTCGGGCTGGTGGACCTGTGGCTGCGCCACGTCCAGGACGTGCACGTGAAGCACGTGGGACGGGTGGACCTGCTTCCGCCGGAGATGCGCCACGATCGACTGTGCGAGCTGAACACCATCGAGCAGGTGGTTAACGTATGCCAGACCATCGTCGTGCAGGACGCGTGGGCGCGCGGTCAGCAATTGACCGTTCATGGCTGGGTGTACGGCCTGAAGGACGGTCTGATCCGCGATCTGGGGATCAACGTGCGGCGTTCCGACGATCTCATGCCGCGTTACCGGGCGGCGCTCGACGCCCTTGAAAACTGAGCCTCGCGACCGGGCAATCCATAGGGAAATCAATCGATGGGCGTCTTTACGATACGCGACGGAATCGATCTGGCCACACTCAACGCTGAAGGTCAGGGACATTTGCCCGGCTGGTTCGGCTTCGAGGCGGTGACGCTGGAGCCGGGCCGGCTTTCGGCGCGCATGCTGATCCGCCCGGAAATGCTGGCACCCAACGGATTTCTGCACGCCGCGACGATCATCGCGCTGGCCGATACCGCGGCCGGCTATGCGACGCGCGCCCATCTGCCAGCGGGCGCGCGGAGCTTCACCACAATAGAGATGAAGAGCAACTTCTTCGGCACTCAGACCGAGGGCGTGCTGCTGTGCACCGCCACTGCGGTGCACACCGGACGCAATACCCAGGTGTGGGATGCCGAGGTGACGGGCGGAGGCTGCGGTCTGCGCCTCGCCTTGTTCCGCTGTACGCAGATGATCCTGTGGCCGAAGGCCTGACGACCCCGGAGAGCTCCCCATGACCGACCCGCAGCGCAGCACCGCGCCGATTGATTTCTACTTCGACTTCTCGTCTCCCTACGGTTATTTCGCCGCCGAAAAAATCGACGATCTGGCCGCCCGCTACGGGAGAACCGTGTTGTGGCATCCCTTCCTGCTCGGCGTGACCTTCAAGGTCACCGGGCTCGGGCCGCTGCCGGGCATTCCGCTCAAGGGCGCCTATTCGTTGCACGACATCGCACGCTCGGCGCGTTATTTCGGCCTCCCGTTCCGGCAGCCGAGCGTCTTCCCGATTCCCACCCAGCACGCCGCTCGCGCCTTTTTGTGGATTGGCGACCGCAATCCGCAGAAGGCCCGCGCGTTCGGTCTGGCCGCCTACCGGGCGTATTTCGTCGACGACGTGAATATCTCCGACCTCGCGGCAGTGCTCGACATCGCCGCGCGGATCGGCATCGATCGCGACGAACTCTCGGCTGCGCTGGCCGGCGCCGAGATCAAGACGCGTCTCGCGGCGGAAGTGGATCTCGGCCTCGCCCGCGGCGTGTTCGGCTCGCCCTTCCTGTTCGTCGATGGCGAGGCCTTCTGGGGCGCCGACCGCCTGCCGCAGGTGGAACGCTGGTTGGCCGAAGGCGGGTTCTGAGCGCGGTGCAGGCCGCTTCGGCGGCGGGACGTGCGCAATCTCATGCCGCCCTGTCGGCGGGCATGGATAATGGCTGACCAAGAATTTCCGCACTTTCGCATCACGGAGACCTGCATGTCTGCACCCATCGATTTTTATTTCGATTTTTCCTCGCCATACGGTTATTTCGCTTCAGAGCGGATCGACGCGCTGGCTGACCGTCACGGCCGCGCCGTGATGTGGCACGCGATTGTGCTCGATGCCCAGTTCCAACCCCAGGGCGGGGTCAAGATTCCGGCCGCGTTGATGCGCAGCGAATACGTCAAGCGCGACACCGAGCGCACCGCCGCCTTTCTCGGCATTCCCTACAAGGAGCCGGCCCATTACCCGGTGCACACCGAGCACGCCGCCCGCGCCTTCCAGTGGCTCAGCGACCGCAACCCCGACGAGGCGCGCGCCTTCGCCCACGCGGTGTTCCGCGCCTATTTCGTCGAGGGCCGCAACATCGCCGAAACCGGCGTGCTGCTGGAGATCGCCGATACGCTCAAGATAGACCGCGAGGAGGTGGCCGACGCCTTCACCGATTCGGCCACCAAGGCTCGTATCAAGGCCGAGATCGATCTTGCCGAAGCCCGCGGCGTGTTCGGTTCGCCCTTCTTCATCGTCGAAGGCGAGGCTTTCTGGGGCAACGACCGGCTCGCCCAGCTTGAGCGCTGGCTGGAAAAGGGTCCGTTCTGATATGGAGGTGACGATGCGGAGCATTTGTGTGTTTTGCGGCTCGCGCCCCGGTGCGAAGCCCGCCTACCGGGCGGCGGCCGAAGCCCTCGGCCAACTGCTCGCGGAGCGGGGCATCGAGCTGATTTATGGCGGCGGCAATATCGGCCTGATGGGCATCGTTGCCGACGCCTGTTTGGCCGCCGGCGGCAAAGTGGTCGGCGTGATCCCGCGCGCCCTCTTGGAGTGGGAGGTCGGCCACGAAGGCCTGACCCGCCTCGAAGTCGTCGATTCGATGCATACCCGCAAGGCGCGCATGGCCGAGCTGGCCGATGGCTTCATCGCCCTGCCCGGCGGACTCGGCACCTTCGAAGAGCTGTTCGAAATCCTCACCTGGGCTCAGCTCGGTTTTCACAACAAGCCGATCGGCCTCCTCAATGTCGATGGCTACTATCTGCCGCTGGTGCAGATGATGGAGCGCGGCGTCGCCGAAGGCTTCATGAAAGCCGAGAACCGCGGCCTGCTGCTGGCGGAGGACAATCTCTTCGCGCTCATGCGGGCCATGGGCGTGTACCACCCGCCTACCGTCGGCAAACGCCTGCGCGACGAAAAACAGTTATAACCATCCATATTCACTAGGAGACCGATCCATGAAGACCCGCGCCGCCGTCGCCTGGAAAGCCGGAGCACCGCTCACCATCGAAACCGTCGATCTCGAAGGCCCCAAGGCCGGCGAAGTGCTGGTGGAAGTGAAAGCCACCGGCATCTGCCACACCGATTACTACACGCTTTCGGGTGCCGATCCGGAAGGCCTTTTCCCGGCCATCCTCGGCCATGAGGGCGCCGGCGTGGTGGTCGATGTGGGCCCGGATGTGAAATCCCTGCGTGCCGGCGATCACGTGATTCCGCTCTACACGCCGGAATGCCGCGAGTGCAAGTTCTGCCTGTCGCGCAAGACCAACCTGTGCCAGAAGATCCGCAGCACCCAGGGCCGTGGCCTGATGCCGGACGCCACCAGCCGTTTCAGCCTCGACGGCAAACCGATCCTGCACTACATGGGCACGTCCACGTTCTCCAACTACATCGTCGTACCGGAAATCGCGCTGGCCAAAATCCGTGACGATGCGCCCTTCGACAAGGTCTGCTACATCGGCTGCGGCGTGACCACCGGCGTCGGCGCCGTGATCTTCACCGCCAAGGTCGAGGCCGGCGCCAACGTGGTGGTGTTCGGCCTGGGCGGCATCGGGCTCAACGTGATCCAGGCGGCCAAAATGGTGGGTGCCGACAAGATCATCGGCGTCGATCTCAACCCCGGCCGCGAGGCGATGGCCCGCAAGTTCGGCATGACCCACTTCGTCAACCCGAAGGAAGTCGACAACGTCGTCGATCACATCGTCCAGCTCACCGACGGCGGTGCCGACTACAGCTTCGAGTGCATCGGCAACACCCAGGTGATGCGTCAGGCGCTGGAATGCACCCACAAGGGCTGGGGCCAGTCGGTGATCATCGGCGTGGCCGAAGCCGGCGCCGAGATTTCGACGCGGCCCTTCCAGCTCGTCACCGGCCGGGTCTGGAAAGGTTCCGCTTTCGGCGGCGCGCGCGGTCGCACCGACGTGCCCAAGATTGTCGACTGGTACATGGAAGGCAAGCTGAACATCGACGACCTGATCACCCACACGCTCACCCTCGACCAGATCAACGACGGCTTCGACCTGATGAAGCGGGGCGAGTCTATCCGCTCGGTGGTGCTGTACTGAGAGGTGGCGGCCATGCCCTTTGAAACCCTTTCCCGGCACGCCTGCTTCGGTGGCAGTCAGGGCTTTTATCGGCATCAGTCCCGCGAGATCGGGCTGCCGATGCGTTTCTCTGTGTTCACGCCGCCCCAGGCTGCGGAAGGGCCGGTGCCGGTGCTGTTCTATCTGGCCGGCCTGACCTGTACCGAGGAAACGTTCGCGATAAAGGCCGGTGCCCAGCGGGTGGCGGCCGAACTGGGCCTGATGCTGGTCGCACCCGACACCAGCCCCCGCGGCGCCCAAGTGCCGGGCGAAGCGGATACGTGGGATTTCGGCGTCGGGGCCGGTTTCTACCTCGACGCCGTGCGTGAGCCCTGGGCCCGCCATTGGCGCATGGAAAGCTACATCACCGGCGAATTGCGCCAGCTGATCGGCCTGCGCTTTCCGGCAGATCTGGCCCGTTGCGGCATTTTCGGCCATTCGATGGGCGGTCACGGGGCGCTGACGCTGGCCCTGCGCCACCCTGAGCTATACCGGTCGGTATCCGCCTTCGCCCCGATCGCCGCGCCGAGCCTGTGTCCGTGGGGCCAGAAGGCCTTTGGCGGCTACCTGGGCGACAATCGCGACCTATGGCGCAAGCACGACGCCGCTACGTTGATCGAGGACGGCCTGCGTTGCCCGCCCATCCTGATCGATCAGGGGCTGGAGGATCAGTTTCTGCTCACCCAGCTCAATCCGGACCGCTTCGAGCAGGTCTGTGCCGACGGTCAGCCGCTCACGTTGCGTCGTCACCCCGGCTACGATCACGGTTACTACTTCATCTCCACCTTCATCGCGGATCACCTGGCCCATCATGCGCAGTATCTGAGAGCCTGAGCGCCCGGATGGATTTCGTCGGCCCCGATCTTGCCGCGCTTGCCGAAGGCGTCAGACCGCTGCTCGACTGGCGCGGCCTGCCGCTCGATGTGGCCTCGCTGGCGGCGTTGGCCGCCGGTCTCGGCTGGGCCAGCGGACTGCGCCTTTATGCGCTGGTGTTCATCCTCGGTGCGCTGGCCCGTTTTGCCGGCGTGCAACTGCCCGGCGGTCTCGGCGTGCTGGCGCATCCGCTGGTGCTGGGCATTTCCGGCGTGCTGCTGACGGTGGAGTTTTTTGCCGACAAGCTGCCCTGGCTCGATTCGGTGTGGGATGCGGTGCACACCTTCATCCGGATTCCGGCCGGCGCGGCGCTGGCCGCCGCCGCGATGGGCGACCAAGGCGCTGCGCTGCAACTGGCCATGGGGCTGCTCGGCGGCACGCTGGCCGCCGGCACCCACTTGGCCAAAGCCGGCACCCGGGCGGCCATCAACACTTCTCCCGAGCCGGTCAGCAATGTGGTCACCTCGTTCGGCGAGGACGCGCTGTTTGCCGGCGGGATGTGGACTCTGCTCCATCAGCCGCTGATTTTCCTCGGTGCGCTGGGGGTGTTCTGTGTGCTGGCGGTGTTGTCGATCGTGCTGTTGTGGCGCTTTGTGCGGCGAATCTTCAGGCGTCCGGATGGCGCCGAAGCCTGAGCGGCGCAAAACCGCCGCGGCAGTGGAAAATTTCCGAGATTATGTCAATAAGTTAAAATCGACGCTGCCACCGCCTGAAAGAGAGCACACGATGAATCCCGTTGCACCCATGCCCGCTCAGGTCCGCATTGTCGAGATGGGCCCCCGCGACGGCCTGCAGAACGAAAAGCAGGTTGTCGGCACCGATACCAAGATCGAACTCATCGCCCGCCTGGGCGCGGCGGGGCTGCGCGCCATCGAGGCCACGTCCTTCGTCTCCCCGAAATGGGTGCCGCAGATGGGCGACAACGCCGAAGTGATGGCCCGCATCCAGCGTCTGCCGGGCGTCGCCTACCCGGTGCTGACGCCCAACCTGCAGGGCTTCGAGGCGGCGCTGGCCGCCGGGGCGACCGAAGTGGCGGTGTTCGGCGCGGCCTCCGAATCCTTCAGCCGGCGCAACATCAACTGCACCATCGCCGAATCCCTGGCCCGCTTCGAGCCGGTGATGGACGCCGCCCGAAGCGCCGGCGTGCGGGTGCGCGGCTACGTTTCCTGCGTGCTCGGCTGCCCCTACGAAGGCGAGATCGCGCCCGACGCGGTGGCCAGCGTTGCCGCGACGCTGTTCGCAATGGGCTGCTATGAAGTGAGTCTCGGCGACACCATCGGCACCGGCACGCCCGGCAAGGTGCGCCGCATGCTCGACGAGGTGGCCCGTCGGGTGCCCATCGACAAGCTCGCCGGTCATTACCACGACACCTACGGTCAGGCGGTGGCCAACATCTACGCCTCGCTCGAAGCCGGCGTGGCGGTGTTCGACACGGCGGTCGCCGGCCTGGGCGGCTGCCCTTACGCGGCAGGCGCCTCGGGCAACGTGGCCACCGAGGACGTGGTATACATGCTCGCTGGCCTGGGCATCGAAACCGGCA
>SSGH01000006.1 GCA_008015835.1 Lysobacter sp.
CTGCTGTACCGACAGCTCACGCGCATCGCCTGCGACGCCCCGCTGGACGGCGTCGACACCGAATTCCGACGCGCCGACGCGCAGCACGACACCCTGCGCGCGCTGTGCGAACGCCTCCGCTTCGGCCCGCTCACGCGGCGCCGCCTCTACGCCGCCGCCGGTTTGGACTTCGCGCCGCCGGCCATGACCGACGACGAACTGCCATGAACGACGACACCGCCCCGCTCACCGACGAAACGGTTTACGACGGCCGCTGGCTGCGGATGAAACGCCGCGGCGGCTGGGAGTACTGCGAACGCAGCCACCATGCCGACGGCATGGCGGTGATCGTGGCCGCGCTCACGCCGCAGGACGAAGTGTTGTTCGTCGAACAATTCCGCGTGCCGCTGGGCAAGCCGACGATCGAAATGCCGGCCGGCCTAGTCGGCGACATCGGTCACGGCGACGACGCCAACGACACGCTGGAAGACGCCGCGCGCCGCGAATTGGTCGAGGAAACCGGCTGGTTCCCGCATGAAGTCGAGGTGATGATGACCGGCCCCACCTCCGCCGGCATGAGCAACGAACGCATCGCCCTGGTGCGCGCGCGCAAGCTGGAGAAAGTCGGCGACGGCGGCGGCGTGGACAACGAAAACATCGTCGTGCATACCGTGCCGCTCACGCAGGCGCCCGCGTGGCTGCTGCGAAAACGCGAGGAAGGCTACGAACTCGATCTCAAACTCTGGGGCGGGCTGTGGATGCTGGCGCACGAGTTGGACGGCACGCCGACGGTTTAATCGCGCGGCCCGTAGAGCGGAGCGCAGCTCCGCTGTACCCATCCACATGTAGAGCGGAGCGCAGCTCCGCTGCATCGTTTGCGCGGTCGGGATAGGGTTCAGCGGAGCTGCGCTCCGCTCTACGGCGCCATCGCCGCTTCGATTTCGTCGGCGGTGCGCGGCAAACCGTCGGTCAGCACGTCGCAACCGTCTTTGGTGATCAACACATCGTCTTCGATGCGGATGCCGATCCCGCGCCACTTCGCGGGCACCGAGGTGTCGTCGGCGTTCACGTACAAACCGGGTTCGATCGTGAACACCATGCCCGGTTCGAGCAACCGCGATTCGCCATCGATGCGGTAATCGCCGACGTCGTGGACGTCTAAGCCCAACCAATGCCCGGTTTTGTGCAGATAGAAGCGCTTGTAGTGGCCGGCGGCGAGATTCTGCTTGAGCGAGCCTTTGAGCAAACCGAGCGATAGCAAACCTTCGGTGAGCGTCTCCACCGCCGCCACGTGCCCGGTTTCGTACGGCACGCCCGGCCGCGCCTGCGCCAGCGCGGCGCGCTGCGCGGCGGCGACCAAATCGTGCAAGGCGCGTTGCTCTTTGGTGAAACGGCCGTCGACCGGAAACGTGCGCGTGATGTCCGCCGCGTAGCCGCGATATTCGGCCCCCGCGTCGATCAAGACCAAGTCGCCGCTCTGCGCCTGCGCCGCGTTGGCGCGGTAATGCAGCACGCAGGCGTTGGCGCCCGCGCCGACGATGCTGCTGTACGCCGGTTCGGCGTCGTGATGACGGAACACCTGCTCCAACGCGGCCTGCAGTTGGTATTCGTACACGCCCGGCCGCGCGATGCGCATCGCGGCCCGATGCGCTTCGACGCTGATCTCGGCCGCGCGCCGCATCAATTTGAGTTCTTCGCGATCCTTGAACAGCCGCATCTCGTCGAGCAGATGCCCGAGTTCGAGAAACTCGTGCGGCGGCTGCGCGCCCATCCGCATCTGCGCGCGGACCCGATTCAGCCAACCGATCAGCTTGAGATCGAATTCGGTGTCGCGGCCGAAGTGGTAATAGACGCGCGTGCGGCCTTCGAGCAGGCCGGGCAGGATCTCGTCCAAATCGTCGATCGGATAGGCGTCGTCCATCCGGTAGCGCTCGACCGCGCCCTCCGGCCCCGCGCGCGGGCCGTCCCAGGCTTCGCGCGCCGGGTCGCGCTCGCGGCAGAACAGCAGCGCTTCGCCGTGGCTTCGGCCCGGAATCAGCACCAGCACCGCCTCGGGTTCGGCGAACCCGGTGAGGTACCAAAAATCCGAATCCTGCCGATACGGGTAATGCGTGTCGCGGCTGCGGATGCGCTCGGGCGCGGACGGAATCACCACGATGGCGTCGTCGCCCGCCAAGCGCATCAGTTGCCGACGACGTTTGGCGTACTGCGCGGCGGAAATGCCGCTGGCGCGCGCGAGCGCCCCGGTCGAAGCGGATGCGGCGATCGCCGTGGTCTTGGCGGGGCTCATGGGCTAAGGGCGACTAGTGCAACCGCTGCCGACGCCGCGCGCCGAGGTTGCAATCGCCGTGCAGCAGCAGGGCCGCCACGCGCACGAATTCCTCGATCTCGGCCAAGGCGGTCTCGTCGTCTTCGTCGCCGTCGTCCTGCGGGCTGGCGGCGGCCAACTTCGCCAAGTCCTCCAGCGCCTCGCGCCCTTCGTCGGACAGTTCGGCGCGATCGCCCGCCGCCAATCCGAACCCGCCCAGAAACCCGCGACACCACTCGAACAGCGCGCCGCTGCGCTCGACCAGCGAGGCATCGGCCTCCGGCACCAGCAATTCGAAGCCGAAATCGCTGTCGCCCAGTTGCGCCTCGGCGGCCGCGCGCAGGCGGTCCAGCGCATCGCCCGCCGTGGGCGCGGTCACGCTGTCGTCGGCCAACACGCGCGCCAACCAGCCGGTGACGGCGCCGCCGCCAGCTAACCAACCGCAGAGGGCGCCGTGCAGTTCGGGGCCGCTCACGCCCAGACGGCGCGCGCGGAGTGCCTGCTCGACGTCGTACAGCGAAGGCAAGTCGGGCGTGGGGATCGCAGAGGACATGAATCGCGCGCTCGTCGGGGATGAACTCGCCCGGGATGGGCTCGCCCGGGATGAATTGGGGCGCTCGTATCGCGCGCCCGGCGGAGCGCGCAGTGTATCGCCTGAGCCGCGCGGCGAACGACGCGGCGCGTCGACGGACCGCGCGACGGCGCGCAGGATGGCGCGAATGCGACCGCCTAAGATCGCCGTCCGACAGGACGAATGGCCGGGTGCAAGCGGGGCGCGAGGGGCCTACACTGCACCGGGGGACACCCACGCTACGGGGACGGGGGTCGGACGCGCTCGCCATGATGAATCCGGAAAGTCTGTTTCTGTTGCTGCTCGCCGGCAGTCTGGCGATGCTGCTGGCGTTCGTGCTGCGTAAACGCATCGGCGCCGAGCAACGCTACGTGCGGGACTTGAAGGAGCGCGAGGAACGCCTGAAGTTGGCGCTCTGGGCCTCGGCCGAGCAGTACTGGGACTACGACCTGCAAACCCGCACGCTGAACCGGATGTGGGTGGACACCCCGAGCAACGGCCCGGATCTGCGCATCACCGAACTCACCGAAACCCACCACGTCATCCATCCGGACGATCTGCCCCAAGTCGAAGCGAAGCTGCGCCAGCACTTGGAGGGCAAAACCGAGCTGTATCTGTCCGAGCACCGCGTGCTCGATACGCAGAAACAATGGGTGTGGGTACGCGCCCGCGGCCGCGTGGTCGAACGCGACGAACGCGGTCGCGCGACCCGCATCGCCGGCACCTCGCGCGATATCGGCAAGGTGCGCGCGGCCGAACGCGAGCGGCGGATCGCGATCGCGGTGCTGCGCAGCATGAACGAAGCGGTCTCGGTGTTCGACGGCGACTTCAATTTCGTCTCGATCAACCCCGCCTTCACGCGCATGACCGGCTACACCGAAACGGAAGTGTTGGGGATGAACGTCAGCGTCCTCGACAGCAGCCAGCACGACACGTCGTTCTACCTGCGCATGCGGCAAAAATTGATTTCCGAAGGCCATTGGGCCGGCGAAATGTGGGAACGGCGCAAGAACGGCCAGGAGTTCCTCTGCGCTATCCAATGCGTCGGCGCGCAAGTCGCGCACGGCGAACCGCCGCTGTACGTCGCGGTGCTCAACGACATCACCCTGCAGAAGCGCGCGGAACAGGAACTGCGTTACCTCGCCAATTTCGACACGTTGACCAATCTGCCGAACCGGGCGCTGCTGTCGGAGCGGCTCTCGCGCGCGATCGTGCGCGCGCGGCGGCAGAACCATCGCATCGCGGTGCTCTTTCTCGATCTGGACCGCTTCAAGGACATCAACGATTCGCTCGGCCACACCGCGGGGGACCGCATCCTGCGCGCCGCGGCGATGCGGCTGCAGGACACCGTGGGCGAGCACCAGACCGTCGCCCGCCTGGGCGGCGACGAATTCACCGTGGTGTTGGAAACCCTCGGCGACCCGGCCGACGCCGATCGCATCGCGCGCGAGATCATCATGGCCTTCGAAGCGCCGCTGGTGCTCGACGACCGTCAGGAAGTGGTGATTTCGCCGTCGATCGGCATCAGCCTGTATCCGGACCACGGCCAGGTGCCGACCGAACTGCTCAAGCAGGCCGATACCGCGATGTATCAGGCCAAAGCCGCCGGCCGCCGCACCTTCGTGCGCTACGACGACAGCATGGAGATCGCGAACCGCCGCCGTGCTCAGATTTCCAGCGCCCTGCACAAAGTGCTCGATCGCGGCGAACTGCATCTGGTCTACCAACCGCGGCTGGCGCTGGCGCGGCAGCGGATCGTCGGGGTCGAAGCCCTGCTGCGCTGGACCAGCGAGGAATACGGCGAAATCCCGCCGGTGCAGTTCATTCCGCTGGCCGAGGAAAGCGGTCTGATCCTGGAGATCGGCGAATGGGTGCTGCGCGAGGCCTGTATGACCCTGCAGCACTGGCACCGCTTGGGGCTGACCGAACTGTCCATGGCGGTGAACGTGTCGGTGCTGCAACTGCTGCGCGGCGATTTCGTCGACGTAGTGCGCCGGGTCTTGGCGGACACCGGCGTTCCGCCGCAGCGCCTGGAGCTGGAACTGACCGAAAGCGTGCTGATGGCCAACGCCGAACAAACGGCGGCCAAACTCGCCGCGATCCGCGAGATGGGCGTGTGCTTGGCGATCGACGACTTCGGCACCGGCTATTCGTCGCTGGCCTACCTCAGGCGCCTGCCGATCACCACGCTGAAGATCGACAAGGCGTTCATCAACGAGCTCAGCCAGAACCCCGACGACGCCTCGATCACCACCACCGTCATCACGATGGCCCACTCGTTGGGCCTGAACGTGGTGGCCGAGGGCGTGGAGAGCGAAACCCAGGTGCGGTTCCTCGGCCACTATCGCTGCGACGAAATCCAAGGCCATTGGCTGTCGCGGCCGATTCTGGCGCCGCACTGCCTGGAATTCATTCGCCATTGGGCGCCGAGCCCCACGATGAGCCTCCCGCCGAGCGCCCCGCCACCCGCGACGGCCGGCGCTTGACCCCCGCCGGCCGCCTGCCTATCGTGCCGTTATGGACTCCTCCGCTTCCGACGTGATCGCCCAGTTGCGCGCCCTCGACGCCCGCATCGACGCGCTGGTGCAGCGCAACCGGCGGATGGGCGAGGAGAACCGCACGTTGCGCCAGCAGCAGGAACAACTCGCCAACGACCGTTCGCAACTGCTCGCCAAGAACGAACAGGCGCGGGCGCGGGTGGAAGCGATGATCGCGCGCCTGAAGTCGTTGGAGCAGCACACGTGAGCAGCGAAGCGGTCAACATCCGCATTCTCGATCGCGAATACACCATCGGCGTCGCCGCCGAAGAGCGCGACCAACTGATCGCCGCCGCGCGCTTGCTCGACGCGAAGATGCGCGAAATCCGCAACGCCAATCGCATGGCGTCGGTCGATCGCGTCGCGGTGCTCGCCGCGCTGAACCTCGCGCACGACCTGCATCAATCGCGGCAGGAACAAGAAGCGCGCGATCACGAAATCGCGCACACCTTGCGCGAACTGAACCGCAAGCTGGACATGCTCGGCGCGGACTGAATCCGCGAACGACGCAGGATCGCGTCGCGTTTCTCCGACGTTCATCCGTGATCGTTATCGCCATGACCATCGTCTCGCCGCGCGCGACGGCGCGCGTGCGTTTTCGCGAAATCGGCCATTCGCCGCGCGCTTCGTCTCGCATCGACCGATGGGCTTGCGCTGGCGACGCGCGCGCCTATACTGAGCGCGCATCCTCTGCCGTGATCGACAGCGCGCGCAAACATTCGCCTTGTCCCTTAATGACGACCGCGGAGACGCTACGGCGCCCGGGCGCGCAAGTCCGCCACGCAGCGGAAAGCCCGATGGGCGACACGCGTTTCCACTTGAACCCCGGGTTCAAGGTCGTTTCGCGAGCATCGTCATGGCGGAGGATGCATTTTTTCGTTTCCGCGCACGACGCGCACCGACACCCGCACCGCACGTGCGGTTTTTTTGCGCCGATGCGACCGCGCTGCGCGGCGTATCGACCGACGACGCATCCCACGCCTCCCGATGAGCGACGCCCGCGCCACCGTCCGTGATCGATTGCGCCGCGAATTGCGCGCGCGTCGTCGCGCCATTCCCGCCGCGCAGCGTATCGCCGCCGCCGAGGCCCTGGCGCAACGCCTGCTCGCGCTGCCGTTCGCGCCGGACAGCGGCCACGTCGCCGGCTACTGGGCGATGGACGGCGAAATCGCGCTGCACGTGTGGCAACTGCGCCTGCCCGCCGGCCTCACCTACTGTTTGCCGGTGTTGAGCGACGACGGCGCGCTGCGTTTCGCGCCCTGGCGCGCGGGCGAGCCGCTGGTCGCGAATCGTTACGGCATTCCCGAACCGGAACGCGTGCGCGATGCGCGACCAGCGGAAGCGATGACGATGATCGTGCTGCCGTTGGTGGGCTTCGATGCCCACGGCCACCGCCTGGGCATGGGCGGCGGCTGGTACGATCGCAGCCTCGCCTTTCGCCGCGAACGCCCCGCCGCCCCGCCTTGGCTGGTCGGCGTCGGCTTCGACGCGCAGCGCATCGACGCGCTGTCGCCGGAGCCCTGGGACGTCGCGCTCGACGCGATCTGCACCGACACCGACACCCACCTGCCCGCCGCGAGCGACGCATGAGTAAGCACTATTGGCTGATGAAATCCGAGCCCGAGGATTTCTCCATCGACGATCTGGCCCGCGTTGGCGTCGAGCCCTGGACCGGCGTGCGCAATTACCAAGCGCGCAATTTCATGCGCAGCATGAAACTCGGCGACGGCGTGCTGTTCTACCACTCCAACGCCGATGTGCCGGGCGTGTACGGCATCGCCGAAGTCGCGTCCGCGGCGTATCCGGACCCGACGCAGTTCGATAAGAAATCCAAATACTTCGACGAGAAATCCAAGCGCGAAGAACCGCGCTGGGATCTGGTCGACGTGCGCTACGTGCGTACGCTCGAACGCGCCATCACGCTCGATGCGATTCGCGCCGACGCCGACGCGCTCGGCGACGATTTCGCGCTGATCCGCAAAGGCAATCGCCTCTCGGTGCTGCCGGTCACCGCGGCGCAGTGGAAACGCATCCTGTCTCTGGAATGACGCCGTCCGACAGCACCGCTGTGGGAGCGGCGTAAGCCGCGACGGCGGAATCGTCATGCGCTCGGTCGCGGCTTACGCCGCTCCCACAGGAATTTCTCCGCCCCTCGCCCCTCATTCCCCATTTCAGATCATCACCATGTCCGAAGCGAAAAAGCGCGCCGCCGAAAAAGCCCTGGACTACGTCGAAGACGGCATGATCGTCGGCGTCGGCACCGGGTCCACCGTGGCGTATTTCATCGATGGCCTCGCCAAATTTCGCGATCGTATTCAAGGTGCGGTATCGAGTTCCGAACAAAGCACCGCGCGGCTGCGCGCGCACGGCATCGACGTTCTCGATCTCAACGCGGCGGGCACGCTGGCGCTGTACGTGGACGGCGCCGACGAATGCGACCCGCACAAGCGCCTGATCAAGGGCGGCGGCGCGGCGCTCACCCGCGAGAAGATCATCGCCGAAGCCAGCAAAGTCTTCGTGTGCATCGTCGACCCCAGCAAGCAGGTGCCGGTGCTCGGCAAATTCCCGCTGCCGGTGGAAGTGATCCCGATGGCGCGCAGCCTCGTCGCGCGCGAAATTCTGCGCATGACCGGCGGCCAACCGGTGTGGCGCGACGGCGTGGTCACCGACAACGGCAATTGGATTCTGGACATCCACAATCTCGCGATCGTGGATCCGCTGGTGGTCGAGCGCGAGTTGAACCAGATTCCCGGCGTGGTCAGCGTCGGCCTGTTCGCGCGCCGCCCGGCGGATATCGTGATCGTCGGCGGCGAACCGCCGACGGTGCTGTAACGCATCTCGCGCACGCCCAACACCGATCGAATACGCACCGGGCCGCACCGAACCGAACCGAACCATGTCCGCCGTCGTTCTGCTGCCCTATTCCGAACGCTGGCCGCTGGCGTTCGAGCGCATCCGCGACGAGGTGACGCACGCGTTCTCCGGCGAGCGCTCCGACGCGGGCGCCGACGACAGTGCGGTCGATCTCCAACACATCGGCAGCACATCCGTGCCGGAGTTATGCGCGAAACCGGTGATCGACGTGCTGCTCGGCGCGGCGAGTCTTGCGCGGATCGAAGCGAACATCGGCGCGCTGGCCGCGCTCGGTTACGTCTACGTCTCGAAGTACGAACGCGAACTGCCGATGCGCCGTTACCTCGTTCGCGATGCGGACGGCGAACGTCCGCGCGTGCATCTGCACGGCGTCGTCGTCGGTTCGCCGATCTGGCGCGAACATCTCGCCTTCCGCGACGCCCTGCGCATCGACCCGGCCCTACGCGACCGCTACGCCGCCCTGAAGACCGAACTCGCCGCGCGTTTCGCCCGCGATAAAGCCGCCTACACCGACGCGAAAGCGCCATTCATCCGCGCGGCCATCGATGCCGCCCTGGCCACGAACCCCGCAAGTCCTTGATTTCTCCCCCGTAGAGCGGAGCGAAGCTCCGCTGTCATGGCTCCGGATGGATGTTCAGCGGAGCTTCGCTCCGCTCTACGGGGCGAGGAATGCCATAATTCGCGAACCCGGTCGGCGAAGCCGGGCTCGTTTCCTCCGCACGCCCGTTGGGGCGGACGTGCCGCAGCCTCCCTGCGACCGCCCATGACCTTGCGCTGCCTCTTCGTCGATTTCGATTCCTACTTCGCCTCCGTCGAACAACAGGACGACGCGCGCCTGCGCGGCCGGCCCGTGGGTGTGGTGCCGGTGATGGCCGAGACCACCTGTTGCATCGCCGCCAGCTACGAAGCTAAAGCCTTCGGCGTGAAGACCGGCACGCCGGTGTGGGAAGCGCGACAAAAATGCCCCGACATCGTGCTGCTGCAGGCGCGGCCCGCGCGCTACGTCGAAGTCCATCACGCGCTGATGAACGCGATCGAAGACTGCATCCCGCGAGGCAAAGCGGAGTCGATCGACGAAGTGCCGTGCTGGCTGATCGGCCGCGAACGCAAGCGCGAAAACGCCGAAGCCATCGCGCGCACCATCAAAACGACGTTGCTCGATCGCGGCTTCGACGCGATTCGTTGTTCCATCGGCATCGCGCCGAATAAGTTTCTCGCCAAGACCGCGTCAGATATGCAAAAACCCGACGGGCTCACCGTGCTCGAACAATCCGATCTGCCGCATCGGCTGCACGGTTTGGAATTGCGCGATTTCTGCGGGATCGGCCCGTCGATGGAGCGGCGTCTGCATCGTGCCGGCATTCGCACCGTCGAACAACTCTGCGCGGCCGGCCGCGATCGCTTGCGCGCCGCGTGGGGCAGCGTCGAGGGCGAACGCTATTGGCTGCAACTGCGCGGCTTCGAGCTGCCGGAGCGCAAAACGCAGCGCGGCTCGGTCGGGCATTCGCATGTGCTCGGCCCGGAACTGCGCAGCTACGAGGGCGCGCGTTCGGTCTTGTTCAAGCTGCTGGCGAAAGCCGCGATGCGGCTGCGTCGCGAAGGCTTCTTGGCCGGCGGCCTGTCCATCCGCATGCGCTTCGTCGGCATGGACAAACGCTTCGAGCGCGACCTGTCGTTCGCGCCGATCGACGATACGCCGACGTTCCTCAAACTACTGGGCCACGAACTCGAAGCGCTGGAACGCGCGCTCGCCAGCGGCCGCTGGAAACCGAAGCGCCACCCGCCGCTGTCGGTGTCGGTGACGCTGGTGAGCCTGGAACCGCGCGGCAGCGTCAGCGGCGAACTGATGCAAGAGCGCCGGCGCAGTCGCGACATGAGCGTCGTGCTCGACAAGATCAATCAGCGTTACGGCAACAACGCCTTGTATTTCGGCGCAATGCAAAACGCGCTCGCGGAACGCGCCGCGCCGATGCGCATCGCGTTCGGGCAAATTCCGGACACCGAGCTGGAAGAGGACATCGGCATCGCCCACGAAACCCTCGACGGCCACGAGCTCTGGCTCAAACGCGAACGCCAATTCAAAGTGCTGGCCGAAACCGCGCACCGCGAAGCCCGCGAGAAATCCAGAAGCGCCGCTTCCCCACCGACACCCCGCAGGGTGGAGTAAGCGAAGCGCAACTCCACTACCAAACGATCGCGAACACCAAAAGAACGATTCCGTAGTTTAGCGACCGCGTGGAACGCAGCGGTCCGAGCGACAGGTTCGTAGCGCTTATCCGACCGTGAACGCCAACGCCACAACGACCGCGAACACCCCAAAAAACAGCGGCAAACAAATACGAATACGCCGAGCGTACCGAGCGGCGAGATCGGCCTTGAGCTCGCGCCATCGCGAGCCGAACGCGATGCCGACGACGGCGAAGGCTTCGTTGGGGTCCTCGAAGAACGGCATTCGCATCTTGAATTCGAGGAGCGAGCGGCCGCGCATCAACCACTCGGGGCGTTCCGCCGCGACGATCGCGCGAAATTTGAACAACGCATGCCAATAGACCAGAACGCTGGCCAACAGGATCACGCCCAACATCGGATACACGAATTGCATTCGAGCGCCTTGCCCTTTCGATGCGCCATCGGAGATTCCGGACGCGAATCGTTCGCCTGCCTTAGAGACCGAATAACCGTCCAGAGCACGCAATGCCCGAAGACCGCCGCACTCTATCGCGGCGACAGCCCGCGGCCATGTGCAAGTCGTCACTCCGACGAGCGGAGCGACATAGGATCGTAGGGTGGAGTAAGCGCAGCGCAACTCCACCACGCCCCACAGCGCCCCGATCACAGCAGGCCTGCGTTCAAGAAGCGCAGGCCGCATATGCGTGCACCGATCGAATCGATCTCGATGCGCGGCGAATGCAGCCTTGTCGCGCAACGGTTGCGCACGCGCGGCGAGAGCGCGGACGTCATGCGCTCGGGGAATGAAACGTCGCAGGTCAAGATCGATTGGTGGAGTTGCGCTGCGCTTACTCCACCCTACTTGCGTACTTGCTAATTCGCTGGGTCGAGGCAGTTAACGTGTTGCAACAAGCATCCGCCTCGAGGCGCGCGGTCGGTGCACGACTTCGTTGCGCCGTCGATCACGAAGTTCTTGTCGGTGCCGTGCGCATATCCGATCCAATAACCGCCTTCCCTGCTTTCCGAGACGGCGACGCAGCGGCCTTTGCCGCTGATCATCACGTTGCATTGGCTGCCGCAGCGCCGCAGCGCGTCCGAGCGCGCCCGTCTCTCCGTATCCGACGGCCCGAGGTCCGAAGCCGGTTGTATCGAGGCGCCCCAGTTACCTTTCCCATCGACGGCGATCGCCGCGTAGGGAACGGCTTCGGGGTCGGCGTAGTCTTTCACGCAGACCATGCCGGGCGGATCACCCACCCAGCGGCATTTCCTCGTGCGCCCCTCTTCATCACGCGTGTATTTTTCGGGACAGCAATAGCGACGCGACCCCGTGAGACACGCCTCCCGTCGCCCCGTATAGACGAACCCCGACGGACATTGTCCATCGCAAAACGGGCGCGATCCGAACCAGTCGCAGCCTTGTTGCGCCGAGGCTTGCGGCGCGAACAACGCAGCCGCTAGATACGTCAACATCGCCGAAAAAAGGAGTCCCGCGGCATATGAGCAGCCGCCCTTGGCCCGACCGATGAAACATGCGCTCATCGCAAAATCCTCCACGGTTCACTTCGGCCGCGATCGGCAAAGCGTCTCGTTCGTCTCTCGCACGGCGTCGGAACCGCCCACTCTCTGGGAACGTATGTGCCTATCGAGCATTACGCGAACGTCCGCGAAAAGCGGACACCTCAGTTGCGTAGGATGGGTGGAGTGCAGCGATATCCATCATCACGAAACGCCAGAAGAAGCGATGGGTTCCGCTTAGGCGGAACCCATCCTACCGGGCTGGCTTAAATAGGGCTTTCCACATATGCCCTGCCGACCAATGTGGCCACGTTTATGCTGTGCCAAACAATGTGGGCAAGTAATAACTTCATCGTAACAACGCCAAAATAGACCGGTCCTGACAACCCACGAAGAGAGAGATTTCTCGAAATAGCAATACACCTTCTCGTTTTGCCCGACACATTGGTTACGCTCACATTGACATAAACCTTCCCGGACGATTTCGTCGCGAGGAATCCAGTAGCCGCTGTCAAGAATAATGACATCATCTGGCACACCCGTTGTCGCAGGATCTTCGGCAAATGCGGTTAGCAGTTCATGCAGGTCTAGAAGGGATAATGTACGTCGTTCGAGAGCAGTGAATATGCTCTTAAAGACCTTGTCCTTGGCGACATTCGAAACTACTGAGTTAGCGACACCCGCAGCCTTGGGTGCAACCTGGGCGAGTCGATCGAGTATCGCTTTGTTTCCCGGAACGAAAGCTGGCGGAGTCCTGGATTTACTCTGATTGCAGTGGTTGTGACAGGGGAGCCAATTTTCGTACCCGTTTATCTTGAAATCCTTCGGCAACCCGTATTGGGCAATAATTTCCTTGAGCGCGGCGTCATCATCAAGAAGTGATTCGGGTATTACATGGTCAACGGTTACTTCAAACAAGCGCAGGGGTTTCTTGCACCACCAGCATTTCTTGCCATTGCAGTGCCAGACTGCATAACGTTCTTCATAAGAAAATTTTCGCTTGGTTCGCCCCATTGGGATTAGTATGCCTAACGTTTGAGCTAACCGGCCTGGAGCGGTGGGCTACCTTGCCAGCGAGGGTCAGCATAGACAGAGAGCCTCTCGCGGGCAAGACAGCCCGCCGCGGAGGGTCCGGTGTTGAGCGAAGAGTTAGGCGTCAGCACGCTGAGCGGCCGGACGGAAGACGAACTCCTCGCCCGGAACTAGATTGAAATTGCAGTCTTTGGCTGCAAGCCCACCGCTTTTCAGAACATTGATCGCTTCCCCCTTCTCCGCCAAGTCCGTGAGCATTCTCTCCTCCAACTCGGCCAGGTGTGACAGCATGTGCACGAAGCCACTTAGGGCTTCTTGGCTCTCTTGCATCAGTTGGGCTTTCGATGCCTCAACGGACCTGATGCTCAGTTGCTGGATCCCGGCGTGGGCGGCTTGCGAGTTGCGCAGCCTGTTCACCAAGTCCATGTGATCCATAGCGCAGTGCTCGAATTGCAGGCATAGATGGAAGGGATGCGCGAGCGTTCCAACGAGGGAAACAAGGTGAGGTTCTTGCCCGTTCTGCCGCTTGCATGATGGGCAGGGCGACTCCAACAAGGCGCCGAGTGCCATACGTTTGTACCGAGACTCTGGAATCTGGGTGCAGTAGAGCAACTGCTTGATCGCGACCTCACAGAGCCGAGCGGAATAGAGGAGCACTTCGTTGTACAAGCGGAGGCGTTCTAATTCCGCATCTAGTTCATCGTGATCAGGTGTCTCGCTGGTGGCGTAGTCGTGCAACGCGCTTATCGCCTGGGCCATGAGCAGCTGCAGGGTGACCCCGCTGGTCGTATAGGGGTTCGTGAAGCCACCGTTTGCTCCGGGTGCCGGAGGGGGCATGAGCGCGAGGCGCCCTTGTTGGAGCATCCACGCGCGCATTTCGGTTGCGAGTGGCAGGAAATTCAGCCCGACGATCTGCTCTCCTACCCAGCGAAACGCGTGCGGGCGGAAGCTCCAAGCGTGGTGTGTTCCATGCCACTCGCGTTTGGGAGCCGGTACCGGTGTGTCGGGCATGTACTTCTCCGCTGGAAGACTGGAACGCTGCGAATCTGATGCCTAAAGCATGAATTAAGACACTCCGCGAAGCGGCGTCGGCTTGAATGAATTGTTATGTGCTGCTTTCCCGCAGGAAACGCTTTCCTAAAGTTACCGTGTCGTTGAATAGCTTTTCAGCATCGCGGTAATTTTTGGCCTTTGCTCCAATAGTGAATATTCCATCTGCTTTAAAGTCCATTAGGGCAGCTTCCAGCGTGTAATAAAAACCCAAAGCCGTTTCTGCAAGATTAGGCTCTAATAACCCCAATTGACCGCTTGAGTTTTTAAAAACAGAAAGATAGTGCTGCGATTCTGGCATGGCAGGGTATTTTTTAGTTGCATCGGGGCCTTGATTTTCAAGTTCTTCAGCGACCCCCTTAAACACATCCGCATACTTTCTTGTTTCAAGCAACTGAACTAGGGCAGATATTTCTGCGCGAATAGTTGCCTTTAATATTTTCTTCTTGGTCGATACTTCTAATTGGCTTGTAATCCAGCTAGGAATGGCTGTGGCAAATGCTCCCACTAGAGCGCCGCCAATTGCAGCCACAACGGGGATCCAATCATTTTCAGGAGGTACTAGTGCGTTTCTTAGAGCTTCGATAGTTTTTGAAAGCTCAATTGCTTCTTGCGGTGTCATTTGTACGCCTCCTTGAGCACATAACAACTACATAGACCCCACATCAAGGCATAGCACAGAGTCTGGCCCCACTGCTAGCCGGACGTCAACACCGGCGCTATCAATAAAATCAATCGTTTGCTCGCAACGAGTAACCATAGCCTTACCGGTCATCGTCAGTGTTATTCGGCATTGATACCGGATAGCGCCCGAAGATTCGCGTTATGCGGCATCGGAAGTTTCGTAGATCAGCGCGACGTGGGGCGACCGAATGCGTCAATCGATGCGTTTCTCGGCGTTGGCATTTCGGTCGCGCCTTCTGGCGCTCCTACAGGGCTTGGCGCTCTCACGCGAGTGTAAAACGCTATCGGCGATCGCGGGTATTGCGGGTTCGCAACCCAATTCTGCGCTGGACGAATCGTTCCGAAGCGCGAGCGGGAAGAGATTCGGAACGACGATACTCGCGGCGCTTGCCATCCGCTTATTGGTCGATGTTTTCGGCGGCGTTCGATTGCGGCTTTGCGGACTTCGGCGCGCGCGTTAGCCAAAAGATCGCGGCCAATGCGATGGCATCGACGGCCAGCACCATGACGGTCGAGACGGTGTCGTTCGCGCTCAGCACGATCAACGCGGGCGCGATGGCGGCGATGGCGATAAGCCATCTGAAACCGAGCGCGAAGGCGGGTTTTTCGAATATGCCGGTGGCGCGAAGGATCGCCGCGACCAGGATCGCGAGCAACGCCGCCGGCACGAGAAATAGGCAAACGATGAATCCCCAGGCGCCGTTCTCGTAGGAGGCGTGCGCGATGGATGGCGCGAGCGCGAGTGCAAGGGTTGTCGTCGCCGCGAGTTTCCTCGCGAACGAGCCGCCATCGCATGCGGGCGAACGTCGAACGATGTGCGTCGAGGAGTGCGAGGGCGTCATCGTGTACGTTTCATCGCCGTTATGCGGTGCGTAGCGTCGTTGCGGGCCGTTCTATCGCATCGTCGGTCGCGCCTTGCGGCGCTCCTACGAAGGCGGTGTCGCGCGTGGTCGACCATGCGCGACGCGGGATCACACGGCGGCGAAGCCCTCGCGCGTGAGATTCAACGGTTCGGCGTGCGTGCACACCACATCGTCTTCGATGCGGATGCCGCCGTAGGGTTTGAACTGCTCGACGCGCGCCCAGTTGACGCTCGGGCCGAGGCCTTTGTCCTTGAGCGCTTCCAGCAGCATGTCGATGAAGTAAATGCCGGGCTCGATGGTGACGACCATACCGGGTTCGAGCGTGCGGGTGAGGCGCAGGTACGGGTGACCGTCGGGTTTGGCGATGGTGCCGCCGGCATCTGACGCGGCGAAGCCCGCGACGTCGTGCACCTGCAGGCCGATGCCGTGGCCGATGCCGTGCGGGAAGAACGCGCTGCTCACGCCGGTTTCGACCGCGGTCTCCGGCGAGAGCCCGATCAGATCGAAGTCGCGCAGGATGCCGGCGAGCGCGAGGTGCGCGTCGAGGTGAATGCGTTTGTAGTCGACGCCCGCGCGCACTTGGGCGCAGAGCGCGAGTTGCGCGCGATCGACGGCGTCGATCATCGCTTGGAAATCGCTGCTGGGGTTCGCGGCGTAGGTGCGGGTGATGTCGCAGGCGTAGCCGCGATGGCTGGCGCCGGCGTCGATCAGGAAGCTGCGCGATTCGGCCGGCGCGCGACGGTCGCGATCGGTGTAGTGCAGCACCGCGCCGTGTTCGTTGAGGCACACGATGTTGTTGTACGGCAAATCGTTCGCGTCTTGGCGCGCGGCTTGGCAGTACGCCAGATGGATGCCGAATTCGCTAGCGCCGGCGCGGAACGCGCGCTCGGCGGCGAGATGGCCGCGCACGCCCCAGCGCGTGGCTTCGCGCATCATCGCGATTTCGTAGCGCGTTTTGTACGCGCGGTGGTAGTGCAGATAATCGAGCACGGCGGCCGGATTGTTCGGCGCGTAGGCGCCGTATTGGCCGAGCGCGCTCTGCGCTTCGCCGAGAATCGCGCAGCGCGCGGCGTTTTTCGGCAAATGCGTCATCGCGTCTTCTGCGCTGCGGATCACGACGATGTCGAAATATTCGACCCACTCGCCGCTCGGCGCGGCCGGCACCACATGCCAGTAATCGTGCGGCTGCAGGAAGATCAGACACGGGCGCTCGCCGGGCGTGTAGACCAACCAACTGCCGGGCGCTTGGGTCAGCGGCAACCACGCTTTGAATTGCGGGTTGACGGCGTACGGGTAATCGCGATCGTCGAAGAGTTGGTAATGCACGGTGCCGCTGGGCACCACCAGATGCGCGAAGCCGCCGCGCTCCAGCGCGGCGTCGGCGCGCGCGCGGACGGTGTCGAGATGTTCGGCGTACAGCGAAGCGAGCGTGGCGGTCATGGCGATGATGTTCTCGGGGGAATGAACGGCGCGACGTCGGCGCTGCGCCGTCGTGCGTGTCGAGGCGCGCTGCGCGAAGCGGGAGCCGCGCGCGACGCGATGGCGTCGGTCGTAATGGCGTCAGTCGTATTCGGCGCCGGGCGATTCGATCCACGCGACCAAGCGCTCGCGCTGCTCTTCGGAGATCGCGATGAAACGGAATCCGGCCCACGCTTGGCCGAGCGCGGTGCCGCGATCGAGCCACAGCAGATGCGCGCCGACGTCGAAATCGAGTTCGTCGATGCCGGGGAGGCGGAAGCGGAATTGATACAGCCCGTCCTCGGTCAGCGACGAATTCGCGACCAACAACAGGCCGCCTTCGGAAATGTTGCCGATGCGGCCAACCACTTCGTCGGTCATCATGTCGCTGACCAAGACGACTTCGGCGATCTTGCGCCGCGGCGAGCGGCGATATTCCTTTTTGCTCATCGCGGATTGCTCATGGTTTGCTGCCTCCGGTCGGCGGCGGCGCGGATTCGTCGCCGATCAAGCCGAACGGCGATGCCTCGGGGCTCGGTGCCGGTTTGGCGGGCGAAGGAGGCGGCGTCGGCGCGGCCGGTTTCGCGAACGGCGACGACGGCAGCGGCGATGCGCCCACGGAGGTCGCGCGGGCCTGGGCGGCGGCGGCGGCGCGCGCGCGCACCGACAGCGGATGCGGCGCGGATTCGTCGCCGATCAAGCCGATCGGCGGCTCCGGCTCGGTGGGCTTGGCGTCGAACGGCTTAGCGTCGAGTGGACGCTGCGGCGGCGGTCGCGGCTCGGGCGGTTTCGCCTCGTACTGCTTCGCTTCGAACGGCTTGAGCGCGGGTTTCGGCGCGGCCGGGGCCGCCGCTTCGACGGGCGGGTCTTCGTCCTGCTCGTCTTCGCGACGGCCGGTGAGCGTACGCAGCGCGTTGAGCGCGGCGTTCCACGCGCGATCGACCAAGCCCGCGCGCTGCGCGGTGACGACGCGCACCTGATCCTTCGCCATCATCCGCGCCAGGCTGTCGAGCGAATGCTCGCCGACGCGCTGACCGCGCTGATTGACGAACAGCGCGTTGCCGGTGACCGGGCTGAACCACGACATGCGGCGACGGACCACGTCGCCCTGCTGATTGGTGACGAATTCGAGCCACGTGCCGAACGGCAGCAAGCGCAATTGCTCGTAGCATTCTTCTTCTTGCGCCGTGCGCGACGGCAGTTCTTCCTTCTTCGCCTTGCCGCTTTCTTCGCCAAGGCGCACGCGCGCCTTGAGCTTCATGGTCAATTCGGTGCGCGACTCGCCCTCTTCGTCCTCGATCGGCTGGCCGCTCGACAGGCGCCGCGCGATCACGTCGGCTTCGTCGTCGTGATACCCGACGAGTTTGAGCGCCGACTCGATGTGCTGCTTCAGCTCGGGGTCTTCGACGTTCGGATCGGTCGATGCGCACGCGGCGACGATCTTGCGAGTGACGTCGATCTGACGACGCCATTCCTCGGAGCCTTCGCCTTGGCGCAGATAGGTGAGCGTGAGCACGTCCGCCCACGCTTGCTTGAGCAGGGCCCGCGTGAATTTCGGCAGTTGTTGCTCGCCGAGGATGTCGTCCAGCACCGCGGTGGCGCGCTGCTTGGCGACTTCGAGTTTTTCCTTGCCGCGCGCGGCTTCGACGTGGCGGCGCTCGAGGGTTTCGGCGCGTCTGACGTGTTGCGCGATGTGCGACTGCAGATCCTTGTTGCTCTGCTCGAAGACCGCGACGTCGCCCTCGTAGTTCTTGACCGCGTTGGTCACCGCGTCCTGCAGCGGCGTGAGCAGTTGCGGGTCGAAATCGTCTTCGCCCAACCACTTCGCGGCCGTTTCCGACACGGTGTTGAGCAGTTGCCGCGCCGGATGGTTGGGGCGCACGAAGAACGCGCGGTCCTGCAGCGCCACGCGCAGCAGCGTGAGCTGCAGGCGCTTGATCAGCGCGGTGGCGGGCGCGTCTTCGCGAATCTCGGTCTGCAGGTGCTTGTAGAGCAGATCGATGAGTTCGAAGGTGTCGTTGTCGGCCGGCGACAACTCCATCGCGCGCCCGGTCTGCTGCCGCGCCTGGGCGAGCAGCGAATGCTTGACGTCGGACAGATTCACCGCGCCGGCGGTGCCGGGCAGATTCGGGTCCAGACTGAAACGGTTGAGCGCCGACAGCACATCGTTCGTCGGCAACGGCGTGCCGGGCACCTGCCCGGGCGTCATCGGGCGCTGATGGATGCGGCGATGGTTCGCCAGCAATTTCTGCAGATCCTGGTAGGCGGTTTGTTCGTCCACCTGCTCGGTCTGCGCGATCGGCTGGCCCATCCAGTTGGTGAACGGCCGCTGCGGGTCGTAGCGCGTCTGCGCGGCGTCGCCCGCGGGCGGAGCGCCCGGCGACAGCGGCCCGCCGCTGAAGGACGCCGGATCGCGCCGACCGCGCGTTTCGTCGCGCGCGGCCGCGGCCTCGCGTTCGTCGAAGTCGTCGATGTCCCCGCCGCTGCCCTGAATCGCGGCCTTGGTGCGCATCGGCACGTAGCTCAGGCTCGGCAGCACGCCTTCCTCGACCAGCAGCATGTCGAGCTTTTCGCACAGGCCGTTGTAGCCGCTCATCACTTTGCGGTCGAAGATGCGATAGAACAGCAGCCGCTGTTCCTGCGGCAATTGCAGGGTTTCGCTGGCGTGACGCATCGCGCGGCACAGGGCCTGCGGCCCGAGCGGCATGCGCTCGCCGTCGAACGCGGGGGCGGCGGCGAGCACGCCGAAGCGCTGCCCCAGCAGGTGCAAGACGAGATTGGCGCGCGATTCCTGACGCGAAGCGATCTCGTGCAGCACCGCGCCTTCGTCCATCACCTCCTGATCGACCAGGGTCAGGTTCTGGAACGTCACCCGGGGGGCGCCGTGGGTCGAGGCCATCGCGGTCGGCACGGGGCCGGCGGGGGCGCGCAGCACGGCGAGGCCGTTTTCGAGCAACTGCATGAAGCGCGGGACGAAGTCGTGGCGGTTCAGGCGCACCACGCGCAGGGTCTGCATGTGGTCGGCCGAGCCGTAGACGCCGTGGCGCTCGGCCATGCGGAAGAGCTCTTCCTCGAATTCGCTGATCGCGCCGACCAGCAGCGGCTCCAATTCGCCCGCGAAGAGGCCCAGCGCCCGCTCGAGCGTCCGGCGCACCCGCCGCGGCAAGCCCGCGGTCGCGAGCGTCATGTGCGTGGTGTGGGCATGCGGCGACATCGGTGAGGTCATATCCAGTCTTCGGAAGGGCGACGTGAAAGTGGAACCGGGTTCGCGTTTCTTCGCATGCTACCGGTCAACCGGCCCAGTCCGGTAGCGCTCGTTCGAATTCCCCCATTCCCATCATCGTCGAAAGCGGTCCTCGAGGAATAGCCCGATCGCGTCGTTCGCGAAGCGCAGGCCGGCCTCGGTCGGGCGCCAGCGGTCGGCCGTCGCTGCGTCCGCGCCCTCCGGCGCGAGCCAGCCCTGGCGCTGCGCTTCCGCCAGCGGCGCGGCGATCGCGGCCCGCGGCAGGCCGGTGCGGGCCTCGAAATGCCCGAGATCGAAGCCTTCGGTCAATCGCAGCGCATTGAGCATGAATTCGAACGGGCGTTGCTCGGGCGGGATGTCCCGGTCTTCGGCGATGGCGGCGGCGCGACCGGCCGCGGCCAGAAACGCGGTGGGGTGCTTGATTTTGCTGCGCCGCAAAATGCGATCGGCGGGCGCGGCCGAGTCGGTCGGTCCGCGTGCGGCTTCGTCCGCCGGCGCTGGAGGCAGGCGCCCCGCGGGCAGGCTGATCTTGCCGTGAGCCCCGGCGCCCACGCCCAGATAGTCGCCGAACCGCCAGTAATTCAGGTTGTGCGCGCACGGCTGCCCGGGTCGAGCGTAGGCGCTGATTTCGTATTGCGCGTAACCGGCCTCGGCCAGCGCCTGCTGGCAGGTCTCCTGCATGTCCCAGGCGAGGTCCTCGTCGGGCACGCCCGCGGGCGGCCGCGCCGCGAACAGCGTGTTCGGCTCCAGGGTGAGCTGGTAATGGCTGATGTGGCCCGGCGCGAGGGCGACGGCGCGGGCGATATCGGCCTCGGCCATCGCCAACGTTTGTTCGGGCAGCGCGTACATCAGGTCGAGATTCAGACGTTCGATCCCCGCGTCCTGCGCGAGCTTGATCGCGGCCTCGGCCTGGCCGGCGTCGTGGATGCGCCCGAGCCGGCGCAGGCAGCCGTCGTCGAAACTTTGCACGCCGAAGGACACGCGATTCACGCCCGCGCGCAGGTAGTCCTCGAAGCGTCCGTGCTCGGCGGTGCCGGGGTTGGTCTCCAGCGTGATTTCGCAGCCCGGCGCGAAGCGCAGTCGCGCGCTCGCGGCTTGCAAGAAACGATCGATCGCCGCCGCGGGAAACAAACTCGGCGTACCGCCGCCGAAGAACACGCTGTGGATGGTGCGGCCCCAGACCAGCGGCAGGTCGGCATCGAGATCGGCGATCAGCGCATCGACGTAGGCCTCGAACGGCAGCGGCCCGCGGCCTTCGTGCGAATTGAAATCGCAGTACGGGCATTTGCGCACGCACCACGGCAGATGCACGTACAAGGAAAGAGGGGGCAAGGACAGCATCGACGCGCTCAGCGCAGGGCTTCGTGCAGACGCGCGCGCAGGCGCGCCAACGCGACGCCGCGATGGCTGATGCGGCTCTTGATCGCGGCGTCGAGTTCGGCCGCGCCCTGCCCGCGTTCGGGGTCGAAAAACACCGGATCGTAGCCGAAGCCGCCGTCGCCGCGCGGCGCATGCAGAATGCGGCCTTCCCACACGCCTTCGGCGATCAGCGGCTGCGGGTCGTCGGCGTGCCGCAGCAGCGCCAACACGCAGACGAAACGCGCGGTGCGCGCTTCATCGGGCGCATCGCGCATGGCGTGCAGCAATTTTTCGATGTTCGCCGCCGCATCGCCGTGGACGCCGGCGTAGCGCGCGCTGTACAGGCCGGGCGCGCCGTCGAGCGCGTCCACGCACAGACCCGAATCGTCGCCCAAGGCGGGCAAACCGGTCGCGCGCGCGGCGTGACGCGCTTTCAGAATCGCGTTCTCGACGAAGCTCAGCCCGGTCTCGTCGACGTCGCTCACGCCGAATTCCGACTGCGCATGCAGGTCGATGTCGAGGTCCGAGAGCAGCTCGCGCAGTTCGACGAGCTTGCCGCGATTGCCGCTGGCCAACACCAATTTCATGCCCGCGGCTCCAGCAAATCCCAACGATTGCCGTAGAGGTCTTCGAACACCGCAACGATGCCGTAATCCTCGTCGCGCGGCTCCTCCAGAAACCGCACGCCTTTGGCGCGCATGGCGGCGTGATCGCGGCGGAAATCGTCGGTGTACAGAAAATATCCGACCCGCCCGCCGGTTTGATCGCCGATCCGCGCGCGCTGCGCGTCGTTCGCGGCTTGCGCGAGCACTATCCCGGTCTCGGCGCCCGGCGGCGCGACCACGACCCAGCGTTTGCGCGGATTGCCCGGTGCAGCCTCGCGTGGGCTGTCTTCGCGCAGTTCGAAACCCAACGCGTTCACGTAAAAATCGATCGCGCGGTCGTAGTCGTCGACCACCAAGGCGAAGCAGGCGATGCGACGCGGGTTCATCGCCGATGAACCGCTGCCATCATTCGGCGAGCGCGGCGCGCTGCGCCGCCAGCAGTTCGCCGACGCCGGTTTCGGCCAGCGTCAGCAGCGCATCGAGTTCGCCGCGGCGGAACGCGTGGCCCTCGGCGGTGCCCTGCACTTCGATGAAGCCGCCGCCGTCGTTCATCACCACGTTCATGTCGGTGTCGCAGTCGCTGTCTTCGGCGTAGTCCAAATCCAGCACCGGCACGCCGCGATAGATGCCGACCGACACCGCGGCCACCGCGCCATGCAGCGGGTCGCGCGTCAGTTCGCCGCGCGCGCGCAGCCAGCGCACGGCATCGACCAGCGCGACGTAGGCGCCGGTGATGGCGGCGGTGCGGGTGCCGCCGTCGGCCTGCAGCACGTCGCAATCGAGGGTGATCGTGCGCTCGCCGAGCGCTTGACGATCGACGCAGGCGCGCAGCGCGCGGCCGATCAAGCGCTGGATTTCGAGCGTGCGTCCGCCTTGTTTGCCGCGCGACGCTTCGCGGTCGCTGCGGGTGTGGGTGGAGCGCGGCAGCATGCCGTATTCGGCGGTGACCCAGCCTTCGCCCTTGCCGCGCAAGAACCCCGGCACTTTGTTGTCGACGCTGGCGGTGCACAGCACGCGCGTTTCGCCGAACGCGATCAGTACCGAACCTTCGGCGTGACGGGTGTAGCCGCGCTGGATCGAGACCGCGCGCATTTGCTCGGGACGCCGGCCGCTGGGGCGCTCGATCGTCGGGGGACTGGTGGTCATGCGCGGCTCTGCGGGAGGGCGCGGCAGTTTAGCATCGGCGCGATGCGGCCCGCGGGCGCGGCCGTCGCATCGGCACCGCGAACGCGCCCTCCGATACCTCGATACGCCCGTCGACGCGGGGCTTTGACGCGGCGCAAGGCGAACGAACGCGCGCGCCTCCACGATGCGGGAGAATAGGCCCGACCACGCATCCTTCAGGAACCGCCCATGATCCGCAGCATGACCGCCTTCGCCTCCGGCGAGCGCACCTTCGACACCGGCACGCTCGCCTGCGAATTGCGCGCGGTCAATCATCGTTTCCTCGAAATCGGCGCGCGCATGCCCGAAGAATTGCGCGCGCTGGAGCCGGCGATGCGCGAACGCATCGCTGCGCGCGTCTCGCGCGGCAAGCTCGATCTGGGCCTGCGTCTGCGCCCGCGCGAACACGACGAAACCTTGCATCTGAATCCGGCGCTGGTCTCGCGCATGGGCGCGTTGGCGCGCACGCTGCAGGAGCATTTCCCGACGCTGCGCGTGGAGATGACCGAACTGCTGAAATTCCCGGGCGTGCTGCACGTGGACGCCGCCGACCCGGCCGCGCTGCAGACCGAGGCGATGGCGCTTCTCGACGCCGTGCTGGACGAATTCCTCGCCGCGAGAACCCGCGAAGGCGCCAAGCTGACGAGCGTGATCCTCGAACGCGTCGATGCGATCGCGCAGCGCGCCGCCGAAGCGCGCGCGTTGATGCCGACCATTCGCGCCGGTCAGCGCCAGAAGCTGGAACAACGGCTCGCCGATCTGCCGCAGCCGCTCGACCCCGGCCGCTTCGAACAAGAACTGGTGCTGGCGCTGCAGAAACTCGACGTGGACGAAGAATTGGACCGCCTGGACAGCCACATCGTCGAACTGCGCCGCGTGCTGTCGCAGAAGGAACCGGTCGGCCGTCGCCTGGATTTCCTGCTGCAGGAATTCAACCGCGAGGCGAATACGTTCGGCTCGAAATCGGTGGACGCGCGCACGTCGGGGCTGGCGGTGGATCTGAAGGTGTTGATCGATCAGATCCGCGAACAAGTGCAGAACCTCGAATAAGCCCCGCACGCACGAGCGGGCGCGGCGGCTGGCGCGCGGGCGACGACTGCCGCACAATCCCGCCTCCCCGGACGCCCGTCGTCCTCTCCGACCGCCCCCGACACCGAGCCCGTATGCGCGGAACCCTCTTCATCGTCGCGGCCCCGTCCGGCGCCGGGAAATCCAGCATCGTCAACGCCTGCTTGGCGCGGTTCCCGGAGATCGCCCTCTCGATCTCGTTCACCTCGCGCGCCATGCGCCCGGGCGAACGCCATGCGCAGCATTATCACTTCGTCTCGAAAGACGAATTCCAACGGATGATCGATGCCGGCGATTTCTTCGAGTGGGCGAACGTCCACGGCGATCTGAAAGGCACCGCGCGGCAATCGGTGGAGCCGCAATTGGCCGCGGGCCGCGACGTGCTGCTGGAGATCGATTGGCAAGGCGCGCAGCAGGTGCGCAAGCACGTGCCCGATGCGATCGGCGTGTTCATCCTGCCGCCGTCGCGCGAAGCCTTGGAAGAGCGGATGCGCAAGCGCGGCCAAGACACCGAAGCCACCATCGCCACGCGCTTGGCCAACGCGCGCGAGGAAATGTCGCACTACGGCGAATTCGATTACGTCATCGTCAACGAAGTGTTCGAGACCGCGGTGAACGAGATGTGCGCCATCTTCACCGCCAGCCGTCTGCGCCGCGAAGCGCAGACCGAGCGCCATCGCGACTTGATCGCCGGACTGCTCGCCGCCGACGCGCGCTGACGCGCGATCGCAACCGCGCCCGCCGAATCGTTTTCGGCGGACGGCATCGTCCAACCCGAAGTCCGACGTCCGCACTCGACACGCCGAGTCGCGCGCCGCACCGCGCGCGATGCAGGCGTCGTGCGGTCGTTTCGCGACTTCTACGCATCGATCGACGCGAGCGCCGCCAAAAACGATGGGCCGTCTTTCGACGGCCCATCGCACGACACGGAGGTTGCTGCTTGGAGGTTGTCGCTTAAAACTGCGGCGATCGCTCAGACCGAGACCGACCTCGGCCGGGTCTGATTGTCGTCGCGCAGCATCGGCGAGTCGATGAGATCGTTCCGCGGCTGCTGCGGCTGCGCCGGCGCGGGCTGCTCGGCTCGCTTCGAGTCGGCCATCCGCGTGCTCTGGTCGAGCGTCTGCGTGGTGGCTTGGCTGACGTCGAGGAACGCACGACGGGCTTCGGGCGCCCACGGATCGTTGCCCTGCACCGCGATCAGACCCTCGCCGTTGCGGCTGCGCGTGACGTGATCGATCTGGGTCAGGCCGCTCAACTTCGCGTCGGCCGCCAACGCACCGGCCGCGCGCTCCATCTCTTCGCGCGAACGGAAACCGCCGTTCGGGCCGAGCTGCTCCAAGTTCGTCAGCGCTTGGGTGTACAGCTTGTTGTCCGGATGGCCCGGCTGGTTGATCTGGAGCGGTTGCTGCGGGTTATTGCCGGCCGGTGCGTCGGGCGCCGGCTGTGCGGGCGGCGCGCGGTCGGGCTGCGCCGGTTGCGCCGGCTGCTGCGGGTTGTGGCCGGTCGGCGCGTCGGGCGCCGGCTGCGCCGGTTGAGCGGGCTGAGCCGGTTGCGCCGGCTGCTGCGGGTTGTGACCGGTCGGCGCATCGGGCGCCGGCTGCGCGGGCTGTGCCGGTTGAGCGGGCTGAGCCGGTTGCGCCGGTTGCTGCGGGTTGTGACCGGTCGGCGCATCGGGCGCCGGCTGCGCGGGCTGCTGCGGCTGGGCCGGCTGCGGCGGGGTCTGCGCATCGGGGGTCAAGCTGATGCCCAGGGCACGTGCGGTGTTCTGACCGACGATGCCGTCCTCGGTCAAACCGTTCGCGCGCTGGAACGCCCGCACCGCGTTCTCGGTGTTCTGGCCGAACTTACCGTCCGTGCCCTGCGTATCGAACCCGCGCTCGGTCAGCGCGCGCTGCAGCTCCTCGACCTTCGGGCCGCGATCGTTGCGATTGAGCACACCGTCGGCCAGCGGGTCGCGCGAGCCGGTGCCCGGGCCGCCGCGGTCGTTGTAGGGCTGCGTGGGATCGCCGCTCAAGGCGCGATAGGCGTCGTTCGGATTCATCCCGGCGCGGATGTTTTCCTGGTACTGGTCGCGCATCTGATTCAGCGCGCGGCCGACCTGATCGGCGCTGATCGAGGCGCTATTGCCGGCGGAATCGCCGTCGTAGACGCTGCGTCCGGTGCGCGGATCGGCGATGCTGGCGAATTCGCGGGCCAGCGCCAACTGCGCGGGCTGCAGACCTTCCGGGCCAGTCTGCCCGGTGATGTAGGCGCGCACCTGCGGACGTTTCTCGTCGATCAGGTAATCCGCGAACATGCGCTCCTGCAACTGCGGGGTGAAGCGCTCGTTCGGATCGATACCGAGGTTGTTCACCGCTTCGCGGAAGGTGCCCGGAATCATCTGGTACTTACCGACCGCGAACAGTCGGTCCGGATCGCCGCGCTCCAAACCCTGACGACGCATCACTTCGCCCACGGTCATCTGCGAGAAGTCGATCGTGGCGCCGCCGGAGTCGCCGGCGCGGCCGCGATTGAACGAGCCGTAACCGCCCTCGCCCGAGGAGATCAGCGCACCGAGCGGATTGCTCGGGCCGAAATCGTTGGGGCCGCCGGGCACCGCACCGTTCGTGGGACGCTCGGGCTGCGCAGGCTGCTGCGGTTGCGCAGGCTGCTGCGGTTGCGCGGGTTGCTGAGGCTGCGCCGGCTGTTGCGGCTGGGCCGGCTGTTGCGGTTGCGTCGGCTGCGCCTGAGTCTCGCTCAAGCTGATGCCGAGCGCGCGCGCGGTGTTTTCGCCGACCACGCCGTCCACTTTCAAGCCGTTCGCGCGCTGGTACGCGCGCACCGCATCTTCGGTGTTCTGGCCGAACTTGCCGTCCACGCCTTGGGTATCGAAGCCGCGCTGGGTCAACGCCCGCTGCAGCTCCTCGACCTTCGGGCCGCGGTCGTTACGGTTGAGCAAGCCGTCGGCGAGCGGGTCCGCGTTGCCCTGCGCCGGATTGGTGCGGCCATCCGGCGCCTGGCCGGGCTGGATGCGGCCGCTGGCCATGTCGTTGATGTACTGCTCGAACACGCGCGCGGGCGCTTCCACATGCGCGTGGATCGAACCCGGGCTGCCGGTGTCGCCCATGCGGCCGATGGTTTGGCCGTACGCGACGAACGTGCCTTCCGGCGGCTGGCTGCCGGGCGCCATGTGCAGCGATTGCGCCAGCACGTTGCCTTGCGCATCGCGAATCTGCACCGTGTTCCACGGATCGTTCAAGCTGTGGATGTACCCGGCGACCGGCGACGGAATGGTCGGCGGGTCGACGATGAAATCTTTTTTCACGTGCGGTTCGGTGCGGCCGCGGGTGCGTACCTCTTCCAACTCGCCGTCGATCGTCATGTACTCGCGGCCGGCTTCGCGTCCCGCGCTGGGGTGATGCTTTTCGAGGTCGTCGTAGTTGTTGACGCGTTCGACGCGGCCACCGACGCTTTCGGTGATGACGTAATTCGGCATTGCGGCTCTCCTTGTGATCGATGCGAAGTTCGTAAAAGCGGTTGAAAGAAATGCGGTGCGGTTGCGTTGCGAAAAGAGGCGTTCGGTGGGGCGTTCGATGCGTCGACGGCGTTATGGGCTCGGCGGTTCCGGATCGCCGGTGAGCGTCCAGCAACCGCCGCGGTTTTCGAAACGGTAGGAATTGCCCTCGGACATGCCGTAGTCGAAGCGGACCATGCGCACGTTCGCGGACGGCGATTCGATCTTCACCGGCAGCGCGGCGGCGTCCACCGCGCCCTTGACGTCTTCGTGATGGAACGCGCCGTCGCGATACACCATGTCGAAATCGCGATATGCGTCCGCGGGCACGTACACCGTGCGCGACGCGTCGTTGCCTTCGGCATCGGTATAGAGCTCGCCGACTTCCACGACCGGCGCGGTGAACGCGCGTCGGGCGGCGGCATCGCTCGCGAAACGTTTCAGGAAGGCGTCGAAATCCTCGGCCGGGCAGGCCGCGGCGGCGGCCGTCGCGGCGGGGCGCAGATCCCACGAACGCACCGCGAACGTCGATTCTTCGCCCGACACATTCCAGCGCTCGTAAGGGCCATAGGCGCTGACGCGCAGACGTCGGCCGCTGGCCGGATCCACGAACCACAGCAGACACGCGCCGTCGCCGCTGCAGCTTTCGGTTTCCGGAAGCGCGCCGCAAACCGCCGCCGTGCCGCCGACGTTGTCCCAGCAAGCCGGATCGCGCAGCGGCGCCCAGCCGGCCGCGAGCACCGCCTCGCGCAGACGCGCGTAAGGCATGTCTTGCTTCAATCCGGCCATGAACGCCGGGGGCGCGTCCGGGGCGACGGCGACCGCCGCGGCCGGTCGCTCGGCCGGCGTTTTCGCGACCGCGGGCGCGGAGGCGGCGGGCGCGGCGACCGATTCCGGCGCTTGGCGGCAGGCGCCGAGCGAAACGACGCCGACCGACAGGGCGAGGCCCAGGGCGATCTGGCGGAACGGTTGCGGGCGGCGAAGGAACTGCGTCATGGGACTCCTCGAAATCGAAAGGGCAGCGGAAGCGACAGCATGCGCGAAGTCCAGGCTCCGCGCAGCCGCAGCCCCGTCAACCGCACGCGGTAGCGCGGGCGGGCCGTCCGAGAGAAAACGGGAGTGCGTCTTGGCGCGAGAAGGGCCTCATGCCCGGCGCGCATGCGGGGGAGCCAGCGCGCGCAACCGCGAAATTCGCGGACAGTCCCGTGGAAAAGCGGAGCGTCGAACGTCCGGATACGCGCCGGCCCGCGCGCGAGACGCACGCAAGCGCGCCGCGAGGACGCTCGAAGAAAACCGATGGTGCCGAGACCCGAAGGCTCCGGCGATGTTCGGCAGTGGCCACTGCCCGCAAGCTCGTATCAGCCATGACAACCTCTGAGGATACGATCGATCGAATTGTGGCGCCCTGGAGAGGCGCACGGGGACATCGCATGGATTTCGCCCGATGGCGACCATCTTCCATAAGTCGCCCCCTGTCCGCAAGTGCGGCGAGGGCGCGGCTCGCCCGATTCGGGCGGGCCGAGACACCGCGTTGGGGCCCCCGGCCTGAAGTGCGAAGGCCGAGATCGCGGCGAGCATCGAGCGCCCCAAAAACGATGGGCCGTCTTTCGACGGCCAATCGAGTCGCACGGAGGCGCTTGCACAACGGAGGTTGACCGCTTGGAGGTTGCAGCGCTGGAGGTTGCGGGGTGGATCAGACCGAGACCGACTTCGGTCGGGTCTGGGCGTCGTCTTTCTGGACCGGGGAATCGACCATCTCGTTGTTCCGCTGCGGATTGTTGTGCGGCGAGTGGGTCTGCTCGGACGCCTTCGAGTCGGCCATCTTGGTGCTCTGATCGACCGGCTGGTTCGCCGCCTGATTGGCGTCGATGAAAGCGCGTTTCGCGCCTTCCGCCCACGGGTCCGCTCCCTGCACCGCGATCAAGCCTTCGCCGTTCTTGCTGCGGGCGACGTGGTCGATCTGGGTGAGGCCGCTCAGCTTCGCGTCGGCGGCCAGCGCGCCGGCCGCGCGTTCGAGTTCTTCGCGCGACTTGAAGCCGCCGTTCGGCCCCAACTGCTCCAGATTCGACAAGGCCTGGTTGTACAGCTTGTTGTCCGGGTGCTTGGGATCGTTGATCTGAGGCGTCTGCGGCGCTTGCGGCGTCGGCGCGGCCGGCTCGCGGGGCGTGCGGTCGACCGGTTGTTCATGGCCCGCCGTATGCGCCGGCGTGCGCTCCGGCGTAGTGCGTTCCGTTTGCTCTTTGCGCGTCAGCGATTCGCCGACCTTATCCAACGTGGCGCGGTCGGCCACGCCGGTTTCCGGCAGGCCGTTGGCTTTCTGGAACGCCGCGACCGCCGCCTTGGTGTTGTCGCCGTAATCGCCGTCGACCTTCAGCGGCTTGCCGTCGGCGCCCTTGAAGCCCAACTCGTTGAGGCTGGTCTGGAAGCCGCGCACGTCCGGGCCCTTTTCGCCCGGCTGCAGTTGGCCGTCGGCCGCGGCATGACGCGTCATGCCCTTATCGACCAGACGCAGCGTTTCCTTGTCGGCCACGCCGGTGACCTTCAGGCCGTTTTCGCGCTGGAACTGTTCCACCGCTTGCTGCGTGCGGTCGCCGAAATCGCTATCGGGTTTCAGTTTCTTGCCCGCGGCGTCGGTGTAGCCCAGCTCGTTCAAGCGATTCTGCAGACCTTCCACTTGCGCGCCTTTATCGCCGTGCTTGAGCTCGGTCTTCGCGGCCGCCGGCGAATCCAGATCCTTCGCGCCTTTCAGATACGGCATCGGGTCGACCGCTTCGCCGTTCTTGCGGATTTCGAAGTGCAGATGCGTATCGCCAGCCTTCGGCGTGTTGCCGGTGCGGCCCATCGTGCCGATTTGATCGCCCGGGTCGACCTTCTGACCTTCTTTGACGCCGATGGTGTTCAAGTGCATGTAGGTCGAGGTCAGGCCGTTGCCGTGATCGATGACCACCATGTTGCCGGCCGCGCCGTTGTTGGGCTTGACCGCGATCACCGTGCCGCCGCGGAACGCTTCGATCGGGTCGCCGACCTTGCCTTCGATATCGACGCCCTTGTGCGTGCGAGTGCCGCCGCCGCGCGACGTGCCGAACTCGCCGTGGCCTTCGCCGGGCTTGTCGGCATCGTTGATCTTGAAATTACCCGGGGCCGGCCAATTCGATTCGTTCTGCGCAGGCTTGGGCGACTGCCCGCCGCCGCCGGGGCTTTGCCCTTGCCCGCCTTGGCCGAGCGGCTGCACGCCCACTTCCGGAATGCTGATGTTCCGATACTTCGTATCCCAGTACTTGACGAAGGTTTCCGCCATTTGTTTGTCCGGGAGTTTCTTGAACTCGTCCATCGACATCCCGGTGATTTGCTGGATATCGCGAGACGACACGTTATTGAGCAGATGCGGCCGGGTATCGGAACGCGTGAAACTTCCGCCGCTGATCGCGGCCTGGATCGAGTGATAGCCGGCGGAGCCTTGTTGGTGGGCCATGTACATGTCCAACCCGTTCGGCTGCGGCTGACCGGACAGATACGGCTGGCCGGTTTTGTTGTGATGCGAAGTCAAATCGCGCTTGTTGTCCAAATACAACCGCGCCGCGGCGTCGGTGTTGGCGACCGCATCCAGCTCGCGTCCGGCGATGCCGTACTGCGCGGCGGTGGACGGCACGAACTGGAACAAGCCCTTGGCGCCTTTCTCGCCGCGGCTGGCCTGCTCGTCGAATTTGCCGCCGGTTTCGATGTACGCGAATCGAAGGAAGTCGTCCTTGGGAATGCCGCGCTCTTGCGCCTCTTTCTGGATGATCCCCAGCACTTCTTGTTTCGAATAATCCCTAGCCATACGAATAACCCCCTTCGATTGTCGATTGTGCGGTGCGGACGGTGCGAACAGCGATTTACTTCTGCGATTCTCGGTACTCGCCGGATTCGGCCGAGTAGACGTAACGGACGGCGTCCGCGGCCCCGAGCGTGCGCGCCCGGCCATCGTTTCCGAGCGTGGTTCCCGAGCGAATCACCGAAATATCCGGGAATCCGGTCTGCGCGTTCGCTGCGAACTTCAATTCGCCCGCGCTCGCCGTACAGGCGGCGCCGGATACGGTCTTGCCTTCGTCGGTGCAGCCGGCATCGTCGTTTTCGCCGGTGTAAATGCTGCCGACATAAGTCCACGCGTTCGCGGCCGAATCGAACGCGAAGACTTCGGCCGTATGCATTTCCACGCCGCCCATCTCGGTATGCCATGCGGGCACGGCGAGCAGATAGCGCGCGGCGTCGGAGAATTCGGCGGCCGCGTCGTCGTCCGTTTCGACGACGGGGGCTTGATCGTTCGCGCCGAAGCGGCCGATGTCCTTGGCGGTCGAGAGCTTTCGCCATTCGGAGCCGTCCAAGACGTAAGTGACCTGCGAGATCGACACCGCGCCTTCCGGCGCATCGCTGCGATCCTCCGCCGTCGGCGCCGGTTCGACCAACGAGGACGCGAAACCGACGCGATAGCGACGATCGCCCAGTCGGAAGGTACGCCCGAACCAGAATTCCCCGGCCTTGGCGTCACCGTAGATGTCGGCGAGCACGCGGTCGCCGGACGGCGCGGGAGGCGCGGCGTCTTCCGCCTGCGGCGCAGGCGCGGTTGGCGCGGCGGCGGCAGTAGCCTCGGGTGCGGCTTGCGGCGCTTTCTCGTTTTTGCACCCGGAAAGCGCGGCGAACGAACAGGCGACGAACGCGACGGCCCACAGACGCCGCAGCACCCACGCTTGCGGGGTCCGGATCGGTCGGCGTTCGCTGTCGATGGTGATCTTCATATGCCCTTGTCGATGTCGAAATTCATCCAGCGCCGATCCGCCGGCGAGATCGGCGGACAGGCGTACGAGAGAGGAGAGGGACCGATCCGAAGGCATATGCGCGCACCGCGCGCATCGGGCCGCCCCGGGCGACGCGGCGTTCCGCGTCTGGGACTCCCCGGCCGACGATGGAACGCCGGCATGTTTCGGCAGTGGCCACTGCCCGCAGTCTCGTATCAGCCATGAAACGCCTCTGATGGATACGACTGAGATTCAAATTGTAGGCGCTTCACCGAGGCGGGCGCCGAGCGTCGGGCGGCTCCACGAGCCTCCGACGACCTTGCTTAAAGGTATACCACGAAACCTTCGCAGCCCGTCAACCGCACCGCGCCGCGGCGATTCGGTCGCAATGAAATCAGCGACTTGAGCCCGAAACTCTCGCGCGAACGCCGACTCGCCGAAGCGGACTCGCCGCATTCGCGACCAATCCAGCCGAGGCGGCCGGGTCGCTCGTCCGGGCGCCGCTCAGCGCACCTCGGCCACTTCCACCCCATCCAAACCCGCCGACAACGTCCGGGCGTCGCCGCCCTGGGCCAGTTTGATCTTGAGGCGGACTTCGTTCTGCGAGTCGGCATAACGCAGGGCGTCTTCGTAGGTGATCTCGCCGGCTTGGTACAGCTCGAACAAGGCCTGATCGAAGGTCTTCATGCCCAAGTTGGTGGACTCCTTCATCACTTCCTTGAGCTTGTGGATCTCGCCGTCGCGGATGTAGTCCTGCACCAGCGGGGTGCCGAGCAGGATTTCCATCGCCACCTTGCGGCCCTTGCCGTCCGGGGTCGGGATGAGCTGCTGCGCGACCACGCCCTTGAGGTTGAGCGAGAGGTCCATCAACAACTGGCCGCGACGGTCTTCGGGGAAGAAGTTGATGATGCGGTCCATCGCCTGATTGGCGTTGTTGGCATGCAGCGTGCACAGCACCAAGTGGCCGGTTTCGGCGAAGGCGATGGCGTAGTCCATGCCTTCGCGAGTGCGCACCTCGCCGATCATGATCACGTCCGGCGCTTGGCGCAGGGTGTTCTTCAGCGCGTTCTCCCAACTGTCGGTGTCGATGCCGACTTCGCGCTGGGTGATGATGCAGCCTTCGTGTTTGTGCACGAATTCGATCGGGTCTTCGATGGTGATGATGTGCCCGGTGGAATTCATGTTGCGGTAACCGATCATCGCCGCCAGCGAGGTCGATTTACCGGTGCCGGTGGCGCCGACGAAGATGATGATGCCGCGCTTGGTCATCGCCAGGGTTTTGATGATCGGCGGCAGCGCAAGTTCTTCGACGGTCGGAATCTTCGATTCGATGCGGCGCAGCACCATGCCGACTTGGTTGCGCTGGTAGAAGCACGAGACGCGGAAGCGGCCGACGCCGGAGACGCCGATCGCGAAGTTGCACTCGTGCGTTTTTTCGAATTCCTCGCGCTGCTGCGGCGTCATCACGTTCAGCACCAGATCGCGGCTTTGCTGCGGCGTCAGCGGGTTCTGGGTGATCGGCGCCAACTTGCCGTGGACTTTCATCGACGGCGGCATGCCGGCGGTGATGAATAAGTCCGACGCCTTTTGGTGCGCCATCAGCTTGAGATAGGAGGTGAAGTCGATGGTGCTCATGGTGCGCTCCCTCGGAGGCGGGAATCGGGGATGGAGATTCGGCGGCGGTGCGAAGCCGGAAGGCCGGAAATCCGGGACGGAGAACCGGCAACCGTCGGCACGCGCGATCGTCGCGCTCGGCCTCGGGTCGCTCGCGTCCCGGCGGCCGGCTTATTCGAACAACCGCTTTTCTTTCGCGTAGATCTTCGCCTGCTGGCGGGTGATGAGGCTGCGCTTGACCAGATCCTGCAGATGCTGGTCGAGGGTCATCATCCCGTAGTTCTGGCCGGTCTGAATCGACGAATACATCTGCGCGACCTTGTCCTCGCGGATCAGGTTACGGATCGCGGGCGTGCCGACCATGATTTCCCAGGCCGCGGTGCGGCCGCCGCCGACTTTCTTCAGCAGCGCCTGCGAGATCACCGCGCGCAAGCTTTCCGACAGCATCGAGCGCACCATCGGTTTTTCGCCGGCGGGGAACACGTCGATGATGCGGTCGATGGTCTTGGCCGCCGAGCTGGTATGCAGGGTGCCGAACACCAAGTGGCCGGTTTCGGCGGCGGTCAGCGCGAGGCGGATGGTTTCCAGGTCGCGCAACTCGCCGACGAGGATGTAGTCGGGGTCTTCGCGCAGCGCCGAGCGCAAGGCCTCGTTGAAGCCATGGGTGTCGCGATGCACTTCGCGCTGGTTGATCAGGCACTTCTGCGAGGTGTGCACGAATTCGATCGGGTCTTCGACCGACAGAATGTGCGCGTACTCGTTCTTGTTGATGTGATCGAGCATCGCCGCCAGCGTGGTGGACTTGCCCGAACCGGTCGGGCCGGTCACCAGAATCAAGCCCTGCGGCTGGTCGATCAGTTCCTTGAAGATCGGCGGGCAGCCCAGGTCTTCGAGGGTCAGCACTTCCGAGGGAATGGTACGGAACACCGCACCCGCGCCGCGGTTCTGGTTGAAGGCGTTGACGCGGAAGCGAGCGAGGCCCGGGATCTCGAACGAGAAGTCGACTTCGAGGAATTCTTCGTAGTCGCGACGCTGCTTGTCCGACATGATGTCGTAGACCAGCGAGTGGACCTGTTTGTGGTCCAGCGCCGGGATATTGATGCGGCGCACGTCGCCGTCGACCCGGATCATCGGCGGCAAGCCGGCCGACAGGTGCAGGTCGGAGGCTTTGTTCTTGACCGAGAATGCCAGAAGTTCGGCGATATCCATGCAAGCTCCCCGCGTTGCGTAATTTGAAAAACCGGGCCGAGTATAGCCCCGTCTCCGGCCGGGGGCGTGTGATGGCCTTTACACTGTGACGGCGCGCCGCCGACCGCACCGACGGCCCGCACCCAGACCGCACGCCGCCCTCCGCATCGCCGCACGCCACCGCACGAGCCCACGCATGCCCGCTTCGCCGATCGCCGACACCGCGACCTCCCCGACCCGCGAAGACGCGCTGGCGACGATCCTGCGCGGCATCGCCGCAGCCAGCGCGGCCGCGGGCCGATCCGTTCCGGCGCGCCTGCTCGCGGTGAGCAAGACCCGCGGCGCGGACGAGATCGCCGCGCTCGCGGCCGCCTGGGCCGCGCGCGGCGAACGCCTTCTGGCCTTCGGCGAGAACTACGTGCAGGAAGCGCTGACCAAACGCCCCGCCCTGGCCGATTCGACGTTGGAATGGCATCTGATCGGCCATCTGCAGTCGAACAAGGCCAAGGACGCGGCCGCCGCGTTCGACTGGGTGCAGACGGTGGACCGCTCCAAACTGATCGCCGCGCTCGCCGCGCATCGGCCGCCGGAGCGCCCGCCGCTGAACGTGCTGATCCAGGTGAACATCGACGACGAATCCAGCAAGCACGGCTGCGCGCCCGACGCGGTGGACGCACTGGCCGCCGCCATCGCCGCCGAACCGCGACTGCGGCTGCGCGGCCTGATGGCGATTCCCGCCCCCGACCCGGACATGAGCCGGCGACGTGAGGCCTTCCGTCGCATGCGCGACCTATACGACGCGCTGGCGGCGCGCTACCCGTCGGTCGACACCCTCTCGATGGGCATGAGCGAGGACTACGCGCTCGCCATCGCCGAAGGCGCCACGCTGGTGCGCGTCGGCACCGCGCTGTTCGGCCCCCGTCCCGCTCAGCAGAAGCTCACGCCATGATCGACGGCCGCATCTTCTTTCCCGGGAATCCCTGGCCCGAAGGGCACGCGATCGCCGAGTTCGCCTGGACCGCACGCAACGAGAACGGCCGGGTCTGGTTCGATCTGCATCTGCGCAGCGCCGATTACGACGCCGAGCGCGAGATCGAGGACGAGGAAGACGACGAACACGACTCCGCCTGGGAGTCGCCGGGCGTGTGGGGCAACTACCACCGCTGCACCTTGTCTTCGACCGCGTGGGGCGGCGACAACGGCTTCGACGTCTGCGCGGCGGACGAGTACTCGCCGGCCTCGCTCGACGGCCGCGCGTTCGCGGTCGATCCGGTCGAAACCGACATGAGCGAAGTCGACGACCTCGACGAACTTTCCTTCCATATTTATCTGCTCGGCCACGACAGCGTGGCCAACCACCGCATCGTCTTCCATCGCCGGGGCGACTCGGACCTGTTCGACATCGAATGGTCCGGCGACATCGCGCTGACCTATGCCGGCGACGACGCGCTGGCGCATCGCTTCGAGGCGACGATCTGCGGCGTTCCCTGCCCGGAACTCCCGACGCCAACGCAGTGACCTCTCTTCCGCCTACACGACCACGCCCATGACCATTGCATCCGCGACACCGAACGACACCACCATCGCTTTCATCGGCGGCGGCAACATGGCGCGCAGCTTGATCGGCGGGCTGATCGCGCGCGGTACGTCCGCCGCAGATATCCATGTCGCCGAACCGGTCGACGCGCTGCGCGAAGCGCTGGCCCGCGATTTCGGCGTCGCCGTGCATACGGCGGCCGTCGCCGCCGCTACGGACCGGCAGGTGTGGTTGCTCGCCGTGAAGCCACAGGTGATGCGCGAGGTCTGCGAATCGCTGGCGGAACTCGCCCAGTGGCAGCGTCCGCTGGTCGTATCGATCGCGGCCGGCATCACCACCGGGCAATTGAAGCGCTGGCTCGGCGGCGAGGTCGCCGTCGTCCGTGCGATGCCGAACACCCCGGCCTTGCTCGGTGCGGGCGTCACCGGACTGTTCGCCACCGACGAGGTCGATGTCGCGGGGCGCGAACGCGCGGCGGCGCTGATGGCAAGCGCCGGCAAGACCGTATGGATCGACGACGAAGCGAAGATGGACGCCGTCACCGCCACCTCCGGCAGCGGCCCGGCCTACGTGTTCCTGCTGGCCGAAGCGATGGAAGCCGCCGCCATCGCCGAGGGCCTGCCGGCCGACGCCGCGCGCACCCTGGTGCTCGAAACCGTGCTCGGCGCCGCGCGCATGCTCACCGAATCCGGCGAAGACCCCGCCGAACTGCGCCGCCGCGTGACATCGCCGGGCGGTACCACGCAAGCGGCTGTGGAAACGTTCGAGGCCGGTGGCTTGCGTGCGTTGGTTGCGGAGGCGATTCGGAATGCGACGGAGCGCGGGAGACAGTTGTCGGTGGGGAATGGTTGAGGGAATGCTCCTGTTACTGTGCCTATAAACGCGCGTCAAGCACCATGAAAAGATCTCCATCAGAGAAATACACATTGCTGTTTGAAGCGGCTCGGCGATCTTTGTATGCATGCGATCTGGCATACAAGCGCCTACTCATTGAGCTTTCTAGCTTAGAACCGCGTATTGACGCGAACATCGAGCTAGGCCAAGAAGGAATTCCACCATTACTGACCGCTGCTGGTTTCGTGGACTTCGCGCATAGATTTGGTTCAATTGTTGATTCACTGCCACTAGTTAACAAGAAATCCGAAGAGATAAAGACACTTCGAGCCTCTCTAAAAAATGTTGAATTTGCGCGCAATCATTTGCAGCATATGCGCGGTGATCTGTGCTCCAATGAGCCGATCGATTATCCAATACTTGGATCGCTATCTTGGATAGGTGGAGAATCCTGCTATGCGCTATGTCCTACGCAAGCAACACCTGTAGACTACGTCTCAATTGCATATGACAACGTTGAAAGACGATGGGCAACTACCTGCCAATACCAAGTAAAACGCATTGAGATAGATATCCCAAAAGTTTTGCGGCAAGCCCATCTAACCTACGCTTGGCTTGTAAAGCAGACAACCTTTGCTGACCCAAATGAAAAACAGCTAAGCTGGGGAAAGACATCGGCAATGGTCATTCGCTTGGCATCGTAGGGCGGACTCCAGTCCGCCAAGTGAAACTCGGAACAGCAAATTTATGACCGCACTCAATTCGCTCTCGCTCCGATCATTCCCAGCGACAACGGAAACACCTAAATGGTGGGCCAGGGCCCACCCTACGGTTCTCGCTTCGCTTGTGATCGCCGTTGCGCTTGCGGGCTGCGACGGCGATGCGCCGAAACCGGCGAAGTTGGCCGATGCGCCGCAAGAGGCGGTCAGTCGCGTCGGCGATATCACCATTCGCGCCAATGTGCTGCCCACCGCGTCGCTCGGCGAGGCGATGGCGAAGCAATACGGCATCGCGCGCGAGGACGATCGTGTGATGCTGTTGGTGTCGGTGCGGCAAGGCCCGGACGGGCAAGACACCGCGGTCCCCGCGCGCATCGAGGCGAAGGTCTCGAATCTGCAGGGTCAGCATCGCGGCGTCGAAATGCGCGAACTGCGCACCGGCGATTACGTCGATTACGTCGGCACCGCGCAAGTCACCCCGCCGGATACGCTGCGCTTCGAGTTGGAGGTCGTCCGCGAGGGCGGCGCGCGTTCGACGATGACGTTCTCGCGGGAATTCGCGGCGCGGTGACCGCCTCGCGCCGATGCCGCGCAAGACGCATCAGCGCTCCGCCCACGCCCGCACAATCTTCGCGATCTCGCGCACGCCGTCGGTCAGCGCCGCCGGGCCGGGCTGCAGAATGATCGGCGATTTGATCTCGTGCAGTTCGCCGTCGCGCACCGCGGGAATCGCGCCCCAACCGGGGCGCGCCGCGACTTTTTCGGGGCGGAATTTCTTGCCGCACCAGGAACCGAGAATGATGTCGGGCGCGCGTCGGATCACCTCGTCGCCGTCTTCGAGAATCCGGTGTTTCGCTAGCGACTGCTGCGCCCGCTCGGGAAAAATATCGTCGCCGCCGGCGATGCCGACCAGTTCCGACACCCACCGAATGCCGCTGATCTGCGGCTCGTCCCATTCCTCGAAATACACCTTCGGCCGCCGCGGCAGGGTCGCCGCGTCCGCAGCGATGACGTCGAGCCCGCGCCGCAGCTCGTCCGCATACGCGTTCGCGCGCGCCGCCGCGCCGACCAGCGCACCGAGCCGACGCACGTAATCCAGAATCTCGTCCACGCTGCGATGATTCGCGATCCACACCTCGACGCCGTGCTTGATCAACGCCGACGCGATATCGGCCTGAATATCCGAGAAACCGACCACGAAATCCGGCCGCAATTTCAGAATTTCGTCGATTTTCGCCGACGTGAACGCGCTGACCTTCGGTTTTTCCTTGCGCGCCGCGGCCGGCCGCACCGTGAATCCGCTGATACCGACGATGCGATGCGACTCGCCCAAGGCGTACAGCGTCTCGGTCGGTTCTTCGGTCAGGCAGACGATGCGTTGCGGGCCGCACGTTTTCATGTCGTCAACACTTTGCGAAAACACACTACCCGTTCGGTTTCCTCGAATCCGCAACGCGCATGCGCTTGATGCGAGTCCGCATTCTCGATCAGCGCATCCGAGGCGAGTTCGGTACATCCTTCGGCGCGCGTCCAGTCTTCGACTGCCGCGATCAACGCGCGCCCCACGCCGCGACCGCGCAACGCGGGTACGACGTACCAGCCTTCCAGAAACCCCACCGGCGAGGTGTCGGTGCCGTTGACGTAATCGCGCCGTATCGTCGCTTCGGCGAAACCGATCGGTGCACCGCTGTCGTCTTCGGCGAGAAACGCCACGGCCCCACCGCCGCGCTGCAACGCCTCGCGCAGGCTCTCAAGCGTGTCGACCGCATCTTCGTCCGGCCACAATTCTCGGCGCATCGCGCCCCACGCCTGCGCGTCGTCGAGCGTCGCGACGCGCAGGCGGATGTCGCGACTCACGGATACAACATCCGCTTCGTCCAAACGCCGCCTTCGCCGCGTTCGTAGAGATCGCGTTGATGCAAGCGGAACCGCGCGCCGCGCCAGAATTCGATGACGTCGGGCACGACGCGGAAACCGCCCCAATGCGGGGGGCGCGGCACGTCGCCGCCTTCGAAACGGGCTTGGGCTTCGGCGATGCGGCGTTCGAAGGTGTCGCGGCTGTCCAGCGGTTCCGATTGCAGCGACGCCCAGGCGCCGAGTTGGCTGTCGCGCGGGCGGCTGGCGAAATAGGCGTCGGCTTCGGCGGCATCCACCACCTCCACGCGGCCTTCGATGCGGACCTGCACGCCGTCTTCGCCCAGCGCTTTCCAGAAGAACAGCAGGGCCGCGCGCGGGTTCTCGCGCAGTTCGCGGCCTTTGCGGCTGTCGTGATTGGTATAGAACGCGAATCCGCGCGCGTCGTGGTCTTTCAGCAGGGCGATGCGCGCGGACGGGCGGCCGTCGGGCGTGCTGGAGGCGACGGTCATCGCGTTCGGGTCGGGCATGCCGGTGGCGCGGGCCTGCGCGAACAGGTCGTCGAACGTGGCGAGGGCTTCGGCGTAGAGCCGGTCGAGGGTGCCGCGGTCCGCGGCGTCGTGGGCGGTCGTGTTCATTGCGGTATTGTCGCGCGATGCCCGCGAGTGCGCATACGACATCGATCAAGATCGCTCCGCGCCGTGGTATCGGCGCAGGGCTCGGCGGCGGGTTTTCCGCATCCGTGGTGGCCGCGGCGCTCGACGAGGCGCTGGCTGTCGGTCGCATCTACGCCATCGGCGGGGTGCAGGGCAGCGGCAAATCGACATTGGCGGCGCAGATGGCCGCCCTGGGCGCACAGCGAGGGCTGCGGGTCGCGGTGCTATCGCTGGACGACACGTATCTGGGCCTGCGAGAACGCCGACGGCTCGGGCGCGAAGTGCATCCGCTGCTCGCCACGCGCGGCCCTCCGGGCACGCACGACCTGGCCCTCGCCTGCGAGACGCTCGACGCGCTGCGCGCAGGCCGCGCGGTGCGCCTGCCGCGCTTCGACAAACTGCGCGACCGCCGCCTGCCGCCGTCGCGCTGGCCGGAGGCGCGCGATGTCGATCTCGCGATTTTCGAGGGCTGGTGCCTGAAAGTGCCGGCGCAGACCGATGCGGCCCTGCGTCGGCCCGTGAACGCGCTGGAGCGCAACGCCGACCCCGAGGGCGTCTGGCGGCGGTTCTGCAACGACGTGCTGGGACGCGACTATCCCGCGCTGTGGGCGCGATTGCCGCATCTGCTGTGGCTGCAGGCGCCGAGCTTCGCGCCGGTGGCCGAGTGGCGCTGGCGACAGGAGCGGGCCGCGCGCGCGACCCGCACCGACGGCGCGCCGCGACGGACGCGGAGCGACATCGCGCGCTTCGTGCAGCATTTCGAGCGCCTCAGCCGGCATGCGCTGCGGGTCATGCCGGCGACGGCGGAGCGATGCCTGCGCTTGGACGCGCGGCATCGCCTCCGCGGGGCGCGGTCGTGAACTCGCGTCTTACTCGACGACGAAACTCACCCGCAGGTTCACGCGCCACTCGGTCACGTTGCCTTGGTCGTCGGTGACCACCTTGGTTTCGTTGATCCACGCGCCCTTGATGTTCTTCACCGATTCGGCGCATTTTTTGAGCCCACCGCGCACCGCATCCTCGACACTGATCGGGGAAGACGCGCTGATTTCGATGATTTTCGCGACGGACATGGTCGAACTCTCGTGGTATGGCGCACGGCGCCGGGAACTTGAGCCTACGCCTGCGGCGGGCCCCGGCTGTTAAAATCCCGTGCGATTTCCGACGAAACGGGCCATGAACCCCGCGCCGAACCTGATCCTGATCGGCCCGATGGGCGCCGGCAAAACCTCGATCGGCCGCCGATTGGCCGAGCGCTTCGGGCTGCGTTTCGTCGACCTGGACCGCGACATCGAGATCGAGGCGGGGCGCAAAATTCCCGAGATTTTTTCGAGCGAGGGCGAGGCGTCGTTCCGGCGACGCGAGCGCGAACGCTTGGTCCTGCTCCTGCAGGACCGCGAGACGCTGATCGCCACCGGCGGCGGCGCGGTGCTGGACCCGGACAATCGGGCCGCGATGCGCGCGCACGGGTTCGTGGTGCATTTGCACGTGGGCGTGGACGAGCAATTGGCCCGTCTGGCCCGCGACCGCAGCCGACCGCTGTTGGCCGTGGACGACCGAGAGGCGGTGCTGCGCCGGCTGGCGGCCGAACGGGCCCCGCTGTACGCGGAGATCGCCGACCTGCGCTTCGAGCCCGCGGGCTTGGCGTTGCCCGACGCCTGCGGCAAGCTGGCGGTGCTGTTGCGCGACCGCTGGCGGATCGCCCCTCCTCCTCCCCCGAATACGATGTCGGCATGATCGCTCCCATTCACCGTTCGGTTCACGTCGGCGGACCGCACCCCTACACCATCACCATCGGCGCCGATCTGCTGGACGACGGCATCGCGCTCGCCTCGCGCATCCGCGGCCGGCATGCGCTGATCGTCAGCGACGAACACGTCGCGCCGCTGTACGCGCGGCAGTTGGAAGTGAGCCTGCACAACGTGCGCACCGACTTGCGCACCGCGCGCCACATCATGCCCGCGGGCGAACAGGCCAAGACACTCGAGAATTTCACCCACGCCATCGACGCGCTGGCCGCGATGGGCGCCACCCGCGACGCCTGCATCCTGGCGCTGGGCGGCGGCGTGGTCGGCGACCTCGCCGGTTTCGCGGCGGCCTGCTGGATGCGCGGGATCGACTGCATCCAGTTGCCGACGACGCTGCTGGCGATGGTGGATTCCTCCGTCGGCGGCAAAACCGCGGTGGATTTGCCGCAGGGCAAGAACCTCGTCGGCGCGTTCCATCCGCCGCGCGCGGTGTTCGCCGACATCAGCACCCTGCACTCGCTGCCCGAACGCGAACTGCGCGCGGGCTTGGCCGAAGTGGTGAAGTACGGCGCGATCACCGACGCGCCGTTCCTGGAATGGCTCAACGCCAATCGCGCCGAGCTGCTGGCGCGCGAACACGACGCGCTGCAGGAAGCGATCACGCTGAGTTGCCGGCACAAGGCCGCGATCGTCGAAAACGACCCCTACGAACACGGCGAGCGCGCGCTGCTGAATTTCGGCCACACCTTCGGCCACGCCATCGAAGCCGAACAGGGGTACGCCGGCCTGGGCAACGACGCGTTGAATCACGGCGAAGCGGTGGCGGTGGGGATGGTGCTGGCGGCGCGCTTGTCGGCCTACCTGGGCATGGCGGCGGCGATGGACGCGCAGCGCCTGGAATACCTGCTGTCGGGCTTCGGCCTGCCCACCGCGCTGCCGCCCGGGCTGGACCCGAACAACCTGCTCGAGCGCATGCGCTTGGACAAGAAGAACCAGGCCAGCGGCCTGCGCTTCGTGCTGTGGGAAGCGCCGGGCTTGGCGCGGATCGTCTCGGACGTGCCCGAAGAAGCGGTGTTGGAGACGTTGCGCGGCAACTGAGCGTCGTACGCCGTCGCGCGCTCGCGCACGGCGACGAACTCGCAGAACGGGCCGACACCCGCGCGTCCCGGCCCGGTTTGCCGCTTCCGGCTACAATTCGCCGATGCGCCTGCTTCTTCAACAACGCCCGGACCCGCACGGCGCCAGCCGCGAAGCCCCGCGCTTCGTGCAACTGCAGTTGGAGGCGGATCTGCTGGGCGGATGGACGTTGACTCGCGAAACCGGCCAGATCGGCGGCCGCAGCACGCTGCGCCGCGAACAGTACCTCGACCAAGCCAGCGCCCTCGCCGCGTTCGAACGCGCCCGCGATCAAACGCTGAAGAAAGGCTTCCAATTGATGTTCGCCCAAGGCGTCTCGACCTGAGCGCGACGCGAACCGCAGACACGCCGATGCCGCCGACGGCGGCTCTTTTCGACTAGGACTCCCGTGACCGATTCCAAGCTCCCCGCCAACGATCGTTTCCTCCGCGCGCTGCGGCGCGAACCGGTCGACGCCACGCCGGTGTGGTTGATGCGCCAAGCCGGCCGCTATCTGCCGGAGTATCGCGCCACCCGCAAACAGGCCGGCAGTTTCCTGGCGATGGCGAAAACGCCCGAGATCGCCTGCGAAATCACGCTGCAGCCGCTGCGCCGATTTCCGCTCGACGCCGCGATTCTGTTCTCCGACATTCTCACCGTGCCCGATGCGATGGGACTCGGCCTGTATTTCGTCGAAGGCGAAGGCCCGAAATTCGAACGCACCGTGCGCAGCGCCGAAGATGTGGCGAGGCTCGCCGTGCCGGACATGGAAACCGAATTGCGCTACGTGATGGACGCGGTGCGCACGATCCGTCGCGAGTTGAACGGACAAGTGCCCTTGATCGGTTTTTCCGGCAGCCCGTGGACGCTGGCCTGCTACATGGTCGAAGGCGGCGGCAGCGACAACTTCGCCACGATCAAAGCGCTCGCGCTCAACGCGCCCGACGTGCTGCATGCGCTGCTGTCGATCAACACCGACGCGGTGATCGCGTATCTCGCCGCGCAGCGCGCGGCCGGCGCGCAAGCGCTGCAGGTCTTCGATACCTGGGGCGGCGTGCTCAGCCCCGCGATGTATCGCGAATTCTCGCTGCCGTACCTCACCCGCATCGCGCGCGAACTGCAGCGCGGCGACGGCGATGCGCGCACCCCGCTGATTCTGTTCGGCAAAGGCAACGGCACGCACCTAGAAGCGCTGGCCGCCTCGGGCACCGATGCGGTGGGCGTGGACTGGACCGTCGAACTCAGCGACGCCGCGCGCCGCACCGGTAGCAAGGTCGCGCTGCAGGGCAACCTCGACCCGGCCACGCTGTACGGCGCGCCCGACGCGATCCGCGAACAGGTGCGTCGCACCCTCGACGATTACGCCGCGGGCAACGGCGGCTCGCGCGACGGCCACGTTTTCAATCTCGGCCACGGCATGTCGCCGGACATGAATCCCGACCACGTCGCCGCGCTGGTCGAGGCGGTGCATACGCTGAGCGCGCGTTGACGTGGGGCGGGAGACTCGACTCGCATCAATCTCTGCCGATAGGTTGAAACATATCGTTGTGACGCCTATCGATCGAAAAGGACATCCACAATGGGCTATATGTTGGCGATCGTCTTTTTCGGCCTGATGCTCTTTTTCCCGACCATGCTCGTCGTGTTCAACCGGCGGTTCTCGAAAAAGCAAAAGTTCGTCGGCGTTCTCGTTAGCCTCTGCTTCTCATGGCTCGGTTTTATCGTGTTCTACGTGTTGACGGCACTCCAAAGCGAAGCGCCGCCACAGGCGCATTGACGCGAACGGCGCATCATCAGCTCGGATATAGCCGCCAGCGTTGCGGTTTCAACGGAATGATGTCGCCGCACTTCGGCAGATCGTTCTCCAGCGTATCCATCCGATCCCATTCGAGCGGGCGCGCTTGCCCGGCCACGCGCAGTTCCAGCGTCACGCGATCGGCGCGGTGATGCACCGCCAGAACCTCCGCATCGAACCCCGCGCCGGGCGCCGCGCGCTCCAGGTCGTGCGGGCGCAGGTGCAATTGCGCCGGCCCGTTGGCGTGGTCGGGCGCAGGCAGCGCGAAATCCTGCCCCGCGATGCGGAACGCGCCCTCGCGCACCTCGCCCTCCAGCATGTTGCCGCGGCCGATGAAATCGAACACGTACGCCGATGCGGGTTCGCGATAGATCGCATCGGGCGTCCCGACTTGTTCGATTCTGCCGTGATTCAAGATCACCACGCGATCGGCCAGTTCCAAGGCTTCTTCCTGATCGTGGGTGACGAACAGCGTGGTTTGTCCGGTCTGATCGTGCAATTTGCGCAGCCAACGCCGCAGTTCGACGCGCACTTTCGCGTCCAGCGCGCCGAACGGTTCGTCCAGCAACAGCACGCTCGGATCGATCGCCAGCGCGCGGGCCAACGCGACGCGCTGTTTCTGCCCGCCCGACAATTGATCGGGATAGCGGCCGCCGAAATCGGGCAATTGGATCAATTGCAGCAATTCGGCGACGCGGCGCGCGATGGTCGCTTTATCCGGCCGGCGCGCGCGCGGGCGGCTGCGCAAGCCGAAGGCGACGTTCTCGGCGACGGTCATGTGCCGGAACAGCGCGTAATGCTGGAACACGAAGCCGACGTTGCGTTCGCGCAGGCTCAGACGCGTCGCGTCGCGCTCGCCGAACAGCACTTGGCCGCGATCCGGGTGCAGCAGGCCCGCGATGACGCGCAAGAGCGTGGTCTTGCCCGACCCCGATGGCCCGAGCAGGGCGATCAATTCGCCCGAGGCGACCTCCAGATCGACGGCGTCGAGCGCCGCGACGCTGCCGTAGTCCTTGCCGAGTTGGCGTATGGTCAGATTCATGCGTCGATCAGTGCCTTCGATGCGTGTTGGCCAAGTCGTCGCCGTGGCGCGATTCCAGCCAGAATTTCAACGCCAGCGTCACCAGCGCCAAGCCCGACAACAGCGAGGCCGCGGCGAACGCGCCCACGCTGTCGTATTCGTTGTAGAGAATTTCGATGTGCAGCGGCAAGGTGTTGGTGAGCCCGCGCACATGCCCGGACACCACCGACACCGCGCCGAATTCGCCCATCGCGCGCGCGCTGCACAACAAGACGCCGTACAGCAGCCCCCATTTGATATTGGGCAGCGTGACGCGCACGAACATCGTCCACGCGCCCGCGCCGAGCGAACGCGCGGCCAATTCCTCTTCCGCGCCCTGTTGCTGCATCAGCGGGATCAATTCGCGCACGACGAAGGGGAAAGTGATGAACAGCGTCGCGAGCACGATGCCCGGTTTGGCGAACAGCACTTTGACGCCGTAAGCCGACAGCCATTCGGCGAACCAGCCCTGGCTTCCGAACAGCAGCACCAGACATAACCCCGCCACCACCGGCGACACCGCGAACGGCAGATCGATGAGCGCCAGCAACAAACGCTTCCCGCGGAACTCGAAGCGCGCGATCGCCCAGGCGGCGAACACGCCGAACACGGCGTTGATCGGGACCACAATCGCGGTGACGAACAAGGTGAGTTTCAATGCGGCCAACGCATCGGGATGACGCAAGGCGGCGATCCACGCCGAGAAGCCTTCGTCGAACGCCGCCGCCAGCACCATGACCAGCGGCATCAGCACCAGCAGCCCCATAGTCAACGCCGCCGCGCCGATCAGGCACACGCGCAGCCACAGCGGACTTTGCAACGGATCGCGATCAGCCACGCCGACCTCCTCGCCGTTCGTGCGCGAACAGCAGCGGAATCGCGTTGATCGCCAGCAGACACAGGAACGACGCGAACAGCAGCAGGGCGGCGATCGCGACCGCGCCGTTGTAGTCGTACTCCTCCAGGCGGATCACCACCAGCAGAGGCGCGATTTCGGTTTTCTCGGGCAAATTGCCGGCGATGAAGATCACCGAACCGTACTCGCCCAGACCGCGCGCGAACGCCAGCGAGAAGCCGGTCAGCAGCGCCGGCAGCAGTTCGGGAAAGATCACGCGGCGCAACGTGGTGAAGCGCGAGGCGCCGAGCGATGCCGCCGCTTCTTCTTGTTCGCGACCCAACGCTTCCAGCACCGGCTGCAGCGTGCGCACCGCGAACGGCAAGCCGATGAAGATCAACGCGATCACGATCCCGGTCTGGGTGTAGGCGATCTTGACGCCGAGCGGTTCGAGCGCGCGGCCGATCCAACCGTTCGGCGCGTAGATCGCGGTCAACGCGATGCCGGCGACCGCGGTGGGCAACGCGAACGGCAGATCGACCAGCGCGTCGAGCATACGCCGGCCCGGAAAGCGGTAACGCACCAGCACCCACGCGACCAAGGTGCCGGCGAGCGAGGCGAAAGCCGCCGCGAAGAATGCGCTGCCGAAGCTCAGTTCCACCGCCGCGCGCACGCGCGGATCGTTCAAGGCGCGCCACCAGCCCTCTGCGCCCAAACCCGCCGCGCGCACGCTGAGCGCGAGCAGCGGCAACAGCACCACCACGCCCAGCCACGCCATACCGAGCCCCAGGCTCAGCCCGAAGGCCGGCAAGGGGTTCGGCGTACGCCGTCGCGAGAACGCGAGCGCGCTCATCGGAATCGCCGCCGATGCGCGCGGCGTTGCGACGACCTCATCGCGCGCGGACCGGAGCGCGACACGTCAGCGAATCGCCTTGTAGATGCGATCGAAGAAGCCGCCGTCGGCGAAGTGCTCGGCCTGCGCTTTCTTCCAGCCGCCGAACGCATCGTCGATGGTGACTTGCGGAATCGACTTGAAAAGCGCGCGGTCGGCCGCCGGAACGTCCTGCGGCTGCGCAGGGCGGTAGAAGTGCTTGGCGACGATCCGTTGCCCTTCCGGCGTATACAGGAAACGCAAGTACGCTTCGGCTTGCCGACGCGTGCCGTGCTTCGCCACGTTCTTATCCACCCATGCGACGGAAGGCTCGGCTTTGATGCTGACGCTGGGCGCGACGAGCTCGTATTTGCCGCGCGTGCCGGGTTGTTCCAATACCAGCAACGCCTCGTTTTCCCACGCGATCAACACATCGCCGATGCCGCGTTCGGTGAACGTGGTCGCGGCCCCGCGCGCGCCGGTGTCCAACACCGGAACGTTCTTGAACAATCGGGATAAGTAGTCGAGCACTTTCGCCGGGTCCTGATACTCCTTCGCCGCCCACGTCCATGCGGCCAAATAGTTCCACCGCGCGCCGCCAGAGGTTTTGGGATTGGGCGTGATCACCGCGACGCCGGGCCGCGCCAGATCGTCCCAATCGCGGATGTTTTTCGGATTGCCCTTGCGCACCAGAAACACGATGGTGGAGGTGTACGGCGCGCTGTTGTGGGGCAGGCGGGATCGCCAATTCGCGGGCAGCAGACGGGCGTTGGTCGCGATCGCGTCGATATCCGCCGATAGCGCCAACGTGACCACGTCCGCTTCCAAGCCGTCGATCACCGATCGCGCCTGTTTGCCGGAGCCGCCGTGCGAGGTGCGGATCGTCAAGTCTTCGCCGGTCTGCGCTTTCCATTGCGCGGCGAAACGTTCGTTGATATCGGCGTACAGCTCGCGGGTCGGATCGTAAGAGACGTTGAGCAATTCCGTCGCCTGCGCTCGCGGCGCCGTCCACGCGGCGACCGCGGCCAGCAGCAGTCCGTACAGTTTGAGGTTCGAGAAAACGGGCATGGGGGTGTCCTCGGGGCGTTCAGAATGACAGTTGGGCGCGGGTCAGCACAACCTTCTCGGTTTCGCGATCGGCGCCGGCGGCGCCGCCATCGAAATCGGTCCGGTTGTAGGTCGCGACGAGTTTCAGATTCGAGTTGAGATACCAGTTCAGACCCAGACTCCAGCTTTCGGCGCTGCGCGCCGACTGGCTCGCATTCGCGAACAACGGGAAGGCGTCGTCGTCGATGTCCAAACCGCCGTAGCGCGCGACGACTTCCCAGGCGCCCCAGCCTGCACCATTCACCGTAAAAGGTTGGTTAGGACGGGTCACGCCGCGAAAGCCGGCATCTTCGCCGCTCAACACATAACTCGCGGTGACTTGATAGGCGTCGTGCTCCAAATGCGCGCGTCGTCCGGCATTCACGCCGGACGTCACCCGCACTTCCTGCTCCGATGCGATGTATTCCGCCTGCAGGCCGAAGGGACCGCGATAGAAATAGCCTTGCGGCGAGAGTCTGCGGCGCAGGCCATCGGCCGCGACCGTCGCGCCGTAGGCGAAGAACTGCGCCTGTCCGGGCGTTCGATAGCGCGGCAAAAAATTATTGCCGGCGCCGTAGGTTTCGCCCACGCTCGCCGCCACGCCGAGCCCCAGTCCCGAGAACGCGCCGGCATCGTTCTTGAACGGTTCCCAGAACACGCGCGCAGCGTATTCGAATTCGTTGTCGGGATTGGTCGTCGCCGCATCGCGTCCGTCGGGCGCACCGTTGTAGACGCCGACGACGTAATTCAGCCTATTCGCGAACAGATCGCCCTGCAGTTGCGCGCCGAGATCGCGATTGGGCGCCAATTCGGTGGGAAACGCGCGCTCCACCAGGGCCAACGAACCGCCGGACTGCAAGCGCTCCAGGCCCACGGGGCTTTTCACCTTACCGATACGCAGCGTCGCGCGCGGGTCGAACTTTAGATCGACATACGCATCGACGATACTGGCGTTGTCGCCGGCGAATTCCGGGGTCAGACGGAAGCCGATCAGCGGCCCCCAACCGCCTTCGAGCGTCGGGCGAATGCGCCGGAACAAGAAGCCGTCGTTCTGCGGCGCGCGTTCGTCGTCGAGGAAGAATCGACCGTCGGCCTGCACCAAGGCTTTGAGTTTGAGCTCGACGCCGTCCGGGGATTTGACCGAAAAGCCTTTCCCGGCGCTGAGCGAGGCGACCGGATCTTTTTCCGCTTTGGCGGCGGCGTCCTCGGCCTGCAGTTCGAGTTTGCGTTCGATGATGCGCAACCGTTGGTCGAGGCTCGCGAGGTCGGATGCGTCCGCGGGTTGGGCGTTTTCGACCCCGAGCAAGCGCTCGAGGGCGCGCAATCGCTGCGCGAAATCCTCTGTCTCTGGCGACGGCGAGGGCGTCGTTTGCGCGATCGAAGGACCGGCAGCGAGGATCAGCGCGATCGCGACGCGGGCGATTTTCGCGGGGGGCAACGTGTGCTGCTTGACGGGCATCGTGTTCTCCGAGTTCGAAGGGCACGCGTCCGGCGATCCGGTCTGCGGCAGGGTTAAGACGAAGGGAATTCGGTGAGGCATGGAAAGCGAGACGACGATCAGCGCTCGTCGAATCTGAATTTCTGGCTGCGGGTGATTTGTACGACGCGGGCGTTGTGGATCACGGCGGTCACTTCGCCGTAGGCGATTTCGCGCAGCGCCGATATCACGGCGCGCTCGCTTTCGCTAAGCGGTTTGACCACCGGGGGCACTTGAGCGATGCCGGGATTCGACGCGTCGTGAGGTTTCATCGTGCATTCCTTTCGGGCAGTTTCAAGCGACACCGGAGAATTCGCCCAGCGTGCGCCGGTCCAGCACCTGCGACATCGCATCGCGGGTTTCGCGCATCAATGCGCGCAATTCGCACGATGTCGGGTCGGGGCAATCGCTGCAGGGCGCGTACGCCGAGACGCTGGCGCACAGCACCGGCGCGAGCGGTCCGTCGATCGTGCGGATGACATCGCCGATCAGGATTCGGTCCGGCGCGCGCGCGAGCGCGTGACCGCCACCGGGCCCGCGCCTGCTCTCCACGAAACCGGCGCGACGAAGATCGACCAGAATCGCCTCCAGGAACTTCCCGGGCGTGCGGCTTTTCTGCGCGAGTTCGTGCGCTTGCAGTCGGGAGTCTCCGCTGCGCGCGAGCGCCTGCAGCGCGCGCAGGGCGTATTTGGCCTTCATGCTCAGCATTTCCTACTCACCTCGTAGGAATTGATAGCACACGCCCCCGGACCGGCCTAATGCCAGGCTCGAATGACCTCATGCCTCCGGCGGGGCATCGTTCGCTGGCGCGCCGCTAGGGCGCGGCTTCAGTCGCCGCGAGCGCGCGACGCAATGCGCCTTCCAGGCGCTCCCCGGTGGTCGGCTTCCGCAGAAATTCGGCGAACCCGGCGGCCCTCGCCTGCGACTCGGCTTGGGCGTCCGCGCGCGCGGTGATCGCGATCATCGGCGCTGCGAATCCGCCGGCGCGCAGTTGCTCGGCGAGGGCGCAGCCGTCGATGCCCGGCAAATCCAAATCGACGAACGCCGCATCGAACCGACCGACCGCGGCCTCGGTCATCGCCGCCAATCCATGCGCGGCATGCACGACCCGGTGGCCTTGTTGCTGCAGCAGCCCGGTCAGCACTTCGGCGACGGTGGGATCGTCTTCGACCAGCAAAACGACGCGCCACGTTGCGGGCGTCGAAGACATCGAGAACGACTGCGCTGACGTCGCGGCCTCGCCGAGGCGGCCTTCGACGGCGCTGTCTTCGACACCATCGGCATCGACGGGGCTCAACGGCAAGGTCAAGACGAAGACCGTGCCCTCGCCAAGCGTGCTGCGCGTCGCGATATCGCCGCCCATCGCGATGGCGAGCTCGCGACTGATCGCCAATCCGAGCCCGGTGCCGCCATAGCGCGCGGTGGTGCGCGCGCCCTCAGCCTGCTCGAAACGACGGAACAGCCGACCGACTTGCGCTTCCGTCATGCCCGGACCGGTATCCCACACTTCGAGGCGCAAACCGACGGGCGCATCGTCCGCGCCTTCGACCGTATCTGCGTCGCCGCTGTCGACGATCGCCTCCACCTTCAGCCCGACGCTGCCGCGCTCGGTGAATTTCACCGCATTCCCCAGCAGATTCAGCACGATCTGTTTGAACCGCAGCGGGTCGCCGAGCCAGCGATCGGGCGCGTTCGGGTCGCGCTCGACGGAAAACCGTAGGCCTTTTCGCGTCGCCAACGGCGCGATCAAACCCGCGATCTCGTCGATCGCGGCAGCGAGGCCGAACTCGACGCGCTGCAATTCCAGACGCCCCGCTTCGACTCGCGCCAAATCGAGCGCATCGTCGACCAAGCGAAGCAGATGCTCGCCCGCGCGCCGAATCGATTGCGCTTGCCAGTGCTGGCGAGGTTCTAGGCCACCGGCGAGCAGCAGCTCGCTCATGCCGAGCACGCCGGTCATCGGCGTACGCAATTCATGGCCGAGATCGGCGAGGAATCGGCTCTTGGCCTCCGAGGCCTGCTCCGCCCATTCGCGCTTCTGTTTCGCCAATTGGTAGCTGTGACGACGCTTGAGGCGCAAGCGATCCAGATACGCCAGCCACCACAGAAACGCCGACGCCAACAGAACGTAAGCGACCAGCGCCCAAGCGCTTCGCCACCACGGCGGCATCACTTCGATCGACAACGAGACCGGCGCGGACCACGCGCCATCGGCGTTCGCCGCCTGCAACTCCAAGGTGTACCGGCCAGGCGGCAATCTCGAGAACACCCGTTCGCTCGGTCCCTCTTGCGACACCCATTCGGGATCCTCGCCGTGCAACCGCGAACGATAGCGATGCGCCATCGGATTCGAGAACGACAACAAGCGCGGCACGACCCGAAGATCGCGATCCCCCGCGAGCATCCGTACCGGTCGACTCGGATCGAGCGCCACTTCGCCCCCGTCGCGCCGCAGCGTCAACGACTCGATCGATAAAAGCGAAGGTTTCGCAGGCTCAAGGCCGCGCTCCGGGTCGAAAAACACCAGCCCATCCGCGCACAACGCCGCCGCCCGATTCGGCCCGAGCATGACCGGCGGACCGTAGTAGAAATCGGTCCCGGGAAGGCCGTCGTGGATACCGAAAAGCCGCGCCCGATTCTGCTTCGGGTCGTAAAGCAGCAACCCACGCACGGTCGTCAGCCATATGTTTCCGGACGAGCTGATTGCCATGCCTTCTGAATCAACAGCAGGAACACCCTCCTGTTCATCGATTCGCTGGATAATCCTCAGCTTTTTTCCATCCCAAAGATACCGCTCAAGCATGCCTGATCTTGACACCAAAAGCTCGTTATTACCTCGAAATACGAAAGCGCTGATGCGGCGTCCTGGCTCTAGGCGAACTCTTTCAAATTGCTCAGAAGACCAGCGAAACATATCAATTTCATCGGTGTACCAAGGAATTCCTTTATTATCGAAAGACAGCTCAACGATACCGGGGGTCGCGTGGCCAAAAATTTGTTTTGCGGGCTTTCTATACAGAAGCATCCCTGCTTCGGAATATGATTCTAAATCTCCACCAAAATGAGAAACCCATATTGTTCGATCTCGTGAACATCTTATACGAGTAGGATAGGACAAAAGATTTTCAGATGCTGTTTTAATTATTCTTTTGCTTTTTCTAAGATTATCATCCATCTGTAAAACCCCATCTCTGTCGACAACAAATATTTTTCCAAAGCAAAATTCAATAGAGCGCGGGCCAACAATACCTGATGATTCAAGGCTATCAGAAACATCAGCTTCAAGATTCTCTGGAGAGATTTGATATATCAACGAATCACTTAAAAGCCAGGACTGTCCGATTTGATTTCCAGTGAGCGCCACAACGTCTTCGACATTCGCATTAGGCTTTCCAAATGATTTTATGTAGACAAATCTATCGCTATCCCTAGGCATATAAGACAACCCTTGGACATCACCCACAACCCATAAACCACCCTCTTTGTCTTTCCTCATCAAAAAGACACTACTGTTCATTATTATTTTTGCAGCTCTACCGATTTCTGCCTTTTTTTCAGAAAGGATCAGAGAATTGACTGCAGTCTTTTTTTCGCCCTCGTCATGACCGCTCATTTGCGATAATTTATACAACCCGCGTGCCGATCCAATCCAATTAGTTTTACTATCGCCCTCAACAACCATAGCCCCGCCTGGAAAATCTTGATCTCTTTCTAAAATCGACCCATTTAGATCTACCCTATACAGGTATTTTTCAGAGCCAACCCATAACTCAAGCCGATCCACTTGAGTAATCGCCGAAACCTCTTCGTTTCTTATTGTAAATTTTGAATTTTTGTCAATTTTTCCTTTTTCAAAACGAAATAAACCACCACTAGTTCCAACCCAAAGGGTTGCCAAATAATCTTCATGCATAACAATTGGGACAACTTCGCCATCTTCGCTTTTGAAAATTGACCTCAGATGGAATCTCGACACTCCCCCACCCGCATCCAACCTGCACAAGTCGCCCTCTAAGTTGCCAATCCATAACGCACCATCTTGAGTCTCTTTCATAACCGTAATTGCATTAACGCAACTATTTGCATTATTTTCGAACCTAATATTTCGAAAGCCTGTTCTAGATTTTTCGAGCACGCTTAAACTATCAACCGTGGCAACCCATATTCGATTTTGAGAATCCGCATAAACACTCATTACATTATTGGATGGTAGAGAATCTTTTCTTTTTGAGTTGTGCCGCCAGTACTTAAACCCCGAGCCATCATAACGCGCCAACCCATCGACGGTCGCGATCCACACAAAGCCTTGGCGGTCGATCACGAGGTCATTGACGCTGCGGGATAGGCCCTGCTCAGGCCCGAAGCGGATCATGTTCAAAGGCGCCGGTTTTTCGTCCGCATTCGCTTCTTCGGCATCGCGCGCCGACGGCGCGCTCGCGGCGAGGGTGGGCGCGAGCGCTGTCGAGCATGCGCACGCCAGGAAGAACATCGCCGCTCCTGCGGCAGCCAAGATGCGTTTGGTCGGGCGACCGGCCGCCTGCCGCGCATCGCGTTCCTTGCTCGCCTCGCTCGTCATCCGCATGCCCCCTGAGTCGCTGCGCTTCGTTCGGTCCGTCGCGGCCCTCGCGGCCGGGCGCGGGATGCTTCGTTGCAGTCGCCGCAGGCATATCCTGCCGCAGGGTTTTAGAATCCCGCAAGCGGCCGGCCCCGCCGCATTCGTTCGGAGAATCGTTCATGCACGTTCGCGATGCCCCTCGATTCGCTCGTTTCGCGACCTGCGCATGGGTCGCTGCCGTGTCGTGTTGCGTTTGGGCGATTCCGACCATCGCCGCAAGCGATGCGCCGGCACCCGACGCCGACATTCCGATCTATTGTCTGGATCCGGTGCATACGCGCGCGATGTTCGCGATCGAGCATGCCGGTTTCTCCAAGGCGATCGGCACCGTATCGGGCAGCCGCGGCGAATTGCGTTTCGATCCGTCCGATTGGACGGGAGCGCGCCTCGACGCCACCGTGCCGCTGACGCGCATCGATTTGGGCGATGCGAAATGGAATAAGGCCGCGCTCGCCGGCAACTTGCTCGATACCGAGCGTTATCCCGAGGCGCGTTTCGTTTCGACGCGGATCGAGCCGCTCGACGAGCGGCGAGCGATCGTGCATGGTCTGCTGACCTTGCACGGCGCCACTCGGCCTATCGCGTTGGACGTCACGCTCAACGCGCTCAAGCGTCACCCGATGCCGCCGTTTCGGCGTACCGTCGGATTCTCCGCCACCGGCCGCCTCAGCCGCAGCGCGTTCGGCATCGACGCTTGGCCCAGCGTGATCGGCGACGATGTCGAACTGCGCATCGAAGCCGAGGCGACCCGCGGCCGCTGCGATGGCCATGACGCCGGCGACGACGCACCCGCACGAGACCACGAGCGCGCAACCGATCCCGCGGAAGCCGCCTCTTCTCCGGAAGCCGCCGATCCGACCGTCGACCCGCCCGCCCTTTCCCCGCCGCCCTCGCCCCTTTCCCATCCCGCTCAGGAGACGCCTCGATGACCCTCAAGAACATGCCCGACCGTTGGGGCGCCGTCAGCCAATCGCTGCATTGGATCGTCGTCGCGCTGATCCTGGCGATGGCGTATATCGGCCTGACGATGGGCGACCTTCCGAACGGCCCGGATAAGATCAAAACCTATGCGTTGCACAAATCCATCGGCATCACGATTCTCGGTTTGGTGGCGCTGCGCGTGCTGTGGCGCGTGTACGCCGGCACGCCTCGGCCGGTGCCGAATGCGCCGATTTGGCAGGAACGCATCGCCGGTCTTACGCATTTGGCGATCTACGCGCTGTTGTTCGCGATTCCGATCAGCGGCTGGGTGCTGAATTCGGCGGCCGGTTTTCCGCTGCAGTGGTTCGGCATCGTGAATTTGCCGCACATCGTCGACAAGAGCCACGATCTCCACGAACTCGCCGAAGAAGCGCACGAACTCATGTTCTGGCTGCTGATGCTGCTGGTCGTGGCCCACGCCGGCGCGGCGTTCTACCACCATCTTTTCCAGCGCGACGCGACGCTGGCGCGAATGCTGCCCCGGGGCTGGATCAAGCTCGAGGCACCGAACGCGCCTCAGCCGCCCTCTTCCGCTTCGCCGCCGTCGGCGTGAGCCCGCCCCCCCCTTTTCTCCCCACACCGTTCAGGATGTCGATCATGCGTTCGCTTTCCGTTTCGCACGTTTTTCCTGCCGCCGCGCTCGCGCTCGGCGCCGCCCTCGCTTCGCCCGTGTCGGCCGCCGACTACACCCAGGCACCGGGCTCCACGCTCGGTTTTTCCGGCCGCTATCAGGGCGAAGCGTTCAACGGCACGTTCCCGGGCTTCGTCACGAAATTCAGCTTCGATCCCAGGCAATTGGCGACCTCGAAGCTCGACGTGACGATCCCGCTCGCCACCGCGACCACGCGCAACACCGATTACGACGGCGAACTGCGCGGCACGTCGTTCTTCAACAGCAAGCAATTCCCGCAGGCGCGCTACACGGCGACGAAGTTCCGCAGCCTGGGCGGCAACAAGTACGCCGCCGACGGCACGCTCAGCCTGCGCGGCGTCAGCAAGCCTGTCGTCCTGACGTTCACCTGGACGCCCGGGGCCAAGCCGGTGTTGGCCGGCAGTGCGGTGGTGAAGCGGCTGGACTTCGGCGTCGGCGGCGGCGAATGGGCCGACACCGGCACGATTCCGAACGACATCAAAGTCACGACGAAGGTGATTTTCTCGCTCGCAGCGACCATCGCGACGCCGGCGAAGAAGTAAGGTCGAAACAGCCGCCGCGCATTCGTTCCGAAACGGAATCGAATGCGCGGTCGTCGCACCGCAGGGCTTCTCGCAACGCGGTGCGGTCGGTCGACTCAGTTTTTCGGCGGTGATGCTCGATCCGACCTCGGCGCGCTGCTCGAAGGGTCTTTCGGCATCGGCTCCAAGCGATAGACGAACGCGCCGAGCATATCGCCGGCGCGTTTGTTCTTGTGGCACCCCAAGCATTCGTCGCCCGCGCGAATCGCGCCGAAGACGCGCAGCCCGGCCGGACCGCTCCGATGCGTCACCAAGCGCTGTCCGGCGTCCAGCGCGCGCAGCGCGTCGCGTTCTTCGGCAGAAATCGCCCGCCCGGGGCTTCGATTCAGCGGCATCGCTTCGTTAGGACGATGGAACACGTCCATGGACATTCCGCCGCCGAACGCGCGCGGCGGATCGTGTTTGGCCACGCCGATCAACTGCAGATCTGCGACGAACCATGGCGTGTCTTCGACGGGTTTGTGCAGCAAACCCGACATCGCCGGTAAGCGCCGCTCGCCGAAGCCTTCGCTATCGATAAAGGCCAGCACGTAGGTGTCGTGCATGCGCCACAGCGTGTCCATCAACGCATCCCGCTCGAACGCCCACGATGCGCCGACGCCGGCCGCCGCCAAGACGACGCCCGCGCGCCACCCATTCGCTCTCTTGCGTGTCATTCCGTCTCTCCCGAAGCGCCGCGCACGGCCGCCGCGACGGCCGCGGCTTCGAACGGCCAGTCCAATTCCACGCCGTTGCCGCATTGCAGCACCGGGACGCGATGACCGTACCGCGCCTCCAAACGCTCGTCGTCGTCGATGAAGACGCTCTCGAACGCGGGCATGCCGGCCTCGGCGAGAACGGCGAGCGCGAGGTCGCACAGATGGCAGTCGTCGCGTTGATAGAGAACGTACGGCATCGCACTGAGCGGGCGGCGGGGGTCGGCATAGCATACTCGCCGCCCGTAGCGCCCGAACGACGCCGGCCGCGACTGGCGGACTTCCGACGAATGCGGCATAGAATACGGACCGCAACCGTTGCCGAGGGGGAACTCCGCACATGCATAACGAGTACATCCAGGTGCGTTACCGAGTTCGCGACTACGCCCGCTGGCGGGCCGTGTTCGACGACGACACCGTCCATCAGCGCAAGGCCGACGTATTCGTTCGCCACGTGCTGCACGACGAAAAAGATCCGAATCAGATCACGCTGATCGCGCAGATCAAGAATCGCGCCGGCCCGGTGTCGCTGTCGCGCCGGAAGAATCTGGACGAACTGATCGAAAAAGCTGGCGTGTTGCGAGACACCGTTCGCTACCGCTGGCTCGGCGAGCGCTAAGTGGCCGTCAGCACCTTCGACCTGTTCAAGATCGGCATCGGCCCCAGTTCGTCGCATACGGTGGGGCCGATGCGCGCAGCCGCGCGTTTCGTGCATCGTTGGCTGCAGGACACCGGCGATCTCGCGCGCACCGCGCGCGTGCGCGCCGAGGTCTTCGGCTCGCTGGCGCTGACCGGGCGCGGGCACGGCACCGATAAAGCGGTGCTGATGGGGCTGGAAGGGCATTGGCCGAACGCGATCGACCCGGACCTCATCCCCGCGTCGCTCGCGCGTATCCGCGGCGAGAAGAAAATCCGGCTGCTCGGCACCCACGAAATCGCCTTCGACGAGAAGCGCGATCTGATCATGAACAAACGCCAGAAACTGCCGTTCCACACCAACGGCATGCGTTTCGGCGCGTACGACGCCGAAGGCCGCGAACTGGCGACCCGCGACTACTATTCGGTCGGCGGCGGCTTCGTCGTGAATCAAGACGAAGCGGCGGAAGACCGCATCGTCGCCGACACCACCGAACTGCGTTACCCGTTTTCCAGCGGCGCCGAGTTGTTGGCGCAGTGCGAGCGCAGCGGGCTGAGCATCGCCGCGCTGATGTTCGAGAACGAACGCGCGTGGCGCGAAGACGATGCGATCCGCGACGGCTTGCGCGAAATTTGGAACGCGATGCAAGGCTGCATGCAGCGCGGCATCCGCGAGACCGGCACGCTGCCCGGCGGTCTGCACGTCGTGCGCCGCGCGCCCGCGCTGCATCACGAGCTCTCGTCTCGCCCCGAAGCGGCGATGCGCGACCCGCTGACGGTGCTCGATTGGGTGAACCTCTACGCGCTGGCGGTGAACGAAGAGAACGCGGCCGGCGGGCGCGTGGTGACCGCGCCCACCAACGGCGCCGCCGGCATCATCCCCGCGGTGCTGCATTATTACGACCGCTTCTGCCCCGGCGCGAACGAACAGGGCGTGTTCGATTTCCTGCTCACCGCCGCCGCCATCGGCATTCTCTACAAAGAAAATGCGTCGATTTCAGGCGCCGAAGTCGGCTGCCAAGGCGAAGTGGGCGTCGCCTGCTCGATGGCCGCCGCGGGCCTCACCGCCGCGCTCGGCGGTACGCCAGGACAAATCGAAAACGCCGCCGAAATCGGCATGGAACACAACCTCGGCCTGACCTGCGACCCGATCGGCGGTCTCGTGCAGATTCCCTGCATCGAACGCAACGCGATGGGCGCGGTGAAAGCCATCAACGCCTCGCGCATGGCCCTGCGCGGCGACGGAAAACACAAAGTCTCGCTCGATAAAGTCATCAAAACGATGCGCGACACCGGCCGCGATATGCAGGACAAATACAAGGAAACGTCGCGCGGCGGATTGGCGGTGAATGTGATCGAGTGTTGAGCGACGTCCGATGGACGATCCGTTCGATACCGGAGCCCAACATCATTTAACAGTCGAGCGCTTCGACGCCACCGCGATCCGAACGCGGATCGAGCGCGACTGGCGCGTCGTTCGCATCGAAGTCGAGTCCGACTCTTCGCTCGCCTTCGAGCTGATGTTCCGCGACGGCGACGAATCCCTCGAGAATCGATTCCAATTCTGGTGCGATGCGAACACGGGCGTCGTCGATGGACTCGTTCGGATCCATCTCGACGACCGTCGCTTGCGCGTCGCGCTGGACACCGAACATGGCGCATCGCTCGGCTTCCTGTCGAACCTCTTCGTGTTCGAACTGCCCGACGGTCCCGAGGCTCAGGCAGCGCTTGCCGTCGTCCTGACCTGGGCTGCCGCGCAGGGCCGATGGGCGATCGATCTCGACGCGGCATCCTTTCCCGCGCGCGCGTGATGGAAGATCGCCGCATGCGGCCCACCCATACGCTATGCGCACACGCAGGAGATCAGAGCGCAGTCTCGCGTCGGCAACCATGACACGGCCACCGCCAACGCTCGGACGCCCATTGCGCGGCGCCGGGCAACGTCATGACCGACACGAACAGCATCGCCGTCAGCCCGAGCACGAAACCGTCGTAGACCGGCACACCGAACACCGAACTCGACGGCCCGAGCAGCGCGTTTCCGAGCAGGATGCCCACCCACATCAGCACGAACGCGATCATGAACGTCGCCGCGTTCCGTCGTACCGATGCCGACATCGCGAGGGTCGCCTCGAGGCCGGACGGGACGTCTTCGGGCGCGATGGCGGCCGGCGGGGCCAGATCCGCCGGCAGGCAGCCGAAGGCGATGGCCAGCGCCATGCACGTTTCCATCGATGCGTGGCTCTCGGCTTCGACGCGCTGAACGGTGCGTACGCTGACGCCGGCGACCGCGGCGAGTTGCTCCTGCGACCACGCCTGCGCTTCCCGCAAGCGGCGAACGGTGGCGGCATCGATCTTCATATCGGCGTCCATGGCGAGTTCCGTGGGCTGAGGGTAGGTCCCGCAGGCTGGCGCAGGCAAGCGCGTCTCGCCACGACAGTTTCCCGCCACGGCCCGCCAGTCGGCCGCCAACGGCGGCCCGCATTGCCCGCGGCCTCAGGCGCAAGCGATCTTCAGCGCATCGTCCAACAGCGCCGCCGCCGTAACCTCCGCGCCCGCGCCGGGGCCCTGGATCACCAGCGGGCGGTCACGATAGCGGTCGGACCAAATCGCGATGCGGTTATCGGTGCCGCGACCGCCCAGCAGCGGATCGTCCGGCGACAGGAATTCCAGCCCCGCGCGCGCTTCGCCGTTTCGCCAACGAGCGATATAGCGCAACGCTTCGCCGCGTTTGCGGGCGGCGGCGTAGGCGTCGCGGAGCAGGGGATCGAGCGTCGACAACGCGGCGTCCACGGTCGTGGGCGTCGCCTCGGCCAATTCCGGGGTCGACAGCGGCGCGACCGCAACCGCCGCCTGCTCCAATTCCGCGCCGGTCGCGCGGGCGAGAATCAACAATTTGCGGCGCATATCCTCGCCGCTCAGATCGTCGCGCGGATCGGGTTCGGTGTAGCCGGCGACCCGCGCTTCGCGCACGAAGCGCGAGAACGGACGCATGCCGTCGTAGCGATCGAACAGCCAGGCGAGCGAGCCGGACAGCGATCCGGCGATGGCGTGGATGCAGTCGCCGCCCGCGCGCAGCGCGCGTATCGTCGACAACACCGGCAGACCCGCACCGACGGTGGCGCTGTCGCCGTAGCGCACCTCGCCGTATCGAGCGCTGCCGATGCGCTGCGCGTCGCGAATCGCGCGCCAACGCGACAACGCCGTGCCTTGCCCGATCTTGCACGCGGTGACCACATGCACGCCCTGCGCCAGCCATGTGGGATGACGGTCGGCCACGGCTTCGCTCGCGGTCGCATCGATGACGATGCGCACGTCGCTCGTGCCCAATGCGGGCAGTACATGCGCGAGCGATGCCGTCGTTGCGGTGTCTTCACGCCAGACGACGCCGGCCGTATCGCGCTGATGTTCATGAGGGACGCAGCGATGCCGGGAATTCGCGACATAGCGCAAGCGAAGCCGAGCGCCGAGCGGCGTGCCGGTCCACGCATCGAGCCGCGCAAGCACCGCACGACCGACGGTGCCGGTACCGAGCAACGCGATATTCGCGGCGACCGCCGTCGCGCTGGCCGACGCGCGCAGGTCGTCGTGCGGTTGAGCCCGCGCGATGCGATCGATGCGCGGCACCGATTGCGCGTTCATGCGACGGCGGCCTCCGGCGTCTGCGCTTCCGCTTCGCTCGCTTCGGCGGCATCCGTATCGGTCGTGTGCGTTTCGGCGACATGCGCTCCGACGGCGTGCGCCGCCGCGCGCGTCGCGCGTGCGGCTTCGGCAGCGGCCTGCGCGCGACCCAAGGCCGCGAGAATGTCCTCGCATAGATCGTCGGCATGCTCGATGCCGACCGACAACCGCAGCAACCCATCGCCGATGCCGGCGGCGGCGCGCGCTTCGGCGCTCATCGAGGCATGGGTCATCGTCGCCGGGTGCGCGATCAGACTTTCCACCCCGCCTAGCGATTCGGCCAGCGTGAAACAACGCAATCCATCGACGAACTCGCGCACTGGCGCGAGCGCGTCCTCGCAGCCTTCGGTGTCGAGTTCGAGACTGAGCATCGCGCCGAAGCCTCGCTGCTGCCGCGCCGCGACCGCATGCCCCGGATGACTAGCGAGCCCGGGGTAATGCACGGCGCGCACCGCCGGATGGTCGCGCAGCGCGTCGATCAAGGCCTCGGTGTTCTCCTGATGCGCGCGCAGACGCGCGTCCAAGGTACGTAGCCCGCGCAGCGTGAGAAAGCTGTCGAACGGCGAGCCGGTGATGCCCAACGCATTCGCCCACCACACCAATTGCTGATGCGTCTCCGCCGTTTTCGCCACCACCGCGCCGCCGACCACATCGCTGTGGCCATTGATGTACTTGGTGGTGGAATGCACCACGAAATCCGCGCCGAACGCGATCGGCATCTGCAGCGCGGGCGAGAGGAAGGTGTTGTCGACCACCGCCAACGCGCCGACCGCATGCGCGGCGTCGATCGACGCCTGCAAATCGGTAATACGCAGCAACGGGTTCGACGGCGTTTCGATCCACACCACCGCCGGCCGCGTCGCCAACGCCGCGGCGTAGGCCTCGGGGTCGGTGATGTCGATCGTGCTCAGCTCGAAGGCGCCCTTGTTCGCCAAGGCGTTGAACAAGCGCCAACTACCGCCGTACGCATCGTGCGGCACCACCAAACGGTCGCCGGGTTTGAGCAGCGCGTGCAGCAGCAGCGTGATCGCCGACATGCCGGTGGATGTGACCACCGCGCCCGCGCCGCCTTCCAGCTCGGCCAATGCTTCGGCCAGCAGGTCGCGCGTGGGATTGCCGCTGCGGGTGTAGTCGTATTGCCGCTTCTCGCCGAACCCGGCGAAGCTGAAATTCGACGACAGCACGATCGGCGGCGTCACCGCGCCGAACGCGGTATCGCGATCGATGCCCGCGCGCACGGCGCGGGTCGATGCGCGCAGCGGCGGCGCATCCGCATCGTCGATCGCGCGAGCGAAATCGCGGTTGCCGTCGGCGGCGAAAGTCGCGCTCATGCCGCACCTCCCGTACACGCCGCCGCAGCGGACAACGCAGCGCGCAATTGCGCGGCGATGGCCTCGATTTCGGTGAGGAACGCGTCGTGTCCGTACTTCGAGCGCAGCAGCCGCAATTCCGCCTGCGGCAAACGTTCGGCCAATTCGAAGATGTCCTCGACCGGCACCAAGCGGTCTTCGGCGATCCCGATCACCACCGTCGGCACGTTCACCGCTTCCGGTTCGATGCGGTGCAGATCGATCGACTCGGAGAGGCGCAAAAACGCGGTGGGCGATGTGCGCGCGACGTAGGCGAGGCCGCAATGCTCCAGATAATCCTCGGCGGCGACGCGCGCACGGCCGTGCACCAGCGACGGCGGCGCATCGAATCGTTCGGCGAATTCGCCCGGCGTGCGATAGCTCAGCATCGCCAACTGCCGCGCCAGCGACAGGCCCTGCGCGTCGTCGCACTGCAGTTGACCGAGACCGACGATCTGCCGCTGCAGCGCGCGCCACGCGCTGGCGTACGGGTGCGCGCGGTGCGCGCCGCTGATGACCACCAAGCGGCCCACGCGCTGCGGATAACGCACCGCGAACTGCAGCCCGACCATCGCGCCGTAGGACGCGCCGACGTAGGCCTCGACCGCGACGATGCCGAGCGCATCGAGCGCGGCGGCGATCGCGTCGGCTTGGTCGCGGGCATCGATCGGCGCATCGATCGCGCCGTCGGCGCCGAGCCAATCGATCGCCACGATGCGAGTGCGGTCGGCGTCGAGGCCACGGCCGTTTTGGGTGTCCCACCAGCCGGGTTCCGGAAACGTCTCGCTCGCCAGCACGTGCTTGTGCGCCGAGATGCCGCCGGCGGCGAGCACGACCGGCGCATCGGCCGGGCCCACGCATTCGTAGGCGATCTCGACCTCGCGCGTGCCGGCGTAGCGCAGCGGCAAGGCGATGCGCAGACGGCCGCGCACGGCGGCGGAAGGGCGCACTGGCGTTGCGGCCACTGGCGAGGCGCGGCCATCGCGCTCGGGGCGCGGGGCGGCTTCGCGCGTTTCGGTCAAGGCGTCGGCGAGCGCGACGGCGACATCGTCGCGAACGTAACAGGCCGCACCGAGGGCGTCGGCGGCACGGGCGTGAGGGGTGACGAGGCTCATGGCGGTCTCCGGAAGTGGGCCACCAAGGGCGCGGGGAGACCGAAGAATCGCTGCTGCGAACCGCGGGCGCGCCGCGAATCGCAACCATCTTCCGGTGGACGCAGGTCCCCGCAGGAGTTGGCACCTTCACGGGGCGCGGCCGATGCGAGATCGACGTGCGTCCCATCAGGTTGCCCCGGCGTCTTCGGGCCTGTCCCTCAGCCGGTCTTGATGGATGGCCGCAGGATGCCCGGGCTTTTCGAGTTTGTCAATCGCTTTATGCGGATGAAGCGATAATTGCCGCTCGCCGCCGGCATTCCGCATACTTGGGGGCATGCCGATCCGTCTTTTCGTCCGCGGGCGCGCCCTCGTCGCCCTGCTATGCCTCGCGCTTTGCGCCGCCGGCCCCGTCGCTGCGCGCGATCGTCGCGCCCCCGTCGTCGTCGGCGAAACCTACGTCTCTCAGGCCGTGGACGAGGACGAACTCGATTCGTTGGCGACTTGGCGCCATCCCGACGGCGCGCACTGGCTGATCGCCTCGGGTAAATCCAGCCATCGTCTGGTGATCTTCGATGCCGAGACCGGCGCGCGTCTGCGCACGTTCGGCGGCAAAGGCAGCGACCCGGGTCGCTTCAAGCGCCCCAATGGCTTGGCCGTGGACGGCGACCGTTTGTTCGTGGTCGAGCGCGACAACCACCGCGTGCAGGTGCTGTCGCTGCCCGATTTCGTGCCGCTAGGCAGCTTCGGCGAGGCGCAACTGCGCGCGCCCTACGGTTTATGGCTGAATCCCGCCGCCGAGGGCGCGGCGGACGGAACGATCGACGTCTACGTGACCGACAGCTTCATGGACGGCGCGAATTACGACGTGGTGCCGCCGCTGGACCAATTGAACCAGCGCGTTCGCCGCTACCGCGTGCGGTTCGGCGCGGACGGCGCGCCCACCGCCGAAACGCTGGAGCATTTCGGCGCTCCGAACGAAGCCGCCGCGCTGCGCATGGTCGAATCCATCGCCGGGGATCGCGCGCGCGGGGTGCTGCTGATCGCCGACGAATTCGTCGACCCGGCGCAAAAACGCGAATCGACGCTGCGCGAGTACGCGATGGACGGCGTCTTCACCGGCCGCAGCGCGCCGCGCGGCAGCTTCGACGCCGAGGCCGAAGGCGTCGCGCTGTGGGCGTGCGCGAAATTTCGCGATGCGTCTCGCGGCTATTGGATCGGCGTGGATCAACGCCAAGACCTCACCGCGTTCCGTCTGTTCGATCGCGACAGTCTCGCCTTGCGCGGAAGTTTCGTCGGGCGCGTGGTCGCGGCGACCGACGGCATCGCGCTGCGCACCGCGCCCAGTCCGCGCTTTCCGGGCGGTGCGCTGTTCGCGGTGCATCGCGATAAAGCCGTGGCCGCGTTCGATCTGCGCGACGTGACGCGCGCGCTGAGACTTCCGGCCCGCTGCCTGTGAGCCGAATGCGAGCGAACGTCGCGCTGATCGCGGGCGCGGCGGCGTGCCTCGCGATCGGCATCGCGGCATCGGCGCTGCCCGGCGCGGCGCGCGCGGCCAAAGTGTTCCGCTGGGTGGACGGCAAAGGCGTGACGCAATACGGCGACCACGTGCCGGACAGCGTGGACCCCGCGACGACGCCGATCAGCCGCGTTCCGGTGCCGGCCGAACCGATGCCGATCGCGCGCCTGAAGTTGGAGCCGGCCGGAAGCGACGTGCATGCCTGGGCCGAAAATAATTTGGCCGGGCCGATCGAAGTGCGCTTGTATCAGCCCGAGGATCGCGCCCGCGTCGCGCCGGTGCGCTCCGATCCGCCGTTGCCCGCGCGCGCCGTCGTCCCGGGCGAACGGCGGATGCTGCTCGCCACGCTGGTCGGCGATCACAACGCCCTGCTGAAACTGGACGTGGTGCCCGGCGACCCGAACGCGCGGCCCCGCGATTTCGAATACGGCTATCCGCTGCGCAGCGATGCGGTGCGCGTGGAGCAAGGTTATGGCGGCGTTTACAGCCATCAGGACGCGCAGAACCGCTATGCCGTGGATTTCGCCGCCGCGATCGGCACGCAGGTGCTGGCGGCGCGCGCCGGCACGGTGATGCAGGTCGAAGCGGATTTCGACCGCGGCGGTCTGAACGCCGAGAAGTACGCCGGGCGCGCCAATTTCGTGCGCATCGTGCACGACGACGGCACGATGGCGCTCTATGCGCATTTGGATCTCGACGGCGTCTTGGTACGCATCGGCCAGCGCGTGCGCAAAGGCCAAGCGATCGGCCTGTCCGGCAACACCGGCTACACCACCGGCCCGCATCTGCATTTCGCCGTGCAGGTCAACCGCGGCATGAAGCTCGAATCGATCCCGTTCCGCATGTTCGGCCCCGGCGGGATTTTGCGCTTCACCGAACCGACCCGTATGCCCGCAACGACGACGCCAGCGTCGCCGTCGACATCGCCATCCCCGTAGAGCGGAGCGCAGCTCCGCTGAAGCATCCTCGACATCGAAAAAAGCGGAGCTGCGCTCCGCTCTACGGCGATAGACGCATCCACATCGGCGGGTCAGCCGCGATCCGCGCCTGCACCGGGCAATCGGCGCGATGCGCGCCGGGCAGATAGCCCAGGCTCATCAGAAACTCGCCGACGATCTCGCCGCCGGTGAAGCGGAAGGATGTTTTGAACAGCTTGACCCACGCCGCTTTGTCGCGCGCTTTGCCGTCGACTCGCGCATGCGCATCCAGCCAGTCGGCGAAGCCGCCGTGCGAATCGCGGAGTCCGCGAATCACGCCGGCGTTATGGATCGCGGCTTCGATCTTCAGTCGATTGCGGATGATGCCGGCGTCGGCCAACAGGCGCGTACGGTCGCGCTCGCCGTAAGCGGCGACGATGTCTACATCGAAACCGTCGTAGGCGCGGCGAAAGCCTTCGCGCTTTTTCAGGATCGTTTCCCAGCTCAGGCCGGCTTGATTGATCTCCAGAATCAGTCGCTCGAAGAGCGCGGATTCGTCGCGCGTGGGAAAGCCGTACTCGTGGTCGTGATAGGGCCCGTGAACGGGATGACTGGGGGCGATGTCGCAGTAGGCGCTCATGCGGGCAGCATACCGCCGCCTGCTGACATGTCATGTCCGTAGGGTGGGCCCCTGGCCCACCATCGCGGCGCATCCGTGGCCAAGGCAATGCGCGGAACCGCTTCGATCATCGTCCGGCGCAACCCGTAGCGTGGGTCCCTGGCCCACCTGACCGATCATCGCGATGCATCCGTAGCTGGCAGCGGTAGGCCAGGGGGCCACCCTTCGTCTACGCTCGCTCTTCCCTCTCCCCGCGCGGCGGGGAGAGGGTGGCCGAAGGCCGGGGGAGGGGCGGCGTCGGTATAATCGCCGGCCTTTCTTACCGATCCCCAGGCGCCCTCGGCGCCGAGTCCCCATGTCCGAAGTCTCCACCGAAGCCGCGCGTCGGCGCACGTTCGCGATCGTGTCGCACCCCGACGCCGGCAAGACCACGCTGACCGAAAAGCTGCTGCTGTTCGGGGGCGCGATCCAGATGGCCGGCTCGGTCAAGGGCCGCAAAGCCGCGCGCCATGCCACCTCCGATTGGATGGCGCTGGAAAAGGAACGCGGCATCTCGGTGACCTCGTCGGTGATGCAATTCCCGTACGAAGGCCGCATCGTCAATCTGCTCGACACCCCCGGCCACGCCGACTTCGGCGAAGACACTTACCGTGTGCTGACCGCCGTCGACTCGGCCTTGATGGTCATCGACGTGGCGAAAGGCGTGGAAGAGCGCACGATCAAGCTGATGGAGGTCTGCCGCCTGCGCGACACGCCGATCATGAGCTTCATCAATAAGCTGGACCGCGAAGGCAAACCGCCGATCGATCTGCTGGACGAAGTGGAGAGCGTGCTCGGCATCCAATGCGCGCCGATCACCTGGCCGATCGGCATGGGGCAGCGGTTGAAAGGGGTGGTGCATCTGCTGACCGGCGAAGTGCATCTGTACGAGGCCGGTCGCAATTTCACCCGTCAGGATTCGACGATCTTCCCGTCGATCGACGACCCGGCGCTGGAAGCGAAGATCGGCGCGCAGATGCTGGCCGAACTGCGCGAGGAATTGGAACTGGTCGAAGGCGCCTCGCACCCGTTCGACAAGCAAGCGTATCTCGACGGCAAGCAGACCCCGGTGTTCTTCGGTTCGGCCGTGAACAATTTCGGCGTGCAACTGCTGCTGGATTTCTTCGTCGAACACGCGCCCGCGCCCAAACCGCGCGCCACCACCGGCCGCGAAGTGCAGCCGACCGAAGAGAAACTCACCGGCTTCGTGTTCAAGATCCAGGCGAACATGGACCCGCAGCACCGCGATCGCGTCGCGTTCATGCGCATCTGTTCGGGCAAATTCACCGCGGGCATGAAAACCTTCCATCCGCGCAGCGGCAAAGAAGTGAAACTCGCCAATGCGCTGACTTTCATGGCCAGCGACCGCGAAATCGCCGAGAGCGCGTTCCCGGGCGATGTGATCGGTATCCACAACCACGGCACGATTTCCATCGGCGACAGCTTCACCGAAGGCGAGAATCTGTCGTTCACCGGCATCCCGAACTTCGCGCCCGAGTTGTTCCGCCGCGCGCGCCTGCGCGACCCGCTCAAACTCAAGCAATTGCAGAAGGGTCTCGCGCAGTTGTCGGAAGAAGGCGCGACCCAGTTCTTCCGTCCGCTGATGAGCAACGACCTGATCCTCGGCGCGGTCGGCATGCTGCAGTTCGACGTGGTGGCGTATCGCTTGAAGGACGAATACGGCGTCGATGCGACGTTCGAGCAAGTCGCCGTCGCCACCGCGCGCTGGATCCGCTGCGACGATGCGAAGAAGCTGGAGGAATTCCGCGACAAGAACGCGATGAACCTCGCGGTCGATGCCGCCGGCCAGTTGGTCTATCTCGCCCCGACCCGCGTGAACCTGCAGCTCGCGCAAGAGCGCGCCCCGTCGGTGACGTTCATGGCCACGCGCGAACATGCGCATGCGGTGGGGATCGATTGACCTCGACCTCCGAACGCAGCTCATAGGAGGGCCTTTAGGCCCGATGCCTGTCGAGAACCTTATCGACGGCAAGCGCATCGGGCCTAAAGGCCCTCCTACGCCAGAACGCATCATCGTGTCGACCAGAACGCTCATGATCGAAACCCTCCGCACCTGGTGGTTCTACCTGCTCGGTAAGCGCGGTGAAGTCGCTCGGATGGACTACAAAGACGCGTACATGGCGAAGGTGGTGCTGGACATCCACCGCAAACGCCGCGACAAGCGCATCGTGCTGGTGCCGCTGGAGAAACTCGACCCGATCCACCGGATCGACCGCGAATCGGCGCTGCGCACCACCGCCGAGCGCGCCGCCGCGCTCCGTGCGCATCGCGAGGCGCTGCTGGCGACGAAGACGTTGGACGGGGCCACGCTGCAGGCCATCGTCCCGTCGGTGTCGCAGATCAAGGTCGTCGCCGACGGCGACCGCTGGCTTGCCTTCGAGGGCAACGGCCGGCTCTACGCGATGCGCGAGGTCTTCGCGGCCGAGGACGGCATGCGGGTGGAGGTCGAGGAATACCGCTTCGACGACGACCGCAGCATCCGGCGCCGACTGCACCGGGTCCGGCGCTACAACCGGCTGTAGCCGATCTGGCGTTCCGCGTTCGCCGCGGTCCGTCGCGCCTATCGCGCTCATCGCGGACCCGGGATCGCGTACACCCGAACCCGCAGAGTGTTTGCTCTAACTCCCGGGCATAGTGTCCGGGCACCGTTTTCGAGGGGCTTCGCGTGTTCGACTACATCATCATCGGCGCCGGCTCGGCGGGCTGCGCGCTGGCCCACCGTTTGAGCGAAGACCCCAGCGTCAAGGTTCTGTTGCTGGAAGCCGGCGGACGCGATTGGCACCCGTTCCTGCATATGCCCGCCGGCTTGGCCAAATTGGTCAATCAAAAAGGCGTGAATTGGGACTACAACACCGTCGCCGAGGCGCAGCTTAACCGCCGCACGCTGTGGTGGCCGCGGGGCAAGGTGCTGGGCGGCTCCAGTTCGATCAATGCGATGTGCTACATCCGCGGCGTCGCGCGGGATTACGACGATTGGGCGGCCGCGGGCGCCGAAGGCTGGCACTGGGACAACGTGCTGCCCTACTTCCGCAAATCCGAAAGCAACCAGCGCGGCGCCGACGCGCTGCACGGCGGCGACGGTCCGCTCTCGGTGTCGGATCTGCGCTACACCAATCCGCTGTCGCAGACGTTCATCGACGCGGCGCATCAGCACGGCCTGCCGATCAACGGCGACTTCAACGGCCCGCAACAGCACGGCGTCGGCTTCTACCAGGTGACCCAGCGCGACGGCGCGCGCTGCTCGTCGGCCGTGGCCTATCTCAAACCGATCAAAGACCGCCCCAATCTGACCGTCCACACCGGCGCGATGGTGAGCCGCATCACGTTCGACGGCCGACGCGCCAACGGCGTGGCCTACGCGATGCGCGGCCGCGCCTACCACCAGCCGGCGGCGCGCGAAGTGATCCTCAGCGGCGGCGCGATCAATTCGCCGCAGATCCTGATGCTCTCGGGCATCGGCCCGGCCGACGAACTGCGCAAGCACGGCATCGACGTGCTGCACGACGCGCCCGGCGTGGGCGCGAATCTGCAGGATCACCTCGACATCTGCACGCTGTTCCACTCGACGAAACGCGTCACATACGATCGCGTCGGCGATGCGAAGATCGCGTACCAGTACTACCTGCGCGGCCGCACCGGCCCGGGCACCAGCAATATCGCCGAAGCCGGCGGCTTCGCGCGTTCGTCGCTGGCGTCGGACGAGCGCGACGACATCCAATTCCATTTCGTGCCGGCGATGCTGGACGATCACGGCCGTCGGCGTTTGCCCGGCGACGGTTACACGCTGCATGCCTGCTTCCTGCGTCCGCGCAGCCGTGGTCGGGTCTCGCTGGTCAGCGGCCGCGCCGCCGACAAAGTGCGGATCGAAGCGAATTATCTGAGCGATCCCGAAGGCTTCGACCTGAAGATGATGCTGGAATGCGCGAAGATTTCGCGCGACATCCTGAGCCAGAACGCGTTCGACGCCTATCGCGGCGCGCCGATCTTCCCGACCCGCAACGATTTGAGCGACGCCGAACTGATCGAATTCGTGCGCGCCAAAGCCGAGTCGGTCTATCACCCGGTCGGCACCTGCCGCATGGGCAACGACGCCCAGGCCGTGGTCGACACGCAGTTGCGCGTCAACGGCGTGGAAGGTCTGCGCGTGATCGACGCCTCGGTGATGCCGAACCTGATCGGCGGCAACACCAACGCGCCGACGATCATGATCGCCGAGCGCGCGGCGGACTTGATTCGAGCCGCTTGATTAGAAAGGCTCGACTGAAACCGCTCGACTAAATCGGCTCGATTGAACCGGCTCGATTGAACCGGCTCGATCAGAACGATTTGATGAGAGCGGACTGATCGGATTCGGATCGCGCTCGATTCGCGAGCGCGACGCTCAGCGCTCGTGCAAGACCTGCGCCATCACCGCGATGTAATGGCAAACGCTGCCGCCGATCACGAACATGTGCCAAATCGCATGCGAGTAGCGCATCGAGGGGCGATGGTAGAACACGGTGCCGAGCGTATAGAAGACGCCGCCGGCGAGCAGCCAGCCGAACGTCCAGGCGTCGAGCGCCTGCATCGCGGGCTTCGCGGCGACGACGATCAACCAGCCCATCGCGATGTACACCAGCGTCGAGAGCAATTCGAAGCGGCCGGTATAGAACAGCTTGAAGATCACGCCGAAGATCGCCAGCGCCCAGATGATGGCGAACAACCACCAACCGACCGTCTCGCGTAGGCCGATCAGCGTGAACGGCGTGTAGGTGCCGGCGATCAGCAGATAGATCGCGCAGTGATCGAAGACTTTCAGGCGCCCTTTGACCACCGGGTGCTGAATCGCGTGGTACAGCGTCGAGGCGACGTACAGCAGCAACAGTGTGACGCCGAACACGATCGAGGCGGTGAGCTGCCACGCGTCGCCGAACAAAGCCGCGAGCGTGATCAGGACCGCGCCGCCGGCCAATGCGGCAGTCGCGCCGAGGCCATGCGTCAATGCGTTGAACAACTCTTCGCGGGGGGATTCGACGGTGGTCATCGGGTCACGATCCGGGGTCTGGGGCCTGTTAACGCTATCGGAGTGTGTTGCGTTGCGAATTCAGCGGCTCGCCACGCAACACACTCCGATAGCGTTAACAGGCCCCCTAGTGTAAACACACCAAACGCCGCGCCGACGACATGCAGCGTTCCGTTCCGCGACGCGCATCGCGAGATTCGCGCCGCCCGAAGCGCATTCGAGCGTTGCGCGGCATGGACGGCGTGTCGGCGGTGTCGCGTTCTGGCGCCGCCGGCCCGCGCCCTGTGCGATCATGCGCGGGTTTCCCGCATCGCGCCGGCATGATCGTCTCCCACCTGCACCGCTTCATTTTCGTGCCGATCCCCAAGACCGGAACCCACTCCGTGCGCCAAGCGCTGCGCGAGTATTTGGGGCCGGACGACATCGAGCAAGTCGGCCTGTTCGTGAACAAGCGGTTTCCCTACGCGGACTTGGCCGCGATCCGCCACGGCCACTTCAGCATCGCCCAAGTCCGGCCGTATCTGGGCGAGGAGACGGTGGCGTCGTATTTCAAATTCGGGTTCGTGCGCAACCCGTTCGATCGCTTCGTGTCGTACTGCGCGTTCATGACCCGGCAATACGGCGCGTTCGAGCGCGACCCGCAGGGCACGATGCGCAAGATCCTGTTCGAGCTGCGGCCGATGGATCATGTGCATTTCCAAACCCAAGCCAGCCTGCTCACCGACGAACGCGGGCAACTCGATGTGGACGAGGTCGCCCGCGTCGAGGACATGCAGGCCGGCTACGACCGCATCTGCGCGCGCATCGGCATTCCTTCGCGCGCGCTGGAGAAGGTGAACAGCTCGCGCCGCGGCGATTACCGCCAGTATTACGATCAAGCGCTGATCGACGGCGTGGCCGAGCTGTATCGCCGCGACCTGGAGTTGTTCGGTTATTCCTTCTGAAGTCGTGTCCCCTCAGACGAGCGCCGCCATGATGTCCGCCCCGCCCCGCGACCCGTACGCCAATCCGCGCAAAACCGCCACGATCCGCCGCCTCGGCGCGGTCGATATCGCCGCGCTCAAAGCGGCGGTGTTGGCGATTCCCGAATCGGTGTGGGACGCCGAGAACGCCGACAAGCCCAATCGTTTCGAGGCCTTGGACAAAACCCGGCATATCGTGTTCCGTTTCGTCGACAGCGTTCGCGATTGGCGCAGCTCGCACGACCGTCCGGCCTGGACGCAGTGGCGCGAATTGCTGGAACCGGCGATGCGCGCCGCCGTGGCCGATTACGGCTACGCCAACGGCGCGTTTCCGCGAGTGATGCTGGCGCGCATGGCGCCCGGCGGCGAAATCAAACCGCATCGCGACGCCAACGCCGCGGCGAAATGGCCGCACAAAATCCATATCCCGCTGCTCACCAACGACAAGGTGACGTTCTTCGTGGACGGCACCGGCTACCGCCTGCCGGAAGGCGAAGCGGCCGAGGTCAACAACATGGCCGTGCATGCGGTGCGCAACGACGGCGAGACCGATCGCATCCATTTGATCTTCGAGTATTACGACACCGACCAGCCCGAACCCGAGTGGCTGGCGCGGGTGCTCGCGGGCGCCTGAGGCCGGGCGCGGGCACGCTGGCGGCGACGGGCCGGATCGGCTACCGTGCCCGCACGCGCGCACCCCCGGAACGCATCGATGAGCGACATCCAGACGGCAGAACGGCGGGTCCATCGCGGCGAATGGCCGGCGTTGGCGTGGTCGTTCCTGTTCTTCTTCTGCGTGCTGTCGGCCTATTACGTGATCCGCCCGGTGCGCGATCAGTTGTCCGGCGCGGTCGGCTCCACCCAACTGCCGTGGTTCTACGCCGCCACCTTCGTCGCCACGCTGTCGCTCACGCCGGTGTTCGCATGGTTGGCGAGCCGCCTGCCGCGTCGGCGTTTGGTGCCGGCGGTCTATCTGTTCTTCATCGCCTGCCTGCTCGGGTTCATGCCGCTGTTCACGCACGAGGGCATCGTCTCGCCGCGCGCGCTGGGCATCGTGTTTTTCGTGTGGATCAGCGTGTTCAATCTGGTGGTCGTGTCGGTGTTCTGGACGTTCATGGCCGACATCTGGAACGACACGCAGGCGCGCCGTTTATTTCCGCTGATCGCGGTCGGCGGCTCGATCGGCTCCATTCTCGGCCCGACGATGGCGTTGCGATTGGTCGGGGAAATCGGGGTCGCGCCGCTGCTGTTGGTGGCGTCGGGATTGCTCGGCACCGCGATCGTCTGCGCGATGGCGCTCGGACGTTGGGCGGAGCGCTACGGCGCGCGTCGCCACGAACCGGGCAACGCGCAAGCGGTCGGCGGCGGCGTGTTGGATGGCCTCAAGCAGATTTTCGCCGATCCGACCATGCGCACCATGGCCATCCTGATGCTGCTGGGCGATTGCATCGGCACCGTCAACTACGCGTTGGTGGTGGATTATTCGAAGGCCACGTTCGTCGATGCGGTCGCGCGCACCGAATTCGCCGCGCGGCTCGATCTCTACACCAATCTGTTCGCCATCGGCACGCAGGTATTCGTCACGCGCTGGCTGCTCGCGCGCCACGGCGCGGCGCCGGCCGTCGCGCTGCACGCCGGCTGCACCGTCGCGGTGATGCTGATGGTGCTGGTCGTGTCCGACCCGCACGGCATCGCCGCGCTGGGCTTGCCCTGGGTCGCGATCGCGCTGTTGGTCAGCCGCGGCTTGGCCTACGGCGCGCTCGGGCCGGCGCGCGAAAGCCTGTTCGCGCAAGTTCCGCGCAGCCTGCGCTACAAAGGCAAGAACGCGGTCGACACCGCCGTCTGGCGCTTCGGCGACCTCGTCGTCGGCCTCAGCATCAACGCGCTGCGCGGTCTGGGCGTGGTGACGCTCGGCTTCGCCGCGATCAACGTACTGCCCGCGCTGGCCTCCGGCGTGCTCGGCTGGCGCTTGGCGCGACGCATCGAACGCCGCGAGACGCGCGACGCCGCGCCGGTCGCATCGGCTGGTTGAGCGCAGCGCTCGACGGCTCACGCAACGCCCCACGCCACCGCCTTTCAACCAGGAATCTTCATGTCGACCATCGCTCTCGCACTGATCGCCGTCGTCGCTTTACTGCACGCGTATTTTTTGGTGTTGGAAATGTTTCTCTGGACCAAACCGCTGGGCCTGAAAACCTTCCGCAACACCCCCGAGAAGGCCGAAGTCACGCGCGTGCTTGCCGCGAACCAAGGCCTGTACAACGGTTTCCTCGCCGCGGGTTTGATCTGGTCGATCGTCGCGCAGAAAACCGATGTCGCCCTGTTCTTCCTCGGCTGCGTCGTCGTCGCCGCGCTGTACGGCGCCTACAGCGTCAATAAGCGGATTTTCTTCGTGCAGGGCGTGCCGGCGATCGCGGCGATTCTCGCCGTACTACTGCTGAAATAACGGCCACGCGAACAAGGCCGCGCCGAGCGCGAACACCACGCTCAGCGCGTGCACCAGCGGATGATTCACGCGCAGGAATACGAATTGCTGGATCAATCGCACGACCCAGAACCCGCTCATCCCGATCAGCACCGCGCGACCGAGCGCGGTGTCGCGCAGTTCGCTGGGATAGAGCAGACATAACGTCGCGACCGTCAGGAACAGCCAGATCAATTGGATATTCGCGATCTGCAGGATCGCGCGATTCGGCAGCGTGGTCTGCTGCAGCGTCCTCGGCCAACGGAATATCTTCCAGAAGCCGATATGAAACAGCGCCAGCGCCAAGCTGTGCGCCGCGCAGGCCATCAAGATCGGATCGCTCATCGCAGTGCTCCCGCGCTTCAGCGCCTCGGCGACACCCACATCGAAATCGTCGCGCGGAACACCGCTTCGCCCGACGGGTCGGTCGCCACCACGTCCACCGGCAGCGCGTAACCGCTCGACGATTCGAGAATTTCCGCCGCGGGTTCGGCGACCGCGCGAATCGTGCCCGTCGCTTTTTTCAGGTACTCGACGGTCATGCCTTTCGGAATCCAGCGCATCGACGCAGGAATGCTGACGTCGGTCATCAAGCCGCCGACCAACTCGGCCAGATTGCATAGCGCGATCGCATGCACGGTGCCGAGATGATTGGTGACGCCGCGGCGATGCCGGATGGTCGCTTCGCAGCGCCCGGGTTCGAGCGTTTCGATGCGCGGCGAAATGCTGCCGAAATACGGCGCTTTGAAGCAGACCGCGCGCGAGAACAACCAACCGCCGGCCGGCCAGCGCCGCATGCGGCGGTACAGCGCGAGAATCGATGCGCTCATGACGTTCTCTCCTTCAACCGAACCAAATCAACAACGCGACGACCAGCAAACCGATCCAGCCCGGATGGCGTCCGCGCGTCCCGATCGACACCAACAGCGAACCGCCGAACATCGATGCGGCGATCGCATGTTCGAGCCACGCGTCGAGCGGCGTCTCGGTCGTCGCGCGCTGGAGCAGCACCGCGCCCATCGCCCAACCGAACAGCGTCACCACATGCCACGAGGCCCACAAGATGCGCACGTGGCGTTCGTGCAGGATCGGTCGGCCATTGGTCGGAATCCAACCGCCTTCGCGCATCCGCCGAAAGATCAGCCGTTCGCCCAAGACCGAATGCACGGCGCCGACGACGAAGGTCAGCGCACCGGCGAGCGCCAGCGCAGTCTGCATGCGACTCTCCTCCGCAGCGCGCGGCTGCGACTTCGGTGGTGCGATCCGCGCATCCGCTGCGTCGAACGATCGCCGCGACGTGCGGCGATCTCGCGGAGCATCGCGCAAAAAACAGGCCGGCATACGCGCCGGCCTGTCGATTCGGAACTTACGCCGCGGCGCGATGCGCGCTGGGCGGCGCGGCGTCGTCTGCGCGATACCCGGCCGAGCGCAGTTCCCACGACTCGAAGTCGTCGACCATGATCGTGTCGAGCGTCATCTCGCGCAGTTCTTCCAATTGCTTGCGTTCGTCGACCGTGATCCAACCTTCGCGGACGCCTTCATCGAGTTGCGCCGGGAATTCCAATGCTTCGATATCGCTGTTCTTCAGCGCCTTGAGGAATTTGCGCTCCACCGGCTCGGCCAGGATCATTTTCGGCAGATAGCTGTTCACGCGACCGGCGGGGTTGTTCTCGCAGGGTTCGAGGAACAGGCCTTCGGCCAAACGATCGCGCGCTTCGCACGGCGTCATCAGCAGACTCGCCGCGCGGTGGCCCAAACGATCGCTCGGCGCTTCGGCGCGACGGCCCCACGGAAAGATCAACAGCCACAGCAACCAACCGACCGGACGGATCGGGAAGTTGCGCAGCGCGCCGGACAGCGCCAGTTCGATCTTGTGGATCGCATCGTGGAACGCCCACGCGAGCAGCGGATGATCCGCCGCCGGGCGGCCCTGATCTTCGTAACGCTTGAGCATCGCGCTGGCGATGTAGAGCTGGCTCAGCACGTCGCCCAAACGGCCCGACAAGGATTCCTTGAACTTCAGCTTGCCGCCGAGCAGCAGCATCGAGGTGTCGGCCATCACCGCCAACGCGGCGGAATAACGATCGAGCTTGCGATAGAAACGCTTGGTGTAATCGCCGCCCGGCGCCGCGCCCACGTAAGAACCGCTGAAGCCGAACCACCAACTGCGCACCGCGTTCGAGAGCGCGTAGCTGATGTGGCCGAACAGCGCACCGTCGAATTGTTCGAGGCGCTGCTTCGGATCCTCCAACTGCGCCGACTTCATCTCCTTCATCACCCACGGATGGCAGAGAATCGCGCCTTGCCCGAAGATCATCAGGCTGCGCGTCATGATGTTCGCGCCTTCCACCGTGATCGCGATCGGCGTCGCCTGCCAAGCGCGGCCGGCGTAGTTGCGCGGGCCGAGGATGATGCCCTTGCCGCCGTGGACGTCCATCACGTCGCGCGAGACTTCGCGGCCCATTTCGGTGCAGTGATATTTCGCGATGGTGGACGGCACCGCCGGGTTCTCGCCGCGCGCCACAGCGGCGGCGGTGGCTTCCGACAGCGCGCTCGCGGCGTAAGCGCGGCCAGCGATGCGCGCCAACGCTTCTTCCACGCCCTCGAAGCGGCCGACCGACAAACCGAACTGCTTGCGGATGCGCGCGTACGCGCCCGTCGCGATCGCGCCCATCTTCGCGCCGCCGCTGGCGGTGGACGGCAGCGTGATCGAGCGGCCGATCGACAGACATTCCATCAGCATGCGCCAGCCTTGACCGGCGTAGTCTTCGCCGCCGATCAACTGACTCAGCGGAACGAACACGTCCTTACCGCGCACCGGGCCGTTCTGGAACGGCGTGTTGAGCGGGAAATGACGGCGACCGATCTCCAGCCCCTCGGCGTCGCGCGGCACCAGCGCCAGCGAGATGCCGATGTCTTTCTTGTCGCCGAGCAAGCCGTCGGGGTCGTACATGCGGAACGCGACGCCGATCAGTGTCGCCACCGGCGCCAACGTGATGTAGCGCTTATTGAGCGTTAGCCGAATGCCCAGCACCTTCGCGCCGTTCCATTCGCCGGTGCAGACGATGCCGTAGTCGGGAATCGAGGTGGCGTCGGAGCCGGCGAACGGGCCGGTCAGCGCGAAGCACGGAATTTCGCGGCCATCGGCCAGACGCGGCAGGTAGTAGCGCTTCTGATCTTCGGTGCCGTAGTGCATCAGCAGTTCGGCCGGACCGAGCGAGTTGGGCACGCCCACGGTGGAGCTGAGCACGGAAGACACCGGCGCGAGCTTCTGAATCACTTTGTGGTTCATCAGCGCCGAGAAGCCCAAACCGCCGTATTCCTTCGGAATGTTCAGGCCGAAGAATTTGTGCTGCTTCACGTAGTCCCAAATCTGCGGCGGCAGGTCGGCGAGAACGTGGGTGATCTCCCAATCGTTCGTCATCCGACACAGTTCTTCGCACGGGCCGTCGAGGAACGCTTGCTCTTCCGCGCTCAACTGCGGCTTGGGCTGCGTGAGCAATTTGTTCCAGTCGGGTTTGCCGGAGAACAGTTCGCCTTCGAAACCGACGGTGCCCGATTCCAGCGCGGTGCGCTCGGTGTCCGACAGCGGCGGCAGCAGCTTGGTGTAGAACTTCAGCAGCGTCGAGGTGATCAGCCATTTGCGCAGCGGCGCGATCAGCAGCGGGAACGCGACCAAGCCGGCCAACGCGGCGGCGACGATCGTCGCGGTCTTATTCGCGCCGCCCAGCCAACAGGCGACGAGCGCGGTGGCGATGATCGCGACGCAGACGGCCAACCGTACGCGGTGATACGCGCAGATGGCGCAAGCGAGAACGATAGCGAGAAAAGGAAGTGCGATGCTCATGGCGATAGCTCGTATGTGCGTGCCGCGACCGTAGATTAAGACCAAGCCCCCGCGATGGGGGGATCGACATGGGTTCGGACCCGACCGCGCGACGCACGGCGTTCAGCCAGCCGGGAATGCCTTTTCGCCGGCGGCGGCCCGTCGCTGAGCCCGAACCATACGCCGAAGTATCGATACGCCGGCGCATGGTTGTCAATGCTGGGGGCGACCCGGGACGCTCCGCTCGTCGGCGACCCGCTTCGCGGGCGCTCACGAGCTCATTCACGATACTATTCCGCACCGCTCCGTATGGTTACACTAGCGAGATGACAGACACCGCCGCGAAGCCCGAGCGTACCGGGCGGCTCAGCGCCGACGATTGGGCGCAGGCCGCACTCGATTTGATCGCCGAACAAGGCGTCGCCGCCGTCGCGGTGGAGCCGCTCGCGCGCCGACTGGGCGTGACGAAAGGCAGCTTCTACTGGCATTTCCCGTCGCGCGAAGCGCTGCTGGCGGCCGCGCTGGAGCGTTGGGAAACGGTCGAGCAGGAAACCGTCTTCGGCCAGCTCGAAGCGGTCGCCGACCCGCGGCAACGCCTGCGCGCGCTGTTCCAACTGGTCGCGCACGAAGTGAAGTCGCACGTCATCTACAGCGAACTGCTCAAAGCGCTCGACCACCCGGCGGTGAAGCCGGTGATCGGCCGCGTCTCCGAGCGCCGCTTGGACTATCTCGCCGCCTCGTTCCGTCAAGCCGGGCTCGCCCGCACCGAGGCGCAGCATCGCGCGCGCTTGGCGTACGCCGCTTACGTCGGTTTTCTGCAACTGAGCCTGCAACTGCAGCACCCGCGTTTGAATCACGACGAGTTCGAATCCTACGTCGAACACGTGATGGCCACGCTGATTCCGCCCCTCGTTTCCCCCACCGCATCGGCGCCCAGCGCCGCACGAGTCTGAGAACCGCCGCATGAATGCGATCGCCGCAACGCCGCCCGCCCCGACCACGCACGCCGAACTGCTCGATTGGGTCGACCGCGTCGCTCGCCTGACCCGTCCGGACGCCGTGCACTGGTGCGACGGCAGCGCGGCCGAAAACGCCGCCTTGATCGAGAAGATGCAGGCCGACGGCACCTTGCTCGCGCTGAACCCCGAGACGCATCCGAATTGCTGGCTGCACCGCTCGCACCCGGACGATGTGGCGCGCGTCGAACACCTGACCTTCGTCTGCACGTCGCACGCCGACGATGCCGGCCCGAACAACCACTGGATGGCGCCCGACGAGGGCCACGACACGATGGATCGCTTGTTCGAAGGCTGCATGACCGGGCGCACGATGTACGTGATTCCCTACTGCATGGGGCCGATCGACTCGCCGCTGTCGCGCTGCGGCGTGGAGATCACCGACTCGCCGTACGTCGTCGCCAACATGCGGATCATGACCCGCATGGGTGCGGCGGCGCTGGCGCGGATCGAACGCGAAGGCCGCCAAGGCGGCGCGTTCGTGAAAGGCCTGCATTCGATCGGCGAGCTCGACCCGAACCGCCGTTTCATCATGCATTTCCCGGAAGAATTGACGATCAAATCGTTCGGCTCGGGCTACGGCGGCAACGCCTTGCTCGGCAAGAAATGCCACGCGCTGCGCATCGCGTCGTATCAAGCGCGCCGCGAAGGCTGGCTGGCCGAACACATGCTGATTCTGGGCATCGAGAATCCGCAGGGCGAGACGCATTACATCGCCGCCGCGTTCCCCAGCGCCTGCGGCAAAACCAATCTGGCCATGCTGATTCCGCCGGAAGGCTATCGCCGCGACGGTTGGAAGGTCTGGACCATCGGCGACGACATTTGCTGGATGCGCCCAGGCGACGACGGTCGCTTGTACGCGATCAATCCGGAGGCCGGCTTCTTCGGCGTGGCGCCGGGCACCTCGCGCACATCGAACCCGAATGCGCTGGCGACGATCCAACGCGACACCATCTTCACCAACGTCGCGGTGACCGCCGACCGCCAGCCCTGGTGGGAGGGCTTGGATGGCGGCGTGCCCGTCTTCGATTGGCGCGGCCATGACTACGATTGCAATCACCCGAACCGCGGGCCGGCCGCGCATCCGAACTCGCGCTTCACGGTGAGCGCGAAACAGTGCCCGTCGTATTCGCCGCATGCCGAGGATCCGCAGGGCGTGCCGATCAGCGCGATTGTTTTCGGCGGCCGCCGCGCTTCGCTGGTGCCGCTGGTGTTCGAGGCGCGCGATTGGACCCACGGCGTGCTGATCGGCGCGGCGATGGGCTCGGAAACCACCGCCGCCGCCACCGGCGCGGTGGGCGTGATGCGCCGCGACCCGATGGCGATGAAGCCGTTCTGCGGCTACAACTTCGCCGACTATTTCGCGCATTGGTTGTCGTTCGACAACGCAGCCGCACTGCCGAAGCCGGCTCTTCCGAAAATTTTCCACGTCAACTGGTTCCGCAAAGGCGACGACGGCAAATTCCTGTGGCCGGGCTTCGGCGACAACCTGCGCGTGTTGGAGTGGATGATCGGGCGCGTGAAAGGCGAGGCCGATGCGACCCCGACGCCGATCGGCGCGCTGCCGCGCGCGGAGGACGTGAACCTCGATGGCCTGTCGCTGAGCGACGAAGCCCGCGCCAAGCTGTTCGGGTTCGATGCGGACGCGTGGCGCGAGGAGTTCGTCGGGATCGGCGAGTATCTCGACGAATACGGCCCGCGAATGCCGGCCGCGCTGAAAGCCGAACAGGCCCGCATCCTGGCCGAATTGGGCGGTTGAGGGCTGGAACTTACGGCGGCCGGGCGCGGCTGCCGTAAAATCGACACCCCCAACGCCCGCCCACGAAGAGCGCGATGTCGAACAAGCAACAAGCGCTCTGGCAGCAGGGCCAACGCCATACCGAACGGAAACAGTGGCGGCAGGCCGCAGCCGCGTACGAAGCGCTCCTCGAACACGACCCGACCGTCCTGCCGGCGTGGCTCGAACTGTCCAGCGCGGAAGAAGCGCTCGACGGTTATCGCAAGGCCTACCATGCGGTGCTGCGCGCGGCGCGCATCGACGGCGCGCCGCCGATGGCGGGCATGGCGGTCGCGCGGCGTTTGCGCCGGTTCGAAGCGATCCCGGAATTCTTGGCCTACATCGAACGCACGAACCTACCCGCGCGCGTGCCGCCGGAAAAATTGATCGACTTAGCGTCGTTTCTCACCAGCGCCGGCGTTCACGACAAACCGCTGACGTGGATCGAGCACGCGCTCAAGCTACGGCCGAATTTGCCCGAGGCGCACAACCTCCACGGGCTGGTGCTGATGTTCGCCGGTCGTTCGCAGGAGTCGGCGGCGGCGTTCGAGCGCGCCCTGGCGCTGCGCCCCCATTACGCCGCGGTGTATTCGGTGCTGTCGCGCGTGGCGAACATCGGCCCGGACCATCATCACGTCGATCGCTTGCGCGAATTGCTGACGCAGCCGGGGCTTTCGGCGAAGGACGAGGGACATCTCGCCTATGCCTTGCACAACGAGCTGCACGAACTGGGCGATGTCGACGGCGCCTGGGACGCGTTGATGCGCGGCTGTCGCGCGCGGCGACAAGAACAGCCGTTCGACCCGGTCGAGAACGCTGCGATGTTCGACGCCTTGCGCCGCGTGTTCGATGCCGCTTTCGTGCGCGAGACCGCACCGAACGTCGCCGCACCCGGGGATCCGACGCCGATTTTCATCGTCGGCTTGCACCGCAGCGGCACCACGCTGTTGGAACGCATTCTCTCCGGCCACCCGGACGTCGCCGATGCCGGCGAAACCTATACGTTCACCACGCAACTGCGCTACGCGGCCGACCATTTCTGCAAACTGGTGACCGACCGCACCATCGTCGAGCGCGCGCCGAATTTCGATTACGCCGCGATCGCCCGCGGCTTCCTCACCGCGATGCGCACGCGCAGCCGCGGCCGCGCCTTCGTCACCGAAAAACAGAACCCGAATTTCATCGTACTCGGCCCGATCGCCAAAGCGCTGCCCCAGGCGCGGCTGCTGCATATGCGCCGCGACCCCGCGGACACCTGCTTCTCGAACTTGCGCACGCTGTTCACGCACGAGGCCGGGTATTCCTACGACCCGGTCCAAATGGCCGACTACTGCAAGGCGTATCGCGATTTGATGGCGCATTGGCGCGAGGCCATGCCCGACCGCGTGTTCGACATCGACTACGACGCCATGGTGCAAGATCCGGACGGTCAGGCGCGGCGCATCGTGGCGCACTGCGGCTTGGCCGATCGCGAGGAGACGCGCGAGGACATGCTGCGCGTGGAGCGACGCAGCGGCATGGTCGCCACCGCCAGCTCCAACCAAGTCCGCCAGGGCATCCTGACCAATCGCGGCGGGGTGTGGAAACGCTACGAGCGCCACCTGGGCCCGATGCTGGACCGGCTCGCCGCGCACGGCTTGGCCTGAACGACCGGCTCGCCACGGTTCGCCGAGGCGTCCCGTCGACCCAAACGCACCGCTGCCGCGACCGCCCGAGATTCGCCTCGGCGGGAAAGTTTGATCCGGATCGTGATGCGAGCCCCATGCTGTGCGCTATCGTCCGCCAGCTTGTCCCTCCGCGTCCCGTCGCGCCCTCGAATTCGCCCGCTCCGGAGCCCGTATGCCCGTCACCGTCCATCCCGCGTTCGCTGTGCCCTTCGGAGAGGCGTATCACCCCGATCCGGCGGCCTTGAACGCGAAGCTGCGTGCGCTGATTCTCGAGTTGGAGGCGATGGGCGCGGGCTATCGCAATCCCGACCCGGTGGTGCACCAGCCCGAGGGGCTGTTCGAGAGCGAATTCGAGTTCTTCGCCCGTGAGGAGCCCTGCGTGCAGGAGCTGCGGCAGTGGGTGTGGCCTTCGCTCGCCGAGTTCATCCGCAGCATCAACCCGACCGTGGCCGAGAACCCGGCCGGGCTGCGCATCGCCAGTCAAACCTGGTTCCACGTGACCCGCGACGGCGGCTATTTCGGCTACCACAATCATCCGATGGCGAGCTGGTCGGGCGTCTACTGCGTGTCCGATGGCGACCCCGACCCCGCGCGCTCCAACAACGGTTGCTTGGTGTTCCCGCATCCGTTGACCGCCGGCAACGCGTTCATCGACGCCGCGAATTCCACCCTGCGTTGGCCCTTCACCCAAGGCAATTTCACGTTGAAGCTGCGCCCCGGGCAGTTGGTGTTTTTCCCGTCCTGGATCGGTCATTACGTCACGCCCTATCACGGCAAAGGCCAGCGCATCACCATCGCCTTCAACGCCTGGTTCAAGCGCGAAGAACCGTAGAGCGGAGCGCAGCCCCGCTGAATACGCCGACGCTGCATCTTCAGGATTTCGACGTCATCGCGTGCGGCGCGATCGATGGCAAGGCTGAGCGGAGCTGCGCTCCGCTCTACGTACGGGCGAAGACAACGAGCCGATCGGGACATATCGTCGCCGCCGCGCACCGAAATCCGCATCTCATCCCGTATTGCGCGCATAAAAAACGGCCCCCTTTCGGGGGCCGTCTTCTTCAAGCGCTTGGCGAAACGATCAGAACTTCTGGTTGTACTGCAGGTACCAGAAGCCGCCTTCCGGCAGATCGTAAGCGCCGTCGAACGAACCGGCGAACGAGTTGCGGGTGATCGGCGGATCCTTCGCGAAGATGTTGCGGGCGCCGGCGATGACCTTACCGTTCCACGGCGTCTTCCAACCGACCTGCAGGTCGTGGTAGATGCGCGAACCGATACGGTTCTCGTAACGCAGGAAGTTGCCGTTGGAGTCGTACACGTCGTGGTTGCAGATTTCGCCCGGCGTGATGCCGTATTCGAAGTAGTAACCGCCGTCGCAGGACTCGTCGAGCGCGGAGTAGTAACGCATCGACCACGTGGCGTCGAAGTCGCCCTTCTGCCAGTTGGTGACGATGTTCGAACGCAGACGCCAGGTCGGCGCACCGTTGTACTCGCCGACCGTGCCGAAGAGGTCGTTCTTGGTCTGGTAGGTGTTATCCCACTGGAACGTGAACTTGCCCCAAGCGGTTTCCGGCATCGCGTAGGACACCGCGAAGTCGTAGCCTTCCACTTCGCCTTCGGCGAGGTTGAAGTTCGACTGACGCAGATCCAGGATGTTGCCGGTGGCGTCGCGAACGATCAACCGGCTGCAGAGCGGAGCGATGCGCGGATCGCCGTCGATGCGATAGCAGTCGTTGAGGATCGACTGCGCGCCGCGGAAGGCGATCACGTCTTCCAGCTCGATGTTGTAGTAGTCGAGCGTGAAGTTCAGGCCTTCCAACCAGCTCGGGCTGTAGACCACGCCGAAGCTCTTGGTGGTGCCGAACTCCGGCTTCAGCGCCGGGTTACCGCCGACCAGCGAACGGATCTGGGTGTTGGCTTGGACGACGCCGTCGCCAGCCACGGGAACGAGGTTCCCCGGGACGCCATCCGCGATGCAGCGGGCGCGATCGGTCGTCGGGTTCGCGAAGTTGGCCGTGTTGCACGGATCGATCGCCTGCGGGAAGCTTTCGCCACCGCCCTGGTACAGATCGGTCACGCCCGGGGCGCGGAACGATTCCGAGTAGGTGCCGCGCAACAGCAGATCGTCGAACACCTGCCACTTGATGCCGATCTTGCTGGAGGTGTCGCCGCCGATATCGGCGGTCACGTCGTTGGCGCCGAAGCGACCCGACGAATCGTAATCCGAGCGACGCGAAGCCAGGTTAACTTCCAGCAGCTTGAAGCCCGGGATGTCGGCCAGGATCGGGATGTTCAACTCGGCGTAGTACTCGTCGACCTGGATGTTGCCGCTGGTCGGCTCGCTGAAATTGTCCGAGGAACCGCCGCCGGCGACCAACGCATCGGGCTGCGCCACGAAGTTGGTGCGACGGTGTTCCGCGCCCACGGCGAAGCCCAGCGGGCCGGCCGGCAACTCGACGATCTCGCCCGACAGATTGGCGAAGAAATCCTTCGTGTTGTTTTCCTGGAAGTTGTTCTGAGTGTAGCTGATGTAGTTGATCATCGCCTCGTATTCGGCGCGGCTGATCACACCAGCGCCCAACCCCAGATCCGGGCCGCCGAACACGTTGAACGGCACGCAGCCGGCGATCACGTTGCCCGGCGTACCGCAGTGCAGGCCGCTGGCGTCGCGGAACGACGGACCCACAGCGCGACGCAGATTGAACAGGTTGATGTAGTTCTCGCCGCGACTGGTCAGACGCGAATTGAGATACGAGTAACCCGCATCCCAATACATCGAACGGCCGGCGACGTCGAACGAACCGTCCAACCACGCGGTGACCGCGGTGTTGTCGTTGTCGTAGTACGGCTTACGAGGACCGACAGCGAGCGAACGGAAGTTGAAGCTCAGGATGTCTTCCGTCGTGTAAGGATTGAAAACGTTGTCGCGGGTCGGCGCGAACGCCCATTGCGGGCCGCTAGCGCCCGAACGGTTCATCGTCAGCGGCACTTCCGCTAACTGCTGATTGGAATCGCGCTTGACGTAGACCGCCTGCACATTGGCGTTGATGCTGTCGGTCAGGCGCAGGGTGCCCTGCCCGTAGACGTTGAAGCGTTCGATCGGCTGCACCAAGTAGTTGACCGGCGCGAAGTTGTAGCGATCCGAGCTACCCGAGCCATCGAAGGTGTAGCTGATGAAATTGCGGAAATCGGTCGTGGCCGTACCGGGACGCCCGGGGATCAGGGTCGTAGCGGCGCGCGTACGACCCGCGCCAGTGGCACCACCCGTTGCGTTCGGGCAGAAATTAAACCCTGTCGCCGGGTTCGTCGCGATCGGACGCACGCAGCGTACGAAGTTGCCGCCCGCGTTGCTGCCCGAACCGTACAGACCGCCGGATTCGATATCGCCGCCGCCGTAGACCGGCACGGACGAGATTTCGCGGTCGCCCTGATAGACCGGCTCGCCGTCGGTGTAGGAGATGTTGAACACCGCGTTCCAACGATCGCTATCGGAACCGATGGTGAAGTCGTAGGCCTGCTGGAAGCCGTCGCCCTTCGTGTAACCGCCGAAATAGGCGGTGGCTTCGGCGCCGTCGAAGTTGCTGCGGGTGATCACGTTGATCACGCCGGCGATGGCGTCGGAACCGTAGATCGCCGAGGCGCCGTCTTTCAGCACTTCGATGCGTTCGACGACCGAAATCGGAATGGTGTTGAGGTCCACCGCGCCGCCGTCCGGGCTCACCCAACGGCGACCGTTGACGAGCACGAGGGTACGGGTCGCGCCGAGGCCGCGGAGCGAGATGTTCTGCGTGCCGTCGCTGCCGTTGGTGCTGGTGGTGATGTTACGCAGCGCGCCGCCGTCGCTGGCGGTGATGTTGAACAGCACGTCGCCGACCGAGGTCAGACCGGTTTGTTCGATCGCGGTGCGGTCGAGGGTGAGCACCGGAGCGGTGCCTTCGGTGTCGGCGGCGCGCGGAATGCGCGTACCGATGACGTTGACGCGGTCGAGCTCTTGCTCTTTGTCGTCGCCGTCTTGGGCGTATGCGGCGCCCGTGCCCACGAGGGCGGTGGTGCCCGCGGCGAGCGCGAAAGCGATCGCGTCGCGAAGCGTGTTGGTCTTCAAAGTCATCTCTCTCTCCAAGCGAGTCTTGGGGTTTCCCATGGGAAGCCGCCCCAAAGCGTCAAGAAAGACGCCAATACGGGACAGGCCGGGGCCGATAGTAGCCCCACTCGGAGAAAAATTAAAGTGTCGTTAACAACCGGGCTGACGGTCGGCCGGCCGACGAACGGCGCCCTGCGCGGGCCGCCGAAAAGACGCGATCAGAGGTCCTGCTCGTAGCGGACGTACGGGACAGCGCCCTCTTCCTCGCCCTGGCTGGTGCGGGGCGAGAAGGGGTTTTTGCCGTGGGTCACCAGATTGTCGGCGCCGACGGTCAACTGGCCGCTCCAGGGGGTGCGCCAGCTCAAGCCGAGGCTGAGGCCTTCCCATTTGTCGGGACCGGGGGTGTCGACGACTTCGCCGATGATGTTCACGCCGAAAGCGCCGATGCCACCGCCCAAGTTCAACTGGCGGCTGGTCCAGCGGTCGCTGAAGCCCGGAATTTCGGTCGGGTTCTGGAGCCGGGCCTTGGCGACGGTGCCGGCGATCGACACATACCCTTGGCGCGGTAGGTCTTTCTGGCTGAAGACCGTGATTTCGTTGATGTCGACTTTGCCGTTGCCCGCGCCCGGCGCCAGCCATTGCGGCATCTGCGTGCGGGTTTGCGCGGCGCCGACGCCGACTTTGGTGCCGTTGCGGCCGAACATCGCGGCCGCGGCATTGCGGCGAGACGGGTCCGACGGGACGGAGGCGAGCACGCAGTTTTCGACTAAGTTATCCAGCGCGCGGCTTAGGCCTTTTTTGCGATCGCAGAACATGCCCAGCGAGTCGCCGGCGCCCAGGCCGAAGGTGTGATCGAGGTGGCGCATGCCGAAGCGAGCGAGGGTGCGGGATTTGGCGACATCGGTCGGTTCCAACACCAGCACCGCTTCGAGCTGGCCGCTGTCGCGGTTCCAGACGGGGAGTTCGACGCGTTCCCGTGCGGCGGGCTTCGACTGCGCGTGCGCGCCGGCCGCGACGCCGAAGGCGAGCAGCAGAGCGATCGACAGTGGACGGAAATGCCTGCGCATGGTGTGCGTCTGACCGCCGGACGGCGGTCGAGTTCCCTCTTTCCCTCGGATGGACAAGCTAGCAGATTTATGACTCTTTAACAATCCCGAACTCCCGACGGCGGCACGTTCGAGGCGTGACGATGGTCGACGTCCGGCATTCTCTCAGACGGTTTTCGCAGCGTTCGAGACCGCCCCGACGACCGTACAGCCGTTTCATTGCAGGCGTTCGGGCGCCTCCAGCCGGGTCTGCGCCGGGGCGAACAGCCCGGCGATCTCGGCGAGGTCGTAGAGATAGGTCTCCCCGCAGAACTCGCAGCGGATCGAGGCGGTCCCCGCGTTTTCGGTCGCGGCCGCGCGGGCCTCCTCTTCGCCCAACGAGACCAGCATGCCGTTCACCCGCTCGCGCGAGCAGGAGCAGGCGAAGCGCAGCGGCTTTTGGTCGAGCACGTGCACGCCGTCCTCGTGGAACAGGCGGTGCAGCAGGTCCTCGGCGGGCACCCGCAGCAATTCGGCCTCGCCCAAGGTGTCGAACAACGCACCGATGCGATCCCAGCCATCGGCGTCGCCCTCGTCGCCGGGCAGTTTCTGCAGCAGCAGGCCGCGGGCGCGGGTGTCGTCGCAGGCCAGCAGCAGCCGGGTCGGCAATTGCTCGGACTGGCCGAAATACGCTTCGAACGCGTGCGACAAAGAATCGGTGTCGAGCGCGACCAGCCCCTGGTAATGCGAAGGTTCCTGGCCGCGGAGCCCCGGGTTTTCGACGGTGATCGCCAGCAGCGCGCCGGCGCCGAGCGCATGCAGGTCCGGGCTTAAGTTTTCGGCGCCTTCGGCCAAGGTCGCGATGCCGCGCAGCGTGCCGGCGCGCGTGCATTCGGCGAACAAGGTGCGCACCGCGCCTTCGCCGCGCACTTGCACCGACAGCCGGCCCTCGACTTTCAAATGCCCGGCGAACAGCGCCGCCGCCGCCGCGGCTTGGCCCAGCCAATCGGCGACCGTCGGCGGGTACTCGGCGCGACCGCGGATCTGGCGCCAGGTGTCGTCGAGCGCGACGTGGACGCCGCGGACGCCCGCTTGTTCGAGCAGACATCGGAGAAGGCGGTCTTGGCCGGGGACGGCGGCGGCGGAATGTTCGGTCATGGCGGAGGCGGGTCCTGCGGGGCGGGCGTCGCCGCCATCGCGCATAATGTCGCGAACGCGCGGGGAGACGATGGTTTGAGAAGCCGAAAGATGGGGCGATCGGTGACGGATTCAACGCACGATGCGGCCGATGCCGAAGACGGGGAGACGCCGCAGGCCGTCGAGACCGCCCGACCGCGCCGTCGGCGTTGGCTACGCTGGATGCTGTGGGCGCCGGTGTTGGCCCTGATCGCCAGCGTGCTGCAAGTAGCGATCCTGCGCTTCGTCGACCCGCCGCTCAGCGCCTTCATGATCGCCCGCCAGCTCGAAGCCTGGGGCGAGGGCGACCGCGATTTCCGCATCGCCTACGACTGGCGCGACGCCGACGAGATTTCGCAGAACCTGCCGCTGGCCCTGGTCGCGGCCGAGGATCAACGCTTCCCCGAGCACGAGGGCTTCGATTTCGAGGCGATCGAAAAGGCGCGGAAGAACAACGCAAAGGGCCGCAAAATCCGCGGCGCCAGCACGATCAGCCAACAACTCGCGAAAAACCTGTTTTTGTGGCGCGGTACCGGCTGGACCCGCTGGATGCGCAAAGGGCTGGAGGTTTGGTACACGGTGTTGATCGAGACGCTGTGGCCGAAGGAGCGCATTCTGGAGGTCTACGCCAACGTCATCGAGTACGGCGACGGTGTGTACGGCGCGCAGGCCGCCGCGCGGACCTACTTCCGCAAGGACGCCGCGAAGCTCACCGCCGCCGAAAGCGCGCGGATGGCCGCTGTCCTGCCGAACCCGCGCAAGTACAGCGTGGCGAAACCCGGACCTTACGTGCAGCGCCGGGCGCGCGCGATCGAACGGCAGATGCGTTACCTCGGCGGCCCGGCGTATCTCAAGGAACTCTGAGCGATCGCCCTGTGGGAGCGGCGTCAGCCGCGACCGCACTCGTCACGAGAAAGGGATCGCCCAGGTCTTGGCTGGGCAAAGTCGCGGCTGACGCCGCTCCCACAGGGGCAAGCCAGCGCGGCCGTCTCGCCGCCGCGAGACATTACTATGTGGCGATGACCCAAGACCGCTCCGCCCGCGACCGCCTGACCGTCGTCGTCGCCGCCTACAACGAAGCCGAGGCCCTGCCCCTGCTGCATCCGCGGATCGCGGCGGTGCTGGACGGCTTGGCGGCCGACGCGGGCATCGACGGCAGAGTGCTGTACGTCGACGACGGCAGCCGGGACGGCACCTGGACGGCGATCGCCGCGATCGCGAACGCCGACCGACGGGTGTCGGCGCTGCGCCTGAGCCGCAACTTCGGCAAGGAGGCGGCGCTCACCGCCGGTTTGGATCACGTCGAACACGGTGCCGCCGTGGTGGTGCTGGACGCCGACGGCCAAGACCCGCCGGAGTTGATCCCGCAGTTCGTCGCGAAATGGCGCGAGGGCTACGACGACGTGTACGGCACCCGCACCGCCCGCGACGGCGAGTCCTGGCTCAAACGGGCCACCGCGCATCTGTTCTATCGCACGATGCAGCGGCTCTCGAAAACGCCGATCCCGGCCGACACCGGCGATTTCCGCCTGCTCTCGCCGCGCGCCCTCGCCGCCCTGCGCCAATTGCGCGAACGCCATCGCTTCATGAAGGGCCTGTTCGGCTGGGTCGGCTTCGAGCGCGTTTCGGTGCCTTATCACCGGCAAGCGCGGGTCGCCGGGCGCACCAAATTCAGTTTTTGGAAGCTGTGGAATTTCGCCCTGGAGGGCGTGACCAGCTTTTCCACCGCGCCGCTGCGGCTGGCGACGTATCTGGGCGTCGCCACCGCCCTGCTCGCCTTCGTCTACGCCGCCTGGATCGTGATCAAGGCGATGCTGTGGGGCGACCCGGTCGCCGGGTGGCCCTCGATGATGACCGTGATCCTGCTGCTGGGCGGCGTGCAATTGATGGCGCTGGGCGTGATCGGCGAATACCTGGGCCGGCTGTACGAGGAATCCAAACAGCGCCCGCTGTATCTGGTCGATCGTTGGCAACCGGGAGTATCCTCCGGAGACATCGTTTCCGACGGAGGCCCGCGTCATGCGCACGGTACGTCAACTGCTCGAAGCGAAGTCCACATCGATCCGTACCATCCCTCCTGACGCGCCCGTACTGGACGCGTTGCGCACGATGGCCGAACACGGCATCGGCGCGGTGCTGGTGATGGACGGCCCGGCGCTGGTCGGCATCCTCTCCGAACGCGATTACGCCCGCAAAGTCGTGCTGCACGGCCGCACTTCGGCCGACACCCCCGTGCGCGACATCATGAGCGCCGACGTGGTGACCACCGCACCGAACGACAGCGTCGACCGCTGCATGCAACTGATGACCGACCGCCGCATCCGGCATCTGCCGGTCCTCGAGAACGGCGACGTCGTCGGCGTGATTTCGATCGGCGATTTGGTGAAGGCGGTGATCGAGGATCAGCAGCAGGAGTTGGATCAGTTGCAGAGGTATATTGCGAGTTAAACAGCAATGACACTTCTCGTAGCACTCGCAAATTCTAGACAAGCAGTCCTCGTGGCAGATCGGCGCATAACAAGCGCAGGGAAAGTTGTCGACGACGAGTTCAATAAGCTTTGCGTATTTTGTTGCGACGATGCTCGGGGCGCTTTTGCATTTACAGGAATCGCTACGGCTGGTAACTTTTCAACATCAGAATGGTTATGGCAGACGTTAAATGCGGCAGGCGCCGATCATGAAGAGTTGATCGCGGTACTCGCCTTCTTGACGGAGCGCGCTGACCGTGACATCAACACTTTACCTGTCGCAGATCGCCGGCTAAGTGTTCTCTTCTGCGGATACTTGTACCATGCCGAGCTTCCCGAGCCTGCCTGCTATTTGATGAGCAATTTCGAGTTCGAGGCGGCAGGCACAGGAAAGTTCCAAGTATCGCGACTTGATCACGGCACTGGACAATTCGTCCACGCCGCAGGCACGAGTACGGGATTTGAGCGCCGGCATCGAGAGCGATTAGAGGCATTGCTTTCAAAGCCACTTAGCGCTCCAGCCTTGGTGCGGGCGTCGGTGCTGAAACTACAGGAGTCTGCCGGGAATCCTGATGGCTTCGGCGTGATCGGCTCTCAATGTAGCAGCGCTGCCTTACTCGCTGAACGAGACACTACTATCACTACAACGTACCACTCGAACTTCGAGAGTTTGGTTGCATATGGCCCTCATGTTGTGATTAACCGAGGCCTTATCGTATGCAGCTCTGAAATATTTTCATGCACCGCACTGGCTGGGCCAGAGATACGTAAGACTGACCCTTGTTGGTGTGAATCCGGCATGACATTCGGCGAATGTCATCTACAGAAATTTGGGTCTTACTATGTTAGGTTTGGGACTCTCCGCACACCCATGTATGCGGTTGCGGGCATGGAGTTTGACCCTCCTAGACGTTCAGGTCGGATTTTCTGGGTTGCAAGCGGATATCAATAAAGCCGCTAAGGATCCAACGTCGGAAACGTCATCGGCGATTCCGCCCTACAATCACGCGGGGTTCGCTGCATTCAGCGTCATAACCCGGGTAAGGCCGCAGGCCGCACCCGGGGCTGCTCCAAACACCCAAACGCACGCATACGAATGACCCGCACAATCAATCGTAAGATGGCTGTGAACGCAGCGAACCCCACCGCCGCACGATAAACATTCCGGCGACCGGCAATCCCGGGTGCGGCCTGTGGCCTTACCCAGGCGACGAATCCGTTCAACCGAGAAATCGCAGCGACCCGAATGTTCGAATGGTGAGGTTCGCTGCGCTCACCGCCAACCTACTGGAGTCAACGCATATGGATATTTCCGTTTCGACGCGACGCTTGAACCGCATCGCGGCGACGCTTGCCGTCGCCGCCTTCGGCTTCACCTGTCACGCGCAAACGCAATCGCCGCCGTACGCGGCGCAGACGCTCAATCCGAGCGTGCATCGGTTCCATCAGGCGTATTACGCGATGCAGCACAACACCTACGAGCACGGGGCGAGTTTGACCGGTTGGCTCGATGCGGGCACGCGTGCGGTGGAGTTGGATATCGTGGATGTCGGCGCGTGGTCGAGCGACGTCAACGGCCCGTACGTGAGCCACGATTCGAACGTCGGGAACCGCAATTGCTCGGGCAATCCCGACCGCATCGGTCATTGCCTGAAGGACATCATGGCGTGGATGGACGCGCACCCGGGGCAAGGGCCGATCAGCGTGTACGTGGACATGAAGCCTGGCGATTGGTCGTCGTCGAACGTGCGCCTGTTGGACGACAAACTGCGGCAGATTCTCGGCACGCGCATGTACACCTCGGGCGAGCTGTATCAGTTCGCGACGGGCGTGCCCTATTCGAGCGGAGGTCCGGCGTTTCGCGCGTCGGTAAGCGCGAACGGTTGGCCGTTGCTGAGCGCGCTGTCGAACAAGATCGTGGTCGCGTACACCGGCGGACGACTGCTGGCGACCAATCAAACCCACGGCGGCGCGATCGAATACATTCGATCGGCGACCGGCCGGCTGCCGTACGGCTTCTTCTGCCCGGACGTGGAAAGCACGCCGAATCAGATCGTGCCCGGCGGCACCGTCGATGGCGTGTCGAATGCGACCTCGCAGTTCTTCGTCTGCAGCAACCTGAAGGCGCGCGATCATCACCAAATCGCCGCCAACGCAGCGAATACGCATAAGCAACTGATGCACATGTGGGACAGCCACGTGTACGCGAACGATAGCTACACGTTCAACTACATCGCGGTGGCGCACGGCGTCGGCGCGATCGGCCGCGACGGCGACGTGCTGCAGACCTGGGGCGGGTTGATTCCGCTCAGCGGCGTGCGGCGTTCGCTGCCGGGGTATTTCGAACTGCGCCCGACCTACGCCACCACCAAATGCATGGACGTGAACGGCAGCGGCACCGGCAACGGCACGCGGATCGATCTGCGCGATTGCAATGGCGGCAACAACCAGCGCTTCGTCTACACCGCCGAAGGCCAACTGCGGCCGCGTCACGTCAATACGCAATGCACCGATATTTCCGGCGGCAACGCCGGCAATCTGGTCAACATCCATCTGTGGGATTGCGACGGCGGCGCCAGCGAAAAATGGGCGATCGGCAGCGATGGACGCTTCCGCAGCGTCAGCAACGGCTCGCAGTACTGCATGAGCGTGCAGAGCGGCGGCACCGCCAACGGCACGCGCTTCGTCACCTACGCCTGCGGCTCGACCGCGCACCCGCAGTTCTTCCGCTTGAATGCGGTGCCGGATTGGGCGCAGACCTCGTTTTGATCGACGGGACGCGAAGCCCGCGGCGTCGGTCTCGACGCCGCGGGCTTCGCGAGCGACAGCGATCTTCGGCGATCAATTCACCCAGCAACGATTGCGCACGCGGCACACTTCGTCGTTGTCGTAGCACGTTTGCGGATTGGTGCCGCTGGCGAGGCAGGCATTGAGCGCTTCGCGACACTTGCGGCACGCCAAGGTTTCGGCGGCGGCGGCGGAGATGCCGGCGGCGAACGCGACGGTCGCGGCCGCGAGGATCAAGGTCTTCTTGAAACCGATGCGAATGTTCATACGGACTCCTGTCGATGGCGCATCCCCTGCGCGGCAAGCCTAGCGCACCGCGGCGATACGCGGCAATGCGACAGCGTTCCGGGCAGAGGCGTCGGATTCGTCGCAGCGATTCACGCATCGTCGCCGAAGTCGGCGGCTCGACCGAGCCGACGCGAAACGTGCAGAATGTTAGGGGCGAGCGTCGCGCACCCATGCACTCGCGCGCCCGCCACCGTGACGACGCTCGACCCGACGACCGCGCAGGCCCGACACCATGAACGACCGATCGAACGACGACACCGACGTCTCGCCCAAGCGCAAGAAGAACGAACGCTGGGGCTATGCGTTGACGGTGCTGCTGTCGCCGCTCGTGCTCGGCTTCACCGGCTACAACTTCTGGCGGCTCGCCACCGAAGGCGAGATTTATATCCGATACCAAGGCCGCTTCGTCCCGCCGGATTACAGCCTGTATTTCTGGGCGACGCTGCTGTTCTACATCGTGATGTTCGTGGGCTCGGCGATCGTCATGCTGCTGTTTTGCGCGTGGGCGACCGGGCGGCTTCGGGACGATGAAGAGGCGAGGCCTCGGAGTGACGGTCGCGAACGCCAAACGCATCGCTCCGATTGCCACTAGCGCGAACCTTGTGGGAATCTGATGTCCTTCGCCGACGGAAGGCGTCGTCGCGAGGACATTTCGGGGGCATAACTCCAGGGGGAAAAGATGGACAAAATGTCGATGCCGCACCGCGGCACGGTCGGGAGAGCGCTGCGACTGTGCGGCCTGGCCGTCATGGCGCTCGCAACATCCGGGTGCCTGGTCTACGACGAAGATGTCTCGACCGATCCGCGTTACGAAGCGTTTTATGGGCGGTGTTTCGAGCTGAAGGCGGCCGCGTTCGTTTGGCGCTGGAGCGACACCAAGGCTCCCGAACTATCCATTCCCGGCGAGGCCGTCGACGACTTGCTGCCTGCGACCATAGAGGAATACCTGTACAACCCGACCGATTGGCATCGCATGCCGCCATACGATAAGAAATTCGGCGAGTTGTCGATCGGTCCCGGCGAGATCGTCGCAGTGGTGCCGCAGGGCAGCCGCTTTAAAGTCACGAAAATCCTGCTCCATCACAATATCGAAGTCGGCGAATACCTGAAGGTGGTCGCGCGACTCAACCAGCCTGTTCCGGGCATCGACGAGTTGGGCCTCAAGGGATTGATCGAAGAGGACTGGAGCACGTCGCGCATCGAATACGACCCGAAACTCGTCGCGCCATGCCCCGCCGTGTTGCCGCCCGGCGTGAAGATCGGCGAAAAAGTGATCCGCTGATCGGGTTTCGAGAGACGCCTCGATGTCCGCATCCATCCCCGCGCTGAAATGGCTGCGCATTGCCGCCTACGGCAGTTTTCACGATATCCCTCGAAGCATCGTGGCGCTGGACCGCGATTTCGTACTCTGGCTGTTCGATTGTCCGTTCGAGGACGCTTTGGACGATTACGGCGAGGAATACGGCGTGTATCGCATCGGCACGAATACGATGGACGCGAAGCGCGCACTGCAAGCGCGCTCGGCGATGGATGCGTTGCCGGCTGAGGCGTACGTCGGGAAGGTGCCGGTGGAGAACGTCGAGTTCGACGCCACGCGTCGCCACATGATGTTCGTTCACACACGACGTTTCGTACCGCCGCCAGCTCGATAGCGGCGCCGCAGGACCGATTCGGATAAGCCGAAAGTCGCTCAGCCCCGCTCCAACATCGGCGGCAGCGGGCAATGCAGCACCGCGCAGACGGTGCGCAGCAGCTCGGATTCGGCCACGCTGACGCGGCCGTCGTGACCGATCGCCGCGGTGACGGCTTCGACCAAATCCTGTTTCGCCTGCGGCTGCAGCGCGTCGAGCCAAGGCCAGACCGCATCGAGCGCGCGCATGCCCTCGGCGGGCGGCGCGTAGTCGATGTGCCCCTGCGGCAGCACGCGCTGCATGCCGGCGAGGTACGCGCGTTTGGCGGCGTCTTCGCCGTCGTGGCCGGCCTGCGCGATCAGCGCGAGCAGCGTCGCGATCTGCGGCCGCGCTTCGGACAATTTGCGCCGACCGAATTCGCGATGGCGGCTCGGATCGAGCGACTCGCGAAGCTGCGCGTGCAGCAGGCAGCCCAGACAATACTCGAAGGCGGACACATGGCCGTCGGTGTTGACCACCGCGTGCACGGTGTCGAGCACCACGCCCAACTCGGGGCGCGGCCGCAGGCGCAGCACCGGGAACGCCAGCGCGGCCAGCGGCAGGCGCAGCATCGGGTGCAGGTTCAAAAGATGCTCCTGCCGGAAGGCCACCGCTAAATCGGCGGCTTGCCGGCCCATGCGCGCCGCGATTTCCATGTGCTGCATGCGCTGGATGCGCGCGTCGTCGTCGAGCAGCAGACCGACGATCAACGGCACCACGTCGTCGCGCTGGGTCGCGAGGGCGCGCAGCGATTCGGGGATCGCGCCGACGATGGCGTCCGCGCGACGGTAGTCGTCGGCGGCGGGATGCGCGACCTGCGCCGCCACCATGGGCGGCGACACCGCGAAGCGCGCGTCGGCGTTCGGCAAGGGCGGCGGCGCCGCGGCGGGCGCGGGCGCGCCGTCGACCAAACCGAGCCGCACGTCTTCCTCTAACCCGTTCGGCGGCGACGCGGCCCAGCGTTGGTGCAGGGTCAACAGATGATCGGCGCGGAAGCTCGGTTCCAAGACTTGAATGCGCGCCATCAGCGGCGGATGCGTGGCGAACATGCCGCTGAGCCCCACGCCATCGCCGAACAGCATGTGACTGATCTCTTCGGCGTCGGCGCGATGTTCGAGTTTGGCGCCGTCGTTCAGGCCCGCGATTTTTTTCAAGGCGCCGGCCAACCCCGCGGTTTGCCGCGTGAACTGCACGGCGGAGGCGTCGGCCAGCGTTTCGCGCGAGCGGCTGACGCCGGCCTTGATCAATCGTCCGAAAAACAGGCCGACGTAGCCGATGGCCATCGCCGTCAACGCGGCGACCAACACCGCGCCGGCGCCTTTGTTGTCGCGCCCGGCGAAGCGCCCGTGCTCCAGAATTTTGCGGCCGATCACCGCCAGCATCAGGATGCCGAACAGCACGCCCATCAGACGGATATTCAGACGCATATCGCCGTTGAGCACGTGGCTGAACTCGTGCGCGATCACGCCCTGCAACTCGTCGCGGTTCAACCGCTCCAACGCCCCGCGGGTAACGGCGATCGCGGCGTCCGACGGCGCGTAGCCGGCGGCGAACGCGTTGATGCCGGACTCGTGTTCCAAGACGTAGAGCTTGGGCATCGGAACGCCGGAGGCGATGGCGATCTCTTCCACCACGTTGCGCAAGCGCCGCAACTGCGGATCGCGGCTTTGCTCCGGCACCGGCACGCCGCCGAGCTGCAGCGCGATGGTTTCGCCGCCGCCGCGCAGGCTGGCGATGCGGTACATCGACCCCAAGCCGATGATCGCCACCGTCGCGAGGCTGGCCAACACCACCGCCGCGATGCGCTCGCCGCCGCCGATCTGTTCGCGGCCGGCCAGGGCGATCAAGACCGCGACATCGACCGCGACGACGATGCCCAGCACCGCCAGCGCGAACAGCAGAATCAAACGCGCCGAAGTCTTGCGCGCGGCGTCTTGGCGTTCGAAAAAGTTCATCGGAGCGCTAGCGGTGGTGAGTCGTGAAGAAAACGGGCGGGAAAGCGGGCGTCGAGAGGCTCAGGCGCGAAGCGCGTGCGGGCGCGACTTCGGAAGAACGACGAGCGCGAGCGCGTCGTGGCGGCGTCCGCGCGTCGTTCGCTCAGAACTGCACCTTCGGCGCTTCGCGCATCTCGGGGCGATCGGCGGGGATGGCGAGTTGGGTCGCGGCCGGGAAGTCGAACATGCCCGCGATCATGCTGGACGGGAACACTTCGCGCTTGTTGTTGAAGCTCATCACCGCATCGTTGAAGGCCTGGCGCGCGAACGCGACCTTGTTCTCGGTGCTGGTCAGCTCTTCGGTGAGCTGCATCATGTTCTGGTTGGCTTTGAGGTCCGGGTAGGCCTCGGCGACCGCGAGCAAACGGCCCAAGCCCGCGTTGAGTTGACCCTGCGCGGCGGCCAATGCGGCCATCGCCTCGGGGTCGCCCGGGTTCGCCTTGGCGGCAGCCAAACCGGACTGCGCCGCCGACCGCGCGGCGATCACCGCATCCAAGGTTTCGCGCTCGTGCTTGAGGTAGCCCTTGGCGGTCTCGACCAGATTCGGAATCAAGTCGAAGCGGCGCTGCAGTTGCACGTCGATCTGCGCGAATGCGTTTTTATAGCCGTTCCGCGAGGTCACCAGACCGTTGTAGACACCGACGGCCCAAATCCCCACCACCACCAAAATTGCGAGCAAGATCAATAAAATAGTCATAGAACCTCCTCTTATTCATGCAAACCGCGACGCAGGCGCTATGATCCCCCTGCAAGCGAAGCATACGCAGGGGACCTCTTCGATGAAAGGCAAGGCGACGACGCCGAACGATCGCAGCACGCGCCGCCTCCGCGCGCCGATGCGAACGCTGAAACTGGCCGCCGCCTGTTTTTCGCTCTCGATCTCGACCGGGCTCTCGGCGCAGACCCCATTCCGCTGGGACAGCGACCGCGGCGCGAGCCCCACGCAAGACAGCGCGTTGTTCGCCGTGTATTCCCCGCGCGCCACGATGCGGCGCGTGTACCCCGGCTCGAATCTGAACGTAATGCCGGTGGCGTCGGGCTTCGATGTGCGCGAGTTCGAAGCCCTCGCGCAGGGCTTGGTCGACAGCGGCAAAACCCCGGGCTTGGCGATGGCGGTGGTGCAAGGCGACCGGATCCTCAGCGCGCGCGGCTACGGCATCACCGATACCGCCAATCCCGAGGCGGTGGATGCGCATACCGTGTTCCGCTTGGCGTCGCTGTCCAAGGCGTTCGCCTCGACCGTGACCGCGCAATTGGTGGCCGACGGCAAACTGCGTTGGGACAGCCGGCCGCTCGATTACATTCCATCGCTGCGATTCGCCGACCCGAGCGCGGCGCAGCGGCTCACCGTCGCCGACGTGCTGAGTCATCGCGTCGGCATCGGCCACAACGCGTTCGATCGCGATCTCGAGGCCAACGCCGAATATCCGGTGCTGATGCAGAAATTGGCCTACGCGCCGATGCAGTGCGCGCCGAGCGAGTGCTACGCCTACCAGAACATCGCCTACAGCTTGATCGGCAACGTCGTCGAATCGGTGTCGGGCAACACCTACGAACAGACCGTCGCGCGCCGCTTGTTCCGCCCCCTGGGCATGTTCGACGCGAGCTACGGCCTGGAAGGCATCGCCAGCAGCAAGCGCTGGGCGAAGCCGCACGTCGGCAGCGGCCGGCGCTGGACGCCGGTGTATCCGAAGCCGACCTACTACCGCGTCGCCCCCGCCGCCGGCGTCAACGCCAGCATCACCGACATGGCGAAATGGTTGCTGGCGCACAACGGCCACCGCCGCGACGTGCTGCCGGGATCGATCCTCGCCACATTGCATGCGCCATTGATCGATACGCCCGCCGAAACCGGCGCATCGGCCTGGCGTCGTCAGCGCCTCAACGCTGCGGGCTACGCGCTGGGTTGGCGGGTTTACGACTACGCCGGCCATCGTTTGGTCTTCCACGGCGGCGCGGTGCAGGGCTATCGTGGCGTGGCCGCGCTGCTGCCGGAACGCGATCTCGGCGTGGTCGTGCTCTGGAACAGCGGCAGCTCGGCGCCCTCGGGGCTGCTGCCGACGATTCTCGACCGCGCCATCGGAGTGACGCCGCAGCGTTGGTTGGATATCGAAATCGAAACGGACATCGGCGCCGACAATCTGTACGCGAACAAGACCGCGATCGACGCCGTCGCCGCGACCCCGTCGGCCGCGAACGCGCCGACGACAACGACGGCTTCGCCCGCCTCCGCACCGACCGCCCCAGGCGTCGACGACGGCGAGCGCGTGCAGGGCGGCGCCGAGAGCGTGCCGCCAACGGCCGTCGAACGGAAAAATTGATCGACGCGCTTAGCGCGTCTGACGCTCCATCGTGGCTTTGAGTTTCGCGAGCCCCTGTTCGTAATCCGGGCCGATCAAGCGATCGAAAAACAGGCCGAACCATCGCGACAGCGGATTGATGCCGTGCTCGGCGTCGAACCCCCACACCAAGCGCGTCCCTTGTCCCTGCGGCGTCAGCTCGAACGTCGCGCGCGCGTCCTTCTGCCCCTCGAACTGCAATCGGGTCACGACGCGCTTATTGGGCACGCTCTCGACGATCGTCTGACGGCCGCTGCCGACATCGGGCTGGCGACTGACCCAGCGCATGCTGGCGCCGACGCCCCTCGAAGGACCCTCGTAGGTGTACACGGCGTTCGGATCGCGCGCGAACCAGGGCGACCACATGTTGAAGCGCCGGTAGGAGTCGAGCATCGCGAAGACTTCGGCCGGCGGCCGGTCGATCACGATCTCGCGCTCGACGTGCGTCCTCTTGGGCAGGGCCAAGCCGATCAGCACGAAGAACATCGCCAGGCCGATCAGCGCACGTAAGGCGTTTTTGAACAGGGTCACCGCAGCCTCCCCGCGTTCGCGACGTCGGACTCGATCCTACACGGTCGCGGCAGGGTGCGCGCAGCGGAAGCGGCGGAATCGTTGCGAACGATTCGAGGGGAAGGATTCGGAGGAGACTGCGCCCGCGGGCGCGCTGAATCGCACGAATCTAGGAATGTGTCGTTCGGGGCGAAAAGGGACGTCCAACCGGGCGAGACGGCGATTTCCGAGTCGCGAGTGGAGGGCGATCATCCGGACGCACCTAAAAAAACTCCCTCTCCGCCTGGGCATGCGGAGAAGGAGTTCGGTACCGCTAATCGGGGGTCTCGCCCGGGTTACATCATCGGCGCAGGAGCGGCCGGAACGGCGGCCGGCGCTGCCTTCTTGCGCCTTACGGCTTTTTTAGCCTTTTTTTTTGCGGCTTTCTTGGCGGGCTTCTTCGCCGCTTTTTTGGCGGCCTTCTTCGCGGTTTTCTTGGCGGCTTTCTTAGCGGCCTTCTTCGCGGTTTTCTTAGCGACTTTCTTGGTCGCCTTTTTCGCGGCCTTGCGGACGGTCTTCTTCGCGGCCTTCTTCGCGGTCTTCTTGGCGGCCTTACGGACGCCCTTCTTCGCTACTTTCTTCGCGGCTTTTTTGGCCGGTTTCTTCGCAGCTTTCTTTGCAGCTTTCTTAGCAGCCATGGGATGGCTCTCCTCGTCAGTGGACTTACGTTCTTTTCGGTTACGGCCCAGTATCAACGGGATCGCGGGAGTCGGACCCGCGAACCACCGCCGGCGCTCGCAGGCAAGCCGGATCGGATTCGGTCGCGGGCACGGCCAAGACCGTGCCCGCTGGAACTGCTTCGGCGCGCGCCGAAGCGAGCGTCGCTATCGCATACGTCGCCAGCGACGACGAGCGCAAAACCCGCACGAGATGGGAACCGAATCGGAGATTCGCATCCGGTCAAAGAGCTCGCCGTCGTCGTTCGCGCGGCGACGGTTTTTGCAGAGGAGACGAAGCCTGTTCCCATCGAGGACGATGCCAGGAGGGAGAGACGATGCATGCTTCGCGTTTTCGTCTTGATCCGACTTACTCGCTTCTGCTGGGGGTGCGCTTGGGGCGAAACCTAATCACGCTTTTTTCCACTGTCAACACCCCGCGCGAAAAAAATCGCACGACGATGCGCGCGTCGAGCGAACGCGGATGCGCCGGAACGGAAGGTCGACGCGGGTCGCATGCGCGGAGCTCGCGCGCGACGACGGCGCATCGAAAAATGAAAAGCGCTTTTTTTAAGCTATTTCGATCGCCAGACGAACGCGCGGCGCCCGCGCGAGGCGATATAGGATGCGTGCGAACGCGACTCGAAAGCGAGCGCGACGGATGAGTGAATCGCATCGATACGAAATCGGCGCGCGCGGTCCGAATTCGGCGACGCGCGAGCCCGATTGCGCGAATTTGCGCGAACTTCGACCGCCCTTTCGACGCGCGCGGACACAGCGTCGATGCGCTCGCGACGCGCGTTCGGCATCCCCGGCGAGGCATCGGCGACGGTATCGAACGATGCGCGAAACCCATCGCGGCGAGGCCGCAGGTTCGACTTTCGTCGCGCATCCGCACCCGTTTCGATCGACGGTCGTCGATGGACAGTGATCGATCGACGGCCACCGATCGACGATCGATGGGCCCGCGGCGTCGGCGACGACGAGGCGACCGGCGCGATGCGCTCCGCCGGGTTCGTCGCATGCGCTCGATCGATGCCTAAGCGCGAACGAGGCACAAAAAACCGCGCCTGTCGCCGGGCGCGGTCTGCGGGATCGAGCGCGGAACCGGGCGCGCATCCGCGCCGGCATCGCAGCCAGAAGGTTCAGTGCTCGTCGTCTTCGAGCAGTTCGGCGTAGTCGTCCGGGCCGAGCAGATCGTTGAGCTGATCGGGCTCCTCGGCGTCGACCACGAACAGCCAGCCTTCGCCGTAAGCGTCCTCGTTGATGGTTTCGGGCTTGTCGGCCAAGGGCGCGTTGACCGCGACGACGGTACCGCTGATCGGCGCGTACACGTCCGATGCGGCCTTCACCGACTCGACGACCGCGCAGGCGGCGCCGGCTTCGACGCGGTCGCCGACGTTGGGCAACTCGACGTAAACCAGATCGCCGAGCAGGCTTTGGGCGTGATCGGAGATGCCGACGGTGATCTTGCCGTCGCCTTCGACGCGGGCCCATTCGTGGGACTTCATGAACTTCAGGTCGCCGGGGATCTCGCTCATGTCGGGCTCCGCTCGTATCGGTTGTTTGGTGTGTGGGGGGACGATCGTGTGCGTAGTTTAGGTGTCCGCGTGCGGCGGTCAAATCCCGACGTTCGAATCCCGGCGACGAACGCCGAGGCTCGACGGCGGCGCGCGGCGTTCACGCCGACGGCACGAGACCGACGCCATCGCGCACGAACGGGTATTTCGTCGCGCGCACGGGCACCTCTTTGCCGCGAATGTCCACGCTCACCGCGCCGGGTTCGCCGGCGGGCACGCGCGCGAACGCGATCGCTTTGCCGAGCGTCGGCGAAAACGTGCCGGACAGGATTTCGCCATCGCCGCAGTCGCAGATCACGCGCTGCCCGTGACGCAGCACGCCTTTTTCGTCCATCACCAGCCCGATCATTTGGCGCGGCGCACCGGCCGCGGCTTGCGCCTCCAGGACGTCGCGACCGACGAACGCGCGCGGCGCGCCGTTGGCATCGGCGTCGAGCGCGACCGTCCACGCCAGCCCCGCTTCGTATGGGGTGACGGTGTCGTCCATGTCCTGCCCGTAGAGATTCATCCCCGCTTCCAAACGCAGGGTGTCGCGCGCGCCGAGGCCGGCGGGTTTGACACCGGCATCGAGCAGCGCTTGCCACAGCGCGACCGCGCGATCTTCGGCGACGACGATCTCGAAACCGTCCTCGCCGGTGTAGCCGGTGCGCGCGAGGAACAGCGGCGTACCGTCGCGCAGCGTCGCTTCGACCGCCGCGAACTTGCCGACTTTGCCGGCGGCCGGCGCGGTGTCCGCGGACAGCAGGCCGACGACGTTCGCGCGCGCGTTCGGCCCTTGCACGGCGATCATCGCCAGTTCGGGGCGCTCGCGAACGTCCACGTCGAACGGCGCCGCCTGCGCGCCGATCCACGCCAAGTCTTTTTCGCGGGTGGCGGCATTGACCACGAGTCGGAAGAAATCCTCGGCGAGGAAATAGACGATCAAATCGTCGATCACGCCGCCGGCCTCGTTGAGCATGCAGGTGTACAGCGCTTTGCCGGGTTTCTGCAGTTTGTCGACCGAATTGGCCAACAGGCGACGCAGGAACGGGCGGACGTTCGCGCCGCGCAGGTCGACCACCGTCATATGCGAGACGTCGAACATGCCCGCGTCGCGTCGCACTTGGTGGTGCTCGTCGATCTGCGAGCCGTAATGGATCGGCATGTCCCAACCGCCGAAGTCCACCATTTTCGCGCCGAGCGCGCGATGGGCCTCGTTGAGGATCGTCTTCTGAGTCATCGCGGCGGCCTTACGTTAGGGGCGGCCATTATCCCAGAGCGAAGCGAGGTCTGCGCGAAGCGGCGGCGGAACGGCACGGTATGGCGCATCGGCGCGCGGCCGCGCCGATGCGCTCAGACGCCGTAGCCGGCGTTGACGCAATCCACTCGGGAGAGTTCGACGGCGAGGAATTTTCCGCTCGCGATGTCCAAACGCTTCGCCCACGCCACATCGGCGGAGTATTCCTGGTCGCCGTGGCGAACCAACGCGACGATCTCGTTACGCACGTCGCCGTCGAGACGGCAGCCGCCCAGTTGCAATTCCTGACCGCCCTCGGCGCGCGGCGCATCCAGCGCATCGGTCACGCGCCAAACCGGCTGCTTGGCGTCCGGGTCGGTGTTGGCCGAGGCGATCAAATACACGCCGACGGCCGTACCGTCGGTGGCTTCGCGCCCCAGCACCGCCATGCCGTAATCGCAAATGCGTTCGGGCTGTTCGCCGCCGGGGACGCAAACGCCCTGCACTTCGCTCATGCCTTGCGGATAGGGCGGCAGCGTGCGGCCGATCAGCGACGCGGCGTCGCCCACCTCGGCGACCTCGTCCGCCGCGGGCGGCGGCGTCTCCGCCACGCGCTCGACGGGCGCAGGCGTTTGCGGCTTAGGCGGCGCATCGCCGCTCCGGGTGCACGCCGACAACACGACCGTCGCGACCAGCGAGGCCGCCAGGGCACGCACGCGAACATCCGTCGCGCGCGCTGAGCCACACTTCTTCCGACGCATCCGGGGCTTCCTCTTGTGAACGATGACGTCTCGGGGCGGCGATCAATCGACGGCTTCGACGCGTAGGGTCATGCCGTCGGCGCCGACGATGCGCACGCTGGCGCCGGTCGGCAGATCGGGGCCGCTCACTTCCCAGTACGCATCGGCGATCTGCACGCGGCCGGTGCCGCGCTCGATCGCGCGCTCCAGCGGCACGATACGACCGACTAACTGCGCGGCGCGGCGATTGAGCGCGGGTTGATCGCTCTCCGGTTCCTGCCGACGCTGCAGCCATTTGCGATACGCCAAGATCGACGAGAACCCCAGCACCACGAACAGCACCGCCTGCAGCACGATCGGCATCCCCGGCACCAGCCACGCCAACACGAACATCGCCGCGGCGGCGAACCCCAGCCACAGCATGAACGCGCCGGGCGCCATCACTTCGGCCGCGACCAGCAGCAGCGCGACCACGGCCCAGAAGAACACGTCGCCGCGCATGCTCAGCCTCCGCGCGGCATCGTCGGCGGCTTGCCGCCGCTCTGCTGGTGGTTCAGCGCTTCTTTGGCCAGTTCGGTGATGCCCGCGAGCGAACCGAGGATACCGCTGGACTCCATCGGCATCATGATGAATTTCTGATTCGGCGCTTCGGCCAGCGCCTTGAACGCTTCGATGTATTTCTGCGCGATGAAGTAGTTGATCGCATTGACGTTTCCGCCGGCGATCGCGTCCGACACCATCTGCGTCGCCTTGGCCTCGGCTTCGGCCAAACGCTCGCGCGCTTCGGCCTCGCGGAACGAGGCTTCGCGCTTGCCTTCGGCTTCCAGCACCGCGGCCTGCTTCTCGCCTTCGGCGCGCAGGATCGCCGACTGGCGCACGCCCTCGGCTTCCAGCACCGCGGCGCGCTTGTTCTGCTCGGCCATCTTCTGCTGCTGCATCGAAGCGACCAAGTCGCGCGGGGGCTGGATGTCCTTCAGCTCGATGCGATTGACCTTGATGCCCCACGGATGCGTGGCGTGATCCACCGCGGCCAACACGCGGCTGTTGATCTCGTCGCGCTTGGACAGCGATTCGTCGAGATCCATCGAACCGATGGCGGTGCGGATGTTGGTCATCACCAAGTTCAGGATGGCGACTTCGAGCTGCGCCACTTCGTAGGCCGCCTTCGCGGCGTCCAGCACTTGGAAGTAGACCACGCCGTCCACTTTCACGACCGCGTTGTCTTTGGTGATCACGTCCTGGCTGGGCACGTCCATCACCTGTTCCATCATGTTGATCTTGCGGCCCACGCCGTAAAAGATCGGAATCAGGAAATGCAGGCCGGGACTCAGGGTCCGGGTGTATTTGCCGAAACGTTCGACCGTCCACTCGTAGCCCTGCGGCACCATGCGGACCGCCTTGAAGAACAGCACCACGCCCGCGAACAGAATCACGACTGCCAGAAAACCGCCCATCGGCCTATCTCCCCTACGTAGTTAGGCGCAGTATAGAGCCGCGACCCGGCCGGCGGAGGTGCCACCGGAGGGGTTGCGACGGTTTACCGCCGGCCGGCATCCCTATCGACAGATGAGCGCCCCGACCTCCAGTTTCGCGATCGACGTGCCGGACACGCTGCTGGCGCGGCTGCGTCAGGGCGACCGCGCCGCGTTCGAGCAGATCTACCGCTGGTTCGAGCGCCCGGTGTTCACCCTAGCGCTGCGGATGTGCGGCGACCGCGAGCAAGCGGCCGAGGTGCTGCAAGAGACGATGCTGAAGGTGCTGGATCGCATCGGCGATTTTCGCGGCTTCGGCAGCGCCGGCGAGAACCGTAGCCCGTTCTGGGGTTGGCTTCGGCAGATCGCGATCAACGAAGCGCTGATGGCGCTACGCCGCAATCGCCGCAGCGGCGATTGGTTGGATCTCGCGGACGGGCCCGAACCCATCGACGACATCACGCCGCCGCCAGCCGCCGCCGCCGACGCCGCCCGTTTGCAGCGCGCGCTGGACGCATTGCCGCCGACCACGCGCGCGGTCCTCTGGCTGTATCACGCCGAGGGCTACACCCATGAGGAAATCGCCGAGTTGATGCACCGCACGCCCAGCTTCTCCAAATCGCAGCTTTCGCGCGGCGGTCGTCGCCTGCGCGCGCTGCTCGAACCCGAGGTTTCGCCGATGTCCGCTGTCGCCGAGGTGGCCCATGGCTGACGCGTCCCATCCTTTCGAGGCGCGCCGCCATCGTCCGCGCGATTGGGGCGAAGCGCTTTCGGCGCTGCCGCTGGAAACGCCGCCGCTGTCCGTTTGGACGCAGATCGAGGCGCGTCTGGGCGCCGCCGATCGCGCTGCGCACGACGAAGCGCTCGCCGACCCGATCGATCGCGCGGTCGACGACGCTTCGCGTCCCCAAGCCGCGCCGTCGGCGCACCCGCGACGCCGTCGCGGCGCGCTGCCGCTCGGCGGCTGGATGGCGCTGGCCGCCGCCGTGTCCGCGCTCGCGGTCTTGCCCGCGCTCTGGTTCGTCGGACGCGAAGGCCACGACGATCGATCGCCGACCGTCGCGCGCGCGCAGAACCCCGCGTCGCCGTCCGAGACGGCATCGCCTGCCGAACGAGCCGCCGCACCGACGACAGCATCGACATCCGACGCCGCGCGCGTCGCGGCTGCGGCCGTACAAGTCGCCAGCACAGTTCCGCCGCGCGCGCGCGCAAGCGAGATATCGGCGATCCCGACCGACCGCGCGCAGGCGCCCGACCTCCCCACGACGCCGCAGACGATCCACGCCGCGCCGACGCCAGGCGTGCCGCAAATCGCGTCGGTCGCGCCGCAGAGCCCGTCGCCGAGCGCGCCGAGCGCCGCCGCTCAAGACGGGACGCAAGTCGCAACGAACGTGCGCGACACGCTGCCGCCGGGCGCGGTGCTGGTCGGCGATGTCGACGCCGACGTCACCGGAAGCGAAATGGAAATGCTGTACGCCGCCTCCGCGCAATTGGAGACCTTGCTGACGTACACCCACGACCCGCGCGTGGAAAGCGGTCCCGCCGCGGCGCTAGCGAGCCAGATCCACACGCGTTTGGCCAAGATCGATGCGCGGCTGGCGATGCCGGGGCTCAGCGACGACGAGCAACACGCGCTGTGGCGCGCGCGCGTCGGCACGCTGCGTCAGGCCCTGGCCTTTGAGAGCGAGCAGCGCGCGCTCGCCGCCGAAGGCCAGACCTACGAAGGCGAGTTGGTCGAAGTCTATTGAACGCGCCCGCCCGCCCCGTTCCCGATGCGCCCTTTCACGACATGCTATTTCCCGATCGTTCTATGCCGAACCCCACGCCGACGTTCTTTCGCTCTTCGATGAGGCGCCCCATGGCTCTCCAACCGCTCGCATCGTCCTTTTCGCCGCTCTCGCGCTTCGCGCTGGCCTGCGTGCCCCTAGCGCTGTTCGCGACGAGCGCCTTCGCCGGCGACCGCTCCGCCGATACCGAATCGGCCCGACAGACCTTCATGACGCTGCACGACTTGCTCGAGCGCGGCAACGGTTGGACCGATCCGAAATACATGCGCGGGTGGAGCAACTACTGCGCCAAGAATCCCTCGCGCGGCGGCTGCGAAACGGTATTGCGGCGATACGGCCATCGCCCGGTGGTGGGCGTGGTGCTGGCGCCGGACGAGACCCGCGGCGTGCGCATCGCGGGCGTCACGCCCGACGGCCCCGCGGCCCGCGCCGGCGTGAAAGCGGGCGACCGCTTGCTGGCGATCAACGGCAAGGTCATCGCGGGCGACACCGCGCAGGCACGGGTCGAAAACGCGCGCAAAGCGCTGCTGGGCTTCAAGAGTAAGGACACGGTGCGCTTGGAATACGCGCGCGACGACCGCAACGCGCAGGTCGAGGTGAAACCCCGACTCGACCCGCGGGTGATGATTCTCTCCGACGACGGCCGCGTTCTGCGCCCCGATGCGAACATCGTGATCGACCGCGACCGCCGGGGCCGCGTCGACGTATCGGCGGACGGCGTGGGCCTGCAATTGCTGGACGATGCCACGCCGATCGATACGCTGCCGATCGACGGGCAAGGCAATGCGGTGCTGGTGGCCGGCGTCAGCCCCACGCGCAGTTTGCTGATCGACCCGACCTGCGGCGAAAACGGCGATTGCTCGCCGTTGCGCCTGTCGGAAGCGTTCCGCTGGAACGGCTTCAATCTGGCCGCGGTCGACCCGCAGTTGGGCCGCTATTTCGGCACCGACACCGGCGTGCTGGTGCTCAGCAGCAGTCCGCTGCTGCCGCAACTGCTCAGCGGCGACGTGATCCGCAAGATCGACGACGTGGCCGTCGCCACGCCGCGCGCGGTGATGGACGCGCTGCGCAGCAAACCGGCCGACAGCGAAGTCGTGTTCGAGCTGATGCGCGACCGCCGCGACGCGCGCGAGCGGATCAAACTGCCCGAGGCGCTCGCGGTGATTCCGGCGCTACCCGATCAGTACGCCGACCCGAGCGATCGCAGACCGGCGCCGCCGCAACCGAAAACCGGCTCTCGCGTACGCCGGTGACGAAAGAAAGGCCGCCCGAGGGCGGCCTTTCGCATCGTTGCCGCGACGATCGACGAGCATCGATAGTCGAGCGACCATCGGATGCGGATAGATGCATCTATGCGCCCTCGATCCGAATCGGGATCGTTATTTCGTCAAGATCAACTTGTCGTTGCGCGTGTGCCGCAGGCGATAGCACACGCCGCCATGACGAATGAGGATTTCGCGAGCGCCCTTCAGAAGACCGGCGCTATCGAACACCGCAGGCGGGGGTGCGGCATCGTCCCCGCCCTCGAGGGCGGTCGGGACCACAACGGCGGCGGAGGAGTCGATCGTCTGCATAGCGGGACACCGAATGGAGCCCTGCAAATGATAACGATTCTCAAATAACCGTCAACCCCGCGTCCCCCCTATGCGCCCGGAATGCAGGGAGGTGCCGTCTCAGGCCGCGGTCGCGGCCTCCAGCCGCGCCCAGACGCCGTCTTCGAGTTCGTGGGCCAAGGTCAAGGCGTCGAGGTTCTGGTGCAGTTGCTCGAGCTTGCTGGCGCCCAAGATCACCGTGGACACGTGCGGATTGCGCAGGCACCAGGCGATCGCCAGCGCCGCCGGGGGCGCGTCCAGCTCCTCGGCCAGGGCCGCGAATTTTCGCGCGCGCTCCAGGCGTCGGCTCTGCGGTTCGCCCAGCACCATGCCGCGGAGCCATTCGCTTTCCTTGCCCAAACGGCTGTCGGCCGCGACGCCGTCGTTGTATTTGCCGGTGAGCAAACCCGAGGCCAGCGGCGACCACACCGTGGTGCCGAGCCCGAGTTCCGCGTACAGCGGGGCGTATTCGAGTTCGACCCGCTCGCGATGCATCAGGTTGTACTGCGGCTGCTCCATCGACGGGCCGTGCAGGCCGTGCTGGCGCGCGATCTTCGCGGCTTCGCGAATCTGCGCGGCGGACCATTCGGACGTGCCCCAGTACAGCACCTTGCCTTGCCGCACCAAGCCGTCCATCGCGGAGACCGTCTCTTCGATCGGCGTGTCCGGATCGGGGCGATGACAGAAATACAGATCGAGATAGTCCACCCGCAATCGTTTGAGGGCGGCATCGCAGGCGTCGCGCACGTGTTTGCGCGATAAGCCGCGTTGCAGCGGCCGCGGTTGTTCGACGGAACCGAACATGACCTTGCTCGACACCGCGTAACCATCGCGGGGAAGGCGCAGATCGGCGATCACGTCGCCCATCGTGCGCTCGGCTTCGCCGTGCGCGTAAACCTCGGCGTTGTCGAAGAAATTGATGCCGTGATCCCACGCCGCCGCGATCAGATCGCGCGCCGCGCTGCGCCCGATCTGTTGACCGAAGGTCAACCAGGCGCCGAAAGACAAAACGGAGAGATGGAGTCCTGTGGACCCCAAACGACGATATTGCATAGCGATGTCAGTGGAATGATCGGAACAGGGGAGGGCCAGTGTACCCGCGTCTTGCGACAGGCATTATCATGCGCGTCCCTACTCCGGATGCGCGGCCCGCCGATGGCGCGGGCGATCGCATCGATATGCCGGGTTCGCATAACGATAGCGCGAACGCGCGACGAACGCGCGTCCCGCCGCGCCAGCGCGCACGAAGTCATACGCGAAACCCACCGCGATGCGGCCATCCGGCGATGACTGTCGCGCGGCGATGCGCGCGATCCGCTCGCCGCATTCGCCGCAACCGCGAGAGAGAACGACGCTCCGATGGAACATTTGCTGACCTCCACGCTCACCGTCGCGATCGCCGAAATCGGCGACAAAACGCAATTGCTCGCGCTGCTGCTGGCCGCGCGTTTTCGGCGCCCATGGGCGATCGCGGCCGGCATTCTGGTCGCGACCTTGCTCAATCACGCCCTCGCCGGCTGGCTGGGCGCGTGGGTTTCGCGATGGCTGCATCCGGAAGCGCTGCGCTGGGGCGTGGTGATCAGCTTCGCCGCGATCGCGGTATGGACGCTGATTCCCGACCGCATCGACGAGGACGGCGAGTCCCTCGGCGAAGGCCGCAGCGCATGGTCGGCCTTCGTCGCGACGAGCATCGCGTTCTTTTTGGCCGAGATCGGCGACAAAACGCAGATCGCGACGGTGGTGCTGGCGGCGCGTTCGCCGTCGCTGTGGCCCGTCGTGGCCGGCACCACGCTGGGCATGTTGATCGCCAACGTGCCGGTGGTCGCGTTGGGCCATCGTTTCGCGAAACGACTGCCGCTGAAGGCGGCGCGGATCGCCGCGACGCTGCTGTTCCTGGCGCTGGCGGCATGGGTCGCGGTGCGCGGCCTGCCGAGCGAGCCGACGCCGCCGTCCGCCGATTCGGCCGCGACGACGCGATGACGCGGCGCGCACGGACGACGCGACCGGCTATGCTGTGGGCGACGATCGATCGGGAGACGCGCGCATCGCTATGAACGTGACCGGAGAATGGTGGCGGGACGTGTTGCGCACGCTGCTGTCGCGGCCGGACGAGGTCATGCTCGACCTCGGCGCGGGCGGCGAGTTGCTCGTCGCGCGCGTGCGCGCGCTGCTCTCCGCGCTCATTCTGTTGCTGCCCTTGGTCGCCGGCCTCAGCGGCGACAACGCCACCGAAGTGCTGATCGGGCTGGGCGCGGCGGTGTTCACCAATATCTGCGCGCAAATCTGGTTGGCGCTGGCGCATCACCGTCGCCGTCACGATTGGCTGCCGTATGCGACCACGACGTACGACGTGACCACCACCACGCTGGTGCTGGTCGCGCTGAATCTCTTTCGCGACCCGGTCGCGCCGTTCAACAGCGTGATCGTGTGGTGTTTCTATCTGCTGGCGATCGGAATGACCGCGCTGCGCAACGACGGGCGCCTGACGCTGTACGCCGGCGGCATGGCGATGCTGCAGTACGCGACGATGGTCGTCGCGCTGTTCGCATTGGCCGACAATGCCGAGGAATTGGCGTCGGTGGAATACGGCACCGCCGAAATCAGCACCCAAATCATGCGCATTCTACTGATCCTGCTGATGACGTTGCTGACGACGACGATCGTCTATCGCATGCAGCGTTTGATCGAATCCTCCGGCACCGACGGCCTCACCGGGCTGCCCAATCGCGCCTGGTTGGTGCAACGCATGCCGCGGATTCTCGAAGCGGTGCGCGAGGAAGGCGAATCGCTGACCTTGGGCCTGTTGGACCTGGACGATTTCAAACGCATCAACGCGCAGGCCGGGCATCTCGCCGGCGACCGCGCGATCCGCCATGTCGCGGCCTCGATGCGGGACATGCTCGGCCCGCGCGAGCGCATCGTGCGCATCGGCGGCCAGGAATTCGTGCTGCTGCTGCGCTGCCCGATCGGCAACGCCTGGGAGCGCTTGGATCGGCTGCGGCATTCGATGAACGAGCGTCCGTTCGTGCCCGAGCGCAGCGCGGAGCCGATGCCGATCAGCTTCAGCGGCGGCTTATCGTCCTATCCGATGGACGGCAGCGACGTGTCCTCGCTGCTGCGCACTGCCGACCGTCGCCTGCAGGCGGCCAAGAACGAAGGCCGCAACCGCGTGGTGGCGCGGGACGCGTAAGGCCGCGATAGAAGGCGGCGGCCCCGCGCCGTCGATTCCTCAGCGCCGCGACGCCGGAACGGCCGCGCCCCATTGCCGATTCCCGGCCCCTGCCCTACCCTGCCCGGGTTTCGGCGTAAGCCTTGGGGAGTCGACGATGGATGCAGTGATGCGGGTCGCATTCGGCCTGTTCGGTTTGGCGGTGCTGATCGGCTTGGCGTGGGCCTTCTCCAGCAATAAGAAAGCCGTGGACTGGAAATTGGTCGCCACCGGCGTGGGCCTGCAGATCGCGTTCGCCGCCTTCGTGCTGATGACGCCCTGGGGCAGCCAGATTTTCGAAGGCCTGGGCTCGGTCTTCGTCAAACTCATCGGCTTCACCAACGAAGGCTCGAAGATGATCCTCGGCGGCTTGGCCGACCAGGACAAATACGGCTTCGTCTTCATCTTCCACGCGCTGCCGACGGTGATCTTCTTCGCCTCGTTCATGGCCGTGCTGTACCACCTGGGCGTGATGCAGTGGGTGGTGAAGATCATGGCGATGGCCATCACGAAAGTGATGAAGGTGTCCGGCGCCGAAACCACCAGCGTCTGCGCCAGCGTGTTCATCGGCCAAACCGAAGCGCCGCTGACCGTGCGTCCGTACATCAATAAGATGACCGAATCCGAGCTGCTGACGATGATGATCGGCGGCATGGCGCATATCGCCGGCGGCGTGATGGCGGTGTACATCGGCATGCTCGCCGGCACCGACGTGATGCAGCAGCAGATCTACGCCAAGCACTTCCTCGCAGCGTCGATCATGGCCGCCCCGGCCACGCTGTTGATCGCGAAAATTCTGATCCCCGAGACCGGCACGCCGCTCACCGGCGGCAAGGTCACGCTGCACGTCGAGAAAGAAAGCAAGAACATCATCGACGCCGCCGCGGCGGGCGCGTCCGACGGCATGAAGCTGGCGATCAATATCGCGGCGATGCTGCTGGCGTTCGTCGCGCTGATCGCGATGCTCAATGCGATCATCGGCTGGTTCGGCGATTGGCATATCCCGGGCTACCAAAGCCTCAACATGATGCTCAACGACGGCGTCGTCGACGCCGCGCAGCACAAAGTGCGGTTGAACCTGGGCCTGATTCTCGGCTACGTGCTGGCGCCGATCGCCTGGGTGATCGGCATCGAATGGAAGGACGCGGTGATCGCCGGCGGTTTGATCGGCCAGAAAGTCGTGCTGAACGAATTCATCGCTTACTTGCAGTTGGCGCAGACTCCGGTGGGCGATCTGCCGGGCCAGATCAGCGAGAACTCGCGCCTGATCCTGACCTACGCGCTGTGCGGCTTCGCCAACTTCGCGTCGATCGCGATCCAGATCGGCGGCATCGGCGGCATCGCCCCGGAACGCCGCGGCGATCTGGCCCGCTTCGGTCTGCGCGCGGTGCTCGGCGGCTCCATCGCCACACTGATGACCGCCACCATCGCCGGTGTGCTCATTCATTTGCGTTGATGATTTATGAATCGATCCGACAGGATCGATTCACGCCAATAATCGAGATTCGACGGCCGTCGCCGCGCGACGGCCGCATGCGATCATCGCCGTCGTTCCCGCGCCCCCGGCTCCGTCCGGGGGCGCCGTCGTCCGAGACAATCCCCCATGAAACGCAGCAAATCGTCATCGCCCGCCCAAGTCGTCGTCGTCGGCTCGTTCAACGTCGATCACGTCTGGCGTTGCGACGCCCTACCCGCCGCCGGCGCGACCCTCGGCGGCGAGTACGCCAGCGGCCCCGGCGGCAAAGGCTTCAACCAAGCCATCGCCGCCGCCCGCAGCGGCGCGCGCACGGCGTTCGTGTGCGCGCTGGGCAACGACCTCGGCGGCCACCACGCGCGCGCGCTGGCCACCGCCGAGGCGATCGATCTGCGCGACGAAGTCGGGATCGCGCCCACCGGCAGCGCCGGCATCTTCGTCGACGCCCAAGGCCGCAACAGCATCGTCGTCGGCGCCGGCGCGAACGCCGAGCTGTCGGCGGAATTTCTCGATAGCCAAGGCGAGTTGATCGCTGCGGCGTCGGTGGTGCTCGCGCAGTTGGAAACGCCGGCCGAAGCCGCGGTCGCCGCGCTGCGTCACGCGCGCGCCGCCGGCCGCCTGAGCGTGTTGAACCCGGCCCCGGCGAATGCGCAAACGACGCCGGAACTGCTGTCGCTGACCGACGTGCTGACCCCGAACGAGACCGAAGCCGCAGCGCTGTTCCGCCGCATCGGCGAGCGCGTGGAACCCGACGCGATCGCGCAGCTCGAATCGCCGAAACTGCACGCGTTCTGCCGCGAATTGCTGCACGGCGGCACGGTGGTGGTGACGCTGGGCGTGTCCGGCTGCTTCGTCTCGCACGCCGAAGGCCAACAGCGCGGCGACGAAACCCTGTGGTACCGCGTGCCGGCCGAATCGGCGAACGCGGTGGACACCACCGGCGCGGGCGACGCCTTCAACGGCGCGCTGGCAGCGTCGCTGGCGCTGCGTCCGGAAGCGCCGTTCTCGGCGCACGTGCGCTACGCCAGCCGCTACGCCGCGCTCTCGACCGAACGCCACGGCGCGGCGCTGTCGATGCCGCGCCGCGACGAACTGGATGCGCGCTTTCCCGGCTGAAGACGGCCGTTCGCGCCGAACCGGGCCGCACGCCCGCCGAGACGGCCCGCTCCGGAGCCCCAGGTCCGAAAAACCAGCGCCCGCGGCCCACGCGGGCGGCCCGATTTGCTAAGGTCGGCCGCACATTCCGTCGCGGAGACCGTCATGGCCGGCACGTTCACGATCAGCAAGCGCAGCAACGGCGAATTCCAATTCAACCTCAGCGCCGGCAACGGCCAGATCGTCCTCACCAGCGAGGGCTATTCGGACAAAGCCAACTGCAAGAACGGCATCGAGTCGGTGCGCAAGAACAGCCAGGACGACAAGCGCTTCGTGCGCCAAACCGCCGCCAACGGCAAGTTCTACTTCAACCTCACCGCGACCAACGGCCAGACCATCGGCACCAGCCAGATGTACGCGGACGAATCCGGCCGCGAAAGCGGCAGCGCGTCGGTGGCGGCGAACGCGCCGGATGCCGAAGTGGTCGACGAAACGGCGTAAGCATCCGCGTTCGGTCGCAGTCGACCGTCGATCGCGATCGCCGCAGCGAGCGCCCGGCCCGCGCCGGGCGTTTTCGCGCCCGGGTTTACAATGCGCGCATGCGCATCGGCTCGCACACCATCGAACCCCGCGTGATTCTGGCCCCGATGGCCGGCGTCACCGATAAGCCGTTCCGACAGTTGTGCAAACGTCTCGGCGCCGGCTTGGCGATGTCGGAAATGACCATTTCCGATCCGCGGTTCTGGACCACGCGCAAATCGCTGCGACGCATGGATCACGAAGGCGAACCGGCGCCGGTCGGCGTGCAGATCGCCGGCACCGAGCCCGACGCGATGGCCGAGGCCGCGCGCTACAACGTGGCGCACGGCGCGCAGATCGTCGACATCAACATGGGTTGCCCAGCGAAAAAAGTCTGCAACGCCTGGGCCGGTTCGGCGCTGATGCGCGACGAAGCCCTGGTGGCGCGGATTCTGACCGCCGTCGTCGCCGCCGTGGACGTGCCGGTGACGCTGAAGATTCGCACCGGCTGGGCCGCGAATGCGCGCAACGCGCCGACGATCGCGCGCATCGCCGAAGACTGCGGCATCGCCGCGCTCGCCGTGCACGGGCGCACCCGCGATCAGCACTACACGGGCACGGCCGAGTACGAGACCATCGCCGCGATCAAGGCGATGCTGACCATTCCTGTGATCGCCAACGGCGACATCGATTCGCCGCAGAAAGCGAAACAGGTGCTCGACGCCACCGGGTGCGACGCAGTGATGATCGGCCGCGCCGCGCAGGGGCGGCCGTGGATCTTCCGCGAAGTCGCGCACTTTCTCGCCACCGGCGACACCCTGCCGCCGCCGACGCTGACCGACGTGCGCGACATTCTGCTGGGTCATCTCGAACATCTGCACGCGTTCTACGGCGAACCGCAGGGCGTGCGCATCGCGCGCAAGCACTTGGGCTGGTACGCGAAGGATCGGCCGGAGAATCTCGCCTTCCGCGCCGTGGTCAATCGCGCGGAGACGGCGGACGAGCAACTGCGGCTGACGCGCGACTATTTCGACGCGTTGATCGCGAATGCGACGCTGACGTTGCCGACGGCGGCTTGAGTCGCCCACGAGATTCGAGAGCAGCCATGCCCGAACCCGCGCCGACCTTCACGCTCTGGCTGGAATTCGAGACATACGCCGGAGGCTACCCGCAGCCCGGCGACGACCCCGACTGCGATTTCTGCAATGCGCTGGTTCGGGCGGACGGCCGCGTCTGCGGGCTGAATATCTGGACCTTCCGTTTTCTCGATCATGTGCGCCGATTCGATGAGTTCACCGGCGAACCGAAGCCCGCGATCGAGCGTTTTCTGCTGCCGCCGGATCTTTTGGTCGAGCGGCTCGATCGCGCGTTGATCGAAGCGTCCATCGCGACCCTGTTGCTAGAGGATTTCCCGCCGCAGTGGTGCTGGAAAGACGAACAAGAAAGGACAGAAGATGAAAACGACAGATGATTCGCCCGCCTATCTCCACGGCTTCTCCAGCACCGAACAGGCCCGGCTGGTGAAACAAGCGCGCATCGCGGAAAGCACGATCTTCCGCAATATCGACTACGGCGGCGCGACGCGTCTGCTCGAAGTCGGCAGCGGCGTCGGCGCGCAGACCGAAATCCTGCTGCGCCGCTTTCCCGAACTGCACGCGACCTGCGTCGATCTGAACGAAGCGCAACTCGCGGCGGCGCAGGAGAATCTCGGCGCGATGCCCTGGTTGGACGGGCGCTACACCCTGCGACAAGCCGACGCGACCGATCTGCCGTTCGAAGCGCGCAGTTTCGACGCCGCGTTTCTGTGCTGGGTGCTGGAGCATGTGCCCTCGCCCGCGCGCGTGTTGGCGGAAGTGCGGCGCACGCTCGCCCCGGGCGCGCCGGTCTACATCACCGAAGTGATGAATTCGTCGTTCCTGCTCGACCCGTACTCGCCGAACGTGTGGAAGTACTGGATGGCCTTCAACGACTTCCAAATCGAGCAGGGCGGCGACCCGTTCGTCGGCGCCAAGCTAGGCAACCTGCTGCTGGCGGGCGGCTTCCGCGACCCCACCACCGAAATCAAGACCTTCCACTTCGACAACCGCGAACCGGCCAGGCGCAAGACCATGATCGCGTTCTGGGAAGAATTGCTGCTCTCCGCATCGGACCAATTGATCGCCGCTGGCGCCGTCACCGAAACGGTGGTGGACAACATGCGCCGCGAGATGCGGCTGGTGCAAAACGACCCCAACGCGGTGTTTTTCTACTCGTTCGTGCAGGCGAGGGCGACGGCCTACTGATCGGGCAGAGCGGCGACCGCGCCACGCCGCGCCATGAACGGTTCGCCCATGGCGCCCTCCGCGGACGAAAGCGTCGTTATCGGTTGATTCCGGCTTTTTTTTGCCTCGATAATGGGCCGAACGACGCGATACTCCTCAAGGAGCGGGCCGAAATGGAACCCAGCATTACGGATTGGATTCAAGCGATCGCCGAAAGCGTCGCCGCATTCGGCATTGTTTTGGTGCTGATCCAGCTCATGCTCACCGCCAAGCAGATCAAACTCGCACGGGAGCAAAACGAAGAGATTTGCCGTCAGAACAACGCCACGATTCTATGGAACAGAATGCAGGCCGCATTCGCTTTCTTCCCCGAAGAACTCTTCATGAAAAGGGAAATCGAGCTCATCGAGCAGATGAGATTGATGGATATCGAGCTTGTCCCTCGATTCGTCGGCACATTATCCGATGGCGAAGCGCAGAGAATTTTCGATCATCCCGATTGCGCAAGAGCTCTTCGATACTATTTGAACGTCCTCGAGGATTATTGCCTCGCCGTCAACATGGGCCTGGTGGACGACGATCTTGCTTATGCGCAAATGCGCGGCGCCATCATCGCTCGCGCCACTTTTTTCTGGCCTTTGATCGATCTGGTGAGAAAGAAGTCGGACGACGAAGATATCTTCTGCGAGCTCGAGATCACCTCGAAAAGGTGGAAAGAAAAAGACGAGCAAACCAGGGAAATGCGCAGAAAAGTGATCGAGGAAGCCAAGTCGATCGCCGAAAGCATCATCTCGGATGCCGTCAGGGACGTGAAATCGAATCACTTGCGCAACGTATATCCGCCGAAATCGAATTGACCGAGCGCGACGCTCTCCAGGAGCGCCAGAAGATCGCCCAGGCGCGGTCGAAGGGCGCTTCCAGCGACGCGCGCATCACCCCGCGAACGGTTCGATCAATCCGATCGGATTGCCTTCCGGGTCGCGGATCATCGCGAAACGGTATCCGTCGACCTCGGCCGGCGACATCAGGCATTCGCCGCCGGCGGCGAGGGCCGTCTCGATCGTGGCCTGCAGCGATTCCACGCGCAAATAGAAGTTGTGCCCGGGTTCGAAGCCGGGCACGTCTTTCTTCGCTTGGCCGATCCCGCCCAGCAGCGGCGTGGCTTCGGTCGGGAAATGCACGTAGGCGAAGCCGCCGGTGCCGGTTTCGTAGGTCCAACCGAACACCGCGCTGTAGAACGCTTTCGCGCGCTCCTGGTCGCGCGCGATGATCTCGAACATCACCGAGGGATGTCGGTTGGACGATCGCCCCTGACGCGGGTGCTTGGACGCGGTCACGACATGCCGCCTTGGGTACCGACGAACTCGTAGCTCGGGCCGACGGTGAGGCCGGTGTCGGGATCGGCCACGGTCTGCATCATCGCCGCGGACAGCACGCGCAGGTCGTACATCACGCCGATCGCGGCGTCGAGCCGCTCCGGTTCGCCGTTGAAGGTCAGATGCAGCGCGTTGAGCAGATTCGAATAGTTGTACGCGTATTGCTCGATGCGCGTGCGCGCCTGGGTGCCGGGCGCGAAATCGGCGATCTTGCAGTTCGGGCGCAGCGGCCACACGCCGTCGGGATCGTAGGGAATGATCTCGCCGGCGTAGGCGTAGCCGGTCGGGGTTTGCACCAATTCGCGACCGGCGACGATCGAACCGAACTTGTAGAAATGCGCGGGGTCGTCGGGCGACTGGAACGGCGTGTTCGGCGTGCCTTCGCCTTCGAGTTTGATCAAATCGATCGCGTCGCAGGCGCTGGCGACGCCGACGATCGGATAGAGCTTGTTCGGCGAGAACCAACGCGGCGCCACCACCTGCGGCGGCGCGGTCTTCGCGACGAAGATGCCCTCGCCGAGCGCTTGGATTTGCGCCTTGATCGCATCGTAGAACTGGCCGATGGTGGCGTATTCGGGCTCGCCTCCCGCCGCCGCGGCTTTCAAGCGCACCGGAATTTCCTCTTCCGGCTGTTCGATCGCCATGAACACGTTCTTCACCACCGGCATCGAGAACGCCTCGATGCCGACCACCAAACCGTCGCCGATCTGCATCGGCAGCGGGCCCGGATAGTTCGGCACGAAATCCGGGGTATTGATCTGCGGCCGGCCACCGATCGCGATCAGGATGTTCGCGGCGATGCTCATGTGCAGCATCTCTTGGATCACGATGCTGCGGATCAATTCGCCGATGCGACGATTGCGGCCGGGGCGCAGCGAGAACATCGCGGTGAGATACGGCGGAATCGTGCTGTGCTCCAGCTCGATCGCGTTCTGCAGATAGCGATGCAGTTTCTCCGGCGTGTCGGCTTGACGAATGCCTTCGAGAACGGAAGCGTGCAGGCGAATCATGAGGCGTCTCCCGAGGAGGCCGCGTCGCGGCGACGACGTTCGTATTGCAGGAGGAAGGCGGTCTTGCCGGCGCCTTGTTCCGGCAGCAGGCCGAGGTCGGGCTGATCGGCGCCTCCGCTCGTCGCGTTCGGCGATGCGGCGTCGGCGGACGCTTTCGGCATCGGCGGGCGGCCCAGACGCGGCTGGCCGTCTTCGTCCGGCGTGGACAACCACTTCAGGACGATCTCGCGATCGTCGCGCCCCAAGTCGCGCGTCACCGGCATATGGTTCGGATCGCGACGCGGCAGCGAGAACGCCAATTGCAGCGTTTTGATCCGCGTGCAGACCGAGGCGTAGTCGTTCAGATCGACCACGTAGCGGCTCATGATCGGATAGAGATTGCCGTACTGCGCGAACAGCGGCTGGATGTCGTCGTACCAGGTCGGCGCCTCGGGCACGGGTTTGCCGCTGAAGGCCAGCACGCTGACGTAGTTCAACGGGTTCGACAAATAGCCCGGCGGCTGGTGCGCCAGACGATAGGCCACGCCGTACAACTGCCCGGCGATGTAGCCGCGCGGCGTGCCCGGGCCTTCGTCGCTCATGCGCAACTCCACCTTCGCGCGGCCGTCGGGATCGGTGCGCACGCAATTGCGGAACGAGAATGCGTCGGCGGGCGTGGCGATATCGGGAATCGCGGCATCCGGGCGCGTCGGCGGGGTCATCGTCGCGCCGCCGCCGGAGCCGCCCATCAAGCCCTGCGTCGGTGTGAGCAGGATGTCGGTCTCGGCCATCGGTCGGCCGAAACGGCTCGCGCGCAGTTCCAGCGCGCCGCATTCGCCCGGGTCCAGACGGAACACGAATTGATCGGCGCGCACGTATTGCCCGTCGAGCGTTTCCTGCAGCAGTACGTTGAACGAAGCCGAGCCGGCGATCGGCGTGAGCAGCACCAAGGGCCGCTCGCGCAGCAGCTCGGCCGCCTCGCGTCGGTCGCTCAGGTCGAAATCCTGCACGCCTGCGGTCTGCGTGTACCAGTTGGGATCGCGATACGGCACTTCGCCGACGATGGCGACCTGCGGCGGCGCCACCGACGCCAGCGTCGCCGGCACGTTCTCGCGCAGCACGCCCACCAGCACGCGGCCGATGTCTTGCAGCCCGCTGTTGGCGTCTTCGATCGGGAACGTATTGCCAAGATCCAGGCTCAGCACGCGCGCGTCGGGGTCGAATCGCCCCTGCACGTTGTAGACGCCACCGGCCGGCACCATCAGCGAGGCGGTGGTGTCGGCGACCATCTGCCGGCCGAACACATAATGCTTCGGCTCGCCGCGACGGTAAGGACCGATGCTGCCGACCACGTGGCCCATCGTGTAGCGCGGGATCGTCGAATCGCGGCCGTAACCGAAGACGTTGAAGCAGATCGAGAGCATGCCGTCGTCGCTGCGCTCGCGCAGCGCGCGCAACAGCCGCGAATCCAAATGCTCGGCCCATTGCGTGGCGTCCAGGACCGATTGGTAATTCGCGGCGAGCTGTTGATCGCGCGGCACGCCTGTCTGCTGGCGTTTCCACAAGTTGCAGAACGGCCCGGGCACGTATTCGCCGCTCATCGCTTCCTGGCGTGCGGCGTCGAGCAAGCGCACCTGCATGCCCCAGATTTCCGAAACCATCTGCTGCTGCGGGTCCAGATCGACCAACTTGCCCGGCGCGCGCCGGTCCGCGTTCTCCACCGACATGCCGATCGCCGGGTCTTGGCTGGGATCGGTCAAGGCCACGCCGTCCAGCATGCCACCGGTGACCACGCAATCGAGGAAGCGATAAACGCCGGTGCCCTCCGGGTTCCAACTGCCGTTTTGGTTGAGCTGCTGATATTCCGGCACGAACGACGCGTTCTGAAACGTGCGCACATCGTTGTTGATGGTCGAAACGTCGGCCTGGAACCAGCCCGCGAAATGCAACCGCGGCGAATCGAGATAACTCATCGGAAACCTCCTGTTGCGTGGAGTACGGCCTATCGCGCGACGATGCGCATCGGCGAACGCCTCAGCGGCGCACGTCGGGATTCATGTCCGACCAACTGGCGCCGGCGGGCGTTGACTGCGCGTCGCCCAAGCCTTCGCGTTTGTTCGGGCAATCGCTCTCGAACAGACAGCACCACTCGGGCTCGGCCGGGCACATCTGCGCCACTTGGTCCCAGGTGTGCGCCGGGTCGGGTTTTTGTTCGCGGAAGCTGCTGTAGTTCTGGCTGACGATCGGCGCGTTCGGCGGATCGGTCGGCGAACCGGAGAAATAGAACGACTGCGGATGACGGTACGGTACGGCGTCGGGATTCGTCGGGTCGTCCGAGGTCGCATCGCGCCAGAACGCGTAGCCGAACAGGATTTTCTGCGGGCCGACTTCGCGGGCGTAGGCTTGGATCGCGCCGCCCAGGTGCGCGCTGCGCGCGGCGTCGTAAGGCAGGTGCTTAATGAAATCGCGGCGCGGCGGATGGTTCTTCGGCGAGAACTTGCAGCACTGCGGCGTACCCGCCGGGCGGTCGGCGTAGCGCAGGAAATACGCTTTGTTGCCGAGCGACACGAAGGCGCAACTGAAGTTGTTCGCCGAGGGAAAAATCGGCAGACAGTATTTGTCGTAGTACTCCATCATCGCGCCTTCGCCGTCGCGGTCTTTCGGCACGTACGCGGAGTCGTAATACGTCGCGCCGTACGACACTTGATAGTCGTCCGGCGTCAGCCCAGCGGGCGGCGAGGCGTAGGGCGGCGGGAATTGGTCGTAGTTCTTGAACACCCGGTACATCGTCCAGGTGCTGACCCACCACTTCGGATAGATCGGATCGGTGGGTTCGCCGGCCTTGCGCTTGTGGATGCAGCGCTCGGGCGGGCGGCAGCCCAGGTCGTTGTGCACGCCGCCGGTGTAATAGGTGTGGCGCTCGGCGGGCGTTTGTTCGCGAGTGCGCTCGGCGGCGACGGCGGCGCAGGTCCAAACGGCGAGCGCGACGACGGCGATGCGGGCGAACGCGAAGAACGACGGCGAACGAGGCGAGACGGTCATGGGACCTCCTGGTCGGCGGAAAGGGATACGTCGGACGAGGCCGACGACGACACACGACGCAGCGCGATGCGATGCAGCCACCAACTCGCCGCGGGTAAAGCCAGCAGCACGGCGAACGTCGCCGCCGCACCCGGCGCGCGCGTGCCGAGCCATGCGCTGCCGCCGTAGAGCGCGCCGAGCGCGAGCGACGCCAAGGCCGCATGCGCCAGCGCGCGCCACGGCGGCAAGCGCCAGACGCCGGCGAGCACCGCGCTCACCTCGGCCAGCACCGGCAGCGGACGCGCCAGCACAATCCACCACTCGGCCTGGGCGCGCGCGCGATCGCGCACGCGATCCCACAGGTCCGCGCCGATCCAACGCCGCAGCATCGGTTCCGGCAAGACACGGCCGAGGCCATAGCCGGTGGCGAACGACAAAAATCCGCCGAACGCGACCGCCGCACCGCCCGCGACCGGGCCGAGCGCCCAGCACAGCGCCACCGCGACCACGCTGCTGGGAATCGGCAGCAACACATCGACCACCAACAGCGCGACGCCGACGATCGCGAACCCTACGAGACCGTCGCGCGACTGCAGCCACAGCGGCGCCGCGCGTTCCAGGTCATCGCCCCACAGCGCGAACGGCACCAGCACGCAGGCCGTGAGCGCGACCGCCATCGCGCACAAGCGCCATGCGGACGCCATCGTCGGCATCGTCGCGTCGCGCGTCGCGTTCATGGGAACCGCCACTGCATCGAAACCCGCACACGACGCCCGCCGGTGCGGTTGCCGATCGTCTCTTCGACGTCGCGATCGAGCGCGTCGTCGACCGCAAGCCGCACATCGACGGGACCGAGCGTTTGTCGCAGCGAAAGATCCAGCGTGGTCGCCGCCGCGAGCCAACGGTCGCCGGTGGGAATCGACGAATCGAAACGGCGGCTCAGGTGCCGCAGCGACGCGCCGAATTCGCGCCCAACGCCGATCGGCCAAGCGCCGGTCGCCGCCAACTGCAGACGCGGACGATGGCGCAATTCGACGCCGCCGACCGGATCGCGCACGCGCATCCACGCGCCTTCGACGCGCAGGCGACCGTCGCCGAACACGGGCCGCTCGGCGCGCCACTCGACACCGTCGGATTCGATCCGCGCGCGATTCACCAACCGCGGCGGCGGCCCGGACTCGAAATCGATCAGATCGCGATACCGCGCGGCGAACAGCGTCACGCGCATCGACCAGCCATTCATCGACCCGTCGTTCATCGACCCGTCGTTCGCCGCCGCGTCGTGCGCATAGAACAGCTCGCCGTGCGAAGCGCGCTCGGCGCGCAGCGCGGCATCGCCCACCAACGGGTGACCGAGCGCGTAAAAACTCGGCCGCTTCTCGCTGCGCGCGATCGACGCGCCCCAACGCCCGCGGCCGTCGGCCAGCGTGCGCTGTAGCGACAGCATCGGATGCGTCGCGGCGTCGCCGTCGGAACGCTCGTAGCGCAGCCCGCCCTGCAGCGTCCACGCGTCCGAACGCCAACGCGCCTCGGCGAAGACGCTGTCGGTGCGCCGACGCAGTTCGAAGGACGCCGGCAACAGGAATCCGCCGAAGTCGATCGCGCTGTCGTAGCGCCCACGTTCGCGCGCGTGCGACCCGCCGGCGGTGAGCATCCACGCCTCTCCGAAACCGCGCCGCCAAATCGCCTGATAGTCGTCGCGCCGATACTCGCTGCGGCTCTCGATCGGCGGCAAACCGAACGGATCGCGCAGCCCCGGCGCCACGCCCGGCGAGGCCTCATCGCCGCGACGCGACACCGTAGTCCCCTGCGCCTGCCACTGCCCGCTCGCGGCGTCCGCATCCCAGCGCAGCGAGAATTGGCGAGTGTCGCCGCGCCGCGATTCCAGCGTTCGCGCCTGCGCATAGCGCGCGCCGCCGCTGTCGTCGGGAAACCCGAGCGCATCGCTATCCGCGTAGCGCGCGGTCGCTTCGATGCGCGCGGTCGCGCCGATGTCCTGCGCCCAGCCGCCGTTGACGCTGCGCGTGCGCTGGAACGCATCGCGGCGATCGCCTTCTTCGCGCTGCGCCGCGTTCGCCCAGACGCTGTCGCTGCGCCACGCGCCCAACGCGCCGCGCAGCCCGTCGCCGCCCGCGTACGCGCCGAAGGCGTCGCCGCGGCGGCGCGTGAAGATGTGGATCGAGCCGGCCATCGCTTCGGCGTTCGCCACGCTGGCGTTGCCGCGCACGATTTCGATGCGCTCGATGTCGTCCACCGCGAGCGCGTTGAGATCGACCGCGCTTCCGCGCGAGGACAGCGGGTCGTTTTGACGCACGCGATCGACGAGGATCACGACGTGGCTGGGATCGGCGCCGCGCAGATACAGCGCGCCGAAGCCGCCGCTGCGCGGGCCGCGGTCGTTGACCAACCCCGCCTGCGAGGCGAGAACATCGGCCACGCTCAGCCCGCGCATCGCGTCGAGGTTTTCGCGGCGCAGCACGGTGATGTGTTGGCTCGCCGCCGCGGGCGCGGTCGGCAGCGCGCTGGCGGTGACTTCGATGCGATCGAGCGTGCGCTCGGGCGTACGATCGAGCGCGTCTTGCGCGGCGATCGTGTCGGGGGGCGCTTCGGCCGCCGCAGCTTCGAGGCTAAGAGCCGTTGCGCATGCGATCAACAGCGAAGCCAACGCCGTCGCGCGCCGCACGGCAGACGCGGGCGCAACCATCGAATTCGAAACGAACGGAGGCGAATGCGTGGACTGCGCTCGGCGCGCGAACTCCCGCGGCGCGGCGTCGCTGCGTCGTCGGTGCGTCCTGCCCGGCCCCTGCCCCATCGGTGCGTCCTTCGCCGCGCATCGTGCGCGGCCGCGTCATCGCGTCGTTCCATCCGCATCCCGCGAACCGCCGGAATGCCCCCTATCGCAATCGCTGCGCCGCATACTGGTACTCATTCGCAACTCCCGTCAAGCCTTCGCCGATGAGCGACCCGTGTCGCTTCGCGATGAGAGGTCCACGATCCCTTCGGCGATTCATGCCGCGTATCGACAGCGCGAGACCGATACGGCGCCGGCCGCACGGATCGAACGCGGTGTAGATGAGCGATCGGACGGTAGATCGCGACGAAGAACGACGACGCGCCGCACGGCGCGCCCGAACGATCCTCAGGCCGGAAAGTCCTGACGCATCCAGGTCGCGAACAGTTCGACTTGCTCGGGCGTCAACGACGGGTACGGCGGCGGCGGCATGTTGCCGCTGCGGATGCGCGCGAAGATCGGCTTGGCGTGGGCCTTCACGTCCTCGTACTTGGCCAGATCCATGCTCCACAGCATGCCGGCGCGATACAGCTTGAACAGCGGCGCGATATCGCGCTCGAACGAAACCTCGTCGGCCATCCCTGAAGCTCCCCGGTGGCGAACGCAACGTTGCCGCGGTCGCGGCCCCCAGCGGTGCGTTTCGACCGCGATCTTCCGGGCAGCGCCCGGGTCGGTCAAGCCGCGCGGCGCTCGGGGGAGCCCGACGCTGCGTCCGCCGAGGCGCTCGTCGCCGCATGAGCGGCTTTCGGCGGCAATTCCGCCAACGCATCGCCATGCTGCGACAACAAGCGCAGCGTCCCGTCCGCCTCCTCGACGAACGCCGTGAGGCTTTCCACCCAATCGCCGTCGTTGGCGTAGATCAGACCATCGCGCACGCACAGCGCGGCGCGATGGATATGCCCGCAAACGATGCCGTCCAAGCCGCGTCGCCGCGCCGCGTCCACGCTGGCTTGCGTATAGCGTTCGATGTAGCGCTCGGCCGCGCCGCTGCGCCGTTTGAGGAATTCGGCCAACGACCAGTAGCGCAGACCAAGACGCTGACGCACGACGTTGAGCGCGCGGTTGCCGCCGAGAATGCGGTCGTACACCCAGTCGCCGACTTTCTCCTGCAAATTGCCGAACTGGGTGATGGCGTCGAATTCGTCGCCGTGCACGACCAACAAACGTCGGCCATCGAGCGTGCGATGGATCGCGCGACGCCGCACGCGCATCGCCGGCAGCGCCAAACCGCAAACCCGCCGGATCGGACGATCGTGATTGCCCGGGATGTAGACGATCTCGGTGCGTTTGCGGCGCAGGCCGTGCAAGGTCTCCACCACGCGCCGCTCGTCCGCCCCCCAACGCGCGCGACGCGAGGCCATCCACCACAGATCGACGATGTCGCCCACCAGATACAACCGATCGCAATCCAGCTCGGCTAAGAACCGCGCCAGTTCCGCGGCGTGGCAGTACGACGAGCCCAGATGCAGATCGGAAAGAAAGACCGCCCGCCGCCGCTTCCCACGGCCAACGGCAGGATCGGTCGAAACCATCACGCTTCCGCGCCGCGCGGCTGCAGATACCGCTGCCGCTTTTTCGGCAGCACGCGCCGCAGATCGACTTCGATCAAGCCATCGATGCTGTCGCTGAACGCGGGATCCACGCCGAAGGCGAGAAATCGCGCGCCGCCGGGTTCGCACAGCTCGGTGTACTGCTTGTACAGCACCGGCACGGCGGCGCCGTGCGCGGCGAGATTGGCTTTGAGCACGTCGAACGCGGTGTCGGCGTCGAGTTCGCCGAAACACGGCGGGGCGGCGAAATAACGGAACGGCCGCAGCGAGGCCGCCACGCGATCGTCGCAGCCGTAGTAACGCGCGTAGTACGCGACCAATTGTTCGCGCGCGGGCAGCGGCAATGCCGCGCTGATCGACACCGCCCCGAACAGATAACGCACCTGCGGATAGCGACGCAGATAAGCGCCGATGCCCTGCCACAGATAATCCAGACTGCGGCTGCCCCAGTACTCCGGCGACACGAAACTGCGCCCCAACTCCATGCCTTCGGCGATGCGCGGCACCGCTTCGTCGGCGTAGCGGAAGAGCGACGCGGTGTAGAGCCCGGCCAAGCCGTAACGCGCCAAGACCTGCGCCCCCAGCGCAACGCGATACGCGCCCGCGATGCGCCCCGCGGCCGCGTCCCAGACCAAAATGTGGCGATAGTGCGGGTCGTAATCGTCCAAATCGCGACTGCGCCCAGTGCCCTCGCCCACCGCGCGAAACGTGATCTCGCGCAAGCGCCCGATTTCGAGCAACAACGGCGCGTCCGCCTCCAAGCGCGCCAGCCGAATTTCCTTGCCGTCGCCGGTCTTACCGAGCAATTCGGTCTGGGCGATGCCGACGATCAACTCGGCATGACCGATCGGCGGCGCGATCGCCTCGGGCGTCGGGGCGGCGCCGGGCGCCGTGCCCGCTCCACGTCCGCGATGTCGCCCCAGCGCCTCGACCTTCGCGCGCACTTCGCGCAGCACGGCCTCGGCATCGGCTTGCGCGTCCAGCCGAAACGCGGTGCCGAAATGCACCTGCAGCGGCCGCCGGCTGCGCGCGAACATCTCGCGCGGCAGCAGCGCGGTGGCCGCCGGCTTGTACACGGCGGAAGCGCCGTAGAACAACGCGGAATTGCGCGCCCGAATGCGCGCGGGCAACACCGGCGTATCGGTCTTGCGCGCGAAACGCACGAACCCGCTGCGCCAACGCCCGTCGCGCACTCCCGTCAGGCCTAAGCGCGAGACTTCGCCCGCGGGGAACACGATCACGCATTCCTCCGCCTCCAGCGCGCGCTCGATCGCGCGCAAGCTGTCAGGACTGGGTCGCCCGCCCAGAATGCGGATCGGCAACATCAGCGCCGCCAACGGCTCGATCGCGGCCAGCACGTCGTTCGCGACGATCTTCACGTCGCGGCGCACTCGTCCCACCGCTTCCAGCAGCACGAGGGCATCCAGCGCCCCGGACGGATGGTTGGCGACGATCAGCAAGCGCCCGGCGGCGGGAACGCCGGCCAACGCCTGCGCGTCCACACGAGAGTCCACGCCGAGATGGGCCAGGGCCGCACGCAGAAAGTCGAAGGCCCGCAAATCCCCGTGGACGTTCAGGAACGATTCGATCTCCGGCAGTCGCGACCAGCGTCCGATCGCGCCGACCAGTCGTCGCGTCAACCGCGCGCGCCGCCCCCGGAACCATTGCGGATAACGACGTTGAAGTTGGTCTTCGAGCGCACGCATCGCGGTATCGGCCCTTTGCGGACCCCGGCGGCCCGCGTTGGCCGGCAGCCTGAGGGACAGCGGCGACACGCGCGTGGCGTTTCGACGGCATTTGGATGACACTGCCGACGCCCGCGCATGCCCCGCCGAGCGGTCATGCAAACGCCGCCCCCGGTGTGTATGATGCGCGCCCATCTTTTCATCCCGATTAAGGGATAAGGCAGCGCTGGCTTCATCGGCGTCGCCGCGCCACATGGATGTGCCGCCCGCGAATCGATCGCGCAAGCGATTGATTCGCGAGGGCAAGCACGAACTTGGTTCGGGCTTGCGACCGTCGGAAACATGCAGGAAGCATGTTCCCGACGTTGTGATAAACCCTCAACCCATAGGAAGCAATGCCGATGTCCAGCTATCTCTTCACCTCCGAATCGGTGTCCGAAGGCCATCCGGACAAGATCGCGGACCAGATTTCCGACGCCGTGCTCGACGCCATCCTGGCCCAGGACAAGCGCGCGCGCGTCGCCTGCGAAACCTTGGTGAAGACCGGCGCCGCCATCGTGGCCGGCGAAGTCACCACCAGCGCGTGGGTGGACATCGAATCGCTGGCCCGCAAGGTCATCAACGACATCGGCTACGACAACTCGAACGTCGGCTTCGACGGCCACACCTGCGCCATCATCAACATGCTGGGCAAGCAGTCGCCGGACATCGCCGCGGGCGTGGACGGCACCAGCAAGAAGGCGAAGAAGCCGGAAGAACAAGGCGCGGGCGACCAAGGCCTGATGTTCGGCTACGCCTGCAACGAAGCCCCGGAATTCATGCCGGCGCCGATCTATTACTCGCATCGCTTGGTCGAGCAGCAGGCCAAGGTGCGCAAGAACGGCAAACTGAAGTGGCTGCGCCCCGACGCCAAGTCGCAGGTCACGCTGCGCTACGACGGCAACAGCATCGTCGGCCTCGACGCCGTGGTGCTGTCCACGCAGCACGACCCGGGCATCAAGCACAAAGAACTGACCGAGGGCGTCTACGAGACCATCCTCAAGCCGGTGCTGCCGAAGAAGTGGCTGGAGAAGCTGCCGAAGAACAAAGTCCACATCAACCCGACCGGCATCTTCGTGATCGGCGGCCCGGTGGGCGATTGCGGCCTGACCGGCCGCAAGATCATCGTCGACAGCTACGGCGGCATGGCCCGCCACGGCGGCGGCGCGTTCTCGGGCAAAGACCCGTCGAAGGTCGACCGCAGCGCCGCCTACGCCGCGCGCTACGTGGCGAAGAACATCGTCGCCGCGGGTCTCGCCGACAAATGCGAAGTGCAAGTCAGCTACGCCATCGGCGTGGCCGAACCCACCAGCATCTCGGTCACCACCTTCGGCACCGGCAAGATCGCCGACGAACAGATCGAAGCGCTGATCCGCAAGCACTTCGACCTGCGCCCGTACGGCATCGTGAAAATGCTGGACCTGATCCACCCGATCTACCAAGCCACCGCCGCCTACGGCCACTTCGGCCGCAAGCCGCACGAAGTGAACTACACCGACGCCGCCGGCAAGGCCCAGAAGGCCACCGCGTTCTCGTGGGAAAAGACCGACAAGGCCGAAGAACTGCGCAAGGCCGCGAAGCTGAAGTGATCCTGTAGGCGCGCCGGCAGGCGCGACCGACGCGATTATCGCCAGAAGACGAAGGGCACCGAGAGGCGCCCTTCGTTGTTTTTGTCCACGCGAAAGCGTGCGGCCTCGCAACGATTCGCCTCACTCGCTCTCGCACCGTTTTCTCGCCCCAAGGAGAACGAAATCGATCGCTGCACGACAATGCGAGCGTTGAATCTCGACGCTCCCGCCGGGTCGAAGGCCCGGCCTACCGCGTTCATTCATCGATTCTACGAGTAGCGATAGGACGCTTCAGGAACAGGTCCGCACCTGATCAGCCTTCCTACCTCGCACTTCGATGCCTCCGTTCGCACTCGTGCGCGTATCCCTCGGACATCCGCTTACGCAGATGCGGCCATTGTTTTTCCCAGAAGGCCGAGGATTCGATGCGCCAAGCCGGAATCGCGTCGGCGAGGTGGATGCCGTACCGCTCCGCGTTCTTCTTCGCCGCGTCTTCGGACGCATACGCGACGACTCGCCGAATCGCGTCGAAGACCGCTCGCTCGCGCGCATCGGCGTCGAGATCGGGACGGACCTGGATCGCGTCGATCCTGCGTTCCAGATAGGCGCGGGCGACGTCGATCGCGAGCCGGTACTGCAGTGAACCGATCGCATCTTGTTTTTCCGGCAACTTGTGCAGATTCGCGTTCCGGCTCTGCAGCACGTGGACAGGGTGCAACACGCGGAGCGTCCCGTTCTCGCCCGGCAATCGAACTTCGACCGCGTGCTTCTCCACCTCGGCGCGATCGATGCCGACGACCTGTTGGATCAAGTCCACGTTGTAGATGCGGTCGTCGTCCGCGGGCGCGATGGCGCTGCCGATCAACGCGGACAAGGATTCGATGCGTTCGAGATGGCGACGCCCGCCGATGGCGCGCGCGAACCTCGTTAGCGGTGCGACGTTGGCGGCATCGATCGCGAAGAAATCGACGTCGCGAGAAATGGCCGGTTCGACGCCGTCCGGCTGATGAATGCCGAAGACCGCCATCCAATACGCCAACGCCTGCCCACCCACCAGCACGACATCGGGCGTCGCGCTGTCGAGCACCCGTCGAATCATGTCGGCGGGCATGAAGGCTTCGTTGTCCCGGCTCACGGGTCTTCGTCCTTGAAGACGGGCTCGCTCGCGCTGGCCAGCGCGCGGGGAATGAAGAAGGTGTACTCGGCCGAGCGCTGCCCCTGCAGGACATCGCGAATATCGAGCCGACGCGTCGCCTCGACGTGCGCCTCCAGCGCGCCGACGAGCCGCTCGTTCGCACCGCGGTGCTCGGCCGCCATGCCCAGCTTGGCCCAGTACTCGACCTGCTGCGCCAGGCTGCGGTGCTGCAGCGCGGCCTCCGAAAGCGCCAGGTCGTAAAGGGTGTCGGAGATGCGGATGTTTTTAGCCATGTGGCATCGTGTGGCGATTTGCCACATTTTGCAAGCCATGGCCTCGAACGACTCCTGAGTCGGCTTCTCGGCCTTTCTAATCAATGGGATAGGGTCTTACCAGCGGGATTGCGAAGCGGCACCCTGGGCGATCGAACGGCTTTGGTTCGAGGCCTCCGCTCTGCCACCGGCCGAATACGTCCGCTTGCCGCGAACGGGGTTTCCCGCCGCGGTTCCGCGGCGACCGCTTGGTGTTACCCGAGCGAGGCGCTGCCCGACGTATTCCCGCCCAACAAGCGCAGATTGAGCCCATCGCGTTCGCCGAGCATCTCGTCAAGCACATCGCCGAGATCGTCGGCCGCGATATGCCCGGCATGTCCGGCGAAGATCGATTGCTGCGCGAGCCTTCGCGCGATTTCCTTGATGAAGGCGGCGCTGACGCCCTCGGTGCGCGCGACCAAATCGGCCGCGACGTCCGCATCGATGCGCAGTCCATGACCGTACAGACGGAGCAAGCGCTCGCGGCAATCGGCGTCGGGCACGGGCACTTCGATGGCGTGATCGATCCGCCCGGGCCGCTGAATCAGAGCGGCCTCCAAGGTCTGCGGCCGATTCGTGGTCATGACGACGAACAGATCGGCGTCCGATTTCAGGCCGTCCAATTCGTTGAGCAAGCGATTGAGCATGACTTCATCGCAGGCGGACGCCATCGTGTCGCGTTGGCGCGCGATCAAGTCGGCGTCCTCGATCACCAGGATCGACGGCGCGAACAGCCGCGCCAGACGGAAATACGTGCCGATCATGCCGACCTGCTCGGCGGTGACCAGAAAGGTCGTGTGGTCGCGCAAACGCTCGGCCAAGTAGCGGATGGTGTGCGTTTTGCCCGTGCCCGGAGGGCCGTAGAGCAGCACGCCCTTTTTGCCCGACTGCCCCAACGCCTTGAGCGCATCGCGCTGCGCCGCGAACCCGATGATGTGGCGGTCGAGCGCGCGCTTGACGGCGTCGGGAAGGATCAACTCGTCCTCCGACACCGGCGTGCGGAAATGCACGGTCAACGCATTCGCGGCGGTGCCGCGGTAGGTCTCGCTCGCTTCCAGCGACAGCACTTTGCCGCGATAGCTGCGCCCTTTCGCGACGGCCGCCTCGATCGCTTCGAGCATCGCCCCCGTACGCGCCGCGGCCGCCTCGCCCGGCGGCGACAGAATCTCCACGTTCAACTGCGGCATTTGCGCGAAATCGGCGCCCGTATTCACCCAGACCGCCAGCGGCGCGTCGGGATCGTCGATCAACGACAGGGCATTGGTCGCCAACCGCACCGGCCGGCCTTCGCCGATGTCGATGTCCTCGTACTGGATCGCGCCGATCAGCTTGGCGTGATCGCGTTCGGACACCAGCGTCGCCATATCGGACGCGTCGTAGCGATGGCTCGAATGAATGCCGACTCGGCGCGCGGTCGCCGTCAAGGCGTCCAACGCGAGTTGCACGTCGACGCGCAGATAAGCCGGGAAATCGCGGCGTACGATGACCAAGCTATCGGCGGGCCAATCGCCGAAGATCTCGTTCAACACCTGATGCGCCTTGCGCGCCGGCCGCGCCGCTGCGGGCGCGGGTTGCGCAATCTCCTCGTCCTCCAACGTCGCGCGCAAACACGCGCATCCGTACTGCGGCGCCAGCCGCATCATTTCCGCATGCACCGTGCGCGCGATATCCTGCGTCCAAGGCCCGAGTTTCGCGCTGCCGTTGCGATCGATATGCCGCGCCCACGCCAGTGCGTTGTCCTGTCCGAAACCGATACAGCGGCGCAACAGTTCGGTGACGCCTTCGAACGACGCATCGTCGTGATCGTAGACGGTGATGTAGGTGTCCTGGGTCCAGCCTGGCGTCTCTTTCATGCGCATTCGGAATCGGGAAGTGCTTCGATTCTAGACCCGTCGGCAGCAGGCGCGGGAATCGACGTTCGGGATCGCTCTCGGCTCTCTGCGGACGCGCGAGGCAATGCCTCGCGGGCGCCTCGCTTCGAAAAAAGAACGTCGCCTTCCTTGGCGCGACTCTACGGAACTCGTTTCGTCCGGTCCGTACATCCCTGTGCGGGCATTCGCCGACGTGCGAGGCAGTGCCTCGCGTGCGCGTCGCTTCGAAAAAAAGAATGTCGCCGTCCTTGGCGCGACTCTACGAAACTCGTTTCGTCCGGCCCGTACATCCCTGTGCGTGCATTCGCCGACGCGCGAGGCAATGCCTCGCGAGCGCGTCGGCTTCGAAAAATGGATGTCGCCGTCCTTGGCGCGACTCTACGGAACTCGTTTCGCCCGGCCCGCACATCCCTGTGCGGGCATTCGCCGACGCGCGAGGCAGTGCCTCGCGAGCGCGTCGGCTCATCCCCTCCATCCCGCGTGGCGTTCCCAGAATTCGACGCTGCGGCGATACGCTTCGCGGTCGATCTGTACGCCGGAGCCGCCTTCTTCCACGCCCAGCGCGTTGCGCATGATCGTGATCGGCGTCATCGGGGTTTCTTCGGGCGTCATCGTGTAGAGGCAGCCGACCACGCCCCAGTCGGCGTCGACCGGGGTGCCTTCCTTCGCCATTTGCGCGCGGTCGTACAGAATCGCGATCAGATACGCCGCGACCGGCGGCTCCACATCCTCGAACCAACGCACCAGCACCGGCAGTTCGTTGCTGTTGCGCGCTTCGTACGCGCTGCGCAGTTGGCGACGATTGAACTCGTCGATCGGGATGGTCATGCACCGCGTCGAGGTCCAATTGCGGTGCACGTGCAATTTGCAGAACGGCGCGTAGCCGTCGAGCACGGCGACGGGCGTTTCCTCGTTGAGGCGACGCACGAATTGTTCCGGCGTGCAGTCCTGAATGGTGTTGCGACGCGGTTCGGCGGGAAACAGACGGGGACGCGCGAATTCGGTGAGGACGATGGACATCGCGAAGACCGGTGACGGAATCGGCGCAGTCTAAACCAGTCCGGTCGCGCGCCCATCGCGGCGCGATGCGACTCTAGTCGTACCGACATCGCGCGAAGGTCGGGCCTCGACGCCTCCTGCTCACCAATCGAACGACACCGACAACGACGCGCTGCGTCCCGGGCGCGTGTAGAAATCGAGATCGGTCGCGGCGGCGGCGACGCCGCGCACCGTCGTCCAATCCCAATACCGGCGATCGATCGCATTCTGCAGCGCGAGGTTCACGCGCATCGCCGGCAGCGGGCGCCACCACGCGTACACGTCCAACAGCGCGTGCCCCGGCGCGTGGAACAGCGGTCCGGCGCTTTCGTCCAGCGCGGATTGCCGCGCCACACCGGTCGCGACCACTTCGACGCCCCAATGCGATGCGGGCGGTTCCCAGCTCGCGCCGAACACGGCTTTCGCGGGCGCGACGCTGTTGAGCGGCGCATCGCGGACCAGATCGCGTCCGCGCGCCCATGCGCCAGCGACGCGGAATTCCCAAGACGGCGCCAATGCGGGCGTCCACGCGGCCTCGGCTTCGACGCCTTCGATGCGCGCGCGCGCGCGATTCACCGATTGGAACACCAAGGCGCCGCTCGTCGGATCGATACCCAGATTCGCGCGCGAGTCGATCAAGTCGCGGTAACGGTTGCGATACGCCGACACATCGACTCGCAGGCCTTCGCCGCGCCAGCGCCAACCCGCTTCGAGGCCATGACTGGCTTCGGAACGCAGATCCGGATTCGGCCGCACCTCGTAGTTCAGCAAAGTCAACGACAGACCGATGTTCACGTCGCCGAACGGCGGCGCGCGAAACCCGCGCGCGTATTGCGCGTAGACGGTGGAACGCTCGCTCGGCTGCCAGCGCAGCCCCAGCTTCGGCGTCCACGCCTCGCGCTGAAGATCGACGACGCGCGCGTTCGGGTAATCCTCGCGGAACATCGCATCGGCCCGCGCATCGAGTTCGTAGCGTTCCCAACGCAACCCGGGCACCATCGCGAAACCGGCGCCGATGCCGATCTCGTCCTGCCAGAACACGCCGGTCTCGCGCGCGACGCTGTTGGGGAAGTCGCGCACCGGGAAACGTTCGCCCAACACGACATCGCTGCTCGCGCCGGTCGACAAGTTGATCTCGCTGCCGTCGCGCATGCCCTCGAACGCGGTGCGCGACCATTCGACGCCGAACACATGACGATGACGGAACGTGTCGCCGGCATCGCCGCGGCGCAGTTCGCCCAGCCACTTGACGCCGCGATTGCCCTGCTCCAACGAGAACCTGCGCAGACGCAGCGACGGGAAACGCGTGGTGCGGTCGGCGAGGCGCGTCTGCGCCGTATCCTGTGTGGTGTCGTTGCGTTGCGCGTAGAGCAGCAGTTCGGCGCGATCGAGCCACGACGACGCGGGCGACCACTCGGCGGCCAGACTCGCGCGGTCGCGCCGATAGCGATCGTCGCCGCGCAGATCGGTGGTGGTGGAGAAGCGCCCCGGACCGAAGCGCAGCGAACGCACATCGGTCCGCGCGCGGCCCTCGCCGCGGTCGAACGTCGCCACCCAGCGACCGAAGCGCGCGCCGTCCCAGGCGACTTTCGCGAGCACGCCATCGCGACGCGCGTCGAGCGGGTTAGCCGGATGCGTATCGGACCGGTTCTCCGTCGCATGGCCGTCGCGACGCGACGCGAACAGCAGCGCCTCGAAGCGTTCGCCGCCGCGTCCGGCCAACGCGACCGACCGGCTCATGCTGTCGTCGCGGCCGGAGGCGGCCCAACGCACGCCGAAGCGCTGCGCGTCGTCGCTCAGCGCGAGCAGATCGGCCGGCGAACGCGTGCGGTACGCGACTACGCCGGCCAGCGCATCGCTGCCGTACAGCGTCGACGCCGGCCCGCGCAGAATTTCCACGCCCTGCACCGCGTCCAATTCGACCAGATCGCGACCGGCGGCGGCGAATTGACCGACGCTGAAGGCCTCCGCCACCGGTACTCCGTCGATTTCCATGCCCACGCGATTGCCGTCGAGTCCGCGGATCGAAAATCCTTGCCAACCGAAGCGCGCACTGTCGCCCAGCGCGTCGATGCCGGGTTCGTAACGCACCATGTCGGCGATGTTCTGCGCATGCCGACGCTCCAACTGCGCGCGATCGATCGCGACCACGCGACCGACCACACGAGCGGCGGACTCCGGCGCTTTGCTCGCGATCACGACGATGCGATCCAAGGTTTGCGCATCGTTCGCATCGGCGGCGACGGCCGCATCGTCGCCCGCATGCGCGGACGCGGCGCTCAGCGCGAGCGCGATGGCGACAGCGAGCAGCGACGGCGAACGTGCGCGACGAACGCGCGTGCGGCGGAAATCGCGAGCGGTCATGGCGGGCTCTCGAGCGGACATGGCGCGAGTGTAAGAACAGCCGCGCGGGGCTTCGAGCGCGAACTGCGACCGGCTTGACTTAAGTCATGCGCATACGAAAAGGCCCCTCGGACAATCCTCCCCAACCGACGACGCGCCGCCGGCTTCGCACCGATCGGCGCCGCATCGCCCGGCTTGACGGCCTATCACGCCCTCCATTCGCGCTCGGGAAACCCCCATGAAAAGAACGCATATCGCAATCGCTCTCGCGCTCGTCGCGACCGCCTCGGCATTCGCTTACGCCGGCGCGCGCGCGGACGAAACGACCAACGAACGCCCACCGAAATCCGCGATGGAGGCCGGCGAAGCGACGTATCTCGCCAACTGCGCCGCCTGCCATCAACCCGACGGCAAAGGCTTGACCGGCGCATTCCCGCCGCTGGCGAGTTCCGACTACATCCGCAACGTGCCGAAAGAACGTCTGATCGACGTGGTGCTGAAAGGCTTCAGCGGCAAAGTCACCGTCAACGGCGCCGATTACGACGGTGTGATGCCGGCGTTGAATCATCTCAGCAATACCGATATCGCGAATGTGCTGTCGTACGTCGCCAGCAGTTGGGGCAACGACGGCACGACGATCGCCGCCGCCGAGGTCGCCGCGCGGCGCGGCGCGCAAACGCCAGAGGCCGCGCAGGCCGGCACCAAGACGCCGGAAGCGAAGTATCAGGGCGCACCGACCGCCATTCCCGCGCCGGTCGCGTTGGCGAGCGCCGGCGGCGCGCTGCCGCCGCTGAGCGACGACGAACGCAAGCGCGCCACGCAGATCTTTTTCGAGCGCTGCGCCGGTTGCCACGGCGTCTTGCGCAAAGGCGCGACCGGCAAGCCGCTGACGCCGGACATCACCCTGGCCAAGGGCACGGACTATCTCAAAGCGCTGATCAATTTCGGTTCGCCCGCCGGCATGCCGAACTGGGGCACCTCCGGCGAACTGGGCGCGCAGGACATCGACATGATGGCGCGCTTTCTGCAGCACGATCCGCCGTCGCCGCCGGAATGGGGCATGAAGGAAATGAAGCAGAGCATGGTCACCTTCGTGCCGGTCGACGAGCGGCCGAAGAAGAAGATGAACGCCTACAACATCGACAATGTCTTCGCGGTCACGCTGCGCGATACCGGCGAAGTGGCGTTGATCGACGGGGACACCAAAAAGATCATCAATATCGTCAAGACCGGCTATGCGGTGCATATCTCGCGCACGTCGCACTCCGGACGCTACATCTACACCATCGGCCGCGATGCGCGCATCGATTTGATCGACTTGTGGATGCCGACGCCGGATAAGGTCGCGGAAATCAAGATCGGCCTCGAAGCGCGTTCGGTCGAAACCTCGAAATACAAAGGCTATGAGGACAAATACGCGATCGCCGGTTCGTATTGGCCGCCGCAGTACGTGATCATGAACGGCGAAACGCTGGAACCGCTGAAAGTGGTCGGCACCCGCGGCATGACCGTCGACACGCAGGAGTATCACCCCGAACCGCGCGTCGCCGCGATCGTCGCCTCGCACGAGCATCCCGAGTTCATCGTCAACGTCAAGGAGACCGGGCAGATCCTGCTGGTCAACTACGAGGACATCCAGAACCTGAAAGTGACGACGATCGGCGCCGCGCGCTTTCTGCACGACGGCGGCTGGGATTCGACGCAGCGTTATTTCCTCACCGCCGCGAACCAATCGGACAAGATCGCCGTCGTCGACTCGCGCGAGCAGAAACTCGCCGCGCTGATCGACGTGGACAAGATTCCGCATCCGGGCCGCGGCGCGAACTTCCTGCATCCCACGTGCGGCCCGGTGTGGGCGACCTCGGCGCTGGGCAATCCCAAGATCACCTTGATCGGTACCGACCCGGCGAAACACAAAGCGCACGCCTGGAAAGTCTGCGAAGTGCTCAACGGCCAAGGCGGCGGTTCGCTGTTCATCAAGACCCATCCGAAGTCGACGAATCTCTGGGTCGACACGCCGCTGAACCCGGACACGAAATTCAGCCAATCGATCGCGGTGTTCGATGTCCGCGACCTGTCGAAAGGCTTCAAAGTGCTGCCGATCGCCGAATGGGCCAATCTCGGCCCGGGCCCGAAGCGCGTGGTGCAGCCGGAATACAACGCCGCGGGCGACGAGGTGTGGTTCTCGGTGTGGAACGGCAAGACCGAGCGCTCGGCGATCGTGGTGGTGGACGATAAGACCCGCACGCTGAAGGCGGTGATCGACGACAAGCGCATCGTCACCCCGACCGGCAAGTTCAACGTCCACAACACCATCGGCGACGTGTATTGAAGGCGCGACGCCGCCATGTCGGTGCGAAGAACGGCCCGGGCGCGATCCCGGGCCGTTCCCGTATCGGGTCGCCGGTCTCGGTCTTCACGTTCATCGCGATAAAGAGATATGATGCGGCATCGCGACAGGACGCCGTTATGACCGCTGTTTCCTTCGAGTTCTATCCGCCCAAGACCGACGAGCAGCGCGCGCAGCTCGACCGCACCGCGGCGAAGTTGAAATCGCATGGGCCGGACTACGTGTCCTGCACCTTCGGCGCCGGCGGCTCCACGCTCAGCTATACCTCCGAAACCGTTCGGCACCTCAAGCAGGAACACGGCCTCGAAGCCGCGCCGCATCTGTCGTGCATGGGCGGCAGCCGCGAGGAAATCCGCGAACTGTTGCGGCTATACCGCGCCCTGGGCTGCAAGCGCATCGTCGCGCTGCGCGGCGACCTGCCGTCGGGCATGGCGCGCATGGGCGATCTGCGCTACGGCTCGGATCTGGTGGCCTTCATCCGCGCCGAGCACGGCGATTTCTTCAAGATCGAAGTCGGCTGCTACCCCGAGACCCACCCGCAAGCCGAAGACGCGCTGGCCGATCTGCGCCATTTCAAAACGAAAATGGACGCCGGCGCCGATGCGGCGATCACCCAGTATTTCTACAACGCCGACGCGTATTTCCGGTTCGTCGACGACGCGCGCAAGCTCGGCGTGGACGCGCCGATCGTGCCGGGCATCATGCCGATCTCGAACTTCAGCCAACTCAAGCGTTTCTCCGACGCCTGCGGCGCGGAAATCCCGCGCTGGGTCGCCAAGCGCATGCAGGCCTTCGGCGACGACGCCGACGCGATCCGCGAATTCGCCGCCGACATGGTCGCGGCGATGTGCGCGCGCTTGATCGCCGGCGGCGCGCCCGGATTGCATTTCTACACCCTGAATTTGGCCAAACCGACGCAATCGGTGTTGTCCCGATTGGGCTGAACGCGACGGGTCGGCGGATGCCGACCGAAGGCGCAACTGCTACCCTGCGCGGATGACGCGTTCGCCCTCTTCGTCGCCCTCTTCGTCGCCCTCTTCGTCGCCCTCTTCGTCGCCCTCTTCGTCGCTATTTCGGCTGTTCGTATTCGCGCTGGCGTCGGCCTGGCTGTGGCCCGGCGCGGCGCAGGCGCAGGTGAACCGCTGCACCACCGACAGCGGCGCGGAAATCTATACCGACAAACCCTGCGCGGCGATCGGCGCCAACGACCGTCTGCCGCGCGGCGCGGCGATTCAAGGCACCGGGCCGCGACGTCTGGGCTGCGCGCGCAGCGTGCAGGACTTGATCTACGAAATCACCGCCGCGGTCGATCAACACGACATCAATCGATTGGGCGCGGTGTACCACTGGGTCGGCATCGGCGACGAAAGCGGCAGCCGCATCCTCGACCGTCTGCAAGCGATCGTCGATCGTCCGCTGGTGGACATCGTCGCCATCCGCAGCGCGCCGCGCGAGGAATCCTATTTCCCCGATACTCCGCCGCCCGCGGAAACGACGTCATCCGCAGCCGCTGACGCGGGGGCGTCGACAAGTGCATCAACCGGCGACGCGGAAACGCCGCCGCAGCCGAGGCGCGCGCGCGGCGGCGGTCTGGTCGGTCTGCGTCTCGAACAAACCTTGCGCAACAGCGCCACGCCGTCGCGCACGGTGTTCGGTTTGCGCCGTCATTTCGATTGCTGGTGGATCGTCCTGTCGTCGCCGTGACCGATACGTTCTCGCGGTGATTCGCGGCGCGTCCAATCCGGTTCTCGATTTTACTTGCGACGCACGTCGTTCATTTTTCTCGTCTTTCGTGATGCGCGACCGTAAAAAGCGCGCATCGGTGCGCATTCATGAGCGCGATTCGCAGCGCCACTTGCGTCGCACCCGCGCGCGCAGGACGATGCGTGAAGGGGAAGGGTCCGAGCGATCATCTCAGCGTCCGGACATTGCGCCTTTGGGGGCACCCATCGCTCGGACGTCGCAATGGATTGGACATCGCAGACAAGGGAGAATGTCGTATGAAACGTTCCACGTTGTTCACCGCGCTCGGCATCGTCGCCATCGCGGGCGCCGCCACGTTCGCATCGCAAGCCGCGCGCCAACCGTTGTTCGCGCCCGCCGCGCAAACCGCCCGCATCGCCGACGCCAGCTACAGCGCACTGGCCGACGATCGCGCGACGGTCGGCCTGCAATTGGTGCAGGCCGATGCCAGTCAAATCGCCGATACCACCGACAGCCTGCAACTCACGATCGGCGGCGGTGATCTGGTCGCGCGAAAAACCTCGTTCGTCCGCAACCCGGACGGCACGCAAGTGTGGCAAGGCCAACTCGGCAAGGACGCAGGCGTGTTCGGTCGGCTCGCGAACCGGATCGGCGGCGAAATCGAGAACGACCCGAACAATTCGGTCATCATCGTCCGCAACGGCGACAAATTGACCGGCACGCTGCGCGTCGATGGCGATCTGTACGCGTTGCGTCCGCTGCGTTCCGGCGGCCACGCCATCGCGCGCATCGACGAATCGCGGATGCCGGCGGATCACCCGGCCGAATACGCGCTGCTGCCGAAAATCCAGATGCCGCAATCGATCAGTACGAAAGCGATCAGCACCATCCGCGTGATGGTGGTGTCCACGCAATCGGCCGCCGCCGCCAGCGGCGACATCGTCGGCCTGGTCAATCTCGCCGTCGCCGAATCCAACACCGGTTACGCCAACAGTGGTGTGGAGATCAACCTGCAACTCGCCGGCAGTTACACCACGACCTACGTCGAATCCGGCAGCTTCAGCACCGATCTCACGCGCTTCCGCGGCACGACGGACGGGTACATGGATTCCTACCATGCCACCCGCAACACGGTCGCGGCCGACGTGATGATGCTGTTGATCAACAACGCATCATCCTGCGGCCTGGCTTCGGGCATCGGCTCCACCGCCGCCACCGCGTTCGCGGTCGCGCACTACGGCTGCGCCACCGGCTACTACTCGTTCGCGCATGAAATCGGTCATCTGCAATCGGCGCGTCACGATATCGCCACCGACCCGACGCTCACGCCGTACGCCTACGGCCATGGTTTCCGTTCGCCGACCAACGCCTGGCGTACGATCATGGCCTACAACTGCACCACCGGCTGCCCGCGCATCAATTATTGGTCCAACCCGGCCAAAACCTACTTGGGGCAGGCCATGGGCAATACCACACGCGCCCACAATCAGCGCGTGTTGAACAACACCAAAGCCACGATCGCCGCGTACCGCTGACTCCGGCGCGCGTCGCAATCGCAACATGGGACGGGGCCGCAAGGCCCCGTCTTCGTTCGCGGCCCGCCGTCGACCGCCGGCCCTACGGTAAACTACGGGCCTTATCGACGAAGGCGGACCGCCATGACGCAGCGTTATCCCGAATGGATCTGGCACAACGGCAGCATCAAGCCCTGGGCGGAAGCGACCACGCACGTGATGGCGCACGTCGTCCATTACGGTTCGTCGGTGTTCGAGGGCATCCGCTGCTACGACACCCCGAGCGGCCCGGCGATCTTCCGTCTCACCGATCACAACCGGCGCCTGTTCGCGTCGGCGAAGATCTACGACATGGCGATGCCGTACTCGCTGGACGAGATCAACGCCGCCTGCCGCGACGTGCTGAAAGCCAACGACTTCACCACCGATTATCTGCGTCCGGTCGCCTACCGCGGGCTGGGCGGGTTCGGTCTGTCGGCCGACACCCCCACCGACATGGCCGTGGCGACCTGGAAAATGGGCCAATACCTCGGCGCCAGCGTGCTGGAAGCGGGCATCGATGCCTGCGTCTCCAGTTGGCAGCGTTTCGCCCCGAACACCATTCCGGCCGGCGCGAAAGCCGGCGGCAATTATCTCTCCGGCCAACTCGTCGCCCGCGAAGCGCGTCGCCTCGGCTTCGGCGAAGGCATCGCGCTCGCTTCGACCGGCCTACTCAGCGAAGGCGCGGGCGAAAACCTGTTCCTCGTCTTCGGCAACGAACTGCACACCACCCCGGTCAGCGCCGCACTGCTCAACGGCATCACCCGCAACACCATCATCACCCTCGCCCGCGACGCCGGCTTCCAGGTCGTCGAACGCGACCTCCCGCGCGAATACCTCTACCTCTGCGACGAACTCTTCATGTGCGGCACCGCCGCCGAAATCACCCCGATCCGCTCCGTCGACGCCCGCCAAATCGGCGCCGGCAAACCCGGCCCGGTGACCCGCCGTCTGCAGGAATTGTTCTTCGGGCTGTTCGACGGCAAGACGCCGGATCGTTATGGGTGGTTGGAGCGGGTGTGAGCCTCGCAGTCATTCCGGTGAATCTCGCGATATTGTTATAGGCACCGCGCCGTCGTTACGCTCCCGGCGCGAATTTCAACTTCGCCACCACCCCCCGCTCCGCGCCCGGCATGATCCGCACTTCCCAGCCGTAGAGCGCGCAGAGGCGGCGTACGATGGACAGGCCGATGCCGCCGCCTTGCGTGTGTTCGGCGTGGCTGCCGCGATACCCGCGTTCGAACAGGCGCGCGGCGTCTTCGGCGCTGAGGCCGGGGCCGGTGTCGATCACATCAACGGTGCGGTCGTGCAGCCGCACGGTGACCGAGCCTTCTTGCGTGTACTTCACGGCGTTGCCGATCAGATTGTTCAAGGCCACGACGACCGCCGACTCCGGCGCATCGACGACGAGCGCAGTCGGGCCGCGATCGAGCGCTAATTGGATCGGTTTGCCGCCGAGTTGGCCGCGGTGCGCGTCGAGCAATTGTTCGGCGATCTTGCCCACGTCGGCGGCGCCGTGGCCGCGCTCGTTGCGCGAGAGCAGCAGCAACGCGCTGATCAAGTCCGTGCATTGCTGTTCCGCGCGCTGCACGCGCTGCAGACGCGAGCGGGTTTTCTCGTCGATGTCGGGCTTATTCAACATCAATTCGACCGCGCCGCGGATCACCGCGAGCGGCGTGCGCAATTCGTGGCTGACGTCGGCGTTGAATTCGCGGTCGCGCTTGACCACTTCGGTCAACCGCGCGGAATAGTCGTCGAGCGCTTTCGCCAATTCGCCCACTTCGTCCTCGGCGAAATGCGAGGCCAGCGCTTCGGGTTCGGCGCTGCGGCCGGACCGACGCAGACGCTGCGCCAATTCCGTCACCGGGCTCATCACGCGCGCCGCGGCCCACCAACCGACCAACAGCGACAGCAGCGTGAAGACGAACACGCTCAGCATCAGCGCGCGATTCAAACGCGCCTTGCTCTCGCGCTCCTCGGCGATGTCGTAGGCGAGGAAGAACCAATACTCGGGGTCTTTGCGCACCGCGAGTTTATAGACGCGCTGCGCGCCGGTCTGCGGGTCGGTTTCGGCGATCTCGTGCACGCCGTTGGGCAGGTCGTGCCAGGCCTCGGGTACGCGATCGGTTTTGCGCTTGCTGAACAAGCGGCCTTGGATCTTCTCGAACTGAATACCGAGCGCGTTCGGGTCGCGATAGAAACCTTCGGCGAAGGCGTCGTTGTTCTTGGTCAGCGCCGCGGCGATCACCTGATTCTCGACGCGGTTGCGCAAGTAAACCGTGCTGGCCGCGATCAGCGAGGTCAGCCCCAAACCGAGCAGAAAGAACGACAGGATGATGCGGCTGCGCAGGCGCCGCCGATAGGTGATGCGCTTACGCCGCGGACGCGCGGGCGACGACGGCTCAGCTTGAGACATCGGGCGCGGCGATGCGGTAACCGATGCCGTGACGGGTTTGGATCAGCGGCGCGTCGAACGGTTTATCGACCACCGCGCGCAGGCCGTGGATATGGACGCGCAGGCTGTCGGAATCGGGCAATTCCTCGCCCCAGACGCGGGTCTCCAATTCCTGTCGCGTCACCACCGCGGGCGAAGCTTCCATCAACGCCTGCAGAATCTTCAGCGCGGTCGGATTGAGCTGCAGCAGCTTGCCCTGTCGACGCACTTCCAAAGTGTCGAGGTTGTATTCCAGATCGCCGACGTCCAACACTCGGGTTTGCGCGCCGCGGCCGCGCCGCGCCAGCGCGTTCAAACGCACTTCCACTTCCTGCAGCGCGAACGGTTTGATCAGGTAATCGTCGGCGCCCGAATCGAAGCCGGCGATCTTGTTGTCCAGGCTGTCGCGCGCGGTGAGCATCAACACCGGCGTCTGCTTGCGCGCTTCGGCGCGGAGTTTGCGGCAGACCTCCAGGCCGTCCATGCCGGGCAGGTTCAAATCCAGCACGATCGCGTCGAAGTCGTGGACGATCGCCAAATGCAGGCCGGTGATCCCGTCGGCGGCGAAGTCCACGGTATGGCCGCGGTCTTCGAGATAGTCGCCCAGATTGGCGGCGATGTCCTGGTTGTCTTCGATCACAAGAATGCGCATGGAGAGAGATGTCCTGAAAATCGGTTCTCGGAGGTCATGCTGTGACCGGGAGAAATCCGGCCGGTTCCCCGGCCCGCGGCAGCATCCGCGACGGATCGTGGCGATTATGCAAAGGAACGCCGCCCGCGTCAGCGTCGGCGTTCGCTTCGCGGCCGGGCGAAGCGCGGAACGCACGCGAAGCGACGGTGCGGCACGGGATCGCGTGTCGACAAAAAGCGGCCCGAGCGACGCGAATCGCCCGGGCCGAATCATTGGGTATTACCCCGATTACCGGTTCTGCAGGGTCCTGACGAGGGATGGATCGGCAGAGATCGGCCCGAACACGCTACGACGCGCGCGATTAAAGGCGCGTTAAAGGCGCATGACAGCGAGGCCCCGGCGATGCCGCTATCGATTCGAAAGGCGAAGAAAGCCGCACAATCAGTGCTGAAAGCTGCTAAATAACCGAAGTTAGCGGGCGCCGACCGTTCGGCGCATCGCTGCAACGGAGCATTTCGGGGGCGGACGGCCGGGTTGCCAGCAAAGCCTGACGAAAGCGCGCTTTAAACGCCTTTAGCTGCGTATTCGATGATTTTGCCTGCGACATCGACGCCCGTCGCCGCTTCGATGCCTTCCAACCCCGGCGAGGAGTTGACCTCCAGCACCAGTGGCCCGCGCTGGGCGCGGATGAGGTCGACTCCGGCCACGCCCAGGCCCAGTACTTGGGCCGCGCGCACCGCGATCGCGCGCTCGTCGTCGCTCGGCGCGACCGCCTCGGCGGTGCCGCCGCGATGCAGATTCGAACGGAAATCGCCTTTCGGCGCCTGCCGGCGCATCGCCGCCACCACCGAATCGCCGACCACGAAGCAGCGCACATCGGCGCCCTCGGCCTCGGCGATGAACTCTTGCACCAAGAAGTTGGCGTACAGCCCGCGCAGGGCCTCGACCACGCTGCGCGAGGCCGACGGCTTCTCGGTCAGAATCACGCCCGCGCCCTGCGCGCTCTCGTTGAGCTTGATGACGTGCGGCGGCGGGCCGAGCATCGACAGCAGGTCGGACGTGTCGTCCGGGTTGTCGCCGAACACGGTCGCTGGCATGCCGATGCCCTGGGCCGCGAGCAACTGATGCGCCCGCAACTTGTCGCGCGCGCTGGCGATCGCCTGCGACGGGTTGAGCGTGCGGCAGCCCATCAACTCGAACTGATGCAGCACCGCCACGCCGTAGCGCGTGATCGACGCGCCGATCCGCGGAATCACCGCGTCGTAACCGGCCAGCGGCTTGCCCTTGTAATGCATATCGAAACCGTCGGACGCGATCCGCATGTAGCAGCGCAGCGGATCGAGCACCCGCGCGCTATGTCCGCGTACCCGCGCGGCTTCGATCAACCGACGCGTCGAATACAGTTTGCTGTTGCGGGACAAGATGGCGAGCTTCATACGGCGCTCCGGGCGCGAACGGCGGCGATAGCCTGCCGCAAACATGATGACAGTTCCCGCACGCGATGCGGGCGATCGCGTACCCGCGAACCGTAGGCGAATGCGCTGCGCATCGAACGCGCATCGACGACGTCGAAGCCGCGAAAAAACGAAACGGCGGCCACGCGGGCCGCCGTTGGGAGTTTGGAGCGGGTGATGGGAATCGAACCCACGTTAGCAGCTTGGGAAGCTGCAGTTCTACCATTGAACTACACCCGCGTGGCCGAGCAGTGTAGCCGCAGGGCGCGGACAAGAAAACAGCCGGGCTCTCGCGAGCCCGGCTGTCGTTCGATCGCGTTTCGAACGGCGCGAAGGCCGTCGCCGATCAGAAGCTCTTGCCGAAGGTGGCGAAGAGCGCCGCGTCGGTGCCGTCGGTTTGGCCGATGGTCGCGGTCAGGCCGACGTTGGCGTCCAGACCGAACAGTTCGGTGCGGGCGCCGAGGACGGCGGTGGCGTAGCTATCGTCGAACTGCAGGCCCGGAACGGCGTATTCGGGCGTGCCGACGACGGTCAGCGAACGCGCGAAGGCCTCTTCCGCGTAGTCTTCGAACTCGCGGTCGTAGGTGAACTTCGCGTACGGCTTCATGTGATCGCTCAGTTCGAACGTGGCCTGCCAACCGATGCTGCCGATCAGCGAATCGAAGTTCTGGTCCGGGTAGGCCAGCGCGGTCGACTGCGTCGGGTTGCTTTCGGTGTAGCCGTCGACGTCGATGCGCTGCGCGAGCACGCTGACCACCGGGCCGTGCTTGACCGAGCCTTCGCCGAACTGCATGCCGGCGTTTACGCCGAAGCTGAGGTTGGTGCCATCGGGCGAACCGGAGTGGGTGCGCTTCACCGGGCCGAGCCACACGTCGCGATCGACGTCGTAACCGACTTGGCTATAGCTCAACTGGCCGTTGACCCACGTCTTCTCGCCGTACCAAGCGACGAAACCGCCGAGGGTGCCTTCGCTCTGGTCGAATTCGCCAGCGTTGTTGCCGTAGTCGTAGGTGTTGCGGCCCAGGCCGCCGAAGGCGCCGAACACGAAATTGCCGCGGGTCCAATCGACGCCGCCGGTGAGGGCCGGGCCCATGCTGTCGTACAGATTGCCTTGGTCGTAGGTCTGCACGTCGACGCGGGTGTCCACCCACCAGCGCGTGCCGTCGCCTTCGGGCTTACCGCCGAGGTGGTTAGCGACGCGGTCGGCGCGGGCGCGACCGACGACGGCGGTGGCGTGCGGCAGCGCGGCGATCTGACGCGGCGCTTCCAGCACCGACACCGCGTACTGCGAGAGGATCTGGTGCGCGCGGCTGGTCGGGTGCACGCCGTCGGCGAACAGATAGGTGTTCGGCGCATCCGGCGTGACGTAGCTGGTCGGGTTGCAGGTGAGCGAGTTCGCGGTGATCTGCGGCTGGCAGGCGGTGCCGGTCGTGTTGGTGAAGCCGAACGCGGCGGCGTTCGCGCTGACTTCGCGAATCAGCGTGAAGGTATCGAGCGGAATCACCCGCAGGCCGTTGCTGCCGAGCGCGCTGAACAGCGCATTGTTGTAGTTCGTGGCGAGCGCGGTGCCGTTGGCCTGCGCGGCCGCGCCCAGGGCGCGGAAGGCCGGGGTGAGGCCGAGATCGGGCACGGTGGCGACCAGGATGTAGCGGGCACCGGCGTTGCGCAGGCTACCGACGACGCCGACTTCCGATGCGACCGCACCGGCGATCGTGGTGGTCGGGTCGGCGCCGGCGTTGGTGATCGCGAACAGATCGTTCGCGCCGCCCCACACCGAGTACAGCGCACGCGCATCGGCGCGGCCGCCGTTCGCGGTGAGGTAGTTGTTGGTCTGCGTGGCCAACGACGGGATCGGACCCAGCGCACCGGTGGTGTTGATGCCGACGCGCGCGCCGCCCGCGGCGTAGTTGGTGCCGATCTGGCCGTTGCCGTTCGGCGAGGCGCCGGTGCCGTAGTAATCGGCGAGGTACTGCGACCAGACGAACCCCGGGTTCGTGGTGAACTGACCGGTCACCGGCCGCACGCTGGCGGGCAGCAACGGGCGGAAGAAGCCGCCGTCGGTCAAGCTGTCGCCGAAAAACACGGTCTGCGTGTACGGGCCGCCGGCGAACGCCGGTGCGGCCGTCAAGGCGAGCGCCACGGCGAGAACACTACGCATGGGCCGCTTGGCCCGCGAAGACAACGTCATACCCCCTCCAAAAATGTGTGAGTCGAATGCGATGGCCCTCTGGGCCTGTTGGTGTACGTCTCCAGCCAGCCATGGCATACGCCCCCGAATGGCGGCGCCGGATCGTGGCGGCATGGTTTCACGATCCCCGCAGGGACTCAAGTGCGAATTAACGCTTTTTTCGCAAATTCGGCGGCCGGCGAGCTCACAGCGCTGGGCATCGCCGCGAGGCCGGGCGACAATTCCGGCCATGCGACTCCAACTGAACGGCGAAGCCCTCGCCCTGACCGACGACCCGCTCACCATCGCCGACCTGTTGGCGCGCCAGGGCCTCGCCCAACGGCGCGTGGCCGTGGAGGTGAACGGCGAGATCGTCCCGCGCGGGCGGCATGCGGAGCATCGTCTGCAGGAAGGCGATATCGTCGAGATCGTTCATGCGCTGGGCGGTGGGTGAGCATCGGCGCTTGCGCGGCACTGCCGCGCGCCGATGCGAACGCCCGGCCACGGATGGCCGGGCCGGACAGTCCAAAGCCTTGTAGTCCCGCCATGGACGGCAAGCAACATTTTGCGAAACCGCCCGATGCCCTATCGGCATCGGCTGCGGGCGCGAACGCCCGGCCACGGATGGCCGGGCCGGACAGTCCGAAGCCTTGCGGTCCCGGCATGGACGGCAACCAACATTTTCCGAAACCGCCCGATGGCCTATCGCCATCGGCTGCTTGCCCGAACGCCCGGCCGGCCCGCCTCAGCTAATGAGAGTCCTGATCGTTCGAGCCGCGCCCGCGGCCGATATACCCACCCGCATCCTCATCGGGCCTTCCGGCCCTCCCACAAAGCCTTGCGCTGTTCGGCCGGTATTCCCACATCTCAATCGGGCCGGCCAGCCTCAGCAATGAGAGGCCCGATCGTTCGAGCCGCGCCCGCGGCCGATATACCCACCCGCATCCTCATCGGGCCTTCCGGCCCTCCCACAAAACCTTGCGGCGCTTCTCGCTTCGATAGCGCCACGAATAATCGGCGATAATCGCCGCATGACTCTCTCCCCCTATTCGGACGACGCGCTCGTCGTCGCCGGCAAGACCTATCGCTCGCGCCTGCTCACCGGCACCGGCAAGTTCAAAGACCTCGACGAAACCCGCCGCGCTACCGAGGCCGCCGGCGCCGAGATCGTGACCGTCGCGATTCGCCGCACGAACATCGGTCAAAACCCCGACGAGCCGAATCTGCTCGACGTGTTGCCGCCGGACTGCTACACGCTTCTGCCCAACACCGCCGGCTGCTACACCGCCGACGACGCCGTGCGCACCTGCAAACTCGCGCGCGAACTGCTGGACGGGCATCGCTTGGTCAAGCTCGAAGTGCTGGGCGATCAACGCACGCTGTTCCCCGACGTGGTGCAGACGCTGAAAGCCGCCGAAACCCTCGTCGCCGACGGTTTCGACGTGATGGTCTACACCAGCGACGATCCGATCCTCGCCAAACGCCTCGAAGAGATCGGCTGCTGCGCGGTGATGCCGCTGGCCGCGCCGATCGGCTCGGGCCTCGGCATCCAGAACAAATACAACCTGCTGGAAATCGTCGAGAACGCGAAGGTGCCGATTCTGGTCGACGCCGGCGTCGGCACCGCCTCCGACGCCGCGATCGCGATGGAGCTGGGCTGCGACGGCGTGCTGATGAACACCGCCATCGCCGGCGCGAAAGACCCGGTGCGCATGGCGCTGGCGATGAAGCTCGCGATCGAAGCCGGACGCCACGCCTTCCTCGCCGGGCGCATTCCGCGCAAGCGCTATGCCTCGGCGTCGTCGCCGGTGGACGGGTTGATCGGATAAACGGCGGGGCCATGCTGAAATTCGAATGGGATGCGCGAAAATCGACCGCAAATCTGCGCAAGCACGGCGTATCCTTCGAAGAGGCCGCAACAGTGTTCGGCGATCCGCTCGCAGTGACCTTCGCGGACCCCGATCATTCGATCCGGGAGGCGCGCTTCGTCACCATCGGGCAATCCTATCGGCATCTGTTGTTGGTCGTCGCGCATGTCGAACGCGGAAAGACCATGCGGATCATCAGCGCACGCAAAGCCACCAAGCACGAGCGAACGATCTATGAGCAAGACTGAAGCCATCCGGGCCGAATACCGTCACGAAGAACTCGGCAAGGGCGTGCGCGGCAAATATCTGCGCAAATACTCGAAAGGCACAAATCTCGTCTTGCTCGACGACCGTGTAGCGCAAGCGTTCCCGGACGCGGACGCCGTCAACGCCGCCCTGCTGGGGCTGCTGGCGCTGGCCGAGAAAACCAAGTCCGCCGGCACGAAGCTACGCAAGCGCAGCGCGTGATGGCGATGGCGCCCGATCACGTCCGCGACCAACCGTTCACCGTCGAAGCGGGCCAACGCAAGATCCGCAGCTTCGTGCTGCGCCAGGGCCGTTTCAGCCCGGCGCAACAGCGCGCCTTCGACGAGCTGTGGCCGCGCTTCGGGCTCGACTACATCGGCGAGCCGCGCGATTTCGACGCGGCGTTCGGTCGCGCCGCGCCGCGCGTGGTCGAAATCGGGTTCGGCAACGGCGATGCGCTGCGCTACGCCGCGCAGCACGACCGCGCGCGCGATTACATCGGTATCGAGGTGCATGCGCCGGGCGTCGGTCGCTTGTTGAATGCGTTGGCCGACGACGGCAGCGATCACGTCCGCGTGTATCGGCACGACGCGGTGGAAGTGCTGGAGCGCGAGATCGCCGACGGCAGTCTCGACGAAATCCGTATCTACTTCCCCGACCCCTGGCACAAGAAACGCCATAACAAGCGTCGATTGGTGCAACCGGCGTTCGCGGCGCTGTTGACGCGGAAACTGCGCGTCGGCGGGCGCTTGCATCTGGCGACGGATTGGCGGGACTATGCCGAGCAGATGTGGGACGTGCTCGACGCCACCGAAGGGCTACGCAATCGCGCCGGCGCGCGCGGCGATGTGCCGCGGCCCGAATGGCGCCCGCAAACGCATTTCGAAACCCGCGGCCAAAAACTCGGGCACGGCGTCTGGGATCTGCTCTACGACCGAGTCGCGCCATGACCCCCGCCGCCGCCCACTGACGCCTCGGCATGGAGAACGCGCTCACGCTCACCGGCGATATGCAGCTCGTGCTCGGGCTGACGGTGTTGACGATGCTGCTGTTCCTGTTCGAGCGCCTGCGCGCGGACGTGGTGGCCTTGGTGGTGTTGGTGCTGCTCGGCCTGACCGGCTTGGTCGCGCCCGAAGATCTGTTCAACGGTTTTTCCGGTAACGCGGTCATCAGCCTGATCGCCACCATGATCCTCGGCGCGGGCCTGGACCGCACCGGCGCGCTCAATCGTCTCGCGGCGTGGCTGCTGCGCCGCGCGCACGGCGTCGAGCGGCGCTTGCTGCTGCTCACCTCCGCCATCGCCGGCATCAATTCGTCGGTGATGCAAAACCCGTCGGTGATGGCGCTGTACTTGCCGGTGGCCTCGCGCTTGTCGTCGCGCACGGGTTTGCCGCTGTCGCGCCTGCTGATGCCGATCGCGGTCGCTATCATGATGGGCGGCGGCTTGACCATGGTCGGCAACTCGCCGCTGATTCTGCTCAACGATTTATTGGTCTCGGCCAACGCCAACTTGCCCTCGGGTCTGACCACGCTCAAGCCGCTGCCGATGTTCGCGCCGTTGCCGATCGGCATCGCGCTCTTGGTCGCGGGCTTGGCGTATTTCCATTTCTTCGGCGAGAAGCGCCTCGGCGACGAGGATTACGACAAAGGCGTCACGCCCGCGCGTACCCAAAGCTATTTCGCCAGCGTGTACGGCATCGACGGCGACGTCTACGAATTGACCGTGAGCGCGGACAGCCCGCTGGTCGGCATGTCGCTGGGCGAAGCCGAAAGCCTGCACGACGCGCCGCTGATCCTGGCCCTGAAAACCGGCAACGAATCGCGCTTGGTGCCGCCGGGCGACGCGCGCATCTGGGTCGGCAGCGTGCTCGGCGTGATGGGGCCGCGGCAAACCATCGCCGACTTCGCGCAAAATCGCTTCCTGCGCATGAGCAGCCGGCTGCGCGAGTTCGCCGATCTGTTCAATCCCAGCCGCGCCGGCATTTCCGAAGCGGTGATTCCGCCGACCTCCACCTTCATCGGCAAGACCGCCACGCAGTTGCAACTGCGCAAGCGCTACAACCTGCGCCTGCTCGCGATCAATCGCGACAAACAGGTGCTGCGCGAGAACGTGCGCGAAGTGCCGCTGCGCGCCGGCGACATGCTGGTGCTGCACAGCGTGTGGCAGGACTTGGGGCAAGCCGCCAGCGCCCGCGACTTCGTCACCGTCACCGATTACCCGAAAGCCGAACAGCGCCCGCACAAGCTGAAGATCGCGATGACGATCTTCGCGATCACCATGTTGATCGCGCTGTCCTCGCGCATCCCCACCTCGGTCGCGCTGATGACCGGCGTCGCCGGCATGCTGATCACCGGCGTGCTCAAGATGGACGAAGCCTACGCGGCCATCAACTGGAAAACCGTGTTCCTGATGGCGTGTTTGATTCCGCTGGGCTGGGCGATGGATTCCAGCGGCGCGGCCGCTTGGGTCGCCGCGCACAGCGTGGACCGTTTGCCCGAGGGCACGCCGGTATGGCTGCTGGAGATCGCCCTGGGCCTGCTGACCACCGCGTTTTCGCTGGTCATCAGCCATGTCGGCGCGACCATCGTGATGGTGCCGATCGCCATCAACCTCGCGCTCGCCGCCGGCGGCAACCCTTCGGCCTTCGCGCTGATCATCGCGCTGTCGGCGTCGAACAATTTCATGACCGCGTCCAACCCGGTGATCGCGATGATCACCGGCCCGGCCGGCTACTCCGCCAAAGAACTGTGGCGGGTCGGCGCACCGATCAGCCTGATGTACACCGGCATCGTGGTGCTGATCGTCAACCTGATGTTCTGATCCGCGGCGCGGCATTCGGCCCGGCCGCCGACTGGCCGATTCGTTCCCCGCATTGCGTTGTTCGATCTACGGCCGGCTGCGGGTAGCGCGCGGGGGCGTCGAGCGCCGCGAAGACGCATCCGCACCAGCATCCTCCGGACAGACCTCGCCAGGACGGCGCACCGATCGCAGGCAGCGGTTTCGGCCGTCGTCTCCGCAGACCGTATTTCCCACTCCCAACCGAGGTTTCCATGGACCAGTCCGTGCATTCCGATCGCGCCGAGGACATCGGCAAACGCGTGCTGAAGCTCGTCGAGAACGTCCGCAGCGCGGACGACATCGCGCCGTCGCGCATCGAACAGCTCACCGGCATCAAAGTCGAGTTCAATCCCGACGACGTCAACGAATACGGCTTCGGCGGCCAGCTCACCGACGCCTGGGCCTACAACCTCGTCTCCCTGCCCGACGGCAGCGGCGCGAAACCCTCGCGGCTCATGTTCTCCTTCGACGACGAAAGCCGCGCCAACGCCGACATGGCGCCGATCTGCGCGCTGGACTTCGACGCCTACGCCGAAGCGCTCGCCGCCGCCGGTTACCGGGTCACGCCCTCGCCGGGCAAGCACGGGCAAGTCTCGCTGTGGGACTTCACCCGCGACGACGTGACCGTGCAGGTGTACGTGCGCGGCGAGAACGACGATAAGGCGGACCACGCCTGCGTCTCCAAACTCATCATCAACGCCTGAGGGACATCGACATGGCCGCCGTACCCGAAGACGTTCTGAAAAAAATGGCCGCGGAGAAAAAAGCCGCGGAAACCAAACTCGATAAGATCCTCACCGCGTTCGAGAAAGCGAACGACACCCAATTCAGCACGCCCGGCAAGAATTTGCGCGAGCTGCTCGAAAAATCGCCGGACCTGAAAGCGCGCGTGCTCGATTCCGTCGCGAAAGGGCATCTGGAGAAGTTCGAAATGCTGCCGCGCGGCGCGAATGCGGGTGGCACCTACAGCAGCGACAGCAAAGCCATCGAACTGCCGCCCGCCGAGCTGAAGAAAGCGGGCAAGGACACCGCCGCCGCCGCCGAGCTCATCTTCGTGATGGGCCACGAAATCCAGCACTCGTTCAACAGCACCGTTGCGGACAAGGCCAGCACCGATTTCGTCAAGGACGTCGAACGCATCGCCAAAACGCCCGGGCCGCACGATTACACCGCAGCGGTGAAAACGCTGATCCAAGCCAACCGCGACGACGAAGCCAGCGCCCACATCGGCGGCTTCAACGCCATCGCCTCGAAGGTGATGAAGACCAAGCCGGAAGCGGGATTGAAGGAGCTCTACAACGCCGCGCCTGGCCGCATGGGCGATTTCATCGACCGCAGCGGCCGGTCGCCGAATTTCACTTACGCCCTGAAACCGGGCCTGACGCTCGAAGCCGACAATACGCTCAAGGCGACGCCCGAGAACGTGAAGGCGATGGGCAAGCACTACTTCGACCAACCGCCGAGCTCAGCGCGCCTGGGCGCGAAGGGCAATCAGGATTACCCGAACTACTACGGCGAATGGGCGGTCAACGTCATTCAAGAGACCGAGAAACAAGCGCTGGCCGCCGCGAAGAAAGCCGACCCGAAAGCCGTCGCGCCGGAAGTGAAGATCAATATGGCCGAGATCGGCCTGAAGCCGGCCCTGCTCGACACCACGCTGAAGTACACCGACACCAGCCCGAAGAAACCGATCGAACCCGCGAAAGAAGCGGCGCAAGCGGTCGGTAGCGCCGTGTCGGAGGTCTACGCGCAAGCGACGCGCTCGATCGAGAAGATCGTCGGCGACCTCGGCCTGAAAAACGAAACCGAAAAACTCAACGTCGCCGCCGCCGCCGCCGCGCAAGCGATGAAAGCCGGCATGGAACGCATCGACGGCGCGCTGGCGGGCAAGCTCGGCCAAGTCTTCATGTACCAAGGCGACCCCGCCAGCGAACACGCCGACCGCATTTCGGTGGACGTCAACAAAGCCAAACAACAACCCGCCGAACAATCGCTGGCGACGGCGGCCGCGGAACAACCGGTCGCGGGCGTGCAACAACCGCAGCCGCAGGTGAAGGGGCCGAATCTTTAGTTGGTTGCGTGGCTTGTGGTCATGAAAGCCCTGCAGCGATGTGGGGCGTTTTTTGTTGGGGGTGCAGACGAGGTGGGGTTTTGTGTGTTCGGGGTGTATGCGCGGCGATAAAAGATGTCGGGTTATGTGGACGGTCTAACTTGCCGGCCCTGGTCTTTTCTCGCTCGCATCCAATAGGGAAAAACGATTGTTTTCTGTGGGATTTCGGGTTGACTCTCGGTGCTGGCGCGTGGCAGGTTACTGGCTGTACCCCGGTTTGGGGTCTGCCAGATAGTTTGGCATCTAGAAACAGGGGCTGAAACAAATGGACATCAAATCGAACCACGGGCAACCGCTATCATCAATAGAAAGCTCAATGCTTGTTGATTTATTTATGCATTGGGATACAAGAGTTTCACAGCAAGAAACATTATATGTGGCGATATCAGTGGCGCCAATCGCTGTTCTCGCCACAACATGGAATGAAGCAGATGCATCACTTATTGCAATACTTTCTTTTGCTTCCTTGTCAGCCTATGCATTTCATCTTTTTATTATCAGGCGGATTGCTGTTTTTCAGGACAACATATTTTCAGAGCTGCGAGAAAAAAGATTTCTAGACTGGGACGCCATTGTAAGCGACCAAAGCAGAAGAATTGGCGTCAGGCGGTTACGTCTTCTTGGTCTCAACATGCTATCCATAATTTGGTCTTTCTCATTATTCGTAAAAGCGGATCAGTCAGTCCTTAGGAATATATCTACAATGATCCTAGCAGTAACCTTAATTTTTCCTCCTCTTTTTATCGTCATTTACCTGTGGCGAGAAACCCCGCCCGTGAATTAGCTGCGCCCAACAATTCATTCAAGCCGACCCCGCATCGGGGCGGCTAAAATCAAGCGTTAGGCTCGTTAGATAGTGGTTCGTTGTAATTCAACCAGAAAAAGGAGCAAAAATCGTGATTGATCAACTAAAAGAGCGAATCCGTTCCTGCCTCAGAGATGCAGATGAGGCCTATGAGGACGAAAAAAAATTATCACGCCTCGCGTTCAATTCTGGCGGCAGTGAAGAGGTCCGATATAAAGCGATGCGGAATCAGATGTCAAACAAAAGGGATTCTCTTCTCGCAGAGGCAGACGAACTCATGTTAAAGCTGCAGGAGCATGGTATTGAGACGTTTGTAGAGCAAGATAGTGTTACCGTCAGATTTTATACACGCTAGTGCCCGGCCGCTTGGAGCATCTGAGATTATTTTCTAGAATTTCAATGGCTTCAATAATGAGAATACTTATATCCAAAAGGCCGTAAGGCGCATAAGCGAAGCGTCATGCGCCGCTTTTTTGGCATGTGGCGCTGGCTGTTCCGGCGCATGACGCCTTCGGCTTATGCGCCCTACGGCGCTAACATCATTCAAGCTGACGCCGTCTCGTGACTTCGTTGAAAGTTCGGCCTGCGGGCGAAATACTGGCTCCAAACTGCCGCGATCGGCGCGGCTTAACTCAAGCAATAGGCGGCAGACCACACCATGCTCGAACGATTCGCTGTCAGTATCGCCGCATCCACAATTCTCGCGATCTTGGGGAAGTTGGGCCTTCTCTACTACAGTGCGCAGGGGGCTGGCAGGGACTGGCTTGACGAAGCTGTCTTACAGTCGGATCTAGTAGTGCTCCTGCTGGCGCTGTTCTTGATCTTCTTGCGCGGCAAGATGATGCACGATGATGCCGCCTTCTTCGGTGACTTGGCCAAGGTGGGCCAACCGGTTTTCAAGAGGGACAAAGTATCCATGCGCTTGATTCGACTTGGGCTTTTCTTAGGGTACACATCCTGGCTATTGTGGGCACCAGCGATCTACTTTCTAGAGAGGCCGCGACGATTCGCCGCATTCTTTGTAGCGAGCATAGTTCTTTCAACGATCTGGCTTGTCATCGACATCGTTACACGAGTGAAGATTGATTGGCGAAGAGCGTTTTGGGTTATTCCCAACATCTGCTATGCACTTCTTGCTGCTCTCATGCTGGTAGAAGGTTGGTCAACCATTGCAGCGCTGGGTCTCATTGCAGTTCTTGTCGTGGACTGGCTGGTGTCTGACCCTACCACGGGCCATTTCGGCGCTGCCGCCTAACCTCTCGTTCAAGCGGCGACGCGCTACGGCAGCTGATCCGGTGAAGACCGGGACACCCACAATTCCACAACGACAGAAATCAATCTCTCATTTAGAAGAAGACCAGGACACCCACAATTCCACAACGACAGAAATCAATCTCTCATTTCACCGCTCACCCCCCCGAACAAACATCTCGCCACAAATCCCTCGCCCACGCGCCATCCTCCCTCACGGGCGGCGCATACCCTTCTTCTGTTCAATCCAGCAACGTCGCCAACCGGACGCCTTTGAGCCACCGCTGTCCGATCCGTTCGGCCAAGGCGATCAGATCCTGCGCCGAACCGGCGGCGCGCGCCCAGCCGCTCCCGAACGCAGCCACTCGCATCGCCCAACGATGCGCGCTTCGATCGATGACCGAAAGAACGGCGGGCGCGTTCTCCGCGATCCGGCCGCGCTTTCCCGGCGCGAGCGTTCGTCCGGTCCAGTCGAGCAGTTGCAAATAATCCGCGGCGCTCAGGCCGACATTCGGACGTAGGTTGCCGGCGATCGGGCGCAGAGGTTCCGCGAGCGCTGCGGGCTGCGAACGCGCGTCGACGATTCGTTGCGCGGCGCTCGTATGCGCAGAGGTTTCCAGTCGAACGACGATTCCTGCGCGGATCGGGTTGAGATCGACGTATGCCATCGCGGCGAGCAGCGAACGTTCGTCGCACAGCGCTTGGCACTTATAGCGCCCTTCCCAGAACCGCCCTTTACAACCGTCCTCGCGATTGGCTCGGCGAGCGATGGGTTCGACGAGACAGCGCATCAGCCACGACAGACTGCCCAGTCGGCGACGGACGACATCGAGCCGTACCGGGTCGGCCAGCAAGCGCTGGCGCTTCTCTTGCGCGGCGGCTTCATCGCTCGTTCTCGGCGGGAACAGACGCAGCCATCGATCCGCGACATCGTCGTCGTTCCACATCGATGCGGTTTGTGGATCGAGGCTGAGCACAAGATGCAGGTGATTGCTCATCACCGCATACGCATGCACGGATACCGCGAAGCACGTCGCGACCAGACGAATGCGGGTCTCGATCCATTCCTTGCGATGCTCGAAGTTGCGCCCGGAATAATCGTCGGCGCCGCAGAGAAACGCGCGACGCACGCATCGTTGGACGCAATGGTATGCGCCGGCGACGTTCGGAGGAGCGATCTGCGCACGGGGTCGGGTCATCGGCGCAGCATCGCATTGGCTCAAGCGAAAGGATGTCAGATATTTCCACGTTGAGGTGTCGGAAAAGTCTGATTCGTGGGTGTCCTCGCTTTTCCTTCCGGATTTATGGATGTCCTCGCCTTTTCCTCGCGCGCTGTCGAGTGCAATCGCAGGACAACTCGCTCACAACCCTTTCGCGGCCTGCTCCACCGCGCGGAACAGCGCGCGGCCCTTGTTCATCGTCTCTTCCCATTCTTTTTCGGGGTCGGAGTCGTAGACGATGCCGGCGCCGGCCTGCACGTGCAGTTTGCCGTCTTGGATCACGGCGGTGCGGATCGCGATGGCGGTGTCGGCGTCGCCGTGCCAGCCGATGTAACCGATGCTGCCGGCGTACACATTCCGCTTGACCGGCTCCAATTCGCGGATCACTTCCAAGGCGCGGATTTTCGGCGCGCCGCTCACGGTGCCGGCGGGAAACGTGGCGCGCAGCACGTCGGCGTAGGTCAGGCCATCCTTCAGACGCCCGGTCACTTCGCTGACGATGTGCATGACGTGGCTGTAGCGTTCGATCACGAAGCGGTCGCCGACGTCGACGCTGCCGGCTTCGCTGACGCGACCGACGTCGTTGCGGCCGAGATCGATCAGCATCAGATGCTCGGCGCGCTCTTTCGGGTCCGCCAACAATTCGGCTTCCAGCACGAGGTCGTCTTCGTGCGTGCGGCCGCGCGGGCGGGTGGCGGCGATCGGGCGCACGGTGACGCGACCGTCCTGCAGCCGCACCAGGATTTCGGGCGACGAGCCCACCACTTGGGTGTCCCCGACATCGAGAAAATACATGTAAGGCGACGGGTTCAGCGCGCGCAGCGCGCGATACACGTCCACCGGGCGGGCGCGGAACGGCACGCTCAGGCGTTGGCTCAGCACGACTTGGAAAATATCGCCGGCGCGAATGTAGTCCTTGGATTTTTCCACCGCGGCGATAAAGCCCTCGCGGGTGAAACCGGAGACGAAATCGCTTTCGCTCAAACCGGCGGAATCGAGCGTCTCCGGGTACCCGGCGCCGCCTTGGCGCAAACGATACGTCAATTCGTCGAGACGGCGATTCGCGTGCGCCCATGCGCGCGGCTCGCGCGGGTCGGCGTGCACCACCAGATACAAGCGGCCCTTCAAATTGTCGAACACCGCCACTTCGCGGCTGTCCATCAGCAGGATGTCGGGCGTGCCCAACTCATCGCGATAGTCCGGATGCAGCGCGCTGCCGCGCAGCCGCGGTTCGATGTACTGGATGCACTCGAATCCGAACCAGCCGACCAAGCCGCCGGTGAACCCGGGCAGATCGGGGCAGCGCGCGACCCGCTGCGCGGCGCGCAGGCGCTCCACTTCGGCGAGCGGGTCTTCGACGACGCGGCTTTCGATGAGATCGCCCAGTTCGGTGACGAACAAGGTGTGGCCGGCGAAGGCGTACACGCGATGCGCGGGCAGGCCGATGATGGAATAGCGGCCGAAGCGCTCGCCGCCTTCCACGGACTCGAACAAATAGGTGTTCGGGCCGTCGGCGAGTTTGAGATAGACCGACAGCGGCGTGTCGAGGTCGGACAGCACCTCGCGCACGATCGGAACGAGGGTGTGGCCGTCGGCGGCGCACTGCTGGAATTGTTCGAACGAAATCACGCGGGACGTCCTGAAGAAAATGCGGGCGGAGGAAGGGACGGACTCAGCCGCGCCATCGCCTCGTCGTCCCCTTGGCCGGGCCGGCGTGGGCGCCGGTCCACCGATCTGCGTTCGCGGATGCGTTCATGCGCCCATGCTAGCGATTTCCCCCTCGGCGCGCACCCGCGACGGCGTCCCGCCATCGCGACGACATCCGCATGTCATCGCGGCGTCACGCGATGCCGGGAGAATTAAAGACCATCGCAGGGACGACGGACGGAAGCAGGACCGCTTCCACTTTTCCCGGAACGGCGCCGCAAGGCGCCGTTCTTTTTTGGAATCCGACGTCAATCTCGGGCGCGCAACCTCTCGAGCAGCGCATAGCCGTCCGGCCATGCGCCATGACCGCTGTCGGTGTTGATATGGCCCGCGTCGTGCAGGACCACGCAGTCGGCGCCCCACGCCTGCGCGTGACGGCGCGACCACTCGAGCGCGGCGTACGGATCGCGATCGCTCGCGACCACGATGGCGCGAAACGGCATCGCCGCCGTCGGCACGGGATCGAAGCCGGTCGGACCCGCCGGGTAATTCGGGCCCAGCGGGTCGCTGGGGGCGACGATCAATGCGCCGGCCACGCGCGCGATCTGCGCGGGCGCGGCGTCGCGCAGCCAATGCGCGACCAAGATCGCCCCGGTGCTGTGCCCTGCGAGGACGACCGGCTCGGACCGCTCGGCGAGCGCATCCTCGAGCATGCGCACCCAGTCGTCGCGCACGGGCGCGTCCCAATCGCGCTGGCGTACGCGGCGAATGCCGGGATCGTGGGCCTCCCACAGGCTTTGCCAGTGCGCCGGGCCGGAATCGCCGAGGCCAGGCAGCATCAACACTTCGTGCTTCCGCGTCGCGTCGCGCACCGTCAGCGCACCGCCGCGACTGCGGCCTTCATCGCCGCGACCACGGCCCGGTAATCGGCGTGACCGAAAATCGCCGAACCGGCGACGAAGGTGTCGGCGCCGGCCTTCGCGATCTCCGCGATGTTGTCCACCTTCACGCCGCCGTCGATTTCGAGGCGAATGACCTTGCCGGTGCGCGCGGTGGCGGCATCGATGCGTTGACGCACGACGCGCAGCTTCTCCAGCGCGGAAGGAATGAAACTCTGGCCGCCGAAGCCCGGGTTCACCGACATCAGCAGCACCAGATCCAGTTCGTCGAGCACGTAATCCAGCGCCTCGACCGGCGTGGCCGGGTTGAGCACGAGACCGGCTTGGCAGCCGCTGGATTTGATCAATTGGATCGTGCGATGGACGTGCCGACTGGCTTCGGGATGGAAGCTGATCAGCGAAGCCCCGGCCTTGGCGAAGTCCGGCACGATGCGATCGACCGGTTCCACCATCAGATGCACGTCGATCGGCGCGGTCACGCCGTGCTTGCGCAGCGCCTCGCAGACCAGCGGGCCGATGGTGAGATTGGGCACGTAATGGTTGTCCATCACGTCGAAATGCACCCAATCGGCGCCCGCGGCGAGGACGTTGTCGACCTCTTCGCCGAGCTTGGCGAAATTCGCCGACAGGATGGACGGAGCGATGACGGTGGGTTGCATGAGGTCGGCTGTAGGAGCGGCGCAGGCCGCGATTATCGCCAATCGAGGCCGCCGTAGGAGCGGCGCAAGCCGCGACCGGAAAGACGGGACCGGAAAGACGGGATGCGTTGTCGCGGCTTGCGCCGCTCCTACGCGTGATCGCTCGACCCGTCAGCGCGGTTTGCGCAGATCGCGGATGCGGTCGTAGGCGGCATTGATCTCGCTAGCCCGCTTTTCGGCCTGCTCGCGCAGTTCCTCGGCCACGCCCATCAGTTTGTCGGGGTGGTACTGCGAAATCAGCCGGCGGTAGGCCTGCTCGATTTCGGCGTCGGTCGCATCCTCCAGCACGCCGAGCACGCGATAGGGCGTATCGCGCTTGCTCTTGAACCAGTCGGCGTCGAACGCGTGCCCGATCAACAAGCCGATCAGCCCGCCGCCCGGGTGGCGAAACAGCAGCCAGCCCGCGATGAACCCGAAAAATTTGCCGTACCAGCGTTGTTTCATGGCGCAGAGTGTACCCGAGGCGGTTGGGTGGGCTTGGGGGCGGCAAGTTTCAGGGATGGAGGTTGAGGTTTGGGGATGGAGGTTTGGGGTTTGGGGACACCCATTTTTGAGGAGGTTTGGGGACACCCATTTTTGGGACGCGGGAAGTTTGTTGCTCATCTCATCTTGGGACACCCACTTATGGCATTGCCGGGACATTCCCGGCGCACATTCCCGGGACATTCCCGGGACACCCACTTCTCCAACGAGCGCCCCTACCTCACGACGGGCGTCCGCGTCCCGTTGGCCGTACACTGGCCCGCCCGCTTCCCGCACCGTTGCGCATGGCGACCACTCTGCTTCACGCCGATCTGCCCGGACTGCCGCTGCGTCATCGCGGCAAGGTTCGCGATGTGTTCGATCTGCCGGCCGATACGCTGCCCGCCGACGCTCGCGACGCCGGCCCGCTGCTGTTGATCGTGGCCACCGACCGGCTCAGTGCCTTCGACGTGGTGTTGCCCGACCCGATCCCCGGCAAGGGCGAGATGCTCTGCCAAATCAGCAACTTCTGGTTCGAGAAGACCGCGCACCTGCTGCCGAACCACTTGACCGGCATTGAGGTCGCTCGCGTGTTGCCGGCCGGCGCGGATGCCGCGCTGTACGCCCAACGCACGGTGGTGACCCGCAAACTCAAGCCGGTGCCGGTGGAAGCCATCGCCCGCGGCTATCTGATCGGCAGCGGCTGGAAGGACTACCAACGCACCGGCCGGGTCAGCGGCATCGCCTTGCCCAACGGCCTGCGCCAAGCCGAAAAACTGCCGGAACCGATCTTCACGCCCTCCACCAAAGCCGCGGTGGGCGATCACGACGAGAACATCGATTTCGACACGATGGTGAAGACCGTCGGCGCCGAACTGGCCGAGCAGGTGCGCGACGCGACCCTGCGCCTGTACCGCTACGCCGCCGACTACGCCGCCGCGCGCGGCATTCTGCTGGCGGACACGAAGTTCGAATTCGGCACCGACGCCGACGGCCGTCTGTACGTGATGGACGAAATGCTGACGCCGGATTCCTCGCGCTACTGGCCGGCCGACGAGTACGCCGTCGGCGCCAGCCCGCCGAGCTACGACAAACAATTCGTCCGCGACTATCTGGAAACGCTGGACTGGAACAAAACCGCGCCCGGCCCGCATCTGCCCGCCGAGGTCATCGAACGCACCCGCGCGAAATACGCCGAGGCGCTGATGCGCTTGGCGGGCATTTCGGTGGATTGAAGCGCCGTTCTCGCGCGTCGGATCGCAATCAGGAGGGCATCGCATGTCGGAACCAAACCCTTACGCCCCGCCGAATGCGGCCGTTGCCGATCATGTCGACGCCGAGACGGCGCCGCCTCTTTGGAACCCGACCGCCGCAGGAAGTTGGAGCATTTTGTTCAGCCCGATCTTCGGCGCTTACCTGCATATGCAGAACTGGAAAGCGCTGGGTGAGCCGGCGCAGGCGGCCAAGTCCAAGCGGTGGCTCATCGCGAGCATCGTCTTCATCGTCGTGATGGGAGCCTCCTCGCTGTTCATACCCGAATCCGAAGGCTGGGATGCCCTCGCCAGAGTCGGCGGCTTCGTGCTGTTGATCGTCTGGTACTACGCCATGGGCAAATCGCAGCAAACCTACGTCGCCGCGCGCTTCGGGAAGAACTACCCGCGTCGCGGTTGGGCGATTCCCATCGCCGTGGCGTTCGGTGCATTCATCCTCTATTTCCTGCTCTTCGTCCTCGTGGGCGCGGCGCTGATCGCGACGGGCGTGTTGCCCGAGATGTGAGACCCCGGAAGAGCGCATAGACTTGCATGGTCTCGACCGGCGAAAACGGCTCGAATCCGACGCCGACACCATCCACAACGACCGCGGGAGCATGACGATGAACGCGACTACGGAACTGCCTCTGTCCACCGAACGCCCCATCGACCGCTGGTTCTCGAAATACTCCGGCGATCATCAGAACGGCACGAATCAAACGATTCACTTCATCGCGGTGCCGACGATTCTGTGGACCGTGACCGCGATGCTGTGGTGCATTCCGGTGCCGGGCACATGGTTCCAGCCCGGCGCGTGGTGCGCGCTGGCGATGTTCGCGGCGTGGATGTTCTATTACCGCGCCTCGCGCAAGATCGGCCTGGGGATGCTCGCGGTGTTCGTGGGCATGTCGTGGTTCAACCGCTGGCTGTACGGCGCCATCGGGCCGATGGCGATGCTGCAACTGGCCGCGGCCGTGTTCGTGGCGGCCTGGATCGCGCAGTTCGTCGGCCACAAGATCGAAGGCAAAAAGCCCAGCTTCTTCACCGACGTGGTGTATCTGCTGATCGGCCCGGCGTGGGTGCTGGGTAAGGTCTATCGCGCATTCGGTTGGAAGTTCTGAACGATGCGATGCGATGCCGGCTTCGATCCGGCATCGCTACCAGCGCTCTTCGCCGCTCTCGCTTCCAACGCTCGCGACACCAGCGGCTGTTAAGGAAGGCCAATCACTTGGGTGATTGATCCGCGAGCGCGTCATTCATGGCGCGCGGAACCTCTGAATTGTTCAGAGGTTCCTTAACGCTCAGGGCGCATTGCGTTGCGAATTCGGCGGCCCGGTGCGAGGCGCGGGCGGCTTGAACGCGGAATATCGCGCGACACGGCCAGCGATCGAAATTTCCGATGCGGGAGGGCCGAACTGGCCGCTTTCGCGAAAAACTCCCGTGACCTGATTACGTCGCCTCGCTCCGAAGGCGCGAAATCCAAGGGAGGAATCCATGCATTCGTTCCATCGAACCGTTTTTCGATACGTCGCGATCGCATCCTGCGCCGCGATCGTCGCCAATGGCTGCACGCTTCCGCGCGAAGCGATCCAGCACCTCGGTACCGTCACGCCCGCGCAATACTGTCCGGGCGATACCGTTCGCGCCAGTTTCGACCTTCTCGGTACCGACACCTGTCGCGACGCGGCGTTGTGCGACACGCTGTTCCCGACCGTGAACATCAGCAGCACGCCGACGGCGTTCGCGGCACGAGACATCCGCAATTACGTCGGGGGCGTCGATTTCGTTGCCACCACGGACAGCGTGACCGTGCGCTTCGACGCGGATCGCGACGCGGTGATCGTGCCGACGACGCGCCTGGACGATGCGGGCAACCCGATCACCGTCTCGAAAAAGTTCAGGCGGCCGCATATCACCACGATCAATCGCATCACCGGAAGCATCGAATCGGAATTGCTGTTCGAAGGCACCTGCGCCGGTGGCTTGCCCGCGCATATGCCCGCCGAACTCCTGTCGCCGACAATGTCGCCGAATCTGCGCCTGACCGATCTGTGCAATACCAACAGCATGGCGGTCACCGTCACCCTCAGCGGGGGCGCGCCGGGCACGCCTTACCCCCCGCAAACGCTCGCGCCTGGTCAGTGCCTCAACACGATGATGCCCGGTGTCCCCGATGGAGTCGATAGGTCCACCCGCGTTGATATCCGATCTGAGAACATCGCTGTGGGAGTGTATTGCACCGCCGTCGATTCGAGCGACCAGCCCCCCCCGCTACGCCTGCTCGCGCGCAAGACCTGCGGCTGATCGCAGAGTTCGCATCGCTCATTCTTATCGCGACCGCGACCATTCCGACGGTGCACGCGCCCGTCGCGGTTCGACGCATCACGACCCGGGAATTTCGTATGAACATCATTCGTTTGTTGTGTTTGCTCGCGACGCTGGTCGCGACCGCCGCGCCCAGCGCATCCGTCGTCGCGCAAGTATCCGCAGTGGATCAATTGCGGATCTACGACAAGACCACGTACAGCGGCCGCCTGACGGAGCGGGTATCGTTGTACGACGCGCCGAATCCGAAGACCGGCGTTTACCCCGCGCCGGAGCAATACTCCGCCGATGTGCTGTTCGAGCGCCCCGACCGGTTCAAGCTGGTCCTCGGAGCCGGCAGCGGCAGCGAATACCGTGCTGTCGCCGATGCCGGCATTGTGCGCTGGAAGGATCTCGCCAGCGGACTGTCCGGAAAGGATACGGCGGAGCAGGTCGTCGACCCGTTGGCGATGGCGCTGATGGCGACAGCGGGCGAATTGAGCCTGTTCGCGCCGCCGAAAGCGCTGCCGACGCCCAAAGGCAGCGACGTCAGCGGCGCGCATCTGGTGCCCAAGACCTACGGTAGCGGGGTGGAAAGCGCGACCGCGTGGTTCAGAGGTGGGCAGCCCATCGGTTTCGAGTTCCGCCTGCGCGACGGACGTCGGGTCTTCGTGTCGGTACTATCGTTCGCGCAGAATGTGCCGACCAAGCCCAGCGACTTCCTGCTCTGATCCAACGACATCGCTGAGGCCGACGCGGGCGCATTGCGGACATCGGGCGATCGAGGATCGACTCGACTGTCCTGTTCGCGGGCGCGCTTGCGTTTGCCTTGGCACACACCGCCCGCGCACACGGACCTGCGCCTTCGCCTCGGGAGACCGCGATGTCCTTTCACCGCAATCTTTTGTTCCGTTCGACCATGCTGTGCGTCTGCAGCGCTATCGTGGCGACCGGTTGTCTGTTGGATCGCAGGCCGCTCGCCAACTGGCCGAAACTGGAGCCGGCGCTGTTCTGTCCGGGCGATACGGTCACGGCGTCGTACGACTTCCTCACCCCGGAAACCTGCCCGGCCGATGCGAGCTGCAGCAGCTTTTTCCCGACGGTTCGGATGAACAGCACGCCGACGGCGTTTCCGGCGCGCACCACCACCAATTTCGTCGATAGCGTGACCTTCACGCCGCCAGGGGACAGCGTCACCGTCGCCTTCGATATCGATCGCGACACCGTCACCGTCCCGACCGCGCGCTTCGACGGCGGCACGCGCATTTTCGTCGCGCGCACCCAATTGGTCGACGCGACGCGCGTCACGCGACGCCTGATCGGCACCGACAATCAGGTCTTGCCGCATCCCGGCGAATGCGCCGGCGGCATCGCGAACTATTCGCCGATCGAAGTACCGGGGTTCCCGCGGTTGTCCACGCGGGTGCGTCTGGAGGAGTTCTCCAACGAAAACAGTTTTCCGGTGCGTTATATCGTCAGCGGCAGCGTACCCGGCGAGGTCTTCGATTCGATGCTCATGCCTGGGCAGCGCGTCCTGACCACCATGCCCGGCGTGCCGGCCAGCATCGCCGAAGCGCGCTCGATCGAAGCGATTCCGCTGATCGCGCAGATGTGTACGCCCGGCAGCGGCGCGACGGATCCGGAACCGCAACCGCCGCCGCTCCGCACCGGCGTTCGCATGGGCTGTCGCTGATCGCGCATCGCTCCCGCAGCGAACGTGCGGTCGCGCATTCGCGCGCCCGCGTTCGCGCCATCCACGATACGGCGCCGCGCGCGCCTTTCGAGAGGTACAGAATGAAGATCTCCCGCTGCTTTTCCGCGCTCTTGGCCGCGTCGTTGACGCTGTACGCCACGGTGCCGACGTTCGCCGCCGGCCCCGCCGTCGATCGTCTCAAGTATTTCGACGGTACTACGTCTACCGCCTGGTTCGATGGCCAAGCGAAACTGTACGCCGCGCCCGTCAAAGGCAATTACGGCACCCCGCAGCGCTATCGCGCGCAACTGCTGTTCGCGCGGCCGGATCGTTTTCGTTTGATGCTGCGCCCCGGCGCGAAGAACGAATACCGCGCCGTCGGCAACGCCGGTAGCGTGCAGTGGCTCGATCTCGGCACTGGATTCTCCGGCCAAGGCAAAGCCCTCGATTACGTCGACCCGGCCGCGTTGGATCTATTGAGAACGGTCGGCGAACTCTGGCGATTCGCGCCGTCGAAGGAACTCCCCGCCGCCGACAAGGGCAATCTGCGCGGTGCGGTGCTGGTGCCGAAGAGCTTCGACAGTCGCGTCAAGCGCGCAGTCGTGTGGTTCCGCAACGATCAACCCTACAGTTTCGATTTCGAATTCGTCGACGGCCGCAAGCTGCAGTTCACCGTGTCGAGCTTCAAGCAAAACGTACCGACAAAACCGAGCGATTTCCAACTCTGAGCTTCGAGGAAGTTTCGTTTGCCGCGAAAGACGAGAAATCGCGGCGAAGACACGAGCGAATCGCGAAAAACGCATCGAGACACGACGAGCCGGCGCAACGCCGGCTCGCTTTTTTTGCGTCCCGACGAACGCGACGCGAAATGTGTCCGTTGCGTTTTCGGTTTTCCGTGACTTTGATCGGACCCCGAATATCGTTCGTCGCGCATCACGCATCGCGTATCGAGCGACAGTCGCCAAAAAGGAAATCTCGATGAATCCCTTCCGAACGCTTGCCAAACCCATTCTCTCGTTGCTCGCTGCCGGCGTGCTGCTGACCAACGGCTGCGCGCTTCCGCATGCGCAACTGCGCTATTCCAAGGCAGAGCCGGCGTACTACTGCCCGGGCGATACGATCCAGACCAGTTACGACCTCGGTACCTGCACGGCGCACTCGGGGATTACCTGCGAATCGCGTACGCCGACCGTCACCCTGACCACGACATCGGCGGCGCTCCCCTCGCAGACCTTCACCGCGTTCGCCGGCAACGCCAGCTTCACGCCGAACGAATCGCAAGTCGATGTCACCTACACGGTGACGCCGAAAAATCCGATGTACCCCTTCGTCACCAGCAGCGGCGAGAACAGAATCAGCGGCGAGTTCGAGCCCGAAACGACGAAGCTCGCCCTTATCAACGGCGAAGCCCAGGTCACGTTGTGGCACAACGGCATCTGCAACGGCCGCATCCCAGCGAATGCGCCGTCGCAGATTCCCACGACGCCTCAGGTGTCGGCGCGCGCACGCGCGCAACGCATCTGCAATGCCAATCCGGTCCGGATCATGGTCGATGTGGTCGGCCCACCGGGCGGCGGGAGCGCGTCCGGCTCGCTCGCGCCCGGCGAATGCCTGGCGCTGCCGCCGGGCAGCGAAGGCGGTACCGTCAGCGTTTCCGGGCCCATTCCGGTCGGTGCGCAGTGTCTTGCGACCCAAACGACCGCGCCCGCGCCCGAATTGCGCACCCAGGTCGCATACAACTGCGTGGAATAAGACAGCGTCCTCGTCGCGAGGCTCCGCTGGACGCACCGAACGGCGCGAATTCCATCCGCACATAGCGCATGCAGTCGCACGCAACGAACCGACGCCTGTCGGTTCGTGTTCTGCGCACCGTTGCGCGTTCCGGAATCCGCTCTCGTCATCATGCGATGCGTATCGTCGAGATCGATGGCCTGAGTGAACGTCGAAACAACATGCCGACCGCATCGGCGGCGCTCCGAATGCGGATCGGACTCGGCACATCGTTCGATCGAGCGCCGCGCATCGTCGCGGAGGTGTCCTCCCGCTTTCGGTTCCCGCGTATCAGTGCTTCGAGTCCGATCTCATTCGGTCGCCGCCATTCGACCGCTGCGATTGAGTCTCCTCGACACAATCGTCGCGACTCATTCTTCTGGCGATTCCGCACGGCGTCGCATCGCCGCATTCATCCCACAGGGGCAATCGCATGCATTTTTCGCAAAACCGTTGGTTCCGTTACGTCGCGGTCGGTATCTGTTTGGCCGTGGTCGCCAGCGGCTGCATCATTCGACGCGGGGATCTCGCAGCGAGCTACACAGAACTGGCGCCTGCGCAGTACTGCCCTGCCGATGCGATGACCGCCTCTTACGATTTGCTGGGCACCGATGTCTGTCCCACCGGCGTGGACTGCGCGCCGTTCTTCCCAACGGTGGCGATCGACAGCGCACCGATCGCGTTTCCCGCGCAATCGATCGCGAACTATGTCGGCCGCGTGAATTTCACCGCACCGGATGCGGACCAATTCGCGGTGACGTTCAATCCCGATCGCGACAGCGTGCTGATTCCCACCGCCGAGACGACACCGGACGGTCGCGTCTTTCTGCAGCGCAGCAGCCCCGATCAGAGCAGGATCGCCAGGCGCGTCTCCTCCATCGACCAGGAACTGGTGCATGGCGGCATGTGCGCGGGAAGCGCACCGGTCAACAGCGCGCAACCGCTGCCCGGAATGCCGCAATTCTCGCCGAATCTGCGGCTCACCGATCTGTGCAACGTCAACGCGGCCACGGTGATCGTCACGTTGTCCGGCGGTTCGGACGGTTCGACGTTCACGCAGATGCTCGCGCCCGGCCAATGCCTCGCATCGATGCCCGGCGTGCCCGCCAGCACCGAGAGCGCACGCATCGTCGAAGTACGGCCTCTCTCGGCGGCGCCCGGCACGCTCTGCAGCGCGACCGGACCGAACACGCCGCCGCCCCCGCTACGCACACGGGTGCGGATGCAATGCCGCTGAGCGACCAGAACGCAGACAACACGAACGATCTTTCCACTTTCAAAGGGACGCCACCATGAACCGTATCCGCCCGCTCGCCTGCTTCGCACTCGCATTGACGCTATCGCTCGGCACCGCGTTCTCCGCGCAGGCCGCTTCCGCGAGCGATCTGCTTCGCCATTACGACAAAACCACCTACAGCGGCGCGCTCGATGTTTACGTCGATCTGTACGCCGCGCCGGACAAAAACGGCAAGGTCGGCGCGCCGCAGCGCTATCCCGCCAAACTGCTGTTCGAACGCCCGGATCGCTTCCGGCTCGTGCTGCGTCCCGGCGCCAAGAACGAATTCCGTGCGGTGAGCGAGGCCGGGATCGTGCGTTGGCTCGATCTGGCGACGGGTTTCTCGGGCAAGGAAGAAGCCGACAAGGTGACCGACCCGCTCGCCCTCGCGCTGCTCGGTACCGCCGGCGAATTGCTGCGTTTCAGCGCGGCGAAAGATCTGCCCGTCAGCAAGAACGCCAAGCTCAGCGGCGCGCGGTTCGATCCCAACGCCTACGGCAGCGGCGTGGAAAGCGGGTTGGCCTGGTTCGACAGCGACGGCCAGCCGGTCGGCTTCGAATTCAACATGACCGATCGCAGCCGTGTCTTCGTTGCTGTGATGTCGTTCGCGCAAAACGTACCGACCAAACCCGACGATTTCCAACTTTGACCTTCGCGCGCCGTGGATGCGATCCGCGGCGCGTTCGATATGCACGGAGGCCCATTTCCATGTCCTTCACGAGATTCGCTTCTCGCAGCGTGTTGGCGCTCATCGCCGGCGGCGTCCTGCTGACCGACGGCTGCGTGCTGTTCTCCCGAATCACCTTCACGCCGAGCGAGCCGCTCGGGAGCGTGTCCCCTCGGCTGTATTGCCCGGGCGACGGCGTCACCGCGAGCTTCGATCTGCTGCGCGATACTCCGTGCGTGTCGCGCCCGGGGCTCGACTGCGCGGCATTGGCGCCCACGATCGACATCGCCAGTTCGCCGACCGAATTCGCGCCGCAACGCATCGTCGATTTTCGCGGGCGCGTCGATTTCACGCCCGCTTCCGGCAGCGTCAACGTGACCTTCACACCGGCGCTCCGATCGTACGTGGAATATCCGTCCGGGCCGGCGAGCGGAACCGACTTTACCCGGCGCCGCTTCACCGCGAACACGATCGCCGCAAGCCGCGTCGATGGCGACGTGATGCGGCAAGTGGAACACGGCGGTATGTGCGCCGGCTCCGCACCTACCCACGCCGACGGCGTGGTGCCGGGTCCGCCTGAACTGTCCGCGAGCCTGCGCCTGCGCCGGATCTGCAACAGCAGCGCGACGCAAATCATCCTCAGCGTTCCGGGCTTGCCGGGCGAGATGATCGAACGCAGCCTCGCGCCCGGACAGTGTTTCCTCGCGAGCGAACCCGGCGTCCCGCCGGATGTCGCCGCGCTGCGCACGTACAGCGTGCGCGCAGCGGTGTTGGACCCGAATGCGCGATGCAGCGCAATCGAAGACAGGACGCCGCCGACACCGTTACGCACGACGGTTTGGATGGGCTGCGGCATGTGAGCGGGACGGTCGCATCGCGGTCGGCGCCTCGACATCGCGCTCACTCGCCGGCTAACGGAAACATTCCCGGGGCCGGTCGGAACCCGCGTGGCGCGTAGCCGAAATCGCGCTGCGCATCGCTCGCGTCGAACACCAGATCGCTGCGCATGCGCGCGACCGCGGCTTCGTTGAAATCCAGCGCGTATCCGGCGGCATGCGCCAGCGCCAACAGCGCATTGAAGAACGGCGACGGCACTTCGTGCAGTTTCGGCGGCGGCGTCATCGCCTGCAGCACGCGCGCCACCATCTCGCGATACTCCACCGTTTCGCCGCCGGGCAAGGCATAGGCGCGGCCGAAGCTGGCCTCCGCGTCGAGGCAACGAAACGCCGCATCCGCCAAGTCGCGCACATGCACCGGCTGACGCAGACCGCGCGCATCGCGCGGCAGTACGACGCGGCCGAACCGGCGCGCGACCTCGGCGATGCGGGTGAGGTTGCGATCGCGGCCCGCACCGTAGATCAGCGTCGGCCGCAGCACGGTCGCCGCAGCGTTACGCGCGCTCGCGGTCTCGAACACCAGACGCTCGCCCTCGCGCAGACGCGCGGCGAGTTCGCGTTCGTCGGCGTCGGCGGAGCCGCGCTTGACGTCGATGCTGGTCGAACCGAACGCGACCACGCGCGGGCAGCGCAGCGGCGTCGCCGCGTACCAGCGCGCGAACACATCCAGCGGCCCGCAACTGATCATGGCGTCGGCATCGTTGGGCAAGCCGCGCACGCCGGAGAAATCGCCTTGCAGCCAATGCAGGCCGGGCTGATCCGCCTGCGGTTCGCGCGACACCGCGTACACGCGCCATTCGTCGTCGCGCAACAGATCGAGCAAGGGCAAACCGATTTGACCGCTAGCGCCGAACACGAGCGCGGTCTTCATGCGAAATACCGCGCGTTGATCGCGAAGTGCGTCGCGATGCTGGCCGCATAGCCGAGCGCGATCGCCCAGGTCCACTTCAAATGGCTGAAGAACGTGTATTGCCCGCGCGCCTGCCCCATCAACGCGACGCCCGCGGCCGAGCCGATCGACAACAGACTGCCGCCGACGCCCGCGGTGAGCGTGACCAGCAGCCACTGTCCGACGCTCATCTCGGGATTCATCTGCAGCACCGCGACCATCATCGGGATGTTGTCGAGCACCGACGAAATCAGACCGATCAGGATGTTCGCGCGGGTCGGGCCGAGTTCGCCGTAGAACCACTGCGAACCGAGCGCGAGATAACCGCAAAAACCCAACGCGCCGACGCACATGATCACGCCGAAGAAAAACAGCAGCGTGTCCCATTCGGCGCGCGCGACCTGTTCGTAGCTGTCGAATGCATCGATATCGCCCGGCGCGCCTTGACGGTCGAACTCTTCCGCCTCCACGCGCAGCGCGGTGCGCGACAGCCGCCAACCGTAGAGCTTCAACAGCGCGAGACCGGTCATCATGCCCATGAACGGCGGCAGATGCAGGAACTGATGGAAGCCCACGGCCAAGAGGATCGTGATGACGAACAGCGCGACGATGGTCGTCGCGCCGCGCTTCATCGTCGCCGTCTCCTGCCGCGGCGGCGGCGCGCCCTTGGGCAAGGCCACGTGCATGCATAGCGCCGGCACGCACCAATTCACCAACGACGGCAGAAACAGCGCGAAAAACGCGCCGAATTCGACCAAACCGCGCTGCCACACCATCAGCGTGGTGATGTCCCCGAACGGACTGAACGCGCCGCCCGCGTTGGCGGCGACCACGATATTGATGCAGGCTATCGCCACGAACTTCGGTTCGTCGCGCCCGACCGCCAGTACCACCGCGCACATGACCAGCGCGGTGGTGAGATTGTCGATCAGCGGCGATAGGCAGAACGCGGCGAGCCCGGTCGCCCAGAACAGCGCGCGATAACTCAAGGCGCGACGCGTCAGCCGCGCGCGTAAGGCTTCGAACAGGCCGCGCTCGCTCATCGCGTTGACGTAGGTCATCGCCGCGAGCAAGAACAGCAGCAGTTCCCCGAATTCCAGTAAATAATCGCGAACCGCGCGATGCGCGAGCTCGGCTTGGCCCTGGGTCGAAGACACGAGCGCCAGCAATGCCCAAATCGCGCCCGCCGCGAGCATCACCGGCTGCGATTTGCGCAGATGCGTGTATTCCTCGACGATCACCAGCGCATACGCCGACACGAACAGCGCGACCGCCGCGTACCCGGCCCAATGCGCGGTCAAATCGAGCCCCGCTTCGGATGCGTAAGCGGACGGCGCGAACGCGAGCGCCGCCAACGCGGCCCTCAGCGCAGCGACTTTGCCGCGTGGGCGGACACGATGCGCGCCGGAACCATGCGCGCGCGCGGCGCGCGACGCGCCGACGCGCGTCGCCGTCGTCTCGCGCATCGCGAAAAGGCCCTGCGTCATCGGCCGAACTCCCGTCTCGTCGAGCGATGCAGTGTAGCGGCGCACGGCGCGTTTGGGACGCGCGCGTTACGCTCAGCGCGCGGCCGGAGCATCCGAAGACGCCGACGCGCGCGGCAGCGCGACCCGCAGCCACAGATAGCCCGCCACCGCGGCGATCACCGATGCGCTCAACACGCCCAACACGCTGGCGCGCGCCAAGGCCGGATCCTGTTCGAACGCCAGCGACGCGATGAACAGACTCATGGTGAAACCGATGCCGCACAGCAGGCCCAAGCCGACGATCGATTTGAACGAGAGTTGGTCGTCGAACCGCGCCCAACCGGCGACGTGCGCGAGCAGCGCCGCCGACACCACGCCGATCGGTTTGCCCAGCACCAACCCCAGCGCGATGCCGAGCGGCACCGGCGCCAACGCATCGGACAAGCGCATGCCGGCGAGCGACAACCCCGCGTTCGCGAACGCGAACACCGGCAGAATGCCGTACGCCACCCAGCGATGCAGCGCATGCTCCAAATGCTCCAACGGCGAGTGCTCCACTTCGTCGTCGATGTCGTTATGCCGATCGACGTGCGGGATCATCATCCCGGTGGCGACGCCCGCCAGCGTCGCATGCACGCCGGATTTGAGCACGAACACCCACATCACGGCGCCGAGCAGCAGATACGGCGTCAAGGCGCGCACGCCCAGCCGATTCATCGCGAACATGATCGCCAATGCGATGCCGGCGCCGGTCAACGCCATCGTGGACAATTCGCTGGTGTAGAACACCGCGATGATGACGATCGCGGCCAAATCGTCGAGCACGGCGATGGTGGAGAGCAGCAGCTTCATCGCGATCGGCGCGCGCGAGCCCAGCAGCGACAGAATGCCGAGCGCGAACGCGATGTCGGTGGCCGCGGGAATCGCCCAGCCGCGCATCGCCGCCGCGTCGCCGCGGTTGATCGCGGCGTAGATCAGCGCCGGAGCGGCGACGCCGGCCGCGGCGCACAGCAGCGGCTGCACGAGCTGCGCGCGGCTGGACAATTGGCCGCTCAGCACTTCGCGCTTGATCTCCAGCGCGACCAACAGGAAGAAAATCGCCATCAAGCCGTCGTTGATCCACAGCAGCAGCGGCTTGGCCAGATCGAGCGCGCCGACGCGCACCTGCACGGGCAATCCGCGGAACTGCTCGTACAGCGCGTCCCACGGCGAATTCGCCAGCAGCATCGCCAGCACCGCCGCGCCGATCAGCAGGATGCCGCCAGCCGCTTCCATTCGGAAGAAGTCCTGCAGCGCGCGCGCGGCGCGCGCGCCGATGCCGGGAAAAGAAGGAGAAGGCGGGGATGTCGTCATCGCGTGGTGATCGTCTCGGAAAGCGGGCGCGTCGAGGCCTACGGCGGCGTTCTTCGGCTCGATTGCGATCGTCGTCCGCGCATTGCGCTGCGCGGACGCGGGAGGCTAGCGCATCAGCCTATCAACGCGAATTCGAACGCGAGCCAAGCGACGAGCGCGAGCACCAGCACCGCGCCTTCGCCGCGACTGATGTGCAGATCGCGGCGAAGCATCGGGTACAGCAACAGGCTGAACGCGAGCGCGGCCGGCAATTCGAAGCGCACGAACGACGCGGGAATCGGCAGATCGCGCAGCGCGGCCATGCCGCCGAGGATCGCGAGCAGGTTGAACAGACTCGACCCGACGACGTGACCGGCGACGATGTCGCCCTGTCCGCGGCGCGCGGCGATGGCGGCGGTGACGACTTCCGGCAAGGCGGTGCCGATCGCGACGATGGTCAAGCCCGTGAGCAGCGGCGTCATGCCCAGCGCTTGCCCCAACACGGGCGCGTGCTTCACCACGTAATACGCGCCGTAGTACAGCGCCACCGCGCCGATCGCGAAGCGCAGCGCATTGCGACCGAGGCCGTCGTTGGTCGACTCGTACTCGGCCAATTCTTGCTTGACCTCGGGGCTTTCGCTGCGGCTGCGCATCATCGCGAACGCCACCACGGCGACGAACGCGACGAGGAACACGATGCCTTCGATCCGCGAGAGCACGCCGTCGTAGCCCAATGCGACGGTCGCGATGGTGCCGACCATCAAGCACAGCAGCAGCGGCGACAGCGCGCGCCAGCGGATCGTCAGCGGCGCCACCAGCGCCGCGACGCCGAGAGTCAGGCCGAAATTGACGATGTTGCTGCCCACCGCATTGCCGAGCGCGAGATTCTGGCTGCCGGTGAAGTACGCGCGCGTGTTGACCGCGAGTTCGGGAATGGAGGTGGCGAAGGCGACCAGGAACATGCCGGTCGCGAACGGCGAGAGTTTGAAGCGCTGCGCCAGTCCCGACGCGGCTTTCACGATCGAATCGCCGCCGAGCAGCAGCAACAGCAAACCGAACAGCAGACTGAGCGTCGTCATCTCGCCACCTCATCCGTCGCGCCGCGCGGCGCCGATGCGGTGGATTCTATGTCAGCGCGCCGGGCTTGGCACCCGGCGCACGGCGACGCGGGCCGAGGCCGGCGCTCAGCCCTTCGCGAAATGCCGCTGCAGGCCCGCCCAGCAGCGCGGGTAATCGCGCTGGCGGTGCGCCGCCGACACGGCCTGCGCGGTCGGGCGAATCACGGCGCGGCTTTCGAACATGAAGGCCATCGTGCCCTCGATGTAATCGGGCTTGGACGTGTCGGCGTTGGTGGCCTTCTCGAACGTCGCCGCATCCGGGCCGTGGCCGGTCATGCAGTTGTGCAAGGAGCAACCGCCCGGCGCGAAACCGTCGGCTTTGGCGTCGTACACGCCGTGCACCAAGCCCATGAACTCGCTGGCGATGTTGCGATGAAACCACGGCGGGCGGAAGGTGTCGCGCATCGCCAAAATGCGCGGCGGGAAGATCACGAAATCCAAATTGCCCACGCCCGGCGAATCCGTCGGCGAGGTCAGCACCAGGAAGATGCTGGGATCGGGATGGTCGTAGCTGATCGAGCCGATGGTGTTGAAGCGGCGCAGATCGTATTTGTACGGCGCGTGGTTGCCGTGCCAGCCGACCACGTCGAGCGGCGAATGATCGAGGCTCGCGCGCCACAGATGGCCTTGGAATTTCGCGATCAACTCGAAGTCGTCTTCGAGATCCTCGTAGGCCGCGTTCGGCGTGAGGAAATCGCGCGGATTGGCGAGGCCGTTGCTGCCGATCGGCCCGAGGTCCGGGATGCGCAAGAACGCGCCGAAGTTCTCGCACACGTAACCGCGCGCGACGCCGTCGGGAAGCGAGACGCGGAAACGAATACCACGCGGAATCACCGCGATCTCCTGCGGTTCGATCTCGAGCACGCCCAGTTCGGTGTCGATCTTGAGCCGGCCTTGCTGCGGCACGATCAGCATTTCGCCGTCCGCGTTGTAGAAATAGCGACCGTCCATATCGCGATTGGCGGCATACAGATGCACGCCGATGCCGCCCGCGGCCGCAGGCGACCCGTTGCCGGCCATCGTGAATAAGCCGTCCACGAAATCGACGCGCGCCGCGCTGGCGTCGGTGCCCGGCATCGGCAGCGGGCTCCAGCGCAATTGATCCGGCGTGACCGGGCCGGCGCCGAAATCGTTGTGGAATTCCGGCTGCGCATACGGCATGAATTCGCCGTGCATCACGCCGGGACGGATGCGGTACATCCAGGTGCGTCGATTCTGATGCCGCGGCGCGGTGAACGCGGTGCCGTTGATTTGCTCCGCGTACAGCCCGTGCGCGACGCGTTGCGGCGAATTGCGGCCTTCCGGCAGCGTACCCGCGAGCGCTTCGCTCGCGAATTCGTTGCCGAAGCCGGATTGGTAGCCGTTCGATTTCATATCCAACCCCTCATAGGGTGCGCCTAGGCGCAACGCATTGGCTGATGTGGCGTGAAGTGCTCGGTGCGCCTAGGCGCACCCTATTCGATCGCGACTTCACAGCACCCCGCGGCGCATCTGGTCGCGTTCGATGCTCTCGAACAGCGCCTTGAAATTGCCCTCGCCGAAGCCTTCGTTGCCCTTGCGCTGGATGATCTCGAAGAAGATCGGCCCGATCGCGTTCTGAGTGAAGATCTGCAGCAACTTGCGCTGCGAATCGCCCGGATCGGCGTCGATGAGGATTTTGTTCTTCGCCAGCCGCGGCAGATCTTCGCCGTGGCCCGGCACGCGCTGATCCACCACTTCGAAATAGGTCTCCGGCGTGTCGAGGAATTGGATGCCGTTGGCGCGCATCGCCTCCACCGTTTCGTAGATATCGTCGGTGAAGCAGGCGATGTGCTGAATGCCTTCGCCGTTGTACTGCTGCAGATATTCGTTGATCTGCGATTTCGGGTCGGAGGATTCGTTGAGCGGAATGCGCACGATGCCGTCCGGCGCGGTCATCGCTTTCGACAGCAGGCCGGTCTTCGCGCCCTTGATATCGAAGTAGCGGATTTCGCGGAAGTTGAACAGGCGCTCGTAATAGTCCGACCACTTCGCCATGTTGCCGAAATAGAGGTTATGGGTGAGGTGATCGATGAAGGTCAGGCCCAAACCCTTCGGCATCATCTCCGCGCCCGGCAGCCATTCGTAATCGGGGTCGTGGATCGTGCCTTTGTCGTCGTAGCGATCGACGATGTACAGCATGCAGCCGCCGATGCCTTCGATCACCGGCGCGGCCACGGCCTTGGTCAGTTCGAGGGGACCGATCGGCGTGGCGCCGTTCTTCAGCGCCTGCACGCGCACCCATTCGGCCAATTTATTGACGCGGATCGCGAAGCCGCAGGCGCAGGGGCCGTGCTTGGCCGCGAAATCGGCGGCGAAGGAATCGGGATCTTCGTTGATCAGAAACGTGCAATCGCCTTGGCGATAGGTGCTGATCGCGCGGGTCTTGTGGCGCGCGACCTTCACGAAGCCCAGACGACGGAAATAGTCGTGCAATTGTTCGGCATGACCGGCCGGGGCGGCGAATTCGACGAACTCGAAGCCGTCGATCCCCATCGGGTTCTCGAAGGTGACCAACGACGATGCGGGCTGTGCGCTCATGGCGGAACTCCTGAATGACGAGACCCGCAGCGCACGGCGCAACGCCGTGGCTTGCTTGGGCCGAGGCCGAGGAATATAGTTTCAGGTGAAACCAATTGCAAGCCACGCCATGTCCGCCCGCGGCTCACACCCCTCCACCGCCCGCCTTTCCGCCGCCCGTTCGAGCGCCGCGCGCCAGAAAGCCGCGCCCGCCGAGACATCGCCGCAGAGCGCACGCCACGTCGCGCCGTCCGAGCATCGCGCGCTGGATCTCGAACGTTTTCTGCCGTATCGGCTGAGCGTGCTGTCCAATCGGGTCAGCCAGAGCATCGCCCAGGGCTACGCCGAGCGCTTCGGAATCGGCATCACCGAATGGCGCGTGATCGCGGTGCTGGGGCGCGATACCGAGCTGTCGGCCAACGAAGTGGCCGAGCGCACGGCGATGGATAAAGTCGCGGTGAGCCGCGCGGTGGCGCGCCTGTTGGAGCGCGGCTTGCTGCAGCGCGACACCCACGGCGACGACCGCCGACGTTCGGTCCTGGCGTTGAGCGAGGCCGGGTACGCCGTCTACGACGAGGTGGTGCCCGTAGCGCGCGCCTACGAACAGCGCTTGCTCGCGCCGCTGGACGACGCCGAGCGCGCGATGCTGGACGGTTTACTGACGAAACTCGCGGCGGCGACGAAAACCTTAAGCGCCGACGACGCTTGACGCGTCGTGGTTCAGGGCCTTATCCCAACCAGCCGCGCTTTCGCGCGCGACGCGCGTACCAGACGAGAAAGATCGAGAAGACCAGCACCATCGCCGGCATCGCGAGCCCGCCGGGACCGTACACGGCGTAGCTATCGACGATGAAGAACGCGTGGACCATCTGCACCACCACGCCGACGAACGACAGCGCCAAGACCGGCACCGCCAGCCGGCTGCGCAACAACAACATCAGGCATCCCGCCGCGCCGCCGAAGACCGCGACGGCGAACGCCGCGGTCGCCCAAGCCGAACGGGTCCGCAACAGCGCGCGCTGCGCCTCGGGCATCGCGCCCAGCGCCTCGGCGCTCATCGTCGCCTCCTGCACGTAGGCCATCACGCCCAGCAGATTCCACGCCAGCAGCAAACCCGAAACGATCCAGAACCACTTAGACGGACGATGCGACGCCTGCATGACACCCCCTCGACGTGATACCGATGCCCGGCGACGCGCCTCCCCGCGCGTCGCGGCGACCCATCATACGCCGCCGGTTCCGGCGCGCGCGCATCGCTTCGAGGACGATCCGATCGCCCCCGACCCGTCAGCATCGGGCAGTCGAGGCCTCAAGCGAACGCCGCGCCCGCGCGAACGCGGGCGCGGCGACGCGATCACTTCACGCCGTGCATCAACTTCTGGATCAGCGGCGCGATCAAGAACAACAGCACGCCGAAACCGATCAACGACCAGAACCCGAAGGTGTAGCCGGACAGCGCCGATGCGGTGGTCATGCCGCCCTCGCCGCTGACGTGACCGGCGAAAATGCCCGACAAGTTGTTGCCGATGCCGGTCGACAGGAACCAACCGCCCATGCCGAAACCGACGAGACGCATCGGCGCGAGCTTGGTGACCATCGACAGCCCGATCGGCGACAGGCACAGCTCGCCGATGGATTGAATCCAGTACACCGCGAACAGCGTCCAGAACGGAATCTTCAGCGTCGCCGGATCGACCATCGACGACAGCGCGACCATCAGCAGCAGGAAGGCCAAGCCGTTGAACAGCAGACCCAGGCCGAATTTGCGCGGGATCGACGGGTTCCAGCGCCCCATCTTCACCCAGATCCAGGCGATGACCGGCGCGAGCAGGATGATCGCGACGGAGTTGACGCTTTGGAACCACGCGGTGGGGAACGTCCAGCCGCCCAAATCGCGATTGACGATGTTGTCGGCGAGGAAGGTGAACGAGCTGCCGGCTTGTTCGAAGAACATCCAGAACAGGATGTTGAACGCGAAGATGATCAGCATCGCGATGACTTTGTCGCGCGCCACCGGGCCGTTGCGGATACCTTCGATCAGCAGCATCACCGCGAGCAGCACGAACATCACGGTGAGGATGAGCTGCAGCGTCTGCGCGCCCAGCGCGAGCAGGAAGTACACCACCGGCACCACGCAGGCCGCGCCGATCGCGACGATCGCGACGCGGGCGAGGCTTTCGCCGCCGACCGGCGGCGCGCCGATGCCTTTGAGCTGGCCGCGGCCGAGCCAGAACCAGAAGGTGCTGATCAGCATGCCGATGGCGGCGGCGATGAACACCACTTTGTAGGCCGGCATCGTCTCGGTGCCGAACACTTTCTCGGCGAGGATTTGGGTCAGGATCGGCGCGACGAACGCGCCGGCGTTGATGCCCATGTAGAAGATGGTGAACCCGGAGTCGCGGCGCTCGTCGCCTTGCGCGTAGATCTTGCCGACGACGGTCGAGATGATCGGCTTGAACAGGCCGTTGCCGACGACGATGGTGGCGAGACCGAGTTTGAACACGTCCTGGTTGGGAATGCTCACCAGGAACAAACCGATCGCCATGATCACCGCGCCGATCAGAATCGAACGCTGATACCCGATGTAGCGGTCGGCGACGTAACCGCCGAAGATCGCGCCGGCATAGACCAAGGCGAGGTAGGAGCCGTAGATCAAACCGGCCGGGGCCTGACCGGACGCGTCGCCGTTATAGAACTGGGCGACGATGTAGAGCACCAAGGCCCAACGGATGCCGTAGAACGCGAAGCGTTCCCAGAATTCCGCCATGAACAGCATCCACAGCGGTTTGGGATGCCCCAAGACTTGTGCGAATTCGGGCAACGCGGTCGGTGAATCGGAAGAAGTCGTGGCTCCGCTCATGCGGGGTCTCTCTCTGGAAATAAAAGGGTTGCGCGAAGGCGTTCGAACCGTCGCACCGGGCGCTCGGTCGCGGGCGGAGGATGACCGACCCGCCGCGGGGCGTCAAACCGGGCGCGGCGCGTGGTGCGCCGCACCATCGACCGACGTTCAGGCTTGCGGAGGAAGATACCGCGCATCGTCGAAGGTGGCGCACCACTGCGGGCGATACACCACGATCAGCACGATCGCGCCGCCGGTCATGAAGCCTTCGCCGAACATCATCGGCAAGGTCGCGGCCAAATAGGCGGCGGACGCGGACTCGTCCAACGCGTAGGCGACGGCGGCTTTCGCCAGATCGCAGGCGGCGATGGCCGCCCCGCCGCCGAGGAAGCCGCGGACCATCACGTAGACGAACACGTTCGGCGGCAATCGCCGTTCGATGCCGACGGCGACCGCGTGCGCGACCGCCACCGGCAGGGCGCCGCAGATCAGAAAATCCGGCGCCCAGCCGTACCAAGCGCTGCCCATCGCCCATGCGGCGAGGCTGGCGACGGCCAAGGTCCACAGCGCGAAGCGCGGACCGAACATCAGGGTCGACAGCGCCGCGCCGATGAAATGCAGGCGCACGCCCACCAGCGCATCGGCGTTGAAGAAGCGCAGCCCGCAAAACACCGCCGTGGCGATCAGCAACACGCGCCAGGCCTCGGCGTCGCCGCGAAGTTTGTGCCAGGGCATGCCGCGCGCGGCCATGCCCAGAATCGCCACTGCGGCGAAGGTCGCGACCCATGCCGGCGGGCCGGACAAGGTTTGGTTGACGGCGGTCTGCACGCTCGCGATCTCGAACGCTTCGGGCGAACCCGCTTACCGACCCGCCGCGCCGCGCGGATCGCGCACGGGGCCGACGACGGTGCGGACATCGAACAATTCGGGGAAGAAGGTCAAGTCCAGGGCCTGTTTCAGGAACGGCGCGCCGCTGGAGCCGCCGGTGCCGCGCTTGAAGCCGATCACGCGCATCACCGTGCGCAAATGACGGAAGCGCCAAATTTGGAACTGGGTTTCGAGATCGACCATGTCCTCGCACAGCGCGTATTCGCGCCAGTAGGTGGTGGTGTCCTCATAGATGCGCTCGAACACCGGCACCAATTCCGGATCGAACACATGCGGCTTGGTCCAATCGCGCTGCAGATACTTCTCCGGCACGGCATGACCCCAGCGCGCGAGATAGCGCAGGAATTCGTCGTAGAGGCTCGGCGCTTCCAGCACCGCGCGCAGACGCGCCTGCAGTTCGGCGTCGTAGTCGAACACGCGCAGCATCGCCGCGTTCTTATTGCCCATCAGGAATTCGACGGTGCGGTACTGCAGCGATTGGAAACCCGACGACGGCCCCAGCACATGCCGAAATTCCATGTATTCGGAAGGCGTGAGCGTTTCCAGCACCGACCACATGCTCGTGAGCTGCTCTTGCACGCGCTTGCAGCGCGCGGCGACTTTGCCGAACTGCCACACGCGGTCGTTGCGGATGTGATCGACCGCGGCGCTCAGTTCGTGCACCAACAATTTCAGCCAGAGTTCGGCGACTTGGTGCTGGACGATGAACAGCATTTCGTCGTGATGCGGCGGGGCCGACAACGGTCGCTGCGAGGACAACAAACGGTCCAACTGCAGATAGCCGCTGTAGGTCGTGCGGCCGCTGAGGTCGGTGTGGATGTCCGCTTCGAGCGGACGTTCGTTACGATCGATAGCCATCCCTCAGGCTAACCCGACCGGGCGCCGCCGCGATACCGCAGCGCCGGGCCGCACACGGCCCTCGCGAGCGGGTCGGGACAGGGCGGGGGCCGGAAGCGCTCGACGAAGCGCGGAGGCGAGACGCGACGCGAAGAATCGTTCTCAAGCGATTGATTTTCGGGGAACGCACTCGAAAAAGCCGCGAATCTCACGTCTTCTGCACGGCCGCCCCGGGGCCAGTCATCGGATTGAAACCCACGGGACCGAGGATTTCCGTCACAATTCGCAGCCCGCGCACAGCCGCGGTCTCTTTCGACAGAGCACTTCTGGGGGAATCTCGCATGTTCCGATTCATCAGCCGCGTCCTCGCGGCGGGGTTACTGCTTACTGCGGGCGGCGTTAACGCCCAGGTAGTGGTCAGCCAGCTCCATGGCGGCGGCGGCAATAGCGGCGCGACGTACCGCAGCGACTACATCGAACTACACAACAACGGCGTCACTTCGGTCGATCTGACCGGCTGGTCCGTGCAGTACGCCTCCTCGACCGGCACCACCTGGACCCGGACGAACCTCAGCGGCTCGATCGCCGCGGGCGGTTATTACTTGATCAAGCAGGCCGACGGCGCGAACACCGCCGCGTTGGCCCTGCCCACGCCGGACGCCACCGGCACCATCGCGATGAGCGGCACGGCCGGCAAAGTCGCGCTGACCAACAACCAAACCACGCTGACCGGCGCTTGCCCGACCGGCGGCGCGATCGTCGACTTCGTCGGCTTCGGCACCGCCAACTGTTCGGAAACCGCGCCCACGCCGGCGCCGAGCAACACGCTCGCCGTGCTGCGCGCGGACAGCGGCTGCACCGATACGGCCAACAACAGCACCGACTTCGCCACCGGCGCGCCGAACCCGCGCAACAGCGCGGCCACCGCGTTCGTCTGCGGCGGCGGCGGGACGCCGCTGGTGTCGGTGAACGACGTCAGCGCCATCGAAGGCGATAGCGGCACCACCCAGTTCTTCTTCGCCTTCGGCCTGAGCCAACCGGCCGGCCCCGGCGGCGTCAGCGTCCAGTACGCCACCGCCGACGGCACCGCCACCGCTGGGGTCGACTACGTCGCCGGCAGCGGCACCCTCACCATCCCCGAAGGCAGCAACTCCGTCGCCTTCAGCGTCACGGTGAACGGCGATACCGCCAGCGAGCCCGACGAAACCTTCTTCGTCAACATCGTCTCGGCCACCGGCGCGAACATCGCCGACGGCCAAGGCCTGGGCACGATCCAGAACGACGACGTCAGCGTGGTGCAGATCCACGACATCCAGGGCAATGGTCTGCTGTCGCCGCTCAACGGCGCCGTGGTCACCACCGAGGGCATCGTCACCGCGCAGAAGTTCAACAACGGCTTCTTCCTGCAGGCCGCCGACGCCAACGTCGACGCCGACCCGAACACGTCCGAAGGCATTTTCGTGTTCACCTCGACGGCGCCGCCGGCGACGGCCGCGGTGGGCAATCGGGTGCGCGTGACCGGCACGGTGAGCGAGTTCACCCCGAGCACCAA